>NZ_QSIL01000003.1:0-233590 GCF_003469185.1 Collinsella sp. AM34-10 | reverse complement strand
TAGGCGGGCGCCCCGGGGACGGACGACCTACTCCGTCTCGCCCGGTCGAGCGCCGCGAGCCAGGGCGTCCTGGTACTCCTTGACGGCCTTGAGCCTCTGCATCGGCTTGAGTCGCTCGAACATGGTGTTGCCGTGCAGATGGTCAATCTCGTGCTGCAGACACACGCAGAACAAATCGCCCGTGGCCTCATAGCGAATCAAGTTGGCATCCAGGTCGTACGCCTCGACGATAACGTGATCGGGACGCTCGATCTCGCAGCTAATGCCAGGGATGGACAGGCAGCCCTCGCTAAACGGCACCAGATGGTCGCTCTGCTCAACAATGACAGGATTGATGAGCACGTACGGATCGTAGTCGTTCTTGTCGCTGTAGTCACAGTCAATGGTGACGAGCTGGATGAGCTCGCCGATTTGCGGGGCAGCCAGGCCGCAGCCGCCGTTCTCGAACATCATCTTCTTCATCTTCTCGGCAAGCGCCTCGATCGCCGGGGTGATCTCCTCGATGACGGCGCACTCCTGACGCAGACGAGGGTCGGGCGACAGTACGATTCCGTTGGCTTCCATGGCCATCCTTTCGGGTTGTTACATCAAATCATAGGCGTCGACGTCAACGCTCACGCTCACGCCGCGCACGGAGCCCACCTCTTTGAGGCAGGCGTCGATATCATCAGAGACATGGTACCCTACGGGCGACTTCACAAGCAGGTGGAAGCGATAACGGTCCTTAGCTCTCTCGATTACACATGAAGCCGGGCCCAGCACCTGCGGCACCGCGCTGCCCGCCCGCAAAAAGTCGGGAGCGGCGGCATGCCATCGGCGCTTGAGCAGCTTTGCGATGCGCCCGATATAATCCTGTGCATCGTCGCGGCTTGCCGACCACACCAAAATGTTGACCAGGCGCACGAAGGGCGGATACAGGGCGTCGCGGCGTTGGTCCAGGTCGAAGTCGGTAAAGATCGAGCGGTCGTGCTCGGCGACGGCGCGAATGACCGGGTCCTCGGGCAGGTAGGTCTGGATGACGACCTCGCCAGGGCGATCGCCGCGTCCGGCACGACCGGCGACCTGCTCCAGCAAATCGTAGGCGCGCTCCCCCGCTCTAAAATCGGGCAGTTTTAACGCAAAATCGGCATTGACTACACCCACGAGCGTGACCTCGGGAAAGTCGAGGCCCTTGGCAATCATCTGGGTACCCAGCAGCACCGCGCAATCGGCGGCATCGAACTGCTCGAGCAACTTCTTATGCGCGTCCTTGCCACGCGTGGAATCAGCGTCCATGCGAATGATGGCTACATCCTCGGGCAGCATCTGGTGCAGCGCATCCTCGATCTGCTGCGTGCCCAGACCCATTTTTGCCAGGTAACGGCTGCCGCACTTGGGGCAGCGACTCGTGGGCGCGGGATAGGGCTGCACGCGCCAGGACGAACCACAGGTGTGGCACTGCAGCGTATGGGTGCGCTCGTGGTACGTAAGCGCCGTAGAGCAGTGGTTGCAGGTGGGGACGCAACCGCACTCGCGGCACATCAAAAACGGCGCAAAACCGCGACGGTTATGCAGCAGCACAGCCTTCTCGCGGCGCTCTACAACGCGCTCCAAACCTTCCATCAGCGGTTTAGAGAACATGGAGCGGCTGCCGTGCGAAAACTCGCGGCGCAGGTCGGCAATGCGGACCGTGGGTAGCACGGCGTGTCCCGGGCGCTCGGGCATCTCGACGCGCGTCCAGGTGACACCGTTGTACGTGCCGCGGCGGCAGCGATCGAGGGCCTCGGCAGAAGGCGTGGCCGAGCCCAGCACGAGCGGGCAGCGATAGCGGCGCGCCATCTCGGCCGCCACCTCGCGCGCATGGTAGCGCGGACTGGAGCCCTGTTTGTAGCTGGTCTCGTGCTCCTCGTCGATGATGATGAGGCCCAAATCGCTGAGCGGGCAAAAGAGTGCCGAACGCGCGCCGACGACAACGCGCGCGGCACCACTGGCGACCATATCCCACTGGTCCAGACGCTCGCCGGCCGAAAGGCGCGAGTGGAAGACCGCGACCGTCTCACCGAAGCGCGAGCGGAAGCGGCCGACGGTCTGGGCCGTCAGCGAGATCTCGGGCACGAGCACGCAGGCCGAGCGACCGGCCGCGAGCACACGCTCGATAGCGGAGAGGTAGACCTCGGTTTTACCGGATCCGGTGACGCCATCGACAAGGACCACGTCGCCGTGGGCGTCAAGGCGCGCGCGTTCAATCTGCGCGAGCGCCTGCTGCTGGCCGTCCGTGAGCGCGACCGGCGCCTTGCCGCTTGCCGAGGACAACGTGGTCTGCTCGCTGCAGCCACGCCAGGCGCGGCGCTCCTCCACCACCACGACGCCGCGTTTTTCGAGCGCCTTGATGGTCGCCGACATACTGTTGTAGAGCAGGTTGAGATCGCGCGTCGTGACCGGGCCGCACTGGAGCGCCTCGATGAGCTGACGCTGACGAACGGCGGTCTTGGGCGGCGTATAGTCGAAACCCTCAGGCGTGAGCATGACCCAGCGGTTTTGAATAGGCTTGACGGCTGGGCGCTCAACCGTCCACGCCCCGTCATCGCCCTTCACGACACGCGGGCTGCCGCCCGGAGGCAAAAACAGACGCAGGCATTCGGAAAGCGTCGCGACATACTCGCGGCTCATCCAACGCGCAATGCGGGCGGTCTCGGCGCCAAAGAGCGGTTTGCTGAGGATGGCCTCGACGGGCTTGATGCGCACTGGATCAAGGACGGTGTTTCCTTGCAGCTCGCCCAGCCCAGACGCAATGTCGACGATATAGCCAGCGGCCGCACGGTTTCCAAAATGAACTAGGACGGTGGAGCCGATCTGGGCCTCATTGGCAAGGGACTGCGGAATGCCGTAGGCGAACGGCTCGGACAGCGCACGGGTGGGAATGTCGAGGACCACGCTCGCATAGGCGGAAACGGGCTCGGGCGCAGGCGCGGGCTTGGCCTGCTTGGCCGTGCGGACAGGCTTTACGGAAGCCCGCTCGGGTTCAGGCGAACCAAACAGTGACAGTTGCTCGGCCATGGTCTCTGTACCTCCCATCCCATACGTCTTGAGAAACAAGAGCCCCACTCGTGGTGAGCGGGGCTCGGATACATGCGTTTACGCGACTGTTACAACGCCATCGTGCGGGCGCGGTCGATGCGCGCCAGGCAGTCGTCGCGGCCGACGAGCGCCATGGTCTCGCCCAGCGGAGGGCTCACCATGTTGCCGCAGACGGCGACGCGCACGGCCTGGAACACCACGCGCTTCTTGAGGTCCATCTGCTCGGGCAGCGGCTCAAGTGCGGCATCGATGTTCGCGGCCGTCCATTCGTCCACGCCCTCGAGCGCGGTCTTGGCGGCATCCAGAATGGCACCCATGCCCTCCTTGGCCAGACCCTTGTTGACAGACTTCTCGTCATACTCGAGCGTCTCGGCCGTGGCAAAGATAGGAGTGGCGACGGTCGCGGCGTCGGCCGGCATCTTGGTGCGCGGCTTGACGATGGCGGCAAGCGCGTCGATCCAGTCCTCGCCGTACTCGACGTTGCCCTCGATGAGGCCTGCCTCGTGCAGCTCGGGGACCATGATCTCGTCGGCAAACTGAGCATCGGACATGCCGTTGATGTACTCGGCATTGACCCAGTCGAGCTTCTTGGGGTCGAAGGTCGCCGGGTTCTTGGAGATGCGGTCGAGCGAGAACTTGCTGGCCAGGACATCGCGCGGGATGATCGTGGTCTCGCCGTCGAGCGACCAGCCGAGCAGCGCCAGGTAGTTGACGAACGCGTCGGGCAGGTAGCCGGCATCACGGTACTCCTCCACCGAGGTGGCGCCATGGCGCTTGGAGAGTTTCTTGCCGTCGGCGCCCAGGATCATGGAGATGTGGGCGAACGTGGGCACGGGCGCGCCGAGGGCCTCGTAGACCATGACCTGGCGAGGGGTGTTGGAAAGGTGGTCATCGCCACGGATAACGTGGGTGATCTTCATCATGGCGTCGTCGACGACGGTCGCAAAGTTATACGTGGGCGTGCCATCGGAGCGGAAGATGACAAAGTCGTCGAGCTCCTTGGCGTCGAAGGTCACCTCGCCATGGACGGCATCGTGGATGACGACGTCGCCGCGGTCCTCGGGAACCTTGATGCGCAGGACGTAGGGCTCGCCGGCCTCGATGCGGCGGCGTGCCTCCTCGGGATCAAGATCGCGGCAGCGGCGCTGATAGCCCTGGAAGGGGTCCTTGCGCTCCTGGGCGGCCTTGCGATCGGCGTCGAGCTGCTCCTTGGTGCAGAAGCAGGGATAGGCCTTGCCCTCGTCCCAGAGCTTCTGGGCGGCCTGCCTGTACAGGTCCAGGCGCTCGGTCTGGGCGTAGGGGCCAAAGTCGCCGCCCACCTCGGGACCCTCGTCCCAGTCCAAGCCCAGCCAACGCATGGCGCGCAGGATGATCTGCGTGTTCTCGTCGGTGGAGCGGGTGGGGTCGGTGTCGTCGATGCGCAGGATGAACGTGCCGCCGTTTGCGCGGGCAAAAGCCCAGTTATAGATAGCGGTGCGGGCGCCGCCGATGTGCAGCTTGCCCGTCGGTGAGGGTGCAAAGCGGACGCGAACGTCTGATGCCATGGAAATCTCCTCGATTGCAGGATGGATGTCTAACTGCACCAGTATAAAGCAACAATGCGACCTCCGCACAAAGGGCATCGACCCACTCATTGGGGACAGGCTTAAATGACCAGTCTTTGGGCAACCTGTCGGCACTTAGGGACGTTACTAGGCTGGTCGTTTAAGACTGCTCGTTTAAGTCTGTCCCCAATGAGTTGGCTGGTCATTTAAGTCTGTCCCCAATGAGTAGGTGCGGAAAGGGTGTGAATGTTGGATTTACGCGCTATGATGTGCCCTTGCATACAGAGCCCGGCGGAATGGTAACGGTCGCCGGGACACGTTTTTGAAAGGACAATCATGTCAGAAGAACTTCGTTCCATCCCACCCCAACACGGGTCCTTTGTGTTTACGTCGGAGTCGGTGACCGAAGGTCATCCCGATAAGATCGCTGACCAGATCAGCGACGCCGTCCTCGACGCAATCCTCGCTAAAGAAATAGAGTTGCAGGAGCAGGGCTACATTGCGCCCAACGGCGTGCCCGCCAACGTTGAGAACGTCCGCTGCGCCTGCGAGACCCTCGTGACCACCGGCACGGTCATCGTTGCCGGCGAGATCCGCACCCAGGCCTACGTCGACGTACAGGAAATCGCCCGCGGCGTTATCCGCCGCATTGGCTACAACCGTGCCAAGTTCGGTTTTGACTGCGACACCTGCGGCGTTATGAGCCTCATCCACGAGCAGTCGCCCGATATCGCCCAGGGCGTTGACGAGTCCTTCGAAACCCAGACCGGCGCCACCACCGACCCGATCGACCTGATCGGCGCCGGCGACCAGGGCATGATGTTCGGTTATGCCTCCAACGAGACCAAGACCCTCATGCCCATGCCGCACTACCTGGCAAGCCGCCTGGCCGAGCGTCTGGCCGCCGTACGCCACGACGGCACCCTGCCCTACCTGCGCCCCGACGGCAAGACCCAGGTCACCGTGCGCTACGAGGACGGCAAGCCCGTCGAGGTCACGACCATCGTCATCTCCACGCAGCATGCCGCCGAGATCGAGGACATGGGCAAGATCAAGGCCGACCTCATCGAGCACGTCATCACCCCGGTCATGGCCGCCGAGAACATGCCGTGGGGCAACGCGGACATCTACGTGAACCCCACCGGTCGCTTTGTCGTGGGCGGTCCCATGGGCGACACGGGCCTCACCGGCCGCAAGATCATCGTCGACACCTACGGCGGCTACGGCCGTCACGGCGGCGGCGCCTTTAGCGGCAAGGACTGCACCAAGGTCGACCGCTCCGCCGCGTATGCCGCGCGCTGGGTCGCCAAGAACGTGGTCGCCGCCGGCCTGGCCGACCGCTGCGAAGTCGAGCTTGCCTACGCCATCGGCGTTTCCAAGCCCCTCTCAATCATGGTCGACACCTTCGGTACCGCGCATGTTGCCGAGGACAAGATCGTCGAGGCCGTAGAGAAGACCTTCGACCTGCGCCCGGGCGCCATCATCCGCGACCTAGACCTGCGTCGCCCCATCTACGAAAAGACGGCAGCCTACGGTCACTTCGGCCGCGAAGACGCCGACTTTACCTGGGAGAAGACCGACCGCGTCAACGAACTCAAGGCAGCCTGCGGCCTATAAATAGGTTCACAGAGCCCAGACAGCAAAGCATTAGAACCAAAAGAAGTACCGGCCCCAACCGGTACTTCTTTTTTTTCACGGTGGTGTGAATATTTCGATGCGCAATGAACAGCACGTCCCCAGCTGATGAATTTTGCAGCAAGCGTGCCCCTACCATGTATCCTAAGTTCCGAGGGCTTTGGTATTTGGTCGATCGCGAGTTCCGCACGAGCCGGAGGCCACTTAATGTGGCCTCCGTGCGAGCCAGGACTGTAGAGCAGGCGACCAAATACCAAAGCCCTCGGAACGACGGGATAGAACAGGAGCGCATATGGCAGGCAAGCCGCAAACACTAGCTACGACCTCGGCATTCGAGATCTTGGGCCCCATCATGGTCGGCCCCAGCTCGTCGCACACCGCCGGTGCCCTGCGCTGCGCCCAGGTTGCCGCCAGCCTGCTGGAAGGCCGCATCACCAAGGTCACCTTTGGCCTGTGGAACTCCTTTGCCCACACCTACCGCGGCCACGGCACCGATCGCGCGCTCGTCGCGGGTATCTTGGGCCTCGATACCGACGACGAGAACATCAAGCAGGCCTTTGACCTCGCACGCGAGCAGGGCCTCGACTATCACTTTGAAATTAAGGGCGACGACGCCTCCATCCACCCCAACACCGTCGACATCGACATGGTCGACGACACGGGCGCCACGGCACAGGTCCGCGGCGAGAGCCTTGGCGGCGGCAAGATGCGCATCAGCCGCATCAACGGCGTCGGCGTCGATATCTCGGGCATGTATTCCACGCTGTTCGTGGCGCACCAGGACGTTCCCGGCGTGCTCGCAGCGCTCACAAACCTGCTTGCCTACGCACACGTCAACATCGCCTTCTGCCGCACCTACCGCACCGAGGTGGGCGGCCAGGCCTATTCCGTCTTTGAGACCGACGGCGCTCCCGACGACACCGTCGTCCCCATGCTGCGCAAGCTCGACAATGTCGATTACGCCACGTTTATCGAGCTCCCGGGCTCGGCCTCGTCGCTCTCCCCCGGCGTCTCGGCCAAGGAGATCTTCGACGACGGCGAGCAGCTGCTCGATGCGTGCGCCGAGCTCGGCTTGAATATCGGTGCCGTCATGGCCGTGCGCGAGGCGCGTCTGACCGGCGAGGCCCATGCTATCGCAGCCATGCGCCGTGTGCTCGATGTCATGCGCGAGGAGACCACGGCCCCCATCGCTAATCCGCAGCGATCGCTCGGCGGGCTTATCGGCGGCGAGGCAAAACTCGTCGACGCCACCTGCCACAACGATTTGAGCACAAGCCTGATGGGCCCCGTTCAGACCGATGCCGTGGCCCGCGCGATGGCCGTGCTCGAGCGCTCCGCTACCATGGGCGTGATCGTCGCCGCCCCCACGGCAGGCTCCGCGGGCGTCGTCCCCGGCTGCGTGCTGGCGCTCGCCGATCACCTGCAACTCGACGACGAACAGGTCATGAATGCCCTCTACTGCGCCGCCGCCATCGGCCTCAACCTCACCACGAGTGCCTGCGTCGCCGGTGCCGAGGGCGGATGCCAGGCCGAGGTTGGAAGCGCTGCCGCCATGGCCGCCGCCGCGCTGGTCCAGATGATGGGCGGCACGCCCGAGCAGGCGCTCGACGCCAGCTCCATCGCGCTGAGCAACCTGTTGGGCCTCGTTTGCGACCCTGTGGGCGGCCTTGTCGAGGTGCCCTGCCAAAACCGCAACGCCATCGGCGTGGCCGCGGCCTTTAGCTCGGCGCAACTCGCCCTCGCCGGCATCAAGAGCCTGGTGCCGTTTGACCAGATGGCTCACGTGATGCTCTCAGTGGGCCACGCCCTGCCTGCCACGTTACGCGAGACAGCCAAGGGCGGCATCGCGCAGGCTCCGGCGGCACTCTCGGCGTGCGCAAAATGCGGAATATGCGGATAGCGAGCAAAAGCGAACGATAGGTGGGACATATGTCCCACCTATCGTTTATCGCCACTGTTTTCATAACACAAGCAACTGCGTAATCGCTATAATTCAAGCCCAGTTAAAACACGATGAGCCTCAAGGCGAAACTCGAAGGAAATATACACGATGTCGCAAATCGACCGCAGCCAACTGATTCCCAATCCGCAACAGCCCAGCAGGCAGCCCGGAGGAATCCAATCGCCGCGTCCCATCGCGCCAGCCCATGGCCAACAGCACGGCGCGGCAAACACCTCCCCACGCCCCAATCAGGGCCAGCATCAGCAGCGTCAGCAATATCAGCAGCACCAGCAGCGTTCCGCACGTGGCGCCGGTCACAACCAGGGCCCTTCGCACACTCGAGTTTCCAACAACCGCGGCCCCGCCGACAATCGCTCCGCAAAGGGCAATAAGACAGGCGGCAAGACGGCGCTCTTCGTCGTCCTCGGCCTTGTCGCTATCGTCTATATCGTGGGCGTCGTAGCGTTTTCGCAGATTGCCTACCCCAACACCACCATCGCTGGCGTCGATATCTCGTTTTCCAACGCCTCTTCCGCCGCCACCAAGGTCAACTCGGCCTGGAAGCACTACAAGCTCACCGTGTCGGGTGACAACTTTAGCTGGACCTATCAGCCTGAATCCGACGAGCCAATCGTCGACGGCGAGGCAGCTGCCCACGAGATTATCGGCAGCAACGAGCCGCTGCTGTGGCCCTCGCGCCTGATTGCCTCGCTCAGTGGCAAGAACGTTAGCGCGACCAAACACGGTACCATCGACCTGGAACAGGACGTCGACCTGTCCATGCTCTCGGACGCCTTTGATCAAAAGCAGTTCGAAGAGGATCTGGGTGCCGCCATCGACGCATTCAACGAAGGCCGCTCGGGCACCTTTGAGGCATCGAGCTCCTACGACGAGAAGGCAGGCAAGTTCACGATCGAGAAGGCCCGCTCCAACGAAAAGCTCAACCGCGAGCATGTCATTAAGTATGCGGAGATCGAGCTCGCGTCGCTGGCCGAGACCGTCGATCTTACGAAGCTCGGCAACGATGCCTACGAGCCGCTCAACGGCACGCTCACCAACGACCAGATCCAGGCCGCATGCGACGCCGCCAACAACTTCCTGGGCGTTAACGTGACCCTTAAGCTCAACGGCAACGATGCCGGCAAGGTCGACGGCAGCTCGGTGCTGCAGTGGATCAGCTTTGCCGACCCTGCAAACCCCACACTCGACACCTCCCAGATCAGCAACTGGGCAGCAGACCTCGCCAATGGCTTTAACACCGTGGGCTCCACTCGTTGGTGGACGCGCGCCGATGGCAAGCAATGTGCCGTCGAAGGCGGTGACTTTGGTTGGTCTATCGATAGCAGCACGCTTGCAAAGCAGGTCGAGGATGCTATTAACAACAAGCAGACCGGCGAGATTGAGATCAATTACTCCCAGAAGGCCGACACCTTTACCGCCAAGGGCGAGCCCGATTGGAAGGCGTATATCGACGTCGACCTGTCCGAGCAGCACGCGCGCTACTATGACGAGAGCGGCAATATCGTTTGGGAGGCCAACTTTATTTCCGGCAAACCGGGTGAAGACGCCACCCCCGAGGGCGTGTGGCAGATCAACAGCAACGACGGCGCCACCAAGCTTATCGGCGCCAAGGACCCCAAGACCGGTAAGCCCAAATACGAGAGCCCGGTGAGCTATTGGATGCCGTTTGAGGGCAACATGGTTGGCTTCCACGACGCCACCTGGCAAAACGATTCGAGTTTCGATAGTGCCGAATCGTACAAGTGGTGCGGTAGCCACGGCTGCATCAATCTGCGCCTGGCCGATGCCAAGGCACTGCACGATTGCATCAAAGTCGGTCTGTGCGTGGTCGTGCACTCATAGCGCATCACACGCGACACAATATAGTCCAGCGCCGCCTACCTTTCATTGCTGAAAGAAACGCGCCTATGCGCCCGCTCCAACCGGTGGGCGCATATACTTATCGCGGTATGTTCTATAAAGGAGACGCTATGTCGAATGTCCCCACCATCACCCCGGGCCCCAACGATACCGGGCGCGTGCCGGAAGGCGCAACCCAAACGCTGCCGCTTATCACAAGCGCTCCCACGGCACGTCAACACAGCAACGAGCAAGGTGGCGCCGGGATATCCGACGATGAGGCCTACGCCAAGCTCAAGGCGAAGCGTGCCG
The DNA here is from genome assembly GCF_003469185.1 of Collinsella sp. AM34-10. Lineage (GTDB taxonomy): Bacteria > Actinomycetota > Coriobacteriia > Coriobacteriales > Coriobacteriaceae > Collinsella. The sequence goes on along the minus strand of NZ_QSIL01000003.1, from coordinate 223,240 downwards.
AGCGTCGGCGCAAAAAGCTCATCCGACGCGGCATCGCTGCCGGCATCGTGGGCGGCATGATTCTGATAGCCATTATTGTGAGCGTTATCCTCACCTCGCAGCCGCAATCTGCAGGTGGACCTGTTACCGACATGGTCATGGAAGGCACCTTTACCACGACCGTCGAGGCAAAAGGACAGCTCAAGCCTATTTCGGCCTCAGTCGTCTCCCCTTCTGTCGACGGTACGGTAGCATCGATCAACGTGCAGGCCGGTCAGAGCGTCAACGAGGGCGACGAGCTCATGACCATTAAAAACGACGAGCTCGACAACGCCGTTGCCGAGGCGCAACGCGCGGTCACGGCCGCCCAGGAAGACCTGAAAAACGCACAGACGGCGCTCGCCGCCGCACAGGCAGCACCGACATCGGATGCCGATGGAGCAACCGCCTCGACGGATGCAACCGCCAACGCCAGCGCCGTCACGAGCGCCCAGCGCAATCTCGCCTCGGCCCAGGCAACCCTGGACCAGGCAAACGCCAAGGCGGCCGAACGCACCGTAAAGGCCCCCAGCTCGGGTAGCATCGTCGAGCTCAACGCCAAAGTGGGCGCTACGGTGACCGGAGGCATGGTCATGGGCGAAGGCGACACGAGCGGCGGCAAACAGTGCATGCAGATCGCCGATCTCTCCAAGATGAAGGTCACCGTTCAGGTAGGCGAAAAGGATATCGCCAAGATCGCTGTGGGCCAGAGCGCCAACGTTACCTATCCTGCGTTTCCCGATATCGTGAGCCAGGGCACCGTCACGGCTATCGCATCGGTGGCAAACTCCGACGCCGCCAACGGTGGTGGCGGCAGCAGCGTGACCTTTAACGTCGACATACTCATCGAGGCACCCGATAGCCGCCTTAAGCCCGGTATGACTGCCGAGGTCTCGGTGGTAACCGAACAGCTTGACGACGTGGTCATGGTGCCCACCATGGCGCTGATGACCGAGGACGGCGAGCGCTATTACGTCAATCTGGCCACCGATGACGAAGGCAAGGAAACGCGCCGCGTGAAGGTGACCGTCGTGACGCAAAACGACAACGACGCCGTGGTCGGCAAGACGCAGGTCAAGCGCGACGACCAGGGCAACGAGATCAACCCTAACGTGCCTGTTACCAAGCTGCGCGATGGCAACACCATCGTGGTGGATACCGGCGCGGGCATGACGGCAGACGGCGGCGACGGCATGCCCGCCGACGAGGGCATGTAATGCGCCCCGTCATTGACATCCGCAACGTGCACCGCATCTTTGAGAGCGAGGCCGGTTGCGCTCACATTCTGCACAATGTGAGCCTGGCGGTAGACCCCGGTGAGTTCGTCGCCATCACCGGCCCCTCGGGCTCGGGCAAGTCGACGCTCATGAATATCCTGGGTTGCTTGGACAAACCGACGGCGGGCGACTATTACCTGCAGGGGCTCAATGTCGCCGAACTCGACGATGATGAGCTCACCGAGGTGCGTGCGCTGAGCATCGGCTTTGTCTTTCAGAGTTTCAATCTGCTGCCACGTCTGTCGGTTATCGAAAACGTCATGTTGCCGCTGTCCTACACCAATGTGCCGCGCAGTCAACGCGAAATGCGCGCCGTGCACGCGCTGCAAGCCGTCACACTACCGGTCGACCATTGGGACCACCGCATATCAGAACTCTCGGGCGGACAGATGCAGCGCGTCGCCATCGCGCGCGCCCTCGTCAACGATCCGCCCATCATCCTGGCGGACGAGCCCACGGGAAACCTAGACTCGGCAACCGGGGCACTCGTCATGGAAACCTTCCACAAGCTCCAAGAGCGCGGTAAGACCGTTGTGCTCATCACGCACGACCCGGGCATTGCCGCCGAGGCCGACCGAGCCGTGACCATTCGCGACGGGCGAATCCATGACGGCGCATATATCACGCATGTGCCGTATACGCTACACGGGGCCGTCAGCAGCCTACCCGCGATTGATGTACCTTCTACACCGTCGAAAGGAGCGAAGGCATGAGCACCCGCGATCTTGTCCAAGAAGCCCTGCACTCGCTCGAGGCCAACAAGGGACGTAGCCTGCTCACTATCCTAGGTATCGTCATTGGCATCGCCTCGGTCATAGCCATGACCTCGCTCATCGGCGGCATCCAAAACAGCCTGGTCAACAGCTTGGGCCTCAACGCGGCCCGCATGGTGCAGATCTACTCGTCCCAAGAGCTCACCGATTCGGATGTTGAAAAGCTACGAAAAATGGTGCCGCAAATTGAGCAGATCGGCATCGTCGACAGCGCCTATTCCGAGTACAGAGTTGGAGATAAGAGCTATACCGTCATGGCACAGGGCGTCGATAGCGACATGCTCGACGCCGTGGGCGCCAGCAAGATCGTCGCCGGTCGCACCTATAGCGACATCGAGTCCAAATCCGGCGCGCACGTGGCGCTCATTGGCCGCGGCGGCGCCGATCAACTGTACGGCAACGAACAGGACGCGATTGGCAAGACCATCAAGGTTTCGAGCGGAGACGTACAGATCATTGGCGTCATCGACGGCGGCAACGACTCCATGGGTTCGCTGAGCCTGTACATGCCACGAGCAACGATCTCCGAGCTCTACGGCGATGACAATCCGTCGTTTCCCAGCGTGACGGCACTCGCCGCCGAGGGCACCGATATGGACGAGCTCTGCAAGACGATCGAATCCAAAGTTCGCAGCATGAAGGGTATCTCGGAGGACGACGATTATGAAAGCGTGTCGGCAAGCTCCATGAAGAGCGCTATCGATGCCCTCAACTCCTTTATGGGCGCCTTCTCGCTCATCATGGGCGCGGTTGCCGGCATATCGCTGCTTGTGGGCGGTATCGGCATCATGAACATGATGCTCACCAACGTGACCGAGCGCATCCGCGAAATTGGCATTCGCCGCGCTCTGGGCGCAAGCCGACGTGACATCACCGCCCAGTTTTTGGCCGAATCCTCGGCGCTGTGCATCACCGGCGGCATTTTAGGTGTCGTGATTGGCTATCTGCTGGCCTGGGGGCTCACGTTCTTTGCCGCCAACTCGGGCATTATGAGCGAGTTCGGAGCCACCGGGACGATTACGCCGAGCTTCTCCATTACAACTGTGCTGCTCGCGTTTGCCGTATCGGTCGGCATCGGCGTGATCTTTGGCTTCTACCCCGCCCGCCGCGCCGCAAAACTCGATCCGGTCGAGTGTCTGCGCTATCAGTAGAACCTCTACCCTGAGTTGCGGTGAAATAGGGACTGTTTAGGCCGCTAGAAGACCAATTCAGTCCTTATTTCACCGCAACTCAGGGAGGATAAGGCGAGGCGCTAGTGTTATTCGAAACGAGATTCCAGGCTGGATAGGCCATTAAGAGTCAGGTCGTTGGCGACCGCCGAGACGCGCTCGATGGGAACCGAGCCGTCCGACAACGCCCACGTGCGATAGATGCCGATAATGCCGGACAGCAAAAACGCCAGGTAGAAATCGAACATCTCGTCCTTTAGGCCCACGGGCAGCAGATCGCGCTCGGCAATCTCATGCTCGAGCGGCACGCGCAGACGAGCCATAAAGTCGTCGAGCGGAATGTTTTCAATCAACTGGCGATTAAGCACAAGGTTGTTGCACAGTGCCTCGTTAACGGTCTTGAAAAAGGACGCCGCAGCGCCAAGTGCGCGCTCGTTGGTGTCGCCACCCATGGAGGAAAGCGTTTTCTCGACCGAATCGACAATCATCTCAACCACATCGACGGCAATGGCGTCGAGCAAACCGTCGACCGTGCCAAAGTGCACGTAGAAGGTCTTACGGTCGACATTTGCCTCGCGCGCGATAGCGCTCACCGTAATATCGGCCAGGGGCTTTTCCATAAGCAGTCGCTCAAACGCCGAAAGAATCGCATTGCGACTACGGACGATACGACGGTCAAGGCGCGGTTTGGTGGTAGCCATAGACGTGTCCCCTTCATGTCAACAGCCCACCTGTAAGTCCTCTACATGTGGGAGATAATCAACGTAAGAGGATTATCCTACAACTCACATCGCAATGACGAGCGTCATCAAGAACGCACGACTCGCCCACTGAGTCCTAGGGCCGCTTCTTTTTATTGAGCGCCGCCGGGGAAACGCGGATACCGTCGCCAGTCTGACGAACGTAGGTCTTGCGAGCCGGCTTAGAGGCCACAGCAGCCTTTTGAGCACTCTGATTGGGGTCCACGGTAACCTGGTACGCAGGATGCGACTTAACGGGCGCAGAGGGCGTCTGAGGCGTGCGTCCAAGCTTTCGCATCACACGATCCCAGCGCGCATGAATACTCTCGTTGTGAGCGCTCTTAAGGCCCAGCAGTGGGGCAGCCAAAATGGTCGGCGCGATAAAGGTGATCAGACGCCACAGTAGATAGCCGGCAGTAGAGGCCGTGCCAAAAAAGTGACCCAAAAACAGTGCGAAGCCACCCTCGGCGCCACCAGTACCGCCGGGCAGCGGAACGGCGGAGCTCAGCAGCTGGACAAAGGCGCTCGCGGCCATGACCGAGAAAAAGTCAACTTCGTGGTGGCCAAAGGAGAGCATCAAAAAGTACGGAACCAGGTAGAAAAACGCAAGCTGCAGCATAGTGATGACGACCGTGAGCAGCATGGACGAAAAATGACCGGCAGAGAGTTTGAATTTCTCGGAAAACGAGTAGATCTCGCCATCGACAAAGGTGCGCCAGCCCTCGATCTTTGTAGCCGAGACGCCCACGCGCTCGAGCCAATTAATGATGCAATGAGCGACGCGCGTGACGGTCTTGGGCATCAACGCCACGGCAAAGATGCCGAGCAGGATGCAGCAGTGGCCGCCAAAACTAAAGACGCACAGCAGCGTCATGTCGCCATAACGCTCGGCGAAAAACGGCATACGGGCGAGCAGCAGAATGGCACCCCATGCCACCAGGCCAAACTGGTACACGATAAAGCGGGTGAACTGCGTGGCACCTGCCTCGCCCACGTTTTGGCCGGCTTTGGTCAGGCGGTAAATCTGGGCAGGCGTAGAGCCCATCATCATGGGCGTCAAGTTGCCAAAGAAGATTCCGCTCGCCTCGACCGAAATGAGGTCGCGGATGCCGACGGGCGAATCGGGGTCGAGCCAAACGGCAATTGCGTACGCCACGATGCCAAAAACAAGATACAGAAACATACAAAAGCATGCAGCAAAGAGCCAGGGCATCTGAACGCTGGACATAGCGGCCCAAAACTGCCCCATCTGCCCGGTCACGACCAGATAGACGATGTAGCCGATTAGCACAACGCCGATGAAGATAGCGCCGCGACGCGCGCTCTTGTTGTCATCGCCGCCAGAAACCTCGACCTGGGGCTTTGGGCTATGCTGAGAGGACTCCGTCATGAGGCTCCTTCTGACCGTCAAAGTACCTGGCTTATTGTACCCGTATGGGAGATGAGCAAAACGTAAAGCTATGAGGCAAATGGGATTAACAGACCAGACCACTTGCAATAAAAAACCCGGCCTTCTTACGAAAGACCGGGTATCTAAAACATGGTAGCCCGTACCAGATTCGAACTGGTGATCTCCGCCTTGAGAGGGCGGCGTCCTAAACCGCTAGACGAACGGGCCATAAGCGTCAGCAGAAAAGAAGTGGTAGCCCGTACCAGATTCGAACTGGTGATCTCCGCCTTGAGAGGGCGGCGTCCTAAACCGCTAGACGAACGGGCCACATGACATCTGCACTGCCGTGCTGCGAGGAGATATATTACGGGACAAAAAACGCGAGCGCAAGAAGAAATTCCAAATTGCTCAGATTTTGTCGTGAGGTTATGGAAAGCGCAGGTCAATTAGGTAGCCCATTTGGGACGAACCAAAGGATGTTTATCCCAGGTGCAGATGGGCCAGAAGGGCTTCGCGCTCGTTGGGAACATTGTCCTCGATCACAGCGTCGAGGGCGGCGTTGAGCAGCTGCCCCAACTCCGGCCCGGGCTTGACGCCAGCGCGGATCAAGTCGCCCCCGTTGATGGCAAGCATCTTGAGCGTATAGGGCTCCCCCGCCTCAAGCAGGTTGTGGGCGAGCGAACGCATCTCCTCGATCGTCTCGACGTAATAGAAGCACGACGGCGCCTTGCCCAGCGTATCGGCACGTTTAAGGTCCATGAGCTCGTCAATCAGGCGCGGCGTGTCGACGCACTCGCCCGAAAGCGCGCGCATCATATTGAGCAGGCAGGATCGCTCGGGACGCAGCGGCTTGTCATGGTACTTGATTAGCAGGCACACGTCGCGAATCAAATCGTGCGAAAGCGCCAGACGATCCATAATGGCGCGCGCCTTCTTGGCGCCAAGCTCGGGATGACCGTAGAAATGGCCGCTGCCCGCATGGTCGACCGTAAAGCAATCAGGCTTGGAGACGTCGTGCAAAAACGCTGCCCACATTAAGCTCGGCGAAGGCTCCACGCCATCACACAGTGCCAACTCCCCCGCTACCGTCAACACGCGAGCGATATGCTCGTAGACATTAAAGGCATGATAGACGCTGCACTGGTCAAAGCCCCTTCCCGCAGCAAGCTCGGGCACGGCGGCGCAAATAAGCTCGGGGTAGCGCAGCATCGCGTCTCCCCCATGACCGGTCGAAAGAATGCCTTCGAGCTCAATGCCCACGCGCTCGCGTGCCACGGCATCGAGCAGCGGCGAGCACTCGGCAAGCGCCTGTTTGGTCTTAGGCTCGATCATAAAATCCAGACGGCAGGCAAAACGCACCGCGCGCAGCATGCGAAGCGCGTCCTCGTTAAAGCGACGCTTAGGATCTCCGACGGCACGGATAAGTTTACGCTCAAGGTCGCCTTGGCCATCGTAGCGGTCGACAAGACCACGATCGGGATGCCAAGCCATGGCATTAACGGTAAAGTCACGGCGCGCCAGATCGTCCTCAAGCGAAGCCGCACGCTCCACACTCTGGGGATGGCGGCCATCGGTGTAAAAACCGTCCAAGCGATACGTCGTGACCTCAATGCGCTCGCCATCGCAAATGGCCGTGATGCCGCCAAATTTAATGCCCGACTCAACTACCGCAATGTCAACGGCCTCGAGTGCCGCTTTGGACTCCTGCCACAGGCCGCTGCAACACATGTCCACATCGTGGCTAGGACGTCCCATCAGTGCGTCACGTACCCAACCGCCCACGAACCAGGCCTCAAGACCAGCATCCTCAAGCGCACGTAGCACACGCAGGGAGGCATCTGAGGGCTGCGTACCGTTGAGCGAAACATTGCACATAGCTATGGCCTCCTGCGCCTGCAAACATTAATCGATGGTTCTCAAGAAGTCTAACAAGAAACGAGAAAGCGCGCACACGCAATCGCGTCATCGATTAGATAAAACGTGACAGCAGACGCCACATACGTTCAGCGCGCAAAAAAACACCCGCCTTGGTAATCCAAAGCGGGTGTTCGGCAACGACGTATCGATGCTGCTAGCAGACCTGGCGAACCTCGATGTGCTTCTTATATTCGTCCACCTTGGCAAAATCGCCCAGACCGGGGCACTCGACCACATTGGCGCCGGTAGCCATCGAAAGGCGCAGGGCGTCCTCGACTCGCTCGGGAGCGTCGTGCCATACGGACAGGAAGGCAGCGAGCGAGGAATCGCCGGCGCACACCGTCGACAGCAGCTTGACGTCGAAGGTGCGATTGGCAAACCAGATGTGCTCGCCGTTGGAGAAGTACGCACCGGCGCCACCGAGGGTCAGCAGCACGTTCTTGGCGCCCTTGGCGTGCAGCTCGGCCATAGCGCCCTTGACGGACTCATCGTCGCCACCGCTCACCTTAATGCCAAAGATGTCGAGCAGCTCGTCGTCATTGGGCTTGATCAGCAGCGGCTCCATGGCAATGAGGTCTGCCAGCTGATGGCTCGAGATGTCGAGGACGAACTCGGCCCCCTTGGCCTTGACACGGCGCAGGACCTCGGCCAGGAAGCCCTCGGAAGTGTTGGGAGGCAGCGAGCCGCTGATGACCAGGCAGGTCATGTCATCGAGTGAATCGATGAGCTCAAACATCTCCTGCTCGTTGGCCTCGTTGATGGCGGCACCGGCGTTGACCATGTTGTACTCGGTGTCGGGTCCGGCATTGAGGAACACGTTGACGCGCGTGATGCCGTCGGTCCACACGGGCTTGACGGGCACGCCCAGGGCCTCGGCGCCCTTGACGATGAACTCACCCGAGAAACCGGCGAAAAAGCCCAGAATCGTGGTGTCGACACCGTAGTGATCGAGGGTGAACGAGACGTTGAGACCCTTGCCGTTGGGCGTGTAGACGGCGTTACGGGTACGCGTGACGGTGTTGGCAGCAAGGCCGTCGCAGGCGATGTTGTAGTCAATGGCGGGATTTGCAGTGAGCGTGTAAATCATGAATGTTCCTTTCACGAAGCAACGTGTTGATGAAAGTATATTCCACCCATCGGTAAAAGGCTAGGACAACTCGGTGAACGGTGTGGAAGCGATGAAGTACGGCAGAACATCTCTCTCCAATGACGGAACAAAAAAGGCGCCCCAGCCGAAACCGGGGCGCCGCATGCGCACGAATATGTCGCGTTTCGATTACTGACGATCGAGCTTGCGGACAGCAACGCGCTTGCTGTACTCGTCGACGTGACCGAAGTCGCCGATGCCGACGGACTCGGCAACGTTGGCGCCGGTGGCCATAGCGAGCTTCATGGCCTCCTCGACGTTGTCGCGATCCCTGTACCACTTGTGCAGGAACGCAGCGAGGGTGCAGTCGCCGGCGCAGACGGAAGAGACAAGCTTGATGTTGAACTCACGCTTGGCGTACCAGATGTCCTCGCCGTTGGAGAAGTAAGCGTCGCCGCGGCTACCACGGGTGAGCAGCACGTTCTGAACGCCAGCGTCGTGAGCCATCTTCATGGCAACGCGAACCTCGTCGTCGGTGTCGACCGGCACGCCGAAGATGGCCTTCATCTCGTGATGGTTCGGCTTGATGAGCAGCGGCTTCTTGTGAGCGAGCTCCTTGAGCTTATCGGAGGACAGGTCCAGGACGACGTCGGCGCCACGAGCCTGAGCGTGCTCCATGACCTGAGCCAGGAAGTCAGGCGTAGCTTTGGGAGGCACGGAGCCGGAAACGATCAGGCACTCGAGATCGCCCGCGGTGTCCAGGATGTTGTAGAGCTCCTCCTGGTGCTGCGGCGTGATCGGAGCACCCGGGTTCAGGATGCCGTACTCGTGCTGGCCATCGTTGACGTAGGTGTTAATGCGCGTGATACCGTCGGTCCAGACCGGGCGGCAGAGGCAACCCAGGTTCATGACCTCCTCGACGATGAACTTGCCCGTGAAGCCAGCGAAGAAGCCGAGCGCGACGGTGTCGACGCCCATCTTCTTAAAGGCGAAGGACACGTCGAGGCCCTTGCCGTTAGCCGTGTAGCTGGCCGAGCCGGTGCGGACGTTCTCGTCGGGCTCGAGCGGAGAACTCGAAACCGTCATGTCGACAGCCGGGTTAGCAGTTAGCGTGTAGAACATTTACAGTACCCCCTGTATATGTGAGGGCCGCGTGGCCGGCCCATTCCAACCACGCGGTTACCTCTGATACCAAATTAACGAGCTGCGGACTCGAGCAGTGCCTTGACCTCGGCGGCAGTGTTGCAGGCGAGCGCCTTTTCGGCGAGCTCGTCGCACTCGGCCTTGGTCCACTGGCTGATGGTCTTGCGGGCGCGCAGGATCGACGGAGCGCTCATCGAGAACTCCTCCAGGCCCCAGCTGATCAGCAGCGGCTCGAGCAGCGGATCGGCAGCGGCCTCGCCGCACATACCGACCATGATGCCGGCCTTCACGCCGCTCTCGATGATGTTCTTGAGCGAGCGGAGCACGGCGGGATAGTAAACCTGGTACAGGTTGGAGATGGTGTCGTTACCACGGTCGGCGCACATGGTGTAGCCGATCAGGTCGTTGGTGCCGATGGAGAAGAAGTCGGCAACCTCGGCCAGACGGTCTGCGAGCAACGAAGCGGCGGGCGTCTCGACCATGATGCCGACCTCGATGTTCTCGTTGAACTTGCGACCCTCTTCGGTCAGCTCGGCCTTACACTGCTCGACGAGCTCCTTGACAGCCAAGACCTCCTCGACGCAGGTGACGAGCGGGATCATGATCTTGACGTCACCGAAGGCGCTAGCGCGCAGCAGAGCGCGGAGCTGGACCTTGTACTGGTCGGGATTGGCCAGGCAGTAACGCACGGCGCGGAAGCCCATGAAGGGGTTGTCTTCCTTGACCATATGCAGATACGGGATCTCCTTGTCGCCACCCACATCGAGTGTGCGGATGATGACCGGAGCACCCTTGAGCGCGCTGGCGACCTTACGGTAGGCGTTGAACTGCTCCTCCTCGGAAGGAAGCTCAGCAGAGTCCATGAACAGGAACTCGGAGCGGAACAGACCGATGGCCTCGGCGTCGTGATCGAGCGCGTTGGGCACGTCATCGGGGTTACCGATGTTGCAGGCGATGATCTTCTTGATGCCATCGGCAGTCACGGACGGCTTGCCACGGAAGGCCTCGAGGGCTGCCTTCTCGGCAGCGAAGGCCTCGGCCTTGGCGGTGTAGGCAGCGAGCGTCTCCTCGTCGGGATCGGCCTCAACGATACCCTTGCCGCCGTCGACGACAACGGTCATACCGTTGCGCAGCGCGGTGCAGCTGTTGGAAACCGAAAGGACAGCCGGGATCTCAAGGGCGCGCGCAATGATCGCGGAGTGCGACGTGCGGCCACCGGTCTCGGTGACGATACCGGCAACGTGGGCCTTATCGATCGTGGCGGTCATGGACGGCGTGAGGTCGTGCACGACAACGACGGTGTTCTCAGGCAGGACGGAGAGGTCGACGACCTCCTTGCCCAGCAGCTCGGCCAGAATACCGGTGCGGATGTCGGCGATGTCGGCCGCGCGCAGACGGAACATCTCGTCGTCCATGGACAGGAACATGTTCTCGAACATGGTCGAGGTGTCCATGAGCGCCTGCTCGGCGCAGGTACCGCCGTCAATGGCGGCGTTGATGGCGTCAGTCATGCCCGGGTCCTGAGCCAGGACAATGTGTCCGCTCATGATCTCGGCCTCGGCCTCGCCCACCGTCTCCTTCATATGGTCGGCCTGAGCCTGGGTCTTCTCGCAGAAGACCGAAAGAGCGGACTGATAGCGCTCCTTCTCTGCTGCCGAATCAGCAACCTCGTGCGGCTCAAACGTCAAGTCGGGATCGACGGCGACCATGACGGTGCCGATACCGATGCCCTCGGAAGCGTTGACTCCCTGATACATTCCCATTCCTCTCTCCGTGTCATGTGATAAAGCGTTTTGCCATATCCATGACAAAAGAGCGCAGCTACCTTACAACAGGTCACTGCGCCCCCAAATATGAACTTAGTTGTTCAACATGCGACCCGTTTGAGTTCTACTCGCCAAGACCGCTCTTGATGAGCTCGATGGCAGCAGCCAGAGCCTCGGCCTCGTCAGCGCCGTCGCACTTGACCTCGACCTCAGTGCCGCAGGGGATACCAGCAGCCATGAGGGCCATCGGGGACTTGCCGTTGACCTCCTTCTCGGGGGTAACGACCGTCACGTCACAGGCGTACTCGCCCATGGTGGAGGCGAACAGACCAGCCGGACGCATGTGCAGACCCTGAGGATTAACGAGGGTAGCCTTCTCAGAAACCATAGTTGACTCCTTTTTGTGTTTAACCCCTGTCATGCATGTGGCAGGAGTCAGATTCACGACGTTGTTTATATTAACTCACATCAAACGGTTTTTCATTGTGTTTCACACGAATTGTTGGACAGATGTCGTATCCCTGCGCTCGCCCGCCCGGCGGGGCGATTAAGTTTGCTGCTCTACAGTCCTGCGCAAGACGGAAAGCACATTAAGTGCTTTCCTTTGCGTGCGGAACTCGCGACAAACTTAATCGCCCCGCCGGGCGGGCGAGCTGCGGAAACTCGGTCGATCCAAAGTAATATCGTGCGAACGGAATTCTGGCTGATGAACTGTTCGCGACAAAGACTTGATAGGTAGCCCCCTCTATACCCTTTTATAGGTTGCGGTGAAATAGGGACTGATTTTGCGGTTGAAACGTTTAAACAGTCCTTATTTTACCGCAAGTTAGAAGAAGGGGCATGAAAAAGGCGGAGGCCCTGGAAAGGGACTCCGCCTTTGTTACAGGGGGCGATGGTATTCGCGTGTTGCGGGATTAGACCAGGCGGGCGTTGATCGTCTTGGCGATCTCGGCGGCGTCGGTGGAACCCTTGACGGTGGCACGGAAGTCCTCGTCCATGAGCGCCTCGGCGACCTTGGACAGGATCTTGAGGTGCGTAGTGCCGGCCTGGGCACCGGGGATGAGCAGGGCGATAGCCACGTTGACGGGAGCGCCGTCCATGGTGTCCCAACCGGTCACGCCGGACTCGTCCTTGACGACGATGACGGCAGCCTCGGTAATGGCGTCGGACTTGGCATGCGGGATGGCGAAGCCCTCCATCATGCCCGTGGTGCCCTCGGCCTCGCGGGCCAGGAAGGCGTTCATCACGGCGTCGGCGTCGCTTGCGATACCGGCCTTGACGGCCTGGTTGGAAACGAAGCTCAGAGCCTCGTCACGAGAAGCGAAGTCCTCGGCGACAAAGACATTCTCGACCTTCACGAAGTCGGCAGCCTCGGCCTTGGGGGCCTCGACGGCAGCGGCCTTGGGAGCCTCAACCGGCTTGGCTGCAGGAGCGGCCTTCTGGTTCTTCTCGAAGTCGTACTTCTTGAAGGCCACGAACAGGATGCCACCGACCACAGCGCCGATGAGGATCGCGAGGACCCAAAGCGGACCGTTCTCGACAACGGGCAGGACCAGGAAGCCACCGTGAGGCGCCGGATCGTGAACGTTGAACATAATAGTCAGGATCGAAGCGATAGAGGAGCCGAGCATCATGATGGGCATAACGGGCCAGATGTTCTTGGTCATGAACGGAATGGCGCCCTCGGTGATGTGGGTGCAACCAAGGATGAGGTTGACGACACCGGCGTCGTGATCCTCCTGGCTGAAGTACTTCTTGCCGACAACGACGGCAAAGGTGGTGATCAGCGGCGGAACGATGCAGGCGGCGGAGACGGCAGCCATGAAGTTGGTGCCGAAGTTGTAGGTATCGGTGCCAACACCAGCAGCCAGTGCCTCGGTGAGCATAGCGGTACCGGTGACGTAAGCAGCCTTGTTGACCGGGCCGCCCATGTCAAAGGCGCACATGCAACCAATGGCAAGACCCAGGACAACGGCGCCAGAGGCGGACAGGCCCTTGAGGAAGTCCATCATGGCGGTGTTGATGGCAGCCATGGGGCCGGAAATGCCGAGCATGACCAGGCCGACGATAGCCGTCGAGAACAGCGGGTACAGGAAGATGGCCTTGAGGCCGTCCAGGTTCTTGGGCAGACCGGCAAAGACCTTCTCGAGCAGCAGGATGACATAGCCGGCGAGGAAGCCGCCGACGATGCCGCCCAGGAAGCCAAAGCCCACGCCGGCGCCACCGGCGTCGATCATACCGGTCTCGGCGTTAACAGGCAGGCCCTGGATGGCGATCATACCGGCAACAAAGCCGGGGACGAGCGCCGGGCGCTTGCCGATGGATTCGGCGATGTAGGCAGAAAGCACCGGAACCATAAGGTTCATGGCGATGCCGCCGATGATCTTGAGCATCGCAGCAAAGCTGTTGTAGTCAGACGCCGTCGAATCGAAGGACGTAATGCCCCACAGGAACGAAACGGCGGTCAGAACACCACCGGCAACGACGAAGACCAGCATATGGCTGACGCCGTTCATGAGGTGCTTATAGATGACGTGGCCGATGGACTCCTTCTCCTCGACCTCATCCTCGATGTCGGCAGCAGCTGCAACCGTGTCGTCACCCTTGGCGGCGAGCGCGCGGTCAATCAGCTTACCGGCGGCCTCAACGGACAGGGCCTTGGAAACACCAACGGAAACCATGGGCTTGCCGGCGAAACGCTCAGCCTGGACATCCTTGTCGGCTGCGACGACGACGGCCTTGGCACCAGCGATCTCACTCTTGGTGAGCTCGTTCTCGACACCGACCTGGCCATGAGTCTCAACCTTAATGGTCAGACCGCGCTCGGCAGCTGCCTTCTCCAGCGCCTCCTTAGCCATGAAGGTGTGCGCAATGCCGGTCGGGCAACCGGTGGCGGCGATGATGTCAAACTTAGCCATGTGTCCCTCCTTCTTGAGTACAGCGCCCGCGGGCGCTCCCCTACACGCGCTTCGATGCGCGTTTTTCCACAACTGAAAGATACCAACCTACCGTCCGCGTGAGAAGAGACAAGGTGCAATTCTCCGGTGAAAGGTTCTTTCATAACCGTAAACGGTAGGTGAAAGTTTACCATCAACACTTGAAACGGCAAGGTGTATCTTGTAATTGGAAATGCCCGTATACTATGGCATTGCAAATCAAATTTGATTTTCATGCCAACCAGGAGCCATCCATGACCGATAGTAGCAAGAGCGCACTTTCCCTCATAAGCACCCATCAGGGATACAGCGAGTCCGAGCAGCGCATTGTCGACTATATATTGGAGCACCAGTCCGAGGCGCCGCGCCTCACGGCCGCTCAGCTCTCGCGCGCCGCCGCCACGTCCGAGGCGACCGTTTCGCGCTTCTGCCGCAAACTTGGCTTTGGCAGCTTCCGCAGCTTTCAGTTTTCGTTGGCGAGGGATTTGGAAAGCCAGCGCAACGAGGGCCTGACTGACGAGGTCTCGCTCGATAATATGGAGCAGAGCCTCAAGAACATCCTGGCTGCCAAGGTGAGCGAGCTTAATGCGACCATCGACGGGATCGACCACGATACGCTGGCGGCTGTTGTGCATGCCCTTAAGCATGCAGGGGTTATTGAGTTTGCAGCTGTGGGCAATACGAACGCGGTCGCGCTCGATGCGACGTTTAAGTTTTCGCAGCTGGGCCTGCGTTGCATGGCGAGCACCATTAGCGAGACATCAATCGGCTTTGCGCTCACGTTACGACCGGGTGACGTCATCGTGCTAATCTCAAACTCCGGCAAATCGCGCCGATTGAATCGTATGGCAAAAGCGGCTCGCAACTGCGGCGCAACCGTAGTCGTCATAAGCAGCGACAGCAAATCCCCGCTCGCGCGTCTGGCAGACTACACTTTTAATACCGTCAACCACGAAGCGCTGCTGACGACAGGCGACTTTGCGTTCTCTAAGATCAGTGCCACGATGATCATCGAAGTCATCTACAACTTCCTGCTGCCCGAGATTGAAGACGCTCGCGAACATATCAGCTACTACGAGGAGCTCATCCAGCCGGATAAGGTCGTTGAGTAAAACGCGTAGTGGGACAAAAATTTCAGTCTATTTTGTCCCATCAACACCGCTAATACGACCTAACCTCGAGCTTCTTTGAGCATCTGCTTTGCGTGGGCCAAGCTTGCCTCCGATTGATCGCCGCTCAACATGCGGGCGATCTCGGCGGTACGCGCTTCGCCGGTCACCTCGTCCAAATGCGTCTGGGGAACATCGCCCGGTTCCTTACTGACAACATAATGTTTGTCGGCCATGACGGCGACCTGCGCCAAGTGGGTTACGACAATCACCTGATGCGTAGCGGCGAGATCTGCCAGCACGCCCGCGAGAGCACGCGCCGTGGAGCCACCGACACCAGCATCGACCTCGTCAAACACCAGCGTATCGACACCGTCCGCGTTACCGAGGACAACCTTGCTTGCCAGCATGACGCGGCTGAGCTCGCCGCCCGACGCAATTCGACGCAGGGGACGCGGCGTCAAACCGGCACCGCTGCGGTATAGCAGCTCGTAGCTCGAAGGACCAACGGGCGTCCACTCAGCACGCGGAAGATCGCGCGACTCCCAGACGAGCTCGGCGCCACCCATCTCCAGGCGCGCCATCTGACGGCCGACCTCGTGGCAAAAGCGCGGGGCTGCGGTATTCCGCGCGCGCTTAAGTGCCTTGGCGGCGGCAAACAACTCGCGCTCGGCGCTCCCGAGTGCCTCACGCGCCTTTTTGATCTGTTCATCGCCATCATCGACCAGAGACAGCAACTCTTGTGAGCGTTCGCGCATGGCAAAAACATCGTCCATGGTGGGACCCCACTGACGCAACAGGCCCTTGAGGTCGGAATACCGCTCACGCATGCGAGCGAGCTCGCGCGGGTCGAAGGCGACGCCATCACGATAGGCACGAAGCTCGTTCGCGCAATCCTCAAGGGAGATACAGGCATTCGAAAGTGCGTCGGCGATGTCACCCAGTTTACGATCGACGGTAGCCATGCGCGACAGTTCTGCCACGGCGCCGTTCACGGCATCGAGCGCTCCCCCTTCGGCAGCAAGCGATGCATGGGCATCATTAGCCGTGGCAACCAGTACCTCGGCATGTTCGGAGCGCGGCAGCAGTTGTTCGAGTTCCTCATACTCACCCGGCCTGGGGTCGACCTCGGCAATGCGCTCCAGGGCGAAGCGCGCCTCCTCGACACGACTCCCCTGCGCACGCGAGGCCTCTTCGACACGCCGAACCTCCTTGGCGGCAGCGCGCGATGCCTTAAAGCAGGCGCGGTACACATCCAGCGCCTCGAGCGCAGAGCGCCCCGCCCACGCATCGACCATCGCAACGTGATGCGCCGGATCGAGCAAGCGCTGGTGCTCGTGCTGGCCGCACAGATCCATCATCACGCCAACGCACTCCGAAAGCTCGCGCACACTGGCGATGCGGCCGTCAATCTTCACGCGGCTGCGGCCCTCGGCAGAAAGGCTGCGCTGGACCGTGAAGCCCTCCGTGTCGTGCGGGCCGTCAAACAGGCGTGCCTCGACGCTCGCCAGCGTCTCGCCCTCGCGCACCGTCGACGAATCCGCGCGCTCGCCCAAAATAAGCTTGAGGGCCGAGAGCAGCGCGGTCTTGCCGGCGCCGGTCTCGCCAGTCAGGACAGTCAGGCCGGCACTCGGAACCAACGTCGCCTCGCGAATGAGCGCGATGTTGGAAACCTGCAGCTCATCGATCATGACGGACTCCGTAGAATACGCGGCTCACCGAGTTATAGAAGCTCTCGGGGCCGTAATCGAGCAGCAGCACATCGCCGGGGCCTCGGCGCACGGCCACGCTCTCGACCGTGCCGTCGCAGGTAATAAACTGTCCATCGATAGCGATCGCCGGAACGCTCGGACGATCATCGGACATAAAGATTTCGACGACATCACTCGGCGAAGTCAAGAAGGCACGGGCCTGAATGGTGTGCGGCGCAATGGGTACGCAGACCATGCCCGTATAGTCGGGGCTCACGATGGGGCCACCGGCACTGAGTGCGTAACCCGTAGAACCAGTCGCCGTGGACACGACCACGCCGTCGCCACGCAGTCGATCGATATGGTGGCCCGACACCGTGATGTCGAACTCGACCATATCGGACAGCGGACCGCGGGTAAGCGCCATGTCGTTGAGGGCGAAGGTGCGCACGACATCCTTCGTACCGTCTTCGCGCACGGACACGATATCCGCAGCGATGGTGGCGCGACGGCTCACGTGCAGCTCGCCGGAAAGGGCGTCGCTCACGACCTGCAGAATGTCGCGCTCCTCGGGGCTCGCAGCAGTTAAAAAGCCCAGGTGACCATAGGAAAGACCGAGGATAGGAATCTCGCGATGGTTGAGGATGCGGGCAGCGCGCAGCAGCGTGCCGTCGCCGCCGAGCGTAATGACCAGATCGGAGCCGTCAATATCAGGCGTGCTTTGAATCTTCGATCGCTGGTCGGCAGCCCATGCGACCTCATAGCCCTGGCGCGTCAGCCAAAGCTCGAGCATCAGGCCGCTCTCGACCGCCTCTTGCTTGTAGTAATTGGGAACCAGAAAGACCTTCATAGCGTTGCAGCTTTCTCGCTCAAAACCGATACCTGGGATTGCAGCTCGTCTTGCGTGCGGTCGCCGGGGTCAAATCTCGTGCCGTACAGGAAAAACTCAACGTTGCCCTTGGCACCATGAATGGGTGACACGCACACATCGACCGGGAACAGGCCCTTGGCAGCAAAGAGCTCAACCGCCGCCACGAGTGTATCGCATCGCACGGCGGGATCGGTCACAATGCCGCCCTCGCCCACCAACGCCGCCGGAGCCTCAAACTGCGGCTTTACGAGTGTGCAGAATGCACCCGTAGGCGCCAGGCACGCCAGCACCGCATCGATAATGTTCGCGATGCTGGTAAACGAGACATCACACACAGCCAGGTCGATGGCGCCGGCATAGCCAAGCTCAGGCAGCTGCGTCACGTTTGTGCGCTCATGCAGCGTCACGCGATCGTCCTGACGTAACGACCAATCGAACTGGGCGCGACCAACGTCCACCGAGACAACGGTCGCAGCTCCGCGCTTGAGCAGGCAATCGGTAAAGCCGCCGGTAGAGCAGCCCACATCCAGACAGGCAAGGCCCGTCGGATTGATACCAAACGTATCAAGCGCGCCTTCGAGCTTAAGACCGCCGCGGCCAACATAGGGAATGCGCCCCTTCACGTGCAACGGCAGGCCCGGGGTCACCTTAAGGCCCGGCGAAGTCAAGCGCTCGCCGCCACTCGAGACCAAGCCAGCCATAAGAGTGCGAAGGGCATCCGCGCGATCGGCGCAGATGCCCTGTGAAATCAGTTCGTCATCAAGACGCACGCGTTTCATGAATGCCATCAACCATTCGTATCCGGAGATGCGGCCTAGCTATCCTGGGATTCGTTTGCCGCATCCTCATCGTATTCCTGCTCGAGCTTGTCGGCCTCACGCGGCGTCAGCTCAAACTTGTCGACCATGTCGACCGCACGGGAGCCCAGCTCAATCGCCTCGTCAAACAGATCGAGCGAACGCTCCAAGGAGGTATCCTTGGAGCGAACGGTAGCGATGATCTGATCCAAACGGTCCGAGATCTCGTCAAAGTTGCGGACAGAACCCTCTGGCATGACTACTCCTCGACGGAGTCGGCCTCGACGGCCTCAGCAGCGTCCGCGCCCTCGGCCAGCACGCCAGCCTCGGCCTGAGCAGCTGCAACCTTTGCGGCAGCCTCGGCAGCCTGTGCCTCCTCGCGAGCGCGATCTTCGGCCAGCAGTTCTTGGTACAGGTCCTCGCCCGGCAGCTCCTCGCTGCGAGCGATCTTGCCCAGCACGCCGTTGACGAACGACGCGGACTGGTCGGTGCCATAGGCCTTAGCAAGCTCGACGGCCTCGTTGATCACGATGGCGTCCGAGACCTCCTCGTCGGTGAGGAAACGCATCTCGTAAACGGCGATACGCAGCAGATTGCGGTCGGCGCCGGGCATGCGCATAAGATCCCAGTTCTTGGCAACGGAACGCAGAGCGCAGTCGATGCGGTCGATATGCTCGTAGGCACCGCGGCACAGCTCCAGCGCATAGGGGTCGAGGGGACCCTTCGAAATCAGGAAATCACCCTCGAGGACGCGCTCGAGCGGGCTGTCCGTGGCCTCGGCCTGGAACAGCAGCTGCAGCGCCTGACTGCGGGCAAGCGTACGCCCGCGATAAACCTTAAGGCTCAAAGGTTACTCCTTGGGGAAAACGAGGCCGTCGATGCAAACGTCAACGCGCTCGACCTCAACGCCCACCTGGGCATCGATGGCGGCGACCACGGCGGCGCGAACGGCCTCGGCGAGTTTCTTGAACGGATAGCCAAAGAACACCACGACACGCACGGTAAGTGCGAGCTTGTCGCCGACGACCTCGGCCTCGACCGCCGGCTCGGAAGCCGGGGCCTTGGACGAGAGCATCATGGAGACAAGGTTGGTGGCAAGGTCCTTGACGCCAACGGAGGCGATGCCCTCGACATCGGACACGGCGCGCGAGACGATGGCGGTCAGAACATCGGGCGAAATGCCGATGCCGTCAATCTTGATTTCCTGGGGCATGAATCCTCCTAGAAGAGTTGGTTGCTAGACGCGGGAGACGAACTTGCCGTCGCGGGTGTCAACCTTGATGACCTCGCCCTCATTGAGGTACATGGGGACCTGGATAACAGCGCCGGTGTCGATCGTGGCCGGCTTGGTGGAACCCTGGACGGTGTCGCCCTTAAAGCCCGGGTCAGTTTGGACGATAGTGGTCTCGATGAACATCGGCGGGGTCACGCCCATGAGCTCATCGTCGGCGAAGAGCAGCTGGCAGATGTCGTTCTCGCGCAGCCACTTGGAGTTCTCGCCCACCATGTCCTCGGGAACGGGAACCTGCTCATAGGACTCGTTGTCCATGAAGATGTAGTCGGTGCCATCGTTGTAGAGGTACTGGAACTCACGGGTGGTGAGCATGACGCTCTCGAACTTGGTGCCGGCGTTGCAGGTGTTCTCGACGACGCGGCCGCTCTTGATGTCGCGGGTCTTGTAGCGCACAAACGCGCCGCCCTTGCCCGGCTTGACATGCTGGAACTCGACGATGGTGTAGACCTTGTCCTTGATGCGGAGACCGAGGCCGTTCTTGAAGTCGGCGGTAGAAATGGTAGGCATAGCGACCTTTCTTGTTATGGGCAGAACGCACAAGCGTCCAAATTACATACGATAGAAATTATACACTTGCAGACGGCGCCTGCGGCGAGCGCATAAAAAGAGAACGCGGGGCGTCCGAATCGATCCGGACGCCCCGCCCCAAACTATCTACCGAAGTAGACTAGCAGTCGATAACGTGCAGGTCGTGCGGGGTCTTGGTGAAGGGCTCGTAGCCGTTCTCGGTGACCACGCCATAGTCCTCCAGGCGCACGCCGCCCACGCCGGGCAGGTAGACGCCGGGCTCCATGGTGATAACCGAGCCGACCTCGATGGTGTTCTTGCTGCGGTTGAAGTTGGGCAGCTCGTGGATATCGATACCGACACCGTGGCCCAGGCCATGGTTATAGTAATCGCCATAGCCGGCATCGCCGATGATCTTCTTGGAGAGCTTGAAGATGTCGTTGCCCTCGACGCCCGGATGGATGGCGGCGACGCACTCCTCGTGCGTACGGCGCACGAGCGCGTACAGGTCGAGCTGCTCCTGGGTGGGCTCGCCCATCACGACGGTACGAGTCATGTCGGAGCGGTAGTCGCAGTATCCCGCGCCGTAGTCCATCAGGACAAAGTCGCCCTTCTCGATCACGCGGTCGCTCGGGACGGCATGCGGGTTGGCGGTGTTGGGGCCGCTCGCGACGATGGAACCGAAGGCCAGGCTGTCGGCACCGTTGGCGAACATAAAGTTCTCGAGCTCGTTGCGTACCTGCTTCTCGGTCATACCGGGCTTAATAAAGCCGAGCATGTGCTGGAAGGCGGCGTCGGTAATCGACTGCGCATGGCGCATGAGCTCGATCTCCTCGGCGTCCTTGATGGCGCGCATCTTGCGAATGTCGTCATGCATCAGCGGCAGCATGCAGGCGACGGAACGATCCTCCAGACCACGCTGAATTCCCTGGTAGAAGTTGATCTGCATGTCGTCCTCGACAGCGCAGACGCGGCACTTGTTGGCCGCGATCTTGCCGGCGACCCAACCGGGGATGGTGCCCTCGTCCATGTCGTAAACCCAGGGGCTGCCGGCGGGCGTGTTCTCCTCAAAGCTGTTGAGGTAGCGCGAGTCGGTATGGAACAGGCACTGGTCAGCCGTAATAAACGCCGCATGCGGGAACTCGAAGGTGTAATCGAAGACGCCCTTCACGCCCGTAAGCCAACGAAGATTGGCCTCGTCACGAACCACGATAGCGTCGTAGCCGCGCTCAGCCATCAGGGCACGGACACGCTCGATACGACCGACAGGACCGGCAGCAAACTCAGACATGCAGATTCCTTTCTTGTTGTCTCCATAAAGACGGGACGGGTCTCAACCGAACGACGAAATCGCGCGCGATTCGCAACCGATTGGAAACCCGCCCCTCAACATGATACGAAAGACGATGGATGTCAATAAATCTTAGAGAAGTTCTTTGCGAGAAGCCAAGTAGGCGTGAGCATGGCGCTCAAGAACCTCGTCCTCAACGCTCGTTAGACGAATGGCGCCGAGTGCCGCGGGCAGCGGCAACATGCTGCGGTTCGAGCGGACAAACTGCTGCCTGCGGAACTCCTCGATATATGCAGCAGGCTCCAGATCGAAGGCAAGCTCCTCGATACCAAAGTCCTCCAGGCAGTCATCGACCTCAAAGACGTAATCGATATCGAAGTCGCAGGCATCGTGTGCTAGGCGCGCCTCAAAGCGCATGCCCTCGGACAACAGCTGGTAGGCAGGCACCTGCGAAGCGGCATCGCCCAAGCAGGCGCGCAGGGTACGCTCCCCCGTCTTGCCAAAATCGAGCGCATGGCGGGCGCTCGGGTTCGTGGCCATCAGTACGTCCTTGCGGGCAGTCTGAGACCACTGAACGGCATTGACGAGCGCGACCTCCTCGCCCGCGAGAATCTCGGGAACGGTCTCAATAAACTGATTCCAGCGGGACTTACTACTCGAAAGCATGGTGCCAACAAGTACCGCATAGCCGAGCTTGAGGTCCTCGGGGTCCGCCTCGCGTACAAGGTCGAGGTCACACACGACCAAGCCCGGCTCGGGACGGAACGCGATAGCGGGAAGCGCATTCGCCGACGAGGCGACAAGCGGCTTCATGGTCGTCGCGACCGTAAGCATGGCGTCGAACGTCGTCGGCAGCAAGGCGCACTCGGTGCGACCGCACCACTGATTGGCACACCAGCAAACGACCGAGCAGGTCGCTGTGTCGCCGACAGCGACAACGAGATCGTCGCAGGTGATGCCGTTAGCCGACAGGGCGCCAAAGACGGTATCGGCATCAGCCAGCGTAGCACCGGCAGGTGAAACCTCGAGGACGAGCATCGACACGACAAAACCGGCGTCGACCAGCGCATGCTCGACAACCTCGCCAAAACGCTCGGATGTAGCGTCGTTCCAAACCACCATCGCGCGCTTAGGCTTGCCCACAGCCGAGGCAAACATGCGCGGCAGCTCCTCGAACGCGCCCAATCCGACGCGGACATCGACACTGCGGTTTTGGAAATTGATAAGTTGACGGCGAATCATAGCAGTCCACGCTCCAAAAGCATCTCGGCACAAAGGTAGGAAACGTCCTCGAAGGACTTGTTGCGAATATCAAGGGTAATATCGGCGGCCTGACGATACAGCGGACGGCGATGCTCAAACAGGCGCGCAGCGTGCTCGGGCGAGCGGAAATCGGGCCGGGTATCGGAGCGGCGAATCTGGCGCAACGAGTCCTCAAAGTCACCTTCGAGGTACACACAGGTACCCATCTCGTGCATCAGCTCAATGTTCACCGGCGTCTCGACGATGCCACCCCCGCACGATACCAGCAGGCTGCGCTCGCTTTGAAGCGAACGGAGTGCCGAGGTCTCGAGCTCGCGAAAACGATCCTCACCCTCGGTCTCAAATATCTCGGTCACCGACTTGCCGCATCGACGCACAACCAAACGATCGGTATCGATAAAACGCCGCTTGAACATAGTGCCCACGTTGCGCGCAAGCGTCGACTTGCCCGCGCCCAAAAAGCCGATAAAGAAGATATGGTCGCAGCCGTGTTTGATGTGCTGAGACATGGCGAAACCTATTCCTCGCAGGGAAGGTCGCGCAGGGCCCGGCGCTCAAAGATACGGAAGATCTGCGTGTACCACAGGTCCTGCGTCGCCTGCGGCTTTACCAAGATGGTATCGACGCCGGCAAAGTTACCGCTCCACACGTCCGTGTAAAGCTGGTCACCGATCAGCACGGCCTCGTCGGCCGTGGCGCCCAGACGCTTAAGACCCGCCTTCAGGGCAAACGGGGCAGGCTTCATGGCGTGGCTGATAGCCTCGAGCCCCAGCTCGCGCGCCGATGCCATGACCTGGTCGCGATGCCAGTTATTGGACACCATACACAGTTTAAAGCCCTTGGCATGGGCGGCTTCGAGCCAAGCTGAAACCGCAGCGGGAACCTGCTCGGTATCGCGCGGCACCAGAGTGTTATCGCGGTCGAGTAGAATGGCGCGCTTGCCGTCGGCCCAGAGGGTATCGAGGTCGATGCGGTCAACTGAGGCAACATATCGTTTGGGGCTAAAAATCCTCATGATCAATTCCAAGACTGTTGGTGCTCTTCGTAGGTCTTCGAGAAATACTCCTCGTCCTGTGTAATGTAGAAATACAGGTCATCAGAGTCGGTCGGCTCAAGGGTAGCCTTGAGCGCCTCGAGCGACGGAGAGCAGATGGGCGTGGGCGGCAGGCCTTCATGCTTATAGGTGTTATACGGACTATCGCTCTGCAGGTCGTCGGCGGTAACCTCGCCGCCGGTGACATACATCATGGTCGCATCGCTATTGAGGTAACGCAGGCCATCGAGCTTGCCCGCCAGACGGTTATAGAAAACCGAAGCCACATGCGCGCGCTGATCGGCGTTGAGGCCCTCGCGCTCGACGATCGAGGCAAGGTTAACGATGTCGTAATCGGACATCTCCACGCCATAGCGCTCCTTGATCTTGGCCTCGCAGCTGGCAAAGTCAAGCGACTTATACTCGGCGTTGAACTGGTCAAGCATGGCGCGAATCACATCATCGGCAGACGGGTCCTTACCCAACGAATAGGTCTTGGGGAATAGGAAGCCCTCGAGCGAATCGTTCGCGGCATCTTTAAGGAAAGCGAAATCATTCACATAATTGCTCGCCTTGGCCTGGTTAAGGAAGTCTTCCTTGGAGATGCTGTCGTATGCCGCGGCCACGCGATCGGCGACCTGGTCGACCGTTAGGCCCTCAGGGATAGTCAGCGCATCGGAGCCCGCATTGGGGCCTTCCATGAGCTGCTGAACAACCTTGGTCGCGTCCATGAGCGTGGTAAACGAGTAGGCGCCAGGCTTAAGCGACATATCGGCATTGAGCTTTTTGACCGCCGCGTAATAATCCTTGGGGTCTTCGACGATATGGTTCTCGGAGAGAATCGAAGCGATGGTATCACCCGAGGCGCCATCGGGAATCGTGATAGTAACTTGCTGGCCAGCAGCGACTTTCGCATCCTCGCCGGCAAAAAAGCCCTTGACGGCTGGCACGACAAAGAAAACGATCGCGACAAGCGCAAGCACGGCGATGACGCCACCGATAATCATAGGCACCGGAGAGCTTTTCTTTTGGACGCCACGGTGGGCACGCGTGTTATAGCTCGAGCGCGTGGCCGGAGCTGCGCCATGTGTGCCGTGAGCATGATGTGTACGCGTATGCGATTGAGGCGCCTGCGCACGCTGCGTGGGCGCCTGCTGCTTAAAGCGGGTACCGCTTGCGGCCCGGGCTGCGCGGGCAGCGGGCTGTTGGGCAGGACGCTGAGCAGATTGTGCTGCACGAGAGGAGGGCTGTGCGGGACGAGCAGCAGGCTGAGCCGCACGCTGCGTCGGTTGCATCGGACGCTGGCCGGACGATACAGGGCGCGGCGTAGGCTGCCCCTGGCGATTCGGCTGGCGCGGATCGGAAGCGCTAGGCATGCGAAACCTCCTCGTTTTTGCGATCGAGCCACGTCTGCAAGAACAGGCTGGCGGCGATCATGTCAATCTTGCCCCTCATCTGCTTTTCGTTGAGTCCCTGCTCGCGCAGGATACGCTTTGCCTCTTGCGAGGACAGGCGCTCATCCTCAAACTCAAGCGGAAGATCGAGCTCTTGGGCAATCTTTTGCGCAACGGCGGCAACGCGCTCGGCCTGGGGGCCGGGCTCACCGGCCATGGTCAAGGGACGTCCGCTTACAAGGATATCGGGCTCATAGTCCTCAACCAGGTAACGGAACGTCTTGGCCATGCCAGTGACCTCGGCAGCCGGGAGCACCTTGACGGGCATTGCCATCTTGCCATCACGGCTCGAGACGGCAATGCCAATCCGGGTCTCCCCTATGTCCAGCGCGAGCGCGACCACAGCGACTACTTAAGCGCCGAGCGCGGTCTTGGCGGCCGCGAGGGCATCGGCGATACCGGCGGCGTTCTTGCCACCGGCCTGGGCCATGTTGGGACGGCCGCCGCCGCGACCGTCGACCAGGCCCGCGATCTGCTTGATCACGTTGCCGGCGTGGAAACCGGCCTTGACGGCGTCATCGGAGCCGGCGGCGAGCAGGGCGGGGGTGCCCTTCTCGGTCACGCTGGCAACGACACAGGCGACGGGACCGTCGACCTTCTGGTGCACGGTATCCCAGACGTTGCGCAGGTCGGCAGCTTCAAGGCCCTGAAGTTCAGCGACGACGAGCTTGTAGCCGCCGAGCTCGACAGCGCCCTCGATGGCGCTGGAGATCGCATCGGAGGAGCCACCGGTCAGAGCCTTCTTGAGCTTACCGGCGGTCTCGCGCAGCTCGGCCTGCAGGTTCTCCACGCGGGCGGGAACCTCGTCCACGCGGCACTTGAGCGCTGCGGCAGCGGCGTCGACGAGCGCCAGACGGTCGGCCATGTAGTCGAGGGCACCCTTAGAGGTCACGGCCTCGATACGGCGGACGTTGGAGCCCGTGGAAGACTCGGAGATGATCTTGAACAGGCCGATCTCGGCAGTGTTGGCGGCATGCGTGCCACCGCAGAGCTCACGGGAAAACGGCTGGTCCTCGGCGCCCACGGAGACGACGCGGACGACATCGCCGTACTTCTCGCCAAAGAGGGCGACAGCACCGGCGGCCTTGGCCTCGTCGATACCCATGACGCGGGTAACGACCGGCTTGGAAGCGAAGATCTGCTGGTTGACCAGATCCTCGACAGCCTTGAGCCGCTCGGAAGAGAGGGCCTCGAAGTGCGTGAAGTCAAAGCGCAGGTGCTCGGGCGTCACCAACGAGCCAGCCTGGGAGACATGCTCGCCCAGGACCTGCTTAAGCGCGGCGTCGAGCAGGTGCGTGGCGGTGTGGTTGCGACGCAGGAAGCCACGGCGCTCGGCGTCGAGCGCGGCGGTCACGGTAGCACCGACGGTCAGCGTGCCCTCGGCAACGTGAGCAACGTGGGCATACAGGCCGTTGTGGTTCTTGGTATCGGAAATGGTCAGCGCAACGCCCTCGGCGGAAAGCTCGCCGGCGTCGCCCTGCTGGCCGCCCATCTCGGCGTAGAACGGGGTGCGGTCGAGCACGACCTCGACGTCCTCGCCGGCAGCAACGGACTCGACGGACTCGCCGTTGCGCACGATGGCGACAACCTTGGCGCCATCGATGACGTCGTTGTCATAGCCGTCGAACTCGGTCGCGGAGACCTTGTCCGAAAGCTCGACCCACACGTCGTTGAAGCTGCCCCAGGCATCGCCCTTGGCGTTGGCGCGAGCGCGGGCCTTCTGGTCCTCCATACAGGCGGTGAAGCCGTCCATGTCGACGTCATGGCCAGCGGCGCCGGCGATCTCGACAGTCAGGTCAATGGGGAAACCGAAGGTGTCGTGCAGCTTAAAGGCAACGTCGCCCGGAAGCACAGCGCCCTCGGCGAGCGCGGCCAGGGCCTCGTCCAGGTAAACGCGGCCGTTGTCGAGCGTCGTGGAGAAACGCTCCTCCTCGGAGGCGACGATGCCCTTAACGAGCGCGACGTTCTTGAGCAGCTCGGGATAGGCCTCGCCCATCTGGGCGTTGACCTCGTCGATGAACTTGGTCAGGAAGGCTCCCTCGATGCCCAGCAAGCGGCCGTGGAACACGGCGCGGCGGAGCAGGCGGCGCAGGACGTACTCGCGGCCCTCGTTGCCGGGCAGAATGCCGTCAGAGATCATAAAGTCGACGGCACGGGAGTGGTCGGCGATGATGCGCAGCGAGCGGCTGGCACCGGAATAGTCATCGGCGTCATAAGTCTTGCCGCTGATCTCCTCACCGAGCTTGATGAGGTGCTGCATCAGATCGCCGTCGTAGTTGGCGGTCTTGTGCTGCATGATGGCGGCCATGCGCTCCAGGCCCATGCCCGTATCGAGGTTGCGGTGCGGCAGCTCCGGCATGGAGCCGTCCTCCTGGCGGTCGTACTGGGTAAACACGAGGTTCCAGAACTCAAGGAAGCGGTCGCAGTCGCAGCCAGGCTTGCAGTCGGGGCTGCCGCAACCGACCTCCTCGCCCATGTCAAAGTAGATCTCGGAGCACGGACCGCAGGGACCGGTGGGGCCAGCGGCCCAGAAGTTGTCGTCCTCGCCCAGACGCGAGATGTGATCCTCGGCAACGCCCAGGGAGCGCCACACGTCATGGGTCTCGTCGTCCTCGGTAAAGACGGTGAAGTACAGGCGGTCGAGCGGCAGCTTGAACTCCTTGGTGATGAGCTCAAAGGCCCAAGCGCAGGCCTGCTGCTTGGAGACGCCACCAAAGGAGAAGTCGCCGAGCATCTCAAAGAAGGACAGATGACGGCCGTCCTCGCCGATGCAGTCGATGTCGTTGGTGCGAACACACTTCTGACAGGAGATTGCGCCGATCTCCTTCATGGTCTTCTTGCCCTGGTAGTACTCCTTAAACTGGTTCATGCCGGCATTGGCGAGCAGCAGCGAAGGATCGTCGGGAACGAGGGACGAAGAAGGATAGAGTTTAAGACCGCGCTCCTCAAAGAAGTTGAGGAACTTAGAGCGAATCTCGGCCGTAGTCATTGACGGGTAGTCAGCACTCATAGAGGGAATCTCCTCGGTTTCACATCGAAACAGTTCAAACGTAACGATATTACCATCCCACCGCCCTAGCGCAAAAAAGAGGGCCGCCAAACAGCGACCCTCCAGCGAAAGTGCATGTTATTTAGGACTAAGCAATCCTTTGAAAAAAATGTTTCTTTCTAAAATGTTCAGCTAAAGTAAACTTACATTCAGGATAATTTGAACAACCATAAAACGATTTTTTTAATACAATATTGTTGCCACACTTAGGACATTTTCCTACAAGGGGTCCCGAGCGCTTAGTGGGAATTTGTACCCCTTATCGATACAAATTCCCCGTAGGCGCTAGGGACCTCTTTAGCTCCTTGGAAGCTGTCAGTAGTATACCTAATAATTTATCTCCATTCCCTTTAGTAACGTGTAACTTTCCAAATTTACAAAAGCGACTCATAGAATTATTTCCTCCCGTTAAATAATAGATAACTATTAAAAATAGACAATACTTGCTCATAAGTAACGGTACTTAAATTGTTTACTTTGGCGTGTTTCATTGCTTGATGAAACTGATTTTTAGTAAACAGTTGACGATATTCTCGATTGACCCATTTTGAAACAAAGTACGTATATAGCTTCCAATATTTATCTGGAACATCTGTGGTATGGCGGGTAAGTTTTATTAAGACACTGTTTACTTTTGGTTTAGGATGAAAGCATTCCGCTGGCAGCTTAAGCAATTGCTGAATCGAGACTTGAGTGTGCAAGAGCAACCCTAGTGTTCGGTGAATATCCAAGGTACGCTTGTAGAATCCTTCTTCAACAATCAGATAGATGTCAGACGCACGGCTTTCAAAAACCACTTTTTTAATAATTTGTGTGCTTAAATTGTAAGGAATATTCCCAACAATTTTATACCTCTGTTTGTTAGGGAATTGAAACTGTAGAATATCTTGGTGAATTAAAGTGACACGAGTATTCAGTTTTAATTTTTCTGACGATAAGTTGAATAGATGACTGTCTAATTCAATAGACGTTACCTGTTTACTTATTTTAGCCAGTTTCGTCGTTAAATGCCCTTTACCTGTTCCAATTTCGTAAACGGTATCGGTTTCTTTTAAATTCAATTGTTTTATTATTTGGTTGAGTACTTTTTCACTCGTTAAAAAGTTTTGAGAATATTTTATATTTTTGTTCATGTAATCACTCCTGAAGTGATTACATCAGTAAATAAATACAGAAGTTAAACGATTTGTTTGTAATTTTAGTTATCTGTTTAAAAAGTCATAAGATTAGTCACTGGTAGGAATTAATCTAACGTATTTATTTATCTGCGTAATCACTGTTTTTAGTCTGTTTCAAAACAGTAGATGTTTTATCTACATTATGCATTTGGAATACCAACATGACGAATCCCTCCTTCTTAATTACAAATTTTTAGCATCTAATTTAACTTCAATTCCTATTATACACAAAATTTTAAGATAAATCAATAGCTGTTGTTAAAATATCGCTTGCTGAAATAGTTTCTTTTTCCGTGTGAATATCAAAATCAATAAAGAAGGTATTGATTTGTCTTAAATTGTTTTCAGAATGTCCTTTAGTGTATGAACGGTTTTCGTCTGCATACGTACCATAACGATAAACGTTTGGTGTCCAATGCGTAAATGTATCTTGATTTTCGTGAATCGCTTCTTCGGAAGTCAGAACAACGCCACGTCCGCCAATCATGCTTTTTTTTGAGCGATACGCAAAAATAGCCCCTTTACTTTTACCTGGCTTGGTAGTGATTGAGCGAATTTTACTATTTTTAAATTTGTACTTTAACAAGCCGTCATGAAGCACAGTTTCTACAACAAAAGGGATATTCATTCAGCTGTTCTCCTTTCTTACGAAAATTAATTAGTTAGAAGCTACGATCAAAGTTGAATCACAACAAAAAAGGCAATCAACTAAGTTTTTCTTAATTGATTGCCTGGTATCTTCTTAAAGACTTGAAATCCCCTCAAAAACCCGATATAATGGGTTTACAGATATTTAAGTATCTGATTAATAAAGTAATTAAATACTTTACCAAATTTTGGGTCTCGACTTCTTTAATTGATTGGTGGTAATCAATTAAGGCTCGCAGTTAAAGTTTCTCAGGCTTTAACTGGTCGTGGCTCTTTTTTTGTATTCTTTATTCAGTTCGTTGTTTCGTTATATCTAGTATATCGCTTTTTAAAAAAAATACTATATAAGAATCATCCGGAAGGAGCGGCCGATGAATACCAAACGATTTATCCTGAATGCACTTCTGGTTGTAGCACTTTTAGCGCTCTTGGCCTTCTCCCACTGGTATTCAAACCAACCAGCATTTGGCTACGTATTATATGCAGTAATGTCCGGCGATAAGGCCTATTGCCCTCTACGCGCAATTGACGTTCTCTATTTCTATGTAGCCGGCCCCTTATCAATCGCTTTGCTCGTGTTTCTTGTCTTTTACAACATCAAGAAACGTTAAAAGACCTATTTAGAATCCGAATCATCCATGGAGCCGTCTATGCCGGTTTTGGTGTCGTCGTCCGTATTAGAATCGTCATCCTTGGCGAAGGGGTTCTTGAAAAAGCCCGTCGCGTCGGGCTGAAGACCCGAGAGCTTGATCCATGAATTATCGAACTCGGGCTTGGGCATGGCCTTGGCCTCGGGCGCGGTCTCATTGCCGATGAGCTCGGACTCATAGATGAACGTGTCATCGCCAAGCGCGTCATAGGCGGCAACCGGGTTACCCTCGGCATCGCGATACGGCGTACCCTTAAACACGGCACCTTCGTAGGCCACGAGCTGGCGGCCGGTCTCGTTTTCGAAGTAGTACACGAAGATACCCTTGAGGGCCGCGCACAGCGGGATGGCGATAACCATGCCGATGGGGCCCATAAGCGCCGAGCCAATAACCAGGGCCGTGAGGCTCATGATAGGATGCACCTGCACCGAGCTCTGCATGACCTTAGGCGAAATGACGTTATCGGTGACATTTTGTGCCACCATGGTCACAACCAAGGTCCACAACGCCAGCATCGGGCTAAACATAAACCCGAGCACCGTGGCAATCGCCGCGCTCACCCAGGGACCGACAACCGGGACCAAGTGCATGATGCCGGTAAAGATGGCCATGAGCGCCGCATACGGATGCCCGATGATCGTAAAGCCGATAAAGGCAAGGATGCCACCGCAGATGGACGTCACAACCATGCCACGCATGTAACCGCCGACTGAGCGCGAAAGAATCGCGACCATAAAGCGGTACGAGGTTTCCTTTTCCTGACCGATGATGGTGCAGACCTCGTGGTGCATACGGGGATAATCGCAGGCAAGCCAATAGGCAAGCACCAGACCCAAAAAGATCACGAACAGCTGTGAGGCCGTGTTGGTGATAAGCGGGAACACGCCGCGGCCGAGCTCGGCGGCAATCTGTGAGACATATTTGGACGCCACCGTAACGAGCGAAGAAAGGTTATCGTCCAGGTACTCCTTGACCGGCGTGTTGTTGAGCGTCTTGGCGCGCGAGATCATCTCATTAAGGTCGCTGCCCGCAACACGTAGCTGCTCAGGCAGGCGGCTCAGGACTTCCATGATCTGGCCAAAGAGAATCGGCGACAGGATACAGACGACACCGACGAGCACGGCTACGACTACAATGAGCGCGATGAGCGAGCCGATGCCGCGGCCCACCCCATGATGCTCAAGCCAGTTGGTAATCGGCGACATTACAAAGGCAATAATGGAGCCGACGGCCAGAAACTCAATAACCGGCGCCAGAATCCCCATGAGGTTAAAGATGACGGCAGCGATCACGATGCAGCCGACGACGGCCCAAATGCGCAGCGTCAGAATGCGGGTGTCACGCAGCGCGCGATCGGTTTGTTGAGGGTGCTCACTCATGAACGAACCATTACTCCGTCGGGGTCAATCTTGTCCTGAATCTTCTTAAGCGTACGGCGCAGCAGGCGCGAGACCTGCACCTGGGAGATGCCCAGCTTCTTGGCGATCTCGATCTGGGTCATGCCCTTCACAAAGCGCAGCTCGATCACCTCGCGCTCGCGCGGCGAGAAATCGCGAATGGCCTCCTCAATCACCAGACGGTCATCGGTAAAGTCGAGCTCGTTGTCGTCGTCAGCATAGCGG
Source organism: Collinsella sp. AM34-10 (assembly GCF_003469185.1). GTDB lineage: Bacteria > Actinomycetota > Coriobacteriia > Coriobacteriales > Coriobacteriaceae > Collinsella. Next base: position 190,567 of record NZ_QSIL01000003.1, on the reverse strand, counting down.
TCGAGAATCGAAGGCGCATCGTCGGAATCGGACGCACCGGGGGCCTCGATGGGTACCGAGGTGTAGGCCGAGGACGATTCCATGGCTTCGAGCACCTCGTCAACGGTCACGTCCAGGTATTCGGCGATTTCCTCAACCTTAGGAGAACGCTGTAGCTCGTTGGTGAGCTTGTCGGTGGCCTGGTTGACCTTGGCCGAGAGCTCCTGCAGACGACGCGGCACGCGCACGCTCCAGCCCTTGTCGCGGAAGTGGCGCTTAATCTCTCCCAGAATAGTAGGTGTCGCGAACGTGGTGAACTCGAGCCCGCGCTCAGGGTCAAAACGGTCGATAGCCTTGAGCAAGCCCAGATAGCCGACCTGCAAAAGGTCATCGAGCGGCTCACCGCGGTTCTTAAACTTGTTGGCAAGAAACCTTACCAGGTTCATGTGGGACATGACGAGTTGCTCGCGGGCATCCGGATCACCGGTCTCCTTGTAGCGACGAAACAGCTCGCGGGTTTTCTCCTTGTCCCAAGCGGTCTTACCGCTCCGGGAACGTTCGGTCATATTAGATATCCGCCTTGAGGTCGAGGGAAAGCGTCAGGGGCGCCGCGGTCTTTTCGTAGGAATCGCACACGCTTGCAAGAATGAGTTCGGCATACACGGCAGCCTGGTCATCCTCATCGACAGTCGCCTGATCGCCAAAGGTAAAGGTCATTCCCACATGAGATTCGTCGACATCGAATGTGATCGAGATATCGTCGCAGTCGACCGCGGTGCACCCAAAGATGAAGGCCTCCTCGGCAGCCATGCGAATATCCTCGATGCGATCGACGGACATAGAGCACAGGGCGCCGACGTTGGCGGCCGTCATGCGCACCAAGCGCGCGAAACGCGGATCACCGGCAACGCTCAGCGTAATGGGGCAGGTTGTTTCGCTACTCATCGCAGGACTCCTCGGAGGTCTCGGCGGGCGTATAGGTGTAATACTGAGCAGGCTTGGCTGCGGGCTTCTGAGCCGTATCTGCACCATCGGCGGCCTCGTCCTCAGCCTCACCAATCAGAACGTGCTCGGTAGGCTGTTCGGCCTCGGCGGCAGTGGCGAGCTTGCGATCGGCGTCGGCTGCAGGAGCCTTCACCTTGTTAAATAGTTTCTGCACGGCACCGGCCGCAGAGTCGGTCACGCTCGACACGGCATTGCTGGCCTCGGCCACACTGCCCGTGACCTGAGAAATGTCGCGAACGACCGCCTCAACCTCAACAAGGTTGGACGTCAGGGCGTCAACGGCAGTCTTGCTCGATTTGAGGAGCGGCTCCACCTGGGCAAGTGCCGGTGTAAGCTCATCAACGGCACCATCGAGCTTTGCCACCACGGGCTGTGCCTCGGCGAGCGTATTATTGAGGTCGCTCACCGTCTTGTCGAGCGAGTCGACGACGGTGCGGGTCTTGCGCAGCGTGAGCGCGAGCTCGACAACAGCCCACACGCCGGCAACGGCGAGCACCAGCAGGGCGATTTGAATGGGACTCATACAAGCCTCCCGAAGGAATCGAAATACAGACGTTTTTCATGGTACCCCAAAGAAGGGCAAAGATACCCAAAGGGAATGCGCGAGGCGCCAATGGCCTACTTGGGAGCGTTGCCGCTACGGTCGCGCTCGCTTTGCTCCACACGCCACTCTTCCCAACCGCGGCCGGCAGGCTGCCAGAACGCGCCGCGCTCCAACCCCTCGGGCAAATAGCGCTGATCGACCCAGCCTTCGGGATAATCGTGCGGGTACTTGTATACACCGTACTCGTCGCTGCCGGGACGGTGACGATCGCGCAGGTAGCTGGGCACCTCGCGAAGACCACTGCTGTGGATATCGGCCAGCGCCGCATCGATCGAGGCCTCACACGCGTTGGACTTAGGCGCCAGGCACACATAGAGCGCAGCCTGAGCCAGGTTGATGCGACACTCGGGATAGCCAATGACCTCGGCAGATTTAAATGCGGCATGTGCCACCAAAAGCGCCTGCGGGTCGGCGTTGCCAACATCCTCGGAAGCCTGAATCATAATGCGGCGAGCGATAAACTTGGGATCCTCCCCCGCATCGATCATGCGCGCAAGCCAATAGATCGTGGCATCGGGGTCGCTGCCGCGCATAGATTTAATAAACGCACTGATAATGTCGTAGTGAATGTCACCGTTTTTGTCATACGAAAACCCACGACGTGGATTGGCGATTTTCACATCGTCAACAGTGATGGGATAGCGCTCCCCCGCCGCCGGCGCTGGCGTCCCCTCGGTATCGGGACGCGTAACGGCAATCTCGCTCGCAAGCTCGAGCGTCGTGAGCGCCGAGCGCGCATCACCCGCGGCAAGCGTGCAAATGGTCTTGACTGCATCCTCATCGGCCGAGAACTTACCGTTTAAACCCTGCGGCGCCCCGAGCGCACGCTTAATGAGCGTGGCGACATCCTCGTCCTTCAGGTGCTCAAGCTCTACCACGCGCCCACGCGACAACAGTGCGGAGTTGACCTCGAAGTACGGGTTCTCGGTCGTGGCGCCAATCATAATGACAGTACGGTTTTCAACCGCATGCAAAAGCGCATCCTGCTGAGACTTCGAAAAACGGTGAATCTCGTCGATGAACAAGATGGTACGGCGGTCATACGTATTCAGGCGCGTCTTTGCCTCGTCGATCACGCGACGCAGGTCCTTCACGGTACCCGTCACGGCACTGACCTCGACAAACTCGCTCTTGGTATGGTTGGCGATGATATGCGCCAGCGTCGTCTTACCCGTACCAGCAGGCCCATACAGAATCACGCTCGATAGCACATCATGCTCGATGGCCGCACGCAACCACGAGCCTTTACCGACGGCCTTTTGCTGGCCCACATACTCGTCGAGCGAATTGGGGCGCATGCGCACCGCGAGCGGCGCGTTTTTAAAGGAACGCTCGCGTGTCGAGGTAGAAAAAAGGTCGTCCATAGCCATCCCATGCATCAATCAAAAGCTTTGTTCGTCAACAGTATAGCGAATAAATACGAACTACCGTTCGTTAATATAGGTACGGTGTGGAAACTTCAAGCCCGGGAACTGCTTGCTCGTCAGCTCGCAGAAATAGCCGTCCGTCATGCTCGCGATGTAATCCACCACCGCTTGATCCTTGTCGTCCTGCCAGGCATAGATGCGATCGTAGTAGGAAAGCTGCTGCTCAATGCGCGAAATATGATGCTTAAAGATGTAAGAGGACTCGTCGCCTTTATTTAGATCCTGCAGGCAGCAGTCGTAGAGCTTTTCGAACGCCTCGCGCAGCTCCGCCTCGGAATCGCCCTCGATACCGCCCTTGCTGTAGATCTTCTCGTAGTTCTCGCGCTTCGCCCGGCGGATCTCCTCAAACAGGTCCTCGCTCATCTCGATACGCGGTTTGCCGTAGCTATGCTCAACGATATCGATGGAAGCGTGCGTGAGGATCCAGCTGTTGTAAGCCCCGCCCAGGCCATCGTCAAAGGCGTCGGGTGACAGCAGGCCCGCCGCAATGGCGTCTTGGCGATCGCGCCCAACGTAGGCAAGGATATCCGAGATACGCACCACGCAACCCTCGAGCGTCATGGGACGCAGGTGCTCAATCGCGCTATAACCCGTGGCGATACAGTCCTCGACCGTCTGATCGAACTGGTCAAAGGTCGCCATGTGTGACAGCTCAAATACACGTTGCTCGTACTCGCCGTTATGGCACAGTACGCCATCGAGTGTCTGGAGCGATACGTTGCGGCCATACAGCGCGTCGAGCACGCGGACCGACTGCACGTTATGGAAAAAGTAGCGGCCGGTACGCTCGTGATAGATATCGTTGAGAAAGCGCTCGCCCGCATGGCCAAAAGGCGTGTGTCCCAAGTCGTGGCCCAGGCCAATCGCCTCAATCAGATCGCCGTTGAGCCCCAGGGCGTGACCGATATCGCGCGCAATGCGCGAGACAAGCTGCACGTGCAGGCCGCGACGCGACAGGTCATCATTGCTACGGAAGCTAAAGACCTGCGTTTTGCCTGCATAACGCGTGTACGCCGGAAGATGAAGAATCTTTTCGGTATCGCGCATAAACGCCGGACGCATAAGCGTGCCTTTGTCGGCAGCGCGATCTATACGACGAATGACCTGGTCATCACCGCATCGATAAGGATTAACGACACCCGAGGCGCGGTCGGCGGCGATGCGCTCAACCAGCTCGGGCGACAACGCCGCGGGAATGCGGTCCATGCGCGCCTTAATGACGGCCGTTTCTTGATTAGTTGCCATGGCATGCTCCTTAAAAAGGATGCGCAATCGGTTACAATGTGCAGCCCACGACCTCGATTATGGCAAATATCGGCACCAAAAACGGGAGCAATGGCAGGGAGCGCGATTTTGTGAAGAGGCAGGAGAGGGCCAGGACCAGGAGCGCGACGGCAAATGCCACAATGCCGCCCAGAGGGTCGAGCGTGCAAAGCGCGAAAAGCGCCTTGGCATCCCCCATGCCGATGCCGGGGGCTTGGCGAACACGACGCCAGAGCGACTCAGTGAGCACAAGGGCAAGGTAGACGATGACCGCAAGACCGGCGTGGTCAAGCGCCGTGTTAACACCTCTGTCGAGCCAAACGCCTGCAAGCGCCGCCACCGCACACACGCCGGCAAGCTCATTGGGAAACCGCCGCTCACGGGCATCAATCACCGCGCCGGCAAAAGCGCAGATCCAAAATGGGATGTAGAACATCATGCACCTCCCGGGACAGCTGCTCAAAAGTAAAAAACCACCACAAAGGTACCTGTCCCCTTTGTGGTGGTTTTGGTGGTGGTTATTTAGCGCCCTGCATGACCTCGTCGAGGGTAACGCTGACGGCATGCTGCGTCGGGACCCAGTCGACCTTCAGGAACAACGCAGCCACCGTAATGGGGATATAGCTGAACATAAAGATCGGGAAGGTAAACAGGTTGGTCACCAGGCGCCACTTTTGCGCGCAATGGATGTGCTTGTACTCGAAGATAGTCGTGAGCAGCGCCAGGATAAAGAAGGTCTGATACATCATGACGAAGGTCATGATGAGCGAAGCGGCACACGCCTGCATCTCGACCTCGGTAGCTAAGAAGCCGTGGGAAAGACCGCCAACAATGAGGAACGTCGCATTGGCAAGCATCGAAATCAGCGATAGCAGCATACCCGGTGCGATTGTCATGAACATGTCGTAGGCAGCGAAGCGATGATAGCGGAAGGTTGACTTGACCAGATGCTTACCGTAGGTAAAGAAGACCTGGTAGAAGCCCTTGGTCCAACGCATACGCTGCTTCCAGGACGCCTTAAACGTCACGGGCTGCTCGTCAAAGAACTCCGCCGGCGCATAGCCAATACGAATGCCGTGAATAGCGCAGAACGTGGTGAACTGAATATCCTCGGTCAGCGTATGGAACTGCCAGCCGTGCATGCCCTCAATAACGCTAGCCGAGATAAGGTAGCCCGAACCCGATACGGCGCAGGACGTCTTGCAGATGTTGCGCGCGTTGTTGAGGAAACGCGCCTCGCGCAGATACCAAGTGGCATTCGCTGCCGAGATCCACGAGCTTCCGAAGTTCTTGGAGTTACGATAGCTCGTGACCACATGGAAGCCCTGGTCAAAGGCATCATTCATCTTGGACACATAATCGCGGGCGATAACATTATCGGCATCGAAGATAAAGTAACCTTCAAAGGTGTCGGGATACTCGTTAAGGATACGGTCGAAACCAAAGTCCATGACCCAACTCTTGCCTTTACGGGCCAGGTCATTGCGCTCGTACACAATGGCGCCCGCCTCGCGCGCGAGCTGCGCGGTGTTATCGGTGCAGGCATCGGCGACCACGAAGACCTCGATGAGCTCGGACGGATAATCCTGGTCCTTAATGGAGCGAACGAGGTTGGCGATCACGGCCTCCTCGTTATGCGCCGCGATAAAGAAGGCATACCGGTGGAGTTTTTTGGCCTTGGGAGGCGCGACCTCGCCGCGGAGAGCACCGATGACAAAGAAGACCACCTGGTACAAGAAGCAGACCGTGAGCAGCGTGACGACGATCTGGTTGAAGATCACGATGGGTGTGTTGGTTTGTAAAAAGGCGAGCATGCAGGCTCCCAGGAACGTGTTACGTAAACAACCGTATATCTTACCGCAGGCTTACCGAGTTCAAGAAACCACCTAATACTGGCTAGGCTTCGAGCAGGCCGAGCTGCGGTACGATTTCGTCGCCGGCAGCAGTGCGACCAAGCGAACGCGGGGCTAAGTCGTCGAGGACGGCGGCGAGATCCCACGGCAGCTCGTCGCGGCACTCAATGCGCTCTCCCGTCACGGGATGATCGAACGCCACGCGCCAGGAATGGAGGAATTGCCTGGTCAGACCCTGATCGGCACGCGCATCGCACTTACCGTAGAGCGGATCGCCCACGCAGGCGTGGTTGATATGGCGCATGTGCACGCGAATCTGATGCGTGCGACCGGTAAACAGGTGACACTCAACGAGTGTGTAGCCGTCATCAAAGCGCGTGGAATCAAAGCGCTCAAGGACCTTAAAGGTCGTGATGGCCTGGCGCGCAAAAGGATCATCGGAAACCGCCATCTTGACACGGTCACGTGTAGAACGGGCAATGCCGGTGTTAACGGTGCCCTCATCCATGGCGATATGACCGTGAACGAGCGTAATGTAGCGGCGGTCGAGCGTGCGCGTACGGATAAGATTTTGGAGCGCGCGCTGGGTGTCGTCGTCCTTTGCCGCAAGCATAAGACCCGAGGTATCGCGATCCAAACGATGTACGATACCGGGGCGGTCCTCGCCCTGCACGGTGCCCAGATGGTCGATGCCGCAGTGGTAGACCAGGGCGTTCGCAAGCGTACCGCTCTCGTGGCCGTGAGCAGGATGGCACACCAGGCCGCGCTGCTTGGAGAGCACGATGAGGTAGTCGTCCTCATAGCGAATGTCGAGCGGGATGGCCTCGGGAATCACGTCGGTGGGATCGTGCGGCTCGGGCAAATCAACCGAAATACGGTCACCGGCTCGCACGGCGTACTTTTTGGACAGGCAGGTCTCGCCATTGACCACTACGGCCCCACCCTCAATCAGATGTGCGCAGGCAGAGCGCGTAGGGCAGCCGTCATTGGCGCCCAGATAGGCGTCAAGACGCTGACCAGCGGCATCGTCGGCAACAAGGATATGGATGTCGGCCATTAGCGCTCAGTCCTTTCGCGAATCTTGCGGGCACGCTCCCCACGTTGTTTAGCCTTGCGCTTGGCGCGGGCCTCGTCACGGGCGTTAAGCTCGGCGGTCGCATCGACCTCACGAGCCGCGGGGCTCAAGAACATGTAACCGAAGAGCGCCAGCACCACACCGACCGTAATGCCGATATCGGCCACATTGAAGACGGGGAAGTCGATGAAGGTGGTGGCAATAAAATCGGTCACGAAGCCAAAGGCCAAACGATCGATAGCGTTGCCGATAGCACCGCCCGCAACCATCGCCATGCCCACAACCTCAAGATGGGCGAGCTGAGGTGCACGAACGAGGTACACGGCAATAGCGATAATGACCGCCAACGCCAGCACGGCAAACGCGATGCCATGCCCCTCGCCCATGCTAAAGGCAGCACCGATATTGCGGACAAACATAAAGTCGATAACACCGGGAATGACGGTCACATGCAAGGCGTCGCCCACGGCACGAACCGCGAGCTTAGTAAGCTGGTCAACAAGCAGCACAACCAGCGCCACCCCACCAGCAACACCCAACCGCCAACGCAAAGGCGGCGTCATATCCGCACCACGACCCAAAGAAATCCCCTACCCTCAGATAATCAAATTCCATTTAACGCAGATAACCATCTTATATTGCCACACGCAGAGCGCACGACACATTCGCTAACGTCAGATAAATAACCAGCATAAAAGAAAGCGGCATTCCGGATAACGGAATGTCGCTTTTCTTCAGCGGAGCAAATGGGCCGAAGGCGCCTAAATTCTCCCTATAACTAAAATGCCGAGTTACCGTGCCTTAAAGGGCATTCGCGCAGCGCTTGCAAATGTGAGCGTGGCCGTTGTACTCGCCGACGGTGGTGCGGTAGTTCCAGCAACGGTCGCAGCACTCGCCCTCGGCTGCATCGATGGCAACAGAAAGCTCCTCGCCCTGGGTAAGCTCAACATCGGAGACGATGTAGAACTCGGCCAGGTCGACGGCCTTGTCGCCGGTCAGCAGCGCATACATTTCGGCAGGAACGACCGCCTTGACGCGGACCTGCTGGCTCTTGGTGAAGGTGCCGGCGGAGCGGGCATCCTCAAGGGCCTTGGTCACGACGCTACGGAGCTCGAGCGAAGCCTCGAGCACGCCCTCAAACTCGTTGGCCTCGTCGACCGTGATGGGCGACTTGTACCAATCGAGCAGCGCGGCGTACTTCTGGTGATCGACGCAGCCGGCGGGCGCATAGGCCATGGCCTCGTCGACCGTATAGGACAAGATCGGCTGCAGGTCGCGCATGAGCATCGAGAAGAGCTCGGCGAGCACGGTCTGGGCGCTGCGACGCTCGAGCGAGCCGGGCTTCTCACAGTACAGACGGTCCTTCAGGGCGTCGAGGTACACGTTGGAAAGCTCGGTAACCACGAAGTCGTAAAGCGCACGGTAAGCGCGCGGGAACTCGTAGCAAGAGTAAGCATCGTCGACCTCGGCCTGGACCTGGGTCAGACGGGCAACCATGAGCTTGTCGAGCGGCAGCAGGTCGGCAAAAGCGACGCCGTCGGTCTCGGGCTCAAACTGGCCCTCGAGCTCGGAGAGCAGGAAGCGCAGCGTGTTGCGGAAACGACGGTAGGCATCGGACGTACGAGCGAGAATCTCGTGGTCGATGGAAACGTCGGAGCTGGTGTCGACCGAGGCGACCCACAGGCGGATGATGTCGGCGCCCATCTCGTCACAGACCTTATTGGGGTCGATGACGTTGCCAAGCGACTTGGACATCTTACGGCCCTGGCCGTCGAGGGTGAAGCCCTGCGAGACGACCGCCTTGTACGGAGCGTGGCCGTTGGCGCCCACCGAGGTAAGCAGCGAGCTCTGGAACCAACCGCGGTGCTGGTCGGAGCCCTCGAGGTACACATCCGCCGGATACTCCAGCTCGGGACGGTACTCGCAGACGGCCTTCCAGGAAACGCCGGAATCCCACCACACGTCGAGGATGTCCTTATCGGCCTTGAGGTGATGGCCGCCGCACTTGGGGCAGACGCAGGCCTCGCCCAGGTAGCTCTCGGGAGCGTCGGTGAACCAGGCGTCGGAGCCCTTATCGTGGAAGAGCTTGATGACGGCGTCGAGCGTGGCGTCGTTCATGACCTTCTCGCCGCAGTCGGCGCAGGTGTAGCTGGGGATAGGCACGCCCCAGTTGCGCTGACGGCTGATGCACCAGTCGGGACGCTGCTCGACCATGGCACCAATGCGGTTGGCGGCATGCGCCGGATACCACTTGACGTTCTCGCGGACCTCCTTGCCAGCCTGCTCGCGCAAGCCGGTCTTGTCCATCGAGACAAACCACTGGTCGGTAGCACGGAAGAGTACCGGGTGCTTGCAGCGCCAACAGTGCGGATAGCTGTGCGTGATCTTCTTCTCGAGGACCAGGGTGCCGCGCTCGCGCAGGAACTCGATGATATGCGGGTTGGCTTCATCGGTATCCATACCGCTGAAGGGGCCACCGGTACCAAACTCCTCGCCGGTGTAGAACTTGCCGTCGTCATCGACCGGCATGCAGATGTCGGTGATGCCCTCCTTGAGGCAGGCAAAGTAGTCGTCGACGCCGTGACCGGGCGAGTTGTGGACGATACCGGTACCGTCATCGACACCGACGTAATCGGCCAGCAGCGCCACGCCCTCGACACCGTCAAAGATCGGCTGCTTGTAGTGGATGTGGTGGAAGGTCTCGGCGGGAACCACATAGGGCTTGCCGTCGACCATAACCGGGGTGTACTCCCAGCCAAACTCCTCGCAGCACTTGGGAGCCAGGTCCTCGAGCATGACCTCGGCACGGCCCTCGTGCTCAACGGCGACATAGGCGGCGCCGGGCTTAAGGGAAACGGCCTGGTCGGAGGGGATGGTCCACGGCGTGGTCGTCCAGATAATGAAGTCGACCGGGCCGTCGAAGTCCTCGAGGCCGGCGGGCTTGGAAGTCATCTCAAAGCGCACGAAGATGGACGGGCTCGTCTCGTCGGAGTACTCAATCTCGGCCTCGGCCAGCGCGGTGTGGCAGTGCTTGCACCAGTGAACCGGCTTGTGGCCGCGATAGATCATACCCTTATCGAACATGGCCTTAAAGACCTCGATGTCGGCGGCATCGTGCTGGTGATAGAGCGTCAGGTAGGGATTGTCCCAGTCGCCGAGCACACCCAGACGACGGAAGCCGGCCTTCTGCAGCTCGATGTTCTCGACAGCGAACTTGTTGCAGAGCTCACGGATCTTAGCCGTGGAGGTCTGGTTGAACTTCTCGGTGCCGAGCTTCTCCTCGACCTTGTGCTCAATCGGCTGACCGTGGCAGTCCCAACCGGGGACATAGGGAACCTCATAGCCCTGCATCATCCAGTAACGGTTGATCATGTCCTTGGAAATCTTGTTCATCGCATGGCCGATGTGGATCGGGCCGTTGGCGTACGGAGGACCGTCGTGCAGCACGAACTTCTTGTGACCCTCATTCTTCTTCAGAACCTGCTCGTAGACCTTGTTGTCCTGCCAGTCCTTGAGTCGCTTGGGCTCGGACTTGGAAAGACCGGCACGCATGGGAAATCCGGTTTTGGGCAGATTCATCGTCTGCTTGTACTCGTTTGCCACGGTACCCCTTTCATGTCGTGGGCGCGCACGCCCATTGGGCACCAAAAAAAGCGCCCGTCCCTGCAAGCTGGGACGAAGCGCCACAAAACGGGCCATGTGCCCGCAAAAGCTCTTCGCTTAACCACCCAGCTTAGATGCCCTCGCCCGCGTTACAGCGCGCTCGCATCCGTTACTCGGCTGGCCTGTATCGACGACCATCTCGGCGATGTCTACTAAGACGTGCCTGTGCGGCGCGCCCGTTGGGACCGCAGCTCCGGGGTGATTTTCATCGGTCGCATGCACGGGTTCTCAGCGCTCCCCGCTCTCTGTAGCATGCGGACGGCCGACTACTCGTCCCCATCAACGCTTATGCGGAGTATGCTAGCACGTTCCGCGCCGGCGAAAAACCCTCAACACTGGTTTTATACGTTCGAAATTTCTCGCGGCAGTGAGCCTTCTCTTGGAGCAAAATACCTGAAAGCACTTTATCTAACGAAAGAAGGCTGCTATGCGCACGATTGGAATGAGTGACTACACCGTCGGCGAGGATTGCTTTGACGAGCTGCCCGGCGCGCTGGCCGAGTACGGAGCGGCCAAGGTCGCGATTATCGGTGGTAAACGAGCACTGGCCGCGGCGCTTCCCAGTATCGAAGCGGCACTGGAGGACACCGACGTCGAGATTCTGGAGACACGCGTCTACGGCACCAACAGCACGCGTGCCAATATCGCCAAGCTTGTTAACTCCCCCGCCTGCCGAGAGGCCGATGTGCTCATCGCATGCGGCGGCGGCAAAGCGCTCGACACCGTCAAGACGGCGGCCATCGAGCTCAAGAAGATCGTCTTTACGGTACCGACGATCTGCTCCAACTGCTCGGCCGCGACCGCCATTGCCGTTGTCTACAACGACGACGGCTCGCTCGAGGGTTATTCGTACCCCAACCGCCCCGCGCACATCTTCATCAATCCCAAAATCATCGCCGAGGCTCCGGCGGAGTACTTCTGGGCCGGCGTGGGCGATGCCCTGTCCAAGCAGCCCGAGGTCGAGTACGCCACGAGCGCTGGCAACCTGGAGCACACCGCTGGTCTTGGCCTGGCGCTCGCACACACCTGCTCCGAGCCGCTGTTTACCTATGGCGTGCAGGGTCTTGAGGACGTTCGCCAGAACCTGTCGACCGAGGCCGTCAAGCAGATCGCGCTCGATATCGTGGTCAACACGGGCTATGTCTCCAACCTGACCAACCAAAACGATTACTACTACAACTCGAGCGTGGCGCATGCGTTCTACAACGCCACCTGCAGCATTCCGCGCGAGGGCACCTACCTGCATGGCGAGGTCGTGAGCCTGGGCGTGCTGGTGCTGTTTGCCTACACGGGCGATACCGAGAACCTTGAGCGCTACGCAGCCTTTAACAAGGAGATGGGGCTGCCCGTGACGCTTGAGCAGGTCGGGCTTTCCGAGTCCGATATCCCCGCCCTGTGCGAGTACGCGCACGCCACCAACGAGTGGAAGCAAGGCAACCCCGAGCCCTTCACCGACGAAAAGTTCGCCGCCGCCATCAAGGCTGCCGACGCTTACGGCCACACGCTCTAGGGCTGGCCCAAAACCACCACAAAGGGGACAGGCACCTTTCTGGTGGTTTTTTATTGCTCCAGCATTCAGTTCGTACTCGAACCCGATTCTTTACGAGAAAGGGTTCGGGTACGTTTTTTGTTTATCGGAAATTCTGCGGAAGGACTACTCGGAACGGTAAACAGGAACGAACAGAGGCAGGGCATCATCGTGGTGATGGTATCCTGCCTTTTGTTTTGCGGGATCAAGGTCGCTTTATGCGAACTTGATCGCCACTTATATGGGGCATTGATGGCAATTGCTTCGTACGTGCATACCGAGAGCCTGTACACCTCTGGCAAGGCGTAACACACTAGACTTTGTTCCAAAGTCCGTGTGCTAAGGGGGCAGGCCCCTTAGCATTCCTGTGGAGTGTGTACGCACGTACGCAGGAAAACGGCAAAATTTCGCTATATCAGGGCGTTCTTTCATTGGAGAGTATGGTATACACGGCTTAGTTCAACAAATAAGAATTTATATATAAAGGAGAATATTGATGAAACTGTTTTTATGTTCTCACTTTTCAAGTGTAGGAAGTCTGATAAAGGAAGAAATTGAAAATAAAAAAGTCGCATTTATTCCAACAGCTTCGCTGCGTGAAGACTACACCGGTTATGTCGGCTCGGCTCGAAAAATATTCAAAAAGTTGGGAGCAATCGTAACTGAAATTGATATTTCAACGGAGGCTTATTCAACGATACAGTCTCTTTTTGAAGATGCGGATGTGATCTATTTTACCGGCGGAAATTCTTTTTTCCTTATAGACCAGCTCCGTAAAACGGGAACGGATGAGCTGTTGAAGAAAGAATTGGCAAAGGGAAAACTGATGATTGGTGAATCGGCAGGTGCGATTGTATGCGCTCCAAGCATCCAATATATCGAGCAAATGGATGAAAAGCCGGAGGACTACTCACAAGAAAATGATGCAGGGCTTAATTTGATTGATTTCTATGTTCTTCCGCATTATCTTACAGCACCATTTAAGAAAGTTACCGAGACAATAATGACTGAGTTTTCGGATTTGAATCTATGCCCAATTAACAACCGTCAGGGAATTGTAATTGATGGTGAAGGTTCAAAGGTAATTTGCAAAGACTAATTTGAAAATTCCAGTTTGCTGTACTCGTTCCTAGCAAGGTTTGGGGCAGGCACGCGGTCGTACTCAATATCAGCTTCACGGATGATGCCAAAACGGTCACCCGTGAGGAAGTGTTGGGTTCGAGTGCTGTGAACAATGTTCCAGCATGCTGGGGTCAAATTCGCTTGCAGGGATCACACGGTACCCGTGGCGCAGGAGCAAGTCAACGAAAACGCCGTTACCCGCGGTGAGCGTACCGCTAAAGGTGCCATCGTAGACGCGACCCGCACCGCACGAGGGGCTACGGTCCTGCAAGACGCACGCAGCGATCTCGGACGGGCCGCCCGCCTGCTCGCACATATCGAGCGCACGTTGGGCACCCAGGCGAAACTCGCGATCGACTGAGGCGCCCTCGCAGGTACGGACCTCGCCGCTCACAATCTCGGACGGCTTGCGCGGTGTGGGAAGGCCGCCAAAGACCTCGGGGCATACCAACAGGACCTCGGTCCCCGTGCGCTCGCAAGCCTCGACCAGCTCGCGATGGTAGTTATCGAGCCCGTTATACTTGCAGCTCTCGCCCATCAAGCAGGCACTCACCACGATCTTCATATAACAACTCTCCTCACGCAAAATCGCCCCATTTGAGATGGACACTCAAATGGGGCGATTGACACAGCGCAACTAGTGTTACTGCTGCTTTGGCATCAGCGGATTCTCGCGCGTAAGGAGATTCATGAACTCCTCGCCCGTAATCGTCTCCTTCTTGTACAGATAACGAGCCAGCTCGTGGAGCTTAAACTTGTTCTCCTTGAGGATCTGCAGGGCACGATCGTGCGCATCCTCAATCAGCTTGGCGACAATCGCGTCCACGCGCTCGGCCGTACCGGGAGCGCAGGTAAGCGACGTGTCCTGGTTGAGGTACGCGTTCTGGACGGTACCGAGCGCCATCATGCCAAACTCATCGGACATACCAAAGCGTGTCACCATATTACGGGCGAGCTTAGTGGCCTGCTCGATGTCGTTGGCCGCACCGGTCGTCATCTCGCCAAAGATGAGCTCCTCGGCAGCACGTCCGCCGCAGTAGACGGCGAGCTTGTCCAGAACCTCCTGGCGCGTGGTCAGGAAGCGCTCGTCCTCCTCGACCTGCATGGTGTAGCCCAGAGCGCCGCTCGTGCGCGGCACGATGGTGATCTTGGTAACCGGCGCAGAGCCCTTCTGGCGGGCGGCAACGATGGCATGGCCGATCTCGTGGTAAGAAACAACCTGCTTCTCGTGATCGGACAGCACCGTGGACTTGCGCTGCTGACCGGCGATGACAACCTCCACCGACTCCTCAAAATCGTCCTGAGTGGCGCGCTTGCGACCCTCGCGGACGGCACGCAGGGCGCCCTCGTTGATGATGTTGGCAAGGTCGGCGCCCGAGGCACCGGGCGTGGCGCGGGCAATCGCGGTCAGGTCGATCGGCGGCTGCGTCTTCACGCTCTTGGCATGGAGCTCAAGAATGTTCTTACGTCCGGTCAGGTCGGGCAGCTCAACGGGAATACGGCGGTCAAAGCGGCCGGGGCGCAGCAGGGCCGGGTCAAGGCTATCGGGACGGTTGGTGGCAGCGAGAACGACAATACCCTTGTGGTTATCAAAGCCGTCCATCTCGGTCAGCAGCTGGTTGAGCGTCTGCTCGCGCTCGTCGTTGCCACTAAAGCCGCCGCCATCGCGCTTCTTGCCGATGGTATCGATCTCATCGATAAAGACGATGCACGGGGCCTTTTCCTTGGCCTGCTTAAACAGATCGCGAACCTTAGCGGCGCCACGGCCGACGAACATCTCGACGAACTCAGAACCAGAAATACTAAAGAACGGAACGCCCGCCTCGCCGGCAACGGCCTTGGCAAGCAGGGTCTTACCCGTACCCGGAGGGCCGACAAGGAGGGCACCGCGCGGCAGCTTGGCGCCGATCTCCTCGTAGCGCTGCGGCTTCTCCAGAAAGTCGACGACCTCCTTGAGGGACTCCTTGGCCTCTTCCTGGCCGGCGACATCCTTAAAGGTCACGCCCACATCCTTGGAGGCGATCACGCGAGCACCGGACTTGCCCAGTCCACCGCCGCCAAAACCACCGCCGCCAAAGTTCATCGAGGGACCGTCATCACCCATGGCCTTCTTCATGCGGCGGTTGAGCCACCAGCCAATCAGGAAGAAAATCACCATGGGAAGAATGAGGGTGAGCAGGTAGTAGGTCATCAGACCCGAGTTCTTATCGGGAACGACCGACTCAAGCGAGGCGCCAGATTCAAGCACGCGATCGGTAAAGCCCGCGTCATTCGGCACACCGGTCGTCTTGTAGGCGATGTTCTCGTCCTCGCCCTTCTTGGTGTAATAAATCGTGTAATCGTCCGTGTTGTACTCGACCTTGTCGACGCTTTTCTTATCGAGCGCTTTGACAAACGTCGAATAATCGGTCTTCGTAATCTGCTGCGTGTGACCGATGTTGGGGAACAGAACGGTCGAGAGCACGAGGTAGACGACGAAGGCGATGAGCACGTAGAGGATCATATTCCGTCTACGTTTGTTGTCATCCATCTCCATCTGCTTGAACTCCATCTACTGGGGTTGATAATGCTATCTAGAATACCCAACCGGGACGGCGATAAACCGACGCCGGGCACGAAAGGACAGAGATGGCATCACTGGAAGTCGGCAAGGTTCAGATCTACACGGGCGATGGCAAGGGCAAGACGACGGCTGCGCTGGGACTCGCGCTGCGCGCCACGGGTTATGGGCTCGACGTACTCATGCTGCAGTTTGCCAAGAAGCTACACTGCGCCGAACACGATGCCGCGCCGCGCCTGGGACTGCGTATTAAGCAGGCCGATCGCGACACGCCCGAGGCTTGCGCCGCGCAGATCATGGAACTCGCACGCGAGCAGATATCACAGGTCGATGTGCTCATTCTGGACGAACTCGGCGAGGCGATGCGCCGCGGTTTTGTGACGCGCGAGGATGTCGAGGTGCTCATTGCGACAAAGCCTGCCACAACAGAGCTCGTACTCACCGGCCGCGGCCTGCTCCCCCTCGCCGATCTTGCGGATCTGGTCACCGAAATGCGCCCCGTCAAACACTACTTCGACGAAGGCCTCCTAGCCCGCCAAGGCATCGAATACTAGTCATTGCGGACGTCCCCAATGACTAGGCGGTGGCGCGACCGAGCCAGTTACCGCTGTGGTGGTAGATAGTAAACATCGTGGCCGTGATGAGCCAGGTTACGGGGTAAACCAGCAGCAGGTGCTCAAGCGACGGATCGAACGGCATAATCGCAAACACCCAGATCACCCTGAGCACGACGGTGCCAAAAATCGTGAGCAGCATGGGCTGCAAGCTCACGCCGGCACCGCGAATGGAGCCGGACGCATTTTCGATAATCGAGAAGATCGCGTAGAACGGCGCGATAAAATGAAGAATCGTCGTGGTGTAGGCCGATATCGCGGCATCGTCGACAAACAGGCGCGACAACGGACCCGAGAACACCAGCAGCACGGCAGACAGGCCACCAATGAGCATAAACGACAGCACGAGCGACGTATGGTAGCCCTTGCGCATGCGCTCGTAGTTGCGCGCGCCAAAGTTCTGTGCCGAGAACGTGGTGATCGAAACGCCAAGCGCCTCGGTGACCATCCAGACAATACCATCCAAACGGCCCGAAAGACCCCACGCCGTGGTGACATCGGCACCAAACGAATTGACCGACACCTGAATCAAAACGTTGGAAATCGAATACGCAGCAGACTGAAAGCCAAGCGGCAGACCACACGAGATCATGCTCTTACAAATGCCAGGATCAATGCCGAGCTTGGACAGCGAAAGCCGCCACGCACCCGGTGCGTGCATCATACGAATCACGATCATCGTGGCGTTGGAGCAAATGGTCAGCGCCACCGCGATGCCGCAGCCCAGAGCTTCCATATGAAGCACGGCAACAAAAATAATATCCAGCACCGCATTAACAAGGCAGCCGGAAGCGATGATCACAGCAGGCCCGCGCGTGTCGCCCACGGCGCGCAGCAGTGCCGTTCCCATATTGAGCAGCAGCGCCGCAACCATGGCGGCAAAATAGCAACGAGCATAGGCCACGCCCTCGGCCAATAGTTCATGCGGTGTGTTCATAAGCACCAGCATGGGCTCAACGAACACTATGCCAAGAATCGAGAAAACGATACCGCCCACCAGCGCGAGGGTCATGGCCGTATGGACCGAACGACTCAGTCGCTCATCATCGTGCTGGCCAAAATACTGACCGGTAATGACCGCGCAGCCGGCGCCGACGCCAACGCAAAAGCCAATGCAGAGCTCGGTGAGCACCATCGTGGCCTGAATGCCACCCAGTGCAAGCTTGCCGCCAAACTGGCCGACGATATAGGTACCGATAAGCGTGTAGGCCTGTTGAAAAAACGAACTAAAGAAGATGGGAACGCACAGCGAAAGCAGCTGCTGCCAAATAACACCCTGCGTTACATCGATAGCCGTAGATTTCTTAGCCACACGCCCTCCCCACCAGCATACGTCAAACAACAAAACGGCAATTTAAGGCCAAAACCAATAGCAGCTTAGCACCGACCGGCGTCGACCGAAACACCCCGAGTCAGAGCCCGGTGCGAACTATCTGCTTAGTGATACAAACCCGGCTGGTAGTGATACTCATTGCTCACATGCGGGCACAGCTGCCAAAAGGCGACGGCACTCGCCGCGGCCACGTTGAGCGAATCGACCCCGTGCGCCATCGGAATGCGCACGGCCCGGTCGCAGCCCGCGATGGTCTTGGCGCCCAGGCCAGCACCCTCGGTGCCCATAAAGATTGCCAGGCGGTCAATCTCCTGGAGCGCGGGATCGTCCAGCGAAACGGAGTCGTCCGTCAGCGCCATCGCAGCGCACGAAAAACCGGCTTCGTGCAGTGCCGCCAGGCCATCGTGCGGCCACACACGAGCCTCGCTGCCAATACGCGTCCACGGCACCTGAAACACCGTGCCCATGCTCACGCGGGCCGAGCGACGGTACAGCGGGTCGCAGCACGTCGGACTGACCAAAATACCGTCGACATTGAGCGCGGCGGCCGAGCGGAAAATCGCACCCACGTTCGTGTGGTCGACAATACCCTCGAGCACGCACACGCGCACCGGGCGCTCCCCCGCCGCCTCGACGACGCCACCCAAGAACTCATCAACCGGAATCTGTCGCGGGCGACGAAACGCCGCGAGCGCACCGCGCGTCACGTTAAAGCCCGTCAGCTGCTCCATGAGTTCCATGGAAGCCACGAACACAGGAACCGGACCTGCGCCCTCGCGCACAACCAGGCGCTCAAACAGCGGCGTCATCTGGTCGAGCCAGCGTTCGCCCAAAAGAAAGCTCACCGGCTCGTATCCGGCGCGAACCGCACGCTCGATGACCTTGGCACTCTCGGCGATAAAGATGCCCTTTTGCGGCTCCAGCACGCAGCGCAGCTCGCGCTCGGTCAGTCGCACGTAGGCATCGAGCCGCTCGTCCTCGAGCGAATCAATTCGCAGAACCTCAACGGCATCAGTCATAGCAGCCTGCCCGCACCCTTCTTTGCAGCACCTATACCTATACAAATATCGGGGCAACGCCATGCGCTGCCCCGCCACTCATTCCAACCCGATAATACCGAAGGGATAATCGGGTTTACGCATCAACGCGACGATACGTCACGAACTCATAATTGAGGCCCTCATCGCCCTCTCCGGCAGCGACAACCGTCGATTCGCTGGCCCGCGCAATCTCCCACGCGGGATCGGCATCCAAGTCGAGAAAGTACGTGTCCACGTGATGGACGCAATGGTTGTGCGTGACCTCGGCCTCCACGCAATACGGCAAAAACTGCCGATACACCTCGCCACCGCCGATCACCCACGCAACGGGCTCATCGGCAACCGCAGCGAGCGCCTCGTCGATGCTATGCACCACGTCGACGCCCTCGGGAGCAAAGCTCTCGTCGCGGGTGAGCACGATATTGCGGCGGTTTTTGAGCGGACGCCCACCAGGAAAACTCAGTAGCGTCTTGCGCCCCATAATGACCGGGCAACCCTTGGTGCAGGCCACAAAATGGCGCATGTCGGCGCGATTGGAAACCACCATGTCGCCCTCACATCCAATGCCCCAGTCGTCACACACGGCGACGATGGCAGAAAGCTTACACGTCATGAGCGCCACCTACACCGCAATGGGAATGTTCTTGACCTGCGGGCCGTGCTCGTAGCCCTCGACGATGAGGTCATCGGTCGTAAACGCATAGAAATCGTGCACGTCGGGGTTAAGCGTTACCTTGGGCGCCGCAAACTGCGGACGCTCGATAAGTTCACGGACAATATCGACATGACGGTCGTAAATGTGGGCATCGGCAATCACATGCAGCAGCTCACCGGGAATCATATCGACCGACTGCGCGACCATCATCAGCAAAATGGCGTACTGGCACACATTCCAGTTGTTGGCGGCTAAAATGTCCTGGCTGCGCTGGTTGAGAATCATGTTGAGTGTGGGTTTATCGTCCTGCGGGCGCTGCGTGACGTTATAGGTCACGCTGTACGCGCACGGATACAGGTGCATTTCGGACAGGTCGCTAAACACGTACGTGTTGGTCATGATGCGGCGGCTGTACGGCGTGTTCTTAAGGTCGTACAGCACGCGGTCCATCTGGTCAAAGTCACCCTCGGCATAATGGCTTTTCTGCCCAATCTGGTACCCGTAGGCCTTGCCGATGGAGCCAGTCTCGTCGGCCCACTCATCCCAAATATGGCTGTTGAGGTCGCGGACGTTATTTGACTTCTTTTGATAGATCCACAAGATCTCGTCCATGGCAGACTTAAGCGCCGTGCGACGCAGTGTGAGCGCGGGAAACTCCTCACGCAGGTCGTAGCGAGCCGTAACGCCAAAGTTTTTAATGGTATAGGCAGGGGTGCCGTCCTCCCACACCGGTCGGACCTTTTGGCCCTCGGTGGTGGTGCCATGGTCCAAGATATCGCGGCACATGGTTACAAACTGTTGATCAGCCTTGCTCATTGACCCTCCTGTCAGTCGCCTATAAGCGAAATTCATTGTAGCCTAGGCGCACGCGACCCCACAGCCCAAACATAAGCCCTCATTTTCTGACATATGCCAGAAATTCCTTGCGCATATCCGCACGTTCGATATTCTATTGTTGACATATGTCAGATAAGGAGAGTGAATGGCGGGAAGACGAGAAAAATTGCGCCGCGTTGGGATCATCCCCGAATATCGCGGTTTTACCCCCGACGGCCTTGCCAGCGGAGATGCCATCGACATGACGGTCGACGAACTCGAGGTCCTGCGACTGTGCGACCTGGAAGGACTCAATCAGGAGGCAGTCGCCCAACAAATGGGTATCGCTCGCGCCACCGTGGCGGCCATCTGCAGCCGCGCACATCGCAAGGTGGCAAACGCGCTGGTCAATGGACGGGCGATTGTCATCGAAGGCGGCAACATCGCGTATTCCCCCATCACCACGACGACGGCCGCATGGCCAGCAAAGGAGGTCGACACCATGAGGGTGGCAACGACGTACGACAACGGCAGCATCTTTATGCACTTTGGCCGCAGCGGACAGTTCAAGATCTACGACATCCAGGATGGCAAGGTGCTCAACGAGCAGGTCGTAAACACCGGTGGCACCGGCCACGGCGCCTTGGCGGGCCTGCTTGCCAACGGTGGCGTTGACACGCTCATCTGCGGCGGCATCGGCGGCGGCGCCATCAACGCGCTCGCCCAGGCCGGCATCACGGTCTATGCAGGAGCCCAGGGCAACTGCGACGCTTGCGTCGAAGCCCTCATTGCCGGTACGCTCGCGCAGACCGGCGAGGCCACCTGCGACTGCCACGGCCATGACCACGACCACGCCCACGAACATGGCGAGTCCTGCAGTTGCCACGGCCATCACGAGCACGAGGGCCACGAGGGCTGCGGCTGCCACTAACGGCACGGCACCGCGAGCTCGGGGCGCGACACTGAACGCAGCCCAACTATCAAAGCCAACAACAAAGGCCACCCGGTAACTTCCGAGTGGCCTTTGCCATATCAAGCTGGAATTACAGCCCTATTTCTTATTGCGCATCTGCGCTTCCATCTGGCGCAGCAGCTCCATATCGGACTTGGGACCGCCCGTACCCAGGCCGCCCATACCGCCCAGACCCATAGCGTCCAGCCCAGGGATATTGGGCATGCGCATCTTTTTGCCCTTCTTGCCCTTTTTGCCCTTCTTGCCGCCGGCCTGTGCCTGATTGGCCATCGTGCGCATGCGGCCCATCATCTTGTTCATCTCGCCCCACTGCTTCATAAGGCTATTGACCTCGGTGGGGGTCACACCGGCGCCCTTGGCGATACGCGCGCGGCGCTGGCCGTTGATGATGGAGGGACGCAGGCGCTCCTCCTTGGTCATCGACATGATGATGGCCTCGTTCTTATCGAAGATGCCCTCGTCCAGGTTGCCGCCCATCTGGTTGAGCGCGCGCTGACCGCCGGGAAGCATACCCAGAATGCCCTTCATGCCGCCCATCTTCTTGACGGCCTTCATCTGGTCGAGCATGTCGTTCATGGTAAAGCCCTCGCGCAGCATACGCTCGGCAGCCTCGAGCTGCTCGGCGTCGGCCGCCTCCTGGGCCTTCTCGATGATGCCGACAACATCGCCCATGCCCAAGATGCGCTTGGCCATGCGGTCGGGGTAGAACGGCTCCAGCGAATCGGGCTTCTCGCCCATGCTCACGAACTTAATGGGCTTACCGGTCACCTGGCGCACAGAAAGCGCGCCGCCACCACGGGCATCGCCGTCGAGCTTGGAGATAATCACGCCGTCAAAGTCGGTGCGCTCGGCAAAGGTCGAGACGACGTTGACGATATCCTGGCCGGTCATGGCATCGACGACCATCAGCACCTGATCGGGCTTGACGGCCTTCTTGATGTCCACGGCTTCCTGCATCATCTGCTCGTCGATCTGCAAACGACCGGCGGTATCGACGATGACCACGTCACGCAGGTGGTCGACGGCCTCCTGAATGGCGCCCTTGGCGATATCGACCGGGTGCTCGCCGTCACCGCGGAAGACCGGCACGCCGATCTCTCCGCCGAGCGTGGCCAGCTGGTCGGCAGCGGCGGGACGGTAGACATCGCACGCGGCGAGCAGCGGCGAGCGGCCCTGCTTCTTGAGCAGGTAGGCCAGCTTTACGGCAGCCGTAGTCTTACCGGAGCCCTGCAGGCCGACGAGCATGATGACATTGGGAATGCGGTTGCTAAAGACGAGCTTGCTCTCGGTGGAACCGAGCATCTCGGTGAGCTCGTCGAGCACAATCTTGACGACGTTTTGCGCCGGCGACAGCGACTCCATGACCTCGGCGGTCATGCAGCGCTCCTTGGTCTTGGCGACGAACTCCTTGACGACCTTGAAGTTGACGTCGGCCTCGAGCAGCGCCATGCGAATGTCGCGCATGGCCGAGGTAATATCGGCCTCGGTCAATTTACCCTTGCCGCGCAGGCGGTCAAATGTGTCGTTGAGGCGATCGCTCAGAGAATCAAACACTAGTCACTCCTTAATTGGACTCGCCCACCAGGGCGCGGCAGAAATCTTTGGCATTGAACTCCTGCAGGTCATCGACCTGCTCGCCCACGCCAATGCGCAGGATTGGGAGCTTGAGCTTCTCGGCCACGGCCATGGCGATGCCACCCTTAGCCGTGCCGTCCAGCTTTGTCATGATAATACCGTCCAGACCCAACGCCTCGTTAAACTCGAGCGCCTGGTTCAGGCCGTTTTGGCCCGTCGCGGCATCGATCACGAGGACAACCGAGACCGGCATGGGACCGGCGGCCATATTGGCGGCGCGCTTGCGCGTCACGTTGACCACCTTGGCAAGCTCGCGCATGAGCTCGGGGCTCGTGTGCAGACGGCCGGCAGTGTCGATAAGCACCAGGTCGCTGCCGCGCTTGTCGGCCTCATCGAGCACGTCATAGCACACGCTCGCCGGATCGGAGCCGCGGTCGCGCTTGATGACGGGAACGCCGGCGCGCTGGCCCCACACATCGAGCTGCTCGATGGCGGCGGCGCGGAAGGTATCGGCCGAACCGATCACGACGTTCTTGCCGCGGGCAGCCATAGCGCTCGCGATCTTGCCGACCGTCGTGGTCTTGCCGGCACCGTTAATACCCACAAACAGCACGCAGCTCGGCGTGTCGGAGAACGGATCGCGCTCGGCGGGCACAAAATGCTGCTCGAGCTGCTCGGCCAGGGCGCGACGGAGTTGCGGAGCGGTCTTGAGGTTCTTCTTGGCCGCGGTATCGCGCAGGTCATCGGAGACCTGAATGGCGACCTCGGCGCCCATGTCACCCATGACGAGGGTGTCCTCTAGATCCTCCCAAAAATCCTCATCGACCTCGCCGCCAAAGTAAAAGACCTCGTTGAGGGCCTCGCGGCTGCGCTCAAGTCCGCGCGAGAGAGCATCGAAGAATCCCATTATGCATTCACGACCTTTCCGGTTTCGCGATCAAGTTTTTGCGAGACGACGCGGCTGACGCCGTCGGCTTGCATCGAGACGCCGTAGAGGACGTCAGCGTCCTCCATAGTACGGCGCTGATGCGAGATAACCAAGAGCTGCGTATCGGAACGCAAAACATCGAGCGCGCCGATGAGCTTGGACAGGTTGGCGTCGTCGAGTGCCGCCTCGACCTCGTCCAGCACATAGAACGGCACCGTACGCGTGCGATACACGGCAAAGAGCAAGGCGAGCGCCGTCAGGCTCTTCTCGCCGCCCGACATGAGCATCATCTTGGTGATGCGCTTGCCGCGCGGCTGCGCCACGACCTCGATGCCCGTCTCGGCAGGATGCTCGGGGTCGGTCATCTCCAGATGCGCCTGGCCACCCGGGAACAGCATGGCGAAGATCTCGCGGAAGTTCGCATCGACCTTCTCAAAGGTCACCAGGAAGGCTTTACGCATCTTACGGTCAATGGCCACGGTAATCTTGGTGAGCGCCTTGCGCGCGCTCTCCAGATCGGCCAGCTGCTCCTCGATATAATCGGCGCGGCGCTTGAGCTGCTCGTACTCCTCCATCGCAACCTGGTTCACAGGGCCCAGGTTGTTGATCTGACGCACGAGCTGGTTGAGCTCGCGCTCGGCGGCGTCGCGGTCGGTGGGCGCAGGAAGCATGAGAGCTTCCTCGAGCACCGTGGTGCCATCGGCGGTAATGGCCTTGATGGCCGCCTCTACCTGCACCTCGAGTTTGCCGCGTGCGACCTTGAACTCGTTTTGCGTCGCCGTGGCGGCATCGACCCGCTCCTTGGCGCGGGAGACCTCGGCCTTGGCGTCCTCGATGGTCTTCTTGAGCGAGGCCGAGTCCGCCTCCTCGAGCGAAGCCTGGTCACGCAGGCGCGCGGCCCAATCCGACGCGCGCTCCAGCAGGGCCGAATAGCGCTCGTGCATGGGGTCGACGCGCAGGCGCAGCAACTCGAGCGAGCGCGAGGCCTGGCGTGTTCCGCGGATACGGCGGTCGATGCCCTCCAGACGATGCTCAAGATCGGGCACGCGGCCCTTCAGCGAACGCAGGCGCTCGCTCGTCTGAGCCAGGCGGACCTTGGCATCGGCGAGCTTACCGGCTGCCTCAGAATCGTCACGGCGCACGCGATCGAGCTCATCGTTGGCTTCGGCAATCTGAAGACCAAGGTCGCTTGCCTGCGCACGGGCCTCGTCGCGCGAACGGGTGAGCTCGTCAACGCGCGGACGCGCAGCGCGGACGGCCTCGGCGGCCTGCTCGCGGCGCTTCGAGATGCGCACGCGCTCGACCTCGGCATTGTTGGCGCTTTGCTCCAAGCGGCCGATCTCGGAAAGCAGCGAGCGGCGCTCGCCCTCAAGACGGGCGATCTCGCCGGCGGCATCGCCCTCGGCGGCACGCGCCTCCTCGACGGCCGCATTGGCCTCGACGACCTGGTCTGACACATGCTCAAACACGGCAGCCAGATCGGGCTCCAGGCCCTCTAACTCGCGAATGCGACGCTTGCGCTCCAAGGCACCCGAAGCCTCGCCGGCATCGAGCCCCACGCGCACCAGGCCGCCACAGCTCACGCGGGCGCCATCGGGAGTCACGTAGGTCACACCGTCAACGACTGGTGCCGCCAGCGCGGCGGCCAAGTCATCGACCACGTAATAGCCGCCGAGCAGGGCCTCGACAACCGGGCCATAACCGGAGCGCACGGACAGACGATCGACCAGACGCGAACCGGCAGCACCCTTAGCAGCAGCACCGCCGCTCACGCCGCGCGCCATCAGCAGCGCCTCGCCCGAGGCCTTCTTTTGGTCCAGAGCCGCACGACCGGCGCGCTCAAGCGTAGCGGCATCATCAAACAAAAGAGCATCGATATCGCCAGAAAGCAGCTGCTCGACCAGGCCCTCGAGCTCACGAGGAGCCTCGAGCACGTCGCCCAGACGACCCGAGACATCATCGCCCAGCGCACCCATCAGACGGCTCACCAGCGGCGAGCTGTCTGCCATGCGGGCATCGAGCTTCTTTTGGCTCGCGAGCTCAGAGCGAACCTCGGACAGTTTGTTGCGCGCCTCGCTCTCGCGATTACGCAAGTCCTTCAACGCCGCACGAGCGACCTCGGTGGCCTCACGCGCATCGACCTGGGCTTGACGGGCCTGATCGAGCGCGCCTTCGAGCTCCTCAGCGCGGTCGCGACGGCTCTCGAGCGAGGCCGTGACCTCCTCGAGCTGCTCGTCGATCTGCTCCAGGCGCGAGGCGTACATGTTGTCCTCGACCTCGGCGTTGCTCAGCGAGTCCTTCACCTTGGCAAGCTCGAGCGCGGCGTTGTCGGCCACACGCTGCACATCGCGCTGCTCGCGCGTGAGCTGCGAAATCTGATTGTCAAGCGCAACGCGACGCTCGTGGAGCTGGGCGGCAGCAGGACCGGCGGCGTCAACGTCGGACTGGGCCTGCATGTGCGCACCGGTCACCTCCTCAAGCTGGGCACGTGCATCCTCGAGCTCCTCGACAACGCGACGACGCTGATGCTCGGAGCTCGAGATCTGGCCGCGCATGTCGGACAGGCGCGACACCATGTTGTGGCCCTTTTCCTCGAGCAGGCGCATATCGGAATTGATGCGGCCGACCACGTCTTGCATATGGCGGCGCTGCTCGCCCAGATCGCCCACAAACAGGCCCTTTTCCTCGAGCATAACCTGGAGCTTCTCGAGCTCGCGCTCTTTCTCACCCAGGCGGTACTGCGCGAGCTCCAGCTCGGCGGCGCCCTCCTTAGAGCGGCTCTCCAAGTCGTTCCACTGCGACTGCAGCGAACGAAGCTCGTCGACGGCCAGCATCTGCGTAAGCTCGTTCGCGCGCGAGGACAGCTCTTTGTACTTGCGCGCGCGATCGACCTGACGCTCCAGCGGCCGCAGCTGGCGGGCGATCTCCTTATTGATGTCGCGGGCACGGGTCAGGTGCTCGTCCATCGACTTGATCTTTTTGAGCGCACGCTCCTTACGGCGCTTGTGCTTGGAGATGCCGGCAGCCTCCTCAATAAGAGCGCGGCGCTCCTCGGGGCGGCTCTGCAAAATGGCATCGAGCTTGCCCTGGCTGATGATGGAATGCGTATCCTTGCCCAGGCCCGAATCGTGCAGGATGTCCTGAATGTCCATCAGGCGGCACGGGCTCGAGTTGATGAGGTACTCACTCTCGCCCGAGCGATACATGCGGCGGGTGATAGCCACCTCTTCAAAGTCGACGGGAAGCATATGGTCCGAGTTGTCGAGCACCAGCGTAACCTCGGCCACACCCACCGGCTTGCGCGCCGACGAGCCCGAGAAGATGACATCCTCCATGGCCTGGCCGCGCAGCTGCTTGGCGCTCTGCTCGCCCAGGACCCACAGAATCGAGTCGGAGATGTTCGATTTTCCCGAGCCGTTGGGACCGACGATGACGGTCAGGCCCGGCTCAAATGACATATGGGCGCGGTCGGCAAACGACTTGAACCCTTTGAGCGTGAGGGACTTGAGATACACGGTTCCTCGCTTAAACAGGCTTCTTGTTGAGAATCACGCCGTTGGTGGTGTAGCCCATGCGGTCGAGCGCCTCGAGCGCAGCGGCTCCCTCGGCCTCCTTCTTGGAGGAACCAGTGCCGCGGCCTTGACGAATACCGTCGATGAGCACCACAGCGGTAAAGGTGGGCGCATGCGCGGGGCCCTCGGAGCCGACCAGCTTATACGCGGGAGGCTCGTGGCCGTCTGCCTGCACGCACTCCTGCAAGAACGACTTGGGGTTCGCGGGGTGCTCGGCACGCTCGGAGGCCAGGTGCGGCTTGAGCGTACGGTGGATGAACTCCGCCGCCGCATCCCAACCGGCATCCAGATACAACGCACCCACGAGCGACTCGTAGACGTTCTCGAGCGCCGAATGCAGGCCGCGGGCGCCGGTACCGGTCTCGGAGGCACCAAAGATGATGATGTCGTCGATACCCAGTTCGTGCGACACCTCGGACAGCGTAGCGCCCGAGACAAGGGACACCTTCAGGCGCGTGAGCTTACCCTCGTCAAACTCGGGATAGGACTCAAAGAGCGAACGGGCCACCACGGCGCCCAAAATGGAATCGCCCAAAAACTCAAGGCGCTCATAGCTGGCAGAGACCGGCTGACCCTCGACGGCCGAGGGATGCGTGAGCGCCGCGCGCAGCAGCACCTTATTATTGAACTCATGGCCCAGAATCTCCTGGGCGCGCGTGAGTCGTTCAGACAAAGCCAAGACTTAGGCCTCCTTGGCGTTTTCAATAGCGTCGACAGCGTCGGCGACAGAGTTGAGCGACAGCAGGGTCTCGTCATCGATCTCGAGGTCGAACTCGTCCTCGATGGCCGTCACCAGCTGCAGACGCTCGAGCGAATCGGCATCGAGATCGTCAAAAGTGGTCTCGTCGCTAATGTCGGCGACATCGACACCCAGCACGTCAGCGGCGACTTCGGCGATCTTATCGAAGATTTCGGAGCGATCCATAGCGCTTCCTCTCGTATGTCATGGAACACAACACAACACGGCAATCGGAGCCGCGTTGCAATACGGCTCCGATTCTACCCCACGCGGTACAGGTTGAGCCACGTAACGCGGCCTTTAGAAAACGATACCGTCCATAGAATTGGCAACGTCCTGGACAAGCCCGGCGCGCACGGCCTGGGCCGCGGCAAGCGTACCGTTCTTGACGGCCTCGACCGACGTGGCACCGTGGCCGATCAACACGACGCCGCGCAGGCCCAGCAGAATCGCGCCGCCCTTGGCGTCGCCCGAAAGCTTGGCCTTAATCTGGCGCATCTGCTTTTTGATGAGCAGCGCGGCGATCTTGGTGCCGAGCGAAGACATAAAGGCACCCTTGAGCTCCTGCAGCAAAAACTTGGCAGCGCCCTCGGTGGCCTTGAGCGCAATATTGCCCGACATACCGTCGGCGACCACGACGTCAAAATTGCCCGACGTAAGATCGGTGCCCTCGCAGTTGCCCACAAAGCCGGGAACCGCGGCCTTCATGGCCGGGAAGCACGCCTTGGTAAAGTTGGAGCCCTTCTCGTCCTCGGTGCCGTTGGCAAGCAGGCCCACACGCGGATGCTCAATGTCCAAAACCACGCGGGCATAGGCAGCACCCATCTGGGCGAAACGCACCATGTCGTCCACCGTGACATCGGGATTGGCGCCCATATCGCACAGCACCGTCAGGCCGCCGGCGCGATTAGGCAGTGCGTTAGTCAGGCACGGACGGACCGGCTGCTTCTTGCCCTCCGCCAAATACCTAAACGGCGTGACGTAGGCCGTGGCGGCAGCGGTCATGGCACCGGTCGAGCCGGCCGAGAAAAACGCGTCCGCATTGCCCTTCTTAATGGCACGGCATGCAAGCACGATCGAGGACTTGCGCTTAGTCATCACGGCGCGGATGGGATCGTCCTCCATGCTGATGACGTCGGGGGCCTCCAAGGCCTCCACGCGGGCATGCGCCGCTGCAAAGGGGTTGACGATTTCAGCGGGACCGACGGCCAAGACCTCAATCTCGGGATCTGCCGCAAGCGCAGCCTCGATACCGTCGAGGACAACCTGGGGCCTCTCGTCTCCGCCCACAACGTCTACACAAACGCGAACGTTACTCATTTCATATGCTCCTTATACAAAAATGGCCGACTCATTGAGCCGGCCATTGTGGTTCCAGTTGGAACGGCATCGTATCCAGAGTATACAGTTACTCGGTAACGATAACCTCGCGGTCCTTGTAGAAACCGCAGTTGGGGCACACGTGGTGCGGGAGCTTAACAGCGCCGCAACGGGGGCACGTGGACTGAGCCGCAGCCGAGATCTTCATGTTGGCGGAACGACGGGTATGGGTGCGGATACGACCCTGCTTTTGTTTAGGTACGGGCATAGTGACCTTCCTTATGAACTATCCAGTGTGGCGATTACGCGCAAGTAGCGATACTACCACAGTTTTACTCGTCAAGCTTGAGATTCTTCAATGCTGCAAATGGATTTTCCGTGGCAGCGGCCCATTCGGCCTCCGCCTTGGCGGCGCACTCACATTGCTCGACGTTGAGATTGTTGCCGCAGGTGGGGCAAAGGCCGCGGCAATCGGGCTTGCACAGGACAACGAACGGCGTGTCCATGACGACCGCGTCGTTGATGGGCTCACCCAGATCGACGATGCGATCCTCGCCCAGCAACTCGTAGCCGTCTTCGTAGGCCTCGGGGTCCTCGGGCTCCTCAAAGAGGTAGAACTCCTCGATCTCGCCTGCGATATCAAACGAGGCGGGCTCCAGGCAGCGATCGCACTCGCCGGTGGCGTGAGCGCGGACCATGCCCGAAAGCAGAACACCGGTACCGGCGTTGGTAAAGACCACGTCGTAGTCAATGCCGTCCTGCAGCTGGTACTCCTTCTCGCCCACCGTGTAGGTGGCGACATCGACCTTGCCGGTCAGCGGGTATGAGTCTCCGGGAAACTCGAGCTGCTCGGAAAGATCGACGGTTACGCTCGGGAACTCGGCCATTACCACTGACCGTTCTGCTGAGCGGCGCCCTCGTTGAGCTGCTGACGGCAACGGGTGACGGTGCCGGTCAGGCTCTTAAGGTTCTCCTCGAGGTGCGTAAAGACCTGCTCGGCGTAATCCTCGGCGGCATAGCGCGTCTCGCGCTCGTACTGCTGGGCACGGTCGCGGATGTCGTCGGCCTGCTGCTGTGCCAAGCGGACAATTTCCTGCTCACCGGCAATGGTGAGCGCCTGCTGCTGAGCATCGGCAATGATGGAATCGGCCTGAGCGGCGGCGGAGGCCATAAGCTCCTCGCGCTCTTTGAGGATACGGCGGGACTTCTGCCACTCCTCGGGATAGCTCATGCGGATCTCATCGAGGATGTTAAAGAAGACGTCGGCGTCGATAACCTTCATCTGGGCGTTCTTGCCGAACGGCGTCTTAGCCTCTTCGATGAGCCCCTCGAGCTCGTCGACAAGACTCACGATCCTGTCGCCAGGAAAATTCTCGCCCGGCATCCGGTCTCCTTTCATAGGTAACATATCATCGTGTTAGTTTACCACATGCCACCAGGCAATAAAAAACGTCACGAAAAGCGATGTTTGAGCGCTGCGACCACGTTGGGCGGCACAAACGTCGATACATCGCTGCCAAGCGAAGCGATCTGGCGCACCACCGAGCTCGAGATGTACCCGTACTGCGGAGCACTCATGACAAAGATGGACTCCAGCTCGCAATCCAGGCGATAGTTGAGGTCGGCCTGCTGCAGCTCGTATTCAAAGTCGGTCATGGCGCGCAGACCCTTAACGACGGCACCTGCCCCCTGCTCACGTGCAAAGTCGACCAGCAGGCCGGTGAAGGGCAGCACCTCGACGCCGTCCAAATCGCCGAGGGCCTCGCGGGCCAGCGCCACGCGCTCGTCGAGCATAAAGGTGGTGCCCACGCCGTTTTTACCCTGCGATTCGGCCACGGCGACGATCACGCTGGGAAAGATGCGGCGGGCTCGGCGGATCACGTCAATATGGCCAAAGGTGATGGGATCGAAGGTGCCCGGGACGATCACGCGGTTGATGGTGTCATTCATGGGTGTCCTCCGAAGGCGCATCCTCGTCATTTTCGTTCTCGTCAGCATGGTCGCTCTCGTCCTCGGTCACCCAGTGCAGCAAGTCAACCGAGGTAATGCCGTAGCGCTTCTCTCGTACAGTCTCAAAACCAGCTGGATGAGCGCCCGCATCGGTTGCGGCATGCTCAAACAGGGCAAAGGCCCCGGGCGTCAGCAGTCCCTGCTGGGAAAAATTTTGCAGCAGCTCCTCGACCGGCTCGGCGCCAAAGGCATACGGTGGATCGAGCAGGACCAGATCAAAAGGACCACCTGGCACGCGGCCGCGCGAAGCGCTCGCCAGCACATCGCCGGTAACGACGCGCCAGCGCGAGCGGTCGCGGCACAGCGACTCGATATTCTTGGTGATCAGACGAGCGGCATTGCGATCGATCTCGAACGTGGTGAGCGAGCGGGCGCCACGCGAGAGCATCTCGATTCCCAGGGCGCCGGAGCCGCCAAAGGCATCCAGCACGCGGACCTCGTCCAAATCGAAGTCGAACGCCGACATGACCATGGAAGCACATGCCTCGCGCACGCGATCGGTCGTGGGACGGGTGACATCGCGCCCACGCGGCTCTTCGATCTTGCGGCCGCGCCATTCACCGCCGATGATTCTCATCCTCCGCTGACCTCCTTAAAGATATGTCGATAGCGTGTGGCGACCGCGTCGCGCAAGGGGCGCGTCGCCACGGAGTCAAGGTTGCAAGCATACCGCAAGAGCTCGACCGCGTCCAAATGGGCCCATTCGATAAGATCCTCGTCGGCATCCAGGTCCACAAAGCGCAAGGTCACGCCGCCGTGCTGACGGTAGCCCAGGATTTCGCCCTCGTGGCGCAGGCGCAGGTCCATCTGGGCGAGCGTAAAGCCGTCCGAGGTCTTTTCGAGCGACTGGAGACGGTCTTGCGCCGCCGATGCGCCGCCATTGCCCTTGGAGTGCGTCATGACCAGGCAGGTGCCCGACACGCTGCCACGGCCCACGCGACCGCGCAGTTGGTGCAGGGCCGCCAATCCAAAGCGCTCGCCGTTCTCGATGACCATGACGGTGGCGTTGGGCACGTCGACGCCCACCTCGACCACCGTGGTCGAGACGAGCACATCAATCTCGCCACGCTTAAAGGCATCGATGACCCGGTCCTTCTCCCCCGCCGGCATGCGGCCGTGAAGGCGCTCGATGGTAAGTCCCGGCAGGGCCAGACGCAGTCGTTCGAGCTCGGTTGCCGTATCGTGCAGCGGCACGGGGACGGTCACGCGGCCCTCGTCGTCGCGGGCGATACCGGGCACGTCTTCCAGCTCATCGGCCGAGTCACTCGGCTCCACGAGCGGGCAAATCACGTAGGCCTGCTGGCCCTTTTCGCGCGCCTCGCGAATGGCGCCGTAGGCAAGGTCGCGGCTCGACTCGGTGAGCACGCGCGTCGTAACGCCCGCCCCCGGAACAGGCCGATGGCGGATGATGCTCGTGTCCAGGTCGCCGTAGACCGAGAGCGCCAACGTGCGCGGAATCGGTGTCGCCGTCATAACAAGCAGATCGGCACCCGGGCCCTTGGCACGCAGGGCATTGCGCTGACCCACACCAAAGCGGTGCTGCTCGTCGATGACGACAAGCGAAAGATGCTTAAACGCCACGTCATCCGAAAGGACCGCGTGAGTGCCAAAGAGGACGTCAAGCTCGCCCGATTCCAACTGCGCATGGATCTGCTCGCGCTCGGCCGCCGGCGTGGCACCCGTCAGGAGCGCCCAGGACATACCAGCCTGCGAGAGCAAGGGACCGGTCTTATCGGCATATTGGCGCGCCAGCACGCCCGTTGGCGCCATAACGCAGGACTGGGTGCCCGAATCGGCCGCGACAGCCAGCGCGCAGGCGGCGACGGCCGTCTTGCCGGTACCGACGTCGCCCAGAAGCAGGCGGTTCATCACGCGCCCGCCATCACGCATATCGTTCAGGATGTCTTGGAACGCGCCCTCCTGCTCGTCGCTCAGCGAAAACGGTAGGGCTTCCCTGAGCGCCGCCAGGTGCTCGCCCGCGGTATGGGCGTAGGGAGCGACTTCGACCAAGCCGCCGTCGTTGCGCAGGCGCAGCGCCAGCTGAAGGCAGAGGCACTCCTCATAGGCAAGGCGGCGGCGCGCGATATCGCGCTCGGCCATGCTCGAGGGAAAGTGAATTGAGCGCAGCGCGCGGGCATTGCTCATCAGGCGGCGCTTGGCGCGTAAGCGGGCGGGAATCGGGTCGAAGGGATTGCCGACAACCTCGAGCGCACCGCTAACGATGCGGCGCATCCATGCCTGGCTCACGCCATCGCTCACGTAATGGACCGGCAGGATAGTACCCGCGGCACGTCCTTCCTCGAGCTTTTCGAAATGCGGAGAGGCCATCTGCTTAAAGCCGTAGGCAAACTCGACCTTACCCATCACGGCCAGGCGGTCGCCCTGCTTAAATTGCTGGGCAATCCAGGGCTGACGGAAAAAGGCGACTTGCAGCACCCCCGTCTCGTCCACCAGCGAGACCTCGGTCACCTGCATACGCGGACGGGGCTGCTTTTGAACGATACGATCGACCGTGGCGACAATCGTGCACACGGTACCGATGGGCGCCATCTCAATGGACCAGGAGCGCGTAAAGTCGAGATATCGGTGAGGGATATGGAGAAGGAGGTCCCCCACCGTCCGAATTCCCAGACGGCGAAGGGCCTCCTCACGTTTACCCGAAACATATTTGAGTCGCGCGATATCCTCGTCGAGCGCATTGCTCTGGGCAAAGCGCTCCGAGACGCGCGGCACGGAGCACAGCTCGGACATGGGCAGATGCCTACTCGATCGAGAAGATCACGGGATAGAGCGGCTGCTCGCCACGATGAGCGTCGATCTCCAAGTCGGGCTGAGCCTCCTCGATGGCGTCGACGATCTCCTGGAAGGCCTCATCGGACAGCTCCTCGCCGGCCAGAATCGTCAGCGCATCGCCCTCCTCTTCCTCCTGCATGCGGTTGATGCAGTCGAGCGTGACCTGCTTAACATCGGAGCCGACCACGTCGATGGAACCGGCAATGATACCCATGACGTCACCGGAGTGAATCGGAGAGCCGTCAGAGGCACTGGAATCGCGCACGGCACGGGTAACCTCGCCATCGCGAACTTCGCTGATGGCGTCGACCATAGCGGCAACGGCGTCCTCGAGCTCGGAATCGGGCAGGACCGCGAACAGTGCGGAGAACGCCTGCGGGACGGTCTTGGTGGGAACGACGGCGACCTTCTTGTCGGTGCAAGCAGAAGCGGCGGCCTCGGCAGCCATGCGGATGTTGCCGTTATTGGGCAGGATAATGACCGAGGTCGCGTTGACCTGGTCCACCGCGCCCAGCAGGTCGGCGGTCGAGGGGTTCATGGTCTGGCCACCCGAGACGATCACGTCGACGCCGAGGGACTTGAGGATATCGGCCTCGCCCGAACCAGCGGCAACGGCGACAAAGCCCAACGCCTTGGCGGGCTCGGCGGCCTTCTCCTGATCCTCATGAATCTTGGCGGTACGGTCGTGGGCCTCCATCTCCATGTTGTGAATAAAGACCTCGTAGATCTGACCGAGCTGCAGCATGTGCTCGAGCACCAGGTTGGGGGTGTTGGAGTGCACGTGGATCTTGTAGTCGGGGTAGGCACCCACGAGCAGCTCGCAGTCGCCCATGGAACCCAGGAACTTAAGGCACTCGTCCTCGTCAAAAGGAGCGTCGGCCTTAAAGAGGAACTCGTTGCAGTAGCGGAACTCCGAGCCCTCCCAGTCGTCGTTGGCCTCGATCTCAACGCGACCAAGGGCCGCGTCGCGGGCAGAGCCGGCGGAATCAAACGTGGCGGAGAAATCCTCGACTACGGTGCTGCGGCCAAGAGCGGCGGCAACAAAGTTCTCCAAGAAGATGGCAAAGCCAAAGGCGCCGGAGTCGACTACGCCGTTCTCTTTCAGAACGGGCAGCAGGTCGGGCGTGCGGGCGACGGACTGATAGGCCTCGACGACGATGGCATCGAGAGCGTCCTCGGCCGAGAACTTCTTCTTCTCGCACTCATCGGCCTTGGTCGAGACATCGCGCAGGACCGTGAGGATCGTGCCCTCGATGGGCTTACGGACAGCCTGGAAGGCGACCTTGACGGCGCGACGGAAGGCGAAAGCGATGTTGGCAGACGTGATGGGCTCGTCGGCAGAGACGAGGCCCTCGGCCACGCCGCGCAGGATCTGCGAGGTGATGACGCCGGAGTTGCCGCGGGCACCCATCAGGGATCCGTGGGTGATGGCGCCGGCGATGGCCTCCATATCGGCATCGGCGGGAAGGGCGGAAAGCTCCTTGGTCACCGAGGCAAGCGTGAGCGACATGTTGGTGCCGGTGTCGCCGTCGGGTACGGGGAAGACGTTGAGCTTGTTGATCTCCTCGGCCTTGTCGGAAACGGCAGCCGCAGCGATCGGAAAACAGGTGCGAATGGTCTTTGCAATCATGGGTATTTGAATCTCCGTTTTCGGATGCTAGTTCAGACGGCTCTTGAGCGCGTCGATGTGGATGCCGATCTTAAGACTGGCAGGATCGATCTGGGCGATCTCCTGCAGGGTGAAGGCAACGGAGCTCGAAAGATTGTGGCAGACGGACTTCATGTTGACGCCGTTCTCGAGCACGACGTGAAGATCGACCGTAAGGCCGTTCTCGTCGGCGGAGACAAGCACGCCCTTGCGAAGGCGCTGACCGGCAAGCAGACGTACGCTCTCGGCGCCCTGGAGCTGTTCGGCCATACCGACGACGCCATAGCACGTCATCGCGGCATAACCGGCAATATCGGCAATAACGTCGTTCGAGACGCTCAGGCTGCCGTTAATGGTCTCAGACACAAGAATCTCCTTATCTGGTGCTCGCGGCACCATCTCGTGGGAGCAATCATTGCAATATTCTACAACGAGCGCGCCATGTTGAGGTGGTGGGTCGCGGGATTACATCCTCGACACGAAATGTTGATATGGCAACGTTCGCGCCAGTCTATCGCGGCAAGAAAAAACCCGCCGCATAAGCGACGGGTCTTACAACCTGGCTCCCCGGGTAGGACTCGAACCTACAACAGCGCGGTTAACAGCCGCGTGCTCTACCATTGAGCTACCGAGGAATTTAAAGCCCAACAGAAAGGGCTGGAAATTCTGGCTCCCCGGGTAGGACTCGAACCTACAACAGCGCGGTTAACAGCCGCGTGCTCTACCATTGAGCTACCGAGGAATAGGTGCGTGCTCTCAAGCAACGAAGTTTATTATACGGACGAATCAGCTCAGGGCAAGAACTTTTTTGAGAATTTTTCCGACCTAGTCGCTTAAGAACGTCCCCAACGACTACATGAAAGCGCCCCCAAGCGGATGTACTTGAGGGCGCTTCTTGCTTGACTAGCTTTCGATATAGTCCTTCAGCTTGCTACTACGGCTGGGATGGCGGAGCTTGGCCAGGGTCTTGGACTCGATCTGGCGGATACGCTCGCGCGTGACGCCAAACTCGCGGCCGACTTCCTCGAGCGTGCGGGGATGTCCGTCGACAAGGCCAAAGCGCAGCTCGATAACCTTGCGCTCACGATCGGCAAGCGAGTCGAGCACCTGGGTGAGCTGCTCCTGCAGCATGGAGAAGCTGGCGGCATCGGGCGGAACGATAGCCTGGGAGTCCTCGATGAAGTCTCCCAGCTGGGAATCCTCTTCCTCGCCGATAGGGGTCTCGAGAGACACGGGCTCCTGCGAGATCTTCTGGATCTCGCGGACGCGGTCGGCACTCATGTCCATCTCGGCACCGATCTCCTCGGGGGTCGGGTCGCGACCCAGGTCCTGGAGAAGCTGACGCTGCACGCGGACGAGCTTGTTGATGGTCTCGACCATGTGTACGGGAATACGGATGGTACGGGCCTGGTCGGCAATCGCACGCGTGATGGCCTGACGGATCCACCACGTGGCGTACGTGGAGAACTTAAAGCCCTTCTGGTAGTCGAACTTCTCGACGGCGCGGATCAGACCGAGGTTGCCCTCCTGGATCAGGTCCAGGAACAGCATGCCGCGGCCGACATAGCGCTTGGCGATGGAGACGACCAGGCGCAGGTTGGCGCTGATGAGCGCCTGCTTGGCCTCGAGACCCACGTTCTCAATACGGGTCAGGCGACGCATCTCGGCGCGGGTGAGCTCGATCTCGCCCGCCTCGGCAGCCTCGAGCTTCTCGGTGGCGTCAAGGCCAGCCTCGATCTTCATGGCCAGATCGACCTCTTCGGAAGCGGTCAGCAGGTCGACCTTACCGATCTCCTTAAGGTACATACGAACCGGGTCGCCGGTCAGCATCACCGTGGAGGCATCGATGCCACGCACGCGCGAACGCGAACGGGACGTGCGCACGGTGCGCTTCTTCTTGCTCTTGGAAGAACCCATCTCGGCGTCGGCCTGACGGGCCATCTTAAGCTCGTGATCGTCGAGCGAGCCGGAATCGTGCTCGTCGTCATCGAAATCGTCGGTATCGCTATCGTTATCGTCATCGTCGACGTCCATGGGGGCGTCGTCGTTTCCGCTCGCGGAGATAATCTGGATGCCGCTGTTGCGCAGCGCGGAATACACCGCGTTGAGCTGCTCGTCAGACACATCGATATCCTTCAGGGCGACCTGAATCTCGTCCTCGGTTACCGAAGTCCTGTTTGAGCCGTTGCCCATGAGCTTTGCAACGTAGGATTCCAGCCCAGTACCCGTGCTCTCACTCTTTTTTGGCACAGATTCTCCCTTCATAGTCCACAGGACTCATTACTTTAGCACACACATTGACGTCTATACCCAAAATTCAGACTGGATATAGGCGCGAATACGCTGGTTGACCACAACATCTAGGCCTGATCGGCGCCCGCTGTCTCCAAACCGATCAAACGGAACGGGTCAGCCA
This sequence comes from Collinsella sp. AM34-10, assembly GCF_003469185.1. Taxonomy (GTDB): domain Bacteria; phylum Actinomycetota; class Coriobacteriia; order Coriobacteriales; family Coriobacteriaceae; genus Collinsella. Next base: position 152,056 of record NZ_QSIL01000003.1, on the reverse strand, counting down.
CGCCGCCGATCGACTTTTGGAGCTCGCGCTGGCGCTGAGAATCTTGCATCGCCTGCATCGTCAGCACACGGCGCGCCTCATCGTCGAGTGACCGGTCCTGACGAAGCTTTGCCTGCGCGGCGCGCATGCGGCGCTTGATGGTGTAGAGCTCGAGGGTATCGAGCATAAACACGATGTTCGTCTCGGTGGGGTGCTTACTCGTCGATGAAATGCGTCCGGCGCTGACAAGCGACGCCGCCTCGGGACACACCGCGCGCGCCGCATCCATACACGCCGTGGGGTCGGTGCCCGGCGGCGTCGCGAGCACGGCCCACGCGATGGACTCGTGGCGCGGATCCACCCACTCGATCGAGCAGATGCGGTCGGCATACGTGCGGAACAGGTCGGGATAGCTCGTGAGCATCGTCAGCAGCTCGCGCTCCCCCGCCAAAGACTTTCGTTCCAGGTCGGTCAGCACGATCGGCATCGTCGGTGCCACAGACGCGTCCGTTGCACCGGCAACCGGCGCCGCGCCATCCATGCCAACCGGCACATCGATCGGAGGCATGTCGTCGACGACCTCGACCGGCGCGGCCCCATAGGCCTCGAGCGGCACATAGTCGTACGGCTCTTCCTCGACCGGTGTGGACACCGGCGGCGTCGCACCCGACGCCCAGGTGCCGCGAGACACCCCCTGCGAACCAGACGCCCGACCGCCTGCGCTGCCTGCGCGCTCGGCCTGCGCCCGCTGGCGCTCGTAGTTCTGCTCGCGACGACGCTCGGCGTCCTCACGCTTGGCAACATCGCGAAACACACGGCCTGAGCTCGAACGCACCGTCTCCAGATCCAACCCCAGCAGGTCGGCAATCTGGATAAAGTACGTATCGATCATGTAACTATCGCGCAGCGGATAGATGAGCGTCAGCGCATCCTCGAGGGCCTTGGCGCGGCCGCCCGGGGTGGTAATGTCGCTCGACTCCTGCAGTGAGCGGTACACAAAGTCCATGAGGGGTTCGGCGGCGTCGATGCGCGCCTGCAGCGCCTCGCCACCATGCGCCGTGATGAACTCCATGGGGTCGTTGTCGTCGGGAAGCACCACGCAGCGCAGGTCCATCGAATCCTGCTCGATAAACTGAATCGCGCGTCGCGCGGCCTTTTGACCGGCGGCGTCGCCATCGAACATATATACAATGCGCTTGGCAAAACGGGTGAGCGTCTTTACATGATGTTCCGTCAGCGCCGTGCCCAGCGTGGCGACGACGTTTTTGATCCCCGCCTCCCAGCAGGCGATACAGTCGGTATATCCCTCCACCACGATAGCGGTATCCTGCGCGACGATAAACTCCTTAGCCCAGTTAAAGCCGTAGAGGTTTCGCTTTTTATGGAACACGCTCGTCTCGGCGGTGTTGAGGTACTTAGGCTGGCCGTCGCCCATAATGCGCCCGCCAAAGGCGATGTTATGACCCTGCTCATCAAAAATGGGAAACATCACGCGGTCGTAAAAACGGTCGGCAAGCTGCCCGCGCCCACGGCTCACGGCCACGTTAGCGTCGATCATCTCCTGCGGGGTAAAGCCAGCCTGCGACAGATGCGACACCAGCGCGTTGCGACCCGGCGCAAAGCCCAAGCAGTAGCGGCGGCAGACGTCGCCGCCCATACCGCGGCTGGCGAAATACTCGCGCGGACGGCTGTCCTTACCGCGCATAAGCATGGTGTGATAGAACTGGGCGGTCTCGGCGCACAGGTCATAGATGCGGGCGCGCTTGGTGCCGCGCTCGCGATAAGCACCGGTATCGTGCAGCTCAATACCGGCACGGTCGGCCAGGTAGCGAATCGACTCGGGAAAGCTCAGGTTCTCGCGCTTCATGATGTAGGAGAAGACGTCGCCGCCCTCGCCACAGCCAAAGCAGTGCCACACCTGCGTGGCGGGGATAATGTGAAACGACGGGGTCTTTTCGCCATGGAAGGGGCAGCAACCCCAAAACTCATGGCCGCGGGGCTTGAGCTCAACCGTTTCCTGCACGATGGCAACCAGGTCGGACGCAGCGCGCACCTGGTCTTTTTCCTCATCGCTAATCACGGATGCTCACCCCCTGCTCACCCAAATGATGACGGATATCGTCAATATTACCCTCGACGGTCGCGATAAGCTCGTCCAGCGAATCGAACACACGCGAGGGGCGCAGCCAACGCGTAAACGCCAGTGACACCGAGGCACCGTACAGGTCGCCCGCATACCCGATCAAGTTGGCCTCGAGATGCGCCGAGGCGGCATCGTCGGCATACGTCGGCGGCAGGCCCACATTGACGGCAGCGGGCCACACAGTATCGTCGACCAGCACCAGGCCCTCGTAGACGCCATCGGCAGGAACCTGGATGCCCTCGGGCACCTGGATGTTTGCCGTGGGAAAACCCATGTCGGAACCCTGATGACGACCGCCGGCAACAATACCTCGCAGCATGTACGGGCGACCGAGCAGCTCGGCGGCAAGCTCAACATGTCCCTGGCGGAGCTCCTGACGAATACGGGTGGCGCAGATCGTCTGCCCATCGACGCACAGCAGCTCGTGGCCATAGACATCAACGCCGCGCTCGGCTCCCCATGCCTGCATCTCGGCAACGCCCGAGGCACCGCCGCGGCCCAACCTAAAGTCGCTACCCACGCGAATCGAGCGGATATCGACGACGCACGACAGCAGCTTAAGAAAGCCTACGTGGTCGAGTGCCGCCACCGCAGGAGTAAAGGGAACGGCTACGACCGCATCGACCCCGGTGAGAGCCAGGGCATGCAGACGGTCGGCCGTCGTCATCAGTTTTTGAGCGGGCGAGGGGCTCACCACCACGTCCGGGTCGGGATCGAAGGTGACCACGACCGCCTTGCAGCCGTGGTTGCGCGCATCGCAAACGACCGCGTCGATCAGTTCGTGATGCCCCCGATGCACGCCGTCGAACACGCCGATGGCGATCGACGCGGCACCCAGGCACGCGCAATCATCAAACGCATCGGCGGGAACGATGCGGGCCTCATCCGACTCGCCCGCGAAAAAAATACGCGCGAGCTCGTGGGAGGCCAGCATCATCGAACACCGCCGATCGCCTGCGGAAAGACATGCTCCATAACAAAGCGGCCGCCCTCGATACGGGCAAGCGCCTTGAGCCCGCCATCGAGCACCAGCGCAAACGGCGCCTTCGACGCATCGAAGCTCGCAAGCGCGCGCTCAATAGGAATACGACGTCCGCACAGCAGATCGTCGGCAAGATCACCCGGCAAGTCGACGCGCGTGGCGCCCAGTGCCGCAACGGGATCCAGGGCAAAGCCGGCAGCGGACTCGGCAGAAAGTTCCTCGACCGCATGGCAGGCACCGATGGAAACAACACCGGAGGCCGTACGGCGCAAAGCAGAAATATGCGCCGCGTTGTCGCAGGCACGACCCAGGTCGCGAGCGAGCGCACGGATATAGGTGCCCTTACTCACCGAAAACGCCACGGTCCAAACGCAAACGTCGCCCTCGCCGCTCACGGCAATCAGGTCAGCGGAGTACACCTCGACCGGACGCGGGGGCAACTCAACGGCGTTACCTTCGCGCGCAGCCTTATAGGCGCGCACGCCGTTGACCGAAATGGCCGAAAACGCCGGCGGTACCTGCATCTGCGGGCCCAGCATGGCGCACAGGCGCTCGCGGGCATAGGCCGGATCGCGCAAGTCGGCAGTAATGGGCACCGTGCGAACGGACTCGCCCTCCGCATCATCGGTATTGGTCTCGACGCCAAACGAAATGTCGGCGACGTAGCTTTTGGTATCGAGCGTGAGCATGCCCAGCAGACGCGTTGCCTGGCCCACGCCCACCACCATGACACCCGATGCCATGGGGTCGAGCGTTCCGGCATGACCGACGCGCCGCTCATGGAGGGCGCGTCGGCATTGCGAAACCACGTCGTGGGACGTGCAGCCCACCGGCTTATCGACGGCGAGCAGCAGATTAAGTTGAGAAGGTGTACGACGAGCCATGTACCATCCAAAAAGTTAGAGCTCGACGGTCACCGAAGCGGGATCCTCCCCTACCAGCTCGGCCAGCATGGGAAGTGCCGCGGTGAGCGTCTCGGAAATCGTTCCGGCGTTGGTAAAGCCGGCGGCAGCGTGGTGCCCACCTCCGCCAAAGTTGGCCGCAATCTCGGAAACATCAAGTTCGCCCTTGGAGCGCAGGTTGCCGCGCACCTTGGTATCGCCCTCGATGCCCTTAAGGAACAGGCAGACCTCGACGCCCATCACCGAGCGCACCACATCGACCAGGCCGTCGCACTCATCCGAGGTGACGCCGCATTCCTTGAGGTCACTCTCATACGCGTAGCTATATGCCACGCGCCCGTGCGCGACCGTCTTAATGCGACCCATGACAATGGACTTAAGGTGCAAGAACTCGACACGCATGCTCTGATAGACCTCGAGCGCGACGCGAGCCGGATCGGCACCGTGCGCCACCAGACGCGAGGCGGCATGAAACGCGGCGGCGTCTGCGTTCTGATACTGAAAACGACCGGTATCGGTGACCAGGCCGCACAGCAGGCAGGTCGCAATGCTGTCGCTTGCAGTAATGCCGCAATCGGCCAAAAAGCGGTCGATAATCATGGCGCAAGCAGCGGCATTGACACACCTAAGGCTGACCTCGGCAAACTCCTCGCGCGCTGGGTGATGGTCAAAGCACGCCACATGGGCCGAACGACGCAACACCTCGGCGGAATTATTGAGGCGCTCGACGACCGGCACGTCCACCGAGATGAACAGGTCCGGGTTGCCGGTGTAGGTAGATGCCGGCACCAGCAGATCGGCGCCCTCCATAAAACGGTAGATGCGAGGAACGGGATCGTCATCTGCCAGCAGCAGGGCGATGTCCTTGTCGGGGAACACCTTCATAAGCGAAAGGCCCAGGCCCAACACGGAGCCCAGGGCATCGCCGTCGGGAGAGGTGTGACCCGAGATCGCAATGGAGGACGCACCCTCGATGAGCTCGAGGATGCGTCGTTTAATATCTGCAGACTCGCACGAGGCGAGATCGGCGGAATTAGTCATCTAAAGCTGCCTCCTGGACGGCATCCGCTATGGGGTAGCCGTCCTCGTCCTTTTCGATCGCAAGCGTGGCCGGAACGTTTTCCAGCGCACGCGTGATGCGCTCGGCCTCATCGGTCGAGCGATCGATGCGAAAATCGAGCTCGGGCGTGACGCGCCAATCGAGCGAGCGAGCCAACAGGCTGCGAATACGGCCCTTGGCGCTGGCGAGAGCCTCCATGACCTCATCGTAGCGGCTCGCATCACACGACACATACACGCGCGCGAACGAACGGTCTACCGCGACCTCGACCGCGGTCAGGGTGACCAGGTCGAGACGCGGATCGGAAACCTCAAAGAGCAGGATATAACCGAGCTTCTCGCGAAGCTGCTCGCCCAAACGGCGGGTTGCCTGCGTTTGCTTCATAGCGCTACCCCCTACTCGGTGCGGGCAACTTGGTCGATGCGGTAACCCTCGATCTGGTCGCCGGGCTTGATGTCCTGGAAGTTCTCCAGGCCAATGCCGCCCTCGGAACCGCTCTTGAGGCTCTTGGCCTCGTCCTTGTAGTGGCGCATCGAGGCGATCTTGCCGTTGAAGACCACGATGCCGTCACGCACCAGGCGCACGGAATCGGTCGCGGCGATCTCACCCTCCTCCACGCGGACACCGGCGGCGATACCGACTTTGGGCACCTTGAAGGTGTCCAGGACGGTCGCGGTACCCGTGGAAACCTCGACCTCGGTGGGCTTGAGCATGCCGATACGGGCAGCATCGAGCTCCTCGAGGCACTTGTAGATAACGTCGTAGCAACGGATCTCGACGCCCTCGCGCTCGGCGGCGGAGCGGGCCTTGCCGTCGGGACGCACGCCAAAGCCGATGATGATGGCGTTGGAGGCATCGGCCAGGACGACGTCGGTCTCGTTGATGGCGCCGACGGCGGAGTGGATCGTGTTGATGCGGACCTCGGACTGATCCATCTTGTCGAGCGAGTCCTGAAGGGCCTCGATGGAACCCTGGACGTCGGCCTTGATGATCAGGTTGAGCTCCTTGACCTCGGCGTCGGCGATGGTCTCGAAGAGGTTCTCGAGCGTGACGTGCTTCACGCGGCTCTGCTCCTCGATACGTGCCTTAAGCGAACGCTCATCGGCCAGGGCGCGAGCCTCGCGCTCGTCCTCGAAAACGCGGAACTCGTCGCCGGCGTTGGGCACGGACTGAAGGCCCAAGATCTCGACGGCATCGGAGGGGCCGGCCTCGGTGACGGCGTTGCCCTTGGGATCGAGCATGGCGCGGACGCGGCCATAGGTAAGGCCGGCGACCAGCGTATCGCCCACGTGCAGGGTACCGCGGGTCACCAGCACGGTAGCAACCGAGCCGCGGCCCTTGTCGAGCTTAGCCTCGAGGACGTTACCGGAGGCAAAGGTGTCCGGGTTGGCCTTGAGCTCGAGCACGTCGGCCTGGAGCAGCACGGTCTCGAGCAGGTCGTCGATACCGATCTTCTGCTTGGCCGAGATGTTGACGAACATGTTCTGTCCGCCCCACTCCTCGGGGATGATGCCGTACTCGGTGAGCTCCTGGCGCACGCGGTCGGGATTGGCGCCCGGCTTATCAATCTTATTGACGGCGACGACGATGGGTACGCCGGCGGCCTTGGCGTGGTTGATCGACTCGATGGTCTGAGGCATGACGCCGTCGTCGGCAGCCACGATCAGGATGACAATGTCGGTCACCTTGGCGCCGCGGGCACGCATGGCCGTAAAGGTGGCGTGGCCCGGGGTATCGATGAAGGTGATCTTGCGGTCGTTGATCATGACCTGCGAAGCACCGATGGCCTGGGTAATGCCGCCCGCCTCGCCGGCAGCGACGCCGGTGTGACGAATGGCGTCGAGCAGGCTCGTCTTGCCGTGGTCGACGTGACCCATGACGGTGACGACCGGGGCACGGGGCTTAAGGTCGGCGGGATCGTCGTAGAACGAGAAGGTGTTCTCCTCCTCGGGGGTGATGATCTTGATCTGACGGCCCAGGTCGTCGGCAACGAGCTCGACGAGGTCGTCGGACATGGACTGCGTCATCGTGAGCGGCGTGCCCAGCAGGAACAGGCGCTTGATGATGTCGTTGGCCGGAACGTCGAGCGCCTCGGCGAGCTCCTGGACGGTAACGCCCTGGGAGACCTTGATGGCGTCTAGCTCCTCGGGGTTCACGCCCTGGGCCAGCGCCTCCTCAATCTTGCGCTCCTCCTGAGCCTTAGCAGCCTCGCGCTCGCGCTTCTCCTTGCGCTTCTTGCGGCGACCGGTGGACTCGCGAGAGGCCTCCTCGACGGCAGCGCGGGCCTCCTCGAGCACCTTCTCGCGGCTGTACTCCTCGGCCTCGCGAGCCATGCGGCTGTAGTGGTCCTCATCGTTGCCGTGACCGCCCTTGCGCTTCTTGCCCTTGCCCTGCTTATCGGGGTTGGGGAAGTCCATGCCGGCAGCGACGTTGTTGCTGGCGTTGGTGCGATGGCTGTGCGGACGGCTCTCGGAGGCGTTGCGCTCGGAGTTGTTGTCGGAGGCGTTGCGATCGTTACGACGGCCACCGCGACGTTCGTTGTTGCCGCTGCGACGGTTGCCGCGCTCGGCGGCGCGCTCTGCCTTGGCCTTCGCCTCGGCGTCCTTCTTCTCCTTGAGCACGGTCTCCTGTGCGGCGATCTGGTCGAGCAGCGAACGGAAGCGCGAACCGGAGTCGGAAGCGGGAACGGCGCGGCGCTGGGCCTCGCGGGCAGCCTCCTCCTTCTCGCGGGCAAGGCGCTCCTGCTCAGCCTTCTTCTTGGCCTCGGCCTCGGCACGGGCGGCCTCCTCGGCAGCCTGGGCGGCGGCGAACTGGCGGCGCTCCTCCTCGCGTGCCTTCTCGGCGGCGATGCGCTCACGCTCGGCCTCGGCAGCGCGCGCTGCCTCCTCGGCGGCGGCTGCCTCCTCCTCGGCCTGCTTGGCGGCCTCGACTTCCTTGGCGCGGGCCTCGATCACCGAGGCGAGCTGCTTGCGGACCATGGCGACGTAAGCGTCCTCCAGGGCGGAGGAAGCGGACTTAGCGGGAATCTTCATTTCGGCGAGATGACCCATCAGTTCCTTGGAGGTCATGCCGAACTCTTTGGCCAGGGTGGACACACGGACTTTTGCCATATGACTTCACCTACCCTTTCTGGCACCTTGGGTGCCTAGAGACTGAACGAGCGTGGGAGATGCGCCGGGACCTGCCCGGCGCGACCGCGCGCTAGATCAGGTCCTCCGCATCATCGAAGGCGTCGGTGTCGTGGACACCGCAGAAACGGGAGCCCGGACGGGCCTGGTTGCGGCACTGGACGCCGTCCTCGGACACGTACTCGCAGCGACGGACATCGTCGTCCTCCTCGTCACCGATCAGGTCGGCGGCGGGCTCCTCGTGAACGGGGACGTTCTTGAGGATGTCGGCGGCAAGGGTCTCGGACTTGATGTCGATGTGCCAGCCGGTCAGACGAGCGGCGAGGCGGGCGTTCTGGCCCTCCTTGCCGATGGCGAGCGAAAGCTGGTCGTCGGGCACGATGACGCCGGCATAGGCCTTCTCCTCGTCGATGAGGACGCGGGTGACCTTGGCGGGCGACAGTGCGTTGGCGACGTAAACGGCCGGATCGGCATCCCACAGGATGACGTCGACGCGCTCGCCGCGGAGCTCGCCCACGACGGCGCGGACACGGCTGCCCTTGGGGCCGACGCAGGCGCCCACGGGATCCAGGCGGTCGTCGAGCGAGTGGACGGCGACCTTGGAGCGCTGGCCGGGCTCGCGGGCAATCGACTTGATCTGGACGGTGCCCTCATAGATCTCGGGCACCTCCTGCTCAAACAGACGACGCATGAGCTCGGGGTGGGTGCGGGAGATGACGATCGGCGGACGGCTGTGCTCGCCGCGAACCGGCTGCAGGTTGGAGTTGGGATCGCGGACGTCGATGATCACGGCTTTGATGTGCTGGTTGTGCAGGTAGCGCTCGCCCATCGGACGCTCGTTACGCTCGTTCTCGTAACGGCGCTGGTCAAAATGCGGCAGCTCGGCCTCGACGCCATCGCGGATCTTGACGATGGTGAAGTCGGGCGTGGACTGCAGCACGGTACCGCTGATGAGGTCACCGATACGGCCGGAGAACTCCTCGTAGATCTGCTCACGAGCGGAGTTGCGCACGATGGCGTTGATCTCGGCCTTGGCGTGCTGGGCGGCGATGCGGCTCGTGTTCTTGGGGGTGACGTCGATCTCCTCGAACTCGGTGAAGTTGCCCTCCTCGTCCATGGAATCGTCGATCGGCTCCAGGCGGTAGACGTAGATCTTGCCGGTGGTGCGGTCGATGGTCACCTTGGCGCCCCACTCAAGATGCAGGATCTCGGCATAGCTCTTGGCGAGCGACTGCTCCAGGCGGTCGATCAGGTAGAGCTGGTCGATGTGCCTCTCCTGGCAAAGCTCCATCAGGGCGGACATCATGTCGGATGCTGCCATGTTAGTTTCCTTCCTTCGCGGGCTTGAAGTCATAGGTGGGCTTCAACTTGCACTTTTTAACATCAGAGAAATCGAGGGTGACGGACTCGCCGTCCTCGAGCTCGAGGGTCACGTTCGTCTCGGTCGCGGCGGCAATCTTGCCGGAGTACTTGCGACGGCCCTCGGTGGCGATGGAGGTGAGCTCGCAGTCCTCGCCCACAAAGCGGGCAAAGTCGCGCGGGCGGCGCAGCGGGCGCGCCATACCCGGGCTCGACACCTCGAGCGTGTAGCTCGAAGAAATGGGGTCGAGCTCCTCGATCACGTCGCCGACCCACTTGGTATTGGCCGTGACGTCGTTGAGCGACAGGCTCTGACCCTCGGCACCCTCGATACGCACACGCACGCAGGGGGCCTTGGTGGCGCCCACGAGCTCAACGTCGACAATATCGACATCGTGCTGGGGAGCGACGGCCTCGAGCGCGTCGATGATCGCCTGCTCGGTCTTGGTCTTGACCATTGCGGCACCTCCATCCATACAAAAAAGAAGCGGGGCCGAAACCCCACTTCTTTCAATTACAACTTCATTTGCAAGCAAACTATACCAATACCTGCGAAAACGTGCAAGCGTCAAAGAAATTCGCAGGTCAGCGCGCCCACAGCTTCTCCACAAGAATAGGACAATTAGACGAGGACTCCTGTGCGGTGCTCCCCAAAAGCCCCAAAACGGGCCATGCGTCCCAGCGCGCCGACCCAATCGGGCCCTATGGGCATTCCGTCCCTGGGCACACACCGGCCAGACTAGAGCTGAGAGGCATTCTGTAGCGAGAAAGCCTGCCGCACGATTGACCGTACAACCTTCCAGTATCTCTACGGCAAGGAGGCACCATGAAACGCCTAGGCACCCTCTGCGCGACCGCGCTCGTCGTCGCTGCCTGCTCGTTCGCTCTGGCGGGCTGCAACAACATCGATGGTAAAACCGGACAATGCGAGCCGGACCTCGGCAGCACCAAAGCCATCGAGAAAACGACGCCTTCGGAGCGTTTCGACAAAATAGACGAAGATATAGTCGATCCCCAGGGTTTAGGTCCCGACCCTCAAGAACAGTTCCCCATCGACCTTGAGGCAGACGAGAACGTCCATGTTGCCTGCGTGGGCAAGGACACGGATGGCTACGGTGACGCCGTGTTGGTCTTTGCGGTGACAAACAACACCGATGTCGACATGATGTTTGGCGATGTCGATGCTTATGCCTACGTCAACGGTGTCGTCCGCGACGTGCGCATGCGCCAACCCGTCGCCGCAGGCGAAGAAACGACCGCGATGCTCACCTTTGTAGGCACCTTCGACGATCCGGACTTTGATGTGAACAGCAACCTCAACGATATCTACCTCAACATCTGGATGTTTGAGGAGCAGACGGGCAATGTCTACTTTAGGGACCTGGTGCACATTCCGTAGAGGGTGGCGCTAGGCACCAGCCAAACAGGACACACAGCGCAAAACGAGGGACGACCCAACTGGATCGCCCCTCGTCTTTTACGCGTCAGTTATGCTCGCAGTGCTTACTTGACCACCAGGTTGACCAGCTTGCCGGGCACGCAGATGGCCTTGACGACCGTCTTGCCCTCGGTCCACTTGGCGACAGCAGCCTCGGCGGCAGCCTGCATTTCCTCGTTGGAGGCATCGCGGGCCACGTCAATGCGGCCACGGACCTTGCCGAGCACCTGGACGACGATCTGCACCGTGTCCTCGATGGACTCGGCCAGGTCGAAGTCGGGCCAGGCGGCGGTGTAGGCGTTGCCCTCGCAGCCAAGTGCCTCGTGCCACAGCTCGTCGGCCCAGAACGGGCAGATGGGCGCCAGGACGCTCACGATGTCCTTAGCCACGCCGTAGCACAGGGCCTTGTCGCGGTCAGCACCCTCGGTGCCGTTGAGGTAGGAGCTCGCCGCGTTGACGAGCTCCATGACGGCCGAGATCGCGGTGTTGAACTGGCCGCGATCAAAGTCCTCGGTGCACTTGGCAATGGTGCGGTGACGCTCGCGGTAGAGCTTCATCGCGGTCTCGTCGAGCACGGACTTGTCGAAGGCCACGTTGGCGTCACCCGACTGGACAAGCTGCCACACGATACGCCAGGCGCGCTTGATAAAGCGGTTGGCGCCCTCGACGGCCTTGGGATCCCAGTCGAAGTCCTTCTCGGGCGGGGCAATAAACAAAATCGCCAGACGCATGGTGTCGGCGCCGTAGGGCTCGATAACCGAGCTCGGGGGCACGACGTTGCCCTTGGACTTGGACATGGTGTCGCCGTTCTCGTCCTTGACCATGCCCTGGCACAGCAGGTTGGTAAAGGGCTCGTCCACGCTCAGCAGGCCCAGGTCGCGCAGCGCCTTGGTAAAGAAACGGCTGTAGAGCAGGTGCAAAATGGCGTGCTCGATGCCACCGATGTAGTTATCGACGGGCATCCAACGGTCGGCCGCCTCGCGGGAGAAGGGCAGCTCGGTGTTATGCGGGTCGGTGTAGCGCAGGTAATACCAGCTGGAGCAGGTGAAGGTGTCCATGGTATCGGTCTCGCGCTTGGCCGGGCGACCGCAAACCGGGCAGGTGGTCTCGTAGAAGTCCTTGCACTCGGCGAGGGTCTCGCCGGCGCCCAGGTCCAGGTTCTCCGGCAGCGTCACCGGCAGCTGGTCCTCGGGCACGGGTACAATGCCGCAGTGCTCGCAGTGGATGGCCGGGATGGGGTTGCCCCAATAACGCTGGCGGCTGATGAGCCAGTCGCGCAGACGGAACTCGACCTTGCGACGACCGCAGCCCATGGCCTCGAGGTCGGCCACGATGGCTGCCTCGCCCTCGGAGTGCTTGCCGCCGCGCATGCCGGTGTACTTGCCGGACTGGACGAGCGTGCCCTCGGCAGCGTGGGCGCAGTCCCAGTCGACGGTCTCGGCATGGAAGGTATCGATGGTCTCGCCGCTGGCCTCGACGGCAGCGCGGTCGTCATCGTCCAGGATGATCGGCACGATCGGCAGGTCGTACTTGCGGGCAAACTCAAAGTCGCGCTGGTCGCCGCAGGGAACGGCCATGACGGCGCCGGTACCGTAGTCGGCAACGACATAATCGGCAACCCACACGGGGACCTTCTCGCCGTTGACGGGGTTTACCACGTAGCGGCCGGTAAAGGCGCCGTGCTTCTCGAGGGTGCCCTGGGCACGCTCGACTGCAGAGATATGCTTAGAGTCCTCGACGATCTTGGTGACGGCCTCCTCGTACTCCGTGCCCTCGACGAGCTCGTGCAGACGAGCGTACTCGGGAGCCAGGACGAAGAAGGACACGCCAAAGAGCGTATCGGCACGCGTGGTGAAGACGGTGATCTTGCCCTCGTCGCCCTCGATGGGCTCGCCATCCTGGTCGCACAGGGTAAAGTCAACCTCGGCGCCCTCGGAGCGACCGATCCAGTTGGCCTGCATCTGCTTGACGCGCTCGGGCCAGCCGGGGAGCTTCTCCAGGTCGTCGAGCAGCTCCTGGGAGTACTCGGTAATCTTGAAGTACCACTGCTCAAGGTCGCGCTTCTCGGGCTCGGTGCCGCAGCGCCAGCACTTACCCTCGGTGACCTGCTCGTTGGCCAGAACGGTCTTGCAGTTGGGGCACCAGTTGACCGGGTTCTTCTTGCGGTAGACCAGGCCCTTTTCCCACATCTTCTCAAAGATCCACTGACCCCAGCGGTAGTAGTCGGGGCTGCAGGTCTTGACCATGCGATCCAGATCGTAGGAGAAGCCCATGCGCTTCATCGTGGCGAGCGCCTGGTCCATGTTCTTGTACGTCCAGGCGGCAGCCTGCGTGTTGTGCTTGATGGCGGCGTTCTCGGCGGGCAGGCCAAAGGCGTCAAAGCCGATGGGATGCAGCACGTCAAAGCCGCGCATGCGGGCCTGACGGGCCATGGCATCGCCGATGGTATAGTTGCGCGCGTGGCCCATGTGCAGGTCGCCCGACGGATACGGGAACATCTCGAGCACATACTTTTTGGGCTTGCTGTCGTCGGTGTCGACGGCAAAGAGGTTGGAGTCCTCCCAGGCCTTCATCCACTTGGACTCAATGGCCTGCGCGTCGTAGGCAGGGATCTCGTCCTTATGATCTGTGCAATCGCACATATCAGCTCCTTTAATCTTAGCTGGGGTCGGTCGGCTTGGCTTTATTCGCTACTGCGAACAGTCCTGCGCAAGACGAAGAGCACATTTAGTGCTCTTCTTTGCGTGCGGAACTTGTAGCGAACAAAGCCAAGCCGACCGACCCTAAGGTTAACTTGACTGATGATAGCAAATACGACAAGCGAGATGCCTGCGACTTGCAGGCATCTCGCTTTATCTAAATAACGTGGTTGTGAATCAACCGCTAATTGTTACCCGCCCAAATATGGTCGGGTTTTCCAAGTGCCGCAGATTGCCGTGAAAGAGGAGCGACGCGTACTTTGGTACGCGAGCGACGGTTTGGACGGCAAGGTGCGGTTCTTGGGAAAGCCGCTTATCGATAGGAAACGCTCTGCTGAGAATCCTTCACGACAACGTCGTGGGCGCCGCCTTCGACGATTGAGGTCGAGCTTACCAGGGTCAGGCGTGCCTTTTCCTGGAGCTCGGGAATCGAGAGGGCACCGCAGTTGCACATCGTGGACTTGACCTTGTAGAGCGTGCCGCCCACGCCGTCCTTGAGGGAGCCGGCATAGGGAACGTAGGAGTCGACACCCTCGACGAAGCTGAGCTTCGCGGCGCCGCCCAGGTCGTAGCGCTGCCAGTTGCGGGCACGCGCAGAACCCTCGCCCCAGTACTCCTTCATGTACTGGCCGTTGACGTTGACGCGCTCGGTCGGGCTCTCGTCAAAGCGGGCGAAGTAGCGGCCCAGCATCATAAAGTCGGCACCCATGGCAAGGGCGAGCGTCATGTGGTAGTCGTAGACGATGCCGCCGTCGGAGCACACGGGTACGTAGACGCCGGTCTCCTCGTAGTACTCGTCGCGAGCGCGGCAGACGTCGATCAGCGCGGTGGCCTGGCCACGGCCGATGCCCTTGGTTTCGCGGGTGATGCAGATGGAACCGCCGCCGATACCGACCTTGATGAAGTCGGCACCGCAGTCGGCCAAGAAGCGGAAGCCCTCGGCGTCGACGACGTTACCGGCACCGACCTTGACATCCTCGCCGTAGTTGGCGCGGATCCACTCGATGGTGCGCTTCTGCCACTCGCTGAAGCCCTCGGAAGAGTCGATGCACAGGACATCAGCGCCGGCCTCGATGAGCAGCGGCACGCGCTCGGCATAGTCGCGGGTGTTGATACCGGCGCCGACCATGTAGCGCTTGTCGCCGTCGAGCAGCTCGTTGGGGTTGGTCTTGTGGCTGTCGTAGTCCTTGCGGAAGACGATGCCCATGAGGTGATCATTGTCGTCGACGATGGGCAGAGCGTTGAGCTTGTTGTCCCAGATGACGTCGTTGGCAACCTTGAGGCTGATGTTTTTGTCGCCTACGATGAGCTGCTCACGCGGGGTCATGAACTCGGAGACCTTCGTCTGGTGGTCATCGCGGCTGGGGCGATAGTCACGGCTGGTGACGATGCCCAGGAGCTTACCCTTGGGAGTGCCGTCGTCGGTAACCGGCATGGTGGAATGACCGGTCTTCTCCTTGAGCTCGATGACCTGCTCCATGGTCATGTCGGGGGTCAGCGTGGAATCGGACTGAACGAAGCCAGCCTTGTGATCCTTGACGGCCTTGACCATAGCGGCCTCGGACTCGGCGCTCTGGGAACCGTAAATGAAGGACAGGCCACCCTCGGTAGCGAGCGCGACACCCATGTCGACGCCCGAGACGGACTGCATGATGGCGGAAACCATGGGGATGTTCAGGGTGATTGCCGGCTTCTCACCGCGCTTAAAGCGGGTTAGCGGCGTCTTAAGAGAGACGTTGTTGGGGATGCACTGCGAGGACGAGTAACCAGGGACCAGCAGATACTCCGAAAACGTGTGGGACTCACCGGGAAAGAACGTAGCCATGTTTCTCCTTTTTCCATGCGACCGGTCGGCTGCAGGCCTCGTAGGACCCAGCCCAACCTTGGGCGCCCAATACTGGGGAAGTATCTTAACGCACTTTGACTGCTACAATGCATGATTTAAGAAGAGCACACGAGGGTTTGACGCTGGCATTGCGTTTGCCCAGCAAACACTTTAGCGGGGAGACGTGGAGCGTATGAAGTACAAGACGACAGCAAAGCTGGTCATTCAAGCGTGCGACAAGGATCTGCCGGGCGTCTTCGGCCACGGCTGCGTCTTGCTGCTGCAAGGTATCGCCCGCGAGCACTCACTCAACCGTGCCGCCAAGAGCATGGGCATGGCGTATTCCAAGGCCTGGCGCATTGTGAACGAAGCCGAAGGCCAGCTGGGATGCAAACTCATCGAGCGCGACGGCGCCCGCGGATCCACGCTCACCCCCGCCGGCGAGCGAGCCATCGAAGTCTACGAGACGTTGCAGAGCGAGATCAACAACGTCATCGCCACCAAAGCCAACGACCTCATCGCCAGCATCAAAAAGTAGCTAATTTGGGACGGGGCTTTTTTAGCTGCACAACCCCTTCTCATAAGTTGCGGTGAAATAGGGACTGTTTATGCCGATAAAGCCGTAAATCAATCCCTATTTCACCGCAACTTATGGAGTTGAGGATGATTTAGCTAGTTGCGAAGGGCGTTGTCTAGGGTTGACGCTACAACCAGTGGGTTGTCGGTACCGGCGAAGAGGCGGATGGTGCTCCCCTGCTTGCCGCGTGGGGCCGAAAGACGCGTCGTTGCGCCGCCGGCAGGCGATGTGCGAAACTCCCCCGGCAAAGCGTCGAACAGCTCTCCTGCGCTAAGCTTGATAAGGTCAAACTCAACTGCCGGGCCAAAACCATGCTCGAGGATTCCCGTTGCAACCGCATGGTCGGGATGCGAGTTCAGCCCGGGATAGCACACGTTGCGCACCATCTCGTTGGCGGCCAGATACTCGGTCAGCGCACGGGCGCGGTCGAAATGCGCTTGCATGCGGGTGTTAAACGAGGAAAGCCCGCGCTCCAGCACGTCGGCCTCCTCGGTAGAAAGGTCGAGCGCCGACGAGCCGCACCCCTCAAGCAGGGTATACGCGCACTCGGCAGCAGCATCCACACGATGGCGCTTGAGCTGCGAGCGCGCAACCGATACGGCAACCAACTTGCGTGAAGCATCACCGGCGCACACGCGGTCGAGCGCCTCGAGCGACAGCACAGCACCCAGCCGCAGCGGATCGCAGCCAAAAGCCGACGCCACGGTGTTGTCCACAACAAGCAGCGCGCGGGCTTCACGAGCCGCGCGACCCAGAGCGCGAAGGTCGGGCACGCGCAGACCAAATCCGCCGATAGAGTTCACAAACCACCACAGGTGCGGCCCCTCGGCATCAAACGAAGCATCAAAATCCTCGGACGCGGCAGTAAACGCCGCAACCGACGGCGGGTCCACAAGCACAACATCACAGCCTTCAAAGCCGTGCGCAAACGCATCGGCAAAGTCATCCGCAAAGGCCACCAGACGGTCACCGGGACGCACAATACCCAGCAGCGACAGCGCCGCCGGCACATGCGGGGCCGCAACAAGACCCGCCTCGCGCGCACTGGACCTCAAAGCCCAGGCCTCTTCTAGCTGCTGTACATCCACGCGGCACCGTCCCTTCATAAGCAAAAACCCACGATGCGGGTGTTCCCCGCATCGTGGGTAACGGCTGCAGTATAGCGCCGATATGCGACGAATCGCCTAGATGTTGAGCATGTGATAGTTCACGCTCGCACCCGGGGCGTCAACGGTCACGCCATAGGCCTCGGGATAGATGCGCGTCGAAAACACGAGCGCGCCATCGTTCACAAACACCTCGACCGACGAGACATCGCCGACAATGCGCACGTTACGAACCTCGTCGACGGGCTCCCAGCGCACGGTACGACCGCAGCCGGCAGAAGCGCGACCTTCATCGGTAAATCGCATCTCAAAGCGCGCGGGCAGTTCGCCCTCGGCGGGCATAAACGCCAGTTTCAGCTCGCCATCAACGGTTGCGGTGAACGCGCCATCGACACCGTCAACAACAACGTCAAAGCAGGTATCGCCGGCAACCTCCAACGAGCCCTCCCCCACACGCACCGAGGCATAATGGCGCTCGATCTCGCGCGCCGGCTGCTGCAGCACCACGCCGCCGTCACCGGCTGTAAGCTCACGCGGCACCGTCATGCAGTGCTGCCAGCCGCACACCACAGTGGGATCGTTGCCATAGGTCGGCTCATCGGGCATGCCCATCCAGCCGATCAAAATGTGGCGACCGTCCTCGGACGTAAACTCCTGCGGCGCATAGAAGTCAAAACCGGCGTCCCACAGGCGGAACTCGCCCAGCTCATAGGCACCGTCACCACCCGTAATGTCGCCCGATACAGGCATGTAGCCAGCGGCATACACATTGCCGCGGTCCCAACGACCGCCCTCAAGGCCCTGGGGCGAGAACGACAAAAATGCAGCGGTATCGCCATTCGCATCGAGCTCAATATAACCTGGGCACTCCCACATGAAGCCAAAACGCTCGGGCGTAGACACACGGCTCTCGAGCTCCCAGCTCAACATGTCGGCCGAGCCATACACCAAGATCTCGCCCACATCGCGCCCGGCACCCTCGCCGTGCATAGCGCAAAATCGACTATCGACATGCGGCCCATCCACGCGACGACGGGCGCCCAGCACCATACGATAACGCCCGTCCGCGTCACGCCACACTTTGGGATCGCGCACATGACAGGTCAAATCCTCGGGATAATCATCGGACGCCAGTACCACGCGCTTTTGGCTGAACTCCCGACCGGCAAGGCCATCAACGCTCTCGACGTAAACAGTATCGGCACGACGGCCGGTATTGACGTAGTCGTACGTCCCGTCCGCATCGGATAGCTTCACATTGCCTGTATACAGCACGCGAATGCGACCGTCCTCGGCAAGCGCGGAGCCCGAATACACACCGTGGCAATCGAACGGCTCGTCGGGCAGCAGCGGGGCGCCAACGTAGTCCCACGTCATAAGGTCGCGGCTCGTCGCATGACCCCAGACCTTAACGCCGCCCTCGACATCAAACGGCGCATATTGAAAATAAGCGTGGAACACGCCGCACGCTTGGCAAAGACCGTTGGGGTCGTTAAGCCAACCCGCCGGCGGCATAATGTGGAAGCGCTGGCCATACGCGCCATGACCGCACTCAGAGGCGGCGGCGTCAACAGCGGCGACCAGCTTTGCAAGGTCGCGACCAAGGGCATTAGACATATCAAAGTCCTAACGGATCGAAAGTAACAAGGCGCCAGAGATCGGCACCAGATACGGGAAACGCCCGCGAGCATACAACCCGCGGGCACCCCTCAATCAAAAACTCTTAGGCCTGCTCGGAAGCCTTGGGCTCGTCCTTGTACAGGACAAACGAGACGGCAAAGGAAACCAGCGCGGCGACCGCAAACATGATCGCGTACTGCACGGGCTGGGCCAGGCACAGCAGGATGCCGAAGATACCGGTAACGCCCGTGCCGGAGGCGGCCAGCGAGGTGAGCGCGCAGACCAGGGCGCCGCAGCCACCGCCGATGCAACCGGCGATGAAGGGCTTAAAGAAGCGCAGGTTCACACCAAAGATGGCAGGCTCGGTAATGCCCATGAAGGCGGACAGAGCCGAAGGAAGCGCCAGGCCCTTGATCTTGGCATCGCGGGTCTTAAAGGCAACGGCAAGTGCGGCGCCACCCTGGGCGATGTTGGCGGCGCTGGCGATGGGCAGCCAGTAGGTCACGCCGTACTGGGCGAGCTGACCCAGGTCGATGGCGGTGTACATCTGGTGGATACCGGTAACGACCGTGGGGGCATAGAACAGGCCGACGATAAAGGAACCGATGCCGAAGGGCAGGGTCAGCAGGGCCTGGATCAGACCAAGGATGGCGTTCTCGGCCCAGACAAAGATCGGGCCGACGGCAACGAGCGTCACGAGCACGGTCACGAACACCGAGACGAGCGGGGTCACAAAGAGGTCGAACATCTCGGGAACGATCTTGTGCAGGCGCTTCTCGAGGAAGGCCAGAATGGCGCAGGCGATAACGATGGGGATCACGTGGCCCTGATAGCCGACCCACTCAAAGCTGTACACGCCGGGGATGACGGTGACCATGGTCTGAACGCCCTCGGAGGCAACCGTGTAAGCGCTCTGCAGCGAGGAGTTGATGAACGCACCGCCGACGACGGCACCCAGGTACGGGTTGGCGCCAAAGGCCTTGGCGGCGGAGTAGCCGATCAGGATCTGCAGAATGCCAAAGGACGTTCCCGAGACCAGGTCGGCGATCTTATAGATAAAGTTATTGGTGTCGAGCGCGATAAAGCCGTTGGAGGCCATAAAGTTGAGGGCGCTCATAATGCCCAGCAGCAGGCCCGAAGCCACGATGGCGGGGATGATGGGGACAAAGACGTCGCCGAGCACCTTAATGGCACGCATAAAGATGTTCTGCTGCTGCGCCGCGGCCTCCTTGACCTCGGCCTTGGTAGCAGCCTCAACGCCACTGAGCGCGATGAACTCCTCGTAGACCTTGTTGACGGTGCCGGTGCCAAAAATAATCTGCAGCTGGCCCTGGGCCTCAAAGACGCCCTTAGCGCCGTCGATATTCTCGAGGGCTTCCTTGTCGACCTTGGCGTTGTCGGCAATCACCAGGCGCAGGCGCGTGGCGCAGTGCGCAGCCGAAACGACGTTGCCGGCGCCGCCGATGTTGTCGAGCACCTCTTGGGCTGATTTACGGTAGTCCATGACTTCCCTTTCCTCCAACGGGCGCATTTACACCCGGCCATCTTTGACACTTACACTGTAATCGATT
This sequence comes from Collinsella sp. AM34-10, assembly GCF_003469185.1. Lineage (GTDB taxonomy): Bacteria > Actinomycetota > Coriobacteriia > Coriobacteriales > Coriobacteriaceae > Collinsella. The sequence goes on along the minus strand of NZ_QSIL01000003.1, from coordinate 131,667 downwards.
TCAGTTTGATATGTCTGCAATCGTTTTCATAGTAGGGTGAACGGTAGGAAAAAGCCGGTGAATGGTAGTTTTACGGCAAAACAAGGCGACTTAGAGGCAGACAGACGTGCCCAAAACCTATACATTCATAAGCTGATGGCCGAGCTTGAGCGTCTTGAGACCGCTCTCCCCCTCCTCGCCATCGAGCGTATTGAGCAACATATTGGTCGCCTCGACGCCACTGGTCAGGTAGCCATAATGCACGGTGGGAATGCCGCCCGTCAGCGCGCGCAAAAACGCATTGTCGCCAAAACCACTCACGCGGTGTATGCCCTCGCCCATGCCGCGAACCTCATCGATGGCACGCAGCGCGCCCGCCGCCATGGTGTCGGTCGCGCAGGCGATAAATGAAACATCGGGAGCGACGGAAAGCAGCTCACGCGCCGCACCATAGCCCGAATCGAGCGTAAAGGACCCCTGGCGAATCAGGCTCGGATCAAGTGCCACGCCCGCGGCGCGCAAGCCAGCCTCGAAACCGCGACGGCGGTCATAACCGGCCGCGCGGTCCTCTTCGGTAACTCCAATATAGGCAATCTTGCCGTCCACGCGACCCGCAAGTGCATGGCCCAGCTCAAAGGCGGCCTCGTAATCGTCGTGATAGACGCACGCCGCGCCCTCAACATTCTGGCCGATCAGCACGATGGGCACGCGGCACGATTCAATCGCCCGACGGTGCTCGTCGGTAATCATAGTTGCCACCAGCACAATGCCATCGACCGGGTGGTTTTGGAATAAATCGAGGTATTCGAGCTCACGATCGGCCGCGTTGTCGGTGTTGGCAAGCAGCATCTGGTAGCCACGGCGACCGAGCACCTGGCCAATGCCGGCGGTAATGCGGCTCACGGACTCCGAGTTAATCTTGGGCACGATGACGCCGATGAGCTTGGTGGAACCGGTGCGCAGCGCGCGAGCTTGGCTGGACCGCACGTATCCGGTCAGTTCAATCGCCTTCTTAATGCGCTCGGCCTTGTCCGTCGAGATATATCCACCGTTGAGGTAGCGCGAGACGGCGGCGCTCGAAACGCCGGCCAGCTCGGCCACATCTTTCATCTTTACCACGAGCACCCCTGTCGTTGAAATCGCTTTCACCATGATACCCGTGCGGAGCTACATGCGTGTCGCAAGACAGGACGTCACGGTCAATTTAGCTGTCGTAGCACGGGCATCGCAGGGCTTCAACTAGAAACTTCGAAATATAAATGCCGAATCAGTCAAACTACCGATTCGGCACCCCGTTACATTTGCACACAGTGGCAGGCAAAATCCAACTCGAGAACAACTTACTCACTTTGGAAAGACGCATCGCTGTCCGCTGCCAATTCCGAAGGAAGAATTGCCGGCAGCGTCAAAGCCCCCATGGGCGAAAGTCCAGTAACGACCATCAGATAGCTCTTAGCGTGACCATACGCCATGGAAATCGCATTAGAGAGAAGATAACGGCGCGCTTCATCGTCTGAAATGTCGAACGGCATTTTTGTTGACACCGAAATAGCAACCGTCACATCAGCGCGCATTTTTTCCTTTGCATCGTCTCTATCAATCAGACTGCCACACACATACAGCTTTAAGTCTGCACGCTCGCCCGCCTTGTTCCTCAATAGATGGACGTCCTGATAGCTAACGTCAACTTTTAAATCCATATTCTGGGAGGGCTCATTCTCAATATGAAAAGTTGAGTCGACAACAAACAAATGAACAATCTGAATAGGCGCAATGAAATCCTTGCTCATGCAGCCAAACCTCCCGGAATCATCTCAAAGTTCAGTCGTTTAGCCGAGCAGTCGCTGTTAAATGAAGACCATTGTTCTCGGACAGAATTATTAGACGAAGAAAACGGCGCCTCATTCGAATAACTGGAAATGACCTGAGGAAAGATTTTGATACCCAACGCAAGCTCAAACTTTGCGATTGTTTTCAGCGTCATGTTGGGCTGAGAATTCAACAATTTCGAAAGCGACTGAAGACTCACGCCCATACGCTTTGCCAGCTCGCTTTTACTCAAGCCCGAGCGCTGCATCTCGCGATGAACAATAAACTCAATATCTAGTGCGTGCTCATAGGCACGGGTTTCGCTCGTTTCCGTTTCCGCGTAAAAGTCTGATAAATCGACCTTAACCATTACAAGTCTCCGTTTCGTAAGCGGGCAAAAAAGCCGACGCTATGACTCCAAAAGCTGCTTTGCTATCGGGGCCAACTGTTTTGCGCGTTTAATTTCTTTGGAAATATTTCCCGAGCCTTGATGGCCCTTAAACCAAAAAAGCAAAACAATCTTGTCCACGCCTTGGCAAATCGCGTAGACCATTTCTCGATTAACCCCATCAAAACCCTTGAGTTCGTATAGCCCAATCTTAGGCTCGATACATCGAAGCTTTGACGTTCCAGTGACATCCTTTAGCCCGTAATCATAGATTTTTGAAATCTGATTGATCATTTTACGGGCGGTAAACTTCGTTTTAGGATCAGACATCATCTTCTGAAACTGAGAGTTCTCAGGGGAGGTGGTTAGTTCCCAAAAAGGTCGTCCCTCGGGATCAGCATATTCGACAAGCTCATAGTCACTAGCCAAAGGCCACCCCCTCCGCTTCAGATGAAACCAAATATGATTAACTTATAAGTTAAGTTTAGTCAAATTCAAATACATGGCAAGCCCCAAGCCGTGTTCAAGCAATCTGCATTATTGACTCAGAGAAATGCGGCAAAGAGGCGGTAGAAACTACATTGGCAAATAAGGCCCCCGCGAAGTGCCCGAACTTTTATGGTGGCCAACAACATACCTAGGAAGACGAAGGCAAGGCACGCAACCGCCCAGTCACCGTGGCCGGTCTTAGGGAGCGCGGCGGCTTGAGTTGTTGCGGGCTTGGTCTTTTTGGTGGTCTTGGTCGCAGGCGTCTTGATGGACGCGGGCGCGGGCTTGGCGTCCGACTTGGGCGACGAATCAGGCGTGGGGGGCGGGTTTTCGCTGGGCTTGGTCTCATCACCGGGCTTTTCTTCGCTACCGTGCCTTGTATCCCCCGCGGGATTGCCACCGGTGGGCTCATCGATACTGGGCTGGGTCTTCCCCGCCGACGGCTGGGCGCCTGTGGGTTCAATTACCACATGCTGAGTAACGACCCCACTGACGTCAAACACGCTGGAGCTACCAAAGGCCCCGACCGTCGGCGACACAAACAGTGCAGACGCAAGCGAGCCGCTCTTGCAGGCAACGTCCGCGCTGGCGCCGGTCGCATCCACCCAATGGGCATCCACGACAAACCGGCCATCGGAGGCGTACACGCCAAAGAAGCGGCAGTCCTCGCCCGATCCGCCGCTAGCAGCAACAACGCGCGCGCCGCCCAGCCGGGGCCCGAGACACCCGGCTCGTCGTAGGACTGCCCCGCGATGGTAAGGCTATCCGCACCCGCGACATAAGGAGGCCCGCCCAGCAAAACACATACGCAGGCCACAGCAACAAGCAGAATGTGACGACGACGATGATGGTTGGACAAAACGGCTGACATGACCGCTCCGACCCATACGGAAAGCCAATAGAGGCGCGCCAGAAATAGCCTGGTAGCAGATACTATTAATGTATCGAGGTTGAATCCGAAGCATATCCAGGCAAATAGAAACAAGTGAACAATTCGGTGTAAATCATTTTTGTAGTCGGCGGACGGCGAAGGCGGCCACACGCGAAGCCAACTAAAGCCAAAGTACGAATAAATGATCTACCGCAACTTCTTTTAGATTTTTACCGCTGCTACAAGGGCAGGATTCATTCCTGTCAAACAATCTTCCAATTTGCTTCCCAATGCAGCGCTTTCGAGCATCCGCCAATGATGGAACGTATTCGGCCGTATGGACAACATCATGCTCCGAGAGCTCATCAAGTCTGGATTCTATGATTCCCAGCAACGCAATCTAACCATTCGACGAGATATGTCGAGGTGAACAGCTAACAGGAGACCATTAGGCGAAATCACAAAGTGGCATTCCCCGCAACCCACATCGTCACTTGACAAATAATCACAATTATTGAAATAGGATGGGCACAAAGGACAATAAAAGCAAAGCAACGAAATAGATATCATGGGCTTTAAAATGCGCAAAAAGCGAGATCGACACCCACTCGAACGCATCGAACCACAAGCAAAATAGGGTCTAAAATGTTTTCCAGATTCCATACACCTCGGTTGAATTGATGCAATCCCTCAAAGGCAAAAATGAACCGCATTTCCCATCTTCTGTTGCCGAATGCACGATTCCGACAACCTTACCCATGCCATTAAATACAGGACCACCGCTCATCCCGTGCTGGAAGAGACAGTTCGTATAGCAAAGAGTGCCTTCCTCACTGGGAGATCCAATTTCAAGCAATTCTCCATCAAGCAAATCGAAGCGGAAGCCGTTTTCTGAATGATGAAGTTGGTACGCAAAGACTTTATCGCCCTTAGAGGGTAAATCAGTGCTAACCGAAACCCTAGGGAAGGATTGGATAATCTCTGGAGGGACGTCGTTTAAAATTGCGGCATCATGTCTACCTGTCTGTACGGTCGATTTACCAAAGCTGAATATTCCCAGCGAGATCTTCGCCGAGCTCTTAACGCCTATGTTTCGCTTTTCCCTATCATCGAAAACGGCGTCGGAAATCACATGCCATGCCGTAAGGAGCCCATAGCTAGGTAGATAAAATCCCAATCCCTCAAATGGCTCATCCTTAGAATTAATGCCCTCAAGATAGAGAATTGAATCTTGATGAAGCGCGATTGGAAATACAGAGTCTCCTTCTACTTTTGATTGATTATATAGACTGCCCAAACGCATAAGAGGGCCTGAAGACCATGGATTTTTTAGAAGCGATTTATAGAAATCCAAACTACCCCTGAGTGAGGCACGAAACGTTCCCTTCTCTTCTTCGGAAAGATCGCTACTAGACTTACCATAATAACAACCCATCGCCCCCTCCTCATCCCCAATACTTAAGCGATGAAGCGTTGATCGAAGACGACGGTACTGTTCACGTTTTATATTTGTTTTCTTATTACAAACAACGCCCGTAACTACCTGTCTTGAATAATTGCAGCTGTAAAAAGATTTGTTCTCATTAATCTCAAACGATTTATTGCCATGAAATTCGGTGATCGCAACTCTAATTTTGTTAGGTATGCGAAGTTTCCTGTCCGAATAGAAATGGCGATAAAACCAATATGAACTTTCAAACGAAAAGGTGAGATCATCAGCATATCTAGAATATTGATAATGGTACTCACGAGACAGGTGCATAAGCTGCTTATCCATGCCGAGACATATCATATTTGAAATAATAGGTGACGAAGGAGCTCCCTGAGGAAGTCCCTTTGGTGTCGAAATAAGCCGTGATAGGCAAAACGCAACCTCGGAAGAGAGTCCAAGTTTCTTAGATTTAAGGAGACCGTAAACCCGCTTAGATGAAATAGATGGAAAGAAGTCCTTAATATCCAATCCGACAATTACCTGCGAACCAACATGAATGTCCGCATTTGTTCGAATTGAACGGCCCCTAACAAAGCCGTGAACACAAGGCAGCGGCTTATAATGCTTCTCAAGTTGTTTGGCGATTATTCTTTGAACTCTTTTGAGATCAGACCTCGGAATCAGCAGTTCTCGGAAACCACCATTTCTTTTGGGAACCAGTCTATGCCGGTACAGGGAATAAAATGAATCCGCACTAACAAAATAGTCCAACTTATCCAGAGATAAGTTTAGAAAGTCGGCTAATTCTTTCTTAGTTTGAAGTTCATCAACCATCTGCTAACCCTTAGTTTAATAGCCGGCTCCTCCGTAGAACCGCATATAAATGGATACGTAACAGACATGATGTGCAGACAATGCACTATCGATTGCGATGCGCAATCGCGAATTCGAACCGGCTATTCAATTAATTTTACAGCATTTAATCAATAGCAATAGCCAATAAATGATTATTGATCACCTTAAGATTCATTTTTTGATCAATCATTCAACATTGACGAATACCCTATCGTTCGGAGGTTTACACACAATGTAAACCGGACACACATTCTGTTCGAATAGCTAAAACGGGCATAGAATTCAAATAGTCAAGGGGACATCGACCAGCACCGACGCCCCCAATGTGAGCACACTATTTGTCCTATAAGCCAGAGCTCAAACGCCAGCACCACATCCCCTACTGCCCCCGCGCGCGGTAGCGGGCCTTGGTGGCCTCCTTGGCCGGGCGCCACCAAGGACTCGTTGGCGACGTACCAGTCGATGGTGGCCCTCAGGCCCTCGGGGAAGTCGGTGTGCGGCGGCCTCCAGCCCAGCTCGCACTGGAGCTTCGTGCTGTCTATTAGACGAAACTGCAGCGTCCAGAAATCTAGCCAAGTAGCTTCGACTCGATTCCCGCGAAATCAATAAGAGCCGTTGAGTAATCCAAAATAAATAGCAGGCAGGTACCAAGAACCCACACCTCATCGGCCAAACGCAAAGTATCGTTTTGCGCCTTAACGATTGTCTCATGGTCAAGATCTCTATACTCAGACTCATAACCGGCCTCGCCGTTGTGGCCGCACAACCGAAGCGCCTTGATGGCAGTAAGCTCTATCATATCGTCAACGTCAGGCCTAATAAAATGCCTCTCAAAACTCTGGTATCTAGAAGCATTGCCAACGATTGACTTGTATTTCAGAGCGTCTTCACGGGAAACAGTTCTTTTCAGATATTCCACGTCGGGCATTTTCAGAAAATGCTTACATGCCTCGACCATTGGATAGTTAACGTAGAGCTTGCCATTGTCTGTGCTCTCGTTAAAGTAACGTTGCATTTCCTCCAACCGTTCAGGCGAGAACCTATTATCTTGGAGCTCATAGTCAAAGATCAGCAAAACATCAATAGGAAACGATCTCATAGCCAATGTCGAGGCCATAGCACTCAAAAAAAGCATGAAAGAGTTTAACCTCTTGCTTTATACCCTCAACGATAAGCAGGACTTGTTTCCTAGACATCGAATTCGCCAGCCTTATAGAGCTTTTCGAGGTTGTGCCCCTCCCTTAGTTCCCTATCTGTTGCATTAGCTGCGGAAATTAGATTGTGATCCGAAAGAATGAATAGACAGTCTGGCCTAAGGATTTTATTGCTGAACAAGTCCGTATTATGAGATGCGCAAAGCACCTGGCGTCCAGTCTGGGACTTAAAATAGTCAACGACTTTCTCGGCGAGATCGTGATGATAGAACGCATCAAACTCATCGACAAATAGCAAGGACGGCACACTTGTAGCATGGAAATAATTAAACAGTCGCAGTAGCGCAACAGTGCCGCTTGAACAGTTTTCTGCAAACGGAATAAGTCGACTTTTTTCAAAGTACAAAGCGATATCACCCGATGGCGTTTCACGCGCAGTAAGGCGTTCTCGAATTCCAAAGTCATTCAAAAAAGCCTGAAGCTCAGAAAACAAGTCATTCGCAATAACGTTTTCGGCGATGGTAGAGACAAGGCTACGGTCGTTCATATGTGTGTCGCCAATGGCATCCATTGACCGCGCAAACGTATAAAGCTTAAAAAGAGGCATTGCCCTCTCAAAAGGAATGTTATTGCACACATACGCCAAAACAGAAATGCCGGGAGATTTGAACTCCCAGTTCAATCGATCGGCACCAATAGAGGCCAAATCGCCATCAAGAACTTTACCTGCACGGTGGTCGTAATCAAATGCAATCTTGCCGTTAACAGCCACTGTCTCACGAAGATAGTCTGTTATCCCAGTCTTTTCGTAACGATAGACGACTTCGTCATTTCCAAAGCGGAACGTATAAGCAAAGCGCGCTGACGCGACTCCATCAACAGCGCTGAGGTAATTAGTTTTATTGGAATAGAAGGTCCGACGCCCCACATTTGCTGAAATATCGAGAAGAGCATTGGAGAAATTTGTTTTACCGACAGCGTTTTTACCGTAGATAAGACCGCAGGAAACGACACCCCCCTCAATGGCCGTCGTGTTGAATCTGTAGTCCCTGACATCGGTCAAATTGAAGGTAAATCTATGGTAGAAGTTTCGGAATCCCTCGACCTCAAAACGCGTTAGCATCGAGACCTCCATGTTATACTTGCCGTAAAGTTTTTACGGCAAGTATAACATGGAGACGATCCGGAGAGGACGTCATGGTCGAACTCAGGTTGTCCAGTGCGCAGTAGCAGGAACGTGAACGATGATATCGTCAACCTACTGCCCGGCGAGCAGGACGATCCATTGGAAGCGTCTTTAGCGAACGGGATGGACATCTACGCCAACTGGATCTTACCGACCTACTGCATGTTCACAGTACGAGAGAGCGACATCGTTGTCAGCATCGTCGTGATTACCGGGCGAATGATCGAGGAGTTCAGGTGCGCCGATGGCTGAATCGGCATTGTGAGGCACAGCCGCCCCGAGCGACCACTAAATCGGAAGAGCGCTTCTGGTAATAATACTTCTCTGCACGGTTCCGTCTTCTATGGCGCCCCAACTCCACGCCCCACCTATGAGGCACTCCAAGACATCACGCGCAGCCTCACTATAAAAACGCCCAAATATGTGTATCAACGCGAGTATCGAATCATCGGATCGCAACCGGTCGAGTGGCGCCTAAAACCTGACGAGAACAGACCTGGCTGCAAAATCGAAGAGTATGGTCATGTAGAGCTGGCTTAATCAGGCCGTCGGGCTTAGTAATAATATTATTAAATCAGTCCAAAATCGTCATTAACTGGGTGAGGCAATTGACAGAAAGCAGACCAAAATATGAGTATTGGCTACCCAATACCGACAACATAAAGTCCTGCCGTGTTGCCCATGTCAACTCCGTTGTTATTATCGGAGCAAATGGGTCTGGCAAATCAAAACTCGGCGCTTGGATAGAGCAACAAGATTTCGAAAAGGTCCATAGAATCTCAGCGCAACGTGATATCAATTTTTCTGAGAGAGTCCCTTTAAAAAGCTTTACAGAAGCAGAAGATAACGTTTTTTACGGCGGCTCCCAATATAAGGAGAACAAACAAGTTCGATGGGGATGGGGTGAAAGCTATACAACAAAGCTCCTTGACGATTTTGACGATGTTTTAGCAGCCCTCATCGCACAAGTAAATCTTGAAAACCAACGGTTTATTGATGAATGCAAACATGCGGAGTCTATTTCAGCAGAAAGGCCCCCTCTACCGAAAACAGCCCTAGATAAGCTTAAGGTAATTTGGAATGAAGTCTTTCCTCAAAGAAAGATCGAGCAGGAAGACGCGGCCTTCTACGCGTACTCACAAAGTAAAACGGATCGCTACAGCGCAACGCAAATGAGCGACGGCGAGCGTTCAGTGCTATATCTTGCCGCGCAAGTACTTTGTGTCCCAAACGACAAGATAATCATCATGGACGAGCCTGAAGTTCATTTGCACCCATCGCTTATGGCGCGACTCTGGACTTCCCTAGAGCAGTCGCGCCCAGACTGCCTCTTTATCTACATAACCCACGATGTCAACTTCGCCTCAACACATCGAAGCTCAGATATCATCTGGGTTAAGAATTTCGATGGCAGCAAATGGGAATTAGAAACCCTTCCCGATAGTGACCTTCCAAAGGAACTCTTAATAGAGCTTCTTGGCAATAGAAAAGAGGTCCTATTCGTTGAGGGAACCGAAGGAAGCTACGACAAACGAATATATTCCGCGCTTTTCCCCAATTGCTATGTAGTCCCTTCCGGCGGATGCGAGCAGGTCATCAATAATGTGAAAGCATATAATCGCACCCCAGGCCTTCATGCCATAAAGGCCTGGGGCATCATAGACAGAGACTTTAAAACCGAGGAACAGCTCAACGCCCTTAAGGAAAAGGGCATTTTCCACCTCAAGGTCGCAGAAATTGAAAATCTCTTTCTCACCAAAGAAGCGGTCCAGGCTCTATCTCAGCGTTTCGGTGCCGATGCAGGCAAGACCTTTTCCGGTATTAAGTCATATGTAATTGAAAGATTCAGCAAACAAACAAGCAAGCAGACATCGGAAGCGCTTGTAGCAGGCGTAAAGGAAGTACTTTCCGGAATAACTATTTCGGATAATGAGCAGCTGACTGCCGACGGCATTGCATCTTTAATTGATATAGCGAGCATAGAAAAGGACGTTAACAACAGATATCAACAGGCCATTGAAGAGCAAGATTACAATGAGATTCTCGGGCTATTTAACGACAAGTCTCTTGCAACAAGCGTTGGCCATTACTTTGGTATTGATAACAAAATCTATGTCGATCGTGCAATTTCCTTGTTGGAGGGCGACCTGAGAGACGAACTTTCCGAAGCCCTAAGGCACTATATTTCACACTGAACGACCTCTTCACACCCAGCGAGGTCCGGCCAGGCCACTGACCGGACCTCGCGCCAACAGTAGGCACGCTCCATACCGCCACAGATCACTCCTCCTCGTCCATGACCGTCCAACTTACAGGCTCAATGCCTGGAAGAGACGTTAGGCAAGAGGGGCAAGCAACCTGATAGTTCCCGTTATTTGTCCTGCGCTGCATAGAAGCGGAGACATATACCGCTTTGCGGGCGCGAGTGACGCCGACGTACAGCAGGCCCATTTCCTCAATAAGCCCGTCTGGCATATTCATCGCATCAACGATCCGGCATCCATACGCAGAATGCGAGCATAATCCAGCTCTTTCGCACCGAGAGCAAATCACTCCAGGCCAATCGAAACGCGTAACGCCCGGAATGAAAACAGTGTCCCACTCGAGCCCCTTAGCGGAGTGAATGGTCATGATCGAGATGCCTGCATCAAGGTAATCGGAGAAACGCCGCAGGGAGCCCTCGGAAAAGATGCTAACGATATAGTCGAAGCGCTCAGACGGATCCATCGCGACGCAGTCAGTTTTAAGGTGTTTCCGCAGCGCTCCAAGAAGCATGGCATAGGACCGCCCATACTCGAATCTCCTGGAGCCAGTCAGCAGTTCATCAGAGACGGAGTCAATTATTTTGTCCGCAGCAGACCGGCTGACGCCCTTTTCTCCAGACGCTGCATCGGTAATCCTGGATAAAGTAAACGCATTGAATTCAATGAACTCTGGGTCTGTATCAGAGAAAAGCCCGTTGAAGTATGGCATCTCCTCTTTAGTCAGCTCGTCAGTGATGAGATTGGCCAGGGCACCGCGCTTACGAACAAGAATCGCAATCCTACCGCTACCTCCTTGAGCGAGAGTGGCGACCTTCGAAACGATGGCAGTCGCTTCATCTTGCTGCGCAGCGCCAACAAATATGGGAAGTCGGGGCGTACCGCCGGCAATGACACCCTTTATGTTGGAGCGAATCGCAGCACCGAGCTCCCCGACAATAGATCCCCCAGAAAACCTATGATTATGTTCGAGCTCCAGCTGCGATAGACACAGGTCGGTAGTGGCCCTTGTCTTTAAGCCTTCTATTGCACCAATAAAACCATAGACACGCTGAATAGGATCGCCGAACATGCATATTCCTGATTCATCGGAAAGCAGGCCTTTTAAAAAGATGTAGCACAGGGCATTCGTGTCCTGCGCTTCGTCGACGAGTACGACAGGATACGCCGTCGACAGATAGGATCTCAACTTTGAGAAATCGGCAAGCAATTCAATTGCAAGGGAGATCATTCCAGAGTACGGCAAGAGACCGTTCGACGCGAACCTATCCTTAATTATCCTATTAAAAGGGCGTATGCCGTGTCTCAGGTCTTCGTCTTGACCATTTCTCATGGAGCGGAGGAAGCTGCTGAAAACATTCTTTTCATCCCAGAAAAGCTTACCGCCTCGCGAAACCAGCTCGTCAACGGCGTGGCTATCATCGACCATAGAAAGCTCGTCAACGCTTACTGGGAGCAAGAGCGATCTCCAGTATCTGCGCAGCAGGGCCCAAGCAAAGCCGTGGAAGTTAGTCGCCATGACACTGTCCTCAAAACGCTTGGCCACGGAACCCGGAAGCGTCGACATAGTGGCGCCCAAATCCGCTCGCACTCTCCGCGCAGCGGCGACACTAAAGGTCAGGGCCAAAATCTTTTTTGGCGGCCGGACTTCGCCGGATGCCAGCAGCCAGCAAGCCCGCCCAGTCATCACCGTGGTCTTCCCGTAGCCTGCCGGCGCCTCCACGAACACCCTCTTCGATGGTGAAAAAATCGCAGAGCGCTGCGACGCATCTACACCACAGCGCGCCTCAATCGCGGCCCCAACGCTATCCAGCAAGTCAGTCTGGCTCATCAGCATTCAAGCCCCACGGCCTTGCGAATAATACTTTTGTAACAGTCGGGAACGCCTTCGGCACCAAGAGCCTCCGCGAGGGCGACGCCAGACGCGACGCCCTTGTTCGATGAAAGCCATGCGTACATAAGCGCACGCGATTCAGGCTTGTCGGCGAACTGCCCGTCAAACTCCGGCCCCCGAAAATCGTACTCAGCGCCCGGCAAGCTAACGCCGTAGACAGTTCGGGCGTTTTTCAGAGCTCTGCAATTCCCCTTGATGCTAGTTGCCCTCTGAAAAGGGTCAATTGACTCAAGAAGCGCAATAAACGCACCCTGGTTATCGCTAGCGAAGAACGCGTCAACAACCTCAGCTTCAAAATCCCGTCCGGTTGTCGTTATATGGTCTCCAGAAGTTTCTTGCAGCTCATCATCCCTATCGACAATGGAATAATTTGGAATCTCGAACTTGCCCAGAAGTTCACAGAGTGGCTCAACGTTCTTTTTCCCGCCAGCCCTGATTGGCACAACTCCATAATCATCCAGATCCATCCCAAGGTTGCGGGCGAACACCGGAATGGCACCGGACTCCGTCTGCCCCTCAAAAGCCAAAACAGACCGAGCGAAAAAAGCCTCACGCACTGACTCAAAATTCAACATAAGATGCTTTTCAAACTTGTCGGACAGGTCAATATCCCTACCGCACACGACCTTCGGCGAATCTTCGCCCTGCCCGAATCGCACAATGTTCTTATAGCCGCGAGCCAGAATGTTTGGCGAATGTGTCACCATGATTAGCTGAGCTTTGATTGAATCAATCCCGAAATAGTCCTTTAGAAGAGCATTGAATCCGTCGTCCCTCCCATCGCAAATCCTATGCAAGCTCTTCGAGAGACGCCTCTGCATATACGGGTGAAGGTGAGCTTCGGGTTCGTCATAAGCCAGCACAGCGTGCAGCACGCACTTGCCGTCGTCATCCGTGCAGAGGCTCTCTTGAAGGCGTTTAGGCGAAAGACGCATAATACTCTCGATTATCGAGAGCGAGGCAATGGCAAGGTACTGCAAGCCTACCCCTGCCTTATTAAAATGAACGCCCCTCTTGTCAAGCAAGGTAACCAAACTTCCGAGCGTTCCGCCATCCGATGAATCAACGCCTGTCCTCACACCATATGATGAAAGGATGGGAACGTTACTAACGATTGCGCCGAGATCAGCGACCAGACCTTCGAGCTCACCCCCATCCAAAAAGTCAGAGACCTTTTTGCCCTCCTTATCCAGGTAAAGCGCGATTCGTTTGGAGAGAACTTTGCCGACACCTCGGGTACCATCAAACGCCAAGTCTCCCCTATTAAAGGATGCAGTAGAGTACCTGAACATATGAACGGATCGCATCAGAGAGGGTGAAATACTTTCTCCGCTCCCTTCGACCTTAAATTCAATTCGAGAATCCGGATCGTCAGCAAAGGCGCAGACGCTAATAGTGTTTCCGGTCGTAGGATCGATGTCGAGCCCCGTTATTCCGATCTCGTCCTCGTCCAACTTTAAAGTAACTAGAGCCCCTGAGTGCTTTTCAATGTTAGCGAAATCCTCTTCGCTAATCGTCGCTTGATTGAAGATTGTATTGAGCAAGTCGAGCACATTCGTTTTGCCGAGGTTGTTTTCGCCGACAATATAGGTCACGTCCTCGTCAAAACTAATCGCTACGCCATCGAGATTCCGATAGTTCTCAATCCTCAGTCTAGAGATCCTCATGTAGCCTCCTAACCGTTAAGGTTTTATGGCTTTCAACAATCTAACACTTTCTTGTTGTGCTGAGCGCGGCTGCGTATTTGCTCGCTTGAGCACTGCTGAATATCGCAAAAAGTCACCGCCGTTATTGTGTCTGGGCACCGGGGTCGGCGATGACCATGATGCATTTTGCTGCTACCAGTCTGTCCGCGGCGCTCCCCATTTTGGCCTCACCCATATCGACCTAGACCGCATTGTGCGCGATATCGTCCATGATGACGTCCGCATGGAGCCCGCCGCCGAGGGGCGAGCGCAGCCCTTCTTCTTGAACTGGGTGCAGGAGACGGTCGAGGCGATACCGTACCCCAGCTTCGTCGGCTCCAGCAGCATCGACCTGAACTCGACATCCGGTTTGTCGAGCAGCCACTCGCCAATCATGAGCAGGCCGAACGCCCCGTTCACTCGACTGCGCGGCAGTCCGAATATGACTATCGGCAAGATACGACAATTGATAGAGAAATCGTCTCATACTAAAGTATGGCGAGATGCACATACGTGTCACACGTAATCTGGTTCGTCATGGGCGAAACAGACATGCAACAACGACACGAAGCCGGGCGCCGGCAACAAGAGAGCATCACATACGATATCGCTCGCAGCGCTACGCTCAATAACGGTAGCGTAACTTCGCGATACTCAGTGGCTAAACGAGTAAATGGTCACTCATCCAATTTCAACCGAGAACCGAACCGGAAGAGTCTCGAGGATTCGACTGGAACAATGCGCTTAACCGCAAGCTCCTTATCCGAGCCTTTGATTTCGGCGACAGATAAAAACGTGTCGATTAGCATTTGCCGCTGTTTTTGGAAACGCCGATAAGAGCCAGATCTTCGATCGGGTAGCTCGTAATCAAAAATATATAGAGGGGTAACGGAGCTCACAATATTCTTTCCGACTTCTTTCCAAATATAAGCATCACTGCGACCAAGACTGCACCCATAAATACAAATGAGATTAGCGGAACTCACGAGATCAGCCATATCCTGGGTATTGTTATTACGCAATATGCCAGCGTTTCGCTGACTCTTGATCCACAATTCAGTAAAATCAGCATCGTTGGACAACGGGACAGAGGAAATCTGAGAATGGTCAGAGACTCCAAAAACCGGAGAAGCTCCATTGCCCAAATCATCAACACCTCCATGTAAATGAAGAAGCCGATCCTCATAATAATAATTGACCTCATCGCCAAGCATTTGCAGGTGTAATCTGCCGTTTTGGCAAGCTGCATTCCAAAACGAATCGAAAGCACGAGTGTAATTGAGAGAAATAGCAGAAACCCAAGCGTTATCCAGTGGGGCTAGTTCCGAAATAGCATCGACTCGATCCAACGGCGCAAGCCGTCGAGAAAATAGGCACAACGAATCCTTGAATTCTGTAATTGTGGCCGGAGGGAACACATCTGGTAGCCGCTGCGACTCTTGCGCCACATATTCCAACAGCTGCTGCTGAATATCCTCAAACGTCTCGTGAAATAGCTCGACATCATCCTCGTAAAGCTTGGTAGTCTCGCCCAATAGCAGCTCAAGATCTGACCAGAGATTGGATTGAGACCCTGGATCAAAATCCCCCAAGCGTCCGACAAGTTCATCTCGATATTTATTCGACGTGCCGTCTGCAAAATATTTATTCAACAGAAATGAACGATACC
The DNA here is from genome assembly GCF_003469185.1 of Collinsella sp. AM34-10. Classification (GTDB taxonomy): domain Bacteria; phylum Actinomycetota; class Coriobacteriia; order Coriobacteriales; family Coriobacteriaceae; genus Collinsella. The sequence continues at coordinate 115,995 of NZ_QSIL01000003.1, read as the reverse complement.
CCGTATTTAGGCCAAGATTTATATCAAAGCCGTTACCAATAATCCAGAGAATCTTAAACACCAAGCCCCGCCAATCTATATCGAAACAATCACCTAAGGCTTCAATGTTAAAACGCCTCCAGCGCCAGGAGACATCCAAATTAAGATAAGAATCAATTCGGTTACGTCACCCCTGAATTCAAGTAAATATCCTTAGTGCATCATGAAGTTACCTGAGCTAAATAGCTCGACAAGCGAGTAGCGCAAATGCTCATCCGAACCAGCAGCAACCGTATAAATTCGCGTGTACCTACAAGGAAGATCAAATTGATAGGCATGAAATCAAGAATAGATGGAGCTTTGCTAATCAGGATTACTAAAATCTCTCACAGGACAATCCCAATCAGCACGAACGCTTAGCCCTACATCCCAAGCGCCATTTTTACTTGCTGGTAGTCCCAGTCCAAATAGCCCTTGCGACGGCTTTTCATTGGGGCATGAACGCCGCAATCCCTGATAACTTCAGGACACAAAGACCTGTTCACGCGCGCAGAATTGTAGAGAACTACGATTTCGACGCTAGCCTCCTTGGCCATCCTGCATTCGTTTTCGATATAGCTCTCAAACGTAACGTACTTTCCAACGTTGCACAGCTTATATCCACGACGATACGACCAGCACCACTGGCAGCTACCCTTTGTTACCGTGTCGGTATGGTCACCCACAACTAGAACAAAACGCTTTGAAGCGTCCATGCGTTGCCTAAGAGATGCCTTGATGTTACAGGGCTTGCTTGTATCACGAGACTGATGAAGCTCATGGGCATCGGTAAAACTAAGCGACCAATAGCCGCTGTCGTTCCACTTTCTCAATTGGTCAACAGCGTCGAAATCATGGTCCCAATCAGCTGCAATATAGGTTCTTGTACGATAAACCATGCGAGCTCCTCTTAATCCCAAATAGAAACCTTATCAACATCGCCAGAGTAGACGACAACTGTCGTATGCCCGATCAATTTATCGCGATGGAGCGTTAAAAATGAAGTGATTAAACTGAATGATCCCTTATGGTCCAAACCCATGCGCGATAAACCTGTACCCATTAGAGGAATAACCAAATTACAACCCTGACCGTTTCCATCATGGAATTCAATCACGCCATTTAGAGCCAAAAGTAGGTTCTCTCTATCACTATGAGCGACATTCCGGCCATCGAATTGAGATAGAGCAGTAAGCAGGTACGTAATATTACCGACGGAAAAGGGAACAACGGTCCCAACCGGATACTCATTTGTTTTGCCACGAAATTCAACAGGAGCTGTTTTAACGGACACCGGATCGACATCCGTAAGAGCGTCGTAAATCCTTCGGTCAATTTCGGCAACAGACAGACCGCGCTCCTGCATCTTGGAAAGCCAAAGGCCATGCAGGCTAAATGGCGAAACGAGTGGATGCATGCAGGAGCCCGGTTTATCGACTACGGTATCGAAAGTCGTATTGACAGGAATAACGCAACAACAATGACCACCTTCAAAATCGTCTGCGAACGAAAACAAATCCCCATAACACGCCTGCAGCGACGAGCTGCCACAAGACCAAAACTCTCGATTTCGCTTAAGAGCGGCGTGAGCAGTACTGCCCACGCACGACAAAAAGAGCAAGACCAAAAGAGCCATAATCTTTAGGCAAGTATTACTTAGTCCAAGGTCATCTAGGGAAATAAAGGAAACTAATACACCCCAAATCCCAAACACTCCCCCGCACCATTTAACAAAAACAGCTTCGCCAAAGATGGCTGCGAACACGAAGTGTGTCGATAAGTTTAGTCATCCGCATTTCACTAATCCTTAGCCGAAACGATATAATCCAAAGGCACTCTATGGTTCTCACGAGCCCAATCGAGCTCAAACAGCAGGCACTCGAGCTCTTCTTGATAACTATCTTCAGGGGTGCCACTCATATTTAAACCAATGAATACGCTATCGGCCAGCGGCATAACAATCCCCCGTTATTAGCCAACCCTATTAACAGATCGGTATGCGAATATACAACGTCATGCTCCAGACAGTGAGCGCGTGAATCAATAACACCCCGGGAACCCTATTGAAGTGGACACCGCGACGAATAAGAAAGGGCACCGGCTTTCGCCAATACCCCTCAAACCGACACGCTACATGTCCCATAAGCAAATAGCCACCTGACTATTTTCCACCCCTCGCGCTTACCAATGCGTGACGAAGCGGGCCCGGGAAGAAATAGGCATGATCATTGAACCAGAGACTAAGCTGATGCTTTTTACTAGAAGCACGCGGTCCCAAATACTCGTCAAGAACAGACTCGAAACCGCCTTTCTCATAATCGGCCCAAAACTCATCGGACCTGCCATTTGCGGGAAACACCGTCCTCAAAGGGGGATTGCCCTTAACCGCCTCGCCAAGCTCTTTGTCAATCAAGTGGACACCGTCAACGGATTTAAGCAAACCCATTCCAGCATCAGAATTAACAAGAACAAGACTAATACCGTCTTCGGTATTTCTATCAGCGCGCGACTCCGAAACGTAGCCCCAGAAATCTGCGAGCGTGATATCGCTCAATCGGTCAGTCCCCGTATAGGGACACGAATGGCAAGCATTTTGCGTAATGTAATCACCGAGGAAAGCTCGGAGATAATAGTCGTCCACAGTGCACCAAGAACGTCTATCCCCGTTTTCAAACAGCATTTCAAGGCTGAATACTGTCCACGAAGGATCTTTCTTCCTAAATCGTGCAGAAACAGCCTTACTTCCGACCTCCCTCTCACGATAAGAAACATAGTCGCTCCAAACCCTGGGAGACGGTGCGCCATGGCAAAGAACATCTACCGTCATAAGATTCGCGGAAAGTCGGCCGCGCGCCAATCTGCGCATCGCATCGACCTGGCAGGAAGTTCCGGAAAACAGAACCCTCTCACCGCGTTTAAGCAAATCAAGACAGTCTGACAGAGCCGCATCAATACGGCTCTGGACATACTTCGAACCGCGCATCTTGACGATGACATTAATATCGTTAGAGACAATGTGCTCAACAATCATATTTTCGTTCATGGCCGCACCGCACACCCAGCCGCCTTGACTCACAAAGGCATCGGCAAGAAGCATAAACATGCCGCCAGATGTTGCGGCCAAACGACGACCCCGATCCTTGTCCCAGGCAGCCATCGTCTTTAAAGGCCTGCGTCGTGAGGTTGGCGAACCAACAACAGGACATGCCCTAGAGCAAGCGCCGCAACCAACGCAAAGCCCATCATCAACCGACGGCCGATAGAAGCCGCGCTCATCCTGTTCGAGATTCAAGGCTCCCCTAGCGCACGCTGCCACACATGCCGAGCAACCAAGGCAATTATCTGGAGCTGGTAAACCAATTCTCTCTTCTTTATACACGTTAATGTCCTACTTTCAATGATTTCAAGAGAGTTTTAACGATCTTTCGATACCTGTATAGCGTGAACAGCATGAAGAGGAGAGAGCAGACGATAGAAACCAGAGTTGCGAATGCAAAACCAAATGAAATGAGGACACATTCAACAAGCAGCAGCCCGAGTCCAATGACCTGATATGGGATGTCAACATCAATGTTAATTAATCTCTTTGTGTCATAAGCCCTCATGAGTGAAATCAAAACATAGGCAACAACACCAGCAATGATGGGCCCCCAGGCCCCGATTGCAAAAGAGAGCAAAGCGCCAAGCACCACATTAACAAAAGCGCCAACCATAGTTGTCACAAATATCATGCTGTTGTTCTTAGCTGCGTTGTATAGCGTGCCGAAATAAGTCGAATATCCACTAATGACAGAACTGAGCATCAGAAAAGGCACGAAGACGTAAGCGGCAAAAAAATCACCGCTAAGCATAATGCGCGAAAGTGGAACAGTCAGTGCAATAACTAATGAACCAGCACACAAAAGGAATGCAGTAAAGACCTTAAAAACTGTTCCGAAGGAACTCCTAGAATCACTTGCATCGTACTCACGTGCTGAGAAAATCTGCCACGACTGTTGGAAAATGGTAACAACCATATTCATCACCGCAGGCAACTTAGAAGCGGCTGTGTATAGTCCTGCGACATCGGCGCCTTGCGAGAACATAACGATATAACGACCGGAGAGATTAACAAACCACCAAGCCAGGGCGTTAGGAATCATTGGGAGGCTATAACGCAGCAGGTCACGCGCCAGTGGTTTTGAAAATGCACCCATACTGGCAAAACGCCAGACTTTGGCCCCAAAAAAGACAAGCAAAAGTTGAATGCCCTGCGACAGAATCAGCGCCAGCAGGTAGCCATTTACGCCCATACCAAAAACGCCGAGGAAAAGGTAGCCGGCACAGAACAACGTTAGTGCGCCCAAAACCCCCGATGAGGCATAAAGTCGAGTCTTACCGATGCCCTTGGAAAATTGAAGGAAAATCACTTTAAAGGAAGTAATAAAGCAGAGAATGACCAATTGCCATGTGTAATCAAAGCCAGTAAATGAATAGCCGAAAATTCCCGCAGCTGCCACAACCGGCAAAAGGGAAAGAGCAATACCGATACCCGTAGAGAGTACGGCCTTATTATCGGAGTCCCGATCGATTGAAAAACGAAACACGCCCTCATAGACACCGAGGCAGCAAAGGGGATACAGCAATTCGGCAGTATTGTTTACAAGCTCACCAATACCGTATTGCTCAGTAGTAAGCAGTGCGGTATACATCGGAAGCAATAAGAACTGTATCAATTTCGTAAGCATGTTGCCGGCAGCAAAAACTGCAGCATCGCTTACAAGTGCCTTATAGCTTTTCTTCATGTATTACATTTCCTCAATAACGGATTTCAGACCATCATAATAATCGGCAGCGAAAGCAGGAGCGGAAACGCCGTCCGGGAAGCGCTTCATGAAATCGGACACAAGCCCTGGGACCTCCTCAAGATTGTCAGCAACAACAATCCCCTTATCCCCTGCATCTGTAAACCATTTGGCACCTGAGACAACCTTGTGATCATTAGTCTTAAGAACCACAACGGGCGTTCCGGCAATACGGGCAAATATCGTGCCATGATAACGATCGGTAACAATAACGCACTTTTGCGAATAAGATTCAATGACGCCCTCGATTCCGGTCCAAGCATCATGAGAGTCCAAATCGATACCATCCCATTTAACGGTGGTGTCAGTCCGAGAAACATCACAAAGACCGGAAAGAGCAGAAGCAAGCTTATCGATGGCCGCATAAGAGTACAGCTTCTCGCCATCGTTTCGAGCGCAAAGCAATACACCTTCGCGCTGGTTATCAAAGGAATATTTCCCAATCAATGAGGTCACAACGTCAGGATAAAGACGGACATCAAGTCGAGGATACAAATCTCGAGCAATCTGTGCAGAGACGGCATCCCTAGCCAAAAACAAAGTATTAACGTGTGACCCTATTGCCTTACGGTCCAATTCTTTACCACGTTTGCTGTTAAAACGAATTGAAGTCGGGAAAAAAATAATTCTGTTATCGGGAAAACAAGTTGAAGCAAGCCTATGCGGCGTCTCATCGTCGTGGAGTCCGTCCATCGTATGACCGCTCTGCATGACTATTAAATCATTGGGCTGAATAAACTTCTTTATTATACGGATAACTCTACGAGTACCAGCGTTAAACGCTTGACTCGGTATTTTAATAATCTCCGCCATCGGATAATTGTTTTCAAGCCATTTTTCGATAACGAATTTTTGAGCCTGGTCTCCCAAATTCTGATGAATTGGAACTCCAAAATACCAGATCCTCATGTCATTAGCATCATTCAATTTCTGCAACGAGTTGACAAGTTTGACGTTCAACTCACGCATCGAAGGATAACGGACGGCATGACGAAAGGTTATCCCCACTGTGCGATTCAAACCCTTTGCAATACCAGAGACGACTGGCACGGATTTAATGGCCATTTTAACTTTATTATTCATTCCTATCCTCACTAATCAAATCTTTGTCGTAGCCGACAATTCCTAACCTCATTTGAGATCTATACAACAACGTCGAACAGCGCGACACAGCAAGACGAATCCAGGGGAAGAACCTCGACATGGAAACCCAATAAGCCCAGAAACCCCAGCGCAAGCAACAACGGAAGGCAAATACTTATACTCAAATAATGAATTTAAGTTAATTCGATATTGACGAGCGCACCGTAAAGCTTTCCAGCTAACGCATGAGAGATGCGCAGTCAGAAAAGTTAACTCCGACTTCATACGGAATTACGCCTTGCCACTCCGGCCTAAATAAGCCAACAATGATGAAATAACTTAATGCAACAACGCCCAATAACAACATCATGAAAACCCGCTCGCCGGCGTTTTCAATAAACCTAAGCGCACAAGTAATTCCAACAAGCGCAAATACATTGAAATACATACAGAGGCGGCTAAATATCTGAATTTGCATACCAAGAATTGAAAATAATATCCAAAACATGAGCATATGACAGTAAAATTGATCAACGTTACTGAGTTGAATTCCAACCCTTTGCCCAACCCGAAAATAATTCAAAACAATAACAGCAACAAACAGCGCCAAAAGGGCCTTGAGCAGAGCGCCAAAATAATTGCTACCAGTAAACTCACTGTTATAGAGCTGCTCCCTGCCCACTAAACTCGCAAGGAGATTTGATATTTGATGAGCAAAAATAAACGCTACCATGAATAAAATGACGTAAACCAAGATCGACTTTCTATTAAATCCAAGTCGCCATAGAGGCCATAGAATTACTAAAAACGGAGCAGTTTGATGAAAGCCAGACGCAATCGCTACAAACAGGAAGAACAGCAAACTGCGATTTGCCTTAAGCATTTCAAAACCAATTAAAACAAAAGATACCGCAATAGCTTCACGCATGATATTCATGTTAGAAGCGTACAAGCCTAAACCGATATATAGAAAAGTACTCAAAGCAGCAGAGGAAGAATTACGAAATATAAATACTCCCAATGGCACATTTATCAATATGCTTGAGACAATGATCAACAGCTGCGGGTTCACAGAGACATAATTCAGCACCTTGCAAAGAACCAAAAAGCCCCACTCATAGCGAAAACTGGAAAACAAGTTATCCCAAGGCGTCATGCCTATCATTTGATAAGCTCTGCAAAACTGCTCGGTATCAACTCCAACGTTTACCGAACGAATCCCCGCAACGAAAGTTAGCATAAAGAAACATAACGTAATATACAGCTTTGTTCTCTTCTCAGTCTCACGACACAGGACTGCACCAAATAAAGCAATAAAGGTCATTTCAAACAGATATATCGCCATATCTCTTACCTGTACATTCTTTCCCATTTTTCGGAAAAGGTCCCTAAATCAAGCCCGTTATCAATCATGGCGTTTTGACCGAGATCTATTTGAGCCTTATCTTTGTGATGCAATGTGTGAATTTGTTCAGTCCAACGCTTGCCATCAAGAGGCAGTCGCGTTACTAACGCTGGACCGAGCATGAGTACCTCTTCAGTAACGTTCTCAGAAATAAGGCAGCGAGTACCGGCAGAAACTCCCTCAAGAATTGTCATCGGAAAACCTTCACCCGGAAGAGACGGAAGTAAAAGACAATCCAAAGACTTCATGATGCAGGCCATATCGTCTCGTCGACCAATGAAAGAAGTATTTAGAAGCCCGTATTCAGCTGCCTTTTCTTGAATCTTGTTAAGGCTTGAACCCTCTCCGACAAAAACGAAAAAGTATTTATCGGAATTCTTTAAATTCTTTGCAAGGTCAAGCGTAAACAGCTGATTTTTCATACTGCTAAACCTTGCCACTTGACCAATTAGAATCGCGTCAGAAGGACAGCCGATTTCATTTCGAAAAGATTTACAGTCTTTATTCGAAACTGAATCCGAGGCAGACACATCAACCCCGTTATAAAGCAATCTATAAGGATTATCTTTAAATAGAAAATCCCCTGCAGCACGACTACACGCGACTAGGAGGCTGGAATTCTGTACGCACTCTTTTCTAAGCGGAGATTCAAGGACAGCACGCTGGGCAAAACTTGTTCTTCGTTGTATTGCACCTACATGAGAATGACAAATCCTCTTCGGAATCCCCAGTTTTTTTGCCGCTTTTAGAGCCAAGCCAGACTGAAGAGAAGTGTGTGCATGAAATACATCGTAATTGGTATCAAGACTTCGAATTGCATTTTCAACAGCAATGGAATACTTGAACTTTAGTTTTCGAAAATCGCCATCAAGAACCACGACCCTATGGCCTTCGTTGCGCAGCGTCTCAATAAAAGAAACATCACAGCCACTATGGGTAAGAAAATCGACATCAATTGAGTCATCCTTAAAACCGTGTATAGCATTCATAATTGCAGTCGTGTCACCACCGCAGCCAAGGTGGCCAACCAACTGAAGTACTTTTGTGCGTTCGAAACCCAAGTGAACCTCTTCCTACTTCTGGCGCAACATACCCAAAACAAATCAATTGGGCTAGTCCCGCTTAAACAGATCCCTCGTGTACACCTTGTTCGCCACGTCCGCGAGTTCGTCGCTCCAGCGGTTGGCCACGATCACGTCGCAGCCGGCCTTGAAGGCCTCCAGGTCGTGGGTCACCTCAGAGCCGAAGAACTCCGGCGCGTCCAGCGTGGGCTCATAGACCACCACGGGCACGCCCTTGGCCTTCACGCGCTTCATGACGCCCTGGATGGAGCTCGCGCGGAAGTTGTCGGAGTTCGACTTCATCGTCAGGCGGTACACGCCCACGACCGGTTTCTCCTTGCCGGCGTACACGCGGTCCCACACCATCTGCAGCACCTCGTCGGCCACGAAGTCCTTGCGGGTGCGGTTGGCGTCCACGATGGCCTCGATCAGGTTCTGTGGCACGTCCTTGTAGTTGGCCAGCAGCTGCTTGGTGTCCTTGGGCAGGCAGTAGCCGCCGTAGCCGAAGCTGGGGTTGTTGTAGTGGCTTCCGATGCGCGGCTCCAGGCAAACGCCGTCGATGACATCGCGGGTGTTGAGGCCTCGCACCTCGCAGTAGGTGTCGAGCTCGTTGAAGTAGGCCACGCGCAGCGCCAGGTAGGTGTTGGCGAAGAACTTCACGGCCTCGGCCTCGGTGGTGCCCAGCACCAACTCCGGGATGCCCACGGTGCCGTCGGCGTTCACGCGCTCCAGCTCGGCGGGGTCGGCGCCCTGCGCGAGCAGGGCGGCGAAGCGCTCGGCGGCCGCGACGGCGTCAGCGTCGTCCTTGGGCGCGCCCACCACGATGCGGCTGGGGTGCAGGTTGTCATAGAGTGCCTTGCTCTCGCGCAGGAACTCGGGGCTGAAGAAGATCTTGCTGTCGCCCAGCCTCTCGCGAAGGCCCGCGGTGTAGCCCACGGGGATCGTAGACTTGATGACGATCCAGGCGTCCGGGTTCACCGAGCGCACGGCGGCGATGGCGGCCTCGACGGAGGAAGTGTCGAAGAAGTTCTTATCGGAGTCGTAGTTGGTGGGCGTGGCGATGACGGCGTAGTCGGCGCCCGTGTATGCATCTGCAACGTCGACGGTGGCGTGCAGGTCGAGCTCGCACTCCCCCGCCTTGGCCCCCGCCAGGAAGCGCTCGATCTCGTCGTCCTGGATGGGCGACACGAAGTTGTTGATCTTCTCGACCTTCTCGGGCACGATGTCCAGCGCGTGCACCTCGTTGTGCTGCGAAAGCAGGACGGCGAGGGACAGACCGACGTAGCCGGTACCGGCGACAGCAATTTTTAATTTTTCAGTCATAAAACGACTCCTCAGAAGAATTGAAGTTACGGTTCATAACTCGTTGCTAAGATTTACTTTTCTAAGATTTACTTTTCCTAAAGAATCCAAATGCTTCGGTAACGCAGGCACTCGGCGACGCAAAGAAAGCCTTGATCGCGTAGCCGAACGCATCCATATATCGTCGGCTACGCTTCATTGCAAATGCCAGGACGGCGTTATGTCGAAACTCTATATAGTTAATATCTTTCTTATCGAGCTGTGGGTAATAACTTTGAACGACTTTGTGTCTCGCCACTTCGCCTTCGATCTTGTTGTTTCCCAGGGAAAGGCGCTCGCCAGAATGCAAATACTGATGCACATGGACTTCTGGCATATAGCCAATACGTGCACCGGCTTCAATACAACGAAGCATTAGCCACCAGTCTTGGCCCGTGGCAACTTCGCCGAATCCCTCGGTCACGTCAAACAGACTCTTCTTTAGCATGTAGATTGATGTGGGTGCTATTGGCGTTAATAGATGTGCTCTGAGCAAACCCTGTTTTGAGAAATCATCACAATGATTGAGCCGGCGATGCTCCACGAGTTTACCTGACTCGTTATACCAAGAGACATCCTGCCAGCACATATCGAGGCCATTTTCCAGCATATAGACAAGCTGCGTTTCGACCTTATCTGAGAGAAACTCATCATCATCATCAAGAAATGCCAGGTAATCGCCCATCGCTTGACGACATGCATAATTACGCGCGGAACCTCCGCCCGTACGACCAGCAGTATGGATAGTCCTTAGACGCGAATCTTCGTATGCTGAAAGTACTTTGTTTGTTTCCTTGTCCCACTCGGAATTCACTTCATTGTCGTTAACGACAATAATTTCCAGGTTCTTATATGACTGATTCGAAATAGAACTTAAAGCTTTTGCCAGCCGATCTGCCCTTTTATAGGTTGGGACAATAACGCTAACCAGAGGTCCATTCTCAATAGCCATCTATCGCCCCGTCCTCTTCTTGCCAAACATGGCACCAAAAGTGCCTGTGAAGCACTTCCAGTCCATACGAAAGCAGCGATTGCGCACGTAATGAAGTTCAATTATTTGACGCAGTCCGCTCTCGAAGGTCGCAGCGTTGCGGTCAGTCGCCTGCCACAGGCCCGTAATGCCGGGCTGGACAGAAAGCAGTTCAGCCTTTTCCTCATCGGAAAAGTGCTGCTCAAGTTCGTCTCTTGTAATGGGGCGAGGTCCGATGACGGAAAGGTCGCCGTTCAGCACGCTCAGGAACTGCGGCATCTCATCAATGGAGCACTTGCGGATGAACTGACCGATTTTGGTAATGCGAGGATCATCGTCGACCTTGCGCTCGACTTCCCACTGATGTAGCTGCTCAGGGCTCAGATACTTCTATACATCGCCAGCGTCGGCGACCATGCTGCGAAGCTTAAGGATCTTGATAGTCTTGCCGCCCTTGCCGACGCGCTCCTGTGCATACAACGGATTTCCGGGAGATTCAAGGGAAATAAACGCGCAAACAATAGACACTGGAATTATCAGCACCACGCTCACACAAAGGCTGAACACGAAATCGAACAGCCTCTTCAAGAAACGGTAGACCAACGTACCGCTCGGTTGTATCTTCCGAATAGTTAGCGTCTCCCCCATGGATGCTCTGCTTTCAGTCTTCTCTTCAACAGTCAAGTTCAAATCCACGTCCCTGTCCCCAGGGATCCCCCAATCGATGAATTCAAATGCGAATGAATTGCCAGTGCGACGTCCCCTTACGTCTTACTGGGTACGTCCAACGGAAGCAGCTCCCTAAAAGCAGAGTCGCCTTCGCCCACGTCTACCAGGCACCAGCGCTTATGACGGTCGATCTTCTTTACACGGGCCTCTTGCCCCACCAAGGGCCCTTGCTCTATATGCAGCACGCCGTCTTCTATGCGGGCTACGCTGTTGCGCACCACGCCGTCGTCGTCGAGCACGCTGCGATACCAGTCCTGCGCATCGTCCGGCATGGGCGCATAGGCCCGCTCTCTGCTGCCGGCAATGCGGCAGCCAAAGCTCAACTGGGCCAAAGCCCTATCGAGCAGGGCGGCATCGCGAGTGGCGACGAAGAAGTATTCCTTGTACATTGGTTTGGTTTGGAGCGACCAGGCGCCGTCCCGCTTAAACCAGAACTCCTTTTGCATAACAAAAGCGTCCTGCATCAGCTCGTGCGGGATAATGCGGCGGACCTTTTCGCAGGTCTCGCGCTCTTTACCGTTGGGGGTGTGAACCAGATACCAGCGGACGCGGCCATGCTGGCTGTTGGTAGTGGCGCCACTAAAGGCACCGGGCAGCTGCTCTTGGCGCCGCATTGTCTGTTCCATCTCTCGCCCCCCTTAACTTGCATCCGCGACGCACGCGGATGCAGGGGCGTTAAGAACAGGCTTCTCGCTCGCAGCTAGGCGCAGTCGCAAAAGTACAGGTTTTTGTATCTTTCGACGGGGTTCATTATACGAGCAAACTGCTCGCGTTTTCCCAGATTGCACAAAATGCGCCGCGAATGGGTGCATCTCCATACGCCTCTACAAAAACCTGTACCTTTTTGCACAACAAAAAAGCCGCTCTAACCAGCGGCTTTTCTTCTATAGACAACAAAAAAGGCGACCGCCCGCGAGGACGATCGCCTTTGTAAATTCTTGTATTGTTTGTGCTAGGCGCGAGTCTTGATCTCCTCGAGCACCTTGGCCACAAACTCGTCAACGCTCATCTGAACGGTCTCGTTGGAACGGTCGCGGACGGAGATGTTGCCGGCCTCGACCTCCTTCTCGCCCAGGATGAGCATATAGGGCACGCGGTCGATGCTGCGGGCCTCGCGGATCTTGTAGCCGATCTTCTCGTCGCGGTCGTCGCAGACCACGCGAATGCCGGCCTCCTCCAGCTTGGCGCACACCTCGTGGGCGTAGTCGCGACTCTTCTCGGAAACCGGAAGCGCCTTGACCTGCACGGGAGCCAGCCAGGTGGGGAACTTGCCCGCAAAGTGCTCAATCAAAATACCGATAAAGCGCTCGATGGAGCCAAAGCACACGCGGTGCAGCATGATGGGGCGCTTCTTGGTGCCGTCGGCGTCCACGTACTCCAGGTCAAAGTTGAGCGGCATCTGGAAGTCGAGCTGGACGGTGCCGCACTGCCAGGTGCGGCCGAGCGAGTCCTCCAGGTGGAAGTCGATCTTGGGGCCATAGAAGGCGCCGTCGCCCTCGTTGACCTCGTAGTCCATGCCCAGCTTCTCCAGAGCGGTGCGCAGTCCCTCCTCGGCGCGCGCCCAGTCTTCGTCCGAACCCATGGAGTCATCGGGGCGGGTGGAAAGCTCAACGTGGTACTTAAAGCCAAACTTCTGGTACACGGAGTCGATAAGGTTGACCACGCCCACGATCTCGTCGGTCAGCTGGTCGGGACGCACAAACAGGTGGGCGTCGTCCTGGTTAAAGCAGCGCACGCGGAACAGGCCGTGCAGGGCGCCGCGCAGCTCGTGGCGGTGCACCAGGCCAATCTCGCCGGCGCGGATGGGCAGCTCGCGATAGGAGTGCGGCTTGGAGGCGTACACCAGCACGCCGCCCGGGCAGTTCATGGGCTTAATGCAGTACTCTTCGTCGTCAATGACGGTGGAGTACATGTTGTCCTTGTAGTGGTCCCAGTGGCCCGAGGTCTTCCACAGCTGCTTGTTCATGATGAGCGGGGTGGAGATCTCCACGTAGCCGGCCTTGTGGTGGATCTCGCGCCAGTAGTCCAGCAGCGTGTTCTTAAGGATCATGCCGTTGGGCAGGAAGAACGGGAAGCCGGGAGCCTCGTCGCGCATCATAAAGAGGTCCATCTCGCGGCCGATCTTGCGGTGATCGCGCTTCTTGGCCTCCTCCAGCATGTGCATGTGCTCGTCGAGCTCTTCCTTGGTGGCAAAGGCGACGCCGTTGATGCGGGTGAGCATCTTGTTGTCCTTGTCGCCCTTCCAGTAGGCGCCCGAGACGCCGGTGAGCTTAAAGGCCTTCAGCGCCTTGGTGTAGCAGATGTGGGGGCCGACGCACATGTCGATGTAGTCGCCCTGCTGGTAGAAGGTGATGCGGGCGTCGTCGTCCAGGTCGCCGATGTGCTCGACCTTGTACTTCTCGCCGCGCTCCTCCATAAGGGCGATGGCCTCGGCGCGGGGCTTCTCGTACACGGTGAACTTGATGTTCTCCTTGACGATCTTCTTCATCTCGGCCTCAATCGCGGGGAAGTCGTCCTCGCTGATCTTGACGCCCTCGGGCAGGTCGACGTCGTAGTAAAAACCGTTGTCGGTCGCGGGGCCGTAGGCAAAGTCGGCCTCGGGATAGAGACGCTTGATGGCCTGCGCCATGATGTGCGCGGCGGAGTGGCGGATGACGTGCGTGACCTCGTCCTGCGGAAGCTCGGCCACCGAACCGTCATTGTAGAGTGCCTTCATGGGTATGTTTTCTCCTCTCGGATGCCTGATGCAAGTGCGTGCGATGCGCTCGGCGTTTTTGACTTGCATCATTATAGGCAGGTTGCCTTGGTATACAAGCGCCCGCCGCACCTTAATGGCACGGCGGGCGATTTTCTACGCATGCTTCATCGTGTGGGGGTGGGTGCCTGCGGGGCGCGCGTGGCTTGCGGCCGGCCCGACGATGGATGCGTTACTGGATGCGAGTTCGGCAGTAGGGGCAGACCTTCCAGTGCGCATCGAGCGGGCGATGGCAGCTGGGGCACACGTTGCGAACCTGGGTGTCGCACACGGGGCAGACGACAAAGTCCTTTTCGATGGGGGCGCCGCACTGCGGGCAAGTGCCGTACTGGGCAAGCTGGCGCTCGCGCAGGGCCATGTCCAGCTCCTGCTCCTCGCGGTCGGCCGCGTAGGAGTGCGGGCGCAGGACCAGGTAGGCGATGAGACCCACAAACGGGATGAGGGCGATGATGCCCCATGCCACGTAGGCGCTGGCGCCGCGGCGGCGAGCGTCAATGAACACATAGACGACCGACAGCACGTACAGGGCGATGATAAAGCCAACAAAGGCATAGATGACGCCCATAAGCTGCGGCGACATGAGCTCGGAGATGTACTTGGACATTGAGGTGTACCTTTCGGAATATTTACAGTCTGGTCAAGTTTACCACGGGGTTTGTTTATATGGGGCTACGGTTGCAAGCGGGGCCGGTGCGGACACAAACATCTCAATCTGTAACAGGTAGAGGCGAAATCCGGGTCTAGATGTTACAGGTCGAGACACAGGGGGTCCCTCCCCGACTTCAATCTCGATCTGTAACATCTTGGGTCCCAAAACCCCTCTTACTGTTACAGATCGAGACATTCAAAATCCGTCGGAAGGTTTGTCTTGATCTGTAACATCTAGAACCCAAATCCTCAGCTAACTGTTACAGATTGAGACAAAAGAAAACGTCCAGGCCGAATGTCTCAATCCGTAACAGTTACTCGGCAAAAACAGTCCCAGATGTTACAGATTCAGACAAACCATTCTCTACCCGACTTAAATCTCAATCTGTAACAACAACTCGGCAAAAACAGTCTCAGATGTTACAGATTTAGACAAACTATTCTCTCCCCGGCTTAAATCTCAATTTGAAACATCTAAAACCCAAAAACAGTTCTAACTGTTACAGATCGAGACAACCAGAATCCGTCGGAAAGTTTGTCTCAACCTGTAACAGAAAGGACCCAAAAAAACCTGCCAGCTATTACAGATCGAGACATACGAATAACCCGACGGGCTAACATCTCAATCTGTATCAGATGGCGGCGCAGACCGCGAGTTTGGGTGGAAGGATCTCACGGTCTAACGTGGCCGGCATCCGTGCTGGGCCGGCCCTCGCCTGCCGTTGGCGGGTGTTGCGGGGCTGTTCGCCGCATTGCCGCTGCACTGGGGGTGTGCAGACCGTAGGATAGTCCTATTGACAGCCTGTCAACTTGTCTGGGAGGCACTGTGATGGAAACGTTTGATATCGCAATTGTGGGCGCGGGCATCACGGGATGCGCCATCGCGCGGCAGCTTGCGCGTTTTGACATGTCCATTTGTGTGGTCGAAGCGGCCAACGATATCGCGCTGGGCGCCTCGAAGGCCAACGGCGGCCTGGTGCACGCCGGCTACGATCCAACTCCGGGCACGGTCAAGGCGCAGGTCAACGCCCGTGGTTGCGAGCTATATGGCACGTGGGCCCAGGAGCTAGGCTTTTTGTTCCGCCGCACCGGGTCGATGGTGCTGGGTTTCAACGACGAAGACCGCGCGCACCTGGAGAAGCTGCGCCAGAATGGCCTGGCCAACGGCGTGCCCGCGCTGTCGATTATCGGCCCCGAGCACATCCACGAGCTGGAACCGCGAGCGAGCGCCGAGGCAACGAGCGCGCTGTGGTGCCCTTCGACCGGTTACGTCGACCCGTTTGAAGTGGCCATCGCCGCGTTGGAGAACGCCGTTGCCAACGGCGTGACGTTTATGCGCTCCGCGCCGGTGGAGGCCATTGAGGTTGCCGACTCGGATGACGGAGCCGCGCGCTTTACGCTGGCAACGCCCGCCGGCGACGTGCATTGCCACTACCTGATTAACGCCGCGGGCAACGGTGCCGCAGACATCTCGCATATGGCGGGCGCCGAGGAGTTCCAGATGGTCTGGCGCCAGGGCAATATTGTGGTGCTGGACAAGGAGTCGCGTACGCTCATGCCGCTCTACCCTGTTCCCACGACGGTGTCCAAGGGCGTCATCGTGACGGGGACCGTTCATGGCAACACCGTGATTACCGCGACGGTCGCCGTGCGCGAGCCCGGCGACACGCAGACCTACGCGACCGATGTCAACGCGCTCCTGACCGGTGCGCGCAAGCTGGTGCCCGATCTGGACACGCGCCGCGTGGTGCGCGCGTTTGCTGGCGGGCGTCCGGTCATTCAGGGGACGAACGACTTCTTTATTGGGCAGTCGGCCGTGGTGCCGGGGTTGTTCCAGGCGGCGGGCATTCAGTCGCCGGGCGTGGCGAGCGCGCCGGCCATTGCCGAGCGCATGGAGCAGGTGCTGCGCGATGCCGGCGCGGCCCTACGCGAACGGGACGATTGGGACCCGATTCGCCACGCACCGGACGACTTTGACCGTGCGCCGCTTACACGCAAGGAAGAGCTGATCAAGTCCGATCCCGCGTGGGGACAAATCGTCTGCCGCTGCGAGACGGTGCCCGAGGCCGAGATCGTGGCCGCAATCCGACGCCGCCCGGGCGCGGTTTCGGTCGAGGGTATCAAGCGCCGCTGTCGTGCCGGCATGGGTCGGTGCCAGAGCGGCTTTTGCCAGAGCCGCGTGGTAGCGATCCTGGCGCGCGAACTGGGCTGCGACCCCAGCGAGGTGTTGTTGGAGGATGCCGGATCCTGGTTGGTCGAGGGACCGCTAAAGGGGGTGCGCTAGGATGGCGACGACTCTGAATATGGTTGCTGGGCGAGATACCGCGGTTGCAGCTGCGGGCGATGCCGTACCCACGCAGGCGTTCGACGTGGTCGTTATCGGCGGCGGACCTGCCGGCATGGCAGCCGCGCTTGCCGCGCATAAGGGCGGGGCGCGCGTGGCCATCGTGGAACGTGAGCAGCATCTGGGCGGCATTCTGCGCCAGTGCATCCATCCCGGTTTTGGCCTTTCGCACTTTAAGCAGGAGCTCACCGGCCCCGAGTATGCGCAGCGCTTTATCGACCAGGTTCGCGCAACCGACATTGCGCTGTTCTTGGACAGCATGGTGCTTGGGATTGATTCGGGCGAGTCCACGGAAGACGCCGCACTTCACACCGTCACGCTCATGAGCCCCGCCAGCATGTTGCAGCTCACCGGGCGCGCCGTCGTCCTTGCCATGGGATGCCGCGAGCGCACACGCAGCGAGATCAAGATTCCCGGCAGCCGACCCGCCGGCGTGTTTACGGCCGGCCTGGCGCAGCGATACATCAATATCGAGAACCTCAAACCCGGCTCGCGCGCCGTCATTTTGGGCTCGGGCGACATTGGGCTGATCATGGCGCGCCGCTGCACGCTCGAGGGGATTTCGGTCGAGGGCGTGTACGAGCTCATGCCGTACGCCAACGGCCTGCGCCGCAACGTCAAGAACTGCCTGGACGACTTTGGCATTCCGCTGCACCTGTCCACCACCGTCACACGTGTGATTGGGCACGACCGCGTTGAGGCCGTCGAAGTGAGCAAGGTCGACGAGCACCTGGCACCCATTGCCGGGACGGAGCGCGTTGTTCCGTGCGACACGTTACTGCTTTCGGTTGGCCTGATTCCCGAGAACGAGCTTTCGGTTGCCGCGGGCGTTGAACTTGACCCACGCACGCGCGGCGCCGTGGTGGACCAGAGCCTGCAAACAAGCGTGCTAGGCATCTTTGCCTGCGGCAACGTACTGCACGTGCACGACCTGGCCGACAACGTGACGACCGAGTCTGAACGTGCTGGTACGGCTGCGGCGGCGTACGCGCTGGGTTGTGGGGCTGGGGCAGACGCGGACGCTATAGACCCGGGCTGCCAACTCACAGTCTCCCCCGCCGGTATCGCGGGCTACGCGCTGCCGGGACGCATTACGGCTGTGGCGCTCACCAAACTCAACTTCCGCGTACGCCGGCCGGTCGATGCCGCCCGCGTGCGCATTCTGGCAGGCGGCGAGGAACTGTTTGCAGGCAAGGTCCGCCCGTTCAAACCGAGCGTTATGGAAAGCTTCCCGCTGCCGGCAAAGGTGATTCAGCGCGCACTCGACCTAGGTGCCAGCGAAATTGTTCTTTCCGTCGATCCCGTTGAGGAGGCGTAAGGCCATGAGCATAAACGCGATCGAAACGCTGCAGTTCAACTGCACCACCTGCCCATCCGAGTGCCTCCTGACCGTAGAGGTAGAGCGTGACGCAGACGGCGCCGTGGTAGAGGTGCGCTCCGTGACCGGCAACAGCTGCCCGCGCGGCGATACGTTCGCGCATCAGGAGCTCACCTGCCCTATGCGCGTGCTCACCACCACCGTGGCCGCATCCGGCGGCGACGAGGCGCTGCTGCCCGTACGCACGGCCGAAGCCATCCCGCTGGCACTCCACGCCCAGGCGATGGACCTCATCCGCGGTCTGGTCGTCGACGCCCCCATCCACATGGGCGACGTCGTGCTGAAAGACCTCCTCAACACGGGCATCGACCTCATCGCCAGCATGGACATCGACCCAACCTAAGCAGCTCATTTGGGACGGGGCTCTTTTACCTACCCCGCCATCCACCCCGCCCCTCCTCAATTGCGGTGAAATAGCTCCTGATTTCCGCCAAAACCCCGGCATCCAGGAACTATTCCACCGCAACTTGCCTTGGGATCGGTATTTAGCTTGTGCCTACTTTAGTGCCATTTCAAAACTATGCCGGATTACGGGGCTGATTCGGAGACCCCCATCCATACCGGCAATTTTCGATTTTTGATAAGCCTTCTACCTGCGGTTTTAATCTCGCGATTTTTCCCATGGTCAAGTAATACAGGTCCAGCCCCGTAATCCGCCATAGTTTTGCTAGCAGCCCATTTGGGACGGGCCTCTTCTGACTCCTTTTTCCTGCACGCTTGCCAGGCTGGCCATGCCAAGGAGTGTCCCGAAGTGCCGGTATAAAAGGAACGTCCCTAGCTGCCAAGCATGGGATACCATGGTGGCAACCTAGCGAAAGGATGTTTCATGGCACATGTCGATAACCAGCGTGTGGCGCGCGTGCTCGATGCGCTCGAGGCTCAGCACCCCGGCGCGCAGTTGCTTGTAAACGACCCGTGGTCGATTTATTACCTGACCGGCTTTTATGCCGATATGTTCGAACGTTTTTGCGGCGTACTGCTCGCACGCGGTAGCGAGCCCGTGATCTTGGTCAACGCTCTGCATCAGCTGCCCGAGTATGACAATGCCCGCGTCGCCTATCACACCGATACCGACGTCGTGACCGACGCCATCACACGCGAGGTCAATCCTGCCAAGCCCCTCGGCATCGATACCGTCATGCGCTCCGGCTTTTTGATGCCGCTCATGGAGCGCCACGCCGCCAGCGAGTTTTTCCTGGGCGACTTTGCCGTCACCGCCGCACGCACCCACAAGGACGAAGCCGAGCAGGAACTCATGCGCGCGTCCTCGGCCGCCAACGACGCCGTGATGGCCGACGCCATCAAGCTCGTTCACGAGGGCGTGACGGAGCGCGAAATTGCCGACCAGATGCTCGGCCTGTATCGCAAGCACGGCTGTGAGGGCTTTAGCTTTCCGCCCATCGTAAGCTTTGGCGCCAACGCCGGCGACCCGCACCACGAGCCCGACGACACCGTACTCAAGCGCGGCGACGTGGTGCTGTTCGACATTGGCGGGCGTCATCGCAACTACTGCTCGGACATGACACGCACGTTCTTTTGGGGCGAGCCGGACGAGGAGACTGTACGCATCTACGACATCGTGCGCCGCGCCAACGAGGCTGCCGAGGCACTCATCGCACCGGGCGTGCGCATGTGCGACCTGGACCGCGCCGCGCGAGACGTGATTGAGGATGCGGGCTATGGACAGTACTTTACGCACCGCCTGGGGCACTCGATCGGTCTGCAGGACCACGAGCCGGGCGATGTCTCGCTCGTTAACGAGCAGGTCGTAGAGCCAGGCATGACGTTCTCTATCGAGCCGGGCATCTACCTCCCCGGCCGCACCGGCGTCCGCATCGAGGACCTTGCCCTGGTTACCGAGTCCGGCGTCGAGATCCTCAACGCCTACCCCCACGATCCAGTCCGCCTAGACTAGGCACGCAACCAAAGCTCCCCTAGAAGTTGCGGTGGAATAGTTCCTGGATGGGCTGCTAGAACCCAAAAATAAGAACTATTTCACCGCAACTGATGAGGGGATGGGTTAACGGAGCAGGGCGGGCTAGCGCAGCAGCCCCGCCACTTCGCCGGCTAGGGTGATGGTGCCGGCGGCTACGAAGGGCTCGCCCGCGGCCTCGAAAGCTGCAAGGGCCTCGGACACGCTGGGGTACACGCCCGCGAGCTTATCGGCGTCCACCAGGGCAGCGAGCTCCTCTGCCGGCAGGGCGCGATCGGAATCGGTTTGCGTCACGACCACACGGGGGAACGCCGGAACAAGCACGTCGACGATGCCCGCCACGTCCTTATCGGCCAGCGCGGCGCACAGCAACGTAGGGCGATTCTCTACGCACGGATCAATCTCGTCCAGTGCGCTCACAAAGTTCTCGCAGCTCTGAGGGTTATGGCAGGCGTCAATCAGCTTGAGTGGATCGGTTCCCAGCACATCAAAGCGACCCGGCGTGGGGCAGCCCATAAGCGAAGCGTCGAGCGCATCGTGGTCGAGCTCGCGGCCCAGATACCCCTCGCACAGCATAATCGCGCACGCGGCATTCTGCGGCTGATACGCCGGTTTAACCATCCTCGACGTATAGATCGCGCGCGGCGTGGTGCAGCTGAACTCAACCGTGTCGCCCACATGCGCCGGCACCTTAGTCGTGACATGGTTCACCACGAGCGGCACCACACCGCACTCACGGCAACGGGCATCCATCACGCGCTGAACGCTCGCCTCATGCGTGCCCTCGCCCAGCACAACCAAGCGCCCGGGCTTGATGACCGCGGCCTTCTCCCCCGCAATGGCCTCGAGCGTGTCGCCCAAAATACGTGTATGGTCGAGGCCGATACCCGTAATGGCAACGGCGACGGGATCGGTCGCACTCGTGGCGTCCCACCGGCCGCCCATGCCGACCTCGAGCACGGCAACGTCCACCGCAGCCTCGGCAAACACCACCAGTGCGGCAGCCGTCAGCAGGTCAAACGGCGTGATGGTATAGGCGCGCTCCCCCGCCGCCACACGACGAGCATTCACGCGATGCCCCGCCTCGACAGCGGCAGAAACGCCACGGGCAAACGCCTCATCGCTCACGACGCGCCCATCGACCTCCATGCGCTCGGGATAGCGCACCAACTGCGGCGACGTATACAGCGCGGTCTTTAACCCCTCACCACGAAGGATGGCAGCCGAAAAACGCGTGGTCGAAGTCTTGCCATTGGTACCGGCAACCTGAATGCAATCGAAATACTCGTCCGGACGTCCCAGCTCATCGAGCATATCGACAACCGTCTCAAGCAGAGGACCAGCATCCCCAGAAATCCGCCCCGTATCAGCAGCAAGCCCCACAGCCTCGCCAAACGAAAGCAACTCAAACGAGAACGGCACAGAATACGACCCCGAACGCTTAGCCATAACCCAAAGTCCCCTCAACATAAAAAGAGGCCCGTAATAAACAACGAGCCCCTCCCATTCAAAATATCAGCCAAACACCGCTTTGCAGCGGAATCAAGGCCACAACCCAGTGGCCCTGACCAACCAGATGCAAACGACCACGTAAACGAACTAGGAGCGGCCCGATGCTTTGCTCGCCGCAAGTTCCGCACGCAAAGGACAGCACTTAATGTGCTGTCCGTCTTGCGCAGGACTGTCCGCAGCGGAGAGCAAAGCATCGGGACGCGCCCCCGAGTAAACCTTACGAGAAGTCAGCAACCTGAGCAGTCAGCGCCGCCAGGATCTCCTTGAGCTCAGCTGCACGGTCCCTCTTCTTCTGGACCACGGCAGGCGCGGCCTTAGCCACAAAGCCCTCGTTGGCAAGGGTCTTCTCGCAGCCGGCGAGCTCCTTCTGGGCCGCGGCAATCTCCTTCTCCAGGCGCGCCTTCTCGGCCGAAAGGTCAACCTTGCCCTCGAGCACCACAAAGACCTCGACGCCGCTGTCGACCACGGCGATGCTCGCAGCCGGCTTCTCGACATCGGTACCCATGACCAGCGAGGCAGTGTTTGCCAGCGGCTCGATGGTCGAGCGCAGGCTCTCAAGCTTCTCGATATCCTCGGCACCGGCACGCACGACCACGTCGAGCTCGGCCTTGGGGCTCAAGCGATAACGCGAACGCGTGGCGCGGGCGGCGGAAACGACGGTGCGGCACAGCTCAAACGCGCGCTCGGCGTCCTCGTCAATATACTTGGCGTAGTCGGCGGGCTCGGGCCACTTGGCGATCATGAGTGCCTCGGCGCGGTCCACGTTGCCCTCGGCGTCCAGGTCGAGCACGCTCGCCGGCATGTTGTCCCAGATCTCCTCGGTGACAAACGGCATGAGCGGGTGCATCAGGCGAATGGAGGTATCGAGCACAAAGATCAGGTTGCGCTGCGCCTGCAGACGGCCCTCGCCCTTCAGGCGGGCCTTGGTGACCTCGACGTACCAGTCGCAGACCTCGTTCCAGAAGAACTGCTGCACGCCGCGGGCCATGTCGCCAAAGGTGTAGTTCTCGATGCCCTCGGTGACCATTTTGACGGCCTTGGCCAGGCGGCTGAACATCCAGGCGTCTGCCGGTGTCTCCACGACGGGCTCGCCAGGCGTGTAACCCTCCATGTTCATAAGCAGGAAGCGGCTGGCGTTCCAGATCTTAGTCACAAACGACTTAGCCTGCTCGGTGCGCGGGCTGTCGATGAGCTTCTTGGTCTTCTTGTCGATGTTCGCATCGAACTTAACGTCCTGGTTGTTGGTGCACAGCGTGAGCAGGTTGAAGCGCATGGCGTCGGCACCGTACATGCCAATAAGGTCCATGGGGTCAACGCCGTTGCCCTTGGACTTGGACATGCGGCTGCCGTCCTTGGCCAGAATCGTCGGGTAAATGACGACGTCCTTAAACGGCACCTCGTCCAGGAAGTACAGCGAGCTCATGACCATGCGGGCGACCCACAGCGCGATGATGTCGCGCGCGGTGACGAGCGCCGTCGTGGGGTGATGGCCTTCGAGCAGCTCCGGCTTTTGCGGCCAGCCCTGCGTGGCAAAGGTCCACAGCTGCGAGCTGAACCAGGTGTCCAGCACGTTCTCGTCCTGATGCACGTGATGGCCGCCACACTTGGGGCACACGTCGGTGTCCTCGGTCAGGGCATCCTCCCAGCCGCAGTCCTCGCAGTAGAACACGGGGATGCGGTGACCCCACCACAGCTGGCGGCTGATGCACCAGTCCTTGAGGTTCTCCATCCAGGTGGTGTAGGTCTGCGTCCAGCGCGCGGGGTGGAAGGTGACCTTGCCGGAGTTGACGGCGTCGAGCGCCGGCCCCTTGAGCTTGTCGACGGCGACGAACCACTGCTCGGACAGCCACGGCTCCAGCGCGGCGTCGCAACGGTAGCAGTGCATGACGGAGTGGTCATGGTCCTCGACGTGATCGAGCAGGTCATGCTCCTCGAACCACTTGATGACGGCCTCGCGGCACTCCTCGCGGGTCATGCCGGTAAACTCGCCGTAGCCCTCGACGACCACCGCGTGCTCATCGAAGATATTGATCTGCGGCAGGTCGTGGGCCTGACCCATGGCGTAATCGTTAGGGTCGTGGGCCGGCGTGACCTTGACAAAGCCGGAGCCAAAGTTGGCGTCGACATGCCAATCCTCAAAGATGGGGATCTCGCGGTCGACGATGGGGAGCTTGACGGTCTTACCCACAAAGGCGGCCTTCTCGGGGTCCTTCGGGGAGACAGCCACGCCCGTGTCGCCGAGCATGGTCTCGGGGCGCGTGGTGGCGACGACGATGTAGTCCTGGCCGTTGACCGGCTCGGTCAGCGGGTAGCGCAGGTGCCACAGATGGCCCTTCTCGTCCTTGTACTCGGCCTCGTCGTCCGAGATAGCGGTGGTGCAGTTGGGGCACCAGTTGACGATGCGCTTGCCGCGATAGATCAGACCATCGTGGTACCAGTCACAGAAGACCTTGCGCACGGCCTGCGCGTAGTCCTCGTCCATGGTAAAGCGCTCGTTATCGAAGTCGACGGAGCAGCCCATGCGCTTAATCTGCTCGACGATGATGCCGCCGTACTCGTGGGTCCAATCCCAGCAGGCGTCGACAAACTTGTCGCGACCGATCTCCAGGCGACTGATGCCCTCCTCTTTAAGCTTCTTGTCGACCTTGGTCTGCGTGGCGATACCGGCGTGATCGGTTCCGAGCACCCAGCGCGTGGACTTGCCGCGCATGCGGGCCATACGGATGATGGCATCCTGAATGGAGTCGTCGGTGGCGTGACCCATGTGGAGCTTGCCGGTCACGTTGGGAGGCGGAATGGTGACGGTGCAGTCGCCCACGCCCTCGCGGCGCTTGTAGTAGCCGCCGTCGAGCCACTTCTGCAGGATCGCCGGCTCGTTGGTCGACGGATCGTAGTTCTTGGGCATCTCTTCCATATATCTCTCCCTGTCCCGCCGGGGAGGAATGTAGGCCCGATTTTCGCTCGGTCAGGTCCTGGGCTCGCTCGAAGACCACATTAAGTGGTCTTCGGCTCGTGCGGAATCTACGAAAATCGGGCCTACATTCCTCCCCTTAGGTATCGATTACTTCAGTCTGATATGACTTCGCTGAGGCTTAAACAAACACACAGAATAACACAGGTAGTTGGGGTTATTGCGCATATATAAAATAGCCTCCGACCGCGAATGGTCAGAGGCTATTTGCAAACACGTTTTAGGCTGGTTTAGCCGTAGATACGCTGGGGCTGCTCTTCGCCCTTTACGGAGGCTTCGGTCACGATGACCTTGGCGACGCCCTCCTCGCTGGGGAGGTCGAACATCGTCTGCTGCAGCACGTCCTCGCAGATGGAGCGCAGGCCGCGGGCGCCGGTCTTGCGGGCAAGCGCCATGCGGGCGATCTCGTGCAGGGCGGCGTCCTCAAACTCAAGCTCAACGTCCTCGAGCTGGAACATCTTGCGGTACTGACGCACCACGGCGTTCTTGGGCTCAGTCAGGATCGACACCAGGTCGTCCTCGTCGAGCGCCTGCGTCTGGGTGACGACAGGCGTACGTCCCACAAACTCGGGGATCATACCAAAGGCGTTGAGGTCCTGCGGGAGCACCTGGCGCAGCAGGTCGTTCTCGTCGACCGAGGTGGGACCGGCGATCTCGGAGTTAAAGCCCACGCCCTTGTTGCCCACGCGATCGGCGATAATCTTGTCCAGACCGACAAAGGCACCGCCGCAGATAAACAGGATGTTGGTCGTGTCAATCTGCAGCAGCTCCTGCTGGGGATGCTTGCGGCCGCCGGTGGGCGGAACGCTTGCCACCGTGCCCTCAAGGATCTTAAGCAGCGCTTGCTGAACGCCCTCGCCCGAAACGTCGCGGGTGATGGAGAGGTTCTCGGCCTTGCGGGCGATCTTGTCAATCTCGTCCACGTAGATGATGCCAACCTGTGCGCGCTCAATATCGCCATCGGCGGCGTTGATGAGCTTGAGCAGGATGTTCTCCACATCCTCGCCCACGTAACCGGCCTCGGTGAGCGCGGTGGCGTCGGCGATGGCAAACGGCACCTCGAGGATGCGCGCGAGCGTCTGGGCGAGCAGGGTCTTACCGGTACCGGTGGGACCGAGCAGCAAAATGTTGGACTTAGCGAGCTCCACCTCGTCCATATCATCGTCAAGCTGCGAGTCCAAACCGTCGTCAAAGGCCGAAAGCGCGGCACCGCCCTCGATCACGCGGCGGTAATGGTTGTACACGGCAACCGACATGGCGCGCTTGGCGTCCTCCTGGCCCATGACATAGGCCGAAAGCTCGTCATAGATCTCGTGCGGCGTCGGCACGTGCGTAATGACCTGGCGGGCGTCGTCCTCGAGCTCAAAGCCCTCGGCCTCGGGATCCATGGCAGGCTGGGACGCAGGCTGGCCGTGATCGTTGAGGAAGCCCGGCAGCTTGCCGTTGCGGGCAGCGTCCATAAAGTCCGAAGCCAGCGACTCCTCAAGGATCTCGGAGCAGGCGGCGACGCACTCATCGCAGATAAAGATGTTGGTCGGACCCTTAACAAGGCGGCGAACCTGCCCCTGCTCTTTTCCGCAGAAGGAGCAGCGGATGGGGTTGCCGTTCTCGTCAAAGTTGTCCTGCATGTTACCGGCCATCCTAGGCGTCCTTCGCGGCGAGATCGCGCGAGGTGACGATACGGTCGATCAGGCCGTAATCGAGGGCCTCGGCAGCGGTCAGGTAGTTGTCGCGCTCGGTATCGGCCTGGACCTTCTCGATAGGCTGGCCCGAGGCGTCGGACAGAATCTGGTTGAGCTCGCGGCGGGTCTTCTTGATCTCCTCGGCCACGATCTCAATCTCGGTCTGCTGACCCTGAGCACCGCCGCTGGGCTGGTGAATCATGACCTTGGAGTGCGGCAGGCAGAAGCGCTTGCCCTTGGCGCCGGCCGAAAGCAGCACGGCGGCCATAGACGCGGCCATACCGACGCAGATGGTAGAGACCTGCGGCTTGATAAAGTTCATGGTGTCAAGAATCGCCAGACCGGAGTAGACCTCGCCACCGGGCGAATTAATGTAGAGCGAGATATCCTTCTCGGCATCCTGGCTCTCAAGATGCAGCAGCTGGGCAACAACCAGGTTGGCGCTGACGGAGTTGATCTCCTCGCCCAAGAAGATGATGCGGTCGTTGAGCAGGCGCGAATAGATATCGTAGCTGCGCTCGCCGCGCGGTGTCTGCTCGATAACGTATGGCACGAGGGCGGAATCGAACTTAGCGATCATACGCATCTCCATTTCTCTCTTGCGGACCAAATTGGTTCTAGATAAACGTACGGTGCCCGCATGCTATGCATTGGCTGGCACCGTACGAAGCAACCGGATAACCGGTGTATAACTTTACCCCATCACGGGCACACGCATGCGCTCGTGGGCAATGTGGCGAGAATTACTCGGCGTCCTTGGCGGTCTCGTCGACCTCGGTCACCTTGGCGTTCTCGACCAGGTGGTCGACGGCCTTGGAGCGACGGATGGACTCGCGGACGGCAGGCATGCGGCCATCGGCGATGAACTCGGCCTTGGAAGCCTCGACGTCCTTGACGCCGGCCTTCTCGAACTCGGCGTTGATGTCGTCCTCGGTGACCTCGATCTTGAGCTCGCGGGCGAGGGCGTCGAGAGCCAGGGACTCGCGGGCGACGTCGTTGGCCTGCTTGTGCAGGTCGCCGATGAACTGCTCCATGGTCAGGCCGGAAGCGGGCAGCCAGGTGTCCAGCGTCATGCCACGGGCAGCGAGGTTGGACAGGAAGTTCTGGCCAAGCTCCTCAAAGACGGACTGCTCGTAGTCGGCGTCCATCTCGTCGAGCTGCAGGCGCTCGGCGAGAGCGGAGACGCAACGGTTCTCCTTCTCGGCCGGGAGGCGGGAAGCCTTGTCCTGCTCGATCTCGATCTTGATGGCGTCGCGCATGGCGTCGATGCTATCGAAACCAAAATCGGACTTGACGAGCTCGTCGGTGAGCTCGGGGGTGTTGCGGACCTTGATGCCCTTGACGGCGACCTCGACGGTATGGGCCTCGGCCTCCTCGCCCTCCTCGACCTCGTCGGTCCAGGTAACGGTCTTGACGTCGTCAACGTTAGCGCCGATCAGGGCCTCGTTGAACTCCTTGGGGTTGCTGTCGCTACCGGCGATGAGCATGCGGCCCTCGGCGGCAAAGTTGTCGGCGTTCTCGACGGCCTTGAGGTCGACGGTGACGTAGTCCTCGGCCTCGACGGCGCGACCCTCGACGTCCTCGAAGGTGGCACGGTAGTTGAGGAGCATCTCGACCTGGTTGTTGATCTCAGACTCGGTGACCTCTGCGGGAGGCATCTCGATCTCGACGGCGTCGAAGGAGGAGAGCTCGGCGGCAGGACGCAGGGAGAACTCGACGGTGTAGGTGTAGTCCTCGTGATCCTTGGCGAGGTCGAGCTCCTTGTAGTCACCGCTCTTGGTGGGGACGATGTCCAGCTCGTTGAGGACGGCGGGCTCGTTGGCGGCGATCAGGTCGTTGGTGGCCTGAGCGAGGGTAGCCTCGGCGCCAAGAGCAGAGTCGATGACCGGACGGGGAGCCTTACCGGCGCGGAAGCCCGGGAAGCGGTACTTCTTGGCGGTGTCCTTGTAGGCCTTCTTGATCGCGGCGTCGACGTCGGCGGCCGGGATGGTGACCGTAGCGGTGAGCTTGGCGTCCTTGACGTCAGAAGCGGTGATGTTCAACACGTTCCTCCTCATACTGCCCAGCTTATCTGAGGTGCTGGTACCTTTATGCAACAAGCGTCGCGAGGGCATAAGCCGACGCGGGTGCGTTGGTGCGGGCGAAAGGACTCGAACCTTCACGGGAATCCCACCAGAACCTAAATCTGGCGCGTCTACCAATTCCGCCACGCCCGCATGAGCGCACAGATTAGGAATGATAGCAGATACGAGCGGCAAGCGCACGCACACGTTTTACAGGCTCACGACCTCACCACGAGTGCAAAAGGCGGGGCGAGTTGCCCCGCCCCGCCCATTACGACTTGTTCGCTGACCCGCTACTCCCCCAGCAGCGCTTTCTCCGGCGTGATGGGCAGCGAGCGAACCTGGTGACCGGTGGCGTGCGCCACGGCCGAGGCAACGGCGGCGAGCGGCGTGTTGATGACGACCTCGCCGATCGACTTGGCGCCAAACGGGCCCGTCGGCTCGTAGCTCGGCTCAAAGGCCACGCGAATGCTGCCGATATCCAGGCGCGTGGGCAGCTTGTAGCTCATAAAGTTGCCGGTGCGCAGGCGGCCGCGATCATCATGCTCGACAATCTCGTAGAGCGCGTGGCCGATACCCTGGGCAATGCCGCCCTCGGCCTGGACGCGTGCGAGCGCCTCGTTGATCACGGTGCCGCAGTCCACAGCCGCCACGTAGTCCACAACAGTCACCTTACCGGTGGCCTTGTCGACCTCGACCTCGGCAATGCCGGCCATAAACGGCGGAGGCGAAACGGGCAGGCAGGCAGAGGCATGCGAGGTGAGCGCGTCGCCGCCCGCGATGTTCTTGACGCACAGGTTGGCAAAGTCGCGCAGCGTGAGGTAGCGGTTCTGCTCGCGCGCGGCGCGCTCGTCGGACAGTCGCACGTACTGGCCATCAAAAACCACGTCGGCGGCGTCCACATCCCACATCTGGGCTGCCTTGGCGCAAATCTTCTCGCGCAGCTCGGTCGCGGCGTTCTTGGCGGCCAGGCCCGTCACGTACGTACCCGAGCTCGCGTACGAGCCGGCGTCGAACGGCGACACATCGGTGTCCACGCCGCGCACCACAATGAGCGAGCTCTCCACGCCCAGCTCCTCGGCGGCAATCTGCGCCAGAATCGTGTCGACGCCCATGCCGTTATCGGTGGCGCCGGTGCCGATGGTAATGAAACCATCCTCTTCCAGGCGCATGTCGATGCCGGCGATATCCACGTTGGAGATGCCCGAGCCCTGCATGGTGAGCGCGCAGCCCAGGGCGCGCACGCGATCGCCCAGGTCCACGGCCAGCGGCTTGTCGCGCCAGCCGATCATGTCCATCGCGCGCAGCAGGCAGCGGTCGAGCGCGCAGGCGTTGAGCTTCTCGTTGTAGTACTGCGGCATGACCTCGCCCTCGCGCACAATGTTCTTAAGGCGCAGGTCGGCGGGGTCCATGTGCAGCATGTCGGCGAGCTCGTTGACGGCGCTCTCCACGGCAAACTGGCCCTGGGTGGCACCGTAGCCACGATACGCGCCGCCGCGGTTGGTATTGGTGTAGACGGCGTCCCAGCTAAAGCGGCTCGCCTTCACATGGTTGTAAATCGGCAGGCTCTTGTGGCCCGAAAGCCCGATCGTCGTGGTGGCGTGCTCGCCGTACGCGCCGGCGTTGGAAAGCGTGTGCAGATCGATGGCCGTGATGGTGCCGTCGTTCATGGCGCCCAGCTTAACGGTCATCTGCATCTGGTGACGCGAGTTGCCCGCGGTGATGGTCTCCTCGCGGGTGTAGCAGCAGTAGCTCGGACGGCCGGTCTGCTGCGTCACAAACGCCACGAAGATCTCGCAGCAGCCCGTCTGCTTGGAGCCAAAGCCGCCGCCGATGCGCGGTTTAATAACTTGCACCTGCGACTGCGGAATGTCGAGCGACTGCGCGACCATGCGGCGCACGTGGAAGGGCACCTGCGTAGAGGTGGTCACCGAGATGCGCCCGAACGCGTCGGTCGTCGCAAAGGCGCGGAAGGTCTCCATGGGCGCGGTCTGCGTGGCCTGGCTGGTGTAAGTGCGCTCAAAGACGATGTCGCTCTGGGCGAATGCCTCGTCCAGGTCGCCAAAGTCGCTGGTACCGCTGCACACCAGGTTGCGGGGCACATCGCCGCCCTGCGGGAACATAAAGGTCACGTCGCCCTCGGGGTGAACCACGATGTCGTTATCGAGCGCCTGGGTAAAGTCGAGTAGGGGCTCGAGCACCTCGTAGTCGACCTTGATGAGCTTGAGCGCCTTGTCGGCGGCCTCCTCGGTCTCGGCGGCGACAATCGCCACCTCCTCGTTTTGGTAACGGACGAGGTTCTCGAGGATCAGGCGGTCGTAGGGACTCGGCTGCGGATAGCTCTGACCGGCAATGGTAAAGCGGCGCTTGGGCACGTCCTCGTAGGTGTAGACGCCCACCACGCCGGGCACCTTCAGGGCACGCGACGTGTCGATGGAGCGGATCTTGGCGCGGGCATACGGGCTGCGCTTGAGCTTAACGATGAGCGCGCCGGCGGGCACCATATCGCCCGTGTAGACGGGACGGCCCTCGAGCAGGGCCTTAGAGTCCTTCTTGGGCTGCTTGTGGGTGATCTGCTTGTAGGTGACGCCGTCGCAGCTGGTGTCGTTGACCGGCAGCTCGGGCATCTCAAAGCCCACCTGTACGCCAGACTCGTTAAGGAAGCGCACGATGGCGCGCAGCTGGCTCTCGTAGCCGCTGCAACGGCAGAGATTGCCGGCAAGCTGGCGCGAGAGCTCCTCGCGCGTGGCAACGAGGCTCGGGTCCTCCTTGGCGGCGCGGGCAAGCGACAGCACGTTCATGATGAGGCCGGGGGCGCAAAAACCGCACTGCTCAGCGCCTTCGGCGGCCATGGCGCGGGCAAGCGCCTCGGACTCGGCCTTGAGACCCTCGAGCGTGGTGATGGAGCGGCCCTCAACGCGCGCGGCGGGAACCGAGCAGCTCAGCACCGGGTCGCCGTCGAGCCACACCGTGCACAGACCGCAGTTGGTGGTCTCGCAGGCGCAGCGCACCGACGCGCAGCCCTGCTCACGCAGCAGCGAAAAGAGCATGGTATCGGGGGCAATCTGAACCTTGACCTTGCGGCCGTTGAGCGTAAAGGAAAGATCGATGAGTTTGGCAGCCATTAGCGCACCTCGCTAGAATCGACGCCGGGCACGCGGCGGCAGGAATACTCGTCCGTGGCAAACTTAGGAATCTGCACGCCCTCGAGCTCGCGGGCAAGCGCAGCCGAAAGCTCGATGCCGGCGGCGCGGCACACGGCCTGGATCGCCAGCGGCGCCGAGATGCGGCGGCGGTAGTCGGCCGAGCCCCACAGGTTGGTGCCGTAGCTCAGCGCGCGTACGGACGCGGCCAGGGCGCGCAGCTCGTCCTCGGAAGGCTGCTCGTTCACCAGGCCGCATGCCTCGCCCTGCAGCAGGGTCGCGCGCAGCGGGCGGGCGCCCACGGTGACATGCCAACTGTTATCCCACCAGGCGGCGGTGACATTGAGCGAGGGAAAGTCGGTCGCGGCCTTGCGCACGGCCTCGTAACTTGCACGGTAATCATGCTTAACGACCACAACATGCTCGATCACGTCGCGCACGTAGCCCATGTTCACAAACTCGGCGAGCGGCACACGTCCGGCACCCGTCAGCTCAACGTACGAATCGAGCGCCAAAAAGGCCGAGAGCACGTCCGAGAAACCAAAGCGGCCGTAGATGCTGCCGCCCACCGTGGCGGTATTGCGCAGCTGCACACCCACGATGTCGTGGACGGCAAACTCAAAGACATTGTTGACGAGCGCGTTGAGCTCGGCATGGCGCTCGAGCTGGCGCAGGGTGCACATGGCACCGATGCGAAACTCGGTCTCGGTCTCCTCGATCTGATCGAGTCCGCAGGCCGAAAGGTCAATCGCCGTCGCCACACGACGCGAACCCAGGCGCATCCAGATACCGCCGCCCACAATCTTGTTGTTGCGGTTCTTCTGCAAGAGCTCATAGGCTTCGGCCGCGTTTCCAACACGGACGTAGGTACCGAACTTGAGCACGTTCTCCCCCATCTCTTTACTTGTCCAGTACCCCTAAGTGTACCAAACGAGGGCGCACGACCCTCGCCACCATAGAAAAAGGCTCCCAACCGGAATGGCTGGGAGCCTCATCACATGCTATGTCGAGCGAAGATTTAGCAGACGCCCTGGGCGAGCATGGCGTCGGCGACCTTCAGGAAGCCGGCGATGTTGGCGCCCATGACGAAGTTGCCCTCCTGGCCGTACTCCTTGGCGGTGTCGTCCACGTTGTGGAACATACCGCGCATGAGCTGCTCGAGCTTGCCGTCGACCTCCTCGAAGGTCCAGGACAGGTGCTCGGCGTTCTGGCTCATCTCCAGGCCGGACACGAGCACGCCGCCGGCGTTGGCAGCCTTACCGGGCATAAAGGCGACGCCGTTCTCCTGGAAGTAGGTCGTGGCCTCGATGGTCGTGGGCATGTTCGCGCCCTCGCCGACCACCTTGCAGCCGTTGGCGACGAGCGCCTGGGCGTCCTCGAGCAGCAGCGTGTTCTCGCGAGCGCAGGGCAGCGCGATGTCGCAGGGCAGCTGCCACACGCCGCGGC
Organism: Collinsella sp. AM34-10; assembly: GCF_003469185.1. Taxonomy (GTDB): domain Bacteria; phylum Actinomycetota; class Coriobacteriia; order Coriobacteriales; family Coriobacteriaceae; genus Collinsella. The sequence goes on along the minus strand of NZ_QSIL01000003.1, from coordinate 82,669 downwards.
CGTCGCCCTCGTGCCACACAGCCTTGGGCTTCTCGTCAACGTACATGGCGAGCGTGACGCCCTTGTCGTGCCCGGAGCGCTTCTTGTTGTAGACATGCTCGAGCACGGTGTAGTCGATGCCGTCGGGGTCCTCGACCCAGCCGTGGGTGTCGGAGCAGGCCAGCACCTTGCCGCCGAGCTGGGAGACCTTCTGGACCGCATAGATAGCGACGTTACCGGAGCCGTGAACGACGACGTTCTTGCCCTCGAAGGAGTCGCCGCGGCTCTTGAGGTACTCGTCCACAAAGTAGACCAAGCCGTAGCCGGTGGCCTCGGTACGGGCGAGCGAGCCGCCAAAGGAGAGGCCCTTGCCGGTAAGGACGCCGGTCCACTCGTTGGTCAGGCGCTTGTACTGACCGAACATGTAGGCAACCTCGCGGCCGCCAACGCCCAGGTCGCCGGCGGGAACGTCGGTGTTGGGGCCGATGTGGCGATAGAGCTCGGTCATGAAGGACTGGCAGAAGTGCATGATCTCGTTGTTGGACTTGCCCTTGGGGTCAAAGTCAGAGCCGCCCTTGCCGCCGCCCATGGGAAGGGTGGTCAGGCTGTTCTTGAGGATCTGCTCCAGGCCCAGGAACTTGAGCATACCCAGGGTGACCGTCGGGTTAAAGCGCAGGCCGCCCTTGTAGGGTCCAATGGCAGAGTTGAACTCGACGCGATAGCCGCGGTTGACCTGGACCTTGCCCTGGTCGTCAACCCAGGGGACACGGAACATGACGATGCGCTCGGGCTCGACGAGGCGCTCAAGCAGGGCGGCCTCCTCGTACTCGGGATGGGCGTCGAGCGCCGGCTGGATGGTGCCGAGGATCTCGGTCGCGGCCTGGATGAACTCAGGCTGCTCGGGATAGCGGGCCTTGAGCTCTTCGAGAACTTTCTGCGTGTAGCTCATGCTTCCTCCAATGATGGGAAACGAAAAATGTCGGTCGCGGCACCCTATGCGCCGCGAACTTTATCGAGTATGGATAATATCGCACTGTTGCGGGAAAGTTTCGCATAAGATCGCGGGCGGATGTTTCATTTTGATTACGATGCAGGTAGATGCGTTTTTGAGCGCCTGACGTGCAAGTTGCGTGTTTCGAAGCTGTTTCTCGCACGTTTCGAAACCACCACAAAGGGGACAGGCACCTTTGTGGTGGTTTTGACGAAATGCGTTGGCGGGAACGTATGTGAATCGAACACATCCAAGACGTTTTGCACGCCTCGCAACGGTTTTGAGGACCGCGGGGCCCACCGGAGCCCATCCGCTCCCAAACGTGGCGGTATTTTACCAAACTAGCAATACGACGACCCCTAGCGCAGCGATCTTAGGCCGCCAGCATCCTTGTCGAGCGTCGTAAAGCGCACCGCATCCAGGTGCTCCAAGATGCTAATGGCTCGTTTGCGCGACACGCCCAGGGCCTCGCGCAACACACTCGTGGTGGCAGCGCCGCCCGCAGCCTCGATGGCCACTGCGACGACCTCACGCGCATGGACCTCGGCGGCAGCAGACAAGGCAACGTCACGTTCGATCTTAACGATTGAGCGATTGAGCGAAAGCTCGCGCAGGGCACGCGTCATGGTGTCGCGATCAAGTTGCAGCCGCTCGCCCACCTCGGAAAGCGTCGGCGCATCGAGACCCGCCTCGTCCAACAGGGTCATGATGCGCCGGCTCGCCTCACGCACCACGCGCATCGCCGCAACAGCAGAGTGCGGGTCGAACACCTCGGACGCCTCCTGGGCGCAGATGCCGCGCGCGCAGCCCTCGAGGACGAGCGCGGACGCTACGTCTTCGCCCGCTGTCGGCCAGGCGGCATGCGCGACCTCGCCCGGTGTGAAACCCGTCTGCTTGGGCGCGGCCCCGTGCATAGCGGCCAGCGCGTCGGAGAGCGCGGCGAGGGCGGCATCGAGCACAGCGGGGACGGCATAAAGCTCCTCGGTCGAGCGCTCGACATGAAGCGCCACGGCGTCGCCCAAGGAAACCGCCCCGTGCAGGAGCGCGGCCGCCTCGGCGCCCGAAAGATCGAGAGCACGGGCTGCAGCCGCGGCGGGCACGGGCAGGCGCTGCAGCCCCAACCATGCGGCAACGGCAGCGGCGCGGTCGCCGGCATCCAGGGCCCCGAGCAGCGCGCGCTCGCCCGCGGAGAGGTCACGCGAGCGGCGGCACCGCGAAAGAAGAACGCGACCGCCGCCAAGTAGCGAAATCGGAGAGTGCGACAGGATGACGGAATGATCGCCGGCGCGCAACGGCAACGGCCGCTCCAAGCGCACCTGCACCACACGCGTCTCGCCGACCGCGAGGGGCGGCTCGTCGTCCAAAAGCATAATGCGACCGAGCACCTCGGCCGTGCCCGCCATCACGTGCACGCGCGTGCCCGAGGCAAGAACGCCGGATCGCGCGCCGTCGTGCCCCACATATGTCAGCCGCATCAAAAAGCGCAGCGTCTGCCCCACGCAACCCTCGACGCCGAGCATCTCGCCGCGCTTGAGGTGCGCCACGCCATCACCCACCAGGTTCAGGGCGACACGCTGACCCGGAACCGCGCGCTGGGTATCCCCGTGAACTTGCATGCCACGCACGCGACAGTGCGTTCGCGACGGCAGTGCGACAAGCTCGTCGCCAACCGATACAGGCCCGTCGTGCAGCGTGCCCGTCACGACGGTTCCGGTGCCGCGGATACTAAAGCAGCGGTCGATAGGGAGACGGGGCGTATCGCCCGAGCCCGCGGTCGCCTCTAGGCGCTCCGACAGGCACGAGCAAACCGCGTCATCGAGCACCGCGAGCAGCTCGCCCAGGCCCTCACCCGTCTTGGAGGACACCGGCACGACCGATACCCCCGCAAACACGGTCCCCTGAAGAAATGCCTCGACGTCGAGCTCGGCGAGCTCCGCCGTCTCGTCGTCGGCCAGGTCGCACATAGTCAGCGCCACCACCATATGCGTCACACCCAACAGCTCCAGCACGCGCACGTGCTCGCGGGTCTGCGGCATCACACCCTCCACGGCCGAAACCACCAGCACGGCCACGTCGATGCCCGTGGCGCCCTGCACCATCGCGCGCAGATAGTGCGCATGCCCGGGCACGTCGACCAAGCCGACAAGCTTGCCGCTCGGCAGCGCCAGCTCGCCAAAGCCGAGCTCCGTGGTCATGCCGCGGCGCCGTTCGACCTCCAGACGGTCGGGGTTTTTGCCGGTCAGCACTTCGATGAGCGCCGACTTGCCGTGATCGACATGGCCCGCCGTTCCAACGACAACGGGACATTCGACAAGCTCGCACGCACTCATCGATGCAAACCCGCCCGCACGGCATCGGCCAACGCAGACGCGCACAGATCAAGATCGGTATCGTGCAAAAGCGTGCGGACGTCAAACAGCACCTGTTCGTGCCGCACGCGCGTGACGACCGGCGTGTCGGGTTCCTGAACCATGGCGCGCTTCAGGCCATCGGCAGATAGGCGCCCATCGACGGGGCAAACGGCAACGCAAAACGTCGGAAGCTCGACGGTCGGCAGCGACCCGCCGCCCGGGGCAGAGGCTCCCTCGACAACCTGCAGCTCCACCGCGTCCTCGCACTGGGCCTCGCGAAGCTTGCGCAGCATGCGGTCATGCAGGCGCTTTGCCTGACGCTCGAGCGGAGCCGGCGCACCGGAAAGCATGTTGAGCACCGGGATCTCCCGATGCGCCGTATCGGAGCCGGCCACATACAGGCGCAGGGTGGCCTCGAGCGCCGCGAGCGTGAGCTTGCCGGGGCGAAGCGCGCGCATAAGCGGATGAGAGGCGCAGGCGGCGATTGCCTGGGCGCTACCGAGGATGATGCCCGCCTGCGAAGCACCGAGCAGTTTGTCGCCCGAGCACGAGACGACGTCAACGCCGGCGCCAAGAGACACGGACGTGGGCCTCTCCCCCGCATCGGCGAGCACCCCGTCTGCAAGCAAAGCGCCCGAGCCTTGGTCCTCGTAAAGCAAAAGGCCGTGTTCATGCGCCAGCGCAGAAAGCTCCGCCGCCGAAACCTCCTCGTGAAAGCCCTCGATACGGTAGTTTGAAGGATGAACTTTCAGGATCATCGCCGTGTTGGGCGTAATGGCGCTTCGGTAATCATCCAGATGCGTGCGGTTGGTAGAGCCCACCTCGACGAGCTTGGCACCCGAGGCTGCCATGATGTCGGGGATGCGGAAGCTTCCGCCCACCTCGACAAGCTCGCCGCGGCTCACGATGACCTCTTTGCCAGCCGCGTGCGCGGTAAGCACCAGCAGCACCGCCGCGGCGTTATTGTTGACAACCAAAGCGTCCTGCGCCCCCGTGAGCATGCGCAGCAGGCGCGCGGCATGTTCCTTGCGGCCCCCGCGAGCACAGGTCGCGACGTCATACTCGAGCGTGCTGTAGCTGCGGGCGACGTCGGTCACCGCCTGCACCGCTGCGGGGGCGAGCGGAGCACGGCCCAGATTGGTGTGAATCACAACGCCCGTCGCGTTGACGGCGGGGCGCAGGGTCGGTAGCGACAGGCGGTGGCACCGCCGCTCGATAGCTAAGGCAAGCTCACGTTTGTTCCTTGCGGGGGAGCCGGAGCGAATCGCCGCGCGCTCGGCATCGAGCTCGGTATCGATCGCCTCGCGCACGATCGTGTCGCCCGCATCGCCGGCAGCCTTCATGACCGGCCACTCGGACAGCAGCTCGTGGACAGCGGGAATGGAGCGCAGGCGGTCGCGCACCTCGGCGGGCATGGATTCGCAGTCGCTCATGGAAAGCCTTTCGACATATTCAATAAAAAGCAGGTCCCCCATGGTCGTCATTTGCCAAACAATGGCGACGCGTACGCAAAAGGGACAGGTCCATTATGGCAGCTCGTGGCAAGACGGCGCAGCGCCTCGTTCAAAACCTGCCAAAATAAACCTGTCCCTCTTTGGTCGGTTATGGCCTGGGGCCTTTAGGCCTCCTTGTTGGCGTAGATAAACCAGTAACCCAGCGCCACGATCAGGGCGCCGCCCACGATATTGCCCAGCGTGGAGACCGAAAGGTTGAGCGCCAGACCCGCCGCGTTAAGAGCGGCGGCGCCGGCAACATCGGCTCCATAGCCGCAGGAGTGCATCAAAATGCCCATGGGCAAAAAGTACATGTTAGCGACGCAGTGCTCAAAACCGCAGACCACAAAGGCGGCAATAGGCAGCAGAATGCCCACGACCTTGTCGACCACGGACTTGCCGGCGGTACCGATCCATACGGCCAGGCACACAAAGATGTTGCACAGGATGCCGCGGAAGAAGATGGTGACGGCATCGATCGTAACCTTACCGGCGGCGACACTCACCATGGTGTTGGCGACGGCCTCGCCGTTGAGCTTGTAAATAGCCGCCATGTAAATCAAAAAGACAACGAACAGGGCGCCGACAAAGTTGCCGACCCACACAACGGCCCAGGCCTTGAGTATCTGGATGAGCGTGATCTTTTTGCTCTTAAGCGCGCACACCATCAGCGAGTTACCGGTAAACAGCTCCGCGCCGCAAATGAGCACGAGCACCAGCCCCAGGCAAAAAGCAAGGCCGCCCACAAAGCGCTGAGCGCCCCAGCCGAGGGTCGCATCGCTCAGAAAGACCGTGAAGAACAGGCCTCCGAAGGCGATGAACGCGCCGGCGAACATGGCGAGCAAAAAGGCCTTCGAGACCGGCAGGTTGGCCTTGGTAACGCCGGCGGCCTCGGTCTTGGCCTCGATTGCGGCGGGCGCCAGGCAATCGGAGGTGGGATAGTCTGCCTTGCTCTGTGCCATAGCAACCACTTCTTTCTTACGACTTGGGACCGGCATTGCCAATGAATGTGTCCCGCGACGGATGGTCAAAAACAAAACAGGTCAGAAGTAAACGTACCTCTGACCTGCAAATTACATGGAGCGGGCGACGGGAAGTCCAAGGATTTGCTTCACAAATCCTTGTTTCGCTGCGGGCCTTCGGCCCTTGCGTGCTGCACTGGAAAATGCTCACGCATTTTCTCAGCTTCGCACCCTGGCGGGTTCGATCCCCGTCACCCGGCACGCCTACGAAAACGGCTTTGGTCCCAAAAGGGGTCAAAGCCGTTAGCCAATCTTATGGAGCGGGCGACGGGAATCGAACCCGCGTCATCAGCTTGGAAGGCTGGGGTTCTACCATTGAACTACGCCCGCAAGATATGGTCGGGACGACAGGATTTGAACCTGCGACATCCTGCTCCCAAAGCAGGCGCGCTACCAAACTGCGCCACGTCCCGAAGGTGTTGAGCAGCTAAGGTCTAAACCTTGCGTGTCCCAAAGCGAAGGAAATTATAGGTGAGACTCCCCGCCTGTGCAAGCATTGATGCCTTAGCTCCTCGAATGAGCAACAAAACGACTATGGAGCAGGCCGATCGCAAAGGCAACCACGGCAACCGGCGCCCACGCGGCACCGATATCCGCCAGAGGCAGTGCATCGAACGGCAGCCACGCGCCCGCAAAGAACGCATCGCGGACCGAGGTGATCACACTCTGCACAGCAACCACGCCGCCGACCCACACCCACACCTGCGGATGAGCGTCGCAAAAGCCGTGCACCAGGCCCATCAGTACCAGTACGATGGCAACGGGATACAAGGCGTTGAGCATGGGCACCGAGAACATAAGGATCACGTCGAGGCCAACGTTGGAAAGCACGCACGAAAACGCCGCGAACACAAAGGCGAGGATCGCGAAGGGGCGGCGCATGGCCTCCTCGGAGGCCTCCGCTCCCCCTTCAACCACGTACGTCTCGCAGAAGTAACGCGAGCAGCAGCTGATGAGGCCGATGCACACATTCATGCAGGCGAGGAAGAAGATCGCAAAGACCACGACCGTGCCGGCAAGGCCAAAGTGCATGGAGGCCGAACGGGCGAGGATGGCGGCTCCGTTGGTGGCGTCGGGCATCACAGTGCTGAGCTGTGCGCCGGCAAGCGCCAGGCCGCAGTAGATGATGGCCATGAGCACACCGGCGATCACGCCGGAGCGCGAGATCTCGAAGGCCACGCGCTTGTCATCGGTAACGCCCAGCTCGTGGATGGTCTCGGCGATAATGATGCCAAAGGCGAGCGACGCGAGCAGGTCCATGGTCTGGTAGCCGGTCAAAAAGCCTTGCACGGCGGCGCCGTCATCATAGGGAGCCTGCGGCGCGGCAGCGGAACCCAGCGGCGAGACCACGGCGGCGCCCACGACCAATACGATAAGGGCGATGAGCGCGGGGCCCGTAATGCGGCCGAGCACGCGCGTGATAACGCCCGGGCGCAGCGTGAGCGCAAACGCGACGACAAAGAAACCAACGGCAAACACCAGGCGCGCCGTGCCGAGCGAGACATCCTCGGGCAGTAGCGGAACCAGCATCTCGAAGGCCGTGGAACTTGTGCGCGGAATGGCCAGGCACGGGCCGATGGCCAGATACACCGCCGCGACAAAGAACTCGCCAAACTTGGGGTGCACGCGGCCGGCAAGCTCGCGCGCCGTTCCGGCAAGCGCCACGGCGATAAAGCCCATGACGGGCAGGCCGATGGCAGCGATCAGAAAGCCGAGCATGGCGACCGGCGTGGCAGAACCTGCCTGCAGCGCCAGCAGCGGCGGAATAATGAGGTTGCCGGCGCCAAAGAGCATCGAGAACAGGGCGATGCCGACCGTGACGACATGGTCGGAGCGCAAGCCGCGCGGGGCGGATGAAGCCATGGGCACACCTTTCGGGTCGAAACTAAAACGAAACGGGCAAAAGACCCGTCCCGCAAGTATATACGCTTTAGCAGGCTAAATCGCGCAAAGCGTCAATCGCGATATCGACTTCTTCGGTCGTGTTGAAATACCCAAACGAGAAGCGGACGACACCCTGGCGCTCGGTACCTAACGCGCGGTGCATGAGCGGAGCGCAATGAGCACCGGGGCGCGTCGCAATCCCCCACCCTTGCATGAGCGCGTCCGAAATCTCAGCCGAATCGATATCACCCACGTTGAGTGAGACGATCGCCGAGCGCGTCGGCTGGTCAAACGCACCGTAGAGCGCAATGCCAGGAATTTCGCGAACGCCAGCGAGGAAGCGCTCGGCCAGCACACGTTCGTGAGTCGCAATCGCCTCCACCCCGCCCTGGACCTCGATAAAGTCGAGACCGGCAGAAAGACCGGCGATACCGTGGCCGTTGAGCGTGCCCGCCTCGAGGCGCGTGGGCCACTCCCGCGGCTGCAGCGCATCGAAGCTGTGCACGCCCGTGCCACCCATAGCCCACGGAGCCACATCGATGCCCTCAGCCACGGCCAGGCCGCCGGTCCCCTGCGGACCCATGAGCCCCTTGTGGCCGGTAAAGCACACAATGTCGAGACCCATGGCCTGCATATCGATATGCACCGTGCCGGCAGACTGTGAGGCGTCGACGATCGCAAGCGCGCCGGCAGCGTGGGCCATGGCCGCCACGTGCGCGATGTCGACCGCGTTGCCGGTCACATTGGAGGCGTGTGTCACCACCACGGCACGCGTACCCAGCGTGACCAGCCGCTCGAGCTCGTCGTAGTCGAGCACGCCGTTCACGTCGCAGCCCGCATGCTCAACGGTCACGCCCCGCTCTGCCGCCAGACGGTTGAGCGGACGCAGCACGGAGTTGTGCTCGAGCACCGTCGTGACCACACGGTCGCCGGGGCGCACCACGCCATTGATAACGGTGTTGAGCGCCGCGGTGGAGTTGGGCGTAAAGCACACATGGTCAGCACGCGGACAGCCCAGCAAGCGCGCAAGCTTGGCGCGGCAGCCGTGGATGGTACGCGCCGCATCGAGGGCACCCGACGTGGCGCCGCGCCCGGCATTGCCGAGCGAGCACATCGCCTGCGTCACGGCATCGATAACCGCTTGCGGCTTGTGCATGGTCGTCGCCGCGTTATCCAGATAGATCATCGCACGACCTCCCACATATCAATCACGGTATAGCCCTCGGTGGGAATGCCCGCAGCGGCAAGCTCGGCGCGCAGCAGCTCCTCATCGGCAGGCGACGCCTTCCACGCCAGACCGCAGCCGGCAGCGACCTCCCCGGGTACGGGAATCGTTCGCCCGGGAAGGCCGCGCTCGATGCACAGGGTCTCGCAGCCCATGGCGGCCGCCGTGGTGGGAAACGTGATGACAAGCGCCGGGCGCTTCTGCCTCATGGCAACTCCAACCAATACGCTACGGGCGCACAACGCGCACGGCCTGCTCCATCTTCTCCACGATCACGTACATGTTCGTGACCTCGCCCACCGCAAGCTGGTCTTTAATGCCATAGTGGTCGAGGCAGGTACCACAGGTGAGAATCTCGACACCCTGCTCGGCCAGACCCTTCAGGTCGTCGAGCACCGGTGAGCCCTCGACGGTGAGCTTGGCGCCGCCGTTGTAGAAGAGCATCGTGGCGGGCAGCTCCTCCTGCTGCGTCACGGCGAAAACAAAGGCCTTCATGAGCTTGTGGCCCAGCTCATCGTCGCCGCGGCCCATGCAATCGGTGTAGACGGCCACGACCAGCTTGCCCTTACCGGCGCTGGCGCCACAGAAAGCGGCACCGTCCTGCTCGGGCACGTCCACGGCAACGGTGCCGGCGGTCGCCACGGTCACGTGCCACTCGGCATCTGCAACCTTCTCGACCGAGGCCGTACAGCTCTTTTCCTGCGCCATCTTGGAGATGTTCTTGACGGCGGTCTCGTTGTCGACCGAGGTCACCACAACGCCCTCGCCATCGAGCTGCTTGAGAGCCTTGAGCGTCTTGACGACGGGCAACGGGCAGGCGTCGCCCATGGCATTGACTTCAATCTTGGTAGACATAGCAAATTCCTTTCGAATGCGACCGCCCAAAACGACGGGCGGTCGCATAAACGGTTTTCTTTAGCGCACAACGCGAACGGCAGGACCGCCCGACACTGCCTCGTGCACGCGACCGACAACGGCGGCGATGCGACCCTCGGCATGCAGACGGCGCGCAAGCTCATCCACATCGGCAGCAGGCGCCGCGATGAGCAGGCCGCCCGAGGTCTGCGGATCGTACAGCGCATCCAGCATGCCCGGCTCCAGGTTATCGTCTGCCGCCACGCGCGGACCAAAGAAGTCCTGGTTGCGGTAGGCGCCGGCGGGGATAATGCCCAGACGCGCCATGTCGAGCACCTGGTCAAAGAGCGGCACCGCTCCCGACACAAGCTCAATCTGCACGCCCGAGCCCTCGGCCATCTCGCACGCATGCCCAATCAGGCCAAAGCCCGTGACATCGGTGCAACCGTGAAGCTCGAGCCCCTCGGCCAGGCGAATCGGAGCCTCATTGAGGGTACACATCGAGTTCCACATCGGGCTGGCCTCATCCTGCTCGATGAGCTCGCCCTTAATGGCCGTGGTGATGATGCCCGATCCGATCGCCTTGGTCAGCAACAGGACATCGTCCACGCGCGCGCCGCTGTTGGCGAGCATGCGGTCGAGCGCGACAAAGCCGCTCACGGACAGGCCGTACTTGGGCTCGTCGTCGTTGATGGTGTGACCGCCCGCGATGGAGCAACCGGCCTCGACACACTTGTCGGCTCCGCCCGCTAAAATCTCGCCGGCAACCTCAACGCCCAGGCAGCTGGGTATGCAGAGCAGGTTCATGGCGTGGCTCGGCCGCCCGCCCATGGCGTAGATATCCGACAGCGAGTTGACCGCGGCGATCTGGCCAAACAGAAACGGGTCGTCGACCATCGGCGGGAAGAAGTCGATGGACTGCACAAGGCCCAAGTTATCACCTACGCGAAAGACGCTCGCATCGTCGGAGGTATCGAACCCCACGAGCAGGTTGTCGTTATGCACATTGGGTAAGTCGCCCAGGACCTGGGCGAGGGCTCCAGGAGCCAACTTAGCGGCTCAACCAGAGGCGGCGGTCATCTGCGTGAGCTTGATGAAATCGTCAGCCATCGATTCCTCCTCTCATAGGTCAATCAGTTCCTCCCAGTATACGCATGGTGGCGCCGAGTGCGGGCGACGCATCGCAGCCCCCTCTACGCGAGCGCCTGGGCACGAATGGCCGCACCGACCGACGACCAGCCCGACGGCATGACACAGGTCCACGCAATGGCGCCATCCGTTTTTCACCACCGCGGCCTTCGCGGCCGTCGAACCGATGTCGATACCAATGCCAACCTCGGCGTCCCCCCTCGCATGCGACAAAGGGACTGTCCCTTTGTCACATTATCGACAAACCAAATGGATCCTGCTGGCATCAAAATGCATGCGCAGCGTCTCGCCTGCTTGCGGTAGCTCGTCGACAGGCATGCCCACTTTGTTGACCTTCCACTGCAGACGCGTGGGCGCATCGGCCCGCGGCGCATCCAACAGCACCAGGCGCTCAAAACGCGAATCGCTCACGCGCGCCACGTGCAAATCGTAGCTGTTGCGACCACGCTCAGCACGATTGTCAACATGGAAGTAGATTGCGCGAATGCCCAGGTACACCACATTATCGGGAACCTCGCGGCCCACGTTAAAGGTCATGCCCCAGTCGAGGGCTTCAACTTCTTCGTCGCCGATCTTGCGCGCCCGGCTTGTATTCTTGCAGCCCGTCAGGCGCAGCGCCGCCAGCGTCTGCGGGCGGCGGACCACGTCCTCAATGGAGCCGATCTCCTCAACATGCCCGTCGTGCATCACGCAGATACGCTGGCACAGGCGGCACGCTTCGTCGATGTCGTGGCTCACGTAGAGCACGGTGCGGTTGCACACATCGAACAGGTCGAGCATGTTCTGCTCGAGTGCGCTCTTAAGATAGGAATCGAGCGCGCTCATGGGCTCGTCGAACATAAAAATGCCCGGATGCGCCGCCACCATACGGGCAAGCGCCACGCGCTGCTGCTGGCCGCCCGAGAGACGCGCGGGATAGCGGTCGGCAAAGTCGGCCAGTCCAAAGATACTCAGGTAGCGCTCGGCAAGTTGCTTGCGCGCCGCGGCGTCGCCTGCACCCTCAACGCCAGCGCACACGTTATCGGCCACCGTCATGTTGGGAAACAGCTGATAGTTTTGGAACAGCAGGGCACACTTGCGCTCCTGGGGCGACAGGTTGATGCCCGCCGCCGAGTCAAAAAAGGTCACGCCGTTGACAACGATCTTGCCCTCGTCGGGGGTCTCCACACCGGCAATGCAGCGCAGCGTGCAGCTCTTGCCGCAACCCGAGGCGCCCAGCAGCGCCACGCGCTCCTCGCCGGCCTCAAGTTGCATGTCGAGCACAAACCCGGGATAGCGCTTTTTGATATCCAGAACGAGCGACATGGCCTATCGACCTCCCTGCAAAGCGGCATCATCGCGCATAAGCTCGGCCAACGCCTCGCGATCGATACGCAGCGCATCGCCGCCGACTGGGTCGAGCGAATCGACCTGGCCGCCCAGCGGCTTGGCCTGCTTGCGCTCCGCGCGGGACAGGCCGTGCTCGCGGTACTTTTGCGAATGCGCCGTGTACATGTTGATGAATAGGATGACCAGGAAGCTGAACGCAATTACGACCACGACCCAAAAGAGGGCCACCGACGTGTTGCCGCCCATCCATTCAAAGTAGATGGCAATAGGGATGGTCTGGGTAATGCCGGCGTAGTTGCCCGCAAAGAACAGCGTGCAACCAAACTCTCCCATGGCGCGGGCAAAGGCGAGGACCGTACCGGCGGCAATAGAAGGCCACCCAAGGGGCATCATAAGCTTGATGAAGATGCGACGCTCGGACCAGCCCAGCGTGCGCGCCGCATCGAGCATCTGCGTGTCGAGGCTCTCGAAGGCTCCGAGTGCCGTACGATAGACGAGCGGGAACGACACCACCACGGCAGAGATCACCGCCGCCGGCCACGTAAAGACGATCGAGATGCCGTGCGCAATGAGCCACTGGCCCACCCCGGTCGAGCGGCCAAACAGCATGAGAAGCAGAAAGCCGCAGACCGTGGGCGGCAGCACCATAGGAATCGTAAAGACCGAATCGAGCAGGCCTTTGATGCGACTCGAGGTACCCATAGTCTTCCACGCGGCAAACAGGCCCAGCGCAAAAGAGATCAGCAGGGCAAGGCCGCTCGTTTTTATGGACACCCAAAACGGGCGATAGTCGATGTCGCCCAAAAAGGAAGCCAGAGAGGTCAAGGGTCTCTGCTCATCCCGCAACACGACAGACGATGCTTCTACCATTTGAGCGCTATCAAGCCAACGCGCTCCGCCCTTGGCATCACCCGAGGCCGATGCAATCACAACATAGCGGTCCCCATCCGCACCACGCTCGTCAAAGCCATAGGTATACCCGCCGGCATCAAACGTTGTTTCCGCCGTGACATACCAAGGAAGATCCACGTCCCCTAGCTGCGCACCTCCCATGCAGTTTGCGCTGTCGAGCTCACAGACGAGGGCCTTGAGACCCGATACGCACTCGTTGTCCTGCGGATCCAATCCATACTTCTCGACCGCCTTGGGGGATATCCACACCACAACGCGATCGGCAGCGGGCGCCACTACAAGGTCCACGTCCTCGTCAACGGGAAACCGGTAGCCCTCAGGCTGGCCCTCCATGGCACGAGCGGTCCCCTTGGCCAACCGCTCAAAACCCTCGATCCCATAGGAAAGCCCATGAGCGGTCGCGGCAACCTGGGCTCCGTCCTCAGTGTCCCCAGCAAACGCAAATCCCGGCACCCAACAAAGCGCGAAGGTCAAAGCACAGGCGACAAGCATGCGGAATCTATTAAGCACGAAAAGCTCCAAGAGAATACAAGGACGGAGTGAAACGCAAAACGATGGAATTATCGCGCCAAGCCGCACTACGCGGAAAGTTCAAAGCCGTACTTAGCCCAAATCTTCTGAGCTTTCTTGTTGGTCAGACAGAAGTCGATGAACGCCTTGGCCTCGTCGTCATGCTCGGAGCTCTCGGCAACGGCACCCGGGTACACGATGGGCTTGTGCGAATCCTCGGGGCACACGAAGGCCTCCTCGATGCCGTCATAGCGGAAGATATCAGAGCTGTAGACAAAACCTGCCACGCAGTCGCCCGTAGAGACGTAGGCCGCAGCGGTACCAACTTTGTCGGCCAGCGCTACCTTGTCGGCGATCTCGGGAGCATACTCGCCGTCGTCGCCCTCGGTACCGGTGTAGAGGCCCACAGAAGCCAGTGCCTGGTTGGCGTACTTGCCAGCGGGGACGGTCTTGGCGTCGCCAATGGCAATCATGCCTTCCAGGTTCGCAACGTCGGCAATGGCCTCGACCTTGGTGTCGGAGCCCTCGGCGCGAATGATCACGAGGTCGTTGACGAACATGTCCTCACGCGTGTCGGCGTCGACGAGCTCGGCGGTCTCAGCGTCATCCATGGTGCCCTTGGAGGCCGTGATGAGCACGTCGACCGTGGCGCCGGCACGCATCTGCTCAACGAGGTCGCCGGAGGCCTTAAACTGCGTGTCGGCAAAGGTGGTGCCGGTCTGGTCGGTGTAAAGCTCTTGGACCTCGGGCAGAGCCTTCTCAAGCGAGTTGGCGGCAAAGACTTGCAGCTCGACAGCTTTCTTGGAAGATGCCTTGGCAGAACCGGCATCGGATCCGGCCGGCTCGGACGTCTTGCTGCCCGAGCAGCCGGCAAGACCAAGGCCGGCAGCGGCGACAGCAGAAAGCGAGACGAATCCGCGGCGAGAAACCATATCGAACATATTCAACCCTTTCGGACCTTGTGCCCGGGTAACCCACCGCGGGCTATAATCTGCAATCAGATTATACTTTCGCGCGAATAATGATAGTGAGAAATTATTCTCGTCAGAGAATATAGTTTCGAGTTAGCGTGCACCTCGGCGTCGCTTCGGTGGAAAACAAAGGCGGAGCAGCCGTTCAGGTCGCCCCGCCGCAGGTAAACCGCTTAGTTGGTATGTCCGCCGCCCGCTGTCATCTGAGCCGCATGCTCCAGCTGGTCTGCTATGGCCTCCCAGCTTTCGCGGGCGGCCTTCGTAGAACCGGGAAAGTTTACGACAAGTGTATGACCTCGTTGCATGCAAATAGCGCGCGAGAGCATGGCGCGGCGCGTCTTGGTCATGGAGTACGCGCGAATCGCCTCTGCAATACCCGGCACATCGCGGTCGCAGACGGCACGCGTCGCCTCGGGCGTCACATCGCGCATCGAAAGCCCCGTGCCGCCGCAGGTGAGCACGACATTGGCGTGGCACTCATCGGCGGCTTCCACAATGGCATCACCAATCTCGCTGACGTCATCGCGCACGACCACATGTGAGGCGACCGTCCAGCCCTGTGCCTCGATAAGTTCCTCGAGTGCGGCTCCAGCCTCGTCCTGGGCAAGATCACGCGTATCCGAGCACGTCACAATCGATATCTTCAACTCCACAGCATTCCTCCTACAACACGGTGCCCTCGGGCAGGTCGACGCGAACAACGTCCACGACATCTCCCGCCTTGAGCTCGCACGGTCCTTCGTCAATACGCAGCAGGCAGTTGGCCCGCTGCATCGTGCCGAGCAGCGCCGAATTCTGCGTCTTGGCCTCGGTCACCATCAGCTCACCGGTCTTGGGGTCGCGCAAAACCGTGGCGCGATCGAAGAAGCAGCGATGCTGGCGCTTTTTCACGCTATGCGTAAGCGTCGCCTGCTGCACGGGACGCTCATCCTCGGCAAAGCCGCGCATCTTGCGGATCGCGGGGCGGGCGAGCATCTCAAAGCCCACATACGCCGCGGCCGGATTGCCTGAAAGCCCCAGGTAGGGCTTACCTCCGAGCAAGCCAAACGTGATGGCCTTGCCCGGACGCATCGAGATGCGATCGAACAGCACCTCGCCCTCGCGCTTAACCAGCGCCGTCACGAAATCGTAATCGCCCGCCGAGGCGCCACCGCTCGTAATGACAAAATCGCACTCCTGCACGGCACGATGCACCAGCTCGGCAATCGCCTGCTCATCATCGGGAGCGATGCCGTAGAACACGGGCTCGGCGCCGGCATCGAGCGCTTCGGCCATTAACGCCGAGGAGTTGGAATCGCGAATCTGCCCGCGCGCCGGCAGCTCACTCGGCGCGACCAGCTCCGTGCCCAGCGAGATAATGCCCACGCGCGGAGCGGCATGGACCTTCACGCTCGCGTAACCGGCGCTTGCCAGCAGGCCGGCGCCCGCCGGAGCCACGACCTCGCCGGCGTGCATCACAACATCGCCGGCATGGGCCTCCTCGGCGGCAGAGCGAACGTTCTCCCCTACCTTGGCCGGCGCCGAGAACCTCACGTGTGAGCCCTCGTTGCCGTCGCCGTCAAGCACCTCGACGATCTCGTATTTCACCACGGCATCCGCACTCTCGGGCACCGGCGCGCCCGTCATGATGCGGACGGTCTCGCCCGGGGCGATAACGCCATCGAACACATGACCTGCGGCCTCGTGTCCGATAACGTCGAGCGTCACCGGCGCCTCGCCAGACGCCTGCGCCAAGTCCGCCGAGCGCACGGCATATCCGTCCATAGCGCTGTTGGCAAACGGCGAAATGTCGATATCGGCCACAGCATCCTCGGCCAAGGGGAAACCAGCCGCCTGCCACACAGGAATCTCGACGAGATCGGTCGGAGCAACGTGCGACAGAACAATCGACTGCGCGTCCTCCAGCGGGATAAGCGTCTCTGCCATATACACCTCTTACATGCCACGGCGCGCAACGACGGCGCCGATTCTTTATATTTGATTCAGTATAATCCCCCTCCGCCCGCTCAAGGCATTGCCCGCGACCGCGAATACACCTGTCGACCACGCGCCCTTGGCAACAAATCCGAAACCTGCCAATCGCCTTAAGCCCAGGCCGCCGTCTTATAATGCATGCATCGCAACCAAAAAGAGGACGTTATGGCTTTTATCGATAAACGTGAAAACGCGCACGACCCATCTGATGATACCCGCCAGGACAAGGACGGCAGCAGCTTCTCTCCCGCCGATCTGATCATCAGCGGTCGCAACCAGCTCACCCGCTCCGAGCAGCTCTTGGCTGCCGATACGCGCCGCAATGCCCGCAACATGCTCGCGAGCACCAAGCTGCTCGCGCTCGTAGTTGTCGTCTCGCTCGCCATGGGCGTTGCCGCCTGGGCGTTTTTAGCCTCGCTGGATATCGCAACCGATTATCGCGAGCACCATGTGTGGGTTTACGCCCTGCTCCCCGTCGTGGGCGTGGTCACCGCGTGGGTCTACAAGAACCACGGCCTTGCCGCCAAACGCGGCAACAACTTGGTCATCGACTCCGCCCTGGGCACACGCCTCATCCATATGCGCATGGCCGTCCTAACCTTCGTCTGCTCCACGCTCACACACCTAACGGGCGGATCGGCCGGTCGCGAGGGGGCTGCGGTGCAGATTGGCGGCACCATCGCCAGCAATGTTTCGAACCTCGCCCATCTCAAAAAGCACGATCATCACGACCTGATGCTCGCCGGCATCTCGTCCGCCTTTGGCGCCGTGTTCGGATCGCCTCTCGCCGGGGCTTTCTTTGGCATGGAGATGTGCTTTATCGGCAAGATCGACTACACCGCAGGCATCTACTGCCTCGTCGCCTCGTTTACCGGCTACTTTACGTCACTCGCCCTGGGCACGCAGTACGAGGCCAACGTCATCGCCAGCGTTCCCGATATGACGCCTAGGACAGTTGCCGTGGTCGTTATCGGTGCTGTCGCCTTTGGCCTCACAGCGCGTCTCTTTGCCTGGTCGGTCCGTACGGTCAAGAGCCTGTACGCGCGTTTTATCACCAACTACCTTGTCCGTGCGCTCATCGGTGCGCTCGTGGTTCTCGCGGCCTATGCGATGCTTGACGCCTGGGAGTATGCCGGCCTTTCCACGTGGCTTTCGAGCGCCGGGTTTGCCGGCGACACCACCCTCGCCGACGCCGCAATCAAGCTCGTCGTAACGGCGCTCACCCTGGGCGCCGGTTTCCAAGGCGGCGAGGTCACGCCCCTGTTTGGTATCGGTGCGGCGCTCGGCGGATGGATCGGTTGCCTCGCTGGACTCGACCCGAGCTTCATGGCGGCCCTTGGCATGCTCGGCGTCTTCTGCGCCGGCCTCAACGTGCCCATCACCACCTGCATGATGGCCATCGACCTGTTCCATGGAACGGCCGCGGGCTTCTTTGTCATCGTTTCGTTTATTAGCTACCTTGCCGGCGGCCACCGTGGCGTGTATCCCGCACAGCGCATTGTGTCCCCTAAGCGCCGCTCGCTTATTGTGGACGAGGGCGGCACGGTGGCAGAGGCTATCGAGCGCCACAACGACCTGATAGAGTAGACGTAAACATTCGCCGTGCAGCCACAATCGGGAGCAATTCGACCCGAGCGCGACCGCACCGTCACGTCATACGCCGGGAGTCGCCCCATGCACGCAACTGATTTTGGTCGCACGCTCATCATCGCCAACCCAGCCGCCCAGTCGGGTGCGGCGCGCGAAGTTGCCGAGCGCCTGCAACGCTTTTTGGATATGACCGCGCGCGCATCCCAGTTTGACCTGGTGCTAACCGAGCACATGGGACACGCCAAGGAGCTTGCCGCACAGGCTCAGGGCTATCGTACCGTTATCGCCCTTGGCGGCGACGGCGTGATCCACGAGGTCGTCAATGGACTCATGACGCAGGATGAGATGGTTCGACCGGCGCTTGCCGTCCTGCCCGTAGGCTCCGGCAACGATTTTGCCCAAACGCTCGGTATCGAAGATTTCTCCGGTAAGGATTTTGGCGCGCTACTCACCTGTGAGCTGCAGCGTCAGGACATCGGGCGGATTCGCTCATGGAACCCCGCAAGCGGTAGCGGCGAGGCTACCGTTGAGTACTACGACCAGACACTTTCGATCGGCATCGATGCCGCCATCGGCCTTGGCACCACCGAGCTGCGCAAAAAGACCGGCTTGACGGGCGCTCCGCTCTACACACTCTCGGGACTTGAACAGTTTGGCCTGCGCTATCGCAACTACCCCATGACAGCCAGCTTTGATGGCGCGCCTGCCGAGCGCGTGAGGGCGATCATCATCATGGCGATTCAGCTGGGCCCCACGTATGGCTCGGGCTACCGCATCTGCCCCGATGCCGACCCCTGCGACGGCATGCTCGACGTCTGCTACGCATGTGGCCCTGTCCCTCGCGCGGTTGCCCTGCCTATGTTTCTTTCGGCCAAGGACGGCCACCATACCAAGTTGCCGCCGGTACGCATGCGTCGCTGCCATCATGCCGATCTCACGTTCGAGGAGCCCGACTACCCCATCCAAGCCGACGGCGAGCCCATCGTCGCCTCGCGCATCGAGGTGGACATCCTTCCCGCCGCCCTCGAGGTCTGGCACCCAACCCGCTAGCCATCCCTAAGTTGCGGTGAAATAGGGGCTATTTATGCAGCTAAAGCCGCAAACAGTCCCTATTTCACCGCAACTTATGGAGAGGCTATTCGTCGCTGCCCGGCTTGCGACGGTTGGCCTTTTTAATGGCATTGAAGTGCTTGTCATTGAGCCTGCGCTGGCGAGAGCGCTGAGGCACCTTGGTCTTTACGCGTCGGCGCGGTGGACGCCCGCGACGCTCAAGCTCAGCACGCAGCTTACGCAGGCAGCTACTACGGTTTTGGAACTGGCTGCGGCTCTCGCGCGCCGTCACGGTAATTCCCGAAGGGATATGTTTCATGCGCACCGCCGAGTCCGTCGTGTTGACGCCTTGTCCGCCCGGACCTGTCGCGCGAAACACCTGCACCTCGCAATCGCGCGCCAACTCCTCGGCCGACATCTCGGCATAGCGCGCATACTCGCGCCATCCCATCTTGTTCTCATCCATATCAACACCTCCCCTCATACAAAAAATGTGACAAAGGGACGGTCCCTTTGTCACATCGCATACCAATCGCTTGTGTTGCGCGCTTAGGCGAAGGTAATCTCGCCGGTCTCGCAGTCCATATCGGCGATACGGGCCAAGCTCTCGACGCGGAAGCCGCGCTCGCGGAGCTTATCGCCGCCGCCTTGGAAGCCCTTCTCCACTGCAATGCCAATACCGGACACCTCGGCACCCGCAGCCTCGCAGATCTTGATAAGACCTTCGAGCGCGCAGCCGTTGGCCAAGAAGTCGTCGATGATCAGGACCTTGTCGCCCTCGGACAGGAAACGCTTGCCAACGATGACCGGGTACTCCTTTTGCTTGGTAAAGGAGTAGATGGTCGTGGCATATTGCTCGCCATCGAGGTTGATGGACTGCGCCTTCTTGGCAAAGACCACCGGCACACCGCCAAAATGCTGAGCCGCGATGCAAGCCATGCCAATGCCCGAAGCCTCAATCGTCAGAATCTTGTTGATCTCGACGCCCTCGAACAGACGGGCCCACTCGGCACCCATGTGGTCAAACAGCTCAACGTCGCACTGGTGGTTGAGGAAGGCATCAACCTTAAGGACGTTACCGGCCTTTACGATGCCGTCATGGCGAATACGATCCTCAAGCTCCTGCATGGCGCAACCCCTTCTCGCGGCAACGATACCGCGCGATTAATAAACGTTGTTCGATAGTCTACCACGGACCGAACCCCGCCCGCCCCACAAGCCGCATCGCACCATAAAGCCGCAAGACCAGTAGATGGGCCGATTCGTGGCAAGCCTGCCTCCACAAGCTAATGGCGGGCGCGCACCCTCACCAAACGCACCATGGCAAGCGCAAAGCCCACGGCGGCCACAGCCATGAGCACGTAGAACACCGAACGGAAACCAAACAGGAACACATCCGGACGGCCTGCAACAAAACTGGTCACGGCCTCGCCCATCGCCACGCTCATCTGCCCATACAGGATATGCGACGCCGCCGTAATGCCCACCGCCATACCCGCATAGCGCGCTAGACTACCCAAGCTGCCTGCAAAACCGAGCGCCTCGCGCGGGGCCGAACCCATATACAGCGAGTTGTTGGGGCTCTGGAAAATCGACGTGCCGCACGACATAAACGCGGCACAGCACACGATCACAGGGATAGAAGAGTGCTCGTCGAGCGTGCTTACCGCAAAGAGACCGCACACGTACACGCCCAGGCCGACCGCCGTGGGGCCCTCGCAGCCAACACGGTCCGAAACCGTTCCCGAAAGCGGGCCGATAAAGGCATTCACCATCGGCAGTGCCAAAAAGAGCAGTCCGGAAATATCGGAGCTAAAGCCATGGGCGTCCTGAAAATAGAACGGCAGAATAAACTCGGATGCGCCAATGCCAACGAACACGATGAGCATGCAGGCAAGGTTGATGGTAAAGGCCGAATTTGCAAAGCAGCGACGAGCAGCCTCGATCAGGGACATGGGACGCTCGCCGGCCTCCGGCTTAACATGCGGCAGCGTATAGAGCCCCACGATAAACGAGATGACGCCAATGGGCAGGTTGATGAGGAAGATACTCTCCCAGGGAAAGCTTGCCACCAGCATGCCACCGAGCACGGGGCCACACATCATGCCGAGGGCCACGAAGGTCGCGAGAATACCCATAGCACGACCGCGTTCGCGCGCCGGAAACGACTCGGTGATGATACCCATGTTGTTGGCCATGGCCGCCGCGCAACCGACGCCCTGAACAATACGTGCCAGAATAAGAACCTCGAGCGAGGCCGAAAGGCCACAAAGCAGCGAGCCAACCGTAAAGACGATGACGCCCAGCTGGAACACATTCACCTTGCCGCGCACGTCGCCCAGGCGGCCAAACGGCAGCATAGCCACGCATGTCGCAAGCAGGTACACCGAACTCACCAGCTGAATGCGATCGAGGCCCACGCCCAGTTCCTTTTGCATCACGGGCAACGCCACGGTCACGACGGTCGAATCCAGGCACACCATAAACGTCATGATGAGCACGGTAAACAGAATCGCCCACTTGTTCTTGCCATGGGTGTCGCCCTCAAGGGCAATGTGCTCGCGGCGCAGCTGCTCTGCGGTTTTCTCCATATCCATCCTTTCGAGTGGCGCAACGCAAAAACGGGACCCCGATCGCCTGCAAACAGTCGCGATTGGGGTCCCGCCTACGGAATCGGAACGAAAGGTCGTCGAAGCTTTCTGCCAGCATCGGCGCCTCGTGCGAACGCTAGCCTAGCACTGCTCGAGCGCCTGCTCAAGGTCGGCAATCAGATCGGCCGTGTCCTCGAGACCGCACGACAGGCGTACCATGTCGGCAGAGATGCCGCAGGCGATGAGCTCCTCATCGTTCATTTGGCGATGGGTGGCGTTTGCCGGATGCAAGCAGCAGGTGCGGGCGTCGGCCACGTGCGTGGCGATCTGGGCGAGCTTAAGGCTCTTCATAAAGGTCTCGGCCGCCGCGCGACCACCGTTAAAGCCAAAGCTCACGACGCCGCAAGTACCGTTGGGCATGTACTTCTGAGCGATGTCATAGTACTTGTCGCCCTCCAGGCCCGGATAGCTCACGAAGCGTACCTTGGGGTGGCTCTGCAGGAACTTGGCGACCGCCAGACCATTCTCACAATGGCGCGGCATGCGCACGTGCAGGCTCTCGAGCGAGCTGTTCAGGAAGAACGCCGCCTGCGGGTTCTGCATGGGGCCGAGGTCGCGCATAAGCTGCGCAGTGGCCTTGGTAATAAAGGCGCCCTCGCGACCGAACTTCTCGGCATAGGTCACGCCGTGGTAGCTCTCGTCAGGCGTGGTGAGACCCGGGAACTTGTCCGCATGGGCCATCCAGTCAAACTGGCCGTGGTCGACGATCACGCCACCCAGGTAGGCCGCATGGCCATCCATGTACTTAGTGGTGGAGTGCGTGACGATGTCGGCGCCCCACTCAAAGGGACGGCACATCACGGGCGTCGGGAAGGTGTTGTCGACCATCAGCGGTACGCCGTGGTCGTGCGCGGCCTTGGCAAAGCGCTCAATATCGAGCACGGCAAGGGCGGGGTTAGCAATCGTCTCGCCAAAGACAAGCTTGGTGTTGGGCTGGAAGGCTGCCTCGAGCTCCTCGTCGGTGCAGTCGGGGGCAACGAACGTGCAGGTCAAGCCCATACGACCCATGGTGTGAGCCAACAGGTTGTAGGTACCGCCGTAGATGGCGGAGCTCGCGACCACGTGATCGCCGGCGCCGGCAACGTTAAAGATCGCGAGGAAGTTCGCGGCCATGCCCGAGCTCGTGAGCATCGCTGCGGTGCCGCCCTCCATCTCGCAGATCTTGGCGGCAACCAAATCGCACGTGGGATTCTGCAGACGGCTGTAGAAATAGCCCGACTCCTCCAGGTCAAACAGCTTGCCCATGTGCTCGGACGTGTCGTACTTCCACGTGGTGGACTGGTAGATGGGCACCTGGCGCGGCTCCGCATCTCCCGGGTGATACCCGCCCTGAACACATGTCGTACCGATGGTCTGCTCGCTCATATCCAACTCCCTTACTTGGGTTTTGTTTTTATTCGGTTCACGATACCGCTACCCTGCACCCCTCTCAACCCATCCCCAAGGTAGGTTATGGGACAAATTGATCAGGGGTATTTATCTCAAGCCTTGGGCATTTGCTCGATAGATAAAAATGAGGCATCCATGAAGCTCTCGATGATTACACGCACCGTCATGGGTACCATAGGCGGGTACACCGTGACTAAGGAGACAACGATGAAGCAAATCGATACGGCCCAGCTCGACATCACCGCCTGTCAGGCTCAGGCTGCCGAATACCATGCCCGTGGCTTCAACTGCGCCCAGGCCGTCGCCTGCACGCTCGCACCTGCCGTCGGACTCGACCCCCAGGTCGCCTTTACCCTCACCGAGGGCTTTGGCGCCGGCATGGGCGGCATGACCGAAACCTGCGGCGCCATCTCGGGCGCCGTGGCCATCATGGGTTTTGTAATGAGCGACGGCATGGAAAACCCCAAGACCAAGGGCCAGACCTACAAGCTGTCGCGCGAAATCGCCAAGCGTTTTAAAACGAAGAACACAACGACCGTCTGCGGCACGCTCAAGGGCGTCGGATCGGATAAGGGTCCGCTCCGCAGCTGCCCTGGTTGCATCGACGATGCCGTCGAGATCGCCTGCGATGTGCTAAAGCAGCTCGCCGAGTAAACGGCAGCAACAGAAAACGACGGCCGGCGCGCTTGGGATCCATCCAAAAGCACGCCGGCCGTCGCCATTAGAACTCGGCAAATTCGGGAGCGCCGACCTCGATCTCCTCGCGCCCCGCCATAAGCTCGCGCATCTTGGCGCAAAATAGCTCCTGCTCCCCCGCCTTAAACACCAAGTGAAGTGTCACGGCATCCGCGTAATCGGTATCCAAAACCTTGGCACCCAAATCCTGCGCCAAACGAAGCACCTGCTCATACTGCGGATAGGCCACATGCACGTCAACCGGCACGACGCTTGTCATCTCAACGATCTGCCCGGCCTCCTGAGCCGCAGCCACCGCCGCCTGCGTCGCCGCGGTATAGGCGCGCACCAAGCCGCCAGGCCCCAATAGTGTGCCGCCAAAATAGCGCGTCACCACACAGCAAACATTTTTGAGCTCTGCGCCGCGCAACACCTCGAGCGTCGGCATACCGCTCGTGCGGCTCGGCTCACCGTCATCGCTCTGGCGCTCGCGTCCATCGACCAAAATCCACGCGGGAACATTGTGCCGAGCGTCGTAATGACGCTTGCGAACCATCTCGATAAAGGCATTCGCCTCATCCTCGGACTCAATATGGACAAGCTGGGCAATAAACCGGCTCTTGCGGTCCACAAACTCGCCCGAAGCCTCAATATTCGACTGCAGAGTAAAATAGCTGTCCAACAAAGCCCCTCAACAACAAGCAAAGCAACAAACAGCCTCAATAATACGGCAAAGGCCGTACCGATAACCTCGGTAAATAGAACGGAAACGCCAATGATACCGTCACCAACAGCGAGAACCCGTCAGCGCGAGCAAGGTGCCTTGAAAGACAAGGGCATTGACCTTATGGTCATGCCCGAAGGCTTGAAAGGCAGATTGCCGCGCTGACGGGTTCGCAGCGTCAACATAGTTGCCAAGTGGGCCTATAAGCCGGGTTCTGTCGTGAACGGTCATTTATCTTGTCTGCACGTTACCGTGCAGCTCCACGCACGCTACCCGAACGCGGACCGGGCCGGTCCATAGCGTTCCTATTCGCGCTTGCTCCGGATGGGGCTTGCCAAGCCGCCGTGTTGCCACGACGCTGGTGGTCTCTTACACCACCGTTTCAGCTTTTCCCTTTACGCCTTGCGGCGCAGGTGGGAGTCTTCTTTTCTGCGGCGCTTTCCGTCGGATCACTCCGCCCGGCCGTTAGCCGGCATCCCGCCCTCTGGAGCCCGGACTTTCCTCACGCGTGTTGCAAGCAGCACATCGCGCGACCGTCTGGCCCACTCAGCAGTGCAAGAGTGTAGCACACCGTTGCCGCAGGCAATGGCACAACACAAGCGTTCGACACGATAAACCAAGAACCGCCATGCGTTACAATGGTCCTGTCGATGGGCAACGTCGTCAGTCGAGACGCGACCGCGCTCCGCACCCCTCCGTCTACTCGGTGTGTTCCCGCCTCCTCCCCGAGGCGGGATGTCGGCATTTTTCATGCACCGACAACCCAATAGCCTGTGGACAGCCCGGCAGCATTGCGCATCTCGGCGCCAAATGCAAAAAGGGATCCGTCCATTACGGACGGATCCCTTAAACAAGTGATCGTCAAACCGATTTACTCGGCGTCGGTCTCCTCGTCCTTCTTCTCGGAAGGCAGCGGGGTAACCTCGATCTCGACGCCCAGAGTCTCAGCAGCAGACTTCATGGACAGGGAGATACGACGACGGTCGAGGTCGATCTCCATGACCTTGACCTGAACCTTGTCGCCCACATGGGTGACCTGAGAAGGCTGATCGACGTGCTTGTTGGCCATCTCGGAGATGTGCACCAGGCCCTCGATGCCCTCGCCCAGGTCGACGAAAGCGCCGAACGGGACAAGCTTGGTCACAGTGCCCTCGACGATGGCGCCGACGGGGTACTTCTTGACCAGTGCGCGCCACGGATCCTCGGTGGTCTGCTTGAGACCCAGGGAGATGCGCTCGCGGTTGAGATCGACGTCGAGAACCTCGACCTCGACCTCCTGGCCGACCTTGACAACCTCGGAAGGATGGTTGACGTGGTTCCAGGAGAGCTCGGAGATGTGGATGAGGCCGTCGATACCGCCGAGGTCGACGAAGGCGCCGAAGTCGACGATGGAGGAAACGGTGCCCTGGAGACGCATACCAGACTTGAGCTTGGACAGGATCTCGGAGCGCTCAGCCTTACGGGACTCCTCGAGCACGACGCGACGGGAGAGGACGACGTTGTTGCGGTTGCGGTCCATCTCGATGACGCGGGCCTCGATGCGGGTGCCCATGTAGGAGGTGAGGTCCTTGACGCGACGGAGGTCGACGAGGGAAGCGGGCAGGAAGCCACGCAGGCCGATGTCGAGGATCAGGCCGCCCTTGACAACTTCGATAACCTCGCCCTCGACGTTCTCGCCGGAGTTGAACTTCTCCTCGATGCGGTTCCAAGCACGCTCGTACTCGGCACGCTTCTTGGACAGTACCAGACGACCATCCTTGTCCTCCTTCTGGAGAACCAGAGCCTCGATGGGATCACCGAGTGCAACGATGTCTGCAGGGTTAGCGTCCTTGCGGATGGACAGCTCGCGGACCGGGATAACGCCCTCGGACTTGAATCCGATGTCAACGAGCACCTCGTCATGCTCGATCTTAACGACAGTGCCGTTAACGAGATCGCCCTCATCAAAGTCGGTAATCGTACCGTCGATGAGGTTGTTCATCTCCTCCTCGTTGACATCGTCAAGAGAGAAAATGGACGAGTTCTGAATCTCACTCAAAGGTGGACCCCTTTCGAACTACGGGGCCCCGATTGCTAGGACCTACAGAAGGGTGCGACAAGCACACAACGTTTAGGAACACTCGGGAGCCGACAGATACTAATGTGACGCTTATGCAATCACGTTCGTATAGGTTACGGGGAAATCATTTCGATTTCAAGCGTGAACTGCGATTTTTTACTCGTATGGAGACTTTTTCGCAATCTTGTGGACGACCGTCCCCATAAGTTGACGATAGGCAGTTAGGCATACGGCTTTGGGGTAAAGTATCCGGAGCAACGATTCTGGAACGATTTATCGAGAAAGGTGCCCGCGTGCTCAAAGCAGTCGTTTTCGATATGGACGAGACGCTTCTTAGCATCAACCTCAACGCGTTCATCCTTCGCTATTTTAAGGATGTCTCGTCGATGCTCGCGGATATCGGACGCCGCAGCCGCGGTGGCACGATGGCGCGCCTCGGCACCATTCTGGTCGACCTCAACGCCAACCGCCGAAGCGGCACGGACAACCGCACCAATCTTGAATTTTACCGCACCGAGGTCGAGCGCCGATGCGGCATCTGCCTCTCCGATCCCCTCATCTACGAGGCGTTTACCTACTACGACCGCGAAGTGCTTCCGTACAAGAACGACGATGTCATCAACGCCCACGCCATGCCGGGCGCACACGCCGCTCTCCAGGCCGTACAGGACGCAGGACTGCGCTGCGCGCTCTTTACCAACCCCAGCTTTCCCCAGGGGGCCATCGAGTGCCGCATGGGTTGGGGCGACCTGGCCGACGCCCCCTTTGAGCTCGTCACGCACATGGGAAACACCACCCGCTGCAAGCCCGATGCCACCTACTATCTCGAGCAGCTTCAGGTGATGGGACTCGACCCACACGAGGTCCTTATGGTGGGCAACGATCCCAAGCGCGACTTCCCTAGCCCCGCCTGCGGCATTCAAACTGCCTATGTTGGCCAGGGAAAACCCGGCCGAGCCACCTGGCACGGAACCATGGAAGACTTCGCCCGCGATTTCAACGCCGTAGTAGAAGCCTTCTACGAACACCAAGTAGCCGACGAACTGTCTTAACAGACCTGGGTTTTGCCGATCATGATGTTGAGGATCTCGACGTCGGTATCCTTCATACCCACACGGCCCACGTAGCCCATGCTGGCGATCGTCTGCTCGACGGTATCCTGGATCAGGCCCTCGCCGGCACGGAAGCCACGGCCCTGCATAGCCATATCGTGGCCCAGAATCGCAGCGTCCACGGCTGCCGAAATCTTAGCCGCGCAACTCGCCTTGGCGCCATCGCACACGATGCCGCCCACGTTGCCGAGCGTGTTCGAGACCGTCGCGCCAATCTGCTCACGCGTGCCACCGCACAGCCAGGTAATCGCGGCACCGGCACCGCATGCGGCGCAAATAGCACCGCAAAACGCCGAGAGCGCACCAATATAGCTCTTGATATGCACGGCGATCAGATCGGACAGCATCACGGCGCGAACCAGGCGATCATGGTCGCAGCGCAAATACTCGGCATACTCCATAACAGGCAGCGCGCAGGTAATGCCCTGATTGCCCGAGCCGCACACGATGGCGACCGGCAGCGCGCAGCCGTTCATGCGGGCGTCGGACCCGGCGGCTGCACGGGCACGGGCACGGCAGGCGACGTCATCGGCACGAGCGCCCAACAGCGTACGGCCAACCTCGGCGCCCCAAGCGTGCGCCAGGCCCTCGGCACTGATCGCACCGTTCAGCTCAATCTGACGCTCAACGGCAGCGCAGGCGTCCTCAATGTCACCGTCCTCGATAAAGTCGATGATGGTCTCAATCGACATGGGCGTATCGGCGTTATCTGCCGCCCGCTCGGCCACGACGCGCTCGGCGCAGGCGGCACACTCCCCCGCCGACTTGCCGCACACCGGAATACCGTCGAGGGTATGGCACGTGACATTGGTGTGGTGGTCGGTAATCTCGACGACCGCGGTATGGCCCCCGGCCGTCGCAGTCACCTTGATGTAGAGGTTGGGCACACCCTCGACAAGCGACACATCGCAGTAGCCGGCGTCGGCGAGGAGCTCGGTCACGCGAGCACGGTCTTCATCGTCAACGCTCTCGAGCACCTCGAGAGCACTCTTAGCGTCGCCGCCCACGGCACCCAGCACGGCCGCGGCTTCAATACCGTGCATACCGCCCGAGTTGGGCACGGTCACGCTCTTGACGTTCTTGATGATGTTGCCCGAGCAGGCGACATCCATATGATCGGGTTCGCAACCGAGCGTCTGGCTCGCCAGCGCTGCTGCATAGGCAACGGCAATGGGCTCGGTACAGCCGAGTGCGCAGACAAGCTCGCGGTTCAAAACATCGCAAAACGCGGCATCACGGATGGAATCGGTAGGCATAGGTATCTCCTGCTTGCATAACGGGCTGGGCTCTCAAGAATGGTTAGTTCCTTTATTTGATAACAATGCATCAAAAACCGCAACCATGGTTCCGGCGGACGGCGCTCAAGCACAAACTGACAGCATTCATTCATGAGAAGCCGGTCTTGTTGCATGCTAAAGCGTTTGACCAAAAAACGCCCGAGCGTTTACGCAAAAGTCGCGCTATCATGCAGTCGAACGCGGTAAACACCTTTAGCATTTGCGCCGCACAGACCAGAGAGGAACCATCCATGAAGATCGGTATCGGTAACGACCACGCCGCCGTCGAGCTCAAGAACATCATTTCCGAGCACCTGAAGGAGCGCGGCTGCGAGGTCGTGAACTTTGGCACCGACACCTCCGAGAGCTTTGACTACCCCATCGCCGGCTACAAGGTGGGTAAGGCCGTTGCCAACGGCGACGTCGACCTGGGCATCCTCATCTGTGGCACCGGTGTCGGGATTAGCTTGGCTGCCAACAAGGTCGAGGGCGTACGCGCCGTCGTGTGCTCCGAGCCCTTCAGCGCCAAGCTCTCCCGCATGCACAACAATACCAACGTGCTCGCCTTTGGCGCCCGCGTCGTGGGCTCCGAGCTCGCCAAGATGATTGTCGACGAGTGGCTCGACGCCGAGTTTGAGGGCGGTCGTCACGAGCGTCGCGTTAACCTCCTCAACGAGATCGACCACACGCGCGGCCTCAAGGTCGTCGACGAGGCCTAAACATCTCAGTGCCACAAGCTAACAGCAGGGGCCCGCTCGGAACTCATGACCGAACGGGCCCCTTCATAGATTTTGGAATAAAAGGGCGCCGCGGATGGAGTTCCGCGGCGCCCAAGCCACACGCTAACAGCTTTAAGGAGTCAAAGCTGGTTTAGCCAAAGAAGCGCTTGATCTCAATCTCGGCGTTCTCCAGGCAGTCGGAGCCGTGGATCACGTTGGCGTTGACATCGACGGCAAAGTCGCCGCGGATGGTACCAGGAGCAGCGTCAAGCGGATTAGTAGCGCCCATGAGGGTGCGCATCTTAGCAACAGCGGAGAGACCGGAAACAACCATCTTGACAACCGGACCGCTCGTCATAAAGTCGCAGAGACCGCCAAAGAAGGGCTTGTCGGCCAGATGGGCGTAGTGCTCCTCGACGGTAGCGCGCTCGAGCGTGGTCATCTCCATGCGCTCGATGACAAGGCCGCTGCGCTCGATGCGAGCAACAATCTCGCCGATCTTGCGGTCGCGCACGGCGTCGGGCTTAATCATGATGAAGGTCTTCTCGATAGCCATAAGGTAGCCTTTCAAGTAGGTTCGCGCGTGCCCAAGTCCCATTCCGGCACCCGCCTGGACTGCATCGTAACAGAGTTTTAGCTGCAGTTAAACAAAAAGCTGTTTATTGAAACGTTGCAATTTATTAAAGCGTTCCATATGTGTCACTTCTGTTTCGAAGCTCGATTAGAGTACCATCCGACTGCCCATCAACCGCATCGAGCAGAGCAGACGGTCGGTTGCCGCCCGCGAACGTACCCCCTTCACAACCTGCCCAAAGGTCCTACAGAACTTCTCGACAAGCCCCTCCCCCATAGCAACAAAATACGGACGCTCACATCAGCAGACGTCCGTAAAGCAAAAAATGATTCCTCAATAAATGGCAAAAACAGCTTCGGCCAAACCCTTACTTTATCCCGTGGCCCATCTCGACGACCTTGGTCAGCGATCCAAACACGCCCTCGTCGGCCACGAGCTGTGCCTCGGCACGCTGCAGCTGCACGGCAACGGCGGCAGGGGCGGTACCGCCCTCGGCCGTGCGCGCGGCGACAATCGACGGGATATCGAGCGCCTCGGTAATATCGCGCTCAAAGAGCGGGCTTGCCTCCTGGAACACCTCAAACGGCAGGTCCTCAAGGCTGCAGCCGCGCTTCTCACACATCAGGACCAGGTGCCCCACCACGGCATGTGCCTCGCGGAACGGTAGACCGCGCTTTGCCAGGTAATCGGCAACATCGGTGGCGGCAAGGTGCCCCACGCCGCACTCGCGCGCCATGGCATCCTCGTTGACGGTCCAGGTCGAAATCATTCCGGCCATAACGGACAGGCACTGCATGAGCGTGTGAGCGGTATCGAGCGCGCCCTCCTTGTCCTCCTGCAAGTCCTTGTTATAAGCGAGCGGCAGGCCCTTCATGGTTACCAGCAGCTGCACCAGGTTGCCGTACACGCGACCGCTCTTACCGCGGATAAGCTCGGCAAAGTCGGGATTCTTCTTCTGCGGCATGATGGACGAGCCGGTGGAGTAGGAGTCTGAAAGCGTGATAAAGCCAAATTCGGAGCTCGACCACAGCACGATCTCCTCGGAAAGACGCGACAGGTGCATCGCCATGACGGATCCGGCGTAATGCAGATCGAGCAGGAAATCACGGTCGGAAACCGCATCGAGCGAGTTGGGAATCACGCCCGCAAAGCCAAGTTCGGCAGCCGTCATCTGGCGATCGAGCGGATAGCTCGTACCGGCAAGCGCGGCAGCACCCAGCGGGCAGTTGTCGGCGGCATCAAAGGCGGCCTTCAGGCGCGTAAAGTCGCGCGCGAACATCCAGGAATACGCCAGCAGATGATGCGAGAGCAGCACGGGCTGAGCGTGCTGCATATGCGTGTAGCCCGGAAGAATCACCTTGTCGTACTTCTTGGCCGCATCCACCAGCACATGGCGCAGCTCAAGATTGGCCTCCATGAGCTCCTTGGCCAGCGCCTTGACGCCCAGGCGCGTATCGGTCGCCACCTGGTCGTTGCGCGAACGCCCAGTATGCAAGCGCTTGCCAGCCTCGCCGATACGACGCGTCAGCTCGCTTTCGATGGACATATGAATGTCCTCGTCGTTGATATCAAAGGTGAAGTTGCCGGCATCGATATCCTGTTCGATTCCGGTCAGGCCCTCGGCAATCGCCTGCTCGTCCTCGGCGCTGATAATGCCCTGGGCCGCCAGCATCTTGGCATGTGCCTTAGATCCGGCGATATCCTGCTTATAGAGATGTTTGTCAACCGGCAACGACGCGCCAAACTCCTGCGTGACCTCGGCCACGCCCGCCTCAAAACGACCGCCCCAAAGAGCCATGGAACCGTCCCCTTTCATCAAATCCCAAAACAAGCGCCCAAAGCAATGCGCCCTGTCGCTAAAGCGATTTCTCAACCGCTAGTTTTGCATATTCCCCACCATGTGCGAGGCCATATTGCTAATTTGCAAAGAAGTGACGCGCCATGCACTTGGCGCCCAACGTCTCCCTCCGAATGTTGCCCTGCGAACCATCGATCCAGGCCTTTAGGCTCATAGGAACGTCCTCGACCTTTGCAGCATCGAACTCGGGCGCGAGGGCAAGTAAAGCATGCGCGATAGCATTGAACATAATGGATACTCCCCATATATATAGGCGCAGGGCCGTCAAATTGATAGGAGGAGCCCCGCCGGACAACCCCGGCGGGGCTCGGACTCAGCCGCAGACGCGGCATCATATATGCGGGCGGAACGTAGGGGCCACCGATGTTAAGAAGTGTCAGCAAGCATAACGAAAGGTGGGGACCCCATGCGCCCGTTATGTATCACGCGGATGGGCCGCGCGGATACCAAAGGAAGGAGGCGCTAGGCCTGGGCGGCAGCAGAGCTGGGGCCCTGGACCTTAGCCCACGTCTTGAGCGACAGCGTATCGATCTCGATAAAGCCGGCGCTGGCCTTCTCGTCAAACGTAGTGTCGCGGTCGTAGGTAGCCAGACCGTAGTCATACAGGCTAAACGGGCTCTTGCGGCCGACGACATGGCAGTTGCCCTTAAAGAACTTCAGACGGACGGTGCCGGTCACGAACTTCTGGGTGTCGGCCATAAAGGCATCGAGCGCGTTTTTGAGCGGGCTGTACCACTGGCCGTTGTACACGGCGGTGGCCCAATCCTGCTCGAGCTTAATCTTGGCCTTGAGCAGGTCGCCCTCGACGCAAATGTCCTCAAGCGCCTTGTGGGCGGTGATGAGCGTCAGGGCGCCGGGAACCTCATAGCACTCGCGGCTCTTGAGGCCCACTAGACGGTCCTCGACCAGATCGAGACGGCCAAAGCCGTTGTCACCAGAGATCTTGTTGAGGGCGATGACGATCTCGGAGAGCTTCATCTTCTTGCCGTCGACGGCGACGGGCTTGCCGGCCTCAAACTCAATCTCGGTGTAAGTCGGAGTGTCGGGCGTGTCCTCGGGGTTCTTGGTCATAACCCAGGCGTCGTCGAGCGGCTCGTTCCAGGGATCCTCCAGGTGACCGCACTCGATGGCACGACCCCACAGGTTATCATCGATGGAATAGGGGTTGTCGTTGGCACCCTCGGGAACCGGCACGTTGTGGGCGTGAGCATAGGCGACCTCGTCGGGACGACACTTCAGGTCCCACTCGCGAACCGGGGCGATAACCTTAAGCTCGGGGTCGAGGGCCTTGACGGCAGCCTCAAAACGAACCTGGTCGTTACCCTTGCCGGTGCAGCCGTGGGCGACGTAGGTCGCGCCAAACTCGTGAGCGACCTCAACAAGCTTCTTGGCGAGCAGCGGACGAGACAGGGCGGAGAGCAGCGGGTACTTGTTCTCGTACATGGAGTTGGCGGCGATGGCCTTGATTAGGAACTCATCGGAAAACTCATCGCGCAGGTCGAGCACCTGGCAATCGAGAACGCCCAAGTCGAGCGCCTTCTGCTTCTTGGCATCCAGGCCGGTCTCCTCCTGGCCCACGTTGCCGCAGACACAAACGACATCGAGATTCTTCTCGTCCTGGAGCCACTTGACACATACAGATGTATCAAGGCCACCGGAATATGCGAGAACGACTTTTTCCTTGCTCATGGCTGTTTCCTTTCGCCCTTGGTAGCTAATTAGAGCATCGGTCAGTTGCAAGTCATTTCAAGGTCAAATACCGTGCAATATCAGGTTAAATAGTAAAAAACAGCACATACATGCCCTAGAAACATGTAGCTATGTCGTGCTAAACCCAACGACCTCAAAATGACTCTGTTGAGGCAATTCGCCCCATGCGGACAGAGACGATTGTTATCGTCGTCGGGAAATTGCGCGCTGGCGTCGGATGGCATTGTCTGCAGTGGTGATGATCTTTACGAACTGCATCTGCCTCTCCTTTCACATATCGCCGAGCGCAATTCAAATATCGCAAACGGTACCTTTTCCTCGGTAAACGGGTCTTTTTCCGTCTCCGTTTTCGATGCTCGCTATATTACGCTAAAGTGCCTGCTGTACAAGCGACAAATTCAAATTTCTGAAAAGTTTTTTCATTAGTTTGTGAATTGCAGTGCAAGTACGCACCATTCCTGCGAAAATACGCTCGATTACATAGCAGAGGGTCATTACGCCCGAAACAATCTGGAAACGGAAAGGCGCATTTATGCAGACTTATGAATCAGACGCTAACATCGGCAACATTAAACTCATCGCCGTCGACATGGACAAGACGCTGCTGACCGACGAGCGCGTGCTGCCCCAGGGTCTCGACGAGCGTCTGGACAAGCTCGCTGACGCCGGCATCGTATTCTGCCCCGCCAGCGGACGCCCCGCCCCCAAGCTCGAGGAGATGTTCGAGGACATCAAGAACCGCCTCGCCTTTTGTCCCGACAACGGAGCGTGCGTGATCTATCGCGGCAGCTATATCTATAAGAGTAATATCGACGTGGAGCTGTACCAGCAGGTCTTGAAGCGCGCCTCGGAGGATCCTCGCGCTGTCCCCGTCCTGTGCTGCTTCGACGAGTTCTACGTGCTTGCCCGCGACCATCAATACCACGACGAGATCAGCGTCTACTACAACACAATCAACTACGTCGATAGCTTTGAGGGCATTGATATCGAGTCCAATAAGATCTCGATCTTCTTCCCCGCCTATGATGCCGAGCCTGCATTCCGCGAGACCTATAGCCCCGAGTTCTCGGACAAGCTCTACGTCACCAACGCCGGGCGCGAGTGGATCGACTTTATGAACCTGGGCGTCGACAAGGGCGCCGGCGTCGCGCACCTGTGCGAGCACCTGGGCATCGATATCGCCGACGCCGCTGCCGTGGGCGATACCTACAACGATATCCCCATGCTGGAGCGCGTCGGTCACAGCTTTATCGTGGACAATGCCGAGGAGCACATGAACGCGCATGCCAAGTGGCGCATTCCGAGCAACAACGACGGGGGCGTACTGACGCTCATCGACGCCATCCTGGCGGCTCGGTAACGTGGCTCGTCGGACCTGGCCGGGCGGCGCGGATTAGTTTTTCGTTCGGTCAGGTCCTGGGCTCGCTCGGAAAGCACATTAAGTGCTTTCCGGCTCGTGCGGAATCTACGAAAAACTAATCCGCGCCGCCCGGCCAGGTCCTAGGTTTACTTTCCTGCCGCCAAGATGGCGTCTTGAGTGTCTAGATACTTAGCTGAAATGATTTGAGCAGAGGGGAGCCCCTTGTTGGAAGGGGCTCCCCTCTGTTTTGGTTACTGTGGGACAAATTAATCAGTAGTGTTTGTCCCAAATCTTAAGTATGTGGGGGCTTGCGTCTTGGGCGAGCTTGCCTTACGGAGTGCTTCCCTATTTCGCGTCGGCCCAGGTTATGCCGGTGCTGGCTTCGGCGATCAACGGTACGCGGAGGTCTACTACGTGTTCCATGACGTCGCGGACCATGGCGGTGAGGCGCTCGACTTCGTCGACGGGGCACTCAAAGTCCAGTTCGTCGTGCACCTGTAAGATCATGTGGGCGGCAAAGCCCTCTTCTTCCAGGCGGCGGCTTACGCGGGCCATGGCGATCTTGATGACGTCGGCCGCGGTGCCCTGCATGGGATGGTTCATGGCCGTGCGCTCACCAAAGCCGCGGAGCTGTGGGTTTTTGGCCTTGAGCTCCGGAATATGACGACGACGGCCGTACATGGTCTCGGCGTAACCCGTCTGCTTGGCACGCGCCACCACGTTGTCGAGGAACGTGCGCACGCCCGGGTATGCCTCGTAGTAGCGGTCAATCATGTCGCGCGCCTCGGCCATCGAGATATGCAGCGACTGCGACAGACCGTAAGCCTGCTGACCATACACGATGCCGAAGTTCACGGCCTTGGCGCGGCTGCGCAGGTCGGGCGTCACCTCGGACACCGGCACGCCAAATACGCGCGCGGCCGTCTCGGCATGGAAGTCCTCGCCCTCGTTAAAGGCGCGCACCAGATGCTCATCGCCCGAGAGATGCGCCAGCAGACGCAGCTCGATCTGCGAGTAG
Source organism: Collinsella sp. AM34-10 (assembly GCF_003469185.1). GTDB lineage: Bacteria > Actinomycetota > Coriobacteriia > Coriobacteriales > Coriobacteriaceae > Collinsella. The sequence continues at coordinate 46,258 of NZ_QSIL01000003.1, read as the reverse complement.
TCCACTGCCAAAAAGACGCTGCCCTCGCCCGCCGAGAACGCCGTCTTGACGGTGCGTCCCAGCTCCGAGCGCGTCGGAATGTTTTGCAGATTGGGGTCGCTCGAAGACAGACGCCCCGTCGCGGTGATGGTCTGGTTGTACGTGGTGTGCACACGCCCGTCACCACGGCGCAGCGGACCTAGCGTGTCCAGATAGGTCGACTTAATCTTGGACTTCTCACGCCAGTCCAAAATAAGGCGTACGATCTCGTGGTCGCGGGCAAGGTCGCTCAGCACCTTGGCGTTGGTCGAATAATAGCCGCGCTTGGTCTTTTTGAGGCCCTTGGTCGGAAGCCCCATCACATCAAACAGCACGTGCGAGAGCTGCATGGGGCTGCCGACGTTAAAGGTCTCGTCACCCGCTAGGTCGCGAATACTGCGCTCGACATCGGTGATCTGGGTAGCAAGTCCCTCGGACAGACTATGCAGACGGTCGGGGTCTACGAGCATGCCCGCGCGTTCCATCTTGGCAAGCACCGGCACGAGCGGCATCTCGATCCCATCGAACACGTTGGCGGCGTTCTCGCGGGCCATGCGGTCACGCAGCGGTGCGACCAGCGCCAGCGTCAAGGCCGCCGTGCGAGCGGCGGGCGCAGGAGCGTCCTCGCCAGCGCCTTCTGCGCCACGTGCCGCAGGCAGCGTCATCTGCAGATAGGTATCGGCCAGATACGCCTCATCAAACTCGGAGCGGTCGGAATCCAACAGGTAGGCGGCGACAACGGTATCGAAGATGCGCGTGGAATCGACGACCAGCGGATCCATGAGCTCGGGCTCGGAAGAATCGATGGGCGAAAGCTCATGCAGCAGCGCCTTCATATCCGGGCTCGCCACGCGGCCCTCCATAAACAGGCGCGCAAGCACGCCGGCGATCAGGCCGTGGGCAACGTTAAAGCCATCGACCACGGCAGACGCACCGCCGTCGCCCTCCTCAAGAGCAAACAGCCCCTTGGACGTCGCCAGCCACAGCGTGCGCGTCAGACCAAAAAGCGCGCCCTCCTCCTTGTCATCATCCACCACGGCGGCAATCCACTCACCCGCATCAATCGCGCGAGCGATCTCGACGGCAGCGGCAGCAAGCGCCTCGGCATCGTCGGCAGCGGCACGCGAGACGGCGGGCATCTCAAACGTGCTGGAAGCAGCAGCCCCGCCCTCGCCGCTGATCAGCGCCAAGAAACGGTTCTGCATGGCCGTAATGCCGAGCGTGCCCAGCGCCGCAGACACCTCGTCGGCAGAAAACGCCGGGAAGGACGTCGCCTCAAAGTCGAGCTCAACAGGCGCATCGGTGCGGATGGTCGCGACCTTGCGGCTCAGCAGCGCATCGTCGATGTGCGCACGCAGGTTCTCGCCCATCTTGCCCTTAACCTCATCGGCGTGTGCGATGACCTCGTCCAGGCTACCGTACTGCGCAATGAGCGCGCTCGCCTTTTTGGGGCCGATGCCCGGCACGCCGGGGATGTTATCGGACGTGTCGCCCTTCAGACCATAAAAGTCGGGCACGAGCGCCGGCGTAATGCCGTGATACAGATCGTCCACGCTCTCGGGTGTCATGATCGCCACGTCGGACAGGCCCTTACGGGTCGAGACCACGTTGACGTGCTCGGTAACAAGCTGATACATGTCGCGATCACCGGTCACCAGCAGCATATCACAGCCGGCCTGCTCGCCCAGGCGCGCCATAGTACCCAGGATGTCATCGCCTTCCCAGCCCTCGGACTGCAGAATCGGCACGTTGAGCGCGGCGAGCAGCTCCTTGATCATAGGGAACTGCGCGTGCAGATCGGGGTCCATGGGCGGACGCTGCGCCTTATACTGCGGCAGCATCTCCATACGCACGCGCGGCTTGCCCTTGTCAAACGCCACGACGACGCCGTCGGGGTTAAAGGCGTCGATCATCTTAAGAAACATGTTCAGAAAACCAAAGATCGCGTTGGTGGGGCGACCGTCCGGCGCGTTCATGGTCGGCGGCACGGCGTGGAAGGCGCGATGCATGAGCGAGTTGCCGTCGATGACGGCAAAGGTACGGCGCTTTTCAGACATATTGAATACCTCGCTTTGGGCTGGGCACGGTTTGCTCACACCAGTTTACACGCTCCCCGCCCCGCGGCCACCGCACATCAGGCTTCCCTGCCGCCGCGGGCCCGCGCGTGATACGATGGCTCACGGTACATCAACCAGCACGATCGATCCGAAAGGAGCCTGCGTCATGGAGCGTCCCAGCGCATGGAAAAAGTACACGCCACAGCAGATCGAGGAGCTCGAGGAGCTTTGCCGCGGCTATAAGCAGTTTTTGAGTGAGAACAAGACCGAGCGCCTGTGCGTCAAGGCCGGTATCAAGATGGCCGAGGAGGCGGGCTACGTCAATCTGGAGACCGTGATCGCCGAGGGCCGCGCGCTCAAGGCCGGCGACAAGGTGTACGCCGCCAACCACGGCAAGGACCTCATGCTCGTCAACCTGGGCACCGCCCCGCTCGAGCAGGGCTTTAACATCCTGGGCGCCCACGTGGACTCGCCGCGCCTGGACCTCAAGCAGAACCCCGCCTTCGAGGCCGGCGACATGGCTTATCTCGACACGCACTACTATGGCGGCGTCAAGAGCTACCACTGGGTCGCTTCCCCGCTCGCACTCGTGGGCGTCATCTGCAAAAAGGACGGCACCACCGTCGACATCAACATCGGTGACAAGGCCGACGACCCGGTCTTTACCATCTCCGACCTGCTGATCCACCTCTCGAGCGAGCAGATGGCCAAGCCCGCCAAGGACGCCGTCGACGCCGAGATCCTCGACGTGATCGTGGGCGGCCGCCCCGTCAAGTTTGACGAGGACGACAAGGACGCTCCCAAGGAGCCCGTCAAGCAGATGTTCCTGGATATCCTCAAGGAGCAGTACGACGTCGAGGAGGAGGACTTCCTCTCCGCCGAGATCGAGGTCGTGCCCGCCGGCCCCGCCCGTGACATGGGCCTCGACCGCTCCATGATTCTGGGCTATGGCCACGACGACCGTGTCTGCGCCTATCCGTCCATGCTCGCCCAGATCAACGTCGCCAACGTGGAGCGCACGAGCATCACACTCATCGTCGACAAGGAGGAGATCGGTTCCGTGGGTGCCACCGGCATGACGAGCCGCTTCTTCGAGAACACCGTCGCCGAGATCATGACGCTCGCCGGCGAGGATAGCCCGCTGGCCCTGCGCCGCGCGCTCGCCCGCAGCCGCATGCTCTCCTCCGACGTGTCCGCCGGCTTCGACCCGGGCTACGCCGGCAAGTTCGAAACCAAGAACGCAGCCTTCATGGGTCGCGGCCTGTGCTTTAACAAGTACACGGGCAGCCGCGGCAAGGGCGGCTCTAACGACGCCGACGCCGAGTATGTGGCCCTCATCCGCGACATCATGGACGAGGCCGGCGTGGACTTCCAGACCTGCGAGCTCGGTCGCGTCAACGCGGGCGGCGGCGGCACCATCGCATACATCATGGCTAAGTACGGCATGAACGTCATCGACTCTGGCGTTGCCGTCCTGTCCATGCACGCCCTGTGGGAGGTCGCTAACAAGGCCGATATCTACGAGGCCTATCGCGGCTACAAGGCCTTCATCGAGCGCGCGTAACCAACCCTTCATCAGTTGCGGTGAAATACAGACTAAACTGGCCCATAAACGGCCAAAACAGACCGTATTCCACCGCAACTTCCTTTTTGGCAGAGGAGAGTCCATGCTGCAGGTCGTCATTTCGCCCGCCAAGCAGATGCGCGCGGCCCAAGATGCTTTTGAAGTCCTGGGCATTCCACCCTTTGCGCGCGAGACGGCTCGCCTCCACCGCGCGCTGCTAGATATCGAGCGGAATGAAGGCAGCGACAGCCTGCAGGCGCTATGGAACGTGAGTGACAAACTGCTAGGGCCTTGCCTCAACACCCTGCATGAGTTCGGGCCCATCCTGAAAAACGGCGATCTCGACAATCCCGCACTCGCCTGTCACCTCTCCCCTGCCGTCATGTCCTACCACGGCATTCAATACCAGAGCATGGCGCCCGAGGTGATGGATTCCGCGCAGCTCGCATGGCTGCAAAGCCACCTGTGGATCCTCTCTGGCCTCTACGGGTGCGTTCGCCCCTTTCATGCCGTCGAACCATATCGGCTGGAGATGGGCGCGAAGCTCGCCGTTGACGATGCCCGAGACCTCTATGCGTTTTGGAGCGACAAGCTCGCGCGGGCTATCGCCCCGGCAGGCTCAAACACCACGATCGTCAACCTCGCCAGCGTAGAGTACGCCAAAGCCGTTCTGCCCCATCTCGCGGGCGACGCCACGGTCGTCACGTGCCTCTTTGGCGAAGGCATCCGCAACGGCAAGCCCATCCAGCGCTCGACCGCCAGCAAAAAGGCACGTGGTTCCATGGTGCGCTGGATGGCAGAAAACAAGCTCGAGGATGCAAGCGGGCTCACCGCGTTTGACGTTGGTTATCGTCACTTTCCCGAGCTTTCAAATAAGAACACTTTGGTCTTCCTGAACGAACAGACCTTGTAGGACCACCGCTACTTTTGAATGTGCTGCCTAGGCACGGCGTCTATTCCGCCAAGCCGTCGGCTTTGGCAACTTCGTTTGTCGAGCCATCTTGGTAGGTAATCTTAACGTGCTCTACCTCGGACACCGCAACACCCGATGGGGGCTCCAAGCGCCATTCCGTCAGCGCGATATCCATAGTCGTAGGCACGTCGCCCTGATTCTTGAGCTTCACCGTCAGCGTTTTGAGCGCCGCATCATACGTCACGCGTTCGATTTCCTCACCAGGAATAGACCCACCGCTCAGCTGAAGCTGGACAAATCCATCGCGCGAATACCAATAGTCGCCCGGCGCGGCAACGGTATTGCCGCCCGTAACCTTCACTGTCATGATCGGCAGGGCATCGTCGGCCTCGAACTCCCATGCAGCGCCGCCGTGACCGCCAAACGTCCAGATAAAAAAGGCAATCACCAGCACGGCAAGCACCGCAAAACCAATCGCGACAAGGCCATGGTGCGCACGGCTTTCCTCGGCCGATACATCCCATTGCGTCTCTCGATATAGATGCTTGTCTTCCATGTTCGCCTCCCCACAGGCACGCTCGTTGGCCCAATCGTACCCATTCAGGCTATACTTGAGCCCATGACATAACGGGGAGCTTGCAGGACAAGACGACAGGCTGAGATTGGGCGCGCCCGCCCTGACCCGCAAACCTGATATGGGTAATGCCAACGAAGGGAGCCGTGCCAATGAGCACACAGACCGAGCCCAAGCTCGTCACACAAATCGACTTCGCCCGCGCTGGGCAGATCACACCGCAGATGAAGGAGGTCGCCGAGCGCGAGCATCGCGACCCCGAGTACATCCGCGAGCGCGTGGCCGACGGCCGCATCGCCATTCCCGCCAACATCGTGCATATCAAAAAGGGCATGCGCGCCTTTGGTGTCGGCGAGGGCCTGGCCACCAAGGTCAACGTCAACCTGGGCATCTCGGGCGACAAGGCCGATGCCGCCGAGGAGTGGAAGAAGGTCAAGATCGCCGAGGACTTTGGCGCCGACGCCATCATGGACCTCTCCAACTCGGGCAAGACGCGCCAGTTCCGCCAGCAGCTCATCGACGAGACGCCGCTCATGGTGGGCACGGTGCCCATGTACGACGCCATCGGCTACATGGAAAAGCCGCTGGTCAAGCTTACCAAGGACGACCTGCTCGAGGTCGTGCGCGCACACGCCGAGGACGGCGTGGACTTTATGACCATCCACTGCGGCATCAACAAATCGGTCATCAAGACCTTTAAGGAGACCGGCCGCCTGATGAACATCGTCAGCCGCGGCGGCTCGCTGCTGTTTGGCTGGATGGAGGTCACCGGCAACGAGAACCCCTTCTACGAGTTTTACGACGAGGTGCTCGAGATCTGCCACGAGTACGATGTGACGATCTCGCTCGGCGACTCCTGCCGCCCGGGCTGTCTCTACGACTCCAACGACGCCACCGAGACCGCCGAGATGATCGAGCTGGGCAAGCTGTGCAAGCGCGCCTGGGCCGCCGGCGTCCAGGTCATGGTCGAGGGCCCGGGCCACATGGCGCTCGACGAGATCGCCGCCAACATGAAACTGCAGAAGCGTCTGTGCCACAACGCCCCGTTCTATGTGCTCGGGCCGCTGGTGACCGATATCGGCGTGGGTTACGACCACATCACCGCTGCCATCGGCGGCGCCATCTCCGCCAGCTCCGGCGCCGACTTCCTGTGCTACGTGACGCCGGCCGAGCACTTGTGCCTGCCCAACGCCCAGGACGTGCTCGATGGCCTCATGGCCACCAAGATTGCCGCGCACGCCGCCGATATCGCCAAGAAGGTGCCGCACGCCCGCGACATGGATGACAAGATGGGCCAGGCACGTCGCAAGCTCGACTGGGATGCCATGTGGAAGTGTGCTCTCGATCCGGTCACCGGTAAGAAGCGCTACGAGGAATCCCCCGCCGCCACCGAGGGCACCTGCACCATGTGTGGCAAGATGTGCGCCGTCCGTACCGTCAACAAGGTGTTCGAGGGCACGACGATCGATCTTGGCATGGAGGATTAACGCGTCACTGGAGCCACAATCGGCAACAAGGTGCTCGTCAATTGTTGACATGTGAACATTTGTTTATATTTACGTAAAGATTGCACCGCCCGCCCGGGATCGGCATATAGCCGGCCCGGACAACTTTATAATGCAGGTAGAAGACCCATTTGAATCCGACCGAACAAGAGAGCGAACATGGATCGTAGTAACGTACCTGCCGTCCTGTCCATCGCAGGATCCGATTCCAGCGGCGGCGCCGGCATTCAGGCCGATATTAAGACCATCACGGCACACCGTCTGTATGCCGAGACGGCCATCACGGCCATCACCGCACAGAACACCCTGGGCGTCACCGCCGTGCAGAACATCTCCCCGGACATTGTCGCGGCGCAGATCGATGCCGTCTTTGACGATATCCGCCCCAGCGCCGTCAAGATCGGCATGGTCTCCTCCGCCGAGATTATCGAGGTTATCGCCGACCGCCTGAGCGCCTGGGACGCGACAAATATCGTCGTCGACCCCGTTATGGTCGCCACCTCGGGCGCCCGCCTCATCGCCGAAGATGCCGCCGAGGCGCTCACCCGCCGCCTGTTCCCGCTGGCGACGGTTATCACGCCCAATATTCCCGAGGCCATGGCCCTGCTCGACTACGAGGTCGACTCCGAGCGCACACAGCAAAATGCCGCCATGCTCCTCACCCGCCGCTTTGGTTGCGCATCCCTCGTTAAGGGTGGGCATCTTGTCAACGAGGCCAACGATGTATTGGCCGAACCCGCGCCACTCGATGACGAGGGCAACCATCTGGGCGATCCGCTCACCACGTGGTTCCGCCACAAGCGCATCGAGACCGGCAACACGCATGGCACCGGCTGCACGCTTTCATCCGCCATCGCCTGCGCATTGGCGCAGGGCATGGATCTTGCCGACGCCGTCAACGCTGGCAAGGCCTACCTGACAGGCGCTCTGGCCGCCGGCCTGAACATGGGCAAAGGCTCCGGCCCCGTTAACCACATGTGGCAGTATTAAGATTCGCAGCCCAAAACCACCGCAAAGGGGACAGGCACCTTTTGCGGTGGTTCCCACAAATATCTCGATCTGTAACAGTAACTCGGCAAAATCGACCCTAGATGTTACAGATCGAGACAAACAATCGGTATCGACCTAAATAATCTCAATCTGTAACATCTAACCCGTTTTCGGCCTTAGAACTGTTACAGATCAAGACAAGCAAACAAAACAAGCCCCCCGCAAGGGGAACTTTTGTGGTGGCTTGGGGTCGCGCTACTCACCGAGCATCTCTTGGAGCTTGGCTGCCACGGCATGTCCCAAGCTCTCGTGGCTTTCGGGCATCATATGCAGATAGTCGATATCGCCCGGCTCGGCAAACTCGGCGGCATTCAAAAAGTCGCAGCCAAACTGCTCAGCTACGTGCGCATAGTATTCAGCAAAATGCTCCGAGGCCTCGACGGAACGCTCGTCAAAATCGGTCATATATACATCGGCGATTTGGGGCTTGATCTTGATAGGTGCCATCAGCAGAATACGCGGGCAGGGTGCGGCATTGGTCCAGGGAAATGCACGCACCGCGCGAATCAGCGCCATGGTGCCACGGGCAATATCGGAGGCCGTCACACCAAAGACCGTCTTGCAATCGTTAGTTCCCAGCATAATAACGATCGCATCCAGCGGCTTATGAGCCTCGAGCAGCATCGGCAGCGCGCGGATGCCGTTAAGATTGGTGTCCAGATGGCACATATCGTCGCGTACCGTCGTGCGGCCGTTGAGGCCTTCTTCAATTACATGCCAGCCCTCGCCTAAATCACGTTGGGCCACGCCACACCAGCGCACATCCTGCGCATAGCGCACCGAAATGCCATCGCGCATACCAGCCGGATCATAGCCATAGGTGTTGCTGTCACCAAAGCACAGAACGTTTTTCATCGTAAGCTCCCCACTCAATAAAAAGCCGACGGGAGCAGCCCCCGTCGGCTCGGCATGTCGCATCACGTGCACCGTTTACAGGTACTTGCGCCAGTCGTCGTCATCCTCATCGTCCTCGGCAGCGGCCTGAGCCTGCTCGGCGGCACGGGCGGCTGCGGCGCGGGCGGCAACCTGAGCATAGGACTCCTCGTTTCGCTCGGGGAAGTTTGCCAGCACGTGCTCGAATTTGGCGAAGTCCTCGTCCCAGCGCGTAGAGGGCACGGCAAAGAAGACCTGCTTGACCTTGAAGTCGCCCGATGCGAGCTCCTTGCGGAAGAGCTCGGCCACGGCCTCGGCATCAAAGCCGTTGTTGTCGCAGCCCCATGCGCCCAGCACGAGCTTCTCGCGACCCAACTCGTCGCAGATGGCGAGCACAAAGCGGATGCGGTCGCGCAGGGCATCCAGCAGAGCATCGTCGCTCACGCGATACTCCTGGCGGGCACGCTTGACGTTGGGCGCGGCGGCCACGATCACGTCGGCATAGGCGTGCACATGCTTGCGCTCGAAGCGCACCGCGGGCACCACCAGCGCACGGTTGCGGTACAGCTCACAGTTGATGTTGCGGCGACGGTTCTCACCGTACCATTTACGCTGCTTATCGAGCACGTTGTACAGGTACGAATCGGCACAGAGCGTGGCCTCCTGGCCCAGATAGCCCTGGATGTAGCCACCGCCCGGGTTGGTGAACGAGGCAAAGGCAAGCACGGCCATGTCACAGAACTGCGCGTAGCCTCGGCCGTTATCCAGAATGGCCTGCGTGGCAGAGGCGTCGAGCACGGTGACCTCGGGCAGGACCGGAGCGGGCTTTTCGGCGGCAGGCGCGGACTCGGCCTCCGTGGCCTCCTCGGCGGGTGCAAGCTCGGCCGCAACCTCGGTCTCGGCGGATGCAACCTCGGCGGCCTCGACCTCGGGCTCCTCGGCGGCCTCAGACTCCTCAGCAACCTGTTCCTCGGCAGCGTCGGCCGCTTGGGCCTTGGCCTTCATCGCCGCGACAAATCCGGCAGGCATACCATCGAACTCGCGCACGCCGGCAATCGAACGCTCGGTGTCCTTGGCGCAGGCCTCGGACACAGCCACCACATGGCGCTCGGCGGCCTTGGCACGCGCCTCGCGCTTGGGATTGGGCTGACCCGCTCGGTTAGACCTGCGGTTACGGTTCCTGTTGTCGACATCTGCCATTCGTGGCCACCTTTCCTGTCGCTGCCGCTATCGGCTTTTTCCCATCCATCATACCCCGCCGCGCACAAAAAAGACGGCCCCGAAGGACCGCCTTTCGCATCGTTTTACCGTGTCCGGCAGGAAGCGTCGCAATGCCGCGCTTTAATCGCGACGACCAAGGATATTCAGGATGCGCAGGAACACGTTGATGATGTCCACGAACAGGTTGGATGCCATGAGCACGGCGTTGGGCAGCGTGGGCGGCACCGTCGTGGCCACATAGGTGTCATAGCCAATAAAGCCGGCGAACACCACGATCACGATCAGGTCGGTGATGGACTGCGAGACGCCCATGAACATCAGCACGATCTCGACCAGAATCGTGGCAAGTAGGATGCCAAAACCAATGCCGTACACACGCTGGAAGAACTTGGGAAAGGTTACGCCCAGCGCACCAAAGACAAAGGTGATGGCGGCCGTGGCGATAAAGGCGGTGTTAATGGTAGGCAGGTCGTAGTTGGCAAGGCCAAACGACGCCGTCAGGCCAAAGGTGCTCGCAAAGACCACGTAGCCCACGAGCGACAGGCCCACGGACTGTTTGCTGGCAGCAGCCGACATCATGACCATGCCGACGATGGTCAAAATAAATGAGCCAAAGACCAGCGGCAAAGCGGCGCCGCTCATCATCATGCGCGCAAACGACATGGTGCTCGTAAAGTAGGCACCGGCGCCCATGGCGCAAAAGCCCAAAAAGATCAGGGCAGACATGACAAGGTTGTACGCGCGCGGCGACATCTCCTTGGCACGGCTTGCGCCGGTTTCGATGGGGCCGTTCTGATAGCCCTGGATATCGTTCATACTTCGTCCTTTCAAAAAGCGCCGCGACGGCGCCGTAGCTGACAAGTTTCCTGCCATTGTACCCGAACGCCACGCGTTCTTACCTGCGACGCTCGCTCTCGAGCGTCCGGTCGAACGCCCACACCCACCAACGCATCAGATGAGTCTGCGAGCCATCCGGTCGCTCGCGTGCCTGTTCTTCCAGATACAGTTCGGTCGCATGTCCGCCAAAACGAACCTTATAAGTCGCCGTACGAATGCCGTGGACCGTCAGGCCAAAACCGGTGGACGAGACAATCTCGTCAATCGTAAAGCAACGACCATCGACCCAGCAGACGGTAACCGGCACGACCTGTCCGCCCGCGAGGATGCGAGCCACGACGTCCACATACTGCTTGTGCACGCGTCGAGTTTTACCATCTGTCTGTCGATATTCCATGCCTCCTATTATCGAACGCATGTTTGCACATTGTAAAGCGAACAGGCTGTGGTTTTGGGATGTTGGGGCGCGCACGTGTCCTCATGGCGTGCTAGCAAAAAGAACACCCGCGGTCAACAGGGCAAATATTCAATGTTAGTGCCAAAAAATTCACTTCTCCCATCAGAACTCGGTAAAGAAACCCGCAGGAGGTGATACGATTTATCATGTTTTTGTAACGTGCCTGCAAACTTCGAGAAAGCCCATATATGGACGTAACGTTCTCAGCCTTCCTCGGCCAAATTGTGTCGAACCCAGTCCTTGCCGTCACCGTGATCCTCGCACTCGGCGCTATCTTCGTCAACGGATGGACCGACGCGCCCAACGCCATCGCGACCTGTGTCACCACGCGCTGCATGCCCGCCCGCGCCGCCATTCTCATGAGCGCCGCATTCAACTTCCTCGGCGTGCTCATCATGACGCACTTTAACGCGAGCGTCGCCAACACCATCTCACATATCGTCGACTTTGGCGGAAACAGCACCATGGCGCTCGCATGCCTCTGCGCGGCGCTGTTCTCCATCGTCGTCTACGGCGCCACGGCATCGCGTTTTGGCATCCCTACCTCGCAAAGCCACAGCCTTATCGCCGGCCTGACCGGTGCCGCAATCGCCCTCGGCGGCGCGAGCAGCGTCAACGTCCACGAGTGGATGAAGGTCATCTACGGCTTGGCGCTCTCCATCGGCCTGGGCTTTGTCATGGGCTGGGTCCTGTGCAAGCTCGTCTCGATTCTTTTCGCCGCCGCCAACAGGCGACGTGCCAACGTCTTCTTTAAATACGCTCAGATCGCGAGCGCTGCGGCCATGAGCTTCATGCACGGCGCGCAGGATGGACAGAAGTTCATCGGCGTGCTCTTTTTAGGAGTGGCCTTCGCCAGCGGCCAGACGAGCGTCGGCGATGCCGGCATCCCCATCTGGATTATGCTGCTGTGCTCGGCCACTATGGGTATCGGCACCAGCGTGGGCGGTGAGCGCATCATCAAGTCTGTCGGTCAGAGCATGGTCAAGCTCGAAAAGTACCAGGGCTTCTCCGCCGACCTGGCGGGCGCCGCGAACCTGCTACTTGCCACCCTTACCGGCATCCCCGTATCCTCCACCCACATCAAAACCTGCGCCATTATGGGTGTCGGCGCCGTCAAGCGCCTCTCGGCCATCAACTTCGGCGTGGTCAAGGACATGATGTTCACGTGGTTCTTCACCTTCCCCGCTTGTGGACTCATCAGCTTTGTCATGGCCAAGCTGTTCATGATGTTCATCTAGTCAAACCGAACGGCCATCCGGACCGCAATACCTCGCCCACCCGTCTTCGCCTCGAAAGGACCCACTCATGGCAAAGAAACCCGATTCGTTCTACTTTGACAACTACGTCGCCTGCGCCGACCTTGCTGTCCAGGCCGCAGAGTTGCTCATCAAGATTTTTGAGAACTTTGATCCCGCGCAGATCCACGGCATGCTCGAAGAGATGCATGCGATTGAGCATGCGGCCGACAAGAAGCACCATGAGCTCGAGGATGCCCTGCTCACTGCCTTTATCACCCCGCTTGAGCGCGAGGATCTGGACCTGATGAGCTGCTCGCTCGACACCGTGCTTGACCGTATCGAGGGCGTCGTGCAGCGCGTCTACTTCACCAACATCCAGAGCATCCACCCCGATGCCATTGTCATCGCCCACAAGGTGACCGACGCCTGCCGCGCCATGAAGGACCTTATGGTCGAGCTGCCTAATTACCGCAAGTCCAAGACCCTGCGCGAGCTGGTCATCCAGATCAACACCATTGAGTCCGAGGCCGATGAGCTCTACATCAACGCTATGCGCAACCTGCACGTCAATGGCAAGGACCCGCTCGAGGTCATCGCCTGGCGTGACGTCTACGCTTTCCTGGAGTACTGCGCCGACTGCTGCGAGAATGTGGCTGATGTCGTGGATTCGATTGTCATGAAGAACAGTTAATTGGGGGTACGTGTCCCGGCGGTCGTGGGCCCGACCACTAATAACCTTTTTCACTCCGGCTGCAAGCAGAGTCGTTCAAAAGGTTATTAGTGGTCGGGCCCGCTCCCTTACGTACCACCATTGGAAACTTTGGCTGATACTTTGAAAGCGATGGGGCTTTTGTTGGCAGGGCCTTGGGGCCCGATTGGAAACTTTGGGACCGCCTTAAACGTTTGGCTGGATGGGGCTTTGGGTACCCTTTGTTTTACTTTGGATTGATTTGCTGACTTTGGAGGGTTTGGTTATGGGGTATTTGGATCTGGCTCGGTCTCGGTATTCTTGTCGTTTGTTTGAGGCTCGGGCTGTGGAGCAGGCTGTGGTGGATGCCATTGTTGAGGCTGGGCGTATTGCTCCTTCTGCTTGTAATAATCATCCAACCCGTGTGGTGGTGTTGGATACGCCCGAGCTTTTGGAGAAGGCGGCTGCTTGTCAGCCTCGGTTTGCTCGTGATGGGTCCATCTTTGGCGCTCCGCTCATCTTCCTCATTTGCAGCGTTACCGACGACGCTTGGGTTCGCCCCTATGACCAGATGAACTCCAGCGCTATCGACACCTCGATTGTTTGCGATCAAATGATGATGGAGGCCGAGGAGCAGGGTCTGGGAACGTGTTGGGTATGCCATTTTAAGCCCGAGCTAGCCCGAGAGCGGTTCAACCTGCCCGAGGGCGTCTATCCCTATCACATGCTCGTCTGCGGCTATCCTGCCGACCACATCGCCGATCCCGAGCATCGCGATGCCCGCACCATTCCCCTCTCCGACTTCCTCCTCAAGTAGTTTTTGGCACATGCCCTAAAATCTACCTTTTACCGCGCACCCTTTCGCCGAGTTCTGCCCTATCGTACGCAGAGCTCGGCGTTTTGTTTCCCAACCCGTATGCAGCCACAAAAAAGGAGCCCGCAGGTGCGAGCTCCTCTTAAGGACACGAGATTGTAGCTCTGGCGCTAGTCCAGGTCGTCGGCGGCAAAGTTGTCGATCGGGGCGAAGGGGTCAGCCACGGGGACAACCGGATCAGCGACAGGCAGCGGCTCGGCGGCGGGAACGGTCACTGCAGGAGAAGCCGCAGAACCGACCGGCGTGGAGGCCATAAGGTCGGACGGGAAGGAATTCTGCGCATCGTCCATGAAGTGCTGGATGAGCTTGAGGTACTCGGCTTTGAACTCCTCACGGGAAGCCTTCAGACGGTCGATCTCCTCGAGCTCGGCCTGCTTCTCGGTCAGGGCCTGACGGATGACCTCGCGGGCCTTGGCGTCGGCTTCGTTGCGGATGCGCTCAGCGTTCTCGTTGGCATCGTTGACGATGCCCTCGGCGGTCTGCTGGGCAGCAATCAGCGCAGCGGAGATCTGGCGCTCCTGAGCGGAGAAGTCGGGTGCGGGAGCGGCCACAGGAGCGGCGGGAACGGCCTGAGCGGCAGCGTCCTGAGCCTGGGCAAGCTGGGCCTGCGTGTCGGCAAGCTGCTGCTCGGTGGCAGTCAGACGACCCTTAAGATCGACAATCTTGGCAAGCATAGCGTCAACCTCGGAGGACAGCGTCTCCAAAAAGACGTCGACCTCGGCGGGATCATAGCCGCGCTTGGCCTCAGAGAAAGTCTGAGCCTGGATGTCAGCAGGGGTAATAGCCATAACAAGTTCTCCTTTATCATCGCCTTGGCGCCGGGCGCCCGACGTAAGTTACTGAGCCAGTACTATACGAGTATACCTATAAGAAGCTGCAGAATCAGCCTCTGCACCAACTGCAACGCAATAATCGCAACGACCGGCGAAAAATCAACGCCGCCCATCGGCGGAATAAACCGACGAAACAGGTTGAGCCACGGACCGCAGACGCTATCGAGCACCGCGGCGATATCCTGCAGCAGGCCGCCCTGCTTCATGGGAATCCACGTCATAAAGCAATAGACCACAATAAGTGTGGAGTAGAAGTTGAACAGCGTGTTGACCAGCTGGACAATGGTGTAGATGTTGATGAGAATCTCCTCGTCTTAGGTTTACTTAAGGTAGCCGTCGGCGCGCAGCTTCTTGAGGTCCGAATCCTTGACCTCGCAGCCGGCGGGCAGCACCATAAACACGCGATCGCCCACCTCTTTGACCGTAGCGCCCAGACCGCAGGCAAAGCCATAGCTAAAGTCCAAGACGCGTTTGGCGACCTCGGTGCGAACGCCAACAAAAATCAGCGCAACGGGCTGCTTGGTGCGCACGCGGCGGACAACGGTCTCGACATCGTCGTAGCTCTCGGGGCGCAGGACATAGGCAGGCAGCTGCGGCGTGGCGTTAATGATGTTGTTTGCATAGGCCGAGGCGTCGCTCGGCGCAGAAGCGGGCGCAGGTGCCGCGGCACGAGCACGGGCGCTCTCGGCATAGCTCGACGGCGTGTCGTAAGCGCCGGGGCGATAGCCGCCTGCGGCACTATCCTGAGAACGCGACGGCGGATTGTATGTCGTTGCATGACGCGAGTCATCGCCGACCAGCTGGCCGGAGCGCGTATACACGGCGACCGACTCGGCCTCACCGCGGCGTGTCTGGCCCAGCAGGCCGTTACTCGGCTCGTCCTGGGTATAGAAGCCCTCGCCCGAGGCGCCGCTGTAGCCGTTGTTCTGATAGCCATCATCGTAGCCGTCATCGTAGCCGTAGTCGTCATCCTGGTCATAGCCCTGGTCGTAACCTTGCTGGCCGCCCAGGTGCATCTTATTTTTAATCTCGTCAAGGAAGCCCATGGTTGTGTCCTCTCACGGTTTAGTGCAGGCGCTCTGTAAACCAGTGCGCACTTCAGAGCCCTATTTTACTGCAAACTCCGGGCTAAATACTACCCTGCCCAGGCGAACGAGCGTAGAGCCCTCCTCAAGGGCGGGCTCAAAGTCCTCGCTCATGCCGCAAGAAAGCTCGGGCAGCCTCAGATCGGGATGCGCCGCCTCCAGCTCATCCCTCAGCTCTCGCAGCCCGGCAAAGGTGCGACGTGCCACATCCTTGTTCCCGCGAGGGGCCATGGTCATAAGGCCCTGCACACAAATTCCCTCAAGTTCCGCAAGCTCGCCGGCAACTCCACGAATCTCATCGGGCGAAAAGCCGCCCTTGGACTCCTCGCCGCTCACGTTGACCTCGATCAGCACCTGTTGGGGAGCAGAAAGCTCGCCCGCTTCGATCTTGCGAACGGCACGGCTCGAGATCGCCTGCGCCAAATGAAGCGAACCAACCGAATGAATCAGCTCGGCCGAACCCAACACCGCGTTAATCTTGTTGGTCTGAAGGTTGCCGATCATATCAAAGCGTACCTCGGGCAGCTCCGGATGCTCCGCCAAACCTGCGAGTTTGCGGACGAGCTCTTGAGGGCGGTTCTCGGCAAAATGGCGATACCCCACCTGGATGGCCGTGATGGTCTCATCGACGCCGACGGTCTTGGACACGGCAATCAGACGCGCGGCATCGCGGGACCTCCCGGCGCGATCGAGCGCGGCATAGAAACGCTCGAGTATCTGCTCGCGGCGAGCGCGCATTACATTCAAATAGTTATCCATTGCCAATCGCCTCCGCTAACAGCACAACAAGTAGTCCCATGCTAACGCAAGAGCGCGGCCCCGCATCCGCAAGGCCGCGCACCCTTAGGTATTTACAATCTCTCAACGAACGGGACTGCCCTAGTCCTCGTCGTCCTCGGCATCATCCTCGTCCTCAAGATGATCCAACAGGTAGCGAAGACCCTCGCTCACCTCGTTAGCGGGCACCTTGGCAACAAAGCGTGCATCCACGGCGGGCCTCATAATGACGCCCTCGCCCGAAGGCACGCGCATGCTCTCGAGCTCGTCCTCATCCGTACAGGCGATATCGCCGGCAGTCATACGCTGTCCGGTCAAAAGGAAGGTCAGACGGCAGGCGGCATCGATGGAAATCGAGGCAATGCGATCGAGGTAGCGCGAAACCATGATGGCACGGCGCAGGTCGTCATAGTTGCTGTCGTCGTCCATAAAATCGCCGGTGTCCATGCGGTTAAAGGTACGGAAGAACTTCTCGTACGCCGCATGTACCGGCTCATCCTCAACGGCCAGGTTGCAGATGATGGACATGTCGTTGGTGACGAGCGCGGACAGCGACGAGCCCAGCACCTGGTACACGGCCTCGGCCTCGGCCTCAACCGTGCCGACGAGCTCCTGAGGCAGCGAGATGTCGGCCTTGACCATGTGACGCGTGGCGCGGCAGATCTGGCGAACCTTATCGGTCATGCGCTGCAGGTTAAAGTCGACGTAGATAATCGTCTGCAGCAAACGGAAGTCGGAGGCGACCGGCGACTGCGTAGCGATCAGGTTGTAGCACACGGCCTCCAAGTTGGCGCAGCGAGCATCAATCGAAAGCGTGCGCTTCTTGGTCTTAGTGGCGAGCTTGCGGTCGTCGGTCACATAGGCCTTCACGGCGTCGTGAAGGGCAAGATCGACGGCCTCGTAGATGCTCAACATCTCGTGACGGGCCTCGATGAGCTGACGGGAAAACAGTTTGCGCATGGTTCACTCCAATCAGTTGGGTGCGGTCATGCCGCCCGCACAGTGAATACGCACCGGACCAGGTCCGATCGGCTTGGGACTAGTCGCACCGATCAGCCAAAGCGGCCGGTGATATAGTCTTCCGTCCGCGAATCCACCGGGCTGGTGAAGATCGCGTCGGTTTGACCATACTCGATGAGCGTGGCGGGCTCACCGGCAACTTCCTGCAAGAAAAATGCGGTGTAGTCGCTAATGCGAGCGGCCTGCTGCATAGAATGCGTGACGATGATGATCGTCATCTCGGGCGCCAGCTCGGCCATCAGATCCTCGACCTTAGATACGGACGTGGGGTCGATGGCGGAGCAGGGCTCGTCCATCAGAAGGACATCGGGCTGCACCGCAAGCACACGCGCGATGCACAGACGCTGCTGTTGACCGCCCGAGAGCGCCAAACCATCCTTGTTGAGCTGATTGGATACCTCTTTCCAGAGGTTGGCGCGCTTGAGCGATTCTTCCACGATGTCGTCGAGGTCGCTTTTGCTAGTCACGCCCTGCAGACGAGGGCCAAAAGCGACATTCTCGTAGATGGATTTGGGAAACGGGTTGGGCTGCTGAAAAATCATGCCCACGCGGCGACGAAGGTCGACCGGGTCGACGCCCTCGGCATAGATATCGTTGCCGTCGAGTGTCATGGTGCCCTCGACGCGAGTACCCTCGATAAGGTCGTTCATACGGTTGATGCAGCGCAAAAACGTCGATTTACCACAGCCCGAAGGACCGATAAACGAGGTGATGGCGTTTTTGGCGATGTTGAGGTCGAGCCCCGTCAGCGCATGAAAGTCACCGTACCAAAAGTTGAAATCCTTGGCTGTGATGGCCGCTTGCTCCGGCGTGGGAGCGGACTGATAGACGGACATGGGACTCCTTAACTAGCGGCGCTTGCGCGACAGATAACGCGCAAACAGGTTGAAGGCCAGAATAATCGCCATCAGCAAAAGCGCAGTGCCGTAGGCTGCGTTCATGTTGATGCCGTCGTTGGCAAGCAAATAGAGGTGAACGGTCATGGGACGACCGGAATCGAGCGGCGAGATCGGCAGATTGATGGCCTGACCCATGGTGTAGAGCACCACCGCGGTCTCGCCGATGGCGCGACCGATGGCAAGGACGATGCCGGTGGCAATGCGGCCAAAGGCAGAAGGAAGCACGATCTTGGAGACGACCTGCCACTTGGTGGCGCCCAGGCCATATGCGCCCCAACGGATATAGCGCGGAACGGCGCGAATTGCCTCCTCGGTGGTGCGCATGACGATGGGCAGCATCAGAAGCGCCAGCGCCAGAGCGGCCGAAACCATCGAAAGGCCCAGGCCCATGGCCTCAACAAACAAGGCGTAACCAAAGAGGCCCATAACGATGGAAGGCACCGAGGCCAGGGCATCGGCAGCATAGCGAATGATGTCGACGACCTTGCCCTGCTTGGCGTATTCGGCCAGATAGACCGCAGCCAAGACGGCAACCGGCGTGCAGATGAGCATGGCGAGTGCCGTCACGTAGATAGTCGAGACGATCGTGGGCCAAATGCCGCCCTCGGCGTTTACGCCCTGCGGCCAGCCGAAGATAAAGTCGAGCGAGATATGCGGAAGACCGTTGATGACCACGTAGGCGATGATGGCAAGCAACACCAGGGTGGTGATATAGGCCGCGGCGCGAAACACGCCGAGCATAATCTTGTTGGACAGGTCCTTGTTGATGCGGCCCTTCTTGCCATGGGAAAGGGCACGCTTGATGAGCTCGCGCGACGATGTCGTATCGACCGTCGTGTCAACGGAATCGGACATAGCCTACCCCCTCTTCTTTGAAATCAGGCGAACGATACCCACCAGTGCAGCTGAGATGATAAACAGGACCACGCCCATGCCAAACAGAGCCGAGCGATGCAGGCCCGAGGAATAGCTCATGTCGAGTGCGATCTGACTCGTGAGCGTCGAGATGGGGCTCGAGATGCTATCTGGAATGACCGGGGCGTTGCCCACGACCATCAGCACGGCCATGGTCTCACCGATGGCACGCCCCATACCCAAGACAATTGCATCGACAATGCCCAGCTTGGCTGCAGGCAGCACGACCTTGTAGATGGTCTGCCACTTGGTGGCACCCATGGCATAGGACGCCTCGCGAATGCCCATGGGGATGGAATTGAGGGCATCGATCGTGAGCGTGGTAATGGTGGGAACGATCATGATGGCAAGCACAAACCACGCCGTCAGCGCGCCAAAGCCAAGACCGCCGGTCAGCTGCGCGATAAACGGGCGGATGATGACCATGCCAAAGAAGCCGTAGATGATGGAGGGGATGCCCGCCAGCAGGTCGACGGCGGGGCTGATGAGCCTGCGCACGCGCTTGCTGGCGATCTCGACCAGATATACAGCCGTGCCCACACCCAGGGGCACGCCCATGGCGAGCGCACCGACCGTCACCAGACCAGAGCCCGCCAGCAGCGACATGATGCCGTAGTGGCCCTCGGATGGCGCCCACGTAAAGCTAAAGAAGTCCGCCAGGCCGATGTCGGTAAAGACGGGCAGCGCCGAGTACGTGGTAAAGACAAAGATCAGGATAACGGTGACGACCGCCAAGAACGCGCAGGCAAAGAAGATCCACTGCAGCGCCTTCTCCTTGAGATAGGTGCTACGCGACACCAACGCCAACTCACGCTTTTTGGGCGTCTGAGCCTCCTGCTCAATCTGGGGGGTTTCCTGTGCTTCCACGCTACTCACTCCCCTTTCCGTCGTTGGTGACGGGAATAAAGCCCGCCTCGCGAATCTGCTTGTCCATCTTCTCGGACGTCACATAGTCAATGTAGTCCTGCGCCTGATGCGAAGGCGTACCCTTCACAAAGAAGTAAAGGTCGCGCGAGATGGGATAGCCGCCACTTGCGACCGTCTTCTCGGATGCCTCGACATGGTTGACCGAAACGGCCTTAACCGAGGTCGTGGCGTTGAGGCTCTCGACAAAACCCAGCGAGATGTAGCCAATGGCGCCATGCGAGCGGGACACGACGTCGCGCACTTGGCCCGTACCCGAAAGAACGGCCGAGCGGCGATCGAACGGCGTGCCGTCCATCACGATGGTACGGAAGGCCTCGCGCGTACCGGACGCCTCATCGCGGTTGATAACCTGAATCTTCAGGTCCTCTCCGCCGACTTCCTTCCAGTTGGTGATCTTGCCGGCGTAAATATCGCGGAGCTGCTCGGTCGAGAGATTGTCGACCGGGTTGTCGTCGTTCACGATGACTGCGATGCCGTCGTGCGCGATTACGATCGGGGTCAGGCCAAGGTCTTGTTCGTCGGCATTGAGGCCACGAGACGAGCTGGCGATGTCGGCCGTGCCGTTGCTGACGGCCTCGATACCCGCAGAGGAGCCAAGGCCGGAGACGAGCACATCGGTGCCGGCCTCTTCCTTAAAGCCCTCGGCTGCGATCTCGGCAATGGGAAGGCACGTGGTCGAGCCGGCCACGGTAATAGAAGATGTGGAAGATCCCGAGGAGCAAGCACACAGCGTGAGCGTAAGCACTGCAGCACTCAGGACCGATGCGATCTTTCTCATAGCATCACGCCGATCGCAGCATGGCGCCCACAGGTGCCGCCCTCGTTGCGGTAGGAATAAAAGCGGTCGTTCTGACGAACGGTGGAAAGCTTGGTGTCCACAATGCTGCTCGCCTCGACGCCGGCGTCCATCAGCGCCTCGCGAATGGCGGCGGAAAGATCGAGCATACGAGAAGCAGAGGCATCGATGCACGCGAACTCGGCGGCAAAGCGATCCATAAGTTCTTGGGACACCTCGTACTCGTCGCCCAGGATATGGGGCCCAATGTAGGCAGAGATGTCGTCCGGCTTGCAGCCAGCCGCCTCGCAGAGCGCTTGGCACGCCTTGGCGGAAATGCGCGCAATCGTGCCCTTCCAGCCAGAGTGCACCACGGCAAAGCCGCCGGGAGCCACCAGCACCACGGGAACGCAATCGGCAAAGCAGAGCATCACGGGTACCTCACGGGCCATGCAGACGATGGCATCGCAGCCCTCGGCAATCTGCTCGCGAATGTTCTCGAGATCATCAGCACCGTTCGAGGTCACCGTCACGACATGGTCACCGTGTACTTGATTGGGAACAAGCAGGTTGTGCTCGCACTCGGCGGCACCCAAGGCCTCGAGTGCGCGGCGACGATTTTCTTGAACGGCAAAGGGGTCATCGCCAACATGCGAGCCCAGATTGAGTGAGGAGTACGCATCTTCGGAAACACCGCCGGCGCGTTCGGTAAAAGCAAAGCGAACATCGTGCGTCGCGCCCTCTACCAACGTAACTCCATCATGGTCGACACGCGAAACGCTGTCCGCACGTGCTGCCATACTAAAGCCTCCTAATAACACAAGTATCGCGGCGACGCCGCAGCAGTCCGTGCCACACGGCTGCCATACTTCATCAAAAGGATACCCGCAGCGGTAGGGGCTAAACGTAAGGGGAACGTAAGGAGATTGGAGGCTTTCGTTTACAAAGGCAAAACACAACAAAAAGGGTGCGCCCAATCGGACGCACCCCATACAGGTCGCTGAGAAAAACGAACTAGAAGCTGCCGCGCTTGAGGAAGTCAGGAAGCTCAAACTGGTCGTTGCCAAAGTTGGGGAGCTCGGTACCACCGACGTTGCGAGTCGGGGCAGCCTGAGCCGGGCTCGTGGCAGGAGCGGTGCGCTGCGGCTCGGTAGAAGCAGCGGCCTTGCTCTGGGACTGCTGTGCAGCGAAGAGCTCGTCCTGACGGTTGACGTTGGAGTCGGAGAAGCCCGTAGCGATGACGGTAATACGCACCTGATCGCCCAGGGACTCGTCGACAACGGTACCGAAGATGATGTTGGCCTCGGGGTCGACGGCGTTGGCGACAACGTCGGCAGCGTCGCTGATCTCCTGAATACCCAGGTCCTTGGAACCGGCAATGGAAAGCAGGACGCGCGTAGCGCCATCGATGGAGCTCTCGAGCAGCGGGCTGGAAATAGCCTGCTGGGCAGCGTCGACGGCACGGGTGTCCCCAGAAGCGGTACCGATACCCATCATGGCGGTACCGGCCTGCTTCATGATGGTCTTAACATCGGCGAAGTCCAGGTTGATGATACCGGGGACGGTGATGAGGTCGGTGATGCCCTGGGTGCCCTGGGAAAGGACGCCATCGGCGATTGCGAAGGCCTCAAGCATGGTGGTCTTCTTCTCGGCGATGTCGAGCAGCTTGTCGTTAGGGATAACGATCATGGTGTCGACGCAGTCGGAAAGCGTCTTAATGCCTTCTTCGGCGCTCTTCTTGCGCTTGCGGCCCTCAAACGTAAAGGGCTTGGTCACGACGGCGACGGTCAGCGCGCCGACCTCGTTCATCGCGATATCGGCAACGATGGGGGCAGCGCCGGTACCGGTGCCGCCGCCCTCGCCGCAGGTGATGAACACCATATCGGCGCCAGCGAGCGCCTCGGCGATGTCGTCGCGGGACTCATCGGCGGCCTTACGGCCGACCTCGGGGTTGGCGCCAGCGCCCAGGCCGCGGGTCAGGTCGGTGCCGATGTGCACCTTGATATCGGCATCAGAGATCGCGAGTGCCTGAGCATCGGTGTTGATGGCAACAAACTCGACGCCGCGGATACCCTCTTCGATCATTCGATTGACCGCGTTGGTACCGCCGCCGCCGACGCCGACCACCTTAATGACGGCAAGGTAGTTGTTGATCTCTGTCTCGTGCATGTCGGTCCTCCGAACAAAGGTTATTGCCATAGCATGGGTTGACCCCTGCGCACATTAACCTTCAAGTTGAAAGTAAATGCAAAGGTAAACCGTATTATGTTTGCACATTATGAACGTATCAGTCAAATAATTGACGGTGAAAACCAAACAAACCAGATAAACGGCGCGGTATGCCCCGTCAACAAAGGCGAGAAAACGCTACGAGGTCGGTGCGTTCCTAAACGTATAGTTGCCAGGAGATCGAACGTTGATATACGTCACGCCCTCCACCTGCGAAAGCAGCTTGGTCACGATACGCTCCTTTTTGGCAATGTCGTCCGAATCTCCGAGCGACACCTCGATACCGTTATCGAGATTCGCCGAGATGGCCTCGACCGAGGGCGTGGAAATATCCTTGACCTGGCCCAGGAACTCGCTCGAGAAACCGCGGACGTAATCCAGGCCGGCCTTGACGGCCTTGGAATTTACGGCTTGCCCCGAAACCGGTGCGACATCGGCCGAGACATCGGTCAACAGCACGGCACCGTAATGTTTAGCGAGTGCCAGGGCGGCATCGATACCGTTTAGGGTGTTGGCACCCTCCCCCGTTGTGATGACATTGCCCTGGTCGTCAACATCGACCGAGGTAGACAGTGGTGCAATCCATGTGTCATCGTCCCCGATCGCCCAGGCAAGATCGTCGGAGCTAATGTAGGCGATTGCGATAACTTTGCGTTCCGTCGGCGTGATGATGAGCGTATGGGGAAATTGACGTTGGACATCCACGCCCGAGACCCACGGATTTTGCTTAAGGCCCTCGGTGATCTGGTCGGGATTCACATTGAACAGCGACGTGTTCTCGGGCAGATCGATCAGCTGGATGGCATCGTGCTTGGTCACATGCTCGCTGCCCTGGATCTGAATATCGGTAGCGGCGAACAGGCCAGAGTTAATGACGACGACGGCAACGACTGCAAGCGCTGCCAGAGCGGCAAGGATGCCGCCCGCGATTTTGCCCTTGCCCTTAACGGCAGAAGCGGCACCCGCCGCATGATTTGCCAGGGCGCCGATCGATGACAACGGATTAGAGCCCTTTTTGCCCGATTGCGGTTTTGCGGAGGCCGACACCGACGTCAGCATACGTGGCTTAGATGCACCCAGCGCGCGACCGGGACGCGTCACCTTTGCCCCCAACGAGGGCTTGGGCGACGCTATGGGGCGAGAAGGTATGGCGCCCATCGCCGGTTTGGGCGTCACCGAGGGACGTGCCACCGGACGAGCAACATTTTTGGCCGCGGGGCGTCCGCCAAGCTGCGAACCGGCAGTCGAACGCTTGGCAGGCCGCACGGACCCAGCAGGCTTAGAAGGCATAACGGATTTACGTTGAGGCTGAGACGGTGCGCCGGAACGCCCTCCGGCGCGGCGGAAGGTTGGTTTCGATGCTCTAGAAGCCGAGGAATTTAACTTCCGGTCTGAGCTCGATGCCATACGCCTCCCTCACCTTTCCGTGCACATGTCTGATAACCGCGGCCACGTCATCGGCCGAGGCGGTTCCGTTATTAACGATAAAATTAGCGTGTACGGGCGAAACTTCCGCGCCGCCAACCGAAAAACCCTTTAATCCACAATCCTCGATAAGCTTGCCCACGCTCGCATCGGGCGGGTTGCGAAATACCGACCCGCAGGATGCACAGCCCATGGGCTGTGTGCGCTTACGCCGCGTCAGGTACCGCTCCATACGTTCACGGATATCGGCCTTGGGCGCAGGTTTGAGCTTGAGCACGCACTCCAGAATGATCTCGTTACGCGGCAGGCTGCATTCACGGTAGCCCCAAGCGATCTCCGAGCCCGCGTAATGTTTGATGCCGGAGCTCGGGTCAAACGTAACGACATCTTCGACCAGCGAGCCAATCCACTCGGTTCGCGTGCCGGCATTCATGGACACGGCGCCGCCAACGGAGCCGGGAATACCGACCGCAAACTCAAGGCCCGAAAGGCTGCGCGACAGCGCGTCGTTGACTAGGCGAGCGAATATCACGCCCGCACCGACCGTCAGCGTACAACCGTCTTCGGCGACAACCGTACGCTGGAACTCACGCCCCAACGAAATGACGGCGCCGCGATAGCCTGCATCGGCAACAAGCAGATTAGATCCCTTGCCGATAATGACCCACGGCACCTGCTCACGATCGAGCACCGCCACGGCGCGACGCAAGGCATGATAGCTGTGACACGTCACAAAGAGGTCCGCCTTGCCGCCGATACGATAGCTCGTATGGCGCGCGAGGCGTTCATCCTCAATTATGTCCGTATCGATCATGCCCGAAAGCGCCATGACGGCGTTAAACAGACCCATGGGGTTTAAGCGTCTTTCTTGGCAGTCAGATACTCGATGAACTCGGGGCCGACCGTCGTGACGTCGCCGGCGCCCATGGTAAGCAGCAGATCGCCCTCGCCCACCATCTTCTCGAGCTCCTCATTGAGCTCAAGACGGCTCGAGCAGTACACGACCTCCTTGCCGGGATGCTTGGCGCGCACGGTATCGGCAAGCATCTTGGACGTGACGCCCGGGATGGGCATCTCGCCGGCAGAGAACACGTCAATCAACAGCAGCTTGTCAGCATTGGCGAATGCGTCGGCAAAGTCATCGCACAGAGCCTGCAGGCGCGAATAGCGGTGCGGCTGGAACACGACGTCGACATGTTTGTAGCCCAGCGAAGAGGCAGCAGCGAGCGTCGCCTTGATCTCGGTGGGATGATGGCCGTAATCGTCAACCACCGTGATGCCGTCGATATCGCCCACGTGGGTAAAGCGACGGCGGACGCCTTCAAAACTCGAAAGTGCCTTAGCGGCGGCGTCGATATCGAGGCCTAGGACATGGGCGACGGTCAATACGGCCGTGGCGTTGAGCATGTTGTGACGACCGGGGTTGCTCTTAATCTCGACAGCGTGCTCGGTGCCGTCCTCAAAGCGAACGATAAAGTCGCTCTGGATGCCCTTGACATCCGGATGCACGCAGACGATGTCGTTGGTCTCGGCAAAGCCATAGGAAAGCACATGACGGCCCGTCGACTTGGCAAGCTCGACCAGATGCGGGTCCTCGCCACAGACGATGACCGTGCCGTCCTCGCCCACCAGACTCATAAACTTGG
Organism: Collinsella sp. AM34-10; assembly: GCF_003469185.1. Lineage (GTDB taxonomy): Bacteria > Actinomycetota > Coriobacteriia > Coriobacteriales > Coriobacteriaceae > Collinsella. Next base: position 19,858 of record NZ_QSIL01000003.1, on the reverse strand, counting down.
CGAAGGTGGCCTCGATCTCCTCGATACCCGAGTAATGATCGAGATGGTCGGCCTCGACGTTGGTCACGATGACCACATTGGGGTTAAGGAACAGGAAGGAGCTGTCGGACTCATCCGCCTCGGCGACAAAATAGTCGCCCGAGCCGTTCTTGCCGTTGGTATCGTAGCCCTCGACAATGCCACCGATCAGGAAGCTGGGGTCCAGACCCATGCGGTCGAGCATGGTGGCACACATCGAAGAGGTCGTGGTCTTGCCATGAGTACCGGCGACGGCGACGGTGGTGTAGCCGTGGCCCAGAGCCGAGAGCATCTTGGCGCGAGGCCACACGGGAATACCCAGCTCGCGCGCACGGACGAGCTCGGGGTTGGACTCGGGAATAGCGGTAGAGACCACGACGACGTCGGGCTTGACCTCGTCGATGGTGGCGGCCTCATGGCCCACATGCACCTTCACGCCGGCGCGGGTAAGCTGGCGAATATAGCGCGACGTCTTAAGGTCGGAGCCGGTAACGACATAGCCGCGCTCGTGAAGGACGAGGGCGATGCCGCTCATGCCGGCGCCACCGATACCGATAAAATGGGCGCTCTTGAAATCGGGCGCGGAGGTTGCAGTCTGGGAATCAGCCATGTGCTCGTGTACTCCTTGCGTAAACACTGCCTGTAACCCGTCTACTGTACCGCACCTACCGCATCCGCGCGAGGGCGGCCCGCGATATCCCGTCTAACTAACGCAATCCTTCTACCGCGTCTGCCAAAAGGACGGCAGCGCGGTCCTGGGCCAAACCGCGAGCCGCCTGGCGCATGGCATCGCGCGCCTGCGCATCATCGATAAGATGCAGCAGCTCATCGGCAAACGCCTGGGTATCGATATCGGCATCGGCGCAGAGCACGCCAGCACCGGCATCGACCAGATAGCGGGCATTGGTGGTCTGATGATCGGCCGTCGCATGAGGATACGGCACCAGTACCGAAGGTGTGGCAAGGGCCGCGATCTCGGCAACGCTCGAAGCGCCCGAGCGCGAGAGGACCAAATCGGCCGCGGCCAGCATATCGCCCATATTGTCAATGTAGGGCTGGACGCGGTACCGCTTCGCCTCCTCGGGCATCAGGGCAAGAGCACGCTCGGTGTCCTCGAAGCCATCGGCGCCCGTCGAATGCAAAACATAGAGATTATCGCGCGAGAGCAACTCGTTTTTAAGCGAAGCCACGCGCTCATTAAGATGTTGAGCACCAAGTGAGCCGCCAAAAACCAGCAGGAGTGTGGCGTCCTCAGGCACGTCGAGAGCCCTGCGACCGCGAACCCGATCCCCCTCGATCACAGAACGGCGCACGGGGTTGCCGGTCATGAGCACATGGTCAGGATCGCCCTCGCGCTCAAACACGGAACGTGCTGCCGGCACCGAGATGCAAACGCGGGCGGCATGCGAACTCATCATCTTGTTAGCAAGGCCCGGAACGGAGTTCTGTTCGTGCAGCAGATACGGAATGCCCGCGTCTTTGCACCAGTCCAGAAGCGGGACCTCGACATAGGCGCCAAAACCTATAGCGACATCGGGCTTGCAGGCTTTAGAAAAATGGCTGCCGAGCGTGCGCTTCGCCTTATAGACACGCCACAGCGAGCTCAATGCCGTCCAAGGGCGAGAGCGGTCGAAGCCCGTAACCGTAATCGGCACAAAATCGAACCCTGCCTCGGGAACCAGACGACCCTCGAGCTTATGCGACTGACCCACAAACACAACGTGGTGGCCACGGTCACGTAGCTCCTCGGCCAAGGCGAGTGCGGGGTTGATATGTCCCGCCGTGCCGCCGGCTGCGATAGCAACGGTCATCTTATCGGTCATGGTAGTCCCTTCGTACGCGCGGCCCCTGGTCGTCGGTGCGCAAGCGCGCCGACGGGTCCGAATTCAAGTCGATTCGATTATATCCGCCACCCGTATTGCGCGGTGCCGGTCGTTGCGGGCGACCCTGCGGCGCAGAGCGCGGCCGGGGACGGGCATCCGACTCCGAAGCAAAACCGTTCAAGACGGTAAAACCGCCACGCGATGAGCGCTCCCCACGCGCATGGGGAACACCGGCAGTGCTTTCGTCCATAACGGCAAAACTATCTCGGCGACGATCGTATTCATCGCGTCGAGCGCTCTCGTGCGAAACGCGCAAGATAAGCCCGGCGAGCATGAGCGACACGATAATCGACGAGCCGCCATAGCTGATAAACGGCAGCGGCTTACCCGTCATGGGAAACACGTTGAGAATACCCAGCGCGTTGATCAAAAACTGCACCGCGAGGATAACCGCAGAGCCCGAAGCCATGAGCGCCCCGCGACGATCGGTAGCCTGCTCGGCGATTCGAAACGCCGAGTAGATCAGCATCGCAAACACCAAGAATAACAGCAGCGTCCCCAAAAAGCCAACTTCCTCGCCAATGATGGCCAGGATGTAGTCATTGTGCGCCTCGGGCAAATACGAGTACTTCATGGTTGAGTTGCCGATACCGCGACCGAACAGTCCACCCGAAGCAAACGCCATAATGGCAAGCGTTGCCTGATACCCGTCTCCATATTCATCTGCCCAAGGGTTCAAGAGAACCTGAATGCGCACCATACGGTACGGCTCGACGACAAGAGCGATCACGATGATGACGACGCCAGCAAGAATCGCACCGATAATGAATTTTGGGTCAAGGCCGGCAAAGAGCGCCATGCACATGATCGTCAACAGAATAATCAGGATGGTGCCAAAGTCGGGCTGAATAAAAATCAAGACGAGCGATATGCCCAAATTTAAGCCCATGCCCTTAAGGAACTCATTGATGTTACCGCCGGGCGAAAACACGCGATCGAGCATGATGGCAGAATAGGCAATGGCAAACGGCTTGAGAAACTCCGATGGCTGAAACTGAATGCCGGCAATGCTCAGCCAGCGCGTAGCGCCACGGCTGCCGCTACCAAAGAGGAACACCGCAAGCAGCAAGATCATCATAGCGATAAGGGCAAGTTTAAGCGCCCCTTCGCCAAACCAGCTATCGGGTGCAACGCGCGCGATGAACTCGAGGGCAGCAACACCGACGACAGTGAACATAAACTGCCGGAACAAAAAGTAGGTCGCGGAGTCGTTCTCGTGAAGCGCCTCGACTGAAGAAGCCGAGTACACCATAAGCAGGCCAAAACAGACCAGCGAGAACAGGCAGGTCAAAAAGACCAGGCGGGGTCGCATGATACGTGCGGGGACGCCGGCGATATAACGTTCGCCGATGCCCTGCGTGCGACGACCGGCGCGCGGCGTGATGCACTGCGAGGAAGCACGGTCCGAGTCGGGCCTCCTCATATTCTGTCGGGGGCTCTCCTCTCTCACCGGCAACCCCTATTCCATTTGCGTATTGGACGCAGCTGCAAGCTGGGCCACATAGTCCTTAAACACGCGACCGCGCTCCTCGTAGCCCGAGAACTCATCGAACGAAGAGCAGGCGGGCGACAGTAAGATCACATCGCCGCGGCTCGAGAGCGAACGGGCAACGTCCACGGCATCGCGCAGGTCGTCGGCCTGAGCGATATCGACATCACCGTCGACATCCGCCTCGTCCATAGCGGCGGTAAAGCGCTCGCACGCGTCGCCAAAGCAGACCACCGAGCGAACGTTATCCATCACAACGCGGGCAAAGGAATCGAGCGGCGTGCCCTTATCGTGACCGCCGAGCAGCAAGATCACATCGTCATCGGGAAACGCCGTCAAGGCCTTTTCGACCGCATCGGTGTTCGTTGCCTTGGAATCGTTGACATAGCGCACGCCATCGATCTCGCCACAGGGCTCAACGCGGTGCTCCAGCGGCTGGAACGAGACCAGGCCGCGACACACACCGTCAACATCGGCGCCGACCGTCAGGGCCGCCGTGGCAGCACACAGGGCATTGATTACATTGTGATGGCCCGAAATCTTAAGCTCGGACGTATTGACGAGCGGGGTCTCGACGCCCTTCAGACGAACGACCATCTTGCCATCGCGCACAAATGCGGCGTCCTCGCCCGCAGGCTCGTCAAAAGCAACCTTGCAGATGCGACGGCCCGGAACATAGATGTACTCATCGAACTCGTGGATACCGGCATCCTCGACGTCAACAATCACCAGGTCATCGTCGACCATATTCTCGAAGAGCTTAATCTTGGCGAGCGCATAGTTCTTATGGCTCTTATGCCAGCCCAGATGGTCGGGGGTAATGTTGAGCAGCACCGCCACACGGGGGTGAAGCTCCTGGGTCGTTGCGATCTGATAGCTCGAAAGCTCCGCCACAAACCACTCGTTATGCGCACGGCCATCGATCTCGTTCACCGGAGGCTCGCCAATGTTGCCGACAGCAACGCTCGCCTCGCCCGCTGCCTTAAGCAGGTAATCGGTCAGTGACGTGGTTGTCGTCTTGCCGTTGGTGCCCGTAATGGCAATCCAATTTTGGGGAGACAGACGGTAGGCAAACTCGGGCTCACCCATAATCTGGGCAGCGTGATCACGGCCAGCCTTAAAGAATGCCGAGAACTCCGAGATGCCCGGACACGTCACGCATACATCAAACGCGCCCTCGACCTGCTCGGTTCCGTAGACAAACGATGCCCCGTGCGCCTCGAGCGAGCGCGTGGCATCGTTGGGCTCGGACGTGCCGCCACCGTAAACGGTAACGGCACTCACACGCTCGGGATGTGCAAGCGCCCAGCGAGCGACATCAAGACCGGACTTACCCTGGCCCAAAACGAGCAGGCTAAAGACATCAGCAAGAGGCATGAAAGACCACTATCCCAACTGGAAGAACAACGCGAGGCCCAGGGCTCCGAAGGCCGCGGCGACAATCCAAAAACGGATGACGACCTTGGTCTCGGCCCAGCCCTTCTTTTCGAAATGATGATGAATGGGCGCCATAAGGAAGACGCGCTTGTGCGTAAAGTGGAAATAGACAACCTGGATCATGACCGACAGGGTCTCGACGATAAACAGACCGCCGATGATGAGGGAAACGACTTCGGTGTTGGTCATGATGGAGGTGCAGGCAAAAGCGGCACCCAGGGCAAGCGAGCCGGTATCGCCCATAAAGATGCTCGCCGGATAGCAGTTGAACCACAAAAAGCCCAGGCAGGCGCCGGCGCACGCCGTGCAGAAGATGGACAGGTTCACATCGCCGTGCAAAAACGCCATGGCGGCCATGGCCAGCATGGCGATCATGGAGGTGCCGCCGGCAAGACCGTCCAAGCCGTCGGTGAGGTTTACGGCGTTGGAAAGGCCCGCGATCATCAGCCAGCAAAAGACAAGGTAGAGCCACGGAAAAGAGAGGCCGCAAATGGTGGTCGAGAGCACACCAAGGTCGATCGTCAGGCCACCGGGGAAACGAATCTCGGGGGCGACGCCGCACCAGTTGACAGCAAGCACGGTAAAGGTAACGCAGATGAGGGTAAGGCCAATCATCTTGGCGTGAGGCGTCAGGCCGAGCGAGCGGCCGTGCGTGACAGAAGTCAGGTCGTCGATGAGGCCAAGAACGCCGGTTGCCAGCGTGGCGAGCAGCACAAGCACGAGCTCGGTGGTGAGCTTACCCATCAAAAGGCACGTCAGCGAAACGGCGACCAGGATGATGACGCCGCCCATAGTGGGCGTGCCCTGCTTAATCAGATGGCGCTTGGGGCCATCGGCGCGAACCTGCTGGCCGATGCCCTCGACCTTCAGGAGCTTAATCCACCACGGCATAAGCAGCATCGCGATGACGGCGGCGATGCCCAACCCCAAAAATGCCTGGTACGTAGGATACGAAGGATTGCCGAACATGGACTAGCACACACCTTCCACAAAGCGATCGAGCTCAACGAAGCGTGAGCCCTTGACCAGCACGACATCATGCTGCTCAAGAGCGCCGCCCATACGGTCGAGCACCTGCTGATAGTCGGAGAACACCTGAATGCGGTCCTCATCCATACCCATCATGCGCGCGGCCTCGGCCATACGCTGGGCAAGCTCACCGCCGACACATGCGAGCATATCGAGCTTCTTGGCCGCCGCATAGGCGCCCACCAGCTCATGCATGCGAGGAGCCTCGTCGCCCATCTCGCCCATCTCGCCCAGAACCGCCATGCGCGAACCCGTGCACGAAAGCGAACACAGCAGGTCGAGGCCGGCTGCCATCGATTCGGCACTGGCGTTATATGAGTCGTCGATGACGCGAGCGCCGCTCTTGGCGCGCTTGATTTCCTGGCGATGCCCGGTAATCGTAAGACCCCTAAAGGCGGCATCGATCTGCTCGGGCGTCACGCCAAGACGATAGGCAACCGCCGCGGCCTTGACGGCATTGGGAACGGACTGCGCGCCGGGAATGGCAAGCAGTGTGTCGATAGTCTCGCCCAAGCCAAAATCGAGCGTAAAGACCGGGCGCCCCTCGTCATCAATGCGAATGTCGCACGCACGGACCTCATCGTCGTCCGAGACGCCCGCAAGCATCACGTCGACGCCCGCAGGCGCGGCAAAGGTGTCGCGGATGAACGGAGTAAAGTCGTCCTCACCACCCAAAACCAGCAACGGGAGAAGGTCTCCGGCGGCGCACATGCCGCCAACAATCTCGGATTTGGCACGAGCGATATTCTCGCGACTGCCCAGAATACCGATATGGGAGGTGCCGATCTTGGTCACAATGGCAAGGTTGGGATTGGCGGACTGAGACATGCGCTCAATCTCGTGGAAATGGTTCATGCCCATCTCGAGCACCAGAACCTCGGTGTCGGCAGGGGCCGCCAGCACCGTGAGCGGCATACCGATCAGGTTGTTGTAGTTACCCTTGGTTGCCCAAACGCGATAGCGCTTGGCGAGCACCGCGGCGAGCACGTCCTTGGTCGTTGTCTTGCCGATAGAGCCGGTAATGCCAATTACCAGGCAGCCAAGCTCCAAACGATAAGCGTGAGCCAGGCGCAGCAAAAACTCCTCGGGGTCATCGGTATGCAGGATGGCGCAGCCCTTCTCATGGGCCAGCGAAAGCAGCTCGGCATCGGGCTCGCGCGTCATCACTACGGCGCCGGCACCCAACTCGATGGCACGGGAAGCAAAGTCGTTGCCGTCGACCTTTTCACCCGGGAAGGCGACGAATATCGTGCCCTCCTCAACCTGGCGCGAGTCGATAACGCAACCGCGGCATACCCGATCGGCTTCTCCCGTCACGGTTCGGGCCCCTGTTGCGGCCGCGAGATTGTTGACGGCGATCTCTATCATTGCAGCTCCCCTGTAAACCTAATAATGCTATCGGCGTATTGTATCCCAGCGCCGCCTACGCGTGGTGCAGGGCGTGTGAACAACCCGGATTAACCGACTGGCCATTTCATAGATAGTAACCCCCTACTTGGTGCGCGGGACACCCAACACGTCAAGCGCACTGGCCATAATGGACTGGAACGGCACTGCGGCGGCATCGGAGCCTGACGGGGTTCCGTCAAGGGTGATATAGCACAGGACCTTGGGCGACTGCGCCGGGGCAAACCCCATAAAAGACGACATGTAGTTCTCTTTGAGGTAGCCGCCGTTCTCATCGGCGCGCTCGGCCGTACCTGTCTTGCCCGCCACGTCGTAGCCGTCCACCGCGCCGCCAACGCCCGTTCCCTCGGCAACGACCGTCTGCATACACGATGTCACCTGCGAGGCGGCCTCCTCGGAAATCGCGCGATCCCCCTCGCCCCAATCCTTTTCATCGCCCTTGCTCGACTTATAGAAGTGCGGAGTCATCATCACGCCGCCGTTCGCGATGCCGCCCACGGCACGTGCGACCTCAATCGGCGAGACGGACAGCGCCTGGCCAAAGCTCATAGCACCCAAGGTGGCACCATCGTACTGGTCGCGCTCCTTGACGATGCCCAGACTCTCACCCGGAAAATCGACACCGGAGCTATGACCGATACCCCACTTGTCCACATAGGTGGCAAAATCATCGGCACCGATCTTGCGCCCCACCAGGACAAAACCGACATTGGACGAACGGCGCATCATCTCGCGTACGTCCATTGTCATGGTGTAGTCACGCTTGTCGGCATCGGTAACGGTATCGTCGCCCACCTTGATACTCGCGGGAACCTCAAACGATGTGCTCGGGCGCACAACGCCCAAATCAAATCCGGCGCCCGCAACCAGCGTCTTAAAGACCGAGCCGGGCTCGTAGGCATCCGTCACCAGACGAAGGTTCATGTCCTCGGTCTTGGCGTTTTCCAAATTGGTCTGGTCGTAGGTCGGATACGAGCAGGCGGCCAGGATCTCTCCAGTCGTCGGGTCGGTCACCAGGGCCGACCCGTTTTTGGCCTTCGTCTTCTCGACCGCCTCGGCCAAGGCATCTTCCGCGGCGCGCTGAATGTTGACGTCGATCGTCGTCACGATATCCACGCCATCAATCGCGGCAGCCTTTTTATAGGCACCGCCCGCGATGTAGCCGCCATCTCTTGCGCGCTCGCGCACAAGAGAGCCATTCGTTCCGGTCAGAAGCTCATCGTATTGTTTTTCGAGTCCAGTCAGGCCAGCGTTGTCCACGTTCACGACGCCCAGCACCTGAGAAGCCAGGTTTCCATACGGGTAAACCCGCTTCATCGCCTGCTCAAAGAGCACGCCGGGTAGATTCTTCTTTTCCAGGGCGGCAGCGTCATCCTCGTCGACCTGGCGCTTGATATACACCCAGGAACCATCAGACAGTACCAGCTTGCGACAGGTCTTTTTATCGATACCGGTGGCCTTGACCAGCGCCGAGACCGTCTTGTCGACGTCCTCGACAAGCTGAGGGTTCACGGCGACATTGCGGCATTCGACTGACGACGTCAGCACGTTGCCGTTGCGGTCGTAGATAGTGCCACGTTTGGCATAGAGCGTCTGTGAAAGCAGACGACGCGCGTCCGCGCGCTCGCGCAGCTTGTCAGCATTCACGATCTGGTATTCGGCAAGACGGAAGACGCCCGCGGCAAGGCCAACCCCGATACAGCCCATAACGACATCGCGGCGAGGCAGCGGCGTTCCCGTAACCCATTCAGACGACGACCCCTTGCGCGCGCCCGTATTGCGCACCCGAGGTCCGCCCGAACCACGAAGACGCGACGCAGGGTCGTTGCCATAGGACGGCCCCGCGTTGTAAGATGGCCGACCCGTTCCTTGATAACCAGAACGTCCCCGCGAGGAGGGACGTCCAGACCCGTGGTCCCCGTCGGAACCGCGGCGATAGTCATTTGTCATACTCAGCTACCGTCTTATTTACTGAGCGGCCGCAGTCGAGCTAGCGCCCGCGGCTGCATCCTGCGAAAAGTCAAGCGTAACGCTCTCGCTGGGCTCCACCATGCCATAGGCGCCCGCAAGATCGCGAATACGCGTGTCGGCACCATAGACCGAATGCATGACCTCAAGGTTAGAACTCTCGTCGGTCGCCTTCTCGAGCGTGTTGGTAAGCTCTGCGTTGCCGTTAAGCACCTGGGCCGTAACACCGGCAAGCGCCACGCGCGCGACACCGATCGTCATGAAGACAGCCGCAATGATGCAAACCGTTTTAAGAACGCTCATGAAAACCGGGCTTACCGCCTGGTTTGCCTGACGGCCCGCGCCCGTGTAGACATCAAAACGCGGCGTGCGTTGCTCACGAGGGGCAACGGGCGCCTGCGGTGCCTCGCGGTAGGCGGGCATGGCGTTCATATCATAGGCGAGTGCTGCGTTTGAGGTGTTATAGCCCATGATATGCCGCCTCCCATCCCGAGTACGTTGGTAGTGTGTTTAAGCTTCGTTTATGGTGCGAGCGGGAGGTCCAATTTCGCGCGGTCGCGCCTACAGGCGCTGCGCCACGCGGATTTTGGCTGATCTCGCCCGAGGGTTGCGCGCGACCTCATCGGGTTGGGCAACCAAGGGTTTGCGGGTGATGACCTTGAGTATCGGCACGTTGCCGCACACGCACACCGGAATCTCCGGCGGACACGTGCACCCCTGGCTCATCTCCTTAAAGTGGTTCTTTACGATACGGTCCTCGAGCGAGTGATACGAGATGACGCAGATGCGTCCGCCCGGGTTGAGCCACCTGGTGGCGGCGTCAAGCCCCCTCTCGAGCACATCGAGCTCGTGGTTGACCTCGATGCGAATGGCCTGGAAGCTCTTCTTGGCCGGGTGTCCACCATGCCGACGAGCGGCAGCCGGAATGCCAGCCTTGATGATCTCGACAAATTGACCGGTGGTTTCGATCGGTTCTTGCTCGCGACGGCGCACGATCTCGCGCGCAATCTGCGAGGCGAACTTCTCTTCGCCATAGACGCGTAGAATCCGGGCGAGGTCGTGTTCGTTATAGGTGTTGATGACCTCAGCTGCGTTTAGGGTGTTGTTACCCGGATCCATCCGCATGTCCAATGGGGCATCTTCGTTATACGAAAAGCCCCTGCCAGGGATATCGAGTTGCGGTGACGAAACGCCCAAGTCAAACAGGAAGCCATCGACCCCGGGCACCTCGGCCGAGCAAAGCAGCTCGTCCAAGTCGCCGAAGTTGCCCTTCAGCAGCTGGTGCGGGACGCCGGGAACCTCGCGGTCCAGACGGGCGCCAGCGGCCTCGAGGGCCATGTCGTCCTGATCGACGCCGAGCAAAAGGCCCGTCTCCCCCACCTGCGCGGCCATCTTTACCGAATGACCGGCACCGCCAAGGGTGCAATCGCAGACAACGGAGCCGCTCTTGAGCTGCAGCGACTCAAGCACTTCGCCGAGCATGACAGGTTCATGCCGATATTCTTGTGTCAAGATCCCACGCTCCATCCGTTACTTGTGCCTTGCCCTTACGAGAAGAAGAGGTCAAGCAGAGCCTCGTCGTCATCGTCCTCATCGGCCGCGGCGCGGTCCCAAACCTCAAGGTGGTCGTAGTTGCCCACAACCGTGACCTCGCGGTCAAGGTTCGCCTGCTTGCGGAGAGACTCAGAAAGACCGATACGACCGGCGCTGTCCACATCCATCGACGTGGTGCGCTTGTTGATCGCCCTCATGAGCTTCTGGTCGTTGATGTCACGCGGGTTAAAACCCTCGTGGCCCTCACGACCCGCGAAGAGTCCTTCGACCCACTTATCGAAGGCCTCGGCAGAGAACACGTACAGAGCATCGACATCCAGGGCTTTGAACACGCGAACGTGCTCTCCAAGTTCCTCGCGAAGGGGTGCAGGCAGGGACAGACGACCTTTTGCATCGAGATTGCGCTCGTATGCACCAGTCATTCCCATGTGCGCCCTCCCCTCGGTTACTCAGATGGCACGTACGCGGGGAACCACCCCGCCTGTCGACGTCATTAATAATATGGGGAACTGCCCCATTTTTCAACACCTTTCCCCACCCCTTCCCCCACCCTACCCCACCACTCCACCCCCTAACTATTGGGCGCCACCCCCGAGCATATGTTCGAAAACACAATATGTTGTGTTTAACGCAAAGGCGGGATGCCACCTGTAGCACCCCGCCTTTCAACCTCAACCTTCAAGTTGACCTTGAGGCGATTTTTACGTCCCTTTACATCCCGTTCACATCGCCCCCAAACTCTCCCACGCGCGGCATGTGCACCCCGCCGCGCCATTGGCCGGTGGCGCAAAATGGGACGGACCCCCGATTGCCAAAACGTGCGCAACAGCACGTTCCAGCAATCGGGGGTCCGTCCTCGGATAGCATGTAATCGCAGCTCAGCAGCGTATTAGCGATGTGCCAGCGGGTGGGCCGCCAGGTAAACCTCAGTCAGCTGCGTACGATCGACATGCGTGTAGACCTGCGTCGTCGATATATCGGCGTGTCCCAAGATCTCCTGCAGCACGCGAAGGTCCGCGCCGCCCGCGAGCATATGGGTGGCAAAGGAATGGCGCAACGTGTGCGGATGGAGTCCCACCAACCCCACCTGGCGTCCGTAGCGCTCGCATATGACGTGAACACCCTGACGCGACAGACGCCCGCCGTTCTTGTTTAAAAAGACCGCCGGCGTCTCTGTCCCACGAGCATGAGCCGCCAGAAGTCGGCGCCCATCACATATATAGTGCGTCAGGGCACGCGCCGCGCTTCCCACCAAAGGGACCAGACGCTCCTTGGAGCCCTTGCCGCGAACCAGCACAAAGCCGTCATCGGCATGGATATCACTCACATCGAGCCCCACCAGCTCGCTCACGCGCAGGCCGCACCCATACAGCACTTCCAAGATAGCGCGATCGCGCAGACCCATCTCACCATCCGGAAAATCCTGGTCGAGCAATGCCGAAACATCCTCCACCGAAAGGCACTCCGGCAGGCGCTCGGCCTTTTTTGGCAAACGCAACGCCGCCGTAGGATTTTGGGTCACGGCCCCATCGCGCACCAAAAAGGCATGCAGGCCTTTGACGGCAGCGAGCGCGCGCTCCACCGAGGCATCGGAATAGCCCCCATCGCGCCGATCGGCGATAAAGTCCTCAATGACCCGCCGACTCACGTCCTCAAAGGACGCAATGCCCGTCCGCTCCAGATAGGCACAGTAGGTCGTCAGGTCTCGGCGATAGGCGGCAATCGTGTTACGCGCCAAGCCCCGCTCGACTGCAAGGTAATCAAGAAACTCCCCCGCCGCCACAGCGAGCGGCGAAGGAGCTTCTCCGATATGTTCCCGGTTCGCCGGCAACCTTAGTCCGTCGAACGATTCATGGGCGTCACCTGCAGGCGATCGACGCCCTCATGCTGGCCAATCGAGGCACGCACGAACTCTCGGAATAGCGGCTGAGGATTGGTGGGGCGGCTCTTAAACTCGGGGTGAGCCTGGGTGGCCACGAACCACGGGTGCACATCGCGCGGCAGCTCGACCATCTCGACCAGACGCTCATCAGGCGAAAGACCCGAGATGACAAGACCGGCGTCCTCGAGCTGATCGCGGAAGGCATTGTTGAACTCAAAACGGTGACGGTGGCGCTCGTAGACAAGCTCCTCGCCATACGCCTCACGCGCGAGGGTATCGGCAGCGAGCTTGCACGGATAGGCGCCCAGGCGCATGGTGCCGCCCTTCTCGGTCACGTCCTCCTGCGAGCTCATCAGGTCGATTACGCTAAACGGACCGTCCGGATCAAACTCGGAGGAGCTGGCACCGGCAAGGCCGACAACGTTGCGGGCGAACTCGCACACGGCAACCTGCATACCCAGGCAAATGCCCAGATACGGAATCTTGTGCTCGCGAGCAAACTCGGCAGCAAGGATCTTGCCCTCCAGGGCGCGCTTGCCAAAGCCGCCGGGAACCAGGATGCCCGATGCGTCGCCCAGAACCTCATTGACGTTTTCGGCATCGAGGCTCTCACCATCGACCAGCTGCACATCTACGTGACGATCGTAGAAAACGCCCGCGTGATGCAGGGCCTCGATAACCGACAGATATGCATCGGGAAGCTGGGTGTACTTTCCCACGACGGCAACCTTAACCTTATCGGCGTGATGGTTGGCATGGTTTTGCTTGCGCAGGAACTCATTCCATGCGCTCATATCGCGCTCGCGCGGATCGAGGCCAAGGCGCTCGCAAATGCGCAGGTCAAAGTCCTGCTCCGCGAGCAGCTGCGGCACGTCGTAAATGCTCGCGCAATCCTCGTTGGTAAAGACACAGTCGGTGTCGACGTCGCAGAAACTCGCGATCTTGCCGCGGATAGCGTCATCAATATGGTGATCGGAGCGCAGCACAATGATGTCCGGCTGGATACCAAAGCTGCGCAGCTCCTTGACGGAGTGCTGCGTGGGCTTGGTCTTAACCTCGTGGGCGGCGGCGATATAGGGAACGAGCGATACGTGGATGTAGCAGACGTTCTCGGGACCGGCCTCCTTGCGGTACTGGCGGATAGCCTCCACGAACGGCTGCGACTCGATGTCGCCGATCGTGCCACCCAGCTCGGTAATGACAACGTCGGAGCCAGTCTGCTCCTCAATGCGGCGGAATTTGTCCTTGATAGCATTGGTGACATGCGGGATCACCTGGACGGTACCGCCCAAAAAGTCACCGCGACGCTCGCGGGCAATCAGGCTCTTGTAAATGGCGCCCGTCGTAAAGTTAGAATCGCGGGTCAGGTTCTCGTCAATAAAACGCTCGTAGTGGCCCAGGTCCAGATCGGACTCGTAGCCGTCCTCGGTCACAAAGACCTCACCGTGCTGGAACGGGCTCATGGTACCGGGGTCGACGTTCAGATACGGGTCGGCCTTCTGCATCGTCACCTTGTAGCCGCGCGACTTGAGCAAACGGCCCAGCGATGCCGCGGTAATGCCCTTGCCCAAAGACGAAACCACGCCGCCGGTCACAAACACATGCTTAGTCATATTGAATTACCTGCGCTTCCCGTAGAAGTTGTCCATACACATCTTACGGGTCTTCATTGTAATACTCGAGAAAGAAGCAGTTCGCCATTTTTCACCAAAGTGCTTGCATTTCTCCATCTCGAAACAAAACGCCGCCCGGGACCCGAGCGGCGTAGCAACAACTTAGGCGGCAGATCGCTACCGATCGGCAAGCTCGTCCCTGAGCATATCCCGAACGAGCATACCCGCGCGGATGCCTTTCAGATACCACCCGCCACGCTCGGTAAGGCAAATACCATTTGCAAGCTGGCCGCCATCCTCGCTATAACGCGAAACGACCTCGATCAAACCGTCAGAATCCAAGCGCTCAATTGCGGCGCGGGCTCGATACGGAGACACCCCAACGTGCTCCGCAAGCGTTTTGCGCGAGAAGCCATATGTCCCGCCACTTTCGGATTGCTGGGCAATCTCCATCAACACCAGCACTTCGACACGCTTCATATCGTTGACACTCGCACGACCCTTGCCCGCCATGGCAGCCTCCTCTAACCGAGCACGAGCATCCAGCGCGCCGTGCACGACCGACACACCTCACGATGGCAGGTAATATCCATCATGCGGCATCCCGCTAAGGATGAAACAGTTACGATTATTGTATACCGCCCAAATTGTTTTTAGGCAGGTAAACGGCTATTTTTCGCCGAAATAGACGCTTTATTGATCAAAAAGCCGTACCGGGCGCTAACCCGATACGGCCAAAAGGCGATGCAATTACCGCGGTACTTCAAACTTAGCGATGGAAGAAACCACGACGCTCAAACTTGGGCTCGCAGCACACGTTGATGCCCAGTTTACGCAACACCGTCTCGTCCGTCGGCGAGATAATCACGCTAAAGAAGGCATCGCAACCGCGCAGCTGCTCCAGGCCCGAAAGGACACGAGCGGCCGTCTCGCTCGTAGCCGAGGTGATCGACAGCGCCATAAGCGTCTCGTCGGTGTGAAGGCGCGGGTTTTTGCTGCCCAGGAAATGCGTCTTGAGCTTGCTGATGGGCTCGATCGCCTCGTCGCTGATGACTTCAAGCTCAAGGTCGACGCCCGAAACATGCTTGAGAGCGTTCATAATGAGCGAACTTGCGGCGCCCAGGCGCGTGGAGGTCTTACCGGTCACCACGGAACCGTCCGGCATGACCATGGCGCCCACGGGACCACCCGTCAGTTGCTCCCTGGTTAAGGCCGCCGAGCGCGCCGGTGAGTAGTTCTTATCGATGCCGGCCTTCTTCATAATAATCTTGAGACGGTCGACTTGCTCATCGCCCACGCCGGTACGGCGCACATTTTCGACCGCGGTAAAGTAGCGGCGGACGATCTCCATCTTGGAAGCGTCGCGGCAGGCATCGTCATCGGTGATGGCAAAGCCGACCATATTGACGCCCATGTCCGTGGGACTCTGGTAGGGGCTCTTGCCTAGGATCTTTTCCATCAGGGCACGGACCACCGGGAAGGCCTCGACGTCGCGGTTGTAGTTGACCGTGGTCTTGTTGTAGGCCTCAAGGTGAAAGGAATCGATGATGTTGGCATCGTCGAGGTCCGCCGTGGCGGCCTCGTAGGCAATATTGACCGGATGCGTCAGGGGAAGATTCCAGACCGGGAAGGTCTCAAACTTGGCATAACCGGCGGCGGTGCCGTGCTTATGCTCGTGATACAGCTGTGAGAGGCAGGTGGCGAGCTTGCCCGAGCCAGGGCCGGGCGCCGTCACGACAACGAGCGGACGCGTGGTCTCGACGAACTCGTTCTTGCCGTAGCCTTCGTCAGAAACGATCAGATCGACGTCGTGCGGATAGCCCTCAATGGGATAGTGCAGCTTGGCGGGAATGCCGAGTGCATTCAGACGATTGCGGAAGACGTCGGCAGCGGGCTGACCGGCATACTGCGTGATAACCACGGCCGCGACAGCAAAACCGTTGCCGCGGAACAGGTCGACCAGGCGCAAGACGTCCTCGTCATAGGTAATGCCCAGGTCGCCACGGGCCTTGTTCTTCTCGATATGGTTTGCATTGATTGCGATGATGACCTCGACGTCGTCGGCAATGCTCTTGAGCATGCGGAACTTGCTGTCCGGCTCAAAACCCGGCAGCACGCGACTCGCATGATAGTCGTCAAACAGCTTGCCGCCAAACTCCAAATAGAGCTTGCCACCAAACTGCGAGATGCGCTCCTTAATGTGAGCAGCCTGCAGCTCGATGTACTTCGCATTGTCGAAACCCTGGCGCATGTGTGGCTCCCGTCCCGTTTCCATTTAATGTCCTAGGCGATTATAACGGAGCCCGCCCTCCCCGATACCCAGACCATCAACAGGCACCAACCAAACACGCTCACCACAACCACCGGGGACCCGGGGCAGCTCGTTTGGAACGGGGAACAAGTCACTCAGCACCAACAATGAAAACGTCGCAGGCAGAGCTGAAGCCAGCGAACGGGCACCAGAGCGAGCAAGCTTCCCCCTGCACCAACAAGGGGAACGTCGCAGGTGGAGCATAAGTCAGCGAAAGCCCGTCAGAGCGAGCAAGGTGACGTGAAAGAGGAGGGCATAGGCCTTTTGGCCATGCCCGACGATTGAACGTCAGATTGCCGCTCTGGCGGGTTTGCAGCGTCGACCGGTTCCGCGGTTTGGTAAAACCGCGGAACAAAAAAGCGCCCCCTCCCGCGCACGGAACGGGAGGGGGCTAAAGGTAGGAGTCTACCGGTGGGTTGACCCCACCGGACAGACGATGACCAGGTGATCCTTTACAGGATCGTCAAGGTTTCCGTGGGGTACCCGTTGGGTACTTAGAGCATCACGCAAGCGACGGTCAGGATGATGGCGCAGACGACGGAGAGAGCGACGATGAGCTTAAGGGCAAACTTGAGCCAGGTCGTCCACTCGATCTTGGCCAGGGCGAGACCGCCCATGATGGCGCCGGAGGTCGGGGTGAACAGGTTCACAACGCCGATGGCAGAGGAGAAGATCATGACCATGACCTCGGGCGAGAAGCCGAGCTTAACAGCCAGCGGTCCCATGATAGGCATGGAGACGGTAGCCATACCAGAGGTCGAGGGGATCAGGAAGGACAGGCCGAAGTAGACCAGGAAGCTCATGGGAGCGAAGATCACGCCGGACAGGCCAGCCAGAGCATTGGCGGCAGCGTCGAGGACGTAGACGTCGAGGCCGGTGTTAGCCATGAGGACGGAGATACCACGGGCGAGGGCGATGACGAGAACAACGGACATCATGTCGGCAGCGCCGGTGATGAAGGTGTTAACGATCTGCTTCTCGGACAGGCCACCGATGATACCGATCAGGACGGCCATGAGGAAGAACCAGGTGGAAGCCTCGTCGAAGTACCACTGACCAATGGGCAGGCCGGTGATCAGGGCAGACCAGCCCTGGACGACGGCGTTACCGTCGGCGTCGTAGACAGCGCCAGCGTCGAAGAAGTTGGCGACGCCCTCGTTGAGGTCGGCCAGCGGAATGAAGCCGACGATCATGACGACGAAGGTGAAGGCAAAGGCGATCAGAACACCCTTCTGACGACCAGTGAGCTTGACCTCATTGTGAACCTCGGAAGCAGCCTTGCCGTGAGCCTCTTCGGCGTCCTTGAGCTCCTGCATCGACAGGATGGTGGAACCCTTGTCAGCCTTGACCTTCTTGGCATAGCTCATGACGAAGAAGATGGACATGGCAGTGGTAACAATCCACAGGACGGCACCGAGGCCGATGATGATGGACTGGTTGACCTCAATGCCAACGCCGGTCAGAGCGTCGACGGCAGCGCCGACGGCGAACGGGTTAACCGTGGAGCCCAGGCAGCCGCAGCCAGCGCCGAGCAGGACGGTGGCGGCACCGACCATCGGGTCGAAGCCAGCGGCCATCATGGTAGCGGCAAGCAGGGCGTAGAAGGGAACGGTCTCCTCGCACATACCATAGGTGGTACCACCGAGGGAGAAGATGAGCATCAGCACGGGAATGAGCATGATCTCGTTACCCTTAAGCTTCTGCACCAGGACGGCGATGCCGTTGTCCAGGGCGCCGGTCTCGGTCATCATACCGAGGAAGCCGCCGAGGATCATAACGAAGAGGCAGACGGGCAGAGCGTCAGCGAAGCCCTTGATCGGGGCGGTGCAGAAATCGCTCAGACGGGCGGCAGTAACCGCGCCGCCGGACGTGCCGGAGACGATAACGGTAATCACTGCAACAATTGCCAGCAGAGCAAGAAGAATGGTGAACGATGAAGGCATACCGCGCTTTTTCTTAGCGGTCTCAGTCATAGTTCTCATCCCCCCTTCATAAATCATTTACTGATCTCGCCCGAAGCGGCTCTTCCGTGCCGTGCCTGCCGCTCGATCGAGATTTTTACCAGATAAAGCCGCTCGGGGTGTTCAACAATACACCCCGAGCGAGATGCTAGATGCACTTACTTGAGCGTGGCGTACATGACGGCCTTGATGGTGTGCATGCGGTTCTCGGCCTCGTCGAAGACCTTGGAAGCGGGGCTCTCGAAGACCTCGTCGGTGACCTCCTGCTCGGTGATGCCGAACTGCTCGCACTTCTCGGCGCCAATCGTGGTGTTGGTGTCGTGGAAGCTGGGCAGGCAGTGCAGGAAGATGGCACCCGGGTTGGCCATAGCCATGACCTCGGAGGTGACACGATACGGGGTGAGCTGAGCGATGCGCTCGGCCCAGACCTCGTCAGGCTCGCCCATGGAGACCCACACGTCGGTGTAGATAACGTCGGCACCGGTGACGCCGTCCTTGACGTCGGTGGTCAGCTTGATGGTGCAGCCGTTGGCCTCGGCGATGGGCTTGCAGGCCTCGATGACGTCGTCAGCGGGCATGCACTCCTCGGGGCCGCAGGCCACGAAGTTCATGCCAAGCTTGGAGCAGACAACCATGAGGGAGCGAGCAACGTTGTTCTTGCAGTCGCCCATGAAGACGAGGGTCTTGCCCTTGATGTCGTAGTTGAAGTTCTCCTGGACGGTCAGGATGTCGGCGAGCATCTGGGTGGGATGCCACTCAGTGGTCAGGCCGTTCCACACGGGCACGCCGGACTTAGCAGCGAGCTCCTCGACATCGTCCTGGGCAAAGCCACGGAACTCGATGCCGTCATACATGCGGCCGAGAACGCGGGCGGTGTCCTCGATGGACTCCTTCTTGCCCATCTGCGACGAACCCGGATCGAGGTAGGTGACACCCATGCCCAGATCCATGCCGCCGACCTCGAAGGCGCAGCGGGTACGAGTGGAGGTCTTCTGGAAGAGCAGAACGATGTTCTTGCCCTCGAGATAGCGGTGCGGAACGCCAGCGCGCTTCATGTCCTTGAAGTTCTTGGAGAGCTTGAGCAGGTACTCGATCTCCTCGGTGGTGAGGTCGAGGAGCTTGAGGAAGCTACGGCCGGAGAGGTTAACACCCATGGTTCGTTTCCTTTCGAAGAAATGAATTACGTAAGTAATTAGTGTTGCCCGTTTGACGGGCGAAACCGGTGCGGTTGTAGGGGGACCGCACCGGAAACGGAAAGACTTAGAGGTCCTCGCGCCAGAAGGGCATGCTCATGCAGCGCGGGCCG
>NZ_QSIL01000026.1 GCF_003469185.1 Collinsella sp. AM34-10 | reverse complement strand
CTTGGTCTTATCGAGCAGGGTAACGAGATCATCATCACCCACGGCAACGGCCCGCAGGTCGGCATGATCCAGAACGCCTTCGCCGCTGCCCACGACGCTATCGGCACCCCCGAGATGCCGCTGCCCGAGTGCGGCGCCATGTCCCAGGGCTACATTGGTTATCACCTGCAGCAGGGCATCGGCCGCGAGATGCACAAGCGCTATAAGCGTTGGCACGCCGCCACCGTCGTCACCCAGATCGAGTGCGATCCCGACGATCCCGCGTTCAAGAACCCGACCAAGCCGATCGGCCCCTTCTATACCGAGGAGCAGGCCAAGGAATTCATGGCCGAGGATCCCTCCAAGGTCTTCGTCGAGGATTCCGGCCGCGGCTGGCGTCGCGTCGTCGCTTCCCCCGATCCCAAGAAGATCGTCGAGGCCGACTCCATCCTCAACCTGCTCGACAACGAGTTCATCGTCATCGCCTGCGGTGGCGGCGGCATCCCCGTCGTCCGCGACTACGAGAACAAGGGCTGCTACAAGGGCGTCCCCGCCGTCATCGACAAGGACCTGGGCGGCGAGCTGCTGGCCGAGGACTGCGACGCCGACGTCCTGTTCCTGCTGACCGCCGTTGAGCATGTCGCCATCAACTTTGGCAAGCCCAACCAGGAGGAGCTCGAGGACCTCACCGCCGACGAGGCCGAGCGCCTGGCCGACGAGGGTCAGTTCGGCAAGGGTTCCATGGAGCCCAAGGTCCGCGCTGCCATCAAGTTCGCCCGTTCTCGCAAGGGCCGCACCTGCATCATTGGCGCTCTGGACAAGGCCGCCGAGACCATGGCTGGTCTCTCCGGTACGCGCATCCACGAGTAGTCTCTACTCTGTTGCCTCTCTCGTGGGCGCCAGGCAAGACGCCCGCAAACTAGCCTCTCTTCATGAGCCCCGCAGTCCGCTCCGACTGCGGGGCTTTTGCT
>NZ_QSIL01000025.1 GCF_003469185.1 Collinsella sp. AM34-10 | reverse complement strand
GGCGTTGCCGCCAACATCCTGCCGGCCATGGGCTTCGCCATGCTCGGCCGCCTGGTGCTCACCAAGCAGCTCGTGCCCTTCTACTTCCTGGGCTTCCTGCTGTGCTCCTACGCCAACGTGCCCGTCCTGGGCGTCGCCCTGATCGCCATCATCATCGGCATCGACAAGTTCGACCTGCTCGGCCTGGGCGGAGCCCAGCCCCAGCTTTCCGCGGAAGGGGATGAGGACGATGACTTCTAGTCCCGAGAACAAGATCACGCGCTCCGACCTCGTCAAGAGCGCCGTCAACGTCGGCGCCCTGGGCATGGAGTTCTCCTGGACCTACTACAAGCAGATGAACATCGCCTTCTGCCTGATGGTCGCCAACATGCTCAAGAAGATCTACGCCGGCCGCCCCGACGACTACGCCGAGGCCCTGCATCGCCACTGCGCGTTCTTCAACATCACCGTCCAGTTCGCCCCGTTCGTCGGCGGCATCGCGATGGCCATGGAGGAGAAGGTCGCCCGCGGCGAGATCGAGCCCGAGAGCGTCAACGACGTCAAGGCCGCCCTCATGGGCCCGCTGTCCGGCATCGGCGACTCCATCTTCCTGTCGACGCTGCGCGTGGTCGCCGCCGCGGTGGGCATCAGCCTGTGCCAGGCCGGCAACCCCTTCGGCCCCATCGCCTTCCTGCTCATCTACAACGTCCCCGGCTTCGCGCTGCGCATCTGGGGCGCCGTCAAGGGCTACGAGCTGGGCGTGGGCTTCCTGGACGAGGCCCAGAGGACCGGCCTCATGCAGAAGATCATGACCTGCGTGGGCATCGTGGGCGTCATGGTCGTGGGCGCCATGTGCAAGGACATGTTCTGGGCCAGCATCCCGGTGGCCATCGGCTCGGGCGAGGACGCCCAGACCCTCCAGGACATCCTGGACGGCATCATGCCCGGCATGCTCGGCATGCTCGCCTTCTGGCTGTACTACTGGCTGCTGTCCAAGAAGATCAACCCCATGGTGCTGATCGTGGCCACCATGGTCGTGGGCATCATCGGCGCGTTCTTCGGCGTGCTGGCGTAAGGGCCCGGC
>NZ_QSIL01000024.1 GCF_003469185.1 Collinsella sp. AM34-10 | reverse complement strand
GGCCCGAAAGAAAGGTAGGAGGCCATGACGAAAGGTCTGCACGTGCCTTCCGAGATCGGCAAGCTCAGGAAGGTCTGCCTGCACCGTCCCGGCGACGAGCTCCTCAACCTGCCGCCCGACGAGCTCGAGCGACTCCTGTTCGACGACGTCCCGTTCCTGGAGGTCGCACAGCAGGAGCACGACACCTTCGCCCAGATCCTGAGGGACCAGGGCGTCGAGGTGCTCTACCTCGAGAACCTCGTCGCCGAGGTGTTCGACCAGGTCCCCGGCGCCCGCGCCGAGTTCACCGACCAGTACATCGCCGAGGCCGGCATCCGCGGCCAGCACATGCCGCAGATCGTCCGCGAGAAGCTGGACTCCATCGAGGACAACCTCGAGTTCGTCAAGAAGACCATGGCCGGCATGACCAAGGCCGAGATCGACATGCCCCTCACGGCGTCCACGACCCTCGACTCCCTGGTCAACTCCGAGTCCGAGTCCGACCTGATCATCGACCCGATGCCCAACCTCTACTTCACCCGCGACCCGTTCGCGGTCGTCGGCGAGGGCGTCAACCTCAACCGCATGTACTCCGTCACCCGCAACCGCGAGACCCTGTACGGCAAGTACATCTTCAAGTACCACCCCGACTACAAGGACGTCTCCCTGTACTTCCGCCGCGACTGCCAGTTCCACACCGAGGGCGGCGACGTGCTGAACATCAACGAGAAGACCCTCGCCGTCGGCATCTCCCAGCGCACCCAGGCCGCCGCTATCGACATCATGGCCCAGAACATCTTCTGGAACTCCGACTCCAAGGTCGAGCGCATCCTTGCCTTCGACATCCCGGTCTCGCGCGCCTTCATGCACCTCGACACGGTCTTCACCCAGATCGACGTCGATAAGTTCACGATCCACCCCGCCATCATGGGCACCCTGCGCGTCTACGAGCTGACCGCCGGCAAGAACCCGGGCGACGTGAACATCCGCCTGATCGAGGACACCCTCGAGCACGTCCTGGAGGACGCCACCGGCGTCGACCAGGTCAAGCTGATCCCCTGCGGCGGCGGCGACCCGATCGCGGCCTCCCGCGAGCAGTGGAACGACGGCTCCAACACCCTGTGCGTCGAGCCCGGCAAGATCTGCGTCTACGCCCGCAACACCGTCACCAATGACGTGCTGTACAAGGAGGGCCTGGACCTTCTCGTCGTGCCCTCCGCCGAGCTCTCCCGCGGCCGCGGCGGCCCGCGCTGCATGAGCATGCCCTTCTGGCGCGAGGACCTCTAAG
>NZ_QSIL01000023.1 GCF_003469185.1 Collinsella sp. AM34-10 | reverse complement strand
GCCCGCCGCCGTGAGCGCGGCGAACGCGAGCGCGCAGACCGCAAGGCCCGCCAGCGTGAGCATGCCGTCCGCCGCGAGCGCCCCGCCGAGCGCCATGTCCGCCGCGAGCGGCTCGCCGCTCGGCAGCACGGGGATGAAGCTCGTGGGGATGACCATGCTCGCCGACGGCGGAAAGAGCTGCGGCAGCGGCACCAGCGACCAGGCGAACCCGCCCACGAGCTGCGCGGCGAGCGGGCAGAAGATGCCCGCGAGCATGCCGAGCCGCGCCGTGAGGAAGAGCCCTGCGGGGATCATCCACGCCGCGGTCACCGTGTTGGCGAGCGCGCAGAGGAGCATCGTGAGCGTGCCCGCGGCCGTGAGGCCCTGCGAGGAGAACGCCGAGCCCGCGAGGTAGATGCCGAAGACCACGAGGTTCGAGAGCGTGCAGAGCGCGAGGCACCAGAGCGCCTTGGCCCACCAGGCGCGCCTAAGCGGGAAGCCCAGGCCCAGAAGCCCCCGCATCCGCGTGCGCGCGTCCGCCCGCGCGACGCACGCCACCACGAGCGAGAGAGACACGGGCAGGAAGAGCGCGTACCAGTAGTTCCACGCGCTGAAGATCTGCACGCCCCGGTAGGGCATCGCGCCGAGCAGCGGCATCGGCAGCGCCATGAGCACGGCCAGGCGAACCGGTGCCGCGTGGCGCGACTTCAGGGCCTCGGCGCGCAGGCCCGCGAGCAGGCCGCCTTTCTCGCCCGTCATGCCGCCACCTCCCCGCGCGCTCGACGCCCCTCCCGGCAGACGCTCATGAAGAGTTCCTCGAGGTCCTGCCCGGGCCGAAGCGCATCCTCGTAGGCGAGGCGCCCCCCGCAGATGATGCCGATGGTGTCCGCCATCTGCTGCACCTCGGAGAGGATGTGGCTCGAGACGATCACCGTCGTACCCGCCGCCGCGAAGCCGCGGATCTGGTCGCGCAGCTCCTCGATGCCGATGGGGTCGAGGCCGTTGGTGGGCTCGTCGAGCACGAGCAGGCGTGGCCGGGCGATCAGCGCCAGCGCGAGCCCCAGGCGCTGCCGCATGCCCATCGAGAAGCGCCCGGCGCGCTTCTTCCCGGTGTCCGCGAGGTCCACGGCGGCGAGCACCTCATCTACGCGGCTCTCGGGAAGGCCCAGCAGCGTGGTGCGAACGCGCAGGTTCTCGCGCGCGGTGAGGTTGGGGTAGAGCGGCGCCTCCTCGATGAGGCTGCCGATTGCGTAGAGGTCCTCGCGGCGCCAGGCGTGCCCGGCAAAGAGGATCTCCCCGGCCGTCGGCCGCAGCATCCCGCAGATCATCTTGAGCGTTGTCGACTTGCCGGCGCCGTTGGGGCCGAGCAGCCCGTACACCTCGCCCTCGCGGATATGAAGGCTCACGTCGGCCACGGCGTCCTGCGCCTGGTCGCCGCGTCCGAAGCGCTTGGTGAGCCCGCGCGTCTCGAGCATGTAACCCATGGGTTCGTCCTTTCTCTTCCGGGCGCGCGGGCCGAGCCACCGTGCCCGCGCGCCTTGCCTTTCGGGTTCACCATCCATGGTGGGGCGCGTTTCTAACGAAGC
>NZ_QSIL01000022.1 GCF_003469185.1 Collinsella sp. AM34-10 | reverse complement strand
GTGGTTCAAAGCTGGCCGCTGCGCGGCCAGCAGACTAAAGTCTTGAACAAAAGGGCGGCCGAGAACGTGTCTCGGCCGCCCTTCGGCGGTATTCCCCGGTATATACAGCTGTTTTAGCTACTCGGACTGCCCGCCCTTTTTGGCGTGCTTGGACGGAGCGCTCAGAAAGCGACCCGTCAGATAGTTCGCCGGGCCGGAAATATCAATCCCCAGTAGCACGTGCCCCAGCCACAAAAACGCCGCGAGCACCAGCAATGGAATCACGCACGAGGTCACGATCATCACGATGACGCCTTCGATGAGATCGGTCACTTGCCGCACAATTTCATCGGTCATCTGCTTGGCGCCGCTGGTCACCGACGTGACGAGACCCGAGGCACCGTCGGCAAGCTGCTCAAGCACGTTCTTGGACTCTGTGGACTCGGTCTTTTTCTTGCTTGTTTTGGAGCTATCGCTATCTGCCGCGCTCGCAGCGTCGGTCGCCTTTTGCTCGGCCGCCTCGATGCTAACGCGATACGTTTCGTCGACCTTTTGCGACACCCATACGCTTGCAGGCACCAACGCCATGCCAATTATGGCGACCACCAGCACACGCGTTGCCACGCGGCGAATGACGCCGCTGGTGCTCCAGCGTCCGTGAATACCAAGCGACACTGCAAAGAGCACCAGCGCAAACGGAATCAGGATGCCCAGGCCAACCGACCACAAAATAGTCAGCAGATATTTCTCAAGATAGAGCACGGCAAGCACGATACCCAAGTTTCCCGAAAGCTGCGCGAGCTGCTCGGCAACTGGCGTTCCCGTATCGCCCGGCAGCGCAGTGATACCCGCAGATAGGGCGACGCACGAGGTCGTGAGCGCCAAAACATTGCCCTTCTTTTGATCGATGACCTCGATGGTGGAGTCCCAGGTCTTGGTATCGGCAAAATGCGGACGAGCTACAAAGCCCGACAACAGCGCCAGTACCACGAGCGCAACGATAATGCCAATCTGCAGTTTTTTGTTTGCGCACACGACATCGGACAGGCTGGGCTGCAGCTCGGTTACCGTCGTGTGCTCGGTTATCTGGACAGGACGCCCATGAGTCATCTCGTGCGCGTCTCCCTTTTGAATCAATCCGTTGCCCGGCATTTGGATACCTCCTTATTCCGGCCTGTATTGCGGATGGAAGTATACCCACCCAGCGAAAAACCGAACGGGAGGGCATGCAGAAGCTCCATAACGCTGCTAGTCGAACAGTGCCCTTTCAAAACTATGCCGGTTTACTACGGTAAAACCGATAGGACCGACCACATTTGCTATTAGCAGAAAATGACAAGCTTTCTACCTGTGGCTTTGATAACGCCGTTCTATCCATAGTTGAAAGAATGCGATTCATCGTAGTAAACCGGCATAGTTTTGTAACCGACAGGCCGAGTCGGCACCGCAGCAAACCTAATGACCCGTTTTCTTCCATCCTCAAAGGATCAAATGCATGGCAGGAGTGTCCCTAACTGCCGGCAGATAAGGAACGTCCCCAAGTGCCGGGTAAATCAGAACCACCCTTAAAAAGGGTGGTTTGCTCTTAGGGTATAAC
>NZ_QSIL01000021.1 GCF_003469185.1 Collinsella sp. AM34-10 | reverse complement strand
TGGGCATCATCGGCGCGTTCTTCGGCGTGCTGGCGTAAGGGCCCGGCCTATTATTTGCCCCCAAGGGAAACGGCGACCCATTGCGGTCGCCGTTTTTTATTACCGAAAGCTAGTTGGAGGTGCTTCGTGATTCGATCTGACAATCCACCCGATAATGGCGTGAGCGGGGCGATGTATCTATTTGGCACGGCGCTCTTGTGGAGTTTTATCGGCATCCTCGTTCGCGCCAATTCGCAGTCAGCTCTTTTGATCGGTGCCGTCACGGCAATATTTATGGCGCTCTTTATCCTGCTCGTCGGCAGACCCGTCCTTCGCGTCAGCCGTCTTATTGTCCTTGTGGCCGTCTGCAACTTCGTGACGGGCACCACGTTTAACTTTGCCAACCAGCTCACGACGGTCGGCAACGCGATCGTTCTGCAGTACACCTCGATGATTTTCGTTATCGTGTATCAATCGCTCGCAACTCGCACGTTGCCCTCGCCTGCGAAGATTGCCTCCGTGGTGGTTGCTTTTACGGGTATGGGACTTTTCTTTTTAGGTGATTTGAGCGCCGAGGGCATGCTCGGAAATCTGCTTGCCGTCATTTCGGGCGCCACCTTTGGGCTGTGTTTCTTTTTAAACTCTCGCCCCGATGCGTCGCCCATGGTGTCCTCGCTCATCTCCTGCGGCATCTCGATACTTCCGATCGTCTATTTTGCCGGCGACCTAGGCTCCGTGAAACCCTTTGAGTGGGGGCTTATGCTGGTGCATGGCCTTTTTTGCAGCGGCCTTGCGAGTGTGCTGTATGCCAAGGGGATTGCGCGCACCAACGCGTTTGCGGCCAACTTGGTTTGCATGAGTGAGGTCGTGCTCGCTCCCTGCTGGTCGGCGCTCCTCTTTGGCGAGGTCTTTCGCTGGAACGAGTTTTTGGGCGCAGCGATGATCGTTTTGGTGATTGTGGCCAACTTGGCATCCGATGCTTTTGGCGACGGCTTTCTGGTGGCGCTTGTCCGCCATCGAAACAAAGAGCGTGCCTAATGGGATGCGCCTGCCGTTTACGGTAAAAAACACCCCGCTGAGCGACTGGTATTAAATAAGGCGAACCTGCATACCTATAATTGGTATCAAATCATTTGTGCCTGGCATGGGTGTTAGCAGCACACCAGGTACGCTTCGAGCCGTGGAATCGAACTCCCGGAATTGATATCAACAACGCGCGCGACGGGAGTGACGACGGTTCGAGATTCCTTATTGGGAGGAATTATGCTTGTCCAAGCAATCCTCGTCGGCTTAGTCGGAGCGTTTGGATGCCTCGACTACCAGCTCGGCACCCTCTACGCGTTCCGCCCCATCGTCCTGTGCCCGCTCGTGGGCCTGGTGCTGGGGGACCTGCAGACTGGCCTTGCCGTTGGCGCCAGCCTGGAGTTGCTGTTCATGGGCTCGATTTCCATCGGCGCCTACGTGCCGCCTAACGAAACCGTCGGCGGCGTGCTCGCCTGCGCGTTTGCCATTCAGCTCGGTCAGGGTACCGAGACGGCCATCGCGCTCGCCATGCCCATCGCCGTCCTTGCGCTGACGATCGGCAACATTACCAATGCCTTGTTCCCTGTGTTTGTCGATATGGCAGACAAGTTCGCCCTCAAGGGAAACCTCAAAGGCATCTACGCCGTTCATTGGGGAATTGGAATCTGGGGCTGCGTCGAGTACTTCCTGCTGTGCGGCGGCGCCTTCTATTTGGGTTCCGACGCCATCCAGGGCCTGCTCGACTTCATCCCGCCCTTCATCATCGACGGTTGCGGCGTTGCCGCCAACATCCTGCCGGCCATGGGCTTCGCCATGCTCGG
>NZ_QSIL01000020.1 GCF_003469185.1 Collinsella sp. AM34-10 | reverse complement strand
TGGGCATCATCGGCGCGTTCTTCGGCGTGCTGGCGTAAGGGCCCGGCTGCATAGATTTTCGTTGCAACCTGGAAAGGGGATGGAGCAGGCCTATGCCCTCCATCCCCTTTTTGTATAGAAGGAGTTCGTATGTTCGCGAAGGATCGCGAAGCAATGCGCCTGACGCCGGCAGAGGTCAGGCTGATTCTTATTGAGTCCCTGCAGTGGTGCGCCAACAACGCGGTCTACTTTTTGGGGCTTATCGGTGCGGCCACGTATGATCTGGCTGGCACGGCCTTTTTGGTTGCCGCCATTACGCTCGTGCGCAATCTTATGACGTCGGTGGGCAATATGGTGTCGGGCTCGGTCATCGATCGCTTTGGACCGCGCCGGACGTCGTTTGTGACGTGCGTGATTACGGCAGTGCTATCGCTTGGCGTGGGGTTGGCGCCGTTGTCTGTCCCCGGGCTTGTGTTTGCCGCGTGCGTCTTGGGACTTGCGGGCGGCTTTATCAACACCTGCACGCATGCGTTTCCGGGATACCTGGAGTCGACCACCGAGGGCCGTACCCGCGTGAACGGCCTCATGGTGTTCTACAGCAATATCGCCTATACCGCTGGCCCGCTGCTCGGCGGTGCCATCGTGAGCTGTTTTGCCACGCAATCGGTCTATCTGCTCATGGCGGGCATGATGGGTGTGGCGGCCGTGCTCTCCTTGGGCTGTCACGAGTGTGTTGCTCCCGCAAAAGGGGAGAAGCCGAAGGGCGGTATTTTGGGCGGCATGGCCGAGGGTGCGCGACTTACGTTTCGCGACCACGACCTGCGCCTCATCTTTATCTCGGGCTTTTTGGGTTTCTTTGCGTTTGGCGCGTTCGATTCGCTGGAGTCGTTGTTCTATCGCGATGTGCTCAACGTGGATATCGTCTGGCTGGGCTGGCTGTCCTCGGTCGTGGGCCTCACTTCCTCGGTGGGCGCGTTCATCCTGACCAAGCTTTCTGCCCGCCATGTCAACCTGCGATTGCTGCTCGGCGCGCTCATGGCCGTGGGCATTGGGTCCATGGTGTACGTGGGCACCGATATGCTGGGGGTCGCGATTATCGGTCAGGCGATTAACGGTCTGGCCTGGGGATTCCTGGAACCGCTGCAGATGATCTTGATTCAGGAGCGCGCCGACATCAAATACCTGGGGCGCATTACCGGCTTTGTGCGTTTTGGCCTGATGAGCGCCGGCGTGCTGCCGCTGCTGGCGGCTCCGTTTTTGGCGGAGGCTTTGGGCGTTCAGGCGGTGCTGTTTGGGGCATCGACCATTATTGCGCTGGTAGGAACGCTGTTCTTTGTCACACAAGGGAGGCGCCAGAGGCGTTAGCTATACATTCAATTCTAATTTAATACCACTCACCAGAGAATTTCGACCGTTCACCGAGGATTGGAGCAGATTGATAAGTGGTATTAAAAACACATTAGGTGTATGTCTATAATTGGTATCGAAAAGAAACGCGATGTATAGAGTTGCGTGCAGGACAGAAAGGAAAAGCCATGAAGGAAACCGAGAAGATCGAGATCATGCACTTTAGCCAGGAGGGCTACGTCGAGGACGGCAAGAACGTCTACGAGGCCGGCAAGAAGATGACCGCGCTCGCCGACAAGGTCGCCGACGAGGGCTACGACGCCGTGTTCCTGATGGGCGTCGGCGGCACCTGGGACGAGCTCATGCAGCTCGAGTACCTCATGAACAAGTTCGGCGACCGCGACCTCGAGGTCTACCTGATCCACGCCGCCGAGTGGAACGTCATGGGCCACAAGCGCATGACCGAGAAGTCCGTCGTGCTCACCGCCTCCGAGTCCGGCACCACCCCCGAGGTCCTCGAGGCCGTCAAGAAGATGAAGGAAAAGGGCATTCGCGTCTACGCCATGACCAAGCCCGAGGGTCTCATCGGCCAGGCTGTCGGCGCCGAGAATTGCGTCAAGATGGCTTCCGATCATGGTAACGGCGGCTGCGAGATGGGCTACTACCTCGCCGACTGCTTCGGCCTGCGCCTGCTCAACCGCC
>NZ_QSIL01000002.1:691-296410 GCF_003469185.1 Collinsella sp. AM34-10 | reverse complement strand
TTGCCGTGGGTGATGATGATCTCGTTACCCTGCTCGATAAGACCAAGAAGAGCATGAGCGGTGTTGCTCACGGCCTCGATCTGCTCAACGGGGTTGTTGCCGAGGGCGTTGCCGCCAAGGGCGACGACGATACGGTCGGGCTTGCCAAGAGGCTTAGACATTGCTGGAATCCTTTCTGTAAAAGGCCTACAACCCATTAATAACCCGCGCCCGTGCGATACGCGAGTTTATTAAGGTTTATATTCTCTTTATCGCTCATTTTATTCATTTTGAAAACAGTTGAACGGTGAACGGTCGCTTTTACCCGCTCAGCGTAAAGAATCCCAGCTCAAGCATATCTACGTCATTTACGTGCAACTTTATTTTAATAGAGCAGGGATTAGACCAGATTATGCAAACTATATCTTTGCTAAACACAAAACAGGCAGCGTAATATCTTACTCGCACTATACGAGATTCTATGCATTGATAAGACGAGTATGCACCCTTACAAAAACATGGGGCATTTCATCCAGCATAAGGAATAAAGAAGCGCTCCAAAAAGGCACCCAGTCCCAAAGCACGGGGACAGAAGGCAGCAACGGCCAAAACCTCCATCCATCCCCAAAGTGGCGCGAGGTTTCGCGGCAAAGCCGCGAAACAGCGAAGGGGACAAAAGGCCCCCCACAACCACGTTCTTCATCAGCCCACACAATCCGAGGACGTAGTCGTAGCAGGATCTGAGGGCTAACCTTCGCGGACACTCCGCAGGACGAAAGAACCCCCGCCGCACGTAGTGCGCAGCGGGGGTTCTTTCATGTCCGAGGACGTCCGCGAAGGTTAGCCCTCAGATCCTGCGGTGGGAGACCTAGGCCTCGTTGTACACCGTCTTGAGCTTCAACAGGTGAGCGTAGCGGTCCATAGCGGCCTGCTCGTTCTCCTTGAAGAGCTCCTCGGCGCGCTCGGGGAAGGAACGCGTCAGCGAAGCGTAACGGGCCTCGTTCATCAGGAACTCCTGATAACCGCCCGCGGGCTCCTTGGAATCGAGCGAGAACTTCTTGCCGGCAGCAGCCTCGGGATTGAAGCGGAAGAGGTTCCAGTAACCGCACTCGACAGCCTTCTTCATCTCGGCCTGGCAGTTCTGCATGCCGCCCTTCTTGATGGAGTGCATCTCGCAGGGGCTGTAGCCGATGATGAGGGATGGGCCGTCGTAGGCCTCGGCCTCGTGGATGGCCTTGAGGGTCTGAGCCGGGTTGGCGCCCATGGCGACCTGCGCCACGTAGACGTAGCCGTAGCTCATGGCAATCTCGGCCAGGGACTTCTTCTTGGTCACCTTACCGGCAGCGGCGAACTGAGCGACCTGGCCCAGGTTCGAGGCCTTGGAGGCCTGACC
The DNA here is from genome assembly GCF_003469185.1 of Collinsella sp. AM34-10. Taxonomy (GTDB): domain Bacteria; phylum Actinomycetota; class Coriobacteriia; order Coriobacteriales; family Coriobacteriaceae; genus Collinsella. The sequence goes on along the minus strand of NZ_QSIL01000002.1, from coordinate 295,038 downwards.
GCCGGTGTTGGAGTAAACCTCGGTGTCGAAGACAAAGACGTTGACATTGTGGCCGGAAGCCAGGACGTGATCCAGGCCACCGAAGCCGATGTCGTAGGCCCAACCGTCGCCGCCGAAGATCCAGAAGGACTTCTTGGTGAGGTAAGCCTTGTCGGCGAGGATTGCCTTGGAAGCGTCGCAGCCGCACTTCTCGAGCTCGGCAACGTAGGCAGCGGCAGCAGTCTTGGAGGCCTCGGCGTCGTTGACGGAGTCGATCCAAGCCTGACCGGCGGCCTTGAGCTCATCGGACGGACCATCGGCAGCGATGATGTCCTGGGTAGCGGCGATCAGCTTGTGCTGAACGGCCTCATAGCCAACGGCCATGCCCAGACCGTGCTCGGCATTGTCCTCGAACAGGGAGTTGTTCCACGCCGGGCCGTGACCGTCCTTGTCCTTGCAGTAAGGAGCGGTGGCGGCGGGGTTACCCCAAATGGAGGAGCAGCCGGTGGCGTTGGAAATGAACATGCGGTCGCCGGCGACCTGGGTCACCAGACGTGCATAGGCGGTCTCGGCACAGCCGGCGCAGGAGCCAGAGAACTCCAGGTAGGGCTGCTTAAACTGGCTGCCCTTGACGTTGGCCGCGATGAGCTCCTTCTTCTCGGAGACGTTCTCGACCATGTAGTCCCAAACGGGCTGCTGGTCCATCTCCTGCTCGGTGGGAACCATCTCGAGGGCGCCCTTGGGGCAGACCTTGACGCAGTTGGTGCAACCCATGCAGTCGAGCGGGGACACAGCCATGGTGAACTTCATGCCCTTGGCCTTGGGGCCCATGGCGTCGAGCGTGCGGGTAGCCTCGGGCGCGGCGGCAGCCTCGTCCTCGGTCATCGCGAACGGACGGATGGTGGCATGCGGGCACACATAGGCGCACTGGTTGCACTGGATGCACTTGGTCTCGTCCCAGTGGGGAACGACCACGGCGACGCCGCGCTTCTCGTATGCGGAAGCGCCCAGCTCAAACTGGCCGTCGGCGCAACCGACGAAGGCGGAAACAGGCAGGCTGTCGCCGTCCATGCGATCGATGGGCTCGAGCAGGTTCTTGACCTGCTGGGCGATAGCGGACTTGGCCTCCTCGGAGAGCTCGACGGGAGCGGCGTCCTCGGCGGTAGCCCAGTCGGCCGGAACCTCGAACTTACGGAAAGCGGTAGCGCCGGCATCGATGGCCTTGTGGTTGGCGTCGACGATAGCCTGGCCCTTCTTCATGTAGGACTTGGTAGCCGCGTCCTTCATGTACTGCAGGGCGTCCTCGGCGGGCAGGACCTTGGCCAGCGCGAAGAAGGCGGACTGGAGCACCGTGTTGGTGCGCTTGCCCATGCCGACCTTAGCGGCCAGGTCGATAGCGTCAATCAGGTAGACGTTGACGTTGTTGTTCGCGATGTAGCGCTTGGCCACAGCGGGCATGTGCTCGGCGAACTCCTCGTCGCTCCACTGGCAGTTGACCAGGAAGGTGCCGCCCGGCTTGACGTCGCGGACCATCTTGAAGCCCTTAACGATGTAGCTGGGGTTGTGACAAGCGACAAAGTCGGCCTTGGTCACGTAGTACGGCGAACGGATCGGAGAATCACCAAAGCGCAGGTGCGAGACGGTGACGCCGCCGGTCTTCTTGGAGTCGTACTGGAAGTAGGCCTGGACGTACTTGTCGGTGTGGTCGCCGATGATCTTGATCGAGTTCTTGTTGGCGCCGACGGTACCGTCGCCACCCAGACCCCAGAACTTGCACTCGATGGTGCCGGGGGCTGCGGTGTTGGGCGCATCCTCGGCCTCGGGCAGGCTCAGGTTGGTCACGTCATCGACAATGCCGATGGTGAACTCGCGCTTGGGCTCGTCCTTCTTGAGCTCCTCGAAGACAGCGAACGCGGACGCGGGAGGCGTGTCCTTGCTGCCCAGGCCATAACGGCCGCCGACGACCTTGATGCCCGTCTTGCCAGCCTCGTAGAGAGCGGAGACGACGTCCTGGTAGAGCGGCTCGCCGATAGAACCCGGCTCCTTGGTACGGTCCATGACGGCGATCTTCTGGACGGTCTCGGGGAGAACGTCGACGAAGTGCTTGATGGAGAACGGACGGAACAGACGAACCTTGACCAGGCCGACCTTCTCGCCGTGAGCGTTGAGGTAGTCGATGACTTCCTCGAGCACGTCGCAGAAGGAGCCCATGCACACGACGACGCGGTCGGCATCGGGAGCGCCGTAGTAGTTGAACAGGCCGTAATCGGTGCCGAGCTTCTCGTTGATCTTCTTCATGTAGCCCTCGACGACGGCGGGAAGCTCGTCGTAGACCTTGTTGCAGGCCTCACGGTTCTGGAAGAAGATATCGCCGTTCTCATGGCTGCCGCGGGTGTGCGGGTGCTCAGGGTTGAGCGCATGGTCGCGGAAAGCCTGGACGGCGTCCATGTCGCACATCTCGGCCAGATCCTTGTAGTCCCACATGGCGACCTTCTGGATCTCGTGGCTGGTGCGGAAGCCGTCGAAGAAGTTAAGGAACGGGGTCTTTCCCTCGATGGCGGCAAGGTGAGCCACCGGCGAGAGGTCCATGACCTCCTGGACGTTGCCCTCGGCGAGCATGGCGAAGCCGGTCTGACGACAGGCCATGACATCGGAGTGATCGCCAAAAATGTTCAGGGCGTGGGAAGCGACGCAACGCGCGGAGACGTGGAAGACGCCCGGGAGCTGCTCGCCCGCGATCTTGTACATGTTCGGGATCATCAGGAGCAGACCCTGAGAAGCCGTGTAGGTGGTGGTCAGAGCACCGGCACCCAGAGAACCGTGAACGGTACCGGCTGCACCTGCCTCGGACTCCATCTCGACGACCTTGACCGGGGTGCCGAAGATGTTCTTGCGACCCTGGGCCGCCCACTGGTCGACATGGTCGGCCATCGGGCTGGACGGCGTAATGGGATAGATTCCCGCTACCTCGGTGTACGCATACGAAACATATGCGGCCGCCTCGTTGCCGTCCATAGACTTAAACTTACGCGCCATATACCCCTCTCCTCTCATATAGGTATACAGGCCCCGGCGATCGCCGGGATGTTGGCGTGATGGGATTTACGCTGTTGCTTCCAATCATCTGGCAGGCAGGCTCAGCAGCAGGTACGTGGCGTGGAGAGAAGACATGCCGAGGCGAGGGGCAACTGATGCGCCCCACAGACCCGACCGCCCGTCTTGCACATGACCGAGCGCCGCAAAGGCCGCATGCCGGATGCTCCCGGGCACGCCCCGGCGATGGGAAGCGCCCGCAACGGAAATCCGCATGCGGGCTTATTGTACCCCGCCGTCAAGTGTAATTTCGGCAAATATAGGCGGGCGGTAAAGGTTTACCTTGGGTGACTGCCAAGGGCCAAAATGGTCCCTCCATCCCCGGGCGACTGGCTCTGGCGCGCCAAGGAGTGTCCCAAAGTGCCGGCAGGAAAGGAACGTCCCTATCTGCCGGCTAGAGGGCACCGAAGAGGACGGCGTAGGTAGTGGATTCGCCGAGCTTGAGCTCGTCGCCGGGATTGAGTTGGGCGGAACGGCCGGGCTCGACCTGAATGCAGACGCGCGTGGCCCCGTTTACCACCACGGTTCCGTTGGTGGACGACAAGTCCTCGACGTGCCAGATATTTTGAGCATCGCACCAGATATGGGCATGGCGGGCCGAGACATCGTCGCCGACGTCGGTAATATCGCCCTCACCAGTGGCCAGCGCACCAATCTCAACACCCTGCTCACTCGGCTGAATCCAGCGCGGGGCGCTCACGACAAAACTGTTTTGTACGCGCAGCAAGCCCAAGGGGTGCGCCGGAGCGGGTTCGCGTTCGCCCGCGGTCATCGACATGCCAAGCGAACGCGGCGTGGAGGTGCCTCCGCCACAGGTCGCGTGCGCGTAGTCGATGGCATAGTTCACCGAGGACCGCACATCCGCCGAACAACCGACGGCGACAAACAGCACCAGCACGGCCTCGGCGCGCTCGGCGGGCATGAGTTCCGCCGCCTGGGACAGGCGATCGAGCGCGTTGCGATAGAGATTCGTGTCCTGATGGCACTCTTCGAGCGCGCGTACCATCGGTTCACCTGCAGGACCGCACACCATATTGATCACAGCCGTGGAGTCCATGGGATTTCGCTGGCGCAGGGCCAGTTGCGACATAATACGCGCAGCCGAGGTACCGTATTCGGCAAAGTAGCGCTGCTGAAGCGTGCCGACCGGCGCGCGAACGATAAAGCGGGAAACCCAAGAGCGATCGGCGGCTCGGCTCTGCGGGCTGCGGCCGTCGGCGAGCGGACGGGACGAAAGCACCAGGCCGCACAGCTCGATATGGCTCAGATGCGCCGCGCGCTTAAAGATGTCAAACATGGCCCCGCATGGGGTGAGCTCAACTTGAGATGCCATGACCTAGGCCTCCTTGGTCGTAGAAATAGAATCGGACGATACTTCGACAGGTCCGCCAAAAGTACGGGCAGCTGCGGCTCCACCGGCAAGCGGAGTCGCCATCTGGGCTTTTGTGCGTCGCGGTGCCGAAACGGGAAGTTCAAAGGCAAAGCCCATCGCAAGCAAAAACCACGTAAGCGTATAGGTTGCAACCAGAGCGGCAACAAGGCCGCCCATCACGGCGCGTTGGGAAAATACGCTACATGCAGCCACAACCAGTACTGGAACCTCGCAGGCAGAAAGCGCAAGCACACCCTGCAGGAACCCCGAGCGCCGATTGCGCGCAAGTGCCCCCGCGGTAACGCCGGCTACGCCTGGCAGCGCCAACGCCAGTGCGGCAATAATACCCGGTAGCGTCCCAGACCACACGAGCGATCCCAAAGTCGCCGTCACGCGAGCGCCCGACGCCAGCAGCGCGGCCGAAACCACGACCACAGCCCAAACCACGCCACAGACGACCGTCGCGCCGACCATCAGCGCGCGACGAACCGCACGGCCAGACGCATCCATGGGGCACGGCGTGAGCGGCTCGCCGCGGAGCGAACGACCGACATTTTGCGCATAGTGGTCACAAAACGCCGAGAGCGCCGCCTCGACCGCCGCCGGCTCGGGACGATCTTTTTGATGGCTGGACAGACAGGCCATCACCACGTCGAACAGCTGGGCATCGACAAACGCCAGCGCATCGCGTAGCTCTTCGGAATCCGGCTCAAGCCCTAGCTGCTGGGCCTGCTCGGCCGCGGCGAGCGCCACATCGGGCTCACGACGAAGCAGCTGAGTCAAATCACAACCGGGCGCATGGGCACCAATGGGATAGTCGGGCCGCGTGTCCATCTTGAGACGGTAGGGGCTCGCGATGTCGCGCGTCTTTTTGCGCGAACCCGAGGTGCCCGAAGTGCTCGGCGCGGCTTCGTATGGCGCGACGCCGGCAATGAGCTCGTAAACCGTGCTTGCCGCGGCATAGACGTCAATCGCCGGCGACATACGCAAAGCGCGCAGATCGGGAATATCGTCGGTGAGCATCTCGGGTGGGGCATAGGCAACCGTCGCGCGACGCAGCGTGGCATAGCGCTCCGTAAACGACGCCTTGCCGCCGGTACCGGCCACGGCCGACGCAGGCTCGAGCGCCAGCGACGAGCCAAAGTCGATCAGGCACAGGTCAAAGGTGCCCTCGGCAAGCTGCCGGTCAAGCGGTAGACGCGCCGTACGCACCATAATATTAGCGGGCGAGATATCGCGATGGACAAAGCCCTCACCCACCAGGCTCATACGGCAGAGCAGATCGAACAGGTCGCGACCCAGACGCGCCGCCACAAGCGGCGACAGGCGTCCGTCATCGTCCACGGCGAGTCGCGAACGCAAGCGGGCAAGCGTCTCGCCCTCGACCCATTCCATGACAATTGCAGGCACACCGTCGACCTCGCCCCAGCCATAGAGGCGGGGAAAGCCCTTAAGGCCCGAAAGGGCGCGATGGCATTCATATTCCTCGCGAAATGCCGCTTTGAACTTGGCGACCAGCGCCTCGTGAGTTGCATCGTCGTCAAACTCATCGCGCGTCGGCAAGATGAGCTGCTTGAGCGCCACGGCCTCGCCTTGGGCGTTGACGGCACGCGTCACGCGGCCGATACCGCCACGGCGCATGGTGGCATCGTCGGCAAACAGCATCGTAAAACGACGCAGATAGGCAGGCAGTTCGTCCTGACCGAGCGCAATGGCCGGCTCAAACCCGTCGACACGCGCCAGGCGCAAGCCGACCATGGGATCGCGACCGAGCGATTGTGGTGTGGTGGATGCAAGATCGGTCATCATAGGGCAAGCGCCGCCACGTTATTGTTGAAGTTACCGAGCGCGACGTCATCATCGCCGTAATGGCCGACCCATTGACATAGGTTGGTGTAACAGCCCCACAGATTGGCATACTGCTGATACCACTTTGACCGGGGCGAGAATGTCTGACGACCAAACTCGGCTCGAATGACAAACATCTCCCCGACCAGGCTGTCGCACGGCCTGGGATCTCCCGTAGAGTTATAGGTCGAAACCACGTCATTGGCGCGAGAAACATAGCCGTCGAGCATGTTGTACTTGGTTACAAGCCAACTGTGAATGCTCTCTTCCTCAGCAGCGGAAAGGCCACCGGAGTTTGCATCGTTGTCAGTGTTGCCGCCCGTCGAGCCGCCGTTTCCAGACCCTCCGGCAGAGGAACCCGACCCAGAGCCGCCGCCCGAACTCGACGAATCCGAGCCGGAGCCAGAAGTATCCGAGCTACCGGGCTTTCCGGACTGCTGGGCGTCCTGCTCCTTCTGCTGCTCGACCTTATTCACCGTTGCCGCCACGCTATTGTTGGACAACCGATCGATGATCTTGGTGTTGGTGAGCACGATGGTTTTGCCATTGGCAAGCGTGACTTCGTTGTCCGGGGCCTCGGCGCCGTCCGCGTCGCCGGTGCCAAACACAATATGCGCGACCACACTTGCCCAAGCATATCCAGTCGTGGTCCCCAGGTCACTTTTGACCTCATGCCCCACGCGCGGTTCGCGTGCGGCATGTGCCTGCATCATGGACGGCACGGTCATGCCATAGGCAGAAACGCCAGCTATGACCAGCACCAGCGAGCAAGACAGCAGTGCGTACGCCCGCGGCGCCAAGCCCAGTCGGCGTCGCATGCGCACCGCGGCGCCGCGCTTTGTCTGAGTGCCACCGGGCCGCATGCGTTCTCCTCCAACAAAAACACGCCGCTCGGGAGCGGCGCATTCATTCGAATCCATATTTGAGTGTATCAGCGAACCCAAAAGGTTGCGCAACGAATGGGCAAATTAAGGATGCGAGTGGAAGCATCCATGCGATAAGCGGATACAAAGCATCTTTGTTGCACAACAAACTTACAGTCGCACGGGGAAATTATGGCTACCCCGTGCGTCGCGATGAAGACATACGGCAGGAGCAGGCTCGCCACCTAAATCGTGCGACGGGCCTCGATGGCGCGCCCAAGCGTAAGCTCGTCGGCATACTCCAGGTCGCCGCCCACGGGAAGGCCGCTCGCCAGACGCGATACCTCAACGCCCAGCGGCTTGATAGTGCGGGCCAGGTAGCTCGCCGTGGTCTCGCCCTCGATATTGGGGTTGGTGGCGATGATGACCTCGTGGATGTCCTCGTGGCCCAAGCGTGCCAGCAGCTCACGAATGTGCAACTGCTCGGGACCAATCTTGTCCATGGGACTGATCACGCCGCCCAATACGTGGTAGAGACCGTGGTAGCTGCCCGTGCGCTCAATCGCCTGGACATCGCGCGGCTCGCCCACCACGCAAATGCGAGTGGTATCGCGCATCGAATCCTGGCAGATGGAGCACTCGTCGGCCGTGGCGTAGTTAAAGCAGCGGCTGCAAAAGTGAACCTCCTGCTTAACCTCCAGGATAGCCTCGGCCAGGCGGCGCGCCTCCTCGGCATCGGCCTCGAGCAGGTAATAGGCGATGCGCTGGGCCGACTTGGGACCAATGCCCGGCAGACGGCCCAGCTCATCGAGCAATTTTTGCAGACTATGGTTGGCACTCATATATATGCGTGTCTTAGAACGGCATGCCCGGGATGTTGAGGCCGCCGGTGATGGCGCCCATCTGCTTGTTGGCGAGCTCGTTGACACCGCGGACGGCCTCGTTGACGGCAGCCATGATCATGTCCTGCAGCATATCGACGTCCTCGGGATCGAGGGCATCGGGGTCGATGGTGAGGTTGACGAGCTCCATCTCGCCGTTAACGGTCACCTTGACCATGCCGCCGCCGGCAGAGGCGTCGACGGTCTGGGACTTAAGGTTTTCCTGCGCGGCGGCAAGCTGCTCCTGCATCTTGCGAGCCTGCTTCATCATTTGCTGCATGTTCATACCGGCCATGATGGCTCCTTTACGTGCGGCCGCGCGACAAGCTGCAAGGGCAGCCGGAGCGCGACGGGACTTTCAAACTCAAAAATCGTACCACGGCGCGGGGCAAGCAAGCGGGGCGGACACGCTACCTCAGTCGATATACATGTCCTTGAGCGTGACGCACGCCCAAGATTATGCAAGGTCGAATTATGCAAGGTTGCATAATTATCTCAAGCTACATCTAGCAGAGCTGGAACCAGGCAGTTTATGCGTAGGGCTACAAGGCTACATGGCAAAATGCCGAGCCGCTGCTCGAGGCGGCACGCATGGCGGCTGGGTATAATTTGATTGTCATAGATGACGATTTGGAGGTGCCCTCGTGAATGTCCCAGCCGTACTCCAAAACATCCGCTCAAAACACCCCGTTGCATATGTGGTTCTCTATCTCTTTGTCGTCTGGGTATTACTGGTTATCATCACCCATGCCATAGCTTTTGGAGCAGAACTGCTGATAGCCAGCTCGGACCAGCCCGTCGTCAAATGGGAGACGACCGATGAATGCACCGACGGAACCCGAACCATTTACTACAACAGCCCGTCCCTCTACCAAGAGTTCAAGGTCAAGATAAAGGACTCCAAGATTGTCGATGCCGAACTGGGCTCTTTATTTACAATCGGAGCAACCGTCAACGCCGAGCAAGTCGAGTACACGGACAGCCATGCGACGTATCGTATCGACCTCAGCATCCTAGGCCGACCGTCACGCGCCTGTCTGCTCGAATGCGATATACGCGGCACCACGTTGCACATGTCCGAAATACAGATGCGCCCGGGCAAGGGGTTCTCTTCTTGAGCAGTATACCCGCCTGCGCAGCTACTCCACCGGCTTGAAGATGGTGGACTGGCCGAAGACGCTGCGGATGAGGGCTTTGGCCTCATCCTCGGTCTGCGGGATGCTCGGGGCTGCGCCCTGGTGGCCGAAGGGACTGCCGGCGCCGGGGTTGGACTCCCAAGGGGCAGCGGGGGCGTCATCGCTTGTGGGAGCGGACGTCGCAGCTGCGGGAGCCGCGGCTGAAGCGGCAGGGCTGGGCGCAGGCACCGCGGCAGGCACGTCGAACGGAGGAAGATCCTCCCCGCTCGTATCGCCGGCGAAGCCGCCGACCATGGCGTCGTCGTAGGGCACCTGCTCGGATTCCCACGACGCAGCCTGCGCAGACGGCTGAGTCTTGGAAGCGGACGCGCGCTCGGGCGCTCGGGGCGCGGGTTCGGTCGGGAGCTTACCCGTAGCGGGGGCGCCGGCGGGGTTGTCGGAGCTCAGCCAGGGGGCCTTGGCCAGGTCGGATGACTCGGGCGCAGGCGCGGCAGCGGGCTTGGGCGCGGGGACCGGAGCAGCCGGTTTGGGCGCAGCGGGTTCAGGCGCCGACGGGGTCGGTGCCGCTACCGGTGCCGCTTTTGGCTGCATCGCGCTGGCGTTCGAGGATGCAGGGGCCGCCGAGGACACGGGTTGCGGGTCCGCAGATGCCGCAGCCCGTGCAGATGGAGAATGCTCCTCATGTTGAGGAGCCGGCGTGCCACCCCCATCCAAGACATAGTCGACGGTGCGACGACCGAAAACCGCACTGACTGTCGGCAAAAACACCGCCTGTGTATCAGCACGCCCGAGCATCTTGATAGCAAATGTCGTAGGGAACGAGACCGTGAGCTTAGAACCATCGTCTGCCGTAGCGCGAGCGTTCAACAGGAGAGCCGCATAAGAAGGTTGTTGGGCCTTGACGCGCTCGACGACCTCGGCCCATTTGCGCTGGAGCTCGCCGGCATCCTCAACCGCGGGGGTCTCGGCGGCGCCGGCGGCAGCAACCTGGGCGGCGTTGTTGAGCTGGGGCTTAGGTGCCGGAGCGGCGGCAGGCGCGGGAGCCGCAACGGGCTGAGACATCGGAGCCGATGTAGGCTGAGATGTCAGCGCGGCAGGCTTGGGGGTCGGCGCGGGCGCAGGCTGGGTCGCCGGAGCGGCAGTGCCTCGGTCCCAGGGCATGCCGCCCTGGCGCGCAGACGCAGCGGCGGGCACGGCAGGTGTTGTCGGAGCGGTAGCTCGGGCACCCGAGATCAGTGTCGGCTGTTGCATCGCCGCAGGTACAGCCGAGACAGTTTCAGGCGCAGCACCTGCAGCAGCCACGCTCGCCGGCACCGCGGCGTTGGCAACCATGGCCTCCAAGCGTGCCACGCGCTCGGCCAGGGCCTCAATGGTCAGATCAGCCTCGGGACGTGCCAGGCGCGTGCAGGCGATCTCGAGCACCAGGCGCACGTCGCTCGCGCCCCTCATCTCCAGCGCGGCATCGTCAAGCACCGTCAGCACGCGGGCCAGACGGTCGGCCGAATGCTCGCCAAAGGCGGCGGCCTCGGCAGCAAGCGCCTCGGCCTGCTCGACCCCGCCCTCAAACAGCTCGGCACGGGCACCGGCAACGCAGGCCACATACACGTCGCGCACATGCGCCACCAGGTCGCGCGTCAGCTCAAGCAGGTCATTGCCCTCCTCGACCTGTGCACGAATGAGCCCATAGAGCTCAGTAATATCACGCTCGGCGATGGCGCGGGCAAACTCGCCCAGAATCTGGTCCGAAACCTCGCCCAAAAGCGAGCGGGCATCGTCCGCATGCACGGCGCCGTTGCCAAAAACGCTCAGCTGCTCCAGCGTGGAGAGCGCGTCGCGCATGCCGCCCTTGGCATGGCGCGCCACGATGGCAAGCGCCTCGTCGTCGTAATCGAAGCCCTCCTGCTCGCACACGTAGGACAGGCGATGCTCGATATCCTCGTTGCCGATGCGGTGGAAATCGAAGCGCTGGCAGCGCGAGAGGATGGTCTCCAGAATCTTTTGCGGATCGGTGGTGCACAGCACAAAGATCACGTGTGCCGGCGGCTCCTCGAGCGTCTTGAGCAGCGCGTTGAACGCCGCCGTCGTGAGCATGTGAACCTCGTCGATGATATAGATCTTGTACTTGCCGCGCACCGGGGCAAAGTTGACGGAGTTGATGATCTCCTCGCGCACATTGTCCACGCCCGTGCGGCTTGCGGCATCGAGCTCGTAGACATCGGGGTGGTTGCCCTCGGCGATGAGCTCGCACTCCTCACAGGTGCCGTCGGGCATGCAGCCGCTTGCGCCCTCGGCGCGCGCCGCCTCGGCGTTGCGGCACAGCAGCGCCTTGGCAAGGATGCGCGCCATGGTGGTCTTGCCCGTGCCGCGCGGTCCGCAGAACAGGTAGGCGTGGGACAGGCGTCCCTCGGTGATGGCGTGCTCGAGCGTCGAGACGATATGCTGCTGGCCCACCACGGAGTCGAAGGTGAGCGGGCGATACTTTCGGTACAACGATTCCATGGGTGCTCCCCCGGGTATACTGAGTCTTGTTGCCGCGACGGCCATGCGGTCGCACGGCATACTTCATTCATAATAACCCGTACGGCGAGCCCGCCGCGATAGGAGTCCAAAGAGCATGGCAGACGCAGAGAGCAACCTCGTTCCCTCCGAAGCAGCCGACCAGGTCGAGGTCGCGCTCGAGAAGCAGGCCGCAGCCGACGACGGCATCCTGTACCTCAACGAGTACCAGTACGAAAACGACCTGGTCACCGACTTCGCCCGTCTGATCGCCTCGCCCAGGCGTCGTGGCTCGCTGTATGTCGCCGCGGCAATTGCCGCGCTGCTCGGCATTGGCATGCTGGTGGCCGGCGGCAACTGGATCAAGTTTGGCGTCGTCCTGATCGTATTCGGCGCCTTTTTGGCCTGGTGGAGCAAAAACCTGCACCACACCCTCGCCCGCGACTTTATCGATGCCGTCGAGGCCGACGAGTCCATGGGTGGCCGCTATCGCCGCGTCGCCGCCAACGAGGACGGCCTGATGGTTTGGGGCAAGAGCGGCAAGTCGCAGTTCTTCCCGTTTGAAAAGCTCGACCACGTGCTCGACGGCGAGCGCATCTTTGTAGCCATGTTCGCCGACCAGGGCGTGACGATCCCTAAGGACACCTTTGTCCGCGGCAATGCCGAGCAGTTTGGCACCTTCCTTAAGGCGCGCATTAACAAAAAGCTCCGCATCGAGACCAAGAAGAAGAAAATGAAGGCCGAGAAGGCTGCCGCCGAGGCCAAGCGGGGCGACAAGGCCGACAAGCCCCAGGATAACAAGGGCAAGCGGCGCAAGCAGAAGAAGAGCAAGAAGAAGCGCTAGGGCCGAGCGCCACTGCGAAGGGAATCTCATCCCGCTTCAGCGTAGGATGAGGCTCCCCCAACAGGACCTTCGAGTTACTTCACTTCAAACCTTAAGAGCCTCCGCTCCGGCAGATCGGTCATCTTCATCGTATAGGCTCCGGGAAACGCTTTCTCAAAACGGACGGTTTCATAATCTTCGAAATAGTCGTTGGTGTTTTGCATCATAAATGGGACGAGCAACTCGTTTTCTGCCCCAACCTCCACGGCAAACGCAGCAGAGCCGCCAAGGACCGGCATGGCTTGCGTTATCAGATCGGTATTGACTACAAAATCATAGTTTGGCGCAGACTCCGGAACCAGATGCCAAACATACGCTTTGATTCCACCGTCGATATTATCCCTATTTCTGACACGCATCTTTACGGCGATAACGCACGTGATGTCGGCATCCTTCAGTCTCGTTTTCGTATCCACGGTGCCATATTTTGAATAATCGTCATGCGCTCGTTTGAGATACTCGCGCGGCGTGAGTAGTTCTGCTCCATCTATGCAAAACGAATACCCATCAGTCACCACATCCTTCGATCCCAGAAACGCTCCATCCATCGAGAGCCATTCGCCCTCCGCGTAATATTTCTCAGGAATGACTGTCCGATTCCTGTTAACGACGCTCACCCTCATGCCCGCAAGGCCGGTAGCAGCACAGCAAAAAAGCGCGAGCGCCGATCTTCTCGTCCACAGGGTCTTCTTCATCGCGCTCACGACCTTTCCCGAACTTCCACAACGGCACCGTCGCGCATGCAGTAAACCCGATCGGCCAGCTCCTCGAGCACCTCTCCGTCATGGCTAGACAGAAGAACCTCGCGACCCGTTGATGCCGCCATCGCCACAACACGCTTGAGCATTTCAACGCCCGCTTCGTCGAGGGCATTTGTTGGTTCATCGAGAACAAGCAGCTTCGGCTTTTCCATAATCGCCGCAGCTATCCCCAGACGCTGCTTCATCCCAAGCGAGTATGCTCGGAACTTCTTTTTTTCGTCTGCATCGAGCCCCACGAGCCGCAGGGCGGAGCGAATGTCCTCGGGGGTGGCAACGCCCTTGATTTGAGCTATGAGTTCCAGATTGTCGTAGCCAGACAGATATCCTAAAAAGGAAGGAGCCTCTATCAACATCCCAAGACTCGGCGGAAACGAGATATCAGCCCCAAGTCTTTGACCATCGATAATGATTTCGCCCTCGGTGGGTCTAATCAATCCGCAGACCGCTCGCATAAGCATGGTCTTGCCCGAACCGTTTATCCCCTGAAGCCCGACCACAGTCCCAGGGTCAACCTCGATAGACACGTTGCGCAGGACATCGTTTTTGCCCATGCGCTTCGATACGTCCCTAACGATCACGCTCATATCTTGTCCCTCTTTTCGATAAGGTCGGCCTTTCGAAACCACAGTCCACCCAACGATAGACATAACGACATAATCACAATTGAAAACAAGCCACTCGAGCCCGTCGCAATTCCTTCTTTGACGATTCCACCCCAGCGCAACAGCATCAAGGCATTTCCCAGCAGCGCCCAATGCCGCGCATATGCCGAACAGATCAGGTAGCTCATTACAACCGCAAATGAGGCTGACGGCCCAAGCACAAACCCAACCGCTGCCTGTGCAAACGCAAGCGCCTCAAAAGCAAAAAAGAGACCTATGAAAAACGGCAGCGCATCCGCCTCGCCCACTTTGAGAAACCACGGCGCCAAATTAGCCAGCTGAAGCGACTCGCCATGGATGACCGCGCTGAACGAGGCGCTCACCATCAAGCTCCAAATCACAACAGAGCAAACCACCACAAGCAGCGAAAATGCCGTTATTGCCGTTACTGAGATAAAACGCGAGACCCACCAAAGGGTTCTCGCCCGGCATCGGACAAGCGTTTGCAAACCAAACCCGTGCAACGATTCGGCGGGATAATCGAGTGTTGTATAGAGAATAAGCAGAATGAGAAATAGCCATCCTAGCGGAGGCACAAACATGACCCCGGGCCTAGGCTCAAACGGAGCAGATCCGGCAAACACGAGCGCAAGATTGTCCGCAAACCCCAAGGTATCCGTCCTGACCCCATACACAGAAGACAATCCGTAGGCGTACACCAGGTTCGCAACGGTCACTGCTGCAATCGCAATAAAGGTAATGATGTTCTTCTTCAAAACGGTCCTCAGGTCCGCGGCGACCAGCCTAAACAGCATCAGACCATCTCCCGCCTTTTCCACGCCCCAGAAAAAGCCAACGAAGCAAGGGTCAATAATATGATTTCCGCAAAACCGGCTCGAATGTCTGGCCAGTTATTCAGCGATTCCGACCTGATGCTGTTGAGGATATTGCAGTTAAACCCCACGCAAGCCATTACGCCGAAGATCCAGCCATTTGCAAAATGCCACGCAACCATTAGCAGATACGGGACAATTATCGCTTTGATTCTGCTACGAAACAAAATTGAGAAGCCAGTTACAGCCATGGATAAAGTCCCGAGCGTGACAGCATCGAACAGCGTGTATGCGAGCACATACGACAAAGGATGCGAATAAAATAGACCGGAGAAGTAGCTATGCAGGTAAAGTCCTACGTAAGTCGACTCATCGACCCGAGGAAGATACGCAGGAAAAAGCATCGAGACGATCAGGAAATTGACGAGCAGAGGAATGGCAGTCACTGTAAACGCGGAGAGGAAAGCAGACAGCATCTTTACGTTCACGTACGCCTTTCTGGAAACGCGCGTGCATATCTGCATGTCATAACCACTCAAACGCTCAAAGAGGCACGACCAAGATCCAGCCAACATTGCAAGCAGGGGCAGTGCATAGAAAAACACCGACGCAGACAGCGGCGCGTTCGCGCTCACAACAATCCAGTTACCGAAGCTGCTTTCACGTGTTTGACCGAGATAATTTTTGGCTTGCATGCCAACGCCGTAACCAAAAGAAAGAAGGTTGTGACGTTCTTTTTCCAAATTTGCCCACGGCTCCAGCGCGGCAACTATTGCAACTGCGACTGCAATCAAGAGAGCAAAGATAAAAGCTGGGCGTCTTATCGTTTTCGACAGCTCATATCTTACGAGCCTTTGGTTCATACGTCCTCCTCCCCCTTCCGACCCAGAAAGCCGGAAGGGAGCCAATTCAAACAACTATGCGGGAAGCTTGCGGAAATGCCCGACGCAGTCGGGGCTCCATACACCAATAACAGTGCCGTAGCCAGACTCCGCCCATGCAGTCAGTCGCGCCGCAGATCGCCCGTTCTCACGGACGAGGTTATACATTTCCCACTGTCCCTTGTGATTCGAACGATACGTTCCCTGAGTACAATTCATGCTGCCGCTACCGCTTGTGTTATACGCACCGTCTGTATATAACCGAAGCGGATTTCCCGTATAACCTTGGATATCCAGATAGAGCGATGAGGAATCATCCTTTTGACGGTAGCCAGTTGCACTCGTCCCGGCACATTGAAAACTAAATGCCCTATCGGCATTGTTCGTACAGGTCGTAATTCCCGTATCGGCGTTTTGAGTAATGCTAGAAACCTGAGAGGTGTCAAACTCCTCTTGCGCGAACGATGCAGCGGGAACCCCTAGGGACAGACCCGCAGCAATCGCCAACCCGACTCCGATTCGAGTAATAGCGCTCCTTGGCTTAATCATGGCCTTCTCCAATCAAAAGCGGCTAACAATGCGTCGACGCACAGCAACCTTTGCATGAATGGAGAAAGATGTCTGTAAACACTCGCTATTGAGTTGATAATCCAGGCGTTTACACGTTATCTACCTGCGATAACAATGAAATAAGCTCTGCTTTGTTCTTGATCTTCAACTGGCGATAGGACGCGGATCGCAGCGCTTGCACCGTAGATGCAGCGTAACCGACATCCTGCGCAATGGTCTTTGTCGTTGTGCCCTCTGCCGTCATCAACAATATTCGGGCCTGAACATCGGACAGGGCGCGCGACGTAAGCAGAGCCAGCCGGCGCACGTGAGCTGCTTCGGTGGACCCGTTCGCACGGTACTTCAAGACGGCCTTCTCGTCCTCAACCGAGCGTACGAGCACGATGTGCGTAACGAGCATGGGCACAGACCAGCAAACAATCACCGTTGCCACGACGACATTGACGGCCGAACTTTGCCCCAGCAACGACGCAAGGAACAGAGGCTCGAAAACCGTCAGATCCTGCACCATGTTGAGCAAGACAACCCAGACAGGAGCCGCCGCCCCAAAGCAAAGCATCCATATCCCAAGCATTTTGCGCTGCGGACAGCTACGCAGCACTATGTATGTGAGCAACATCCCCGTCAGCACCGCGAACCCATGGATTCGCCCCCTAGTGGCCGCATGGATTAAAGTAGCCGCACCTATTGACACCAACGGCACGATAGCCCGGACACGGGCATGCACCTTAAACGGACGCAGCCCAACAGCGAGCGAGACCGTAGATGCCACGCCGCACAGCAGGACCGGCGCAGCCATCAACGGATCGCATATACACCTCCATGCCGCGATATAGACAAAAGACCATTCCACGGCAGACAGCACCGCCCATACGCACGGGCTTCCGAGCCCAATCGCCCCATCCGTTCTAGTCAGCGCAACTTCACGATTCAGTTTTTCACCCGCGTAGTGCAGCGGCAGAAGCAGTCCGAGACCCAATGCATAGCTTGCGAGAGAAAAGGCGACTGCCCGCGAAACACCGGATCCCCAATCGCTATCCGCCATTACCAAGGGGCCCGCCGCAAGGAGGATAAAAAATGTTGTGAGCAGGTATCGAAACAGCCGGCGCGTCCGAACTGATGTCAACATATCACCAGCATGCCGCTGCAGCAGACCAGGCCCTGTAGCATCACCCTCACCCGCAAACAATGCCACGAGCTCGCGTGAGCCCGCAACCGATGCCTTCCCGTATGCTCGGTGAAGCGTTGTTCGCACCGTCGATGGCTTCGTACCCGTCTCCCTGGCAATTTCCGCCGGCGTTTTCCCTTTGAGCAGCAGTCGAACAAACTGCTCTTCTCGAGGCGACAGGGCAGGGGAAAACACCCCCGCATCGAATGGGTCGGACGTGCGAGGGGTATCCGAATTGTTGTCCCGTTTCTCCCTTAGCAATGTGCATACGAAGGCGGCAACAGCAATAGCGGACCCCATCGACAGTGATGCAATGACTGCGGCATCGCTTGCAAAGTATGCCACCTCGACAGCCGGAACAAGGCCAATGGGAACTGCTACAAGCACAGAACGGGCAAACACGTCGCCCTGCCCCCGACCAAAGGCGCGGGGACAGCAAAGCAGCGGGACCGCAGCCAATACGAGATAGACCAGCGGAATTAAAAGCACGAGGCCAATTGATGCGGCCGTTACAGAGGGCATCCCCCATGGCTCGGGAACGACTCTCCATGAAATTCGACAGCAAAACAGCAGGCAAGACAGGACAACTATTGTTTCTGCAAAAAGCATGCTCTGCGATCGGCGGGTCCCCCTTTCGCCGTCCCGCGCCGCCCCCCGTATCAAAGGAGAGCCCGCCGTATCCCAAATTACATATGAGAGGAGCAACGACCCAGTGAAGCACAAGGCACACGAAACACGATGCAACAACCAGATTGGTGCAAACACGATTGGAATAGAATCTCCGCGAGCATAGAAGGCCAAGTCGACCCATTCGGGAACCACCGCAATAGCAGCAAGGAAAACACCGAAGACGCCAAGGCGACCCGGCCGTCTTATTTCTCTCCCCTTGCGGAGCGCAACACCATGACCAAACGCCGCGAGGCATGCGCCAAGGATAACGAGCCAGGTCATTGCACCTGATGCCAAGCCGATTGAAGATGAAAACCGGTGATAAGGGGTAACCGCCATTACGACGAGCGCAATGGCGAAAGCAGATGTGGCAGAACAGCGGGAAAAGAGCATATGACCTCCATAGCGTGTCATTATATCGCTCGGGCTGCTCGTTTATCTCCACGCCCACACCAGCCAGCATCAACGATTCAGGCGAACTCCAATCCGAGCCAGATCACGGTTCAGCTTTTGTCCGCAGTCCCCGCATCAAAGCGGGATGCGGTTTCCTTTTGAGCGTCGATCTGGAAACTGTATCCCGTTCTGAGTCAATATTCTGGGACGCAGTTTCCGCAGCACACCCCATTCGGAAAGCGTGTCCCAGTATTTGGCCGCAAACTGGGGCGCGCTTTCCGGATGGGTCGAGACGAAGGCCAAGCCAGACAGGCAGCCTCGCATCCCGCCATCCTCGCCATCCGCCCGAGCGTGCTACACTAGCAGCATCTATGCCACCGCGAACGGCTCGGCCCCGCGCCCGCCGCTCGCAAACGAACTTTAAACGCACGAGGGTTGGCCATGCCGCTTTTCTCGCAACATACCGCCCGGTTCTCGCCGGACGTTCCCTTGGAGGGCACTAGCTCTCGCGAGCTGCTCAAGCGGTACCAGCCGCTCGAGACGCTTGCGACCGGCGGTTTTGGCTCCATCGAGATTTGCCGCGACACGCATCTGCGCCGTCGCGTGGCCATTAAGCGCATCCCCCTTATCAACGGCGCCGGCATGCCCGCCAGCGACATCATGGACGTGCTGCGCGAGGCGCATACCGCCGCCATGCTTCAACATCCCAATATCGTGCAGGTTATCGACTTTACGCACGACACCGCCTATGCCTACCTGGTCATGGAGTATGTCGACGGTATGTCGTTGGCCGAGTTTTTGCATCGCGTGGACGGCCACTCGCTCACCTTTGACGAGGCCGCGGCCATTGCCGACGCGCTGGGTCAGGCACTCACCTTTGCCCATGCAAACGGCGTGCTTCATCTGGACATAAAGCCCGCCAATGTGCTTATCGACCATTCGGGCAATGTAAAGATCACCGACTTTGGCATGGCGCGGCTGTCGTCCGCCGGCGGCTTTGGCGGATCGCGCGGCGGCACCATCGGCTACATGCCGCCCGAGCAGCTCGATATCGAGACCGGCACGGTCGACGAACGTGCCGATGTCTTTGCCCTTGCCTGCGTGATCTACGAGGGCCTGTGCGGCAGTGCCCCCTTTATGGCGGCCACGCCTGCCGACTCGCTCGACCGCATCATCGGCGGCGCCACCTATCCCAGCGAACTGATCCCTCACTTTCCCCCGGGGGCCGAGGCGGCGCTCATGAGCGCTCTCTCCCCCATGCCGCAAGACCGCCCCGATAGCATCGAGGCATTCTGCGACCGACTCCTTGCCGGCTTGGGGAGCGTGCGCGAAGGCCGTCGCAGCTTGGAGCAGATGGTAGGCGAGCTTTCGAGTGACGAGTGCGCGGCAGATGATATCGAGCCATCGAGCTACGAGGATGACACCGTCGAGGTCGACCCCGCACTTGGCTGGGCGGGCACGCGCTGGGGCCGCGCACGCAATTACACCATGCGCGGCATCTCGGCGCTCTCATGCGGAGCCTTCAGCTTTTTGCTTATGCAGACAGCCGGCGTCGCGACGCTTCCCGGGCTGGTCGTGGCGGCCGTCGCCATTGGCGCGGCGGCAGGCTTGGCCCCGCAGATTGGCTCGGCCATCTCGGCCGTGGGCTTTTTGGTGCTCATGGCCAACGCCACCATGCAGTCGCAGGGCATCCTGTCGATGCTGCCGGTCGCGGTCATTTTTGCCGCTGCCATGTCCGGTTGGTGGATTGCTTGGGGACGCACCGAGGCGGCTGCGAGCGCGACGCTCACCTGCGCGCTTGCGCTGGGTTGCCTAACCGGCGACGCCCTCCTTGCCGCCGGAGCCGCCACGAGCATCGCGGCGTTTTGGCTCGGCCCGGCAAGCGCAGCGGCGGCCACGGGCATGGGCGCACTCTTTGCCCGCCTTGCCGCAGCGGCTCTCTCTGCGGGAGGCGTACTGGGGCTTAGCAATGTCGTCGCAGCGCTGGGAGACGCGCTCCTTCTCGCTGCAATCGTGCTGGTTGCAGCAATAGCCGCGGCAACATCGCTGCTGCTCAATGCTCATGCCAAGCGCGCCGAGCAGGGATCGAACCTTGCCGCCATCGTCGCAATTGCCGTCGCCGGCATCGGCTCGGCCGTATCGTTTTGTCTTGCACACCATATGGAAATTGCCAGCCTTGCGGGCCCGGTCGTCGCCAAGGCAGCGGTTACGGGAATCCTATCCTCTATAATCGTCGGGATATGCCTTTATTTGCTCGGATACCAAAGAACCTATACGGAGAGTGATCTTTCGTGAACTTCCTGAACATCTTCGAGGACCACGTGGCCGGCATCTTCGGTGCCACCCGTGCCCCGTTCTCCTTTAAGAAGCTTGCCAAGCAGGCCGCTCGCGACATGGAGGATCAGACTCTGGTGATCAACGGCGTCAACACCGCGCCGGCGCTCTATACCATCCTGATTGCCGCCGACGACGATCCCATGCTCGCCCCGTTCTATCCCGAGCTTTCGCGCGAGGTCCGCGAGTTTGTGAAAGCGCAGGCCGAAAAGCGCCGCTACGTCTTTGTCGGCGAGCCCCTCGTTCGCTTTATGATCGACCCGCAGCTGCGCGGCGGCAAGTTCTCGGTCTTTGCCGAGAACGTCGATGCCCCTACGCTCGGTCGCCTGTACGAGGAAGAGCGCGCCTACCAAAACGGCCTGGGCCAGAACAACTCAGCCGCGAGCCGTGCCGCCAGCGCCCCGCGCGCCGGCCAGCAGCAGTTTGCCGCCCCGCAGCAACACCCCGCTGCTATGCCGCAGCAGCAGCCGGCACCTCGTGCTGCCACTCCCGACCCGCTTGCCGTGGCCGACCCCTTTGCGCCCAATATGCCCGATCCCGCCGCCGCACCCATCCCCGTGCCCCAAACCGTCTCGCGCGACGCGCTTGCCGGCATGGGCGGAGCCGCCGCGACCGGCGCCGCCGCTGGCCTTGGCGCCGCAGCCAGCATCGCCTCCAACATGGCAGGCTCTCGCGCCCCGCAGCGTCCGCTCGCCCAGCTTGTCGACGTCGTGAGCGGCGAGAGCCACGCCATCACCTCCGCACAGGTGACCATCGGTCGCGAGCGCTCGGTTTCCGACATCGCCCTGCGCGACCCCAACGTGTCGCGCCGTCATGCCCAGCTCACCTTTACTGGCTCGGACTGGTCGATCGAGGACCTCAACTCCACCAACGGCACGCTCGTCAACAACCGCCGCATCACGCGCTGCCCGCTGCGCAACGGCGACCTGCTGACGTTTGGCCTGAGCACGTTCGAATTTAGGGGATAGTCGCTTATGAACATCGATATCGTCCTGTTTGCAGGCCGCATTGTCCTGGTCGTCCTGCTCTATATCTTCCTGTTTGCCGTCATGAAGACCGGCGTGGGGCTCGTCCGCGGCCAGCGCCGCGACTCGGCCATCTGGACGATCGATGTGGACAAGGGCCCGCGCGGCATCCGCGGCATCCACGTGGATATGCTCGGCCCCGTCATCGTCGGCCGTTCGCCGTCGTCGGACATCTGCATCAACGAACCGTTTGTCTCGGCCTCGCATGCGCGCTTTTCGCTGCAGGGCCCGGCACTTATTATCGAGGACCTCAACTCGCTTAACGGCACGCTCGTCAACGGCCGCCAGCTGGTGGAGCCCGCAACGCTGCGCGAGGGCGACGAAGTCCAGATTGGCGACGTGGTCATGAAGGTGAACCGTCGATGATCGACGAGGAGAACAAGTCCGCAACCATGTCCGAGACGTCGGCCGCCCCCGCGGCCGCGCCGGCTCATGCCGCCCCGGCGGGCCCTGTGCCCGTGGAACCCGAGGACACCGTGTTCTCCCTGCCTCTTTCGCATGTAACGCAAGAATATCCAACGCTGACCGACGACGAGAACGCCGCTGACGGCGGTAACGCCCCCATCGGCGTGCACGCCGCTGCCGAGCAGCCCGCGGTCCCGCAAGACACGCCCGCGCCGGCTCACTTTGCCGAACCCGTCGCCACGGCGATTACCGAGAGCTCCGCGGTATTTGCGGCTCCCGAGCCCGCGGCACCGGTGTTTCCCGTAGCGCCGGCACCCGCCGCAGCGTCCGAGCCTGCAGCCGTCGCCCCGCAAGACGACGAGCCTGTCGACCGTACAACCGAAGAGCCAGCCACGCCCAACGTCAACGACCCGAGCAACGATGCCGACACCGTCTCGCCCGGCGATACGGCCGAGATTGACGTTGCCGCCGTGGAGGCCAAGCTTAAGGACCCCGGCTCGACCATGAGTTTTGAGCCGCTGACCGACGAGCGCGTCGAGACTGACTCGACCTACGACGCCGGCACGACCACGCAGCTCATGTGGGGCGCCCGCTCCGATGTTGGCTGTGTGCGCCCGCATAACGAAGACTCCTATCTGGTGCAATCGCCGCTCTTTTGCGTATGCGACGGCATGGGCGGCCACGCCGCCGGTGAGGTAGCCTCCTCCATCGCCGTCGAGACCATTGCCAAGACAGCGCCGCAGGCAGCCGACGCCGCACGACTGGCGGCCGCCGTCGAAGCTGCAAACGCCGCGGTCATCGAGGCTGCGCTCAACGGGCTTGGCAAGCCCGGCATGGGCTGCACGGCAACCTGCGCCTATATCGAAAACGACATGCTCGCCATCGCCCACGTGGGCGACTCGCGCGCCTATCTGCTCCACGAGGGCACGCTCATCCGCGTGACCCGCGACCACTCCTATGTGGAGGAGCTCGTGGACGCCGGCGAAATTACGGCAGACGAGGCTCGCGTCCACCCCAACCGCTCGGTCATCACCCGCGCGCTGGGCTCGGATCCCGCCATGTATGCCGACCACTTTACCCTGCATATCGAGGAAGGCGACCGCCTGATCCTGTGCTCGGACGGTCTTTCGAGCATGATTCCCGATAGCGATATCGAAAACATCGCCACACAGTCCTCGACCGCGCAGATTTGCGTCGACAACTTGGTGGACGCGGCGCTCGCCGCCGGCGGCCACGACAATGTGACCGTGGTGGTGGTCGACCTGGTCGACGATGGCGTCATGCGCGAGGCAAAGCGCGTCCGCCGCCGCAACATCACCATTGCCACCGTACTGGGCATCGCTTTTGTGCTGGCGGCAGCCATCTGGGCCTACGCAGGCATCACCGGCTCGTACTACCTGGGCACCTACAAGGACACCGTCGCGGTCTACCGGGGCATTCCCGGCAAGCCGCTCGGCCTTAAGCTGCACTGGCTCGACAGCACGACCACCATCAAACTGTCCGACCTGCCCGAAGACACACAAAATCGCCTTAAGGCAGGTATTCAGCAGACGAGCATCGACGACGCACAGGACACCATCTCCAAGTACCGCCATCAGATCGACGAGGAGCAGACCCGTCAGGTGATCGACGCGCAAACGATCCGCAATAACACCGACCAGGGTTCGACCTCCGAATCGGATTCCGAGAATACCGCCGAACAGTCCGCCGAGGCCGAAGCCTCCGATAAGAATTAGAAAGGGAGTGCCGCTTATGAGTCGCCGTAATACCGAACTGCTCTTACTCATCGCCTCGGCGTTCCCCGTCATCCTGCTGTATGCGATGTACGTGCTCACCGCAGGCGCCGCCATCTCGTTTGAGACACTTGCCGTTCCGATCGGTCTCTTTGCCGCCTTCGCCGCGGCGCATATCGCCGTGCGCATTCTGGCACCCGGCGCCGACCCGGCCATCCTGCCCGTCGTCTTTGTTCTTTCGGGCATTGGCATCACGTTTGTGACGCGCTTGGCGCCCACGCTCGCCATCTCGCAGCTCGTCATCCTGTTTATCTCGGTGGCGTTGATGGTAGGTACGCTTGCGCTGGTCAAAAACCTCGACGTAGTCATGCGCTACAAGTACACCTTTGGCATCATCGGCATCATCTTGCTGATGCTGCCCATCTTTATCGGCACCACGATCTCGGGCTCTAAACTGTGGATTCGCATCGCCGGCTTTACCATTCAGCCCGGCGAGTTCGCCAAGGTCTTTATCGTGCTGTTCCTAGCCGGTTACCTGGCCGAGAACCGCGAACTGCTCTCTATCTCCAACCGCAAGATCTTGGGTCTTAAGATTCCGCGTCTGCGCCTGCTGCTGCCGCTGTTCGCAGTCTGGGGCGTATGCCTGCTCGTCGTTGTCTTCGAACGTGACCTGGGCTCGGCCTTGCTGTTCTACACCATCTTCTTGCTGATGCTCTACGTTGCCACGGGTCGCTTCTCGTATGTCATCATCGGCCTTGTGCTCTTGGCCGTGGGGGCCGTGGGCGCTTACAAGTTCCTGTCGCACGTCCAGGTTCGTTTCCAGATCTGGGCCGATCCCTTTAAGGATGCACAGGGCCAGGGCTACCAGATTGTCCAGTCCCTCTTCTCGCTGGCCGACGGCGGCCTTGTTGGCGTCGGCATTGGCAACGGCATGGCCAACAACATCCCCGTCGTCGAGTCCGACTTTATCTTCTCGGCTATCGGCGAGGAGATGGGCCTTTTGGGCGGTGGCGCCGTTCTTATCCTGTTTATGCTCTTTGCCGTACGTGGCCTGACCACGGCAGCCCGTGCCAAGTCCGACCTTGCCGCCTTTAGCGCCACCGGTCTTACGGCAGCCATCAGCTTCCAGGCCTTTTTGATCGTAGGCGGCGTTACCCGCCTGATCCCGCTGACCGGCGTCACCCTGCCCTTTATGAGCCAGGGTGGCTCCTCGCTGCTGGCAAGCTTTATCATCGTCGCGCTGCTGCTGCGCGCCGGTGACGAGGCAACCGGTCGCGAGGCCGAGCTCACCGGCACCGGCACCATGGCCGCCATCACCGACGACCAGGTCGCCTCGGCGTCCTCCCCGGCCGGCACGCGCTTCGCCACTTCGTCTTCGTATGCCCGCGGCAGCCACTCCGCCGGCTCGCGCATGCGTCGTCGCCTGCTCGACACGCCCGAATCCGGTGTGCTCGGCCGCGTGGCGCTCGCCAATCGACTGACCCGCGCCGTGCTCGCCTTTACGGCACTATTCGCCATCCTTATCGGCAACCTCACCTATGTCCAGGTCATCAAGGCCAAGGACTATCAGGACATGCCGACCAACAACCACACCATCGCCCGCTCCAAGTACATCCAGCGCGGTTCCATCATCACGTCCGACGGCGTGACGCTGGCCGAGTCGCTGCAGCAGGAGGACGGCACCTACGTACGCTCCTACCCCAACGGTAACCTGGCAGCGCACGTGGTTGGCTACGTGAGCCAGCAGTATGGCACCACCGCCATCGAGAGCGTCATGAACGACACGCTCACCGGCTCCAAGGATTACTCCAGCTGGAACAACGCCATCGCGTCGCTCGCGGGCCAGACCCAGCCGGGCAACACCGCCAAGCTCACCATTGACTCGCGTATCCAAACGGCGGCCGAGCAGGCGCTCAAGGGCTTTAAGGGCGCTGTAGTGGTCATCGACCCGCGTACCGGCGCGGTGCTCGCATGTGCCAGCTCGCCCACCTACGACAACACCAACATCGACGCCCTGCTGCAGGCGGGCGGCGGCGAGGACGGCTCTATGTACAATCGCGCCATGGACGCGCTGTACACGCCGGGCTCCACGTTTAAGGTCGTTACGCTTTCCGCGGCACTCGAGACCGGCACCGCCAGCCTTACCAGCACCTACCAGGCGCCCGGCTCCATGGACATCGGCAACGCGCCGGTCACCAACTATGCCAACGAGAGCTACGGCACCATCAGCCTGCAGCAGGCCTTTGCCGTGTCTTCCAACGTCGTCTTTGGCCAGGTGGCAAACGAAGTTGGCGCAAACACGCTCGTGCAGTTTGCCAACGCCTTTGGCTACGGCCAAAAGCTCGGCCAGGACCTGACCTCCGCTGCCTCCATCATGGCCGACCCGTCGCTCATGACCGAGTGGGAGACCGCCTGGGCCGGCGCCGGCCAGCCTGTCGGCATGGACCACACGCCCGGGCCGCAGACCACCGTCATGCAAAACGCCGTGATTGCCGCCGCCATCGCTAACAGTGGCGTGGTCATGGACCCGTACTTTGTAGCCCAGGTACTCGCCCCGGACGGAACTGTGGTCAAGACCACGCAGTCCCGCTCGCTGGGTCAGGCCGTCAGCTCCGCCACGGCCGACCAGGTCAAGCAGGCCATGCTCGCCGTCGTCCAGTCCGGTACCGGCACCGATGCCCAGGTCCCCGGCGTCAAGGTCGCCGGCAAGACCGGCTCGGCCGAGATCGGCGGCACCAACGTCAACTCGATGTTCGTTGGCTTTGCGCCTTACGATTCACCCACGGTCGCCATCTCGGTGGCCTTGGAGGATTACGACAAGCATGACGTCAAGGCCGCCAAGATCGCCGGTATCGTCCTGACCGCGGCGCTTGCCGCACAGGGAGCGTGATGTCCATGATCGAATCGGACACCCGAGGCGCGCCGCGGCCGAAGAGTTAGCGGCAACGCGCCACACGGCCCCAGCGGCCACATCGTAGGTACTACACACATCGTTGAGCGAATAGTTATGTTAGGAGCAGGAATGGAACAGAGGGTCCTCGGGGGAAGATACCTCCTCAAGGATAAGGTGGGGACAGGCGGCATGGCGACCGTCTTCCGTGCGCAGGACCAGGTCCTCGACCGCACGGTAGCCGTCAAGATCATGCTGCCGCAGTATGCTGGCGACGCAACCTTCGCCGCACGCTTTAAGCAGGAGGCCCAAGCAGCAGCCGGTCTCTCCTCCCCCTATATCGTGGGCGTCTACGATTGGGGCAAGGACGGCGACACCTATTACATCGTCATGGAGTACCTGCGCGGCACCGACCTTAAGAGCGGCATCAAGAGCCACGGCGCCCTCGACCCCAAGAAGGTCGCCCAGATCGGCTCGCAGATCAGCTCCGCGCTTTCGGTCGCCCACAAGCACGAGATCATCCACCGCGACATCAAGCCGCAGAACATCATGGTGCTGCCCGACGGCAACATCAAGGTGATGGACTTTGGCATCGCGCGCGCCAAGAACAGCCACCTCACGCAAGATAACAACGTGCTGGGAACCGCCCACTACGTCAGCCCCGAGCAGACCCGCGGTCAGGACCTCGGCCCCACCTCGGATATCTACTCGCTGGGCGTCGTGATGTACGAGTGCGCCACCGGCCGCGTTCCCTTTGACGGTGACGACGCCATCTCGGTCGCACTCAAGCAAGTCAACGAGTTGCCTATTCCGCCGAGCCAGATCAACTCCGGTGTCGACGCCGACCTTGAGCGCATCATCCTCAAGTGCATGGAGAAGGACCCGGCAAACCGCTTCCAGACCGCCGACGAGCTTCGTCAGGTGCTCAACAGCTACCTGTCGGGCCGTGCCGTCAACGTCTCGGAGCCCACGCGCATCATCGGTGCCCCCGGTGAGCTGGGCGCCACCAAGACTCGCGAGCTTTCCGATCAGACGCGCGCCATGGTGCGTCCCGTCTCGGGCGTGAGCGGCCAGAATACCGCCCGTAGCTCGGTTTCGGGCTCCACCGGCTCCTACGAGGTCGAAAAGCCCAAATCCAACAAGAACAAGATCATCGCCGCCGTGGTGGCAGCCGTTGCCGTCATCGGCATCGTGGTGGCCTTTGCCACAGGACTCTTTGGCGGCGAGCAGGTCACCGTGCCCGATGTGCTGGGCAAGGACCAGCAGACTGCCGTCGAGCTGATCAAGGAAGCCGGCCTGGAGGTCGGCACCGTCGACCAGAGCTACAACGACGACGTCGACGAGGGCAAGGTTGCCGAGCAGACCCCCGACGGCAACGCCAAGAAGCCCAAGGGCACGCGCGTGAACCTGGTGGTCTCCAAGGGCCCCAAGCCCTCCGAGAAGGTTGAGGTTCCGCAGCTCGTTGGCCTGACCAAGGACCAGGCCGAGGCAGCGCTGGCAAGCGTTGGCCTTAAGGGCAGCGCTTCCGAGGAAGCCAACGAAGCCGAGGAAGGCCAGGTCTTTGAGCAGGGCACCGATGCCGGCAAAGAAGTCGAGAAGGGCACGACCATCTCGTACAAGGTCTCGAGCGGCCCGGATACCACCTCTGTTCCCGATCTGACTGACATGACCGAGTCCCAGGCGCGCAATGCGCTCGACATGGCCGGCTTTGGCGTTAACGTGAGTTATCAGGAGAACGACTCGGTTACCGAGGGCACGGTGATTAGCTGGAACCCCAGCGGCAAGCAGAAGCCCGGCGCCACGATTACCGTCGTCATTGCCAAGAAGTCCGGCAAGGCGAGCGTTCCGGGCAATCTGTACGGTAAGAGCATCTCTGCCGCCGTCACCGCGCTCAACAATGCCGGCTTCTACAACATCGCGTTCTGCGACCAGAACGGCAACCCCGTGAGCGGCAACGAAAACGCCACCGTCACGGGCGTCTCCCCCACCGGCAAGCAGTCCACCGACAGCACGATCACGTTGACGGTTTCGCTTTCTGGCTCCGATTCGGGCGACGATTCCGGCACGACTAACTAGTCGAGGACCCATCACCCGCAGCGGCTAGGGCCGCAAACATATTCGCTCAACGGCGCCCGCTTGCTCCCCCGCAAGCGGGCGCTTTATTTATCGACAGACCATGGCCCCTTAGCAACGCAAAGAGGCCCGCAAAAGCGAGCCTCCCAGGTGACAACAGAATATGTAATGCAGTAATTACTGGCCGCAGAACTTCACCATGATCTCGACCATGGACTCTTGCCTATGGACAAAATGTCCATAGGCAAGGAGATGAAAGAGTAAGGACAACGCCCTCTAAAAGAAGGCCGTATATGAAGATTGCATATCCCTTTTGCCTTCATATACTCAAGAAGCACCCCTCGAAGCGCTCCTGAGAGGCCCCCTTGGATGCAACCCAGGGGATCCAGATTCTGGTAGACATCGGCGCAGCAAAATCCTGCCGCGCAGGCACGAACGGACATCTTGACTCCTAACGCAATGCGGGGCGCCCCAAGACACCCCGCCACGACAAAAAACTAGTTCTCGTAGACCAGCGGGTGGCCCCAACTGCCCTCGATCTTGCAGGTCTCCGCCGCAAAACCGGCAGCGAAGTCCAAGCTCTCGCGAATCGCGGCCTCGCCGCACTCGCCGGCCTTCTTCTTGGAAAGATAGGTGACCAAAAACGCCGTCAGCAGTGAATCGCCGGCCGCCATAGCGTCTTTGAGCTCCTCGGGCGCCACGGGCTTGATGCCCTGCTCGTAGAAGTTTTCGCCGTCATAGGCGACGGAGCCCTTGCTCCCGCGCGATGCGCATACGATTTGAGGGCCAAGGGCCTTCACCCACTCGAGCTTCGCCTTGATATCCTCCAGGGAAGCGTCGCCCATGGACATAAAGGCGTACGTCACAAATGGCGCAATCTGCCCGAAGTACTCGTCGGTGGAGTCATCGGAGAAGTCGAAGCTGATAGGCACGCCGGCAGCCTTGATCTTGGGGAGCTCGCGCTCGGTGAAGCAGTAGTTGCCGCTGTGCACCAAATCGAAGCCGCTGACGTACTCGGCGGCGAAGCGGTCTATCACGTAGCGCATGTCGCCACGTATGCCGCCTTCATTGGAGCCCAGGAAGATACGGTCCCCGGTCTCGTCAACGGTCACGCGAGCGGCGCCGTTGACGCCCAGGACCTGCTGGCAGCGAAGAAGCTCGACGCCCTCGTCCTCGAGCGATGCTATAACGTGCTCGGCCTCCTCATCTGATCCGAAGATTCCCATGTAGGCGCTGCGATCGACGCCGAGCTTCTTGGCGAAGACGGCGAAGTTAACTGCATTGCCGCCGGGATACATGGTCTTGATGTGCTCGTACTTATCGACAACGTTGTCTCCAAAGCCAAGCACGCTTATAGGATAGGCTGCCATGGTTATCTCCATTCAGGTAAACCGCCGTGGTTACGGCGAGCAGACGGGGCGCGAGGGATTCGCACGTCTCAACGCGCCTCGCACCCCGTTTTAAAATCGCTAGTACTTCTCGATGCCCATGTAACGACGCACGTCCGGGTGATGGTCGAACACCTTGCCGCGAGCGGAGCGCAGCTCACAGTTCATCGCGTAGAACAGGATTGGATCAAGGAACGCGCGAACGCTCGCCGGTACTTGGTCCATGCCGTACTCCATGGCGTCGAGCACCATAAGAGTGTCGGTATGGGTCTCGAGGAATGCGAGGGCGCGCTCATCCATGGCTCGGCACTCACTAGAAGACATCTGCAGGAAGTAGAAGACTCCGGGCTCGGTCACCTCGAAGGGGCCGTGGAAGTACTCGCCGGAGTGGATATAGGCGCAGCTCTGCCACTGCATCTCCATAAGCGAGCAGATAGCGAAGCCATAGGCCTGGCTAAACACGGGACCGGACCCCAAGATATACAGGAACTTGTGGTCCTGGCACAGGGCGGCAAAACGGTCGCAGAGTTCGGCGTTGACCTTCTCGCGAGCTGCAGGCAGGATCTGGTCCATCTTGGCGATGCCTTCGTACATGTCGGCAAGGTCGGCATAACCTTCCTGCTGATCCAGGAGCTCGGAAGCGAGAGCCAAAGAGATGCCGGCGGGCACCTCCGCCTGCGGAACTCCCTCGCCCCACGGATATACCCAGCACGTCCACTCACCGTTATCGATGCCGGAACCCGCGTTGTCCGTCTGCACGATAACGGTCGCGCCCGCCGCCTTGGCGATCGAGCACGCATCGATTACCTCGGGGGTGTTGCCGGAGTGGCTGCAAGCGATGACAAGGGACTTTTCGCCCAGGCGCTTGGGACGCATGATATCGAACTCGCGGGCGGTATACGCCTCGCTGGCAAACGTAGTCGCCTCGCGCTTGAGCAGCTCGTGGGCGGGCAGCAGGTCGATGAGGGAGCCGCCGCAGGCAACCCAGAAGACGCTATCGAAACCGCCCTTTTCAGCGATTGCGTCGGCGATAAGATCATGTGCGTTCATTGTTATTCTTCCTTTCGATACGGCGGACGAATCCGCCAACGTTTACTGCGAGTCTTCTCGTCAAGCGTGTTGACTTCCCCACGCGAATGGGAGCTACGCGCTAGTCGACAAAATACCTCTCGAAGGCGTCCATGTTGTGCCGGTCCGCTGCTGCGGGATCATCGAAATACCTTCCATCGGTGATCTCCTGACCAAGATAGCCCTCGAACCCATGCGCGTTGAGGACGCGTACGAAATCGTCCATACTGTGCTTTCCATCGCCCCAAACCAGATGGCCATATGGGTCGCCATCAATGAAGCGCATGTTCCTTATGGCACCATCGCCAAACTCGGCAAACCACTCTTCAAGGCTCTCGCCGGCGACTCCCATAGCGGTAGTGTCCACCATTGGAGTAAGGTGCGGGCTGGCTACTTGGTCAAGCATGCGCCTGGCGTCCGCGAGTGTAACCACCAAGTTGCTCTCTTCCGGCCTCAGGCTCTCCATGCAGAGGGTCACGCCGTGCTCGCCGGCATAGTCCGCAAGAATCGCCAAGTGCTCGGCAGAGCGCTTCCAAGCCTCCTCGCGGTCCTCGTCCCAATCGCCCCAACCGGAGTTGATGGACATATACGGGGCGCCGAGCACCTCGGCGAGCTCGATGCCGTGCTTAAAGTAAGCGAGGCTCCGCTGCGCGTGGAGGGGCTTTCTGGCAGCGTACTGCCACGGATACACCACGTTCTCCGGACACAGGGAGCTCACGGAGAGTCCGCGGGACTCGATCTTGCGGCGAAGCTCGTCGGCCTCGAAATACCCCGTGTGGTCCAGCGTCACGTGCGGCTCGGCCGCCCAAAGCTCGATGGTTTTGAAGCCAAGGCGCTGCTGAGCATCAAGGAAGTAATCGAGCGACCACATGATGTAGTGAATGTTCATGCCGGCGACCTGCTCGCGACGCAGACGGGGTGTGGAAGCGCTTAAATCCATGCTGGGCACCTCCTACATCGGCAGTAGGCCGGAGATCACAGTCGCGACCAATCCGAACAGAACCATGAAGATAAAGAACTTCCAGATGGTCTTCCACCATTGCCCGAAGGAGATCTTCGCCACGGCAAGACCCGCGACGGTCATGCCCGCAACGGGGCTGATGGTGTTGACGGTCTGGTTCGCGAACTGCAGAGCGGTGACGGCAGCCCCGGGATTGAGGCCCATAAGCTCGGTCAGCGGGCCCATGACGGGCATGGTGAGTGCAGCGAGGCCGGAGCTGGAAGGAACCAGCAGCGAAAGCAGGCCGAGGACGATGTACATGAAGGTGGTATAGATGAAGGACGGAGCGCCCGCAAGGAGTCCGACGAGCCAGTTAAGAATAGAGTCGATGATCATTCCGCCCTCTGCGACGACCAGGATGCCGCGGGCGATGCCGATGATGCAGGCTGCGTAGGCGAAGTCGGCGATTCCGCGGACGAACTCCTCCGCAATGGTCTTCTCGTCCAGGCCGCCGAGTATGCCGGCAAGAAGGCCCATGGCCAGGAACACCATGGAGATCTCGTCCATATACCAGCCCTGGGTAACGAGGCCCCACACGATAACGCCCATGCCGACCGCGAAATCAATGAGGACGAGCTTGTGGCGAAGCGTGAACTCCTCTTCGATAGAGGCATCGGTGACAGAGAACTCGATGCGCTTCTGCTTATCGTCCTCATAGGTGATGGAGGACTTGGGATCGAGCTTGACGCGGCGCGCGTAGCGCATGGCCCAGAAAATGCCCGCGGCGGTGAAGATGACCCACAGGATGGCGCGGAGCCAAAGCTGGGGATTTCCCTCGATGCCGATAACGCCCTGGGCGATCAGCACGTTGAAAGGATCAATAGTGGATGCGCAGTAACCAAGGTTGGGGCCGAGGAAGCAGATGATGAACGCGGTCATGGAGTCATACCCGATGCTCAGCATGATGGGGATGAAGATCGCGTAGAACGGCAGCGCCTCCTCGGACATGCCGAACGTGGTGCCGCAGATCGAGAGCAGGATCATGGAGATGGGGATGATCAAGATGTCCTTGTTCTTCAGCTTCTTGATCACGCGGCTCATGCCGGCGTTTAGGGCGTTGGTCTTGGTGACGATGGCGAACGATCCGCCGATCAGCAGGACGAACGCGACGACATCGGCCGCAGCCTGAATGCCCTTGGCGGGAGCCTGCAGGACGGCATCGATGCCCTGTCGCAGATCGACGGTCTCCCCCGTCTCCGAATCGGTGTAGACCTTGTCGACCTCTTGGTACGTTCCGGCTACGGCGACTTCTCGCTCGCCCGCGGCCGTCTGAATGGTCTGGCGGTCGAACTGACCCGATGGGACGATCCATGTGAGCACCGCGAAGAACACGATCAGCATGAACGCGATGGTGTACACATGGGGAAGCTGGAGATGGAATCTGCGCTTGGGCTTCTCCTGTTTGGCATCCGGCATTCTTAACCTCCTGCCAGAGCAACGATGCTTGCCAAAAATCCTTCACGTATAGGCAAACATCTTAGGTTGTTCTATGTATAACCTGCATGAAGGCGTCGGTCAAGAAACATATTAGGTTGTTCTATAAGTGGTAACTTTTACGCGCTAAACGGACCTGCCGCGGCAATACGAGAACAGCGCTGTGTGAGACAGAGCCGCTAGATATCGAAGCTGTAGCGCGAACCCACGTAGTACTGTCTGCCATAGCAGAAGCGCTCTCCGTTGGAATCGAGAAAGCCCGCGTTCATGAAGAACAGCGGCTCCCCTACTGGGACCTTGAGCTCGCGGGCGGCATCAATTCCCGCACGGGCGATCTCCAGCCTGCAGGGATCGGACGAGCAGGGATACCTACCCGTACGCTCCCCCACGGCCTCGAATATCGAACAATTGGAGAGACCGATATCTTTGAGAAATTCGAATCCATCGACAGGATAGTAGTTGTTCTCGAACAGGACCGGCACGCCGTCTGCGGTACGCACGCGTGAGACCAAGATGAGGTCAGAGCCTTCATCCAAGCCAAAGAAAGAAGCGAGGTCGCGATCGGCGGCAACGGTCTTGCGGGCAACGACGCGAGCGCCCGCCTTCATGCCGTTTTCAGCGCATGCTTGGGTAAAACTCTGAACATCGTCCTTCTGATGCACCTTGCGAATTATCTTTGTCGCGGTCACAAACGTACCACGCCCCTGCCGCTTGGTGAGATACCCCTCGCCCACAAGCTCCTCTATTGCGCGGCGAACCGTGACCCTTCCCACGCCGTACATCTTAGAAAGCTCAAGTTCCGTTGGAATCTGCGAGTCAACGGGATATGTCCCCTGTTCGATATCGCTCTTAAGCAAATCGAGCACCTGTTGATACAGCGGGGCGGAAGAGCCCCCATCCAGATGCGCATCCACAAAAACTCTCCCTTTAAGGCGTTCGCGATCTCAACGACTCCATTCTACCGCACACGGAAAAATGAGGTTAAACACATAGGGGCCCTGCATGTTTGAGCGTATCGGGAATCTGGTCGCTGATTTCGTCCGCATTTGCTTGCGAAAAACCAAAACGCTCCTCGCGCTTGGCGAACACGGTGAGGCCCGCCGCCTTGCACGCAGCGATCGATGATGCTCGTGTGATGTTGGCTTCCTTCCTTTGCTTGCGAGGCGCGTCACTCGTCCTGCTGAGCCGCGGGCCCATCGTTCGGCGTGGCCTGCCTGCGCGGGGCATGCCGGGAATTGATGTAGTCGTATGCGTAGGCGATCTCCGTGACGGGGACCTCCACGTGGTAATGGGCGGAAATGTCAGAGAAGCTCGTGCGGAATGCCTCGACGAAATCGTTGTGTTCATTGGCGAAGCGCTGCTCGTCTGCGTAGTTCTCGATGGGGCTTCTGGTCACGAGGCGCTCCACGAGACAACACAGGTGCACGTAGAGCCCCATGCTCACACGAGCGCCAATCACGTCTCCGGTGAGCTGCTGGAGCCGCTCTGCGGCACTCTCGATTTCGCCGAAGAGCTTGTTGGGGTTAAGGATTGTGATGGACTCGACCACGTTCCTGAGGGTCATGTTCTTGACGAGATTCTGGTGGAACGTGCGCAAGCTGTCCGCGTCGAGCAAGCGTGCGAAGGCGCGGTCTATCTGGGCCGTTCCTTCGCCGGCGATGAGTTCCTCGAGCGAAATGAACGGGACTCCGTCGGCGTGCGGATTGTCCGTGCCGATGACCGAGCGCACGTTGTACTGGGAGAAGGCGGCATCCTCAGATCCGTTATTGGCGAGCTGCCGCCAGTCAACGGCGACAAGCCGCGCGGGGGACTCGCCAGGCAGGCTCTGCGCCACGAGATCGCGGATCCGCGCAGCTGCGTCAAGTCCGCCTTCGGAGCAGAAGACAATCGCGTCCGGTCGGGCGTTGCGCGCCACGATGTGATAATTACAGGTGCAAGCTGCCGCAGCATCGTCGAGAACCTCTCGCACGGAGCGACCCGCGATAAGTCCGGCGCCAACCTCCACCGCAAGGCCGGTAGAGGCGTTGTTTATGATGCCGAGCGTCATGCCGGAGGTGGATTCCAGACTCTTATAAATATCCTGGAGCGATCCCATGTCCACGAGGATGACGACCTCGTCTGCGTAGGAGAAGCGGTCGATGATTTGCTGAAGAGGAACAGCGACGTCCGTAACCTTCTGGTCGTAGGGCATGTCGATGGCCTCGAAGACCCTCGTGTCAAGAATCCGATTGGCGGCGTCGGCGATGCTCGTGGCGGTCGAGTAGCCATGACTGAGGACGATACCGACGCTCCGACGACGCTTAGACGGGTCGAGTGCGAGTGCCGCATGCGCAAGGACGAGCAGACACGTGAGATCGTCGAGTGCGATGCCGAGCGTGGCCTTGAGTTCATCAGCGATGCAGGCGCAGACAGTAACGGCAAAGCGGTTGCGCTGGGCCACGACGCCGCGCATGCCGGAAAGCTCGCTTGCATGGGAGCTCTTCCAACGCGAGAGGCTTGCGGGCGGCCACAGCTGGAGGCAGATGCCCTGGGCGATTAGATGCGAGCTCTTTCGGGACAAATCGATCGAGTAGAGTTCGTTCACGGAAGTGACGACGCTGTCGGCGATCTGCTCGTATGCGTCGGACTTCGAGCGGCCCGGGTTTTGCCCGAACGCCAGGTAGTCCTCGAGGTCGCGGGCTCGCTCCACCAGCTGAGCGCTGCACGCGCCCCCATCAAGCGTGCCTTCGCGATAGCTCTCGTATGGCTCCAGCATGGCGTCGAGTACATGCCGTGCGCGGTCGTCCGCCTGGCTTTGGATGCTCCGGGTGGTGTCGATGAGCTGCATGTCGTTCTCGCTGCGCTCGAGTGCGGAGCCGGCAAGGATTGCGGAGGGAAGCTGGTAGGTGCGAATCTCCAGGCTTTCACCCTTCGTGTCTAGATAGGCCTCGGCGCAACAGTTGGTGATGCAGTCGCGCAGGCCGCGTACGTTCTCCTCGAAGTTGGTGCCGGCGAGGGCTCGGAAGGCTCCGCGACTTATGAGGATGTCGCGTCCTATGCGTCGGCCCTCCTCCTTGAGGAAGTGGAGAGTCAGTTCCTCACGCTCCTCCTGGGTGCGCTCGCGCAGAGACGGCACCTGGGCGGACATGGGGATGCGACGCGTGAGGCTGCGGCACTCGGTACTGTCTGCCTCGTTTGAGGTGGCAAAGATAAGGCGCACAGCAGGGGCTGGCACAATGGCGCCCGCCTGTGCGGAGGCCCACTCCAAGAGCGCGTCCTGGGCAGCGGGTGAGAGGGCGTCGACGTCCTTGAGATAAACGATGCCGCCGCTCGCCCGATCTGCAGGCCCGCCATCTGCGCACAGGTCGTGAGTGAGCGCGCGGGCATCGTCTGCGTAATGCGAGCAGTCGATGCTCACAAGCTTGGCTTCCTGCTGCAGGACGCCGACGTTCTTGCCGTATTCGAGGGCAAGTTCGGCGAGTAGACCCTTGCCGGTTCCCGAGGCGCCACAGAGCAGGATGGGCAGGCCAGCTGGCGGGTACTTGAGCGCGGCGCAGAGCTGGCTGATGCAGGGCGCAAGGCTCAGCTCGTGACCGATTGCGCGGTCGAAGTCGAGTCGCTCGCCGTTTCCGAGCGTGGCGAAGAGCTGCTCGACCGAAGGGTAGGTGCTACGCTCAATGCGAGACTGGAAGAAGCGTTCGAGGGAGCGGCGGTGGAAGTAGCACACCGGTCGTGCCCCTGCTTTCACCACGAGGCCAGCGCGCACGAGCTCGTTGAGATACTGACTTGCCAGGCTGCGCGAGATGGCGAGCGAGTCGGTTATAGATGCCGTGGTGAAGTGGTCGAGACGGTTCTGGATGCGCCCGCCCCGCGTGCTGCCAAGCTCGCGCGTGATGCGATCGAGGTAGGCAAGCAGGTCTTTCTGTGTCTCGGGGATGTTCATGCGGCTGGTCCTCCTTTCGTCCCACACCTTACGGGCGGGGTGGTGCTCGGGACGGGTTGGCGCCCGCGTTTTGTCACGGGCACGTGAACTTCGGCACTCCATGATACATCTGTAGTGGCATATGGCGACTTCTCGACACCTGCGCTCGACACAGCGAGCGGCAACAGCGCTGTCCGCCGAGCGCCTCACGGGCGTATCCCAACCGTAGGAGTGCGCTTTGCCACCTTTGACTGCCTCCCTGTCGGCAAGCGGCTCGCCGTTCGCTCCGTCTCTGACCACATCGCTCGAATCGACTCTGCCGCCGGCGCTGTGGTGGCCGTCGTGCCCGCAAAGGTCATCAAGCAGGCCGACGAGGTCACCGCGGGCAAGGTCTCCCTCGTCGACGCACTCAGGAATCTGTAGGCGAGGCCCCTAAGGCCGCCTCGCTGTCGGCAGCCCGGGGCCATGTGCCATCAGGGCACAGGACGAGTCCGGTCGCCGGAATGCGGCCGGACCCGTTGTTCGCGTGTTTTGCTGGGGGAGTCGCTGTGGCGACGAGGTTCACTGGCTTACTTTTCCTGTTCGCGCAGCCCCTTCGCCAAGGCTATGTTGGACAGTTTGAGTTCGCCATTCGTTACCGTAACAGCAAGCGAGTGGCCGAACTTCTCGCAGACGCGTGTCGTGAGTGCGGTACCGTCGAGGTAGAGGACGAGGATGTTGTCGTCAACGATGAGCTGCAGGTGGTAAGAACGCCCGGACTCGAGCCAGACTGGCCTCCAAAGCCCCTTATCCATTACGCGGAACCACTTGTAACAGGGGCTCTTGTCGAACGAGAGCCGATTCGCGTCGAGGTCGAAGCGGTATTCGTACGACTCGTCGGTCTCGAGATTCTTGTAGGCTCGAATTGAGAAGTCGCAAGCGTCCCTGAACGTCACGTCTGCCTCGAAGCAGAAGATCTCGCCTGCGTTTTCGGTGATTACGCACTCCGTTCGTTCGTGGTCTCCGCGAAGCTCGATATCCGGGACGGCATCAGGGCACTCGAACGCATCCTTTATGCTTTGGGGAGGGCGAACGCCGAGGGTGCCATTGGGGCGCTGGTACACCTCATGGGGCATAAACGAGCCACCCCAAAGCCAGTTGGCCCGGTCATCGTCGTTCTCGCGCGTGGGGACCCAGCCGGACAGAATCCTGCGCGATCCGTCGAAGGCGGTCCGTCCGGCGTAATACGCCCTCCCGTCGAAGGCGTCATCTCTCGGCTTCTCCCACGGACCGTAGAGATCGCGGCTCATGCGGTAGACGATCTTGTTCTCGTCGCTGTACTCAGAGTAGACCAGGTACCACCAATCGCCAATTTTAAAAATGTCTGGCATTTCGAACATGGTGTAGAGGCCGGGGGCCCAGAAGTCGCCCTTGAACTGCCAGTGCTCGAG
The DNA here is from genome assembly GCF_003469185.1 of Collinsella sp. AM34-10. Taxonomy (GTDB): domain Bacteria; phylum Actinomycetota; class Coriobacteriia; order Coriobacteriales; family Coriobacteriaceae; genus Collinsella. The sequence goes on along the minus strand of NZ_QSIL01000002.1, from coordinate 255,929 downwards.
GTCCTTCGACGTAAAGTGAACGAGCCTGCCAGTTTGGAGGGTTTTGGAGGGGTCGTCTCCCTTACGCGTGCCCAGTACGAGGAGGTATTCCTTCCGGTCGTCATCCCATATTACGAAAGGGTCGCGCCAGTTGCGCCCATCGTATCCTGGCTGAGGCGTGAGCTCTACTGCAACGCCCGTCTTTTTCCACGTCGCATAATCATCCGAGCAGGCCTTCGCCTGCATGAGCACCTGGGACGTTTTGCCTTCTCGCAGGTAGTTGCGGTTAAACCCGGTATAGAAAGCGCGTACCTCCCCTTTTGCCTCGTAAACGGTTCCGGCGTAGATGAACTGGTCTTGGTCGTCTTCTCCGCCGTGGGGGATCGCCGTTCCGTGTTCCTGGTACGTCACGAAGTCCTGGGTGGTCGCGAGCGACCACCCAAAGGGCTGTCCTTCGGCAAGCGGAGCGGGGTCGCGCGTGTCACGCTGGTGGTATAGATAGAACGTGCCGTCCTTGCCGAAGGGCATGACGTCTCCCACCCACACGTCCTTCGGTTGGTAGAACAGGTGCTGGTTATTGGTCGGGACTTTGCGCATGTCTCGTCCTCCTTACTGTCGCGTCTTTCCTATTCGTCTTCTTCGTCAACGTCCGGAGTAAGATCTCCGAGGTAGACGAGCTGCTCTTTGGCTTGGGTGACGACATGCCTCACCACATCGGGAGTAAGCTGTCCGGCGTGGAGCGAGAGCTCGAGGGCCACGGGAAGGTTTACGCCGGTCACTATGAACGCGCCTCGCGGAGCCGAGCAGGCTACGAGCTGGTTTACGCTGCCCTGAAGGATGTCGGTGAGAACGAGGGTCTCGTCATCTTCGGCGATGCCCTCGAATGCGCTGGCGAGCTTCTCCTCGAGCGGGGTTTCGTCTGTAAACGCGCAGACAACCCTGATGTCGTGCCCCGGTCCTATGATGGCCTTGAGCGTGTCTCCGAGTCCGGCTGCCAGGCCGTAGTGCGATGCAATGATGATGTGCCTCATAATGCGTCCTTTGTGGGTTGGTCTAGCCCTAGGCTAGGCAGCAAGAATGCCGAAAGCCGCGCACACCCACGAGATGATGAGGATGCCGAGGACAATCTTGTTGATGCTGACCTTGCGCTTGACGAGGGCGTAGACGATGGCTGTGGCTATTACGGGCAGCATGCCGACCATGATTTGGTCGAGGATGCCCGTCTGGACGTCGAGCGTGACGTCACCCATGGTGAACGTGAGACCACACGAGACCTTGATGACGGTGGGGATGAGCGCACCGACGACCATCATGCCAAGTGCCGACGTCGACTCGGTGAAAACGGACATCTTCTCGGCAAGGGTCGTGAAGAGCTTGTCGCCGAACTTATAGCCTATGCGCCAGTCAAAGAGCTTCCATACGAAGATGGCGATGGCGACGGCGAGCCAGAGAAGCACGCCGACGGGGTTTCCCGCCTGTCCCATGTAGGCGGCGATGGAGCCGAAGATGGTGGGAATGAGGATGGCGAAGATCGTATCGCCGACTCCTGAGAGGGAGCCCATGAGGCCAATCTTAAGGTCTTGGACCGCGTCGATGGCGTCATTGTGCCCCTTGTCCTCCAAGGCTAGGCCGGCGCCGAGGAGCAGGCCGCTTACCTGGGGAGTCGCATTGTAATAGCGATAGGTGCTCAGAAGTGACCTGCGGTAGCCCTCCTCGTCTCCTGCATAGATCTTGCGCAGGGCGGGTTCGGTTGCGAACATGACCGCCGGGGCACACTGGGACTCATAGTTATAGATGGACGCGCCGAGCATCCAGCGGCGGCCGCAACGGTCGAGATCGGAAACGGTGAGGACTGGCTGGTACGTTCCGTCTGCCAGGCGGGTTGGCGCTTCGTTTGCCTTGGTGGCGTTAACTTCGTTACTCATCTTCCAGACCTCCAGCGTCGAGGGCGTTTACGGACGGATTGCTGTGCGACTTGTAGTACTCGATGGCCGCGGCGGCACCGAGCAGGGCAATGGGGAGAATGCTTATCTGCAGGTAGGCGGCCAGAACGAAGCCAACGATGGCGTAGGCGATGAATTTCTTCATTGGCATGAAGGACAGAAGCATCGCAAGGCCGACGACGGGGAGGATACCGGCGGCGATGGAGAGGCCGGTCGTGAACCAGGAGGGCATGACGGAGAGGAAAGCGTTGACGGCATCGGCGCCAAAGAGCAGTACGGCAAACGTGGGGATGGCCGCCGTAAGGCCATAGAAGACCGGACCGAGGAAAAGTACGCTCTTCATCTGCGAGTACTTGCCCTCTTCGGCAAAGCGCTGCGAGGTACGCCCGAGGAAGCCGTTTGCCGTCTTGGCGATGACGTCGAGCTGAAGGCCGAGCATGCCGACTGCGATTCCGGCGGCAACGCCGACGCTCGCCTCCTGACCCGAGGTGATGGCAACGACGGCGCCAATGATGGCGGCAGTGGGATAGTCGGGGACGGAGGCTCCTCCCATGGCCGCCACGCCCAGGCTCATGAGTTGGACGATGGCGCCGACGGCGAGGCCGGTTACGGGGTCGCCGAGCGCAAGTCCGACGAACCATGCTGGCGTGACGGACATGTTCGTGAGAATTTGTCCCGCGTTCTTCTCGGCTCCGTAGATGAAGGCGATGAGTGTAACGACGGCTATCTGGATGATGGATGGTGTCATAAGTTCACTCCCTTGCTAAAGCGTGATGATGCTGGAGAGCTCTACGGGCTTGTCGGCCGGCACATAGCGAACGGTGATGTCGCAGCCGGTGCCAGCAATCGCTCGATATGCGGGCAGCTCGTCTTTGGTGACGTAGGCGCGACTGCTCACCTGGACGGCGTCTGACCCCTCTTCGGGAAAGACTGTGCCTCCGACCACGAGTGTGGGAACAACCTGGCCCGTCTGTATGACGTCGAGGATGGTCTGGGGGTCTCGCGCCACGATGAAGACCGTGTGGTCGTCGTACTTGCCCGCCCGATAGTTCGTGAGAGCCGTCTCCTTGTTGATAATGGAGAGGGCGACTCCCGAGGGCTTTGCCATCCGCATGGCGGCCTTCTTGGTCGGGTCGTTGGCGACGATGTCATCGATGACCATGAGACGCTGCGGACGGAACTCGGGTACCCACTGGGTTGCCACTATGCCGTGTAGCAGGCGGTTGTCGATGCGTGCTGCGATGATGCTCATGTGATGTTGGCTTCCTTCCTTTGCTTGCGTGACGCGTTTCGGCATGGCCTGTGCCGAAGCGCGTCATTCGTCCTGCCGGGCCGCGGACCCGTCGTTCAGCGTGGCCTGCCTGCGCGGGGCATGCCGGGAATTGATGTAGTCGTATGCGTAGGCGATCTCCGTGACGGGGACCTCCACGTGGTAATGGGCGGAAATGTCAGAGAAGCTCGTGCGGAATGCGATCGAGGTAGGCTCTGTGTCTCGGGGATGTTCATGCGGCTGGTCCTCCTTTCGCCACACACCTTACGGGCGGGGTGGTGCGCGGAACGGGTTGGCGCCAGTGTTTCGTCACGGGCGCGTGCACTTCGGCACTCCATGCTACATCTGAGTGGCATATGGCGACTTCTCGACACTCGCGCTCGACACAGCGAGCGGAAATGGCGCTGCCTGCCGAGCGCCTCGCGGGCGCATCCCGACCGCAGAAGTGAGCGCGAAGGCTCGTCGAAGTGCTGGGTGGGGGACCGGCGGTCTGGATACGCGGTTTCGTTCGGCGAAGGCGGCGAGGCGAATGGCATGGCGAACGTACGGGTTTGACGTGAACGGGTTGCCCGTGGCGGCGTGGTATCGGGAGGAGACGGTCGAGCAGGTGCTCGCGCCGCTGCTCACCCGTCTCGCGCGCTCGCATCAGGAGAAGGGGTCGCAGGCCCATCTCGGCAACCCGGTGCGCATACGCTATTGCGACCGGGACGGCCACGTGTCGCGAACGGATATCGTCCGCCAGGTGGACGTCGCGCCGCGAAATGCAGACTCGCCTCAATCGTCGGTAAGGGGTGCCGCGGGCGATACGATGGAATCCACGGACCGCACCGCGCCGCCGAGATTGCGACGCGAACGCAGGCGATGCGCCCGAAAAACTCCTCCGCGCATGTAGGGCGAAACGCCAGATTGGAGCTCCATGAACGATTTCTCCTTCTACTCCCCCACCCGCTTTGTCTTTGGGCGAAAAGCGACCGACAAGGTTGGGGGACTCTGTCCGCCTCCGGCTACCGCTGAGCGCTCATTGTCTACGGCAGGGGTTCCGCAGTTCGCTGCGGAACGCTCGTCCGCGTGAGGGCATCGCTCGATGCCGCGGGCGTGGAGCACATCGGGCTTGGAGGGGTGCGTCCAAACCCCGAAATAGGCTTGGCACGAGAAGGCGTCGAGCTCGCACGGGCAAACGACGCCGACATCATCCTGCCCGTGGGCGGCGGCTCCGTCATGGACTGCGCGAAGGCCATCGCACTGGGGCGGTATACGACGGCGACGTATGGGACTTCTTCCGCAAGCGCGCCGTTCCCGCCGACCGCATCGACGTCGCCTGCGTGGTGACCATCCCCGCATCCGGTTCCGAGGCCTCTAACTCCTGCGTTATCAGCAACGACGAGGAGCACCTCAAATGCAGCATTAACACGGACCTCAACCGCCCGGCCATCGCCTTCCTCGACCCGGAGCTGACCTTCAGCCTGCCCGCCTGCCAGACCGCCGCGGGAGTGACCGACATGATCGCCCATATCATGGAGCGACTCTTCTCCGGCGAGCCCGCCGTGGGCGTAACCGACAACATCGCCTGCGGGCTAGTGCGCGCCGCGAGGGAGGCGGCGCCCAAGGTGATGGAGAACCCCGATGACTACGACGCCCGCGCCGAGATCATGTGGGTGGGTACGCTCGCCCATAACGCCCTGCGCGACGGCGATTGGACCTGCCGCGGCCTTGAGCACGAGCTATCCGCACTGGACACCAAGATCACGCACGGCGCCGGCCTCGCCGTCATCTTCCCCGCCTGGATGCGCTACGTATGGCGAGAGCACCCTGAGCGCTTCCTGGAGTTCAGCGCCCAGGCCCTTGGCATCGAACCCATCGATTCGGACGCGGACGAGCTCGATGTGGAGGTAACCCCCGAGCAGGCAATCGAGTACGCGGTCGAAGCGACCATCGACGAGCTGCAGGATTTCTTCGTCTCGCTGGGAATGCCACGCGCGCTATCGGAGTTCGGAGTCACCGAGGACGATATCGAAAAGATGATTCCGGGCCTCAAGATCAACCGCGGAGAGCTCTTCGGCAGCTTCAGGAAGCTCACGCTGGACAACGCGAGAAAGATTTACCGCAGCGCACTCTAGGAAACAGATGCCAGTCCCCCACGGGCGAGCAGCACGGCGGCCCCCGCAAACCAGAAACGGCGCCGCTCCCGCGACGCCGTCATATTCCCTGGTGCCCCCGGGCGGATTCGAACCGTCGACACCCGCTTTAGGAGAGCGGTGCTCTATCCCCTGAGCTACGGAGGCATGTTGTACTAGTGTAGCAGATTTACCCCTTTGCCATGTAGCGCATGGCCACTCATCGAGAAGGCTCTATAGCGAATAGTTTCCGAGGGCAATCCTCAATATCGGAAAGAATAACCCGGAATAACGCGAAATAATGGGACAAGCTTTCCCAACTGGCCCTCAAAAGGAAAATGCATCCCGGAATGAGAACAAATTCCGGGATGCATTTTCCGCCATCTATCGCCAACGATTAGCTGTCTCTGTGGAAAAGGCTCTTGATGGCAGCGGGGATGCTCTTGGCGCCCTTGGCCGTCACATCGATAAAGTCGGGCGAACGCACGAGCTTATTCTCGTCGACGTACTTGCGGACCGCGCGAAGCGTCTCTTTGTCGTCGCGCGTCGAAAACGTAAAGTGACCGTTGTCCTTGGTGAAGATGGCAAAACGCGTAATCTTCTTGGTGCCGCGCAAAACCTCGGCGGCAATATAGTCGACCTCGTCCCACGGGATTTGAATATAATCCTCGGGATTGCGCTCGTTATAGTACTCAAACGCCTTATTGCCCACCATCACGTTACCGTGGCTGGTAAGCCCCATCAGGCAGGTTGCCGGCGTTGCCAGATCGACCGTGCTGTTCTGAGATTGCGCCATACGCGCCTCGCCCTCCAATAAAAACAATCGGACCGCATCCAGTGTACCCACCGGGTGCGGTCCGTTTCAATGGCTCAAAAGCCCTTACCTAGCAACTCTCGGTCTTAAGCCGAAGCGTGCTTACATGAAGCCGCAGAAGCGACCGATGATGCCGACGGCGAAGAGAGCCAGGATGATGACGATCGGGCTGACCTTCTTCTTGAGGAGCTTGCAGACCAGCAGGGTCAGGCACACGGCGGCAAGGCCGGGGATGAGCTGATCGAGGTTACCCTGGAGCGTGGTGACCTTCATCTGATCAAGGGCGGTAGCACCGACGGAGTTGTACATCGTCAGCGCTTCCTTGATACCCTCGGAACCGGAAGGCAGGCTAGCCCAGTCGATAAAGGCGCCAGCAGACTGCTTGACCGTGGAGACGATCGGGGTGAAGGAAATGGACACCCAGCGCTCGACCAGGGCGCCGATGATGAACATACCCAGGATGGAAGCGCCCTCGGTGACCTTGCCCATCAGACCGCCGGAGAGGTCCTTGGCGATAGAGGAGCCGACCTTGTAGCCAAACTCCTGTGTGTACCACAGGAAAGCGTAACGGATGATGTTCCACGCGAAGAAGAACAGCAACGGACCGACGATGCTGCCGGACATGGCCAGGGAAGCGCCCAGAGCGCCCAGAATCGGGCGAAGGGTGAACCAGAAGACGGGGTCACCGACGCCGGCGAGCGGGCCCATCATACCGACCTTGACGCCCTGGATGGCGACGTCATCGATCGGAGCACCGTTGGCGCGCTCCTCCTCGAGGGCGAGGGTAACGCCAATGACGGGGGCGGAAACATAGGGGTGGGTGTTATAGAACTCCAGGTGGCGCTTAAGCGCGGCAATCTGGTCATCCTTGCTGGTGTAGAGCTTCTTGATCGCAGGGATCATTGCGAAGCACCAGCCGCCGTTCTGCATACGCTCGTAGTTCCACGAGCCCTGAAGGAACTGATGACGGAAGCAAACCTTCTTACGGTCAGCCTTGGTGAGCTGAATCTTGTTCTCTGCCATATGTATCACTCCCCTCCTACTCGTAATCGTTCAGAATGTCGCCGAGCGGGTCGCCGGAGCCACCGCCCGTGCCGCCACCCTGCTTGGCCAGATCCTTAAGGCCAAGGTAGATGAGGGCAAGGGAGATGCCGATGAGGCCAAGGGCGATCAGCGTGAGCTGAGGGATGGCAGCAAGGACAAAGCCGAGGATGAAGAACGGCCAGGTCTCCTTGGTGGCCATCATGTTGATGACCATGGCGTAACCGACGGAAGCGACCATGCCGCCGCCGACGGCCATGCCGCCGGACAGCCAGTCGGGCATAGCGTTAAGCGCGTTGGTAACAGCCTCGGCCGGGATAACACACAGAAGTACTGCCGGGATGGCGATACGAAGGCCCTGCATGAGGATGGCAGCGTACTGCCAGCGCTCGATGCCGGAGAAGTCGCCCTTCTCGGCGCAACCGTCCATGGCGTGAGCGATAGCGGTAGCAATGGTACGGCAGATCATGGTCAGGAACAGACCAGCGACCGACAGCGGGACGGCGACGGCGATGGCCGCGGTAACGGCCTTGGCCGAATCAGTGGCGCCGCCGTTGAGGGCGAGCACCATGATGATCGAAGAAGCGACCGAGGCCAGAGCGGCGTCAGGCGCGACGGCGGCGCCGACGTTAGCCCAGCCAAGGGCCATCATCTGGAGCGAACCGCCCAGGAGGATGCCCTCCTGAAGGTGACCGGTTACGAGACCGATAAGCGTGCATGCCACGAGCGGCTGATGGAACTGGAACTCATCCAGAATGCCTTCCATACCGGCAAGCAACGCGACAATCGCAACAAGCAGAATAGTGATTGCAGACATGTATCGGACCCTCCTTTACTATGCTTGAGCGGCCAGTTCGGCCTTAGCTTTCTTCAACATGGCATCGAGATCCTCGGAGGCATCCGAAGGAACCTTGCGGACCTCGAACTTGACGCCCTTGGCCTTGAGGGCCTCGAGGGTCTTAACGTCGTCATCGCCCATAGCGACGGCGTTGGTGACGACGACCTTGCCCTTGGAGTGAGCCATGGAACCGATGTTGACTTCCTTGATGTCGACGCCGGCCTCGATGGCCTTGAGCAGATCCTGCGGGTTCTCGAAGAGCAGCATGGCCTTGGTGTCACCAAAACGCGTGTCCTTGACGACCTCGGCCATCTTCTTGATAGGCACGACGTTGGCATGGACTCCCGGAGGGGCAGCCTGCTCGATCATGGTCTTGCGGAGCTCGTCGTGAGCAACGCCGTCGGAAACCACGATGATGCGGTTGGGGTTGATCTGCTTGGTCCACGTGGTGGCCACCTGACCATGCAGCAGACGGGTGTCGATACGGACGTGGGCAATCTTGATGTGCCCGTCGCCGATGACCGTTCCCGGAGGGATGGCGCCTGCAGGAGCAGCGGCGGCCGCAGCCGGCTTCTTCTCCTCGGGCTCCAGAGACTCGGGCTTGACGCGCACGCCAGCCTTAGCCTCAGTCACGAGATGTTTTGCGATCGCATGTGCAGTGTTCTTTGCATCAAAGCGCTGCGAATATGCCTCGATGAGCATAGGCAGGTTGACACCGGTGACGATAGCCCAGGAATCATGGCCCTCGATGAGCCCGCTAATCTGGTTGAACGGCGTGCCGCCCCACAGATCAACGAGGAAGAGCACCTGCTCCTGGTCCTCGAAGGAAGCGATTGCTTCCTCGACCTTAGCACGGAAGTCGTCGGGGCCCATGCTCGGCTCGAGCGAGACCACGGCCACAGACGGCTGATCGCCAAAGACCATCGAGCCCGTCTGCTTGATTCCAGCTGCCAAGTCCCCGTGGCTAGCAAGAACAATACTTACCATCACATAACCTCCTTTTTGTCTACGTAATTCCTACACGACATGAAAGGAGTATACCTGTTTGGTTTGTGGAATTATAGCTAAATCCGCAAAAGGTTGGATTATTTGTTTAAACGTCTAAGTTTGTTACAAGTTGGTTACGTTGCTGCTTTTCGACTCATTACCCGCCAAGGCGTCGCTCATCAAGCCACGCATTTTACAGATGCAAGCAGACTGTTCATTAATATCGATTTTAGGCAAGCGCGAATGCGCTTGTACTGCCGCTACATTGTTCAAACAGGTATGACTTGACTATTTGCGCGACTTATGATCTACGAAACCACTCAAAAAAGTTGCGGTGGAATAGTTCTTGTTTAAGAGCCAGAAGGCTGGATTTAGGAACTATTTCACCGCAACTTATAGGGAATCCTAGACGATGTGGAGGGGGTGGGCGGCATCGACGGCGTCGAGGACGTCGGAAGGGCCGTCGGGGGCAGCGTCTGCCGGTTCCTCGTCGGGGGTCTCAATCTGCTTAATCATGACCTCCTGGCCCTGCAGCAGGTATGTCTCGCCGCTGCCGCAATGAGGGCAGGTCTTGCCGTGCTCGACTGTCGCATAGTCGCGGCCGCACGCCTCGCAATGCGTCACGGCCTCGACAGGCTCCACAATAAGCTCCGCGCCCTGCGCGATGGGCTTTTTATCTGCCGCCCAGCGCCAAGCGTCGAGCAGCAAGTCGGGAACGACGCCCGAGACCTCGCCCAGCAGCAGCGTGACGCTCGAAACGCGACTCACGCCATTGGCGCGCGCCACGTTCTCGACATCGCGAATGATGTGGTAAACGATTCCGAGCTCGTGCACTTTTAATTCCTTCCGCCGTTCTAACGAACGGCGGTCGGCTTGACGCTGCGCGAGCCCCAGACGGGCGATCTGCCTTTCAATCGTCGGGCATGGGCAAAAGCCCTATGCCCTCCTCTTTCAAGGCACCTCGCCACGCCTGGGACCCGCTCGCTGTCCAACCGTTCTCTGCGCCGTTCGCTTACTTGTTAGGTTCTTTTACTTCTTCCCGAATTTGATTTTGATGGCGCGCTTGAGCGCGTACTTACCCAGGCTTGGGAGCTTTTGCTCGTATTTGACCATCGTGGAGCACTCGGGGCGATCGCGATCCAGGTGGATGGCATCGAACGCGCACTTGGTGGTGCACAAGCCGCAGCCGATGCACTTGTTGGGGTCGACGATCGAGGCACCGCAGCCCAGGCAGCGGGCGGTCTCGGCGCGCACCTGCTCCTCGGTAAAGGTCTCGACGTACTCGCTAAAGGGTGCAGCCTTCTCGCGCTCGCGGTCGACATGCGCCACCTCGCGGCTCGCGTTGTCGTAGCTCTCGATCACGACATCGTCGCGGTCGAGCGCGGTGTAGTGGCGCTGGTTGCGGCCGATGGTGAGCGTGGATCCCGGCTGCACAAAGCGATGGATGGACACGGCGGCCTCGTGACCGGCGGCGATGGCGTCGATGGCAAAGCTCGGACCGGTGTAGACGTCGCCGCCCACAAAGATGTCGGGCTCAGCGGTCTGATAGGTCTGGGGGTCGGCAAGAGCACCCTGGCCGCGGCCGAGCTCCACCTTGGAGCCAGCCAGCAGGTCGCCCCACACAATGGACTGGCCAATCGACATGACCACGCGGTCGGCATCGACGCGGCGCAGATCGTTCTCGTCGTACTCGGGCGCAAACCGGCCCTCGTCGTCAAAGACACGCGTGCAGCGCTTGAAGGTGATACCGCACACACGACCGGCCTCGTCCAGGTGAACCTCCTTGGGGCCCCAGCCGCAGCTGATGTGAGCGCCGTCCTCAACGGCCTCGCGACGCTCCTCCTCGCTGGCGGGCATCTGGGCCTCGCTCTCCAGGCAGAACATCTCAACGTGCTCGGAACCCAGACGGCAGGCGTTGCGCGCGACGTCGATGGCCACGTTGCCGCCGCCCACCACGATGGTGCGGCCGGGCAGCGCGTCGATCTTGCCACTGTTGACCTCGCGCAAAAAGTCGACGGCCACGGTCACGTCCTCGGCATCCTCGCCCGGAATACCGGCGAAGCGGCCGCCCTGGCAGCCGATGGCAACATAAAAGGCCTTAAAACCCTGCTCGCGCAGCTCGTCGAGCGTCACGTCGCGACCGACCTCCACGCCATAGCGGAACTCGGCGCCCATCAGGCGAATGACCTCGACCTCGGCCTCGATAACATCCTTCTGCAGCTTAAAGCTGGGAATGCCGTAGGTGAGCATACCGCCCGGGCGCTCGTTTTTCTCGAACACGACGGGCTTGTAGCCCTTCTCGGCCAGATAGAAGGCACAGGACAGACCTGCCGGACCGGCACCGATGATGGCGATCTTCTGGTCGAAGCCGCCGGCACGCGTCGGGGTCACCACGGGTGGGACATAGCGGGTCGCGGCATCAAGATCGCGCTGGGCGATGAACTTCTTGACCTCGTCGATAGCCACGGCGGCGTCCACACGGCCGCGGGTGCAGGCATCCTCACAGCGGCGGTTGCACACGCGGCCGCAGATAGCGGGCAGCGGGTTCTCACGCTTGATGAGCGCCAGCGCCTCGTCATAGCGGCCCTGAGCCGCGAGCTTCAAATAGCCCTGAACGGCGACATGCGCGGGGCAGGCCGTCTTGCAGGGCGCGGTGCCGGACTCATGCGTCTCGATGCGGTTGTCGTTGCGGTAGTTGGGCGACCACTTGGTGTGGTCCCACTTGGTGGCGTCGGGCAGCTCCTGGCGCGGATACTCGGGCACCTGTCCGCCGGCCTTTTTGCTGCAGAGCTTCTGGCCCAGCTTGGCGGCGCCGGCCGGACACACCTCAACGCAGCGACCGCAGGCCACGCACTTGTCCTTCTCGACCTTGGCGACATAGGCCGAGCGCGACAGGTTGGGCGTGTTGAACAGCTGAGAGGTGCGCAGGGCATAGCACACGTTGACGTTGCAGTTGCAGATGGCGAAGATCTTGTTCTCACCGTCGATATTGGTGATCTGGTGCACAAAGCCGTTGTCCTCGGCCTGGCGCAGGATGTCGTAAACCTCCTCGCGCGTCACATAGTGGCCGCGGTCGGTCTCAACCACGTAGTCGGCCATATCGCCCACGGCGATGCACCAGTCGGCGGGGTCGTCGGCGCAGCCCTCGCCCATCACGCGACGGCTCGCGCGGCAGCTGCAGGTGCTGGCGGCATATTTGCCATCGTATTTGTCGAGCCAATGCTCGATATGCTCGATCGGCACCGAGGTGCTCGCGGCGTCAATGGCCTTCTCGACCGGAATGACGTGCATGCCGATGCCGGCACCTCCGGGCGGCACCATCGGCGTGGCCTTGGACAGCGGTCCCTTGGACGCCTGCTCAAAGAACTTGGCATAGACCGGGTGCTCTTCGAGCTGGCCCACGCGCATGTTGAGGAACTCGGCGGAACCCGGTACCAACATGGGCAGCACCCACTGCTTGGCGCGCTCGGGATTTTCCCAGTTGTACTCGAGCAGACCCGTGTAGCTCATGTCGTCGAGCATCTTCTCGATCTGGGCCTCAGGCATGCCGGTGAGCTTGACCATCTCGGGCAGCGTATAGGGACGGCGCATCTTCATCTTGCAGAGCACTTCGGCCTGCTCGTCGGTTGCGGCCTCGGCAAACGACCAGTACTCGTAGCCCAGCAGCTCGTCGCGATGCAGCAGACGGTTAGTGCAGTGCTCGCACAGCTTGACGATTGCCTCGCGCGGATGCTCCGGCAGCGGCGGCACGAACTCCGAACCGATGTCGGGCTCGGTGTAACTAATTCCCGGTCCGTTGAGAATCATGGTTGTCCCTTCTCTTGCCGCAGTCCGGCGAGACCGCGGCGCCCCTCTTTTTTTGCAGGTCGGGCATGCCCCTATACCGTTCACCCGCCATTGTTGACATTGTGTCAAAAATAGTATTGACGAACCGTCAACAATATTCAAGACTGTTAGGCGAACGGTCAGGCTCAAACGGATGAAAGGCGGCAAGCGCATGAGCAGTAACGCAGCGAACACCTCTGTGGCCGACGCCGTCCCCGCGCCCGACAGCGCGGCAAAGCGCTTGACGGGCGACGAACGCCGTCGAGAGATTCTCGCCGCCGTGCGCGCCGTGAGCTCCGAGCTGGGCGTGTCGCATCTTTCGGTATCGGCCGTGACCAAGCGTGCCGGCTGTACGCGCTCGTTGTTCTACCACTACTTCGCCGATATGGACGCCGCCGTCACTGCCGTCATGGACGAGGCAATCGACGGTTTTATCTCCGAGCTCGAGCAGTGGAACGCCAGCCGCACGGTCGGCGACATCGAAGGCGCACTCGACACCGTCGCCCCGCTCTTTAAGCACCTGGTCGTGAGCGGCCACGAGCTGCCGAGCACGCTCACCTCGAGCAGCGGCGCGCTCTACGGCGGCTTTTTGCACAACGTGGTCCAGCGCGTGGCGCAGTATATCTGCGACACCACCGTGGTGGATTTTGTCGCCCATCATGAGCTACGCATCGACCATGTCTACGAGACGTTCTACACCCTCATCATGGGGTTGTTGATGTATATCCGCACGCACCCCGATGTGCCCGACGAGACGGTCAAGGAAATCATCGCCTCGACACTCCACATCGAGGGCTATACCGCCAAGTATCCGGAGCGCAAGCCCCAGGACTGACGACATTTGGCCAAACTGCCCGCGATCGGAAGAGGGGCCGCGGGCGTGTGAAAGGAGAGCAGCATGCTGTTCGATGTTTGGGGTAGCGATACCCTTATCCACTGGGCCGGCTGGGCCATGGTCTTTATTGGCCTGATCGTGCTCAACGAGGTCGGCCGCCGCACTAAGCTGGGCGCGGCAATCATCTTTGGCGTGGCCCCGCTGGCCATGACCATCTACTGCGTCGCCATCGCCATCGGCGTTTCGCAAGGTGCCGAGTGGGCACTCACCAACCCCACCCATGTGTACCAGAACAGCTGGTTCCACTACGCCAAGGTATACGCGGCGCTGGCCGGTTGCTGGGGCTTCATTGCCATTAAGTACCAGTGGGGCAAGATCGGCAAGGCGCATTGGTTCCGCGCATGGCCGTTTGTGATCGTCGCCATCAACATCATGATCGCCGTCGTGTCCGACTTTGAGAGCGCCTATCACTTCTTTGTCCTGGGCCAGTCCACTTGGGTCACCTCCGAAGGTGCTACGCAGCTGGCCGGCTGGAACAACGTGTTCAACGGCATCGCCGGTCTCATCAACATCTTCTGCATGACCGGTTGGTGGAGCGTCTACGCCTCCGAGGATCAGACCGACATGCTGTGGCCCGACATGACCTGGGTCTACATCATCGCCTACGATATCTGGAACTTCTGCTACACCTACAACTGCCTGCCCACCCACTCCTGGTTCTGCGGCTTTGCGCTGCTGCTGGCGCCCACCGTCGCCGCCTTTATCTGGAACAAGGGTGGATGGATCCAGAACCGCGCCTTTACGCTGGCCATTTGGTGCATGTTTGCCCAGGTGTTCCCGTATTTCCAGGAGGAGTCCATCTTTGTGACCCACTCCACGCTGGACCCCGGTGCCGCCACCGCAGTCTCGATCGCCGCACTGGTCGCCAACGTCGCCGCGATCATCTACATCGCCTACCGCGCCAAGAAGCTCGGCCGCAATCCCTACAAGCAGGATGTCTTTGAGGGCACCAGCGACTGGGAGAAGGCCACCGCTCGCCGCGCCAAGGTTGATTACGCGCACGCTGAGTAACGCGCCTGACGCAAACATCGCTTGAGTACGAAGCCGCATAACCGGCTCCGCGCAACTCAACGCATTGCAGGGCCCCCGGAATGTGATTCGTTCACGTTCCGGGGGCTTTTTGCTGCCGCGAGGATGCGGCTAAACGATGCACTCGGGTTAAATCGGATCTTATATTTCGCATGCGCTTTATATGGCTCCATTTTTGGGTACAGTGTTGTCCCGATATTGAGCTTGGGGGATATATGAAAGATGAGACGATGGGCCAAGAGGATGCGGCCCAAGATGCAGAAGCGTGTGCCGAGGCCCTGGAGAGCCTTGACCAGATTGCACTGGCCGAGATTGCGTTTGACGATTCGAGCGTTGATGTGCGAGATGAGCCGGAAATCGAAGCGCAGCCCGATGATCAGGATGCAAAAGACGATGGCGCCGCGCCCACCGAAGACGAGGCGGGGCACGAGGAATCCGAATGCGAGGCCGACGACCAGCCCGAATCCGACACGAGCGAGGAAACCATCTTGCTCGACAGCTTGCCCGCCGAAGATTCGCTGACCCGCGAGCTCCCTGGCTTAGGCTCTGCGCCTGCCGTAGACGAGACCATCGCCATGGGCGATATTCCCCTGCCGTCCGTTCCCTCGGCACGCGAGGCCGAGGTTCGCCATCGCAAGATGTCGCCCAGGCGACGCAACCTGATGGTGGCAGGCGTTGTTGCCATCGCGCTCGTCGCCGGCGGCGCGGGCTATGCGGCTTGGAACGGATACCAGCAAGAGCGGGCCGCCGTGGTTGCCGCAAACGCCCATACCATGATGTCGGTGCAAATTGGCGTACATGCCGCGGGGCTCGACTGCTCCACCGGCTCAAAGATCCCCGTGCAGGTGAGTGGCCAGGACTCCGACGGCTCTTCTGTGAGCGAAACGCTCTACGTTGACGAGCACGGTCGCGGCATTAAGCTGCTGCCCGGCGATTACACGCTCTCCATTGCTGGATCCCCCATCGCGGAAGACGGCACCATCTACACCGTCCCGACCACCAAGGCGCAGGTCACCATTAAGAGCGATGGGCAGGATCTGCGCGCTCAAGCCACCTTTAAGCTCAAGGTACCTTCGGCCGACACGGTGACTGACGACCAGATCGATGCCGCCGCCAAGTATGCCGAGGAAGGGGGCGCAAGCTCTGCCGCCGCGGCAAAGATACTCCAGCAGGCGGCAATTACGCGCCGCGATGCCGCCGCCAACGCCGTAAGCGCAAGCGAGGCTCAGTCCGCCCGCGATGCCGACGCTCGGCACAAGGCGACGAACCTGTATCAGCTCGATATTCCGGTTGAGTGGTATGGCAAGGTCGCAACCTGGCAAAACGGCAGCACGCTGTGCATTTATCTGGACAGCGACACCAACACACCGCTCGTGACGCTTGTCGCAGTGCGCGACGGCGATACCTTTACCCCCGATGACGGCGATACGGTTTTGGGCACGGTCAGCCTGGGCAACGGCTACACCGTCTACGCCAGCGGCCCTGTCTATCCGTACGTGATTCCGCAAACCATCAACGGGCGCACGCAGAACCCCGTGTCGACCTACCCCATGGACACGGCGATTGAGCTTGTCGAGCTCACGACCGGCAACCGCTACACATACAGCCAGATCAAAAACGACCTGGTCGGTAAAGACGGCAAGGCAGACACCGCGACCAAACTCGAGACCGACTACCTCGCCCAGATTCTCCTGCCGAGCATCAAGGCCCAGGACTAGCCAGCCCGAAGACAGCCGCCCGACATCCACATCCCTAACGCAGTTGCGGTGGAATAGGGACGGTTTTTGCTGATCAAACTGCAAAACAGTCCCTATTTCACCGCAACTTATTGGCGGCCTTTTGGGTGGCACTCAGCGCCACGGGTCGGCTTCGAACATCGGCTCGCGCTCGGGGCGGCGATCGCTGTAGGGATCGTAGCCGTCGTCGTCCTCGTTCTCGGCGCGGATGTAGGGGTCGCGCGGCTTGGGCGCCGGTTTAGGCGCAGGCTTGGGTGCGGCGGGCACTGCCTCAGCCGCCGGTGCGTTCGTCTTGTTCTCGTCTTTCATCTGCATAGCTCCTTGCATCGCATCCGTTCAACATCATCGATTGTCGCACGAAAAAGGGCGGCGGACCCAATTGGATCCGCCGCCCTTGGCGTTTAGAGACGACTGGCAGGTTTTAAGGCATCTCCCAAAAATCTACTCGGCGTCGGGGACCTCGTAGGTGGCCGCCGGCGTATTGTCGCACACGACGGTAAAGCCGCCGTCCTTGTCGACATCGACCGTCACCTGATCGCCCTCGCGCACCGTGCCGTCGATGATAGCGGCGGCGATGGCATCCACGACCTCGCGCTGGACCAGACGCTTGAGCGGACGGGCGCCAAAGACCGGGTCCAGGCCGCCCACGGCGAGCATCTGCTTGGCCGCCGGGGTGATGGCAAGCGTCATGCGCTCCTTGGCCAGACGCGCGCGGACGTCGGCGAGCTGGATGTCGACGATCTTCTCGATCTGCGCCATGCCGAGCGGATGGAACACCACGATATCGTCGATACGGTTGAGGAACTCGGGGCGGAAGGTCTGAGCCATGGCCGCGTCGACCTGATGGCGCATCTCCTCCTCGTCCTTGCCCGAAAGCTCGGCGATAGCCTTGGAGCCCACGTTGCTCGTCATGATGATAATCGTGTTCTTGAAGGACACCTGGCGACCCTGACCGTCGGTCAGACGGCCGTCGTCAAGCACCTGCAGCAGCACGTTGAAGACATCTGGATGGGCCTTCTCCATCTCGTCAAGCAAGATCACGGAGTACGGACGACGGCGCACGGCTTCGGTGAGCTGTCCGCCCTCGTCGTAGCCCACGTATCCCGGAGGCGCACCGATCAGACGCTGGACGCTGAACTTCTCCATGTACTCGGACATGTCGATACGCACGAGCGCACGCTCGTCATCGAACAGGCACTCGGCAAGCGCCTTGGCGAGCTCGGTCTTACCCACGCCGGTAGGACCCAGGAAGAAGAAGCTTCCGATGGGCTTGTCCGGATCGGAGAGGCCCGCACGGCTGCGGCGCACAGCTGCGGCGACGGCGGAGACGGCCTCGTCCTGGCCGATGACGCGCTTATGCAGCTCGCCCTCCAGGCCCTTCAGCTTGTCGAGCTCGCCCTGCATCATCTTGGAGACGGGCACGCCGGTCCAGGCGCTCACGACCTCGGCGATCTCATCAGAGGTCACCTGTTCGTTGAGACCCTCGCCGTCCTGCTGCTTTTGCGCCTCGAGCGCAGCCTCGGAATCCTGAATCTGCTGCTGCAGACCAGGAATCACGGAGTAGCGCAGCTCGGACGCACGACCCAGATCGCCGTTGCGCGTCGCGCGCTCCTCTTCGCTCCTGGCCTCGTCGAGCTGTCCCTTGAGCTCTTGCACGTGGTCGATGGCGTTCTTTTGGTTGAGCCAGCCGGCCTTTTGCACGTTGAGCTTTTCCTGGACCTCGGCAATCTCTTGGCGCAGGGCCTCCAGACGCTCCTTGGAGGCGTCGTCGGTCTCCTTCATGAGCGCCTGCTCCTCGATCTGCAGCTGGGTGAGCTGACGCGTGGTGGCGTCGATCTCGACCGGCATGCTGTCGAGCTCCATGCGCAGGCGGCTTGCGGCCTCATCGACCAGGTCGATGGCCTTGTCGGGCAGGAAGCGGTCGGCGATGTAGCGATCGGAGAGGTCGGCGGCGGCCACGAGTGCACTATCGGTGATATGCACGCCGTGGAAGATCTCGTACTTCTCCTTGAGGCCACGCAGAATCGAGATGGTGTCCTCGACGGTAGGCTCGCTCACCATAACGGTCTGGAAACGACGGGCGAGCGCCGCGTCCTTCTCGATGTACTTGCGGTATTCGTCGAGCGTGGTCGCGCCGATCGCATGCAGGTCGCCACGGGCGAGCGCCGGCTTGAGGATGTTGCCGGCGTCCATGGAGCCCTCGGTGGCACCCGCGCCCACGATGGTGTGGAGCTCATCGATGAACAGGATGACCTTGCCCTCGGACTTCTGTACCTCCTTGAGCACGGCCTTCAAGCGGTCCTCGAACTCACCGCGGTACTTGGCGCCGGCGACCAGCGCGCTCATGTCGAGCTCGATGAGGTCGCGGTCGCGCAGCGTACTCGGCACGTCGCCGGCCACGATACGCTGGGCGATGCCCTCGACGATAGCTGTTTTACCGACGCCCGGCTCACCGATGAGCACGGGGTTGTTCTTGGTGCGGCGGGACAGGACCTGAATGGTACGACGGATCTCGTTGGTACGGCCGATGACCGGGTCGAGCTTACCGGCGCGGGCAAGATCGCAGATATTGCGTCCGTACTGCTCCAGCGCCTCAAACTGGGTCTTGTCCTCGGCAGACGTCACGCGGTCATCGCCGCGCAGTTCCTCGTAGACCTGCTCGATGCGCTCCTTGGTGACGCCGGCGTCGCGAAGAACGCGGCCGGCCTCGCCCTTGTCCTCGGCAAGCGCCATCAGCAGATGCTCGGTCACCACAAAGCTGTCGCCCATCTTGGTGGCCTTCTTCTCGGCCTTCTCGATGACGCGGACGA
Organism: Collinsella sp. AM34-10; assembly: GCF_003469185.1. Lineage (GTDB taxonomy): Bacteria > Actinomycetota > Coriobacteriia > Coriobacteriales > Coriobacteriaceae > Collinsella. Next base: position 236,648 of record NZ_QSIL01000002.1, on the reverse strand, counting down.
GCTCGTTGGACAGGCCCATCTGCTGGCCCTCGCCCGAAACCTTGGGCGCGTGGTCGATGGCATCCTGCGTGGAGCGTGCAAGCTGGGCCGGATCGGCACCGATGCGCTCGATGATCACGGAGATATTGCGCTCGCCGGCACCGAGCAGGGCAGACAGCAGGTGAATCGGCTCCACCGCGCCGGCCTGCGCATCGGCAGCCGTGCTCATGGCGGTCTGCAACGCCTCGCGCGACGTCATTGCTAGCTTATCGATTCTCATGGAATCACCTCTCTTGGGGTGGCCGCCCTACGGGGCGGCTTCACGTTGTTCGAGAAGTATTGTTGCCAGCTTTGTACGATCTTATACATAAATCTAAGTCTCTATATATAAGATTTTATGAGTGATTAAGAGATAGGGGGCAGGCACGCTCACCCGCTGCGGCCTCGTCCCCTCACTATCTCAATCTGTAACATCTATCGACCGTTTCCGGCTCCAGATGTTACAGATCGAGACGAATTATTCAGCGGCGCCCGTTTGTCTCAATCTGTAACATCTAATCGGCAAATTAGGGTCTAACTGTTACAGATCGAGACGAACAGAAAACACCCGGATCAAAAATCTAAATCTGTAACACCAGGCCCACTTTTAGCGGCCAAGATGTTACAGATCGAGACAGACCGAAAACCACCACAAAGAGGACAGGCACCTTTGTGGTGGTCGCGGTCTCTACTCCTTCGCCGAACCCGTACTTCCCGATTCGACGGTCCAGGGCATCTCATCCTCGAACAGCCATGTACGGGCAGACCCACTATCGCGTGCAGTCTGCGAGTCAGGCAAGCAGGTCTGTTTATAGGCATCTTGGATACACTGACCCATAAAATCGTTGAGCTCGGTCTGGTCGCCCTCCATGACATAGGCGACATCGCCGTCCATGATGTAGATGCCCGGACCCTCATTGCCCTCGTAGCCTGGATCGTACGAGACATCACATAACTTTGCGCCGTTTGCAGTGTCCAGTTCGATGGAAGAGTGGCATCCGCCAACCATGTCGTTCGCTTTTGCCCGATAGGACGCATATCCGTACCAACGCTTAAATGTTTTGCCCTTGAGTAGCTCGGACGCCCTATCGATCAGGCTTGTATCCGTGGTATAGCGCATGGCCCCAAGCTGAATACGCGGATAATTGCTAATACCCAGCACAGCCGGCTGCTCATCAAAATCAACGGTAATGGTCTCGGGCTTGTCGTCGCCGGTCAGAAGTTCGACAGATTGAGTCACAGGCTTGACCACCGGCTCCGTCACCGCAGCAGGTAGAAATGCCATACCGACAGCGCCCGCGCCAACCACAGCGATCGCAAGCGCCAAGACAATCAATCCAATACGGCCAGGACAGCTCACGGCAAAACACCTCACAATGCAAACCCGCGCCATTTGCACTAATGATACCGCCAGCTAACACTATTACCAAAAGAAGCCGCGCGCTCCTCACCACCACAAAGGGGACAGGCACCTTTGTGATGGTTCTCGGTTTCGACGGCCAGCTGTCACACGTTATGAGATTAAAATTGAATTGTTAGCTGAGATTATTCATTTGTCATCGAGCTTGCCTGCTCTTTGTCTCGAGGAGCGCATATGAAGCCGCCTCATTCCACCGGTCGCAACGTCATCGCCATTCTCGCCGTACCCATCGTGATGCTCTTCCTTATCGTCATCACGCCCTTTTCCCTTGGCATCGCCTCGCCCTTCGATTTACGCGGAATGGTCGACGCCGGCTCGCGTGCCACCTCGCTTTCCTTTATCTGTCGCGGCGTGTTTTACGAAGATGGAATTCCCACCGGAATTTGGCGGTCAAAGTTGCCACTGCTCGGTCAGATCGACGGACGGCCTCCTTATTTCTGCCTTGAACCTCAGGCGATGAATTATTTGATCGACGACCAGCCCCTCGATTCCATCACCCTCGCCTACGACTATGCTCCAAACACCGACGAGCGCCACATGAACCAAGTCCTCGACAAGCTACTTGGACAGTGCGGGCTCACCGACGAGGCCGGTCGAACCGTCAATAATGACCCGAAGCTGATGCAAACAGAACTCCGTCGCATCGGAGAAATCAGGGGACGAGGTAGGGCTGCCTACTGGCAGGCCTGGGCGATGCGCAACAAGAGCGAATTTGGACACAGCACCTATATGGTCACCGTCTACACCAGAGACGGAATCAAGGACAATGTTGACGATTTCGCGTCATCCAAACTCGGCATCCCCAAAACAACCAAACCCGCCAGCCCGGATGAAATCCTGTAGGAACGCTCATTAGAATGTCGTTCAACGAGCACGGCAACATCGAGCTCGCCCCCCACCGCCACAAAGGGGACAGGCACCTTTGTGGTGATCTTCGGCCCCGGCGTTCACCATCTCAATCTGTAACATCTAGCGGCCGTTTTTGGGTCCAGATGTTACAGATCGAGATGAATTGTTCAGCGGTGCCCGTTTATCTAAATCTGTAACAACTGCTCGGCAAATAAGGGTCTACCTGTTACAGAACGAGACAAACAAAAACCACCACAAAGGTGCCTGTCCCCTTTGTGGCGGTTTTCGACAAAAAGAAGCCGCCCCATTAACAGAGGCGGCATCAAGCAGGTCTATTTATTAGCGTCCCTCAAGACCCAACGAGAACGCAGAAATGTAGCCCGGGGCTTACCCTTTCCCGAACGCGACCCTCGCGAAGCGCGTGAGCGGGCGGGAAAGGGTAAGCCCCGGGCGGACAATTAAGTGCGTTACTCGGCAGCGGCCTTGAACTTGTTGTAGTTGATCAGGCAGCCGGCCTTGACGATGGCACGCTCCTCTGCCGTCATATCGGCAATGTAAAGCTCAATCTGCTCGACCGCGCCGTCGGCACGCACCACGTAGGCGGCGATGTCCTTTAGGTCGCCGTCGAGCGCGGCGCGGACACCCGGCACAAAGACGTAGTCGCCCACCTCAAAGTTGGGCTCGGCCTCCATCTGGAAGGGCACCATGCCCCAGTTCATCACGTTGGAGCGATAGCGCTTGGTGGCGTACTCGTGAACGATATTGGCCAGACCGCCGATTACGCGCTGGCAGCTCGCGGCCTGCTCACGAGCAGAACCGTCACCGGGCTTCTTGGCATAGAGCATGGAGCCGTACTCGGTCGCCTTGGCGTCGGCAGCGACACCCGCGCCGGCCAGTGCCTCAAACACGCCGGCAAGCTCGGCATCGAGCGCCGCCAGGTCGCCTGCTGGCTCGCCAGCAACGCGGCGCTTCTCCACGGCGTCGACCTCCTTGGAACGACCCACGTAGGCCGGGTCGCGACGGCTGAGCGTAAACTCGGCCAGACCCAACGGGTTGGAGCGGAAGGAGCTCGTCTCGCCCGAGGGAATGAGCTCGTCAGTCGTGGTGACCGGGTCCATGATTTTGGAGCACACCTTGAGCAGGATGTCATCGCCGAGGGGCTCCATCGCGGGCCACGGCTTGATGTTGGGACCCTCGACCAGCTCGTCGGCAGGCTCCGCCTTGCCAAAGCCCCAGTACACGCGCTTTTTGTACGGCGCGTCGTCAAAGGTGTACTCGCAGGCCTCGTCCCAAGTCTCCTCGGGCAGGTCGGTCGCCGGCGTCAGGACGCCGCCGTTGGCAGCCGTCGCCGCAATGGAGCGGGCATCCATCAGGGCCACGGCGCTCAGCTGGCCATTACCCGGCTTGGAACCCTCGCGGTTGGGGAAATTGCGCGTGGTGTGGCGGATGGACAGGCCGTTGTTGGCAGGCGTGTCACCGGCACCAAAGCACGGGCCGCAGAACGCCGTGCGCACGATCGCGCCGGCCTCCATAAGGTCGTAGATATAGCCGCGGCGTGTAAGCTCGAGCGCCACGGGCTGGCTTGTGGGATAGACCGACAGCGAGAACTCGCCGCAGCCGGTGTTAGCGCCCTTGAGCACGCGGGCAGCCTGGACCACGGAGTCGTAGTTGCCGCCCGAGCAGCCGGCAATAACGCCCTGCTGCACGTGCAGCTTGCCGTCGACGATCTTGTCGAGCAGGCTAAAGTGCGTCTTGCCTTCGCCGATCTTGGCAGCCTCGAGCTCCACCTCGTGCAGGATGTCCTCGAGATTCTCGTTGAGCTCGTCAATCTCGAAGCCGTTGGAAGGATGGAACGGCAGCGCGATCATGGGCTTGACGCTCGACAGATCGACCTCGACGCAGCCGTCGTAGTAGGCAACATCGGCGGGCTTGAGCTCGCGGTAGTCGTCGCCGCGGCCGTGCATGGTCAAAAACGCGTGTGTGTCCTCGTCGGTAGCCCAGATGCTCGACAGGCAGGTGGTCTCGGTGGTCATGACATCGACGCCGTTGCGGTAGTCAGTCGTCATACTCGCGATGCCGGGGCCCACAAACTCCATGACCTTGTTCTTAACGTAGCCCTTGGCAAAGACGGCGCGGATGATGGCGAGCGCCACATCGTGCGGGCCGACGCCGGGGCGCGGGGCGCCCGTGAGGTAGATGGCGACGACGCCGGGATAGGCAACGTCGTAGGTGTCGCGCAGCAGCTGCTTTGCCAGCTCGCCTCCGCCCTCGCCCACGGCCATGGTGCCCAGGGCGCCATAGCGGGTGTGCGAGTCGGAACCCAGGATCATCTTGCCGCAACCGGCGAAGTTCTCACGCATAAAGGAGTGGATGACGGCGATGTGCGGCGGAACGAAGATGCCGCCGTACTTCTTGGCCGCGGAAAGGCCAAAGACGTGGTCGTCCTCGTTGATGGTGCCGCCCACGGCGCACAGCGAGTTATGGCAGTTGGTGAGCACGTAAGGCAGCGGGAACTGCTCCATGCCCGAGGCACGCGCCGTCTGGATGATGCCGACAAAGGTGATGTCATGGCTCGCCATGGCATCGAAGCGAATCTTGAGCGCCTCGGGATCTCCGGACGTATTGTGTGCCTGGAGGATCGAATACGCGATAGTGCCACGCTTGGCATCCTCGGGCGTCTGCGTAATACCGCGCTCGGCGGCCTCGGCCGCAGGCACAACCTCGCTGCCGTCGCGCAGGTAGATGCCGTCCTCGTACAGCTTGACCATACTGTCTCCCACTCTGCCCAAAAGATTTGGGCGCATAGCATACATTCGTTCAATATCGTGCCATAGAACGGTTGCGAGTGGGTTACGAATCTGCACGTTCACTTTATCTCGGTAAAGTAAAGGACGAGCCCAGTGTGGGCCGGAAGATTTGGTGCAAGAGCGTCCCTTTCGACTAGTCATTTAAGAACGTCCCCAATGACTACCCATAACAACGCCGATGTTTTGGCGCGGACAGCGAAAGCCCACCAGAGCGAGCAAGGTGCCTTGAAACAAGGCGGCATTGATCTTCTGATCATGCCGCCGAAGTTGAAAGGCAGATTGCCGCTCTGGCGGGCTTGCAGCGTCGACCGGTCCGCCGTTCGTTAGAACGGCGGAACCAAAGGCGCAGCGTCGAGCCGTTACGCCGTTCGGCAGAACGGCGTAACCTACAGATCCCCGCCGGCGCCCAGCAGCTTGCGCATGACCTGTTCGGGGTTGACTGAGCCGTCGCGCGGGGCCAGGGCGGTAATCTTCTTCTGCATCTTGTACTCGTGCAGCTCGTCCTCGAGCTGGCGCACGCGGGCGCGGAGCTTCTCGTTTTCGCGCTCACGCTCCTCGGCACGCTCCTTCATATCGAGAATACGCACCACGCCGGCAAGGTTGATGCCCTCGTCGGTCAGCTGGTTAATGAGCTCCAGGCGCTCGATATCGGCACGCGAATACAGACGCGTGTTGCCGCCCGAGCGCTGGGGATTCACCAGGCCCTTGGACTCGTAGACGCGCAGAGTCTGCGGATGCATGCCGGTCAGCTCGGCCGCCACGCTGATCATGTACAGCGGTTTGTTCCTATTGTCCTCGGCCATGCTACCTGACCCCTTTCCGTCTCGTTATCGTCCATCATAAGCCCGCGGGCGTGGGCGTGTGCCACGACCGCCCTAGTACGTCGCCTTGTAACGGTTGACCTTCTCGCGGTAGTCGCGCGTGTCGGCCTCGCGCAGCTTGGTCATGGCATCGCGCTCGTCGTCGGACAGGTTCGTGGGGACCTGTACCTTGATCTCGACGAGCAGCGCGCCCGTACGGCCACGGTGCTTAACGTCGGGCGCGCCCATCTCCTTAAAGCGGAACTTCTTGCCTGTCTGGGTACCCGCGGGCACCTTCAGACGAACCGTCGCACCGCCGGGCGTCGGCACGTCCACCGTACAGCCGAGCGCCGCCTCGTAGACCGAGACCGGTACCTCCATGGTCACGTCGGCGCCCTTGCGCTTAAACAGCGGGTGCTCCTCCACGTGCGTGGTCACGACCAGGTCGCCGCGCTCGCCACCCGCAACGCCATACTCGCCGCGACGCTTGTAGCGCAGCTTGCCGCCGTCGACCGCGCCCGCAGGCACCGAGACCGTAATGGTCTGCTGCTCGCCTGTCGAGGGAATGCGATAGGTGACCTTGTGCGTCACGCCGCGGAACGCGTCCTCGGCCGAAACATCGACGGTCAGCGACAGGTCGCCGCCCTTGCGAGCACGGCTGCGGCCCGCGCCGGCACCGGCAGCGCCCGCAGCCCCGGCAAAGCCCGAGCCCCAATCGCTGCCCCAAGCGCCGTTGCCGCTAAAGATGCTGTCGAAGATATCGCCCCAGCCGCTGGCGCCCGCGCCGGCACCGTAGCCGCCGCCATACGCGCCGCCCGCGCCCGGCATGCCGCCAAACATGAGCATCTGGTCGTACTCTTTGCGCTTCTTCTCGTCCGAAAGCGTCTCGTAGGCCTCGCTGATCTCCTTAAACTTGGCCTCGTCGCCGCCGGCATCGGGGTGATATTTTTGCGCGAGCTTGCGAAACGCACTCTTAATCTCTTTGTCGGAGGCGCTCTTGGATACGCCCAGGATGTCATAGAAGGTTTTGCCTGCAGCCATCGTAGCTCCTCTCCTGTTATATCCGCCGCCCCTGCGGACGGCGGCTCATACTGTCATATGGCACTAGGCCAGAAAGGGCCCCGGGTGTTGCCCCGGGGCCCTTCTCAATTACTCCTCGGTGCTCTCGGCCGTATCGGCCGTAGCATCCTCGGGCGCCGCTTCGGGCTCCGGTGCGGGGCGCTTCTCGCCACCGTAGGTCACCGTCACCATCGCGGAGCGCAGGATACGATCCGCCATGCGGTAGCCCTTCTGGTACACATCGTTGACGGTCTCGTCATACTGCGATGCGTCCTCGACGCGACCCACAGCCTGGTGCTCGAGCGGATCGAACGCCTCGCCCTTGGGGTCGATGGGCTCAACGCCCTCGTGCGCAAACACGTCGAGCAGCTTGGCATGTACCGCGTCAACGCCATCGACGAACTGCTTAAAGTCGTCGGAAAGCTCCTGGCTGCGGGCATGGTCGATCGCGCGCTCGATATCGTCGATCACCGGCAACAGCGCGGTGACAAGCTTCTCGGTCGCGCGCTCGCGCTCGGCGATGCGCTCGTTGGCGGTGCGGCGACGGAAGTTCTCCCAGTCGGCCTGCAGACGAGCGGTTCGCTCGGTAGCGTCCTTCGCCTTGTCCTCGGCGGCCTTCTGGGCCTCTGCCGCAGCATCGAGCTCATTGCGCACGTCGGCAAGCTCCTTTTGGGCCTGCTCGAACTTGAGCTTAAAGTCGTTGTCGGCGGCTTCCTCACCGGCGCGGATAGCGGCTTCCACCATCTCGTCCTCGGTCATCGTCGCCTCCTTGTTGGAATCCTCTACCTGGTTCTCGGCAGCCTCGGCGGCCGGGGCCTCGTTGGCCTCGGTATCGTCTGCGGCCTCTACGGGAATCTTCACGTCCTTCTCCTCAGAGTCAACGGGGGCGGCGCCAGCGGCAGCCGCCTCCGTGCGAGCTTTACGGGCGGACATGATTACTTGTCCTCGTCGTCCACAACCTCGTAGTCGGCGTCGACAACGTCATCGTCGGCAGGCTGGGCACCGGCGGCACCGTCGGTCTGCTGCTGAGCGTCGGCGTAGACAACCTGGGCCAGCTCGTAGGCCACGGACTGCAGGGACTCGCCGGCGGCCTTGATGGCCTCGACGTCAGAGCCCTCGAGCGCCTTCTTGGCGTCGGCGATAGCGGCCTCGGCCTTGGACTTCACGTCAGCGGAAACCTTGTCGCCCAGCTCGTTGAGGGTCTGCTCGGTGGAGTAGCACAGGCTGTCGGTCTGGTTGCGGACCTCGACCTCTTCCTTCTGCTTCTTGTCCTCCTCGGCATGAGCCTCGGCGTCCTTGACCATACGATCGACTTCGTCGTCGGACAGAGCGGTGGAGCCGGAAATGGTAATCTGCTGCTCCTTGCCGGTGCCCTTGTCCTTAGCGGAGACCTTGACGATGCCGTTGGCGTCGATGTCGAAGGTGACCTCGATCTGCGGCACGCCGCGGCGGGCAGCCGGGATACCGGTCAGCTGGAACTTACCGAGCGACTTGTTGTCGCGGGCAAGCTCGCGCTCTCCCTGGAGCACGTTGATCTCGACGCTGGTCTGGTTGTCGGCAGCGGTGGAGTAGACCTCGGTCTTGGAGGTCGGGATCGTGGTGTTGCGGTCGATCATCTTGGTCATGATGCCGCCCATGGTCTCGACGCCCAGCGACAGCGGGGTAACGTCGAGCAGCAGGATGCCCTCGACGTCGCCGGTGAGCACGCCGCCCTGGACGGCAGCGCCGTCGGCAACGACCTCGTCGGGGTTCACGGACATGTTGGGCTGCTTGCCGGTCATGGTCTTGACGAGCTCCTGGACGGCGGGCATACGGGTGGAGCCGCCGACGAGGATGACCTCGGTCAGATCGGAGAGCTTAAGCTTGGCGTCGCGCAGGGCGTTGGTGACAGGCTGCTTGCAGCGCTCGAGCAGGTCACGGGTGATCTTCTCGAACTCGGCGCGGGTCAGCGTGTAGTTGAGGTGCAGCGGGCCGGACTGGTTCATGGTAATGAACGGCAGGTTGATGGTGGTCTGCTGGGCGGCGGAGAGCTCCTTCTTGGCGTTCTCGGCGGCCTCCTTCAGACGCTGCAGGGCCATGGGGTCCTGACGCAGGTCGACACCGTTCTCCTGCTGGAACTTATCGGCCATCCAGTCGATGACGCGCTGATCCCAGTCGTCGCCGCCCAGGTGGTTGTCGCCCGAGGTGGACAGAACCTCAAACACGCCGTCGGCGAGGTCGAGGATGGAGACATCGAAGGTACCGCCGCCCAGGTCGAAGACCAGGATGCGCTGGTCGGTGCCCTGCTTATCCAGGCCATAGGCCAAAGCAGCAGCGGTCGGCTCGTTCACGATACGCTTGACGTTGAGGCCGGCGATCTTACCGGCGTCCTTGGTGGCCTGACGCTGGGCGTCGTTGAAGTAGGCCGGGACGGTGATGACGGCGTCGGTGACGGTCTCGCCCAGATACTTCTCGGCGTCGGCCTTCATCTTTGCGAGCGTCATGGCGCTCACCTGCTCGGCGGTGTAGTCCTTGCCCTCGATGTCGACGACAGCACGGCCACCCTGGCCCTCCTTGACCTCATACGGCACGGTCTTGATCTCGGAGGTGCACTCGGAGTACTTGCGGCCCATGAAGCGCTTGATGGAGAACACGGTGTTCTTGGGGTTGGTGACAGCCTGGTTCTTAGCGGCCTTACCCACGACGCGGTCGCCGTCGGCACGGAAGCCCACGACGGACGGGGTGGTGCGGTCGCCCTCGGCGTTCACGATAATGGTCGGAGAACCGCCCTCGAGAACGGCCATTGCGGAGTTAGTAGTACCAAGGTCGATACCAAGAATCTTGCCCATTAGAAATTCCCTCTCTCTTGTGCGTTTGCACCGACTCGGCGGTCTGCCGCGCGGTGTTTCGGCTTGTCTTTCAGGATGTAGTGTATCCCCTTATGGGCCGGAATATACAAAATCTAAGTCAATTCATATAAGATTTCTTATTGCTGAGAGTTTAGGTTCACAAATGCGCAGGTAGACGCACTGATTGAGTTCTCGGCAAATCTATCGAGATCTATGTAGAGATGGCTGAGGTTTGGGCCCGAGGCCGCATGGGGTGGCTTGAGGCGACCCCGGGGGAAAGCGCGACCCGTTTCGAGCGTCGATTCCGGGACACGCTTTCCAAAAGCGCGCTCAATCGCTCAATATTTCAAGTCACCTTTAGCTAACATTTGCGCAGCTCAACGGCCCCACCTGCACGTTTTTTAGTAAACCTTGGCATACTCGGCGAACGGTATGAAGATGCCGGCCAGAGGGTATTGCAAACGGTCGCTCCCGTGGTATGTTTTTGCCCGAATCAAACCGGCGCGCATCGTCTGTAGCGTCGGTCAACAGAGAGGAAACTACCATGGCTCATCCCGTAATTGATGCCGACGAGTGCATCGCTTGTGGCGTTTGCGTCGACACCTGCCCCGCTGGCGTTCTGGAGCTCCAGGACGTCGCCACCGTCGCTGACGAGGACTCCTGCGTCGCCTGTGGCGCTTGCCAGGACGCTTGCCCCGCTGGCGCGATCACCGAGATCGTCGAGGAGTAACAACTCCCCCGCTTGCACACTCAAAAGTACACCGTGCACAAAAAGGAGGCCTCCGCATCGCCGCGGAGGCCTCCTTTTGTTTGTGAGGATAACTAATTTGGCACCGCCGCAGATTGCCGCTTAGGAGCGTTTGCAGCGTCGGCTAAGAGAGATCGTCCTCGTAGGGCATTAGATCTGCCAAGTAGCCTTTCTCTTTGAGCATGGCCTCGATCTCGTCGAGGGTTTGCTCGTCATCTGCCGCAATGCGATGGAAGTGATAGCCACTCGTCACCGTTAATAGCGGAAAGCTCTTGCCGCTCTCGATATCGTGCAGGTAGCGCTCAACATCGCGACGATTGCGAATGTCCAAGTCGGCCGTGATCTTACCGTACACGCGGTGATTGACGATCACGTTGAGCACGGCGCCACCGGCGTCGACGATGCTCGTGAGCTCATCGCCTGCCTGCTCCACGCTGTGGCGAACCTTGACCAAGCGCGTGGGCACGGCGGGGCTGCTGGGGGCCTCCTGCAGCACATAACCACGGTTGGTCGCCACGATATCGTGCCCATCGGCACGCAGCAGGGCAATATCCTGCACCACGACCTGACGGCTCACGCCCACCTCGCGGGCAAGCGCACTGCCCGAAACGGGCCCCGTGGCTCCCTCGAGCACGCCCATGATGGCACGGCGACGCTCGCGGGCGTCCATTATTTACCGTCCAGCAGACGCAGGTGCTTAAGCGAAAGGTCGAGAATCGGCGCAGAGTGCGTCAGGGCGCCCGAGCTAATATAGTCGACACCCAGATCGGCCAGGGCGCGAATGTTGCTGGCGTCCACGTTGCCCGAGCACTCGGTCTTGGCGCGGCCGTCGATAAGCTCAATCGCGGCAGCCATGTCGTCGTGGGTCATGTTGTCGAACATGATGATGTCGGCGCCGGCTTCCACGGCCTCGCGCACCATATCCAGGTTCTCGCACTCAATCTCGACCGTCGTGGTAAACGACGCATGGGCGCGCGCCATCTCAATCGCGCGCGCCACGCCACCGGCGGCGTCGATGTGGTTGTCCTTGAGCATGACAGCCGTCGACAGGTTATAGCGGTGGTTGCTGCCACCGCCGATCTCGACCGCGGCCTTCTCGAAGACACGCATGCCCGGCGTGGTCTTGCGCGTGTCGACAAGCACGGTCTTGGTGCCCTCGAGCGCAGCCGCCATCCGATGCGTGTAAGTTGCGATGCCGCTCATGCGCTGCAGGTAGTTGAGCGCCACGCGCTCGCCCGAAAGCAGCACGCGCGCGTCGCCGCGCACCTGGCCCACGTGGTCGCCGGCGTGCACCTCGTCACCGTCGGCAGCATCAAACAGCACCGAGCTCTGCGAATCCAGCAGCTCAAAGGTGCGAGCGAACACGTCCAGACCGGCGATAATGCCGTCGGCCTTGGCGATGAGCTCAACGGTAGCGGGGCGCGCCGTGGGGCACACGCTCACCGTACTCACGTCCTCAAACGTGATGTCCTCGCGCAGAGCCTGCAAAATCAGGTCATCGACGACGAGCTTCATAGTAATGGGATTCATGGTCTACTCCTCCACGGCCTGCGTGCCGGCGGCACGGGCCAAATCATCGATTGCAAGGGCATCGGCGCTCAGGGCGCGGTGGCGCCCGTCAAGCGCGGGCTCACCGGCCTGCTCCACGGCTAGCGACTCGCCGGTGCGCATATACCACGCGGCGCGGCGGCCCCAAACCAGAGACTCGAGCAGGCTGTTAGAAGCCAGGCGGTTCTTGCCGTGCACGCCATTGCAGGCCGTCTCGCCGGCGGCGTAGAGTTCGGGCATCGAAGTGTGGCCGTCCTTGTCGACCCATACGCCGCCCATAAAGTAGTGCTGCGTGGGTGTGACGGGAATGGGCTCGTCCAAGATGTCGCGGCCGTCCTCCAGGCAGCGCGCGCGGATATTGGCAAAGTGCCCGGTCACCACGTCGCGCTCGACGGGAGCAAAGCTCAGCCACTCGTGCTCGGTGCCGTCCTGCTTCATCTGCTCGCGAATAGCGGCGGCGACAACGTCGCGCGGCTGCAGTTCGTCGGTAAAGCGCTCACCGGCGGCGTTGAGCAGAATCGCGCCCTCGCCGCGGCAGCTCTCGCTGATCAGGAAGGTGCGGCCCGGCTGCGGCGAAAACAGTCCCGTGGGATGAATCTGCACGTAGTCCAGGTGCTCCATCGTGATGCCGTGCTCCTGCGCGATGTAGCAGGCATCGCCTGTGAGCTGCGGGTAGTTGGTCGAATGGTCGTATACGCCGCCGATGCCGCCCGTCGCCCACAGCGTGTGGCGGGCATGAATCTTAAACGGCTCGCCAGCATGCACGCCCTCGGCGGCATTTGCCAGCTCGTCGGCGGGACGAACTGAGTTGCCCTCGTCCACGGAAACGGCGACGACACCGGTGCACACCGTGGCGCCATCGCGCTCGCCCGTCAGGATGTCGGTCATGGCCACGTGCTCCAAAATCTGCACGTTGTCCAGCTTGCGAACGGCCTGGAGCAGCTTGGTTGTGATCTCCTTGCCCGTAATATCGGCATGGAAGGCAATGCGCGGGCGGCTGTGCGCGCCCTCGCGGGTAAAGTCGAGGCTGCCGTCGGCCTTGCGCTCAAAGTCCACGCCCATGGCCAGCAGGTCGTTGATGACCGAGCGGCTTGAGCGGATCATGATGTCGACGCTCTCGCGGCGGTTCTCGTAATGGCCGGCGTGCATGGTGTCCTCAAAGAAGGCATCGTAGTCAGAACCCTCGGGTAGTACGCAGATGCCGCCCTGCGCGAGCATCGAGTCGCACTCGTCGACCGCGCCCTTGGAGAGCATGATCACGCGCGTGCTCGTCGGCAGATTGAGAGCCGCATACAGGCCTGCCACGCCGCAACCGGCAATGACGACGTCGCACTCCATATCGGGGTATTGTTTGGTTTCCACAGGAATCCTCTCCCTTGTAATGTGGCATAAGGGATGGTCCCTCATGTCACATTGGCTTAGCGCGCCGCGTACTCGAGCATGCGGTCGAGCGTGAGCTTGGCCTGATCGGCGGCCTCGTCCGACACGCCAATCTGCACCTCGCCCTCGCCCGTCTCCAGGCAGTGCACGAGCTTTTCGAGCGTGATGAGATCCATGTTGACACAGGTGGGCTGCACCGCAGGGAAGTAGAACTTCTTGCCGGTGCCCTGGCAGCGGCGCTCAAGTTCGTAGAGCACGCCGCGGACCGTCACGATGATGAACTCGCTCGCGTCCGACTCCTCGGCATATTTGATGATGCCGGCAGTGGAGCCGATGTAGTCGGCCTCGGCCAGGACGTCGGCCTTGCACTCGGGGTGCGCCAGCACGAGCGCGTCGGGATGCGCCTCCTGTGCATCGACAATCTGCTCGACGGTAATAATGTGATGACGCGGGCAGTAGCCATTGTTGAGGATGACGTGCTTTTGCGGCACCTGCTCGGCTACGAAGCGGCCCAGGTTTTGATCGGGGATGAACAGGACGTGTTGCTGCGGCAGCTCGGAGACGATCTTGACGGCGTTGGAGCTGGTAACGCACACGTCACTCCAGCTCTTGATCTCGACCGTCGAGTTGACGTAGCAGACCACGGCAAGGTCGTCGCCGTACTCGGTGCGCGCCGCGTCGACCGTCTCGCGCTTGACCATGTGAGCCATGGGGCAGTCCGCGCCCGGCTCGGGCAGCAGCACGGTCTTGGTGGGATTGAGCAGCTTGGCGCTCTCGCCCATAAACTCCACACCACACAGCACGATGGTCTGCTGCGGCAGGCTCTTGGCGAGCTTTGCCAGGTAGAAGCTGTCGCCGACGTAATCGGCAACGGCTTGGACCTCGGGCGCCACATAGTAGTGCGCCAGGATCACCGCGTCACGTTGAGTTTTTAGTTGCTGAATGGCCTCGACGAGCTCTGTGGGCACCAGTGCCGCGCGCTCCGTTGCCGTCGTTGCCGATGCTAGGCCGGCCGCGATATCGCGTGCAAGCTCCGACGCATCCATGTTCGCGCTCTGTGCCATCAAGGCCCCTCTCTTTTGGCGAATCTTGGAGCTTTAGTATGACACCTGGCTTTACAGCTGACAAGACAGCTGTAAAGCCAGGTGTAAAGTTGAAATAAAGATTCAATCATGCGGCAGGCCCATTTTCGAACTGGCAAACTGAGGATAGCCGAGCTCTCGATAGCGTAGGAGGCATCTTTGGACGGCCGCCGCGCATGGTCGACGGCATGCCCGCCAGGCAATCGCTCGCCGGCGCCAATCCGCTACAGTGGAGCAGCCGCCGGGGTCAGCTGCTTGATATAGGCCCACATGCGCTGCTTGGCCGCTTTGTCGGTCAGCGCCGCCTCAAAGCCATCGAGCGCGAGCACGCGGCGGCCCTGCACATGGGCGATCAGACCGGGCTTGAGCATGGCGGTGTCGAAGTCATCAATCGCCACGAGCATGTCGGCGTAGGTTTCGCGCATGACATCGGCCGCGCTGTTATCGAGCAGCAGCACCGCCTCGGGGTCCAAGGCCTCAAGCGCCTCGCGGAACAGGTCGCACGGCAGGGCGTGGCCCACCGCCACAGCTCCGTCGCCTGCGCCGGCAACACTCGCCAGCACGCAAAAATCTTCGGGCGCGTAACCGATTGCCCCGAGCGCCTTGCGCAATGCGGCACCATCCGCGCCGGCGGCAAGTTCGCCGCCCGAACGCTCGGCATCATCCAAATCGCCTTTGACCAGTACGATCGGCGAGCACGCGTTGCCCGCGATACGCACGCCACGGGCCGCAAGCGATGCAAGCTCCTGCTCGGCCGCCTGGGCGATGGCTTCTTTTTTCTGGCTTTGTGACGTGGGCATGCGCTCTCCAATCGTTTGCGTGCCCACCATTATATAAAAGAGCCGCCCGCGAGTGGTTGCTTTGCGGGCCGCTGGGTATAAGCACGGTCGTACTGAGTTTTACGCGGCCGAGCCGCGTCGCATCATGGAGGTCACCATGGCTGACATTAAGCAGATTACCCCCGAGAACTTCGATTCCGTCGTTAGCGACAACCTTCCCGTACTGGTTGATTTTTGGGCGCCCTGGTGCGGGCCCTGCCGATCGCTCTCGCCCATCGTTGACGAGGTGGCAGACGAGCTGGCCGGCAAGCTGGCTGTAGCCAAGTGCAACGTCGATGACAATCAGGACCTGGCCATGAAGTTTGGCGTCATGAGCATCCCCACGCTGGTTGTCTTTAAGAACGGCGAGGAGGTCGACCGCTCGGTCGGCGCGCTGCCCAAGGCAAGACTGCAGGCACTGCTGGAGAAGCACCTGTAATACGCTGGTTACATTTTGACGTCCTGCCGCCGTCCATGAGCGCTTTTGCACCGCTCGCCGGACTTCTGGGTGCACCGCATGCGACCACGGATAGTATGGTAGATACAAACAGCCCCCAGTGAACGGGTGCGGGTCAGACGGACTCGCACCCGTTTTCTTATGCGGTAGCGCCCCGTGCGGGCGTAGTAGAATCTGAACCACTGGATTGCCTCGAGCATAAGGAGATTTCCCATGCATGACGTCGGAATGAACATGAGCCAGCTTGCCATGAGCGTCAAGCAGGTCGACGACACCATCGAGCTCGCCCACGAGTGGAGCCATCAGCTGCTGCATGCGACCGAGAATTTTGACATGGAGCGCATTGGTGCCAAGCTCGAAGCTGCCATGACCGCACTGCACGAGGCGCATGACGCGCTCGAGGGCTACGAGGAAGCCATCGAGGCTGACCACAACTCCGTCGGCTCCGTAAAGCTGGTGTAGGGTGTCCGAACACGAACACGAGCACGGCTGCGGGCACGACCACCGCAACGGCACGGGCGACGAGGCGAGCTGCCGTTGCGGCGGCGGCTCCGAGCTGGTCCGTTTTTCGGTCACCGCGCCCGATGACCTACTGCGCCGCTTTGACGAGCAGATCGCACGCCGCGGCGACGTGGCCAACCGCTCCGAGGCAGTGCGCGATTTGATTCGCGCCTCAATCGCCAAAGAGCAAATGCGCACGCCCGATGAGCACGTTATCGGGTCGCTCACCATGATCTACGACCACCATACCGGCGACCTGACGCGCCGTCTGGACGAAGTGCAGCACGACTACACCGACGAGATCGTATCGACCATGCACGTGCATCTGGATCACCACAACTGTCTGGAGATTCTGGCGCTCAAGGGTCGCGGCGAGCGCGTCTACGAACTGGCCGACCGCCTGCTGGGCCTGCGCGGCGTTAAGCACGGCGAGCTCACCTGCGCCGCCACCAAGCAAAGCCTGGGGCTATAGCGGGATTTCCCGCAGCGCACCTGCCAAAAAGGGACAGGTTTGTTTTGGCGGGTTTAGAAGTTTTACCTACCAAAATAAACCTGTCCCTTTTTGGTCGGTTTTGATGAGGGGTGTCGCATGCGGCATGCGCATATTCATGTGACGGGCATTGTGCAGGGCGTTGGCATGCGACCGTTTGTGTATCGCGAGGCCATGGCGCATGGCATTTGTGGCTGGGTGCTCAATGCGGGCGACGGCGTGCACATCGAGGCGCATGCTCCGGCCGATGCGCTCGATGCTTTTGTTGCCGCGCTTTCTGAGCATGCGCCTGCGGCAGCCCGCGTAGAGCATATCACCGTTGCAGACCTGGAGCCCGACGCTTGGGATGCCGACGATGAGCAGGTCTTTCGTATCGTAGCGTCGCAGGATCAGACCGTGCACACGACGCTCATCTCCCCCGATATCGCCACCTGTGACGACTGCCTGCGCGAACTGTTCGACCCCGCCGACCGCCGCTATCACTACCCCTTTATCAACTGCACTAACTGCGGCCCACGCTTTACCATCATCCGATCGCTGCCTTATGACCGAGCGGCCACGTCGATGGATTGTTTTCCCATGTGTCCCAAGTGCGCCGCGGAGTATGCCAACCCACTCGACCGGCGTTTTCACGCACAGCCCGATGCCTGCTTTGATTGCGGGCCACATATTACCTGGCGCGAGGCAGAGGGCGACATGGAGCTCGAAGGCTCGGGGGCGACGCCAGCCGTCGGCAGCACGTGCGAAACCAGCGATGCCATTATTGACCGCTGTGTCGAGTTGCTGGCCAGCGGCGGTATTGTCGCCATCAAGGGCCTGGGCGGATTCCATCTGGCCTGCAACGCCGCCAACGAGCAGGCGGTGGTCGAGCTGCGCCGTCGCAAGCGCCGCAGCAACAAGCCGCTTGCCGTTATGGTGCGCAGCCTTGCCGATACTGAACGCCTGTGCCATGTCGATGATGCCGAGCGCGGCTTGCTAACCGGTAGCATCCGCCCCATCGTGCTATTGCGCCGGCGTGCTGTTGGCGAGGGAGATTCCCCCGACGCCCTTACACTCGCGCCATCCGTCGCGCACGACCTTCCCGAGCTCGGCGTCATGCTCCCCTACACTCCGCTTCAGCATCTGTTGCTTGCCGCGGCAGAAGCCCGCGGTATGCACGCGCTCGTCATGACCAGCGGAAACCTGAGCGAAGAACCCATCGAGACCGACGATGACCTTGCCTGGGAACACCTCGTTGCCGCCGGCATTGCCGACGCGCTGCTCGGCAACGACCGCGCAATCCTCTCGCGCTACGATGATTCCGTGGTGCGCACGGTCGGTGGGGTCGTTATGCCCGTGCGCCGCGCTCGCGGATATGCGCCTCGGCCGTTGCCGCTGCCGGCACTCGACGCTGTCGCGCCCTGCGTGCTCGCCTGCGGCCCACAGCAAAAGGCAACGATTGCATTCACACGCGAGGACGCGAACGGCGAGGCGGCCTGTTTTGTGTCGCAGCATATCGGCGATGTTGAAAACGGCGGGACCTTCGATGCCTGGAACGCCGCGCGCACGCGCTTGGAAGATCTCTTTGACTTGGCGCCCGCCGCCTTGGCCTGCGATCTACACCCCAGCTATCTATCGAGCCAGTGGGCGCGCGAGCAGGCGCGAAAATGCAATCTGCCGCTCGTCGAGGTGCAGCACCATCATGCGCATATCGCGAGCGTAATGGCCGAGGCTATCGTCGCGGACCAGCTTACAACCGACGCGCGCGTCCTTGGCATCGCCTTTGACGGCACCGGCGCCGGCACCGATGGGACCATTTGGGGCGGCGAGTTTCTTGTTGCAAGCCTTGGCGGCTTTGAGCGCGCCGCGCATTTGCGCACCTGGGCGCTCCCCGGTGGGGCGGCCTCCGTGCGCGACGCCCGCCGCAACGCCTTTGCCCTGCTCACTGAGCTCGGCCTGCTTGAACACCCGGGGGCCGATCGGCTCTTGGGCAGCCTAGACGAGCAAACACGTAGCGTGACGGCAACGATGATCGAACGTGGCATCAACAGCCCGCGCACCAGCAGTATGGGTCGCTTGTTTGATGTCGCAGCCGCGATCCTGGGCATTTGCGGCCAAGCGACCTACGAGGGTGAACCCGCCATCGAGCTTGAGGCCGCCGCCTGGCGCGCGCTCGGCGGTAAGACCGTTCGTCTCGACGGCAATCATGCAGGCGTATTCACGTCTGCCGACGACTCCCCCATCTTGGACCCCCAACCGCTCATCGAAGCTCTTCTGAATGGAATCGAGGCAGGCGCGCCGGCCGACAGGCTCGCCCTCGGGTTTCACATCGCCATTACGCACGCTACGACCCACATCGCAAGCGAGATCTGCGCCCGTGAAGGCCTCGACACCGTCGCGCTCTCGGGCGGCGTGTTCATGAACCGACTTTTGCTCCAGCTCCTCACCCGTGAGCTCAAAAGCGTGGGTCTCACTGTCTTGGTTCCCCACTCCGTGCCCGTCAACGACGGCTGCATCGCCTACGGTCAGGCCGCCATCGCTCGCGCTCTCCTCGCGCAGACAGCATCGCGATAGGCGTTTTTCCAGCCTGCGCGCCACCGTCTCACAGGTGTAACGCGTTTGCTCGTGACTCCCGCGAGCGCTACCATCAACTGATGGGTAATTAGGCGCCTATCCAGCGCAAAACGTATAAAGGGGAACATTATGTGCCTTGCCGTTCCCGGTAAAGTGGTCAAACGCGACGACGACCTTAAGGCGACCGTCGACATGATGGGCATCGAGCGCCCCGTTTCGCTGCGCCTCGTGCCGACGGCACAGGCAGGCGACTATATTCTCGTGCACGCCGGCTTTGGCATTCAGATTGTCGACGAGCAGGAGGCCCAAGAGACCCTCGAGCTCGTCAATACTATGACCGAGCTGGCCAAAGAGGACCAACTCGCCACCAACCCGGTCGAGGCATACTAGTGGCGGCGACGCAGCCGGCTCGCTCCGGTATCGACTTTTCGGTATTTCGCGATTCCAAGCTGGCCCGCGAGCTCATCGAACGCATCCGTGAACTCGTCGGCGACCGCACCATCAACCTTATGGAAGTCTGCGGTACGCATACCGTGAGCATTGGCCGCTATGGCTTTCGCTCCATTATGCCGACGGGACTCAAACTGCTGAGCGGCCCGGGGTGCCCCGTTTGCGTCACCGCCAACCGTGACATCGATCACGCAATCGCGCTTTCCAACATGGACGGCGCCATCATCACCACCTTTGGCGACATGATGCGCGTGCCCGGATCGTCCACCTCGCTTGCCGCGCAAAAGGCGGCGGGGCGCGACATCCGCATCGTTTACTCTCCGCTCGACGCACTCGACATTGCCGAGCAAAATCCCGAACGCCCGGTTATCTTTATGGGCGTCGGCTTTGAGACCACAACGCCCACCATTGCCGCCGCCATCCTGGAGGCCGACGCGCGCGGGCTCCAGAACTTCTCGGTCTACTGTGCTCACAAGACCACGCCGCCGGCTCTGCGCGCGATCTCCAACGACCCCGAGACGACCATCGACGGCTTTATCCTGCCTGGTCACGTCGCTACCATCACAGGCCTGGCACCCTTTGGGTTTTTGGTCGATGAGTTCGAGACCCCGGGCGTGGTCACCGGGTTTGAGCCGGTCGATATCTTGCAGGGCATCTGCATGCTGGTCCAGATGGTTGTCGAAGGCAGGCCGGCGATCGACAACGCCTACCGCCGCGGCGTCAATGCAGACGGCAATCCCGTAGCACGCCAGCTGGTCGAGCAGGTATTTGAGCCGTGCGACGCCACGTGGCGCGGGCTGGGACCGATTGCCAATTCGGGTCTTTCCATCCGACCCGAATTCGCGCGCTTTGATGCCGGCGCCCGCTTTGACGTGCCCATTGAACCGACGGTTGAGCCACGCGGATGCCGCTGCGGCGACGTGCTGCGCGGTGCCATCACGCCAAGCGACTGCCCGCTGTTCGGCCACGCATGTACGCCCGAACACCCCGTCGGCCCCTGCATGGTGAGCTCCGAAGGTAGCTGCGCGGCGTACTACCGCTACCGCGACTATTAGGTTCCGCCGTTCTAACGAATGGCGGACCGGTCGACGCTGCGCCTCACCCATATAATTCCACCCACGATTGGAGTTTTCGATATGTCCCATAGCGTTACCGATAGCACCGTCCTGCTGGGTCACGGCTCCGGCGGCCAGATGATGAAACGCATTATCGATGAGGTCTTTCTGGATGCCTTTGGGTCGCCCGAGCTGCTTGCTGGCAACGATGCCGGTGTCGCCGCGTTGCCCGCAAGCGGGCGAATCGCCATGTCGACCGACAGCTTTGTGGTAACGCCGCAGTTCTTCCCCGGCGGCAATATCGGCCGCCTCGCCGTATGCGGAACCGTCAACGACGTCGCGACCTCGGGCGCTAACGTGCGCTACCTCTCATGCGGCTTTATCCTCGAAGAGGGCTATCCCATGGACAAGCTGCGCCAAATTGTGCAGACCATGGCCGAAACGGCGCACGAGGCGGGCGTGTCCATAATCACCGGCGACACTAAGGTGGTCGAGCGCGGCGGTGCCGACGGCGTCTACATCAATACCGCCGGCGTGGGCGAGGTTCCCGCAGGCGTGACGCTCAGCGGTGCCAACTGCCGGCCCGGCGACGCCATCCTGGTGTCGGGTACGCTAGGCGACCACGGCATCGCCATCATGAGCCAACGCGAGGGCTTGGCGTTTTCGAGCGACATCGAAAGCGACGCTGCGCCGCTCAATCATCTGATTGCCGACGTGCTCGCCGCCGCCCCCGACACCCGCTGCTTCCGCGACCCCACACGCGGCGGCCTAGCATCCACGCTCAACGAGTTTGCCCAGGCCAGCGGCGTTGCCATGGAGATCGACGAGGATGCCGTGCCCGTGCGCCCCGATGTGCAGGCGGCATGTGAGATGCTCGGCTACGATGTGCTGCAGGTAGCAAACGAGGGCAAGATGGTCGCCGTGGTGCCTGCTGAGCAGGCCGATGCCGCGCTGGCGGCCATGCGTGCCGCGCGCTACGGCGAAAACGCCGCGATTATCGGCCGCGTGCTGCCGTTTGGACCGGACGCTCGGCCCGTCGTGCGCGTACGCACCGGCTGGGGCTCGACCCGCATCCTCGACATGCTCGTGGGAGAGCAGCTGCCAAGGATTTGCTAGCGGCTGCTCTGCAAGCTGCCCAGCATCCGACCACAATCGGCCCGCCCATTTTCACTGGGACGTTGGCCCACTCAAACTGCGGGGAGATGGAAGGGCCCTCCTGCCGAGCTGATCGGCAGGAGGGCCCTTCGCTTTGCAAGACCATACTCCTTGCAGTATTTACCTGTCAGGCAGACGCTCGCTACGCCGCGCGACGCTTGGTGTAGAAAAACCAGCCGCCGACGGCCGCGATACCGACGATGCCCACGGCAACACCGGCGATGGCAAAGCCGTTCGAGCCCGCGTCCGCAGCCTTGTTGGCGGCGCCGGCGCTCAACGCGGCGGTCTTGCCGGACGTGCCCGACTTTTTGCCGCTCTTGTCTGTCTTGCCGGCGACGGAAGACTCCGTCGAATCCTTCTTGCCGGATTCGGCCTCGGCCTTGGAATCGCCAGCTGCCTTGGCGCCCTCGCTCGAGGAAGCACCGGCCATCTTGGCGGCCACAGGAGCCATTACGCCCGCAAAACCGGCGGTCCCGTTGCCGGCACCGCCGTCCGACCCGGCACCCGGCGTCAGGACGCCCGGCGCCACCGTGGGCTTCTGCGGGTCCTTGCTGCTCGAGCCCTTGCCCGCCGTCACGGCCGTCTTCCAGGCAATCGTCTCTCCCGAGGAGACACGATACGTCGTGAGCGCGCGGAGCGCCTGCTCGGTCGCCATGGCGTTGGCCGCGCCGCCCTTGCTGTGCGCATAGCCGTTGCCGCCGTCCACGCGGTACAGGTCCAGCGCGCAGACCACGTTGGTCACGGCATTTGCAAACCCGTTAACGGGGTTGGCCGGGTCACGGTCGAGCGAAAGCAGCGCGAGGATCACCTGGGCATTGGCCTCGGCAGAACCGAAATCACAGGTGCCCGCGCTCATCTTGCCCTTGAGGTAGGAGAGGCCGTTCTCGATGGCAGCATCGACCTTGGTGTCGCCCTCATAGGGCGCCACGGCCTGGATCGCCATGGCCGTCAGGTCCACGTCGCCCAGACGCGTACCCTCCACGGCGTCGTCGCTGCCGAGAAGCTCGCAGACGGCGTCCGCGAGGCTCGCGCGCGTCCAGGCAGAACCGGCGGGTACATCCGAGCCGCTCGCATTAAGCGCCATCAGCGCAAAGATCTTCTCGTTGGCGCGCGTCATATCGGTGCGGCTGCAGATGAGCTCGACCAGGTTGACGCCGTCATAGTCGGTGATGTCCTCGCCGATGGCGGAGAGGGCCAGCGCCACACGCTCGGTCTCAGTCAGAGCGCAGGTCGCACTCCCCCACTCGGCCTTGTGCTTGGCCAGCGAGGTGCGGTAGTTGTCGAGCAGCTTGGAATCGATCTTGCGGCCCGCCTTGGCAAAGTCGTAGATCTCCCACTCGTCGCCGTACTGGAAGGCGTCGGAGCTGCGGCGCACGTCGATGAACGCAGCGGCAGCATCGATGCCCGCCGAGGCGGACTCACTCGTGGCGGGGCTCGCGGCCACACCGGCCACGGTGATGGTAAGCGTCACGGGCTCGGCACCGGCGGTCGTGTCCACCGGCGTACCCGTCGCGACCACCGTGCCGGCCGAAAGCGCAGTCACCGTGTAGTCACTCGAGGCCACGTACAGGCCGTCATCGGGAGCGCCGTCGACGTGCTTCCAGGCGCCCTTCTCGATGCGGTCGATGCCCACGATACCCGAGGCGTCCTTGCCGTCGAGCGTCTTGAACGTCCAGGTGAGGCCGGGCTCGGTCACGCTCCAGCCGTCCGCGTCGTTTTTACCGGTAAAGGTCAGGTCGAGCTTTTGCGCCGAGCCGGCCTTGAGGTAGAGGCTGTCCGTGCCGGCCGTCACGCTCGCAAGCGGATTTTGGTAAGCATAAGTCACGTCGCACGACGCGCTGATGACCTTGCCGTCGGCGTCCGTGTCGGGCAGCGTCGCGGTAAACGTGGTGGTGCCAGCCTTGTACGCCGTGTAGCCGATCTCGCCCGCGGTGGCGTAGGCCGCCACGGCAGGATCGCTGCTCGTCACGGTAAAGTTGTCGCGGTTGGTGGCGTTGTCGGGCGCCACCACCGGGCGTGCGTGATCGGTCAAAAACGCGCCGCGCTCGGAGAGCGGGTTGCGGCCCTGCAGGTAGACGGTGGCGCCGTCCTCGTTATAGCCCATCGAGATGGACGTGGCGGCCACGGCTTCTGACGTCAGCGTCACGCTCTTGGAGCCAGCGCCCGCAGATGCGACGTCGCGCGGGGTAACGGTGATCGTGGCACTGCCGGCATGCTTGAAGTAAAAGCAGGCCGAGTAGTCGTTGCTGTAGATGGTCGTAGGATCGCTCGAGGCAAAGTGGAAGCGGCTGAACGAAACGGGCACGTACTCGTCCTTATCGGCGTCGACGTAATGCACGCGCACCTCGAGGTTGCGCACCTCAGAGCCCTGGACGGTAGCCGCACCATCGGTCACGTCGCTCACGGTGCCGTCGGAGGCACGATACCACAGCTCAAAGTCATCGAACTGTTTGGCCTTGGCCTTGATCTTGATGGTGGCCACGGTCTGCTCGGAACCATTGGCCTTATGCTCGGTGGCGGTCACCGTGCCGGTGGCGTTGTCGTAGATGTAAAGCTCGCCCGTGGACTCGTTGATACCGATGTTTCCGCGGTTGGCATCGTCGGTGCCCCAGGTGACGGTGCTCGTGGCCGGCACGCCCTTAAGCGCAAAAACGCCAAGTTTGCGGTAGGCGTTCACAGCGTCGGGCGAAACCTCGAGCATATGGTCGGCAACCGCCTGGCTGGTGCCGTCGTTGGCCGTGAAGCTCACGGTGTAGGTGTCGTCGGGCGTGGTATCCTCGGGCGCCTGGTAGCTGTTGCCCGAGCCAAAGACCGGCGTGCCATTTTTATCGATACCCCAGCTGCTGCCGTTGGCGCCGCAGTTAGCGTTGATGAGGTCGGCGAAGGCGTCGGTGGCCATGTCGGCCGGGTCGACGGCATAGGCGTTGACGAGCGCCGAGGCGGGGGCGTCCATCTTGTTGGTGAGGAATGCGCCCCAGTAGGTGTTGACGAGCTGGCCCGCGTTGTAGGTCGCGAACAGCGCGCCCGCCGTGCCCTCGGAGGTCGACACGCAGTTGGACACGATGCCGCCGTCGAGCGTGCGCGCAAAGCCCGCAACGCCCTTGCCGGTCACGCTCGTGGAGCAGTTGAGCACGGCGCCCTGCACACTGTTGCCCAGGGGGCCGAACGCCTTGCCGTCCGTCGCTTGCTTCAGTTTGCCGGCAAACGAGATGTTCTGCACCACGCCCGTGGAGGCAACGCCGCCCATGAGCGACTTCACGCCACCGCCGTTGGCGAAGGTGATGGTGTGGCCCTGGCCGTCGAGTGTGCCCGCAAGTATGCCCATGGGAGCAAAGAAGTACTCGTCATCGATGGTAATGTCGTTGTCGAGAACGTAATAGGCGTCGGCGTCGGCGTCGGCGGGCTTGAACTTGTTTTCGAGGTCGCTCTGCGAGCTCAGGTGCACTACGTTCTGCGGCTGAGCCACGGGCTCGGTGGGCTTGGGCTTCTCGAGCGCGGCAATAGCATCGGTGAGCGTCTTGGTTGCGGCGTTGACCTCGGCCTGCTTGGCGTCATCGTTGGCGTAGACGTCTTGAGCGCTCACAAGGGCCTCAGCGAGCTTCGACCAGCTCTCGGCCGTGTAGTCGTTCTCGATCTTGGCGTTGGCATCGTCAATCGCAGCCTTGAGGGCATCCTTGTTCACGACGACCGCAGCGCCGCCCGAGATCAGCACAGGCAAACCGCCCTGCGCAGACCAGGTAAAGCCGGTGGCAGGGGCATCGGTGTTGAGCTTATCGACCGAGGCCTGGGTCTTGAGGTCGTCGACAGAGATTTTGCTGCCAAAGGAAGAATCGACCTTGTAGCCGCACGCCTGATCGCCCGCAGTGAACAGATTGTTGGTCACGGTGCCAGACTGATACCAGGCAACGAGGCCGTAACCGCCAAAGGGCATGCCGCTGAGGCTGCCGGCGTAATACGAGTTGAGCACCGAACCGCCATCGAGCTTGCCTACAAGACCGGCAGCGTCAGCGAAAGTCCAATTGTCGTCAGAGGGGCTTGCCGTCGACCAGCACATTTGCACGGTACCCGAGCATGTGGTGGCGATAGGACCGTCGGTGCCAGAAATCGTCATCGAACCCGTCACGCCCAGATTCTGTACCGTACCAGCCACGCTCTTCGCCAGCGCCTTGCCGTTGAGCACGATGCTGTGGCCCTGGCCATCGAGCGTACCGGCCACGGTCTCGATCTGTTGGCCAGCCTCAAGGCTGATATTCGCCGCGAGCTTCACGACAGCCCCGGCCTCGATGGTGGTGGGCAGCTCATCGGCAAAAGAGACCATCACGGTCTCGCCGGCCTTGGCGACGCGCGCGCCGCGTGCCTGCTGAGCATCGGCATCCTCGTCGTCGATGTCCGCCGCGGCAGCAAGGCTCTCATCGGCAGACGGAGCGGCCTCGGAGCTCGCCTCGTCCGCCGATGCCTCGGCGCCTTCAGCACCCGTCTGCTCGTCCGCAGTGAAACTCGACTCGTCGGCATTCTCGGCAGTATCCGCCTGCTGCGAGGCCTGGGCCTGCGCCTGCACAGCGACCTCTGCCACGCCCTCGGCAAATGCCGACGTACCCGGCATCGACCAGACGAGCAGCGCCGAGAAAGCAGCGGCTCCCAGGCGCTTGAGCATAATGTTGTTTCGCGTCACCCATTCTCCTTCTTTCGCGAACCTGCAATAGAGCCATGGCGAAGAAGGCGGGACAGGCGATACCCCGGCAGCACAAAGGCCCACGTCAGCCACCCTATCGGCAGCAAAACGCACGCTCAGCAGCACCCCTTGTAGACCGGAATCCAGCGGCAAACAGAGAGGCCCTCGGTTTCGAGAAGAGCGCGGGCAGGTAATCTGACTCGCGGGCGCGCCCGCATACAGTAACCGCCTTGCTCGGGATTCTCACCCGATTCCCCTTTATGCGCTCGCGCGCACCCGTGCTCCGGCTTCTATTTTTAATCGGAGGAAGTGTACGTTACCGCAGGTAAATCGGTCAATGCGCTACACAAAAAACCGCCATACCCGAGCCATATGGCTCCCGGATGACCACCTATAGGCAACCCATATCGCCACTAGGCCGCTAACGAACCAAGCCCGCCCGCAAGATTGAGCGGGCCGAATGTCCCCCGTGGGACTTTTGACCCGCTCATTCCCGGTTGGACGACACGCGCTATTATGGTTGCCGTTTACGTGAGCTATTTAGATGGGAGCGTACCTATGGCTGCTTTTTCCACCGTGATCTTTGACCTTGACGGCACCATCCTCAACACGCTCGAGGACCTGGCGGCCGCCGGCAACCACACCTGCGAGATGCACGGCTGGCCCACGTTTGCCGTGGACGAGTACCGCTACAAGGTGGGAAATGGCATGCTTAAGCTGGTTGAGCGCTTTATGCCCGCCGAGTACGCGGGCGACGGCCGTATGTTTGAGCAGACGCTTGCCGAGTTTAGGGCCTATTACGGCGAGCACAAGGAGGACCATACCTCACCCTACGCCGGCACGATTGAGATGCTCGACCGTCTGCGCGCAGCGGGCGTTCAACTTGCCGTGCTCACCAACAAGGACCATATTTCGGCAGCCCCGCTTATCGAGAAATACTTTGGTTCCGAGCACTTTGCGCTGGTGCAGGGCCGTGTCGATGCGTTTCCGCCTAAGCCCGAAGCGCCCGTCACGCTGCATGTGATGGAGGAGCTGGGCGCCGATCCGGCAACCACGCTCTATGTGGGCGATTCCAATGTCGATGTTCTGACCGGCCACAACGCCGGCCTTAAGAGCGCCGGCGTCAGCTGGGGCTTCCGCGGCCGCGCAGAGCTGGAGGCCGCCGGCGCCGACTACGTGGTGGACAGTCAGGCAGAGCTCGCAGCACTGGTGCTGGGCGAATAGCGGAGCCGCCGCTCAGCGCGGCTGCGACAATTCTTCCGCGAGGAAAGCGCATCCCGTTTTGGAGCTCCGGAATGGGATGCGCTTTCCGCTTGAGCCCCGTCGGGGAAACGACATCCCGTTTTGGAGCAATATTCCGGGTCGCACTTTCCGCAACCCACCCCATCCGGAAACCGCGACCCGGAATTCGCCCAAATACCGGCTCGCATTTTCCCGAGCGTTCGCGATGCAACGCTGGCGCAAGGGGTGTCCCCAACTGCCGGCAGAAAAGGAACGTCCCCAAGTGCCGCCCCAATGACTACCATGGCAACGCCGCAGGTAGAGGACGGACAGCGAGCGGGCACCAGAGCGAACAAATTGGCATGAAAAGAGGACGGCATAGACCTTCTGGTCTATGCCGTCCTCTTTGAATGACAAGTTGTCGCTCTGGTGCCCGCGCAGCGTCGAGCAGTTGCGGCGTTTGGTAAAACGCCGCAACGAACTAGCTCATCATCGCATTCATCATCTCGTTGGTTGCGGAATCGTCGGCAGACCACTCGCCGTCGTCATTGCAGGAGTACTTGAAGGTGACCTTGGTGTCCTTGGTCTTAGCAGCCTTGGTCACATCGACCATAACCTGACCGGCCATCTTGTACAGCTCGTCATCGGAAGGCATCGAATCGAGCGCGGCGACCTTCTCCTGGTACTGGGTGGCAAAATCCTCAACGATCTGGTTCATGGACTTGCAGGTAATGGTGACCTCGGCAGTTGCGGTACCCTTGTCCTCGTCGACCGTCACGTCGCCGATCTTGTAGTCAAAGCCCTCGAGATAGCTCTTGGCATACTCCTTGGGATCGATGCCCAGCTGCTCGAACTCGTCGCCCGAGGCCTCTTCCAGGCCGGCGAGGAAGTCGTCGCCACCGTTCTTGACCTCGTCAAACTGCGTCGTAAGATCCTCGGTGATGAGTTCCTCAACCGAAGGGCCTCCGCAGCCGGAAAGCACAACCACGCACGCGACCAGAACAGCCATCAGGGGCGCAAGCAGCAGCTTCTTCTTCATGACATTCCTCCCAACAAGCGGCACCGCGCTTCCCGGCGCGGTGCACGTCGTAACAATAAGGCCATACTAGCCGCTAACGAACACCCCGGGCAAAGCAAAGGCGCAGTCGGCTCGATTTAACGTCCGAACGGTTTACCGTTCCGCCCAACGCGCAATAAAACGTTCCGCCGCATTGTAATAAAAAAGGGCGGCCGGATAACCCGATCACCCTTGCACATCCTTATGTTGCCGCAGTTTACTTGCGGACGACCTTGACGATGGCATCGCCGGCGGCGACAGCGGAGTCAGCCTCGACGGCGAGCTCGACGTCGGCGAACTCGGCGGTGTTGGACACAGCCACGACGACGCAGTCCTTGTAGCCGGCAGCGGCGATCTTGGCGCGGTCGATCTTGAGCATGGGCTGGCCAGCCTTAACGACGTCGTCGGCCTTGACGAAGCCCTCGAAGCCGTCGCCGTTCATGTTGACGGTATCGACGCCAACATGCACCAGAACCTCGATGCCGCTATCGGACTGCAGACCCACGGCGTGGCCCATGGTGACGGTCACCTTACCGTCGCAGGGAGCGTAGACCAGATCGTCCTCGGGCCACACGGCGCAGCCCTTGCCCAGAACCTCGCCGCCAAAGACGGGATCGGGCACGTCGGCCATCTTGATGACCTTGCCCTTGACGGGCGAGCACAGCACGTCGGCGCCGGCAGAAGCAGAGATGGAGGACGGAGCAGCGGCAGCCGCGGGCTCAGCCTTCTTCTTGAACATGTCAAACAGACCCATACGTTTTCTCCTCTTGATTAAGCGCAACGTTATGCGCATGCCTATGGTGATTATAGTGCCAAATGGCCAAAATACTAAGGCGAGGGCTCGAATCGCAAGCCCTTCCAAGCCCTTCCCAAAACCTTTTCCCCAGTGGCACTCATATTGTCGATTAAGCCAGACCCTCGGTGCCGTTGGACTTGATGATCTTCTGGTAGGCGTAGAAGCTGTCCTTGCGGCGGCGCTCGTAAGTACCGGTGCCGTCGTCGTACTTATCGACGTGGATGAAGCCGTAGCGCTTGCGCATCTCGCCCGTGCCGGCGGACACCAGGTCGATGGGGCCCCACCAGGTGTAGGCAATCAGGTCGACGCCGTCGGCAATGGCCTCGCCCATGGCCTTGACGTGGCTGCGCAAGTAGGCGATACGATACGGATCGTGGATGGAGCCGTCCTCCTCGACCTCATCGTAGGCGCCCATGCCGTTCTCGACCACCATCAGCGGAATCTCGTAGCGGGCGTAAATCTCGTTGAGGGCGATGCGCAGGCCCAGCGGATCGATCTGCCAGCCCCAGTCGGTGGACTCCAGATAGGGATTCTTGCCGCCAAAGGTCATGTTGCCCTCGGTCATCTCGTGATCCTTGTGGGTGCCCACGGTGCCGGACATGTAGTAGCTAAAGGTGTAGAAATCGACCTTGCCGTCGGCAATATCCTGCAGGTCGCCGTCCTCCATCACAAGCTCAACGTCGTTCTCGGCCCAGAAGCGCTTGGCATAGAACGGATACTTGCCGCGCACCTGCACGTCGGAGCAGTACCAGTTCATGGTATTCATCTCCTGCTGCGTTGCGAACACGTCGGCCGGATCGCACGTGGCGGCATAGGAAAGGATGAAGCAATCCATGTTGCCCATCTTAAACTGCGGGTAGTGCTCGTGGGCATAGCGCACGACACGGCCGCTGGCAACAAACTGGTGATGCAGCGCCTGCATACGCTCCTGCGGCGTGGTGTGGACCGCCGAAGCCGGGCCCTCAAAGCCCTGGATCATGCTGGTCCCAAAGAGGTTGCCCATGTCCTGGGTGCCGCAGTTGATCTCGTTGAAGGTGAGCCAGAACTTGACCTTGTCCTGATAGCGGTCGAAGACGGTCTGGCAGTACTTCTCAAAGAAGCCGATGAGCTCGCGGCTCGCCCAGCCGTTGTACTTCTCGACCAGATGATAGGGCATCTCGTAGTGCGACAGGGTCACGAGCGGCTCGATATTGTGAGCGCGCAGGCAGTCGAAGACGCGGTCGTAGAAGGCGAGGCCGGCCTCGTTGGGCTCGGCGTCGTCGCCGTTGGGGAAGATGCGGCTCCAAGAGATGGACATGCGGAACATGGTAAAGCCCATCTCGGCGAACAGCGCGATATCCTCCTCGTAGTGATGGTAGAAGTCGATACCGTCATGATTGGGGTAGAAGCGGTCGGGGTCGATGTCGATCGTAATCTGACGCGGCTCCTTGTAGCTGCCGCCCAGGAAGTGGTCGTCGACGGAAGGGCCGCGGCCGTCCACGTTCCAAGCACCCTCAAACTGGTTGGCGGCGGTGGCGCCACCCCAATAGAAGCCCTCGGGGAACTTGATGTTTGCCATGAGCATCTCCTTTGCATCGCGGTTCGATAAGCCGAGTATCGCCCACGCACGCGACAGACAGGGGCAGGGGTGCCAAACCCGACACTTCTTTTCGCAGCGGCACCCCGCCGCCACCCCGCCCCTGACACTTCCTGACACCTGCCAAAAAGGGACTGCCAAAAAGGGACAGGTTTATTTTGGTCGGTTTTATCTGGGCAAACGCTGGCGATACGCTGCCGGCGTGCAGCCATAGCGCTCGGCAAACTTTTTGTAGAAGAAGCTCATGTTGGCGTAGCCGGCCTCGCGCGCCGCGGTTTCGGCAGTGGCACCGGCGTCGAGCAGTGTTGCCGCGCGTGCCAGGCGGCTCTCCTGCACGAGCTGCATAAACGTGTGGCCCGTCTGCCGCTTGAGCAGTGCGCTTGCGTAGTTGGGACTCAGATGGAGGTGGCGAGCTACGTCCTCGAGCGTACAATCGCAGGCATGGCGCTCGATGTAGCCCACGGCGGCCGCGACCTGCGCCGAAGGCAGCCTGGGCATGTCCGCCTGCAGCAGCGATGTCTCATAGCTTTGCATAAGTTCGACCAGCAGCAACTCAAACAGCTTCGACACGATCTGGGGACTCGCAGCCGTCGGCTCCAGAAGCTCGCACAGCATCTCCTGCATATATCGGCGCACGCGGCGGCTGTTGCCCGTGCGGAAATGCACATGACCGCGGTGGTCGGTTTCGTCATTGAGGGCATTAATGAGGAACTGCGAGACGGTGCTTGACGGCGACAGGCTCTGCTCTAGGCTGCGGTGCAACATCGGCCGCGAGATGACGATGCTCAGCATAATGTCATGCTCGCCGAGCTCGCCTACGGCATGTGGACAGGCGGCGTCGAGTAAGAGCACCTCGTTTTGGGCAAGCATGAGCTGTTCGCCGTTGACGGTCTGCGGCGCATGCCCGCGATAGACATAGCTGATTTCGACATAATCGTGCACATGCTCCGGTACAGGGTTGAAGCGCGAGCTGCGCACGATTGATAGGCCCTCAGGCATGCCTTCTTGGTGCAAGGCTCGCGTCGGGTCACCGATTTTATGGATATGTTTTTCACCGATATTCTGTTGATGACCCCAGCTGAACGCATCATTCCAGTCATAGCGGGCGCCCGCGTGGTAAGCACGCTCGCTGTCGGTCAGCTCGAGCAGAAGGCTGTCTAAACGTGCAAGATCCATGGCATTACAATCGTTGATTCGGTCATATTCTGCTGTGGTTTTGATATTAGCAGGACGGCGCGCTCGGCGTACTCTGACTTCAATCGATTTAAAAGGTTGGTTTTAGAGGAGTGGATATGGCGGCACACGACAACCATGTGCTTCCGTTCTTGTGGCTCAAGGGCGAGGCGCACGAGACGATTACCGAATACCTGGAGCAGATCGCCGGTGCGAACATCCGCGAGGTCTGCCTCGAATCGCGCACGCATCCCGAGTTTTGTCGCAACGGCTGGTGGGCTGACCTGCGTTTTATCATCGGCGAGTGCAAGCGCTTAGGGTTGAAGATCTGGCTGCTCGACGACGCCCATTTCCCCACGGGCTACGCCAACGGCGCGCTTGCGGGCGAGAACGTCGACCCCGCGCTTAAGAAGACCGTGCTCAAACATCGCACGGTTACGGTCGTCGGTCCCCAGCCGTCCACGGTCATCAAGCTCGGCAATCTTATGGATCACACGGAGCGCTTTGTGGGCGCGGCGACTTTCGACGCCGCCGGCGCACCGCTCGACCTTGAGCTCTCCGTTGAGCAGGCCGACGGCACCCCCGCTCGCCTGCGTTTTGACGCGCCCGCCGGCATCACCACCGTCGAGCTCTTCGTCACCAGCCAAAAGACCGGCTTTCGCGATGAGTACATCAACATGGTCGACGCCGATTCGTGCCGTGTGCTCATCGATGCCGTCTACGAGCCCACGTTTGAGCACCTGGGCGACGAGTTCGGCTGCACCATACTGGGGTTCTTTACCGATGAGCCGGGCTTTATGAACGAGAAGGGCACGGCTCTCGACGATGCTTCTACCAGCAGCTTTATTGGACGCGGCGATATGTCACTGCCCTGGTCGGACGAGCTTGCCAGCCGCCTGTGCAATGCACTTGGCGAGGACTGGCTCACCAAGCTACACGGCCTTTGGACACGCGAGGCAGATGGTGCCCGAGCCCGTCACGCCTACATGGACATTGCCACGCAACTCTACCGCGCATGCTTTGACGAGCAGATTGGCGACTGGTGCCGCGAGCGCGGCGTCATGCACATCGGACATGTGATTGAGGACAAAAGCTGCCACACGCGCCTGGGCCAGGGCGCCGGGCACTACTTCCGCGCGGTCGCCGGACAAGATATGGCGGGCATCGACGTTGTCATCAACCAGCTTGCCCCCGGCATCGACCACGGGCGCTACAGCTACTTCCACGGCGCGTGGAACATGGAGTTCTTTACCTACGCGCTTGCCAAGCTGGGCTCTTCGGCCGCGCGTCTCGACCCAAAAAAGCAGGGGCGCTGTATGGCCGAGGTCTTTGGCGCCTTCGGCTGGCACGAGGGCCTTCGCGAGATGAAATGGATCGCCGACCACATGCTCGTCCGCGGTATTAACTGGTTTACGCCGCACGCATTTAGCATGGCGCCCTTCCCCGATTGGGACTGCCCGCCGCACTTTTACGCACACGGCAACAATCCGCAATGGCCGCACTTTGGCCAGCTCATGAGCTATATGAACCGTACGGCAACGCTGCTTTCGGGAGGCAGCGCCACGCGTCCCGTCGCCATCCTGTACCACGCCGATGCCGAGTGGGCCGGCAGCGCCATGCCTATCGAGCGCGTGGCTGCCGAGCTCACGCGCGCGCAGATCGACTTTGATTTTGTGCCCGCCGAGGCTTTTGAGGATGAGGACCGTTACGAGGTTTCAATTGCTGATGGAATGCTTACCGTAAACGATTGTCGTTACCAGGCGTTTGTTATGCCAGGAGCTTCATTTATTGGTTCGGCGACGGCGCGGGCCGTAAGGCGCATGATGGATGCGGGAGTTATGGCCCTCGCCGTCGACGAGGTGCCGAGCGCGCTTTACGACGCCGATGGCGTGGTTGAACTGGGTGAACTTGCAGCGACTCCGCTTGCCGATATGGCGGGCGTGCTGGCGAGCGTTGGGCTGCAGACGGTTGTCACCGACACGCCCCAGCCCTGGCTGCGCGCGCTTCGCTACGAGCATGCCGGCGAGACCTACGTCATGCTGGTCAACGAGCACCCGCGCGAGTGCATCGGCTGCACAGTTAAACTCGCGCAAGGCGAGCGACTTTGCGGCACGCGCCTCGACCTGTTGAATGGCACCGATCCCGTTGCGTTTGACGGAACGCTTGAGCTCGCACCCTTCGAGAGCTGCTTCGTTGCCTTGGAGACGGACGGCGAGCTTGAGTCCGGGGGCGGCGCGGACATGGGCTCGAGCGATGCGCTCGCCCTCGACATCAACGGCCCTTGGAACGTCGCCCTCTCCCCTGCCGGCGGCGGAACCTTTGGCGCCCCGCGGGAACTCGAGCACTTGTGCGATCTCACGGCCGAGCGATTCCCCAATGCCTGCGGGACGTTCCGCTATCGCACGTTGTTCGAGCTGGCGAACGACCTTGCCGATGCCACAATCGACCTGGGAGATGTCTACGAAGTCGCGACACTTACGCTCGATGGACACCCACTCGGCACACGCATCTGTCCGCCCTATCGCTTTGCCATCGACCCGCTTGCCGCCGGCACGCACGAACTCACCGTCGACGTCATCAACACGCTCGATCATGCGATTCCCGACATCTTCGCCCTCACCGAACCCGTCGCCCCGAGCGGCATCCTCGGTCCCGTTACCCTTTGCGGGCAAAACCTGCCAAAATAAACCTGTCCTTTTTTGGCAGGTTTGTTGAGTGTGGGAGTTCGCATGGATATCAAACGCAAGATTTCCGAGGCGCAGGGCCTTACCCCTACCGAGCAACAGCTCGGCATCTCGGCCCTTGCCATGGGCGAAGACGTCCGCGGGCTCTCTATTAAGGAATTTGCCGCGCGCACCAACGTTTCCGTTGCGAGCGTGCACCGTTTTTGCAAAAAGCTCGGCCTCGAGGGATTCAAAGACCTCAAGGTCGAGCTCATCCGTCAGGCAGCCGAGACGGGTAACCGGCGCGACGTGGACATCAACTTTCCCTTCGATGCCACCTCCACTCCTGCGCAGGTGATGGAGCGTATGGAGGGGCTCTATCAGACCACTTTGGCCGAAACGCAGGAGCTGCTCGACCCCACACAGCTCGACCAGGCCGCCAAGCTTATCGTGCGCGCCGGCACCGTGGACATCTACACGGGCTCGCATAATCTGTATCCAGCGGGAATGTTCCGCGATCGCCTGCTTTCCGCCGGCAAAAGCGCGACGTGCCACGACAGTGTCGAGGCGCAGGTGCGTACGGCGCTCGCCTCGGGCCCCGACCATGTGGCAATCGTTATCTCCTACAGCGGCCTTGCCCCCAACCTCAGGGAGATCTTGCCAATCCTCAGCAGTCGACATGTCCCGGCCATCGTCATCGGCACACCGCACTGCGCCCGCATTCACCCCGGCTTTGCCGCCTATCTCACGGTGAGTGATCACGAGAGCATGACGCATCGCATCACACAGTTCGCCAGCCACATCGCCGTGCAATACGTGCTCGATTCGCTCTACAGCAGCTACTTTGCCAAAGATTACGCCCGCTGCTCCGAGTTCTTAGAGCGGTCGTTTCCCTACACCCGCCTGCCCGGACTCAAGTAGCGACGAGCGTGGATTTTCGGACACTAACCTAACGAGCGTGGATAATCTCCCACTTTGAGCCCGCGCACAGGCCAAAACCGGGAGATTATCCACGCTCATTTTGGGTCCCCTGGGAAACGCATGAGGAGGGCGGATAGACAGCCGTTATTTGCGAGGCGTCAGCGACGTAAAGAGCCCGTGTTGGTTGCAGTAAAGATATATCCTGCCGCGCCCGGTAATATGGAAGCGCGGCTGCACCGATTGCTCTGGATAGAGCTTCTTAAAGCAGACGCCGTCCATAGTCGCATATGCCACAAAGCTAATGTAGTGATCCTTGGTCATGGGATGATCGAGCGTGACGTACCAATCGTCCTCGATGCGCTCGATGGAAAAGGCGTGGTCCGCGTCCGGCTCTTCGGCCTCCTGGGGAAACATCGTGGAGCCACAGCAGCTAAAGCTGCCTTCTCCGAGCGCGTGCACAACGTTTCCGCAGATAGGGCAAACGTAAAAGACGCCTTTGAGCATATTGCCTGCACGGTTGGCGTTGGCCCGAATGTCACCAGCCAAAAGCTCAGCCACGCTTATGCCGAGTCTCTGGGCCAAAGGCTCAACGAGGGAAATGTCGGGAAGGCCGCGGCCGGATTCCCACTTGCTGACGGCTTTATCGGTCACACCAAGGCTTTCCGCCAGGGCGCGCTGGGTGAGGCCGCGCTCTTCGCGCAGCTGCTTAATGGCATGCGCTGCCAAAAAAGTATGGGAGGCATTGGTTTGCCGTGTCTGGTTCATGGGCTGTCCAATCAAATTGAAGAAATGGAGTGAACCGGTTCGACAGTCAGTATCCATTTGAAGGCCAGGCTCGACAACCTACGCTGCGTAGACATGCGCCAATCGAACGAGCGCGGATTTTGGACGCTCATCCTAAGTAGTCATTTAAGAACGTCCCCAATGACTACATCAGGAGTGTCCCAAAGTGCCGGCAAAAAAGGAACGTCCCCAAGTGCCGCATCGCCAGCAACGGGAGTGCCGATGTTTTGGTAGCGACAGCGAAAACCCGCCAGAGCGAGCAAGGTGCCTTGAAACGAGGCGGCATTGACCTTCTGGTCATGCCGCCGAAGTTGAAAGGCAGATTGCCGCTCTGGCGGGTTTGCAGCGTCGAGCTGTTACGCGGTTTGGTAAAACCGCGTAACTAACGGACGCCGTACTGCTCGTAGTAGGCGTCGATAGCGGCCTTGAGCTCGTCATCGATGACGACCTTGCCGTCGATCTCGTGGTTGTAGAGGGTCTCGACGACCTCGGCCATGGAGACGATGCTCGCGACGGGGAAACCGTACTTGGCCTCGATCTCCTTCTGCGCGGTGGTCACGCCACCCTTGCCGACCTCCATGCGGTTGAGGGAAACGATAAGGCCCTTGATCTCGACATCGGCAGCAGCCTTGACCTTGGGGTAGGTCTCGTCGATGGACTTGCCGGAGGTGGTGACATCCTCGACCATAATCACGCGGTCGCCGTCCTGGGGCTCATAGCCCAAAAGGTTGCCCTTGTCGGCACCGTGGTCCTTGGCCTCCTTGCGGTCACAGCAGTACTTGACCTCCTTGCCGTACAGCTCGTGGTAGGCAATGGCGGTCACGACGGCCAGCGGAATGCCCTTGTAGGCCGGTCCAAACAGCACGTCGAAGTCGTCGCCAAAGTTATCGTGAATGGCCTGGGCGTAATACTCGCCCAGCTTCTTGAGCTGATAGCCCGTCACGTAAGCGCCGGCGTTCATAAAGAACGGGGACTGACGGCCGCTCTTGAGCGTAAAGCTGCCGAACTTAAGAACATCGGACTCGACCATAAACTTGATGAACTCTTGCTTGTAAGCCTCCATGCGGGCTCCTCTCGTAATCGCGTACGTGTCTTCCAGTTTAGCGCAGGCAAGGCGCGTTGCGGGCGCGCTTTGGGGCCTCAGCATTCTGTAAAGGCTTTGTCAGGGGCAATGGTTTTCCAAACAAAGGGGTTGACACGGCAAACCCCCTCATCAAAAATACGGGCGGATTAAAACGGGTACGAGATACCCAAAGCGCGCCGCGCCCGGCCTTAAGGGGGTGTGCCATGGAAGGCAGCCATAGTCGAAAAACCTGCATGTCGCCCTCGGCACGCCGCGAGGATTCCGCGCACGCATAAGCGCCACTAACCGATCGTCAAAACCACCACAAAGGTGCCTGTCCCTTTGTGGTGGTTTGAAAGCATGACGTGAGCGACATCTAGGTTTTTTGAAGCAAATACGACACGTACGCTAACTCCCTTCAACAAGGAGGACCCTATGCTGATGCTCAAAACCGCCACGGTACTCGAAGCCATCTCCAAGCGCCGCCGCACGGCGCGCCCCGCCGCTCACACCGGCCTTGCCAAGAACACCATATTCGCCGCCACCCATAGCGCCGAGGACGCCCTCGTGCTGCTTGACGCCAGGGCTGGCGGACTCGGTACCGAGCACGCCGCCGAGCGCCTAGACGCCGTCGGCCCCAACACCATCGAGGCGCCGACCAAGACACTCGCCCGCCGCATCGCCGACGCGTTCATCGACCCCTTCGCCGGCATCCTCGCCGCGCTCGCGCTGGTCTCGCTCTACATCGATGTGCTCGCCGTACCCGAGCCCCAGCGCGACCCCTCCACGGTCATCGTTATCGGCATCATGCTGCTGGTATCTGGCGGCATGAAGTTTATCCAGGAAGCCCGCAGCGGCAATGCCGCCGAGGCCCTTAAGGACCTGGTTTCCAACACCTGTACCGCCCTGCGCGACGGCGAGCGCCTCGAGATTCCCTTCGACGAGCTCGTCCCCGGCGATGTGATCCGTCTCTCTGCCGGCGATATGGTGCCGGCCGATGCCCGCATCATCGCCACGCGCGACCTGTTTGTGATCGAGTCTGCACTCACCGGCGAGAGCGAGGCCGTCGAAAAGACCGCTGCCATCACCGTCGCCGAGGGTGCCGACAGCTCCGCGCTGCCGCTCTCTGTCTGCAAGAACATCGTCTTTACCGGCACCTCCGTGCAAAACGGCACCGCTATGGCACTTGTCGTAGCCACCGGCTCGGACACTTACCTGGGCGGCATCGCCAAGATACTCAACGGGCGCAGCGAGAAGAGCGCGTTTGACCGCGGTGTCTCGAGCGTCTCCATGCTGCTCGTGCGCCTCATGCTCGTTATGGCGCCGGCCGTCTTTGCCATCAACGCCGCCACCAAGGGCAACGTCATCGACGCGCTGCTGTTCGCCACGAGCGTGGCCGTGGGCATCACGCCGCAGATGCTTCCCGTCATCGTGACCACGAGCCTGTCGCAGGGCGCCAAGGACCTCGCCCGTCGCCAGGTTGTCGTCAAGGAGTTGCCGGCGATTCAAAACCTCGGCGCGATGGACGTCCTGTGCTGCGACAAGACCGGCACCCTCACCGAAGACCGCATCGTGCTCGAGCGCTACCTCAACACCGACGGCAACGAGGACGCGCGCGTGCTGCGCCATGCGTTTTTGAACAGCTTCTTCCAGACCGGCCTCAAAAACCTTATCGACCTGGCCGTTATCGACCGTGCCGACCTGACGCCCTCGACCGTCGCGCCCGATTCCATGCTGGGCCAGAGTCTGCGCGACCGCTATACCAAGGTCGACGAGGTTCCCTTCGATTTCTCGCGCCGTCGCCTGAGCGTAGTTGTCGCCGACGCCCAAGGCAAAACCCAGATGGTTACCAAGGGCGCTGCCGAGGAAATGCTCGAGATCTGCTCCTTTGTCGAGGTCGATGGCATCGCTCAGCCGCTCACCGACGAGAGGCTCGCCCAGATTCGAAAGCAGGTCGCCGGACTTAACGCCGAGGGCCTGCGCGTGATTGCCGTGGCGCAGAAGACCAATCCGCGCTGCGTGGGCGAGTTTGGCATCGCCGACGAGTGCGACATGGTGCTGATGGGCTTTTTGGCCTTCCTCGATCCGCCCAAGGCGAGTGCCGCGGGCGCCGTCGCCACCCTCGAGGCCAAGGGCGTGGCGGTCAAGGTCCTGACCGGCGACAACGATCGCGTCGCCGCCACCGTCTGCGAGCAGATCGGTATCGACGCGAGCAATGTCTTGCTGGGCTCCGAGATCGATGCGCTCGATGACGCCGAGCTTGCCGAGCGCGCCGAGCACACCCACCTCTTCGCCAAGCTCTCGCCGCTGCAGAAGGCGCGTCTGGTGCGCGTCATGCGCGAGCTGCTCGGTCACACCGTGGGCTTTATGGGCGACGGCATCAACGACGCCGCCGCCATGCGCGCGAGCGACTGCGGTATCTCGGTCGATTCGGCCGTCGACATCGCCAAGGAATCCGCCGATATCATCTTGCTTCAGAAGGACCTGGGCGTGCTCGAGCGCGGCATCATCGAAGGCCGCCGCACCTACGGCAACCTGCTCAAGTACCTCAAGACCACGGTGAGCTCCAACTTTGGCAACGTACTGTCCGTGACCGTCGCGAGCCTGTTCCTGCCGTTTTTGCCCATGAGCGCCCTGCAGCTGGTGTTGCTGTCGCTGGTCTACGAGATCGTGTGTATCGCGCTGCCGTGGGACACCGTCGATGACGCCTGGACCGCCCGTCCGCGCGCCTGGGACGCCGCGTCCATTAAGGGCTTTATGCTCGAGTTGGGTCCCGTGAGCTCGCTGTTTGACATCGTAACCTTCGCCGCGCTCTTCTTTGTGGTGTGCCCTGCCACCGTAGGCGCAAGCTGGTCCGAGCTCGCCGGGACGGGCAACGCCGCAGGCATGGCGGCCTTTGTGGCGCTCTTCCAGAGCGGCTGGTTTGTCGAGTCCATGTGGTCGCAGACGCTCGTGATCCACATGCTGCGCTCCCCGCGCCTGCCGAGCCCGCGCGACCACGCCGCGCCCGCGCTGTGCGTTCTCACCGTACTGGGCCTGGCGCTCGTCACCTGGCTGCCGGCAAGCCCCATCGCCGATGCGCTCGGCCTCTTGCCGCTGCCGGCGAGCTTCTTCGCGCTGCTCATCGGCATCGTCACCGCCTACATCGCGCTCACTCAGCTGGCAAAGCGCCGCTACATTGCCCGCCACGGCGAGCTGCTGTGACGCCCGAATCGTGGCGCGCGACCCATCAGGCGGTCAAAAAGTCCCGTCTCAAGTTAAACCACTCATTTAAGTACGTCCCCAATGAGTGCGGCGGAATGGCTCCCCTTGACAGCTTAAAGCCGTCATGCAGGAACCATTCCGTCGCAGCCTTATGAAAGGGACTGGGTTGTAAATGTTGGAGAAGAGCCGTTAGCGCCCAGGGGTCAGGATCACCAGGGCGTCGTGCTCAAAGGGATGCTGAGCCACGCGCACGGTGCCGTCACCGTTGTCGCGAACGGGCAGCTTGGCGATGCGCTTGTCTTCCATGTCGAGAACCGTCGCCGTCCAGCCACGCGCGCCGTCGAGCTTAAACTTGAGCGCCGTGGTGCGCGGCAGGTACGCGACGACACGATCGCCAACGCGCGCCACGCGGATGGCCTCGCGCGCGTCGTCGAGGAGCTCCTGCGCCGGAACCACAGCAAGCGCGTCATCGCCAGCCGAAGCGCCCAGGCCGGCAAGCACGTGCTCAATCGCGCCAAAGTCCCAAACGCCCGCAAACTGCAGACACTCCTGCCAGCGGAACGGCATATCGAAGCCCTCGCCCAACACCGAGCCCTGGCTCTTGCTAGTCTGCCAGTTCCAAACACCGTGCGCGCCATAGGTCACACCCGCGCTGGCACCGGCAAGAATCGACGACCATACGCTCGCGCGGCAATCCTGCGCGGTGAAGCGCCAGTACACATTGCGCGACGCACCCATCTGCTCGTAACAAGGCTCAGAGTTGACCATCGGCTTTTTGGGATAGTTGGCGATAAAGTCCTGCGGCAAGTGCCAAGCCTCGGGCTGGCCCTCGTAGTTGTGCCCGGGCTGGAACATATAAAAGTCCAGACGGTCCAGATACTGCGCCGGAATGGTGCGATTGCCGCGGTTGATATGCATGGTGCGCAGCGCCTCGGGCGCACGCTTGACGACCTCGTCGAGCGCGTCCTCGTAATAGGCAATCGCCTCGTCGCCGGCAAAATCGGTATCACCCGTCACCACGTAGACAGGATCGAACTCGCCCAGGTTCTCGACGACGCGGGCAACGTGGGCGCGAACCTCCTCACGCGGCATAATCTCGGCACCGCAACGCTCAGAGACCTTGGCACCCCAGGTACCGGGCACGTAATTGCACCACATGAGCACGAGCGCCGGACGAATGCCGTGCTCGACGGCAGCGCGACACATGGCGGCGGCACGATCCCAGTACGCTTGGTTGGGTCGGGACCAATCAAAATGCACGCCGTCCTCGCTGGCATAGGGCCAAATGCCCAGATCGGGGCAGCAGCGATCCCACTGCGGCAGCGTGTTGATCTGCAGCACGTTCATGCCCTGCTCGGCGCGACGGGTCAGATAGTAGTCCCAATCGGCCTCGGCAATGCTCGTAAACGCGCTCCAGCACGTATCGGCAAACCAAAAGAATGGCTTGCCCTCGCACAAAAAGCCGTCCTGGCGACCGTTGACGGTCAGCTTTCCCAAACTCATCTGCATGTCCTTTCGTTTGATAAAGGATTTGCGAACCGCCGGAAACTTTCGCGGTAACCCCGCGCGAAAGCCCCTGGCGCTTAGCAAGCCCCGGCGAGTAGGCGCCACGCGCCCCCAATCAGTCTACCTTGTAAGAAGGGCCCCGCCGGGCTTGCGCCTGACGGGGCCCTGTCGTGTAGGTAAGGTCGTATGTGACCGAATGGTTTGGCCTTAGGCCTCCATCTCGGCGAGCTCCTCCTTGGAGAAGCCAGTGGCAAAGACGACGGCTGCTGCGATGACAAAGGAGATTGCCATACCGACGATAGCCCAGACGGTGTTCATCTGTCCACCCTGCAGGTAGTTGGTGAAGACCAGGAAGTTGGAGGCACCGCCGGCCAGGTAGTAGGTAACACCCATGAGGCCGGAGAACACAGCGCCGATGGCACCGCCGATGAACATGCCGAGCATAGTGCGACGGAAGCGCATGAGGATACCGAAGAGCGCGGGCTCGGTGACGCCGCCGGCGATGGCGGAGATGACGTAACCGATGGCGAGAGACTTCTCGTCGGGGTTCTTCATCTTGAGGAAGGCACCGAAGGCGCAGCCCCAGACGGCGGCCATAGCGCAGTTGGTGGAAACGAAGACGAAGGGATCGTAGCCGGCAGCGATGATCTGAACCTGAGCGAGCAGGATGACGGGCATGTGCATGCCGCAGACCACGAAGAGCTGCCAGAAGGCGCCGAGGATGGCCATGACGATCAGGATGCCGATGCCGCCAAGGTCAGCAAGGCCGAAGAGGGCGTTGGCGATCAGCGTACCGATCTCGTTGCCGATCGGAGCGAGGACGATGAAGGCAATGGGGATCGTGACGATCATGGTGCAGAACGGCGTGAAGACCGTGGACAGCACGTCGGGCATGACCTTCTTAAAGAACTTCTCAACAAAGTACAGGACGGGCACCGAGAGAATGATCGGCAGGACGGACTGCTGGTAGTTGGCAGCGGCAATCTGGATGCCGTAGACGGAGATGATTCCGCCACCCTCCTGAGTCGCGACACTCACGACGGACGGGGCCATGAGAGCGCCGCCGAGGAGCATGCCCAGAACCGGAGAGGCGCCGAGCTTCTTAGCGGCGGCATAGCCCAGGTAGATGGGGATAAAGGTGAACGTGGCCTCGTACAGCGTGGTGTAGAGGAACGTATAGGTCGGATCGGTATCGGAGAGCACACCGAGCATGGTGGGGCCGAGGACGGCCGCGATGGTGCGGAACAGACCGCCAGCCATGAGCAGTGGGATGAGCTGGGTCATGGAGCCGGACAGATAGTCGAGGATGATGTTGGGCAGGTTCTTGAGCTCGAACTTCTCCTTGGGAGCATCGAGGT
The DNA here is from genome assembly GCF_003469185.1 of Collinsella sp. AM34-10. Taxonomy (GTDB): domain Bacteria; phylum Actinomycetota; class Coriobacteriia; order Coriobacteriales; family Coriobacteriaceae; genus Collinsella. The sequence goes on along the minus strand of NZ_QSIL01000002.1, from coordinate 192,637 downwards.
TCTCGTTGACGGCCTCACCCTGCTTGACGCCGGAGATGGCGACGAACTCGGCGAGCACCTTGGGCACGTTCTGGCCAATGATGACCTGGAGCTGGCTGCCGGCGAACTGGCAACCCAGAACACCCTTGACCTTCTTGATCTTCTCCACGTCGGCCTTGCTGTTATCCTTGAGCGTCAGACGCAGGCGCGTCATGCAGTTGGTGGCAACGGAAACATTCTCCGCGCCGCCCACGAGCTCGAGGACATCGGTGGCAATCTGCTTGTTATCTACTGCCATGGGACCCCTCCCCATATCTTCGTGTGCCAGCCCCCTTGGGCTTAGGCACGCCTTTGGCCCGGCGACTATAACCCCTTACGGTTGCCGGACCCTTGGATACGCTTTTGTAAACAAGGTGTTTACTGAACGTTTACAGGCTTTAGTTTACACGGAGCGCCTCATTTGTGGCAATTTTGCCGTCTGAAGTCCGGTGAACGGTAGGAAATCGGGGGTGAGCGTATTTAAATGGCAGAAGATGGTCTCTTTGGCCATCTATTCATATATAGCTCTTTACGTGGGCTTTTATTTTGATAAACACCTCGCTGACCTGTTACCTCATCAGCAGAAGCCCTGCTAGAAGTTAGTAAACATATGTTTAGTGGTTCATTGCGTGTTCAGTTTTGCCGTTTACCGAGTTTATCTGCTTGTTCTGCAATTCTGGATTAAACTAAACATGTTTATATTGTATTGCCGCTTATGTTTCGTGTTGGCGGCACAAGGGAGGCAGCTCATGGAACTCAAATCGTGTACCTACGCAACCGTCACCACCTTGGGCGACTTTGGCCCCTGGATCAGCAAGGTCGTACTCGACCTGCCCTGCACCGTGCGCGCCAACGATATCGACGCAAGCACCTTCCATATATATGTAGAGCGTCACGAGCGCACGGGCGAGGTCCTGATGCGCAAGGAGCGCGGCGCCGACCATGCCGCGCCCTCGGTGGGCTACATCGACGTTCTCCGCGCGTATCCGTGTGACGAGAACGGGCGCAAGCTCGCTGTGGGCACCCACGTGGCGCTCGAGGTCGCCGAGCAGCGCCTGACCAAGACCATCGAAGGCGGCGTCATGGGCTCGCGCATGCTCGATGACCAGCTGCGCATCACGCAGCTCACAGCTCTTCCCGGCAACGACGGCGACGATCCCACCTGCGGCCTGGTCTTCGACACCTGCCGTGGCGATATCTGTCCCGCGCTCAAAGGCTGGAGCAACGCCACGCAAAAGACCGCCGTCAACGGCATCGCGCTCGAATACGGCTTCTTTGAGCCCAGCTTTAAGGCCGAGGACTCAGCATGCTTCAACCCCTTTGCGCCCGAGGCAACGGTTGTGCCCCAAAAGGCCCCGCTCGTGGTGTATCTGCACGGCGCCGGCGAGGGCAAGGGCACCACGCAAGGCGAAGGCGCCACGCGTGCCTATATCGGCAACCGCGTCACAGCCATTAGCCAGGCGCAGATCCAGCGCTACTTTGGCGGCTTCGCCTGGGTGCTCGTGCCGCAGTCGCCCACGTTTTGGATGGACAACGGCGTCGAGCAGCTTGGTCACTCCAACCAGAGCACCTACTCCCCCGTGCTCAAGGCGCTTATCGACGAGTTCGTCGCCGAGCATGCCGACCGCATCGACACCGACCGCATCGTGGTCGCCGGCCTTTCCAACGGCGGCTTTATGACCCTGCGCCTGTGCGCCGACTACCCCGATTTTTTCGCCGCGGGCCTTCCCTGCTGCGCCCCGTGGTACAACGCCACGGACGAGGACGTGGCCGCGCTCGCCAAGACGCCGCTGTGGTTTACGCACTCCAAGGGCGACGAGCTTGTGTCACCGCAACAGACCGTGCTGCCGCTCACGGCGCGCCTGCGCGATGCCGGCGCCAACGTGCACCTCACCTACTTTAGCCATGTCGAGGACCTGACCGGCGTGTATCGCGAGGCCGACGGCTCGGCCAAGAAGACGTTCAACCACGGCGTGTGGATCCACCAATTCAACGACCTGTGTTATCAAGACTTCGACGGGGGCAACGTACTCATCGACGGCGAGCCGGTGGGCTGCTGGGAGTGGTCGGCCAGGGTCGACCGCTAAGCCCTCCCATCGCGGGGACCGGGGTTTAGTCTCGCAAACGTCCTCGGGCATGCATGGGCTGGCGCTTTGCGCTTCGCGCTGCGCCTGCCCATGCCCCCTGCGGAATGTTTGCAAGACTAAACCCCGGTCTCCGCTGCGTTGACGTTGCTGTGACCCTGGCCGGCCGCTTCTAGCGGGCCGCCGGGTCGGTGGCGATGGGGGCATGGGTCCTGTCTTGCCTTGCGCGTAACTGGCTGAATTGATTTTGATTGGAGCTGTTCCTATGTCCCAGAAGTTGACTCGGGTGATTGTTACCACTGATATGGAAGTCGATGATATGAACTCACTTGTTCATTTGGCTCTGTATCTCAACTTGCTTGATGTTCAGGCTGTGGTGTATACGGCTTCGCAGTATCACTTTCTTGGGGATGGGGTTCATACGCTCGGCGAGGTGAATTCGCATTGGCGGACCAAAGGGCGGCGCTCTTATGAGTGGGCTGTTGTGCCTCATGAGCCCGATCCGCTAGCCGGCGAGCTTCGTGAGTATCGGCCGTTTCCCGAGCATTGGATTGAGAGTCTCTGGAGTAATGAATATGCCCAGGCTTGGCCGCAGTTGCAGGCAAATGCGGACGCCGCCGGTGAACCGCCGTTTCCCACGCCTGCCCAGATGATCGAGCGTACGTTTGTGGGAAATGTTGCCTTTGAGGGTGATGTGACTGAGGAAACTGAGGGGTCTCGCGTAATTGCGCAGGCGATTCTGGATGATGATCCGCGTACGTTATGGTTGCTCAGCTGGGGTGGTATGAATACGATCGTTCGCGCCCTCATGAGTATTGCCGAGCGCTATCGCGCCACGCCCGAGTGGCCCGCCGTACAGCAGCGGGTCTATCAGAAGGTGCGCGTGATGGGCGTTGCCGATGGTGTGGGGCAGGATAACTCGTGGCTCGACCATGGGCGCAAGCTCTTTCCCGAGCTCATCTTTTGGCGTACGCCCTATATGTATGGCAACTATTTCGACGCCAAAACAGCTCAGCCCGATACGCTGCCGCTGTTTAAGGCTCCTTGGCCCGAGCAGAATCTCACGCAGGGCAACGGCCCCCTCATGGCGCGCTATATGTTCTATGGCGATGGTAAGGTCTACGAAAACGAGCCCGAGCGCTTTCAGTTTGGCAAGCATGCCCGTCTGGATTGGAGCCTGGACGGTATGCCCGCGGTGCAGTTTGAGCGCGGCGACTTTATGGCCGAAGGCGACAGCATGACCTATATTCCGCTGCTGCCGTTTGGCCTGCGCGGCATCGACGACCGCGACTTCGATACACTGCTGGGCCGCATGTTTCTTGATGGACACCCCGATGCGAGCGCGCCCGCCGGTTTTGCCGCCCTCGGCACGCCCGCAGACGACAATCTCAATCCCTACCTGCGCGCCTATCAGGAAGACTTTGCCGTCCGCGCGCAATGGTGCGCCCATGATCCGGCCATCTGCTCGCATCCGGCACATGTTGTCGAGGCCACGGCCGACCGCAGCGCCGCAGCCGGCGAGCGCGTCGCCCTTGCGGCAACCATCGTCGACCCCGACGACAAGGGCTTCGATGCACATTGGGATGTGGCCGTAGATCCATCGAGCTATGCAGGCGTCCAGGATTTGTCGATGTGGCAAGAATGCACGGTGGACACCGCTTTCATCGTGCCCGCCGACGCGCAGCCCGGTGACCGCTTCGTGCTCACCCTTACCGTGCAGACGCGCGCCGAGCGCCCCTGCACCCGCTACGCCCAGGTTGCCGTGACCGTGGCGTAGCAAGGGCAACGCCCACATTCGACAAAGAGTGTCCCCCAGGCGCCAAACGAGCGAGCGGGCACTCATTGGGGACGCACTTAAATGAGTAGTTTCACTCATTTAAGTGCGTCCCCAATGAGTACGTCCCCAATGAGTAGGAAAAATGGGCCATGTGTCCCAGTTGTGGAGACTCGTTGAGCCGTCTGGGTATCGTGAAAGATCGCGCACTCCCCCATCATCAAAAGTGACACACGCTACCAGTTGATGGGAGGCAGCCATGGGCTTCTTTGACAAGATGTTCGAGAAGAAAGAGTGCGCGATCTGCGGTACCGAGCTGGGACTTCTCGGCAAGACCAAAATCAACGAGGGCTACCTGTGCAAAGAGTGCGTCGGCAAGCTCTCCCCCTACTTTCACGGCTATCGCTCCAGCACCGCGGACGATATCCGCGAGCAGCTCGCCTACCGTGAGGCCAATGCCGAGCGCCTGGCGTCGTTCAATCCCACGCGCACGCTTTCTGCCGGGCGCACCAACATCATGCTCGACGAAGACGCGGGCCTGCTGATCATCACTTCGCAGAGCCGCTGGCGCGACGCCAATCCCGACATCATCGAGTTCTCGCAGGTACTCGGCTGCGATATGGATATCGACGAGCATCGCACCGAAATCTATCGCGAGACCAAGGACGGCGAGCGCGAGAGCTACAACCCGCCGCGCTACGACCTGGATTACGACTTTAATCTGACCATCCACGTCAACACGCCGTACTTTACCGAGATCAACCTGCGCGTGAACGACTCCACCATCGACCAGCGCGGTTCCATCGAGTACCGCGAGGCCAAGCGCCAGGCAACCGAGGTCCGCGACGCGCTGGTGCAGCTGCGCCAGGAGACGCGCGACAGCGTCGTGGCCGCCAAGGCCCCCAAGACCGCAGTCACCTGCCCCTTCTGCGGTGCGACCACCATTCCCGATGCCAGCGGGCGCTGCGAATACTGCGGCGGCGCTATCGGCGCATAGCACCCGGCACGGAAAGGACCGATCATGGCCTTCGAGAGCGTCAACTATCAGTGCCCCGCGTGTGGCGGCCCCCTTCACTTTACCAGTGCCGAGCAAAAGCTCGTCTGCGACTACTGCGACTCGCGTTTTGAAGTCGAAGAAGTCGAGGCCCTCTATCGCGAGCGCCAGGACAAGGCCGATGCCAAAGCCGATGCCGCAGCAGCAGCTCCCAAACCCGCTGTCGATGATGCCGTGCAGGAGCTGGCCCAAAACGCCGGCTACATCTGCTCGTCGTGCGGCGCCGAGCTCGTGTCCGATGGCACTGTCGCCGTTACCACCTGCCCGTACTGCGGCAACTCCGCCGTGGCACCCGGCCAGCTCTCGGGAGATTTCTCGCCCGATCTGGTGATCCCGTTTAAGCTCGGACGCGACGATGTCATGACCGCGCTCAAGGAACACTACAAGGGCAAGCTCCTACTGCCCAAGAGCTTTGTCACCGGCAACCACATCGACGAGGTCCAAGGCGTCTACGTACCGTTTTGGCTCTACGGCGCCCGCGTTAACGGCGAAGTGTACTTTGACGCGACCAACGAGACCGTAACCGAGGAATCCGACCGCACCGTCACGACCACCGACCACTACGATGCCTACCGTAAGGGCAATATCTCGTTTGAGCGCGTGCCCGTCGACGGATCGTCCAAGATGCCCGACGGCCACATGGATGCCATCGAGCCGTTTGACTACGACGCGCTGCGCCCGTTCTCGGTCGCCTATATGCCCGGCTACATCGCCAACCGCTATGACGAGGATTGCGAGACCTGCAAAGCGCGCGCCGAGCGTCGTATGGAAGAAAGTACGATCTCGGCCCTGCGCGAGACCGTCGTCGACGAATATGACGATGCCACAGTCGAAAGCAAGCAGCTCGACTACACCTGGGAAGACAGCAACTACGCCCTGTTCCCCGTGTGGATGCTTTCCACCTCGTGGAATGGCAAGAGCTACCTGTTTGCCATGAACGGCCAAACCGGCCGCATGGTCGGCGAGCTTCCCTGCTCCAAGCCCAAGCTCGCTATCGCCTCGGTGCTGTTCTTTGTGATCGGATTTGTTCTCTCCCAAATTCTCTTTATGGGCGGGAACGCCTTCGATCCGGACTACTTCGCCTTTGATGTCGAGGGCATCCTCATCAACATCGTCGCGCCGCTGATCATCGTGATTATCGGAGACGTGCTGCTGGTAGGCCAGCTCAAGACGGCCAACGAGGCCACCCACGCCGATGAGTATTGTGGCGAGCTCGACCTGACCGAGAAGCACGACACCTTCAGCCACACCGAGACCACCGTCGTCATGAAGGACGACAAGGACGATTAGCCATTCTGACCAATACCGCCCGGCCTTTGACGAGAAAGGAAGATCACCATGGGACTCTTGAAAGCTGGATTGGGTGCTGCCGGCGGCGTCATGGCCGACCAGTGGAAGGAATTTATCTATTGCGAATCGATGCCCGCTGATGTCTTGGCCTGCAAGGGCAGCAAGCGCACCGGCGGCCGTAGCTCCAACACGCGCGGCGAGGACAACGTCATCTCCAACGGCTCGGTCATCGCCGTCAACGACGGCCAGGGCATGCTCGTGGTGCAAAACGGCAAGATCATCGAGGTCGCGCTGGAGCCTGGCGAGTTTGTCTTTGACACCGGCAGCGAGCCGAGCGTCTTCAGTGGCAACCTGGGCGACTCCATCAAGGAGACGTTTGCCAACATCGGCAGCCGCTTTACCTTTGGCGGCGACGCGGGCAAAGACCAGCGCGTCTACTTCATCAACACCAAGGAGATCATTGGCAACAAGTACGGTACCGCCTCGCCCGTGCCCTTCCGCGTGGTCGATAACAACATTGGCCTGGATGTCGACATCTCCGTGCGCTGCAACGGCGAGTACTCGTACCGCATCACCAACCCGCTGCTGTTCTACACCAACGTGTGCGGCAACGTAACCGATAGCTATACGCGCGACAAGATCGACAGCCAGCTTAAGTCCGAGCTGCTCACCGCCCTGCAGCCCGCCTTTGCCAAGATCTCGGAGATGGGCATCCGCTACAGTGCCATCCCCGGCCACACCACCGAGCTCGCCCGCGCGCTCAACGAGGTCCTCTCGGCCGACTGGCGCGACCTGCGCGGCGTCGAGATCGTGAGCTTTGGCGTCAACTCCATCGCCGCCTCGCAAGAAGACGAGCAGATGATCAAGGACCTGCAGAAGGCCGCGGTCATGCGCGATCCCACCATGGCGGCAGCTAACATCGCCAGCGCCCAGAGCGATGCGATGCGAGCGGCAGCCGCCAACCCCAACGGCGCGATGGCCGGCTTTATGGGCATGGGCATGGCAGGCGGCATGGGCGGCATGAACGCCAGCCAGCTGTTCGCCGCCGGCCAGGCACAGCAGCAGGCCGCCCCGCAGCCGGCTCCGGCACCCGCCCCCGCACCGGCTCCTGCCGCTGCCCCCGCGGCCGGCACGTGGACTTGCAGCTGCGGTGCCACCAACACCGGCAAGTTCTGCTCCGAGTGCGGCAGTCCCGCACCCGCCCCGGCACCGGCCAAGTGGTTCTGCCCCAACTGCGGCAGCGAAAACGGCGGCAAGTTCTGCAGCAACTGCGGAACGCCCAGGCCCTAGCCCCTCTATCTGGTAATTGGCGGGGGATCCGCCACCCCCGCATTTGCTTCTATGGGTTTCGTTCGATAAAGGAGGACACCATGAAGACAACGTTCAAAAAGTCCGTACTCGCATTTCTGACATGCGTCCTTGCGCTCGCCTTTGCCCTGACGGGCTGCAGCGGCGGCGGCAAAGACCCCAAGGCCAACTTCGTCGGCAGCTGGGAACTCTCGGGTGGAACCCTGGAGGGCGAAGAACTGACCGATGAGTACATGAAGATGCTCGAGGATTGGGGTGTGCACTGCGTCCTGATTCTCGATGAGGACGGTACAGGCGCCCTCGACCTGTTCCTTGAAGTCGTCGACCTTAAATGGGAGGCAAAGGACGCCACCACCGTAACCATCACCGCCGAAGACGAGTCGCATGACATGAAGCTCAAGGACGGCAAGCTCATCCTCGAAGAGGATGACGGCAATCTTGTCTTTACCAAGTCCGACAAGGATCTGTCCGGCACGGTGAAGAAGGATCGCGAAGCGGCCGAGAAGGAAGAAGAGATCGACGAGGCCGTCGAAGACGACGACGTCCAGAAGATTGAAATCTCCCCCGCCGTCACCGTTGCCGATGACGACCTGTGCACCATCACCATCACCGAGAAGTTCAAGGACGAGTGGGGCGACATCGGTTTTGTCGTCAACATCACCAACAAGAGCGACAAGGACCTGACCTTCTACGCTCCTTCCGGCAAGACCAACGTCAACGGCACCATGAAGGAACCCTGGTTCTCGGCTCACCTGATGCCCGGCACCAACGCCACCGAGGAATTCACGTTCTCGAGCGGCGAGCTTGACAGCCTTGACGACCTGGTCAACACGACCATCGGCATCGACGCCTACCTGACCGATTCCTACGAGGACGTCGCCTCCTACAGCGCAACCATCGCGTAGCGGTAGACCACGACAGCCGCGGATTGGCGGACACATCCGCGCACACCAGACGGGGCCGCAGGAGTTGATCCTGCGGCCCCGTCGCTTTTATGCCGATGCGTAACGAGCGTTAGCGCTCCATGTTGGGAACGATGCTGCCCTCGGTCACCGCGCGCACGGCCAGGCGCATGATGTTGTCGTAGCCGGTCTTGTTGAGAATCTCCGAGATGCGGCGTTTGATGGTGCCCTCGCTCATAAACAGCTCGGCCGCAATCTCGCGGCGGCTTTTACCCTCGCAGGCAAGGCGCAAGATCGACAGCTCGACATCGTCGAGGGCCGCCGTGCCGGAGAAGATGCTCTCGGGCGGCTTGGGAAACGTGCAGTAACCCGCCAGCGTGGAGCGCATCACGGCGAATAGCTCGTCGATACCGACGTTCTTGTACACAAAGCTGTCGACGCCCGCCTCGCGCGCCTGGTCCACAAAGGTGATCTCGGGCATACCCGTCATGATGATGACGCGACACTCGGGCAGTTGTTCTTTGATGCGCGCCGCCGCCACGATGCCGTTGGAATCGTGCTCGGTGCACACATCCATCAGTATCATGTCCGGACGCTCCTTGAGCACAACGTCCAAGGCATCCGAGGCGTCGGCGATCGCGGCGATAACGGTCATGTCGGGCTGGTCGCCCACGGAACGCGCCAGGCTCTCGCGCAAGATAGCCTGGTCTTCGACGATTAACACGCGGATCATGAGCTTCTCCTTTGGACCGTGGCGTTGGAGGCGAGCGGGATGGACACTGCAAGCGTAAAGGGCGGGGCGGCGTGGACTTCCAGGCTGCCGCCCAGATTCTGTGCGACATGCCTCATACCAGGGATACCCGTTCCCTCGTGATACGATACGGGTGCAGGCGCGCCGTCGTTAGAAACGGTCATCCGCGCAACAGCACCGTCTTCCGACGTCTCCTGCCACAGGCGCACATGGACCTGATGGGCCTGCGCATGCTTGGTGGCATTGGTCGAGGCCTCGCGGATAATCTGCAGAAAGGCTGCAGCGACACGCACGTCCTCAGGCAGCGCGCCCTCAACATCGATCTGCACGCTCACCAGACCAAAGGCATGGACGATATCGCCCAGTTGCTCTGCCGGTTCGGCGTCGCCCCCGCTGCGCAGATCGGCAGCGATTGAGCGCAGCAGCGGGTCGATCTGCTCGAGTGACTCGTCATCCAGACGTCCCTCCTCCAGATAACGATGGAGGATGGACAGGCGCTGCCCGATCACGTCGTGCACGCGAGCGCGCATACGCAGATAGGCCGCATTGTCAGCAACTTTTTTGACCTCTTCGATCTGCGATTGAAGTTCTTGGCCCGCAAGCTCGAGCAGTCGGTTGGCGTGCGCCAGGCGGTCATGGGCATGTGCGTACTCCGTCACGTCCAAGCCGATGATGCGCTCCAAGGGGCGACCCGAAATCATAACGTCGTCGCACACAAACAGGCGAATCTCGGAGGGAGAAACCTCGACCACCGCGCGTGTCTCACCAAAGCGATCCAGGTCAATTCGAACGCGGTCTTTGCTGCTCTCGGGCATCTGGGCGCTGAGCTTTCGAAGGCCGTTCCATGTGCCGCTCATATCGTGCAAGTCGGTGGGCATGTGAAGCTCAGCGAGGTTTTTGCGCATGCAGCGGTTCATGAGCAACGGATGGCCCTTTGAATCCAGATACAGGATGCCGACGGGAATCACGTTGATGGTTTCGATCGTCGAGAACGCGGTGATATCCTCCTGGCGGTTACGGACGTCCATCAAGAGCGCCGCGATGGAACGGAACAGGAAGAACGCTCCCTCTGCGATAAGGACAACGGCCCACGCCGAGCCCATGGCAAAAACCACCGGCGGTGTCACGGCGGCAACAAGCAGCAGCTCGGCCAGCATGACGGGGCGACGATAGTGCACCATAAGCACTACGCCGTAGGCAAAGATCGCGGCATTGAGCCACAGCGCTCCGCCCATTGCCCTGGCGCAAACGTCAAGCGGCGCCACCAGATATGAGCCAGACGACGCGAACAAAATGACAGCCGAGATGACCAAGTGAAGCACAAGGCTCGCCTCGTAGGCGCAAATCACCTTACGGTTATAGGACGAGCGGCGCGATGCGATGAGCGGGACGTGGATCGTCTGTAGACACGCAGCCAGGGCAAAGACAACATCGAGCGCAACGATTTGGGGAAGGATGAGCGAAATCTGCATCGTTACTCACCCGCCCTCGGCATCAAGACGATCATGCGCAGCTGGCCGGGCTCGCCCTCAAGGCGGTATGCCACGTTGCGCCCTTGCAGAGCGCTTTCGAGCTCTTGCGCAGCGGGCGTCTGCGAAAGATCTTCATCATCGTTGGAAAAAAGCGTGGCGCGCAGCTCGACACTGCACCGGTCATGGTCACCCAAGTGATACATGAGCGCCGGGTGGTCGGTGGTGTAGGCAAAAAACGCAAAGTCATACACGCAGTCGTACAGGGCGCTTACCGTACTGGCGTGCATCGGGCGCCGTATGGCGATAATCGAGGCGCAATCGACATCGATGGTGCGCAGGTCGCTTGCGAGCTCGTTGGCAATGAGCTGAATGCGGTCGCGATCAAAGCCGCTCTCCCCGTGCTGCGCCAGCGTGAGCGACCCCTTGCGCTTGCAATAGGCGACGAGCATCTTGGCGCGCTGCAGCATGCGGTAACGCTCGTGAGAAGACGCTTCGTCGGTCAACGGCGGCAGCGAGCTCAGCAGGTCATACATCTCTTCGAGCGCGCGGGCGAGTGCCTGGTCCACGTCTTGGACCAGCAAGGTCTCGGCCTCTTGATCTGCCAGATGCGTCTTAAGATCGTAGTCGGCCGTGAGCAGCTCATTTTGGCGCTGCAGCTCCATGCGACGATGTGCCAGTTCACGGTTAAGCTCGTTGAGCTCCGACACGTCTTGGGCAAGCAGGGCCGATCCGCCCAGCAGTGGAAAGGCGCGATACATTACATCGGGATCGGACGCCACGGCAAAGGCATGGGCATGCCCGTGTTCCTGGGCCCGAAGCTCTTCGCACACGCCCGCCGGCATTGGCTTCGACACCGGTGTGGCATAGACTTCCTGCAGGTCGCGCGTTAGAACTTTGAGGTCGAGCGGCAAGGTGTCGAAAATGCCGGCGATGTCGTGATACGACGGAATGACACCGCAATCGAGACAGATTTCCATCGCCACCACGCACAGGACGCAATAGACGAGCGAAAAGTTGAGCCTCCATGCCCAGGGCACGCGCAGAGCATACGAGATGGCAAAGAATGCGCCACCCAGCAGTACGAGCGCCGCCGTGCCCGAGAAACGCTGGACGCGAAAGGACGAGGACCGACCAACCAGGATAAAAAAGGCCACAAAGTTAAAGGCCGTCCACAACAAGACAGCGAAATAACCCCAGCCGTACGTGTAATCATTGCTCCAGGTGTCGCTTGTACGGTCAAAGCGGAAGACCTGCTGGTGAAAATCGTTGGTGAGCACAAATCCGATAAGCAGGATGGCCACAATCCACAGCGCAGCGCAGTAGCGGCGACCCAGGCGGTGCTGTTCCACGCCCGCAAGGCGCAGGCCGCACAGCTGGTAGAGCAGCGGAATGAACGTCATGGGCACGTAGTACAGGTACCACAGCACGGTGGCATAGAACGGCGTGAACGACTTGTATTTGAGGATGACCTCGATCATCCAGAGGGCACAGATAGTGGCGACGGCAACAAGGCGGCGGCGCAACACATAGTCCAAACAGCGCAGGTACGCCAACACACCCCAAATTGAAAACGCAATTCCGGCTATGAGCAACGGGAGGGAGCTCGAATGAATGAGTCCGTCCACAACCTCTTTGGATACCTCACCATAGGCAGGCACGGTGTTGGAAAGCTTGGGGTCGGAGGCGAACAGCGCCGGCAAGACTGCCAAAAGCATGAGGAACAGCGCAGTGATGGCGCCAGCGATAGCGAAGACGCGGTAGCGGTATACACGATGCGTTATGCCAACAAGGAATCGCGGCATGGCGAAGAGCCTGCCGCCCCTGGGATCCGCCACGGGTGCGGATCGGGCGGCCGCGTGGCCGATATGTCGCTCGCAGGTACCCATAGTGCTTTTAGTGTACCGACAGGCGGGCCCAAAAAGCGGGCCACATGTCCCAAAATCCGCCGACGGCAAAGGGTGCCCCCAGCGATTAGCCGTTTAAGAACGTCCCCAATGAGTAGTTCTTAACTTCTTTTGCTTTCTTTCACTTCTTTTAACAAAACACCCGACGGGCATAAGCTGCTCGCCGGGTGTTTTGGTTAGGAAGCTGTGGTTGTTGGGAAAGCCTAGGCCAGGTCCTCGCCGTTCGTCTCGATGACGTGTTTGTACCAATCGAAGCTCTTCTTCTTGGAACGCTTGAGGGTGCCGTTGCCCGCATCATCGCGGTCGACATAGATAAAGCCATAGCGCTTGGACATCTCGCCCGTGCCGGCAGACACCAGGTCGATCGGGCCCCAGGTGGTGTAGCCCAGCAGGTCAACGCCGTCCTCGGTCACCGCATCGCGCATCGCGGCGATGTGCTGGCGCAGGTAGTCGATACGGTAGTCGTCGTTGATGGAGCCATCCTCCTCGACAACATCCTTGGCGCCCAGACCGTTCTCGACCACAAACAGCGGCTTCTGATAGCGGTCGTACAGGTCGTTGAGGGTGATGCGGAAGCCCAGCGGATCGATGGCCCAGCCCCACTGGCTCTCCTGCAGGTAGGGGTTCTTGGCGCCGGCGAAGGCGTTGCTCTGGGTGCGCTCGACATCAGGGTTATCGGCACCGGCGGAACAACGGGTGCTGTAATAGCTAAAGCTGATGAAGTCGACGGTGTTGGCGGCCAGGATCTCGCGGTCCTCGTCCGTCATGCCCACATCGATGCCCAGACGCTCGAGCTTCTTGACGGCATAGGCCGGGTAGTAACCGCGGCTCTGAACGTCGACAAAGAAATAGTTGCTCTGGTTGTCGAGCTGCGCCTGGCGCACATCGCCCGGACGGCAGCTGTAGGGGTAGTAGCTACCTGCGGCAAGCATGCAACCGATCTTGACCTCAGGGTCGATCTCGTGAGCGATCTTGGTTGCCCAGGCGCTGGCGACGAGCTCGTTGTGGGCGGCCAGGTACTCGACGGCCTCCTTGTTCTCGCCCTCCTCAAAGACCAGACCGGCACCCATAAACGGCAGGTGCAAGATCATATTGATCTCGTTGAAGGTAAGCCAGTACTTCACCAGGCCCTTGTAGCGGGTGAAGATCGTGGTCGCGAGGTTCTTGTAGAAGTCGATGAGCTTGCGGTTACGCCAGCCGCCGTACTCCTTGATAAGGTGGATCGGGCAGTCGAAGTGCGTGATGGTCACGAGCGGCTCGATGCCGTGCGCCTGACACTCGCGGAACACGTCCTCGTAGAAGGCCAGGCCGGCCTCGTTGGGCTCGGTCTCGTCACCGTTGGGGAAAATGCGGGTCCACGCCAGGCTCATGCGGAAGGTCTTAAAGCCCATCTCGGCAAAGAGGGCGATGTCCTCCTTGTAGTGGTGGTAGAAATCGATGCCGGTCTGCGCGGGATAGTAATAGCCGTCCTCGAAGTCGAGCATCTTGCGCTGGCCGGAGACCACCGCGTAGCGCTCGGGGCCGTGCGGGGCCACGTCCACGTTGGCCAGGCCGCGGCCATCCACGTCGTAAGCGCCCTCGCACTGGTTGGCAGCCGTCGCGCCGCCCCACAGGAAGTCTTTACGGAAAGCCATGCATCAATCCTTTCACACGCTGTTTGTCGTGGCTTCAGTATCCCCGTAAGCAGCGCGCTACTCAACGACAGCGGCGCAGGCCGACACTTCTTTTCGCACGCAGGCGCCCCGCAGCCGCCCTCGTCTGACACTTTTTGATACCTGCCCGCCCAAACCGCCAACCACCACAAAGGGGACAGGCACCTTTGTGGTGGTTTGGGCCCGGTTTGTCTCGATCTGTAACAGGTAGGCCGCCAAAACCGGGCCTGGTGTTACAGATCGAGATCTTTCGGGCACCCTCTACGATTTATCTCAATCTGTAACAGGTAGAGGCGATTTAACCCGCTAGATGTTACAGATCGAGACAAACAGGAAGCCCCTAGTCGCAGGTGATGTCGAGGTTTTTGCCGACGAGGCCCACGTAGCCGCCTTCGGCTGCCTTGGGGCTGTCGGCGTGGCAGAGGACCCACTTGTCGGCCTTCCAGTAGCAGTAGCTGTCACCGGCGGCAGGCATGTCGGCTGCAGCCTCGGGGCGCGGGCCATTGGTGCCCGCCGGCAGCGCCACCATCACCTGGAAGCCACCGTCGTCGACCATGCAGGGCGTGTAGTGGAGCGTGGTGTTGAAGACCTCAACGACCTTGCCCGCCGGCACGCGGAACGCCTTAACGCACGCGGTGTCAAGCTTGCCGTCCTCGATCTCCCAGCGATGCGCCACGAGCAGGATAAAGTCGCGGGCGCCCAGGTTAAACTCGCTGGCGCGGTGATACTCCAGGCAGTTGAGGCGTGTGTTGTGCCCGTTGCACCAGCCGAGCTGGAAGGGGCGGCCGCCGTACATGAGAAAGCCCAGCTTATCGGCATCCTTGACGCCCTCGAGCTCCGGCGCGCTTGCTACGTACTTACTGCCCTCGGGGATGGGCGTGGCAGAGAGCGCCTCGATGAGCGGAGCGGTCAGGTTGGACGGAACGTCGTTCCACACGCAGCCATAAGATTTGAACTCGTGATCTGATACAGAGTAGATATGCATGTTCGCTCCTGTTCGTTTATGTGACAGTACGAACATTCTAGAACATCATTCATCCACGACCACGTTCAATACCGAAAACATTGCATGACGAAATCACCCGCTCAAAAAGCGACATGCAGTTTCCTAGTCGAGACAATCTTTAAGAAACTCAATAACGCTCATACACCAGTAGTCGGTCTCCGGCGCATGGGGCTTCATCAATGCGTGCCCCCCTTCTGAATACATGACTCCCTCATGGTGTACTCCAGCTGCATCCAGAGCATCGACCATCTTTTCATAATTGTCGGGCGATACAATATCATCGTCAGCGCATTGCCAAAGATATGTCGGAGGATACTGCTCCCACACATGCTGATTAATACAGAAATCATCGAGCGAGTCGCGACCAGCCCCGCCGCACACCGAATCAAGAAATCTATTGTCTGATGCGTTCTCAAAGCCATGAAGATCAATCGGTGCATAACACAGGGCCAAGGCTTTTGGCGCCTCGCATCCGTAGGACGCAAATCCCTTGTTGTCCGTCCCCCACTCGGCAGTTAAATGCGCACCAGCAGAAAAGCCGATAACTGCATAACTTTTTGCGACATTAAATTTCGCTGAATTCTCCAGGACAAAACGGACGGCTCGATTTAAATCGTCGATTGGGCGCGGCATCAAAGGCTCGACCCTCACCCTGTATGACAGCACGAACACGTTATAGCCCGCATCGTTGAGCTCGGGGGCAACGGGAAAGCCTTCCACTTGATGACAAACGCTCTGATAACCTCCGCCCGAAACCGCAATGATAAAGGGAGCCCTGGGTCTCCCGGGAAAGAAGAACAGTTTCGTATTGCGCCGAGTCGGATCACGGATGCAGTCGGCTTCATCCCAAATATCGTAGGCAACCTGCCTCCCGTCATCCACGAGCTCGACAATTCGATTCAATCCACGCAAAACGCGAGCAGTTTCATATGGATTAGCATCAGAATTCATATGAGACACAATGGGTTTATTCCACATGCGCTCCCAAGTTGAAGGCCGGCAAAGCATAAGGTGCTCGCCAAAGCCAGCGAACTCAGGAAGGAGCGCGATTTCGCCAAACGTCATATCGGCAGTAATTGTCATAGCTAGTCACTCCAAAAATGAGGGTGGGCTCGCGTGAATCAACGGCAAGCCCACCACATGCAATCTGCCGCGGGGTTTTCGGCAGCTTACATCCCGAATAATTGTCTACTCCACTACCGCCTCTTCATCAGGGCGATACAGGATGTAAACGAGAACGAAGTTAAGAATTAAACCGACGACATTGCAAAGAATTGCGCCGATGAGGCTGCTCATATCACCAGAAGGATCCATATAACCGGGGAAGCTAAAAATGCCGCTCGACGTCATAACGAACGTACAGGTGTTGAAAATCGCCGGGATAACAGCACTGATTGCTCCGGCGACCATGGAAGCGATAATGATCTTCTTGTGCACCAAGATGATGCCGTACAGCGCCGGTTCCGTAATCCCGAAAAAGCCCGTAATGGCACAGCTGAACCCAAGACTCTTTTCACTCGGGTCCTTCGAGCGGAGGGCAAACGCCAAACAAGCGCCGACAACACCCATGCTGCAGCAGAGAAGTCCAAGGATAGGATCGGAGCCGACAGTCATAATATTGTTGATGGAAAGCACGATCAGGGCCCAATGGAGTCCAAGGGGGATCATAACGAGACCGAATATCGGCCCGAGAATAACGCCGCAAAGGACGGGGCTGAACTGATAGACCGCCAGCACTGCAGCCGCAAGCAAAGAGCTCGCCTGCTGAATAACGGGGCCGATCACAAGGAGAGAGACGGGGGCGGCAACAGCAACCGTCAGGAACGGGACGAGCGCAAATGCCACAACATCGGGAAGAACCGCCCGCAGCCACTTATTAAGAACGGATGCGAACCAAGCCGCCACGATAGCAGGAAACACCGTGGAGGAATAGCTCACCATTGTGAACTTCATGCCGAGCAAATCCAGCGCATCGCCCGCTCCGGCCGCAGCAACGAAAGTCGGATAAACCAGGATTGCGCCGAGTACCGCACCGATATATCGATCGGTTCCAAAGAACTGAGCAGCAGATGATCCGACAAGAACGGGCAGGAAATACATGCAGGCATTTCCCATGCCGTACAGCAGAGTGTATATTCCGCTCTCGGCGGAAACAGCACCCGCCGTTGTCAGAATGCTAAGGATGGCGTTTATCATTCCGCATGCGATCAAGGCAGGAAGAACGGGCATCATGATGCCGCTGATGAACTTCATTAGCTTTCCCAGAAAGCCCTTAGTCTCTCCTTCGCTTGCCTCGGAATCTCCGGCGTCAATCCCGGTTTCCTTGGCAACGATTTCATAGACCTTATCGACCTTAGGTCCCACAATCACCTGATATTGCCCCGCGGAATGGCGAATGTCGATCACGCCATCAATCGCCTTGACTTTTGCATCGTCTACGATGCTTTCGTCCTTAAGGTTGAACCTTAAACGAGTCATGCAGTGAGCTACAAATGTAACGTTGTCTGCGCCGCCCACCATCTCGAGAATCTCGGCAGCGAGCTTGGTTGTATCTGCCATAAATACCATTTCTCCCATGTTGAGTTTTATATGTAACCATCAGCAAAGCGCGCGCCTTTGCCAACTAATTACCTTGTTTTCGATGCAATTCGATTGATGTGCATCATGAGGTAGAGTCTTTCTTCGTCTATAAGTTCCCGCCCCGTCAGTCGGCTGAGAACAGAAGCAATATCATCGGCGCACATTGATGCCACCGGATATTCTTTTTTGAGCGAGAGGTACATCTTGCGGTTGTCGCTCACGATGCTTTCGCCAGAGTTCAACCTATTGAATAAGTACTGAAGATGGGTTGCGAACCTTGCGTAATCGAAACCTTCCCGATCAACTTGAATGCCAAGCCGATTTTCAACAGCAACGGTTGACTCCTCCAGAACACGATCGTAGATATCCGCGCTAAACTCTTTAACTACTTCGCATGAGTCCGAATCGGCCATGTTATTGATAAACGCCATGGCAATTCCAACTGCCTCATGAGCTGGAAGCCTAACGTTAAGACGTTTCCTGATTATCCTAAGTGCATACTCGCCGATTTTAAATTCGACGGGATATTGTTGGCGGACATCAAACGATAAAGGCATGCGGACAACGATATTTTGCTCTTTGCGCTTAACCGCATACGCGATATGGTCCGCAAGGATAAACGGCAAATTAGGGCTCACCTCATAAGGCAGCAAACCTGTCGACATATCAATAACATCCGAGGTAAGCTCGAGAAGCTCGTCGGGGACCTCGTCAACGAGAGCGATGTAGCGAGAGCTAACGTTATAAAACGTTCGTTGAATCTCCGAAAGAGGGACCTCGTCTCCGACATTCTTGAACCCCAGACCACGGCCGAATGCAACCAACTGTCTGCCATTTCCATCGACGCAGAGGACAGCGCTGGTATTAATTCGTTTAACAATTTCCATGTGCCCCCCTAAACAGAACAAGGCTCCCGAAGCAGAATCCGACAATCAATGTCAACAGATGCTGCTTCAGGAGCCTTGCCTGAATATCACTCTGAGAACTAGTTTAAGCGAGCTAGTGCTAATGACCTCGAATAAACACTTCTAAACAGTTAAACGGTCGATATCTCCGTGTGAACGGTTTGGAGGCAGAGGGCGGCCCTATGCCTGCTGATAGTGCAGGTGCTTCTCGTCGATATCGGCCAGATCGCGGTCGAGATAACGGTGCGCGAGCCAGTTTGCCATGGGGAGGTTCTGGTCCAGATAGTTACCGCACTCCTCGGGAGCGGCACCGGGGACATCGCCCTCAAAGCCGGCGACAAACTCGAACAGCTCACGCACGAGCGGCAAGATCTCCTCACTCGTCACCTCGCCAAAAACGACGAGGTAAAAGCCCGTGCGGCAGCCCATGGGGCCAAAGTAGACAATGCGGCTCGACCACTCGGCATGGTTGCGAAGGAACGTCGCGCCCAGGTGCTCGATGGTGTGGCACTCGGCCGTGTTCATGACCGGCTCCTTATTGGGCGTGGTCAGGCGCAGGTCAAAGGTGGTGACGGCGGCGCCGGTCGCCGGATCGCGGTCGATGCGACTCACATACACGCCGGGCTCAAGCAGCAGATGGTCAACGGAAAAACTCGCGATGCGCTCCATGGCAGATCCTCTCGGTAGTCAATTTAGGACGGGGCTCTTTTAGCTGGTTCGAATGATCGCACCAATCATACCAGTCAAAAAAGCCCCGTCCCAAATGAGCTGCCCGGGACGGGGATCAATGAGTGTTTAATCCCCAGAAAAATCCTTGAGTGCCGCGCAGCCGCCTAGGCAGTGTATGCAATTGTTGATTTGACGGCATGGCGCCAGCCGGCGATCTTTTTGGCTCGTTCGTCGGCAGACATGGCAGGCTCCACGATGCCGCGGGCGCCGTAGACGTCAACGACGTCGCGCGTGTACATGCCCAGCGCAATGCCGCAGGCCCAGGCCGCGCCCAGACCGCTCATCTCGTCGTTGCTCGCAATGCGGATGGGCGAGCCGACCAAGTCGCTCTCAAACTGCATCAGGTACGCATCGCGCGTGGGACCGCCATCAACACGAAGCTCGGAAAGCGCCGCGCCCGAATCCTCGACCATCGCATCGATCACGTCGAAAATCTGGTAGGCGATCGACTCGTCGGCGGCCTTCACGAACTCCGCGCGGCCCGTGGTGCGTGTCATGCCAAAAACGCAGCCCTCGGCGTCACTCGCCCAGTGCGGCGCACCCAAGCCGGTGAACGCCGGCACAAAGTAGACGCGGCTCGCCGGGTTGGCGGCGTAGCACAGGTCGGTGACTTCCTCGGGATTGTTGATGAGCTCCAGGTCGTCGCGCAGCCACGTCTTGACGGCGCCGGCGTAGCTCACGTTGCCCTCGAGCACATACTCGGTCACGCCGTCCATACGCCACGCAAGCGAGCTCGAAAGCCCGTGCGAGCTGGCAACGAACTCGTCGCCAACGTTCATCATGACCGAGCTGCCGGTGCCATAGGTCGCCTTGGCCATGCCGCGGCTGTGGCAGCCCTGGGCAAACAAGGCGGCATGGCTGTCGCCGAGTACGCCGTGAATGGGCACGGTCGCCGGCAAAAAGCCGCCCAGGTCCGTCATGCCGAACAGGCCATCGGAATCGGTCACCTGCGGCAGGCAGGCCGGATCGACGCCAAAGGCCTCGCACACCGGCTCGCTCCAGCAGCCACGGCGCAGGTCGAAGAGCTGCGTGCGGCTGGCATTGGACCAGTCGCAGCGGAACTCCGCGCCGCCCGTGAGCGTCCAGACCACCCAGGCATCGATGGTGCCCAGACACAGTTCGCCTGCCGCCGCGGCCTCGGCAGCCGCGGGAACGTTCGCGAGAATCCAAGCCATCTTGCCCGCCGGATAGTAGGGCGAGAGTACCAGACCCGTCGTGTCGCGCACCAGCTCGGCCACACCCTCGCGCGCGGCCAGCTCGTCGCACAGCTCGCGGGCGCGGGCGCACTGCCACACCACGGCGTCGCACAGCGGCTCGCCCGTCGTGCGCCTCCAGGCAACAGTGGTCTCGCGCTGGTTGGAGATGCCGATGCCGGCGATGTCGGCCGGATCGACCCCGGTCTCCTCCACCACGGCACGCGCCACGGCCAGCACGTTGGCGGCGATCTCGGCCGGATCATGGCTCACCCAGCCGGCCTCGCTGACAATCTGGCGATGCGAGCGATCGGCACGATGGATTAGATGGCCGCCCTCGTCCACCAGCAGCGCCTTCGTGCCCTGCGTGGACTGGTCGATACCGATGATGTAGCGGCCCATGGCCACCCCTTTCAAAACGAATGTGACAAAGGGACTGTCCCTTTGTCACATTCCAGTTACTCTGCGGGCAGGAACTCGGCGACCGTCTTGGCGATTCCCTCGCCCGTCAGGCCGTAGTGCGCAAAGACCTCGGGGCTCGTGCCGGTGATGACCGGCGCATCGGGCAGGGAGAGGCACTTGACCGGACGCGGGCAATGCTCACCCACGACCTGCGCGACCATGGAACCCAGGCCGCCAAAGGGACTGTGCTCCTCGACGGTCACGACGGCACGCGTGGTACCGGCGGCCTCGATCACGGCCTCGGCGTCGAGCGGCTTGACGCAGTACATGTCGAGCACCGTTGCCGAGATTCCCTGCTCGGCCAGCAGATCGGCGGCGTCCACGGCATGGCGAACCATCTCACCGGTGGCGACAAGCGTCACATCGGTGCCGCGACGCACCCAGGTGGCGCGATCCATCTGGAACGGACACTCGTCCTCGGTATACACGTCCTCGACCGGGTTGCGGCCCACGCGGATGTAGGCCGGTTTGTTGTCGGCAACCAGGGCGCGCACGAGCTCGGCGGTCTGGAAGCGATCGCTCGGCAGATATACGCGCATGTTGGGAATCGCGCTCATGGCGGCGATATCCTGCGCGGAGTGATGGCTCATACCGAGGGCGCCATAGGAAACGCCGCCCGAGATGCCGATGAGCTTGACGTTGGTGTTGGAGTACGAAACGTCGACCTTGCACTGCTCATACGAGCGCGTGGTCACAAAGGACGCCGGCGAGGCGGCCCAGGCCTTCTTGCCGCACGAGGCCATACCGGCGGCGATACTCACCAGGTCCTGCTCGGCGATGCCGACCTCAATGGACTGCTGGGGATACTGATCGAAGAACGGCGTGAGCGATGCGGAGCCGCGGGAGTCGGAGCACAGGACGACGATGTCTTTATCGGTTGCGGCGGCCTCGAGCAGCGTGTCGCAGATAACCTTGCGGTTGGCGATCTTGTTAGCCATTGATAGCCTCCTTATGGGCAGCGAAATCGGCGATGATCTGGGCATATTCCTCATCGTTGGGCAGATGATGATGCCAGGAGGCCTTGTCCTCCATAACCGGCGAGCCGTAGCCCTTCACCGTGTTGAGGATGATGACCGTGGGCTTACCCTTGGTCTCGGCGGCCAGCGTCAGCGCGGCGTCGATGGCCTGGACGTCGTTGCCCGGAATGGACAGCACGTTCCAACCGAAGGCGGCCCAGCGCTCCTCCTGCGAATCCTGCTTCATGACGTCCTCGGTGCTACCGCTGATCTGCAGGCGGTTGCGGTCCACGAGCGCGCACAGGTTATCGAGCCGGTAATTGCCGCCGCTCATGGCGCCCTCCCAGACCGAGCCCTCGGCAAGCTCGCCGTCGCCCATGATGGTGTAGACGCGGTAGTCGCGGCCGTCCATCTTGCCGGCAAGCGCCATGCCCACGGCCACGGGCAGGCCATGGCCCAGCGAGCCCGAGTTCATCTCGATGCCCTTGAGCTTGTTGTTGGGATGGCCGATGTAGGGGCTGCCGAACTTGGAGAAGCGGGCCTTGACGTCATCGAGGTCCAGATAGCCCTCGTGGCAGAGCACCGCATAGTAGGCCTCCATTGCGTGGCCCTTGGAGAGCACGAAGCGATCGCGGTTGGGATCGTCGACGGTCTCGGGCGAAATGTTGAGATGGTTGGCGTAGAGGGTCATGAGGGCATCGATCACCGACATGTCGCCGCCGATATGGCCGCCGGCGCCAGCCATGATGATATCGACGCAATCGCGGCGAAGGTCCCAACGCAGGGATTCAAGCTCTTCGATAGTTGCCATTTCTACTCTCCTCGCAGGTAGGCTTTGACGTCTTCTTCAATCGGGTCGTATAAGTCGGGGGCAATGCCGATGTACTTGCACGCCTCGTAGAGCACCGGCACCACGTTGGCGTGAATGGCGACGCAGTGGTGGATGTAGGGACCCTCGACGATCTTGGCCTCGAGGCGCTTGAGGTTGTCGACCTCGACCCACAGGTAAGTGCCCATGCCGGCCGGGCCGTCGATGCCGCGGGCGTTGCCCAGCAGCAGCGAGTACTCGCCGTTGTCGCCGTCAAAGCGGGCAAGGGTGAGGTCGCCGTGCTTGGCCTCGGCCGTCAGCGCGCCGGGGTGATCGAAGGCCAGCGGGTAGGTGAGCTTGGGCTTGACGGCCGCGCAGCTGCAGGGCCAGGGGCCGCAGTGCTGCAGCAGCTCGCCGTTCTCGTTATCGGGATGACGCACGGTCCAGTCGGCGAACATGCCGCGGTGACGGCCCAGGTCGGCGGCTTCGACCATCAGTGCGGTGATGGCGCCGTGGATATCTGTCTCGCATACGATGGGGATACCCATCTCGTTGAGGATGGCGTTGGCGGCGCAGGGCATAATGCCCAACTCGTCCTGCAGGGCGTTCCAGCACTGGATGGCACCGGCGTTGCAACCGTACTTCTCGACCAGGCGCTTCATGGCGATGGCAAGACCGGCAACCGCGGGAACCTTATCCTCGGGGATGCAGATCTCAAAGCTGTCGGCAATGTGGGCGAGCATGGCTGCCATGGCCTGCTCGTCGGCCTGGGCGTCGCGCACGGCCTGGACAAGCTCGGTCATGGGGATGGGCGAAAGCTGGATGTTGAACTTCTCGAGCAGCTCGCCCTCGTTGCACATGGTCGACCAGAAGTCGAACGGACGGGTGGCCATCTGCAGAATACGGGTGTGCTTGAAGGTCTTGACCACGTTGCACACGGCCAAAAAGTCCCAGACGCCGCGCTCGAACTCGGGATCGGTCAGGCGGCAGTTGGTCATGTAGGTGAAGGGAACCTGGAAGCGGCGCAGGACCTTGCCGGTGGCGAACAGGCCGCACTGGCTATCGCGCAGGCGGGTGCCGTCGGGCTCGGGGCGCTCGTCGCGCGGGCCCCACAGCAGCACGGGCAGACCGAGCTCGCGGGCAAGGCGGGCGCAGACGTACTCGGTACCAAAGTTGGCGTGGCACAGCATGATGCCGTCGACGCCCTCGGCGCGGAACTTCTCGATGATAGGCGCGATATGGCTGTCGTCGAACAGCAGGCCCTCGTCGTTGATGTCGTCGATATCCACAATGTCGACGCCGATCTCGCGCAGGCGATCAGCCGTCAGCCCGCGATACTTGATCGCATCCGGCGCGCTAAAGATGCTGCGGCGCGTGGGCACAAAACCGAGCTTGATCTTATCCATGTACGTCCTCCCCTAATCACATGTTCAGTAAACAGATGCGTGTTTCGTTTTGTTCTGTTTACTAAATGTTTTACTCTTTTGTTTAATAGTCTAGCGCGAAAGTCCCGTAAACGGTAGAGAAATCAGCCTAAACGGTATGTAAACAAACTGAACATACAAGGGAAACAAAAAGAGGGCCCCGAAGGACCCTCTCTTAGTAGCGTTAGATATGGCTGCCTTAGCGAGCTTTGCCGCCCTGCGCCCCGGCGTTTTCTTCGCCTAGATCTCGCACACGCTCTGGCGCTCGACAAAGTAGGTCGACACGGCCGTCTTGCAGGTATAGCTCTTGGGGTTGCGGATGTTGCCCACCAGGCGACGCACCGCGATCTCGCCCACCTCGTGCTTGGGAACATGCACCGTGGTGAGCGGCGGGTTGGAGAAGGCGCCCAAAGACAGGTCGTCAAAGCCGATGATCGAGACATCCTCGGGCACGCGAATACCGTGCTCGTTGAACGCGCGCATGGCGCCCACGGCGAGCACGTCGTTCTCGGCAAAGAAAGCCGTCGGCAGATCGTCGCGCGAGACGTTGTCGAGCCACACGCCCATGTCGTGATAAGCGCCCTCGAGCGTGGTACCCAGCGTGACGTGCCATGCCGGGTTGGCCTCAAGATCCGCGTCCTCAAGCGCTTGGCGATAGCCGCGCTCGCGGTCCTTAAAGTTGCGGATCCGAAGGTCGCCCGCCAGATAGCCGATTTGCCTGTGGCCTTTCTCGATAAGGTAATCCACGGCACGCAGCACCGAATCGGTGTTGGCGATGACTACGGCATCGAAGTACTGGCGATCGCTCCAGCCGTCGAGCACAATCAGGTGGGCGGCAGCGTCGGCGAACAGGGCGTAGTCCTCCTCGCCCAGCTCGGTACCCATCAGCACGATGGCGGCCGACGGGTCGGCGATCAGGCCCTCGACCTGCGGGCGCACGGCGTCCAGGTCGCTAAAGTCGAGCGAGACAAAGCTCGTGCTCATGCCGTGGCGACGCGCCTGGCGCTCCACGCCCTCGATGACCGCGGGATGGAAGGTGCTCTCGTCCAGGATGGCGCCCGTCTTGCGCGCAAGCACAAACTGGATGCTCTCGAGCTGCGTCGACTGCTGATAGCCAAGCGACTGCGCGCACTCCAGGATGACCTTGGCGGTCTCCTCGCTCACGCTGCGCTTGCGGTTGAGCGCGTTGGACACGGTTGCGGGCGAAAAGCCGGTAATGCGGCTGATCTCGCGGACGCTTGCTTTAGCCATCGTTCCCCCTAGCATCGGTCGCGGCCGAGCATCGTGGCTTGACCGCCCCGTGGCTCGGCAACTAAACGACCGCAAATTCAATCTAAACAGAATAGTAAATGTTTAATAGCTAGTTTAGCCTGTTGTCAAGCGAAGTGGCACGACTATTCCCCCAACGGGCACATTTAGTCGGTAGCTAAAAAAGCCCCGTCCCAAATTGACTACATGGGGCGGGGCGTGAAAAACATTTAGCCCAGGACGCGGGCCATACGCGCCTTGAACTCGGACAGAAAGCGCGGGGCGTCGACGGTCAGCGCCACGAGTGCGCTCTTGTCGGGGTCGGCCACACGGCGCTCGTCACAGATGGTGCGGCCGCGATACTCGCCCAGCAGGTCGACGCGCAGGTTACAGCCGAGCGCGCCCACGAGCGTGGGGTCGATCGCCACGGCGACGGCAAGCGGATCGTGCAGCGCGCAGCCACCCAGGTAGGGGGCGTTCATCTCGTACGAGCCAATGTAGTGCTCCACCATGCTCGCAAACGCGCAACCGGCCATGGTGCCCGAGCCCGTCCAGCCGGCAATGTCGCGACGCGTGAGCACCACGCGATGCGTCACATCCAGCCCCACCATAGTGAGCTTGCGGCCCGAACGCAGCACGGCATCGGCCGCCTCGGGATCACTTGCCATGTTGGCCTCGGCGCCCGCGCTCACGTTTCCGGGCACGGTAAGCGCACCGCCCATCACAACCACACGACCGATAGACATCATCGCCGCCGTATCTCGCTCCAGGGCAAGGGCCAGGTTGGAGAGCGGGCCGGTCGCCACGTAGATCAGATCGGGGCCATAGGTGCGCGCGGCATCAATCAGGTAATCGACCGCCGCGTTACCGTCGGCCGACGTCGCCCCCACCGGCTCGTACGGCGATGCGGGCACGCTTGCGCCGCCAATGCCGTTCTTGCCGTGAATGAGCGTGGTGGACGCCGGCGGTGTATAGGGCTCAGTCGCCTTAATGGGACGATCGGCGCCCAGGTACACCGGCACCTCGGGACGACCCAACAGGTCGAGCACCGCCAGGCAGTTGTGCGCCGATTGCTCGACGCGCACGTTGCCAAAGCACGTGGTGATGCCCACGAGCTCCACCTCGGGGCTCGCGATGGCATAGGCCAGCGCCATCGCATCGTCCACACCCATATCCAGATCAAGGATCAGCTTCTTGGTTGCCATTGTTCTACTCCGCTTCTCCGTCTTTATCGTTTAACCAAACCAATGTTCAACTTCGGCGCGCGTGGGAATCGATTGCTGAGCGCCCAGGCGCGACACCGTTACCGCCGAGGCGCGAGCACCCGCGGCCATGCACTCAAAGAGCGGCAAGCCCTCTAGGCGAGCCGCCGCCAACGCGCCGATAAACGTATCGCCGGCCGCCGTGGTGTCGACCACCGAGCTCGAAAGCGCCGGCATGCGCAGCGGCTCACCGCCATCGCCGAGCGTAACCGAGCCGGCGCCGCCCAACGTGATGACCGCAGCCCCGGCGCCCTTGTCGAGCAGCGCATTGAGCGCGGCGACGCAACTCGCATCATCCGTGGGCAGAATGCCCGTCAGTACCTGGCACTCGGTCTCGTTGGGGCAGACCAGGTCGACCGCTGGCCACGCTCCTGCCGGCAGGTCGCAGGCGGGCGCCGGGTTAAAGATCGTATAGAACCCCAGCTCGTGAGCGCAAGCAAGCGCCCCGGCCGTCGCCGCAAGGTCACATTCGCCCTGGGCGATAAAGACGCCGCCAGCAGCCGGGGCAATCTCGCTGGCATCGCCGTCGAGCTCGTCGGCCACCAAGCGCCTCAGTGCGCGGGCAACGTCCTCGCCCGCAAGCGCATGGTTGGCGCCCGGCGACAGCACGATGCGGTTGTCGCTCTCACAGCGAATGATAGTCGCAGTACCGGTCTCCACGTCGTCGAGACGTGTCACGGACTCAACGCCCACGCCGGCATCTTGGAGCCCTGCCACAAGCGCATCGCCAAAGGTATCGCGCCCAACAGCGCCGATCATGCACGTGCGCGCACCCATGCGCGCAGCGGCAACGGCCTGATTGGCTCCCTTACCGCCGGCGTTGGTGATAAAACCGCTGCCATCGACCGTCTCGCCCGCGCGCGGCATGCGCTCGCACGCCACCGAAAGGTCCATGTTCATGCTGCCGAACACCGCAACGATGCTGTGATCCGCCATGGAAACCTCCTCGTCTTCAGGCTTTGCGCCCACCATCGACCAACGATTGTGCACTCTCGCACCCCCTATAACTTTAGTCCACTTTGATGTGGACGCGCGCTTGAGGTTGCGCCAGCAGCAAGCATTCACAGGAGCAGGCAGCTACAATGAATATGTGCCGATTATTCTCGTCATTGGATGATGTTTTATGGAGCAATTCCCACAATCGAGCCCACGCGGCCCGCGCCGCGCGCCTGATAACCAGGCGCCGCACGAACGCCCGCACGCCGACCGCCGCACCGGCGAGTCGCGACGCGGCCCGAGCCCGCATCGAACGCCCACCAACAAGGGTGCCTATGCAGCCAAGACCAACACCGGCGCCACACGCTCGTCCGCTACCGACCAGCAGGCGACCGCTCGCCCCAAATCTCGTTACATTCCTGCGCTCGACGGTCTGCGTACGCTCGCCGTCGTCGCGGTGGTGCTCTATCACCTCAACCTCACGTGGGCCCAGGGCGGCCTGCTCGGCGTCACGATCTTCTTCGTGCTTTCGGGCTATCTGATCACGCGCTTGCTGCTCAACGAAGTCGCCAAGACCGGCCGCATCGACCTTAAGAGCTTCTGGATTCGCCGCATCCGTCGCCTGGTCCCTGCCGTGGTAACGGTAGTGTTCGTGACCTGCGCGCTGTGCACCATCTTTAACCACGTGATGTTCACCAAGATGCGCCCCGACATCCTGCCGTCGCTGCTGTTCTTCAACAACTGGTGGCAGATTGCCCAAAACGTCTCGTACTTCAATGCTCTGGGCGACCCCTCGCCGCTCACGCACTTTTGGTCGCTTGCCATCGAGGAACAGTTCTACCTGATTTGGCCGCCACTGCTGTTTGCCATGGTATCCATGCATGTGAGCAAGCCCAACACGCGCCGCGTGGTTCTGGGCCTTGCCGCGGTATCTGCCCTCGCCATGATGGTGCTTTACAATCCCGCCGCCGACCCCAGCCGCGTGTACTACGGCACCGACACCCGCGTGTTCTCGCTACTGCTTGGTGCCTGGATGGCCTTTATCCCCGATCGCGACCTGGCGCCGGTGCGTCTCGCACATCGTTTGGGGCTCAATCGTCTGGCTGGCGCCGCCAAGCACGGCAAGAACGCCGAGGGCAAGCCCGGCGAGAAGGCCGACGAATCAGCCGATACTGCCCCGGCACAGCCGAGTGCCCTCGTGCGCTTTTGGTCCTCGCCCGCATCCATCGATGTGTTGGGCGTCGTGGGTCTGGTTGGCCTTGCCGCCATGGTCGCGCTCACCAACGGCTACACCGCGTTCCAGTATCGCGGCGGCACGCTGTTGTGCTCCATCCTCACGCTCATGGTCATCGCGGCCTGCGTGCAGCCCCAGGGAATGGTTGCCCGCGCGCTGTCCGCCGAGCCGCTCGTGTGGGTCGGCAAGCGTTCGTACAGCATCTACCTGTGGCACTATCCGCTGCTGTTGCTCATGAACCCGGTCGCCAACATCAACGATACGCCCTGGTGGCAGTACATTTTGCAGGTGCTGCTGGTGGTCGCCGTAGCCGAGTGCTCCTATCGCTTTATCGAAACGCCGTTTAGGAAGGGCGCCTTCGGCCGTACCGTCGCCGAATTCCGCGATGGCACCACCACGCCCGCCAACTGGGCACGCGCGCACGTCCCTGTCTGCGCAGTCTGCGCTGTCGTGCTGGTCGTTACACTGGGCGGCCTGATCTTTGTGCCCGAGACGTCTGCGCTGAGCGGTGAGGGCGCCGAAGTTCTGAACAAGGAAGCCAAAAACACCGCGCCCACCGACCAACAGGCGGCCGACGACACCGACAAGGACAACGACGGCTTCCCCGATGGCTCCTACGACCTGTTGATGATCGGTGACTCCGTGTCGCTGCGCGCCGTTGATTCCTTTGACGGCGTGTTCCCGCACAGCCATATCGATGCCGAAAAGGGCCGCCAGTTTGATGCGGGCCGCGCAACATTTGAGGGCTATATCCAGCAGAACCTTGCCGGCAAGATCGTGGTCTTTGCCCTGGGCACCAACGGTTTGGTAACGGACGCCCAGGTCGACGCGATCATGGCCGACGCCGGCGAGCAGCGCATTGTCGTGTTTGTAAACACGCGTAGCCCGCAGCCGTGGGTCGGGTCCACGAACCAGGCCATCGCCAACGCCGCCACGCGCTACAAGAATGTACGCGTTGTCGACTGGTACGGGTACAGCGCCAACCGCAACGACCTGTTCGACGGCGACGGCACGCACCTGTCGACCACCGGCGTGACCGAATACCTCAACCTGATCCACGATGCGGTCAAGAAAGACCTGCCCGTGCACCCCGAGGACCACGTCAACGATCCGCAGCCGGCAGCCGTCAAATCCGCCGCCGACGCACTCGTCAATGCCCTCGCCTACAAACCACACAAGCTGGGCACCGACAAGTAACACGCGGCCAAATCTGCTTCCACCCGCAGGGGGCGTCGGCCGTGGCCGACGCCCCCTGCGGCAGTTAGGGACGCTCCTTTTGCACCGGCACCTTGAGGCACTTCTGGCGCAGCCAATGAAGACCTCTAGAGATGAATTTCAAGCCGCTCCGCCGCTCCAGGCATCGTTTCCGCGCCTCGCGCCTGCCCCAAACAATCAAAACAAGCCCTTTTCGCCGCAACCTCAAAGGTCTGTGGGCAAAAAAGGGCAAATATGAGTACTGTTACCATTTTAGTAGCAGACAAAACCACCCAAAATGGCGTCCGAGCAACCCCTACAACCCCCTAAAGCAGCCAACCTGACTTGTTTAAGGTGTATTGGAGCCAATTTTAATGAACATACTATAGGTTATGTTCATTATCTTCTTGGCCGTAAATGTCATCAGTCTAGCAACAGTACTCATATTTGGCATTTTTTGCCCATCGTTATATAACTGACCCCCTGTAGCGGGCAAAAAAGAGGCCGCAGCCCATGGCCGCGGCCCGCTCGAAACCCAAAAGAGGCGCTACGCGCTGTAGCCCATCGCTTGCAGCACAAACATGACGACCGTCAGCACCGTAATCACGCCGATAGTCGCCCACGTGAGCACGTTCCACACGCGACCGTTGCGGTTGGCCCCCATAATGTGGCGATCCGCCGCGATAACCACCTG
Organism: Collinsella sp. AM34-10; assembly: GCF_003469185.1. Classification (GTDB taxonomy): domain Bacteria; phylum Actinomycetota; class Coriobacteriia; order Coriobacteriales; family Coriobacteriaceae; genus Collinsella. The sequence goes on along the minus strand of NZ_QSIL01000002.1, from coordinate 161,797 downwards.
GAATACCAAAACTACGGGCAGCAGCACGCCGTTGATGACCTGCGAGGTCATCATAATCTGGAACAAATCGACGCCAGGCATGAGCACCAGCACGGCAGAAATGCCGATGATGGCCGTAATGATGCCGCGATAGACCGGGGCCTCGTCCCAACTGCGATCGGCGCCGCGCTCCCAACCAAATGCCTCGCAGATGGCACTCGACGTAACGCCCGGCAGCACGCAGGCAGCCAAAAAGCTCGCTGCGACCAGGCCCGAGGCAAACAACACCGTGGACCACTGGCCCGCGATAGGCTCCAATGCGCGGGCGGCATCGGCAGCGTCGCTAATCTGAATGCCTGCAGGGAACAACACCGTACCGGTCGTGATGATAATAAAGCCGGCGATGACATCGGCGGCAATCGAGCCGCTCACGGTGTCGATGCGCTGCAGCACGATATCGTCCTCGCCCGCATTCTTATCGACCACGTTGTTCTGCGCCAAGAAGATCATCCACGGCGCGATGGTGGTACCAATCGTTGCGACCACAAGCGACACGTAGCTGGGGTCATTTTGGATGTTGGGCACAACCAGGTCGACCGCCACCTCGCCCCAGCTGGGACCAGCCATAAATGCAGCGACAATGTAGGTCACAAACACGCAGCTCACCAGCAGCAGAATCTTCTCGATGCGCTGGAAGCTGCCCGACATGGTAAGCATCCAAACCAGCAGCGCCACCAGCGGCACCGAGATGCTCGCCGGCACACCAAAGAGGGCAAGGCCGCTCGCGATACCCGCAAACTCCGAAATGGTCACGGCCGTATTAGCGATCAGCAGCGCCGCCATGGCCAGCACGCTCCTGCGCACGCCAAAGCGCTCGCGGATGAGCGACGCCAGGCCCTTGCCTGTGACGCAGCCGCAACGCGCCGCAGTCTCCTGCGTCACGATAAGCAGCACGGTCATGACGGGAAGCATCCACAGCATCTTGTAGCCATAGCTGGCACCAGCGCTGGAATACGTGGCGATGCCGCCGGCGTCATTGCCCGAAAGCGCCGCCAGAAGGCCAGGGCCCATGGCGCCAAAGATGGCCGCGATGGTCAGCTTTTGCTTGGTGCTCGCCTTTTGCTTCGTGTTTTGCACGCGACCACCTAACCCATGACTGACATGGTGAGCAGAACCGCGGCGATGCAGTACGCCACACACGAGATCATGACGGCAATGACGTTCATGGCGGTGCCCGACGTATTGAGGTCGTGCTCGTCACGCCAGAACAGCACCATCAGGTAAATCACGGCGCTCATGTTGCCAATCAGGCAAACGATGGCCGCAATGTTAAAGCAGCCGGTAAAGAGCTGCTCTTCAAACATAGGCGCGTCGAGGAACGCGGCGGTGCGCACCAGCTGGGCGCACAGGTAGGTCACGAGCGACAGAATCAAGCCCATGCCCGTACTCTGGAAGAAGAACCCCAGATACGGCTTGGGCTCATCGTCATGGCCGTCGTACTCCAGGAAGTAGTTCTTGACGAACGACACCATACGCGAGGCAGCCAGCAGCACGAGCGGCATGGCGCACATGGGGAACACCACCAGATGCGCAGAGCCCAGCGCCGTCCCCAGCACTGTTGCCATGATGCACGAGGCAATACCCCACACGACAACCCAGTACTGGCGATGCACAAACCAGCTGAGCACATTCGTCGAGTCGTCGGACGCGCTATCGCCCGAACCGACGCCTGCGATCTGCAGGTCCTCCTGGTGCTCCTCGGCGATAACGTCCATGGCGTCGTCAAAGGTCACGATACCCAAGATGTGACGGTTCTCGTCGCAAACGGGGATGGCGACCAGGTCGTACTTGGTCATCTCGTCCGTTACGTCTTCCTGGTCATCGTCGGGCGACACATACACCAGGTCGCGATAGGCCAGCTGGCCCAGCGTGGCGTCGCGGTCGGCCACGATGAGCGTGCGCAGCGAAAGGACGCCGGTGAGCATACCGCTCGGGTCCTCGGTATAGACGTAGTAGACGCTCTCGAAGTCCTCGTCGAGCTTGCGGATCGCCTCGATGGCGTCACCGACCGTCGCCGTGGCGGGCAGGGAGACAAACTCCGAGGTCATGATGCGACCGGCAGTGTTGTCCTCATAGCCCAGCAGGTTACGAATCGCCTTCTCCTCCTGAACGCCCATCAGGCGAAGAAGCTTCTCGGCCTTCTCGTAATCGAGCTCGTCGATCAGGTCAGCGGCGTCGTCCGGGTCCATCATGGCCAGCATCGACGATGCGTCCGTATCGGACAGGCCCTCGAGCATCTCGGTCATAAGCTCGTCGTCATCGAACTCCGAGATGGCCTCGGCGGCCTGGGCGGTATCGAGCTGCGCGAACACCTGCGCACGCAGGCGCGGGTCGAGCTGTTCGATAATGTCGGCAATGTCGGCGGGGTGCAGCTCGCCGAGCGTCTTGTGCGACACCGACAGCTGGATGTTTTTAGTCGAACGATCGAGCAGGTCCATATAGGACCAGGCGATAATATCCTCGCCGAGCGGTTTGCCCAGGTGCTTCATAAAGCCCTCGACAACATGCTCAAGGGCGGGGCTGATCGCGCGCAGCAGACCGCGGGCGCCAACTTCGGCACCCAGCAGGCGCAGCTGATTTTCGCCCGACATGGAAAACTTGATGTCGTTCACGCGCACGACCTTCATGCCCTGCGTGTCGACGATCTGCTTGTTAAGCACGTCGCGAGCAAGTAAGAGTTCGGTCGGCTGCAAGTACGAAAAACGGATTTCGGTGGCCGGCGACTTAAGGTGTACACCCGTCTCGTCGATACGGTCGACCCATTTGCGCCAGCTGATCATAAACGGCGTCTTGCCGGGTCCGCGGAACGCGAGCGACGTCACGTGCGGAAAAACTTCGCCGGTAGCAATGCCAAAATCGTTCACAACGCCGAGCTTTTCGCCATCGACGTCCAAAACCGGCAGTTTGAGCATCTCACTCAGATAATTCACTGGTGCTCCCCATCATTATCCCTTCGGACTGCGACCATGCCGGCGCGCCGTCCGTGGACTATTAGATATGCATACGCATGCGCGGGCGGCACGCCGCTCGGCGCTCACACCCCGTACATGCGCAAGAAGCACCTGCATGGGGTCATCGACTGTATGGTCGAGGTTTGGATTTCACCTGCAACCTTTCTCTTGACCCTTGTTATCCGCAGTAACTATAGCATCAGCATCGCGCCGTGGCGTCAAATTTATGCTCCAAACATCGCAGGCATATCAAACGCTGACGCATCCGTGACATAGTCATTGGGGACGTTCTTACATGACTAGTCTGTGGTGTCGTCATCTTCGGCGAGCTGGGGGAACACGGCGTTTTTGGGCATGGCGGCCTTCGTCAGCGAGGTGAGCTTTTTGCTCAGCGATGTATCCGTCTTGACCAGATCGCTCAATGTCACGATTTTGTAGCCGTCGGCAATAAGCCCGTCGATAATCTGCGGCAGCGCCTCGAGCGTCTGCTCGGCACATTCATCGTTATCGGTCAGCAACACAATGTTGCCCGGCGTCACCGAATCGAGCACCGTCGAGACCTGCTCGTCGGCACCGTTGAGCAGCCAGTCGCCCGAATCGATATTCCACGAGACCACGGCAGACACCAGGTCCATCGCATCAATCCAGTTTTGCTCGTCAAAGGCTGCGTAGGGAGCACGCAAAAGCATCGTCGACGTTCCGGTCACGGACTTGATCGCCTCGGTGCCCTTCGAAACCTGCTCGCGCACCGCATCGCGGTCCTGGCCCTTGAGCGATTCGTCTCGGTAGCTGTTGGAGCCGACCTCGCAGCCAGCATCGACAATCGCCTTGGCCGTGGCGGGCGAGGCCTCGGCCGCATCACCCGACAGGAAGAACGTCGCGGTGACGCCCTTTTCCTTGAGCACCTGCAAGATCTGCTTGGTCGCTCCGCTCGGGCCCTCATCAAACGTCAGCGCCACGTACTTTTCGTTGCCCTTGGGCGCCACGCTCGCGCACTCGACCACGCAATCGGTGGCGGGCACGACCTCGCCGCGGTCCTGCGTCTTACCCGACTGCTCGCCGACCCACACCTCGGAGCGACCTTGGATGCCCCACGTCTTGACGTACTCGATAGCACCCGTGCCCTCGACCTTGAGCTTGGGCTCGATAACCGTCGCCTGGACCTCGTGCTTCTCATACGTGTCGCGGCCGTCCTTGACCGTCACCTTCTCGCCGCCCGTAAGCTCGCGGCTTTTCCACTTGCCCTGTTTTATGCGCTTGCCGTCCACCTTTACCGACAGCTTTTCGCCGCCATGGCGGGTTAGCACGCTGTCGTCAACGGCCAGCAGATCCCCGGCGTCGTAGGTATCGGTCAGCTCCTGATCGTCGATGAGATTTTGCAGCGTAGATCCGACGCGCACCGCAGTCTCCTGGCCGTTGAGGACGACATCCACGCTGCGGTTGACGTAGCCCACGACGGCAGCGATAAACAGCACGAGTGCGCAGCCCACGGCGATGAGCGCATAGGGCAGGCGAGACGGACGACGGGGCGTGCGGCCGCTGCCGATGCGAGCGCTTCGGTCGCTAAAGCCGCGGCTATGGTTGAGATACATCGCGCCGGGCTTACGGTGACGCTTGCGCTGACCGCTGGGCAACTGCCCCAGGTCGCGGCGCGCCGTCGGACGCGCACCCGAGCGCCCGTTTAAGTTAGATCCGTTTTGGCGCATGTGCCCTCCCCCATAAACGCAGCAAGCCGGAGCAACAGGTCTCCGGCTTGCCTCCCATCAATTGGTACGTCGCTATTTGCTAGCTTTTGACGAGCCCCCGCTCGCCTTTTGATATTCGTCCTTAAAGGCCTTGAACATACCGCGCGTCTTGCCGAGCTGCTTGCCCAGCGCGCGACTGCCCTTGTCCACGGCGACCGAACCCTTGTCATCGAGCACCTTAGCGCCCTTCTTGACCTTATCGCCCACCACGACGCTTGCCTCGGCGGCCTTGGCAGCCGCGCCGCCCGAATACCCGAGCGACTTGACCTCGTCCGAAACGATCATCGCGCCGTCCGCATAGCCGCGCAGCATCGTCGGCGGCATCTGCGTGTCGCCCACCAGCACACTCGAGGCAGTGCCAGTGGTCACATAGAATGTCTGCACGATACCCGAACGCGGCTTGAACTCCACATCCGAGCAATAGCCCACGACATCGCCCGACTCCGTGCGCACGTCCATGCCAACCCAGATAATGCAATCGTCCAGGTTGATGTCGAGGCGCTTGGCCGCAGCGGCATCGTAGGTGCCCTTGACGTCGTCAACTGCGATGGCGCCCTCGTAGACGCCAATGGCATCGAGCGCCACAAAGCGGTCGGGGCGCTCGATCATACCCGCGATATCGGACTGGCGAACCATAAAGCCCACCACGCGTGTGCCGCCCGGGGTAAAGACCGGAAAGTGAATCTTGCCGAGCTTTTTAGGGCTGCGCGGCGTGCCGTCTTTTTTAGTGCGCTTATCCTCGGTAGGCTTGCGATAGATCTTGGCGCCGACAAAATCCCCGGCGCGCATTATGCCTCGGTCGAAGGCTCCGCGGCCTCGGCGTCGGCCTCGACGGCGTTCTCGACCACGACATCGGCGGCGGGCGTCACGTTGCCGCCCGAGATGGCGTCGTTGAGCTGCTCTCGCAGCTGGTCCATGCGCTCGCGGGCAAGGTCAACCTTGGCACGCAGGTCATCGGTCTTGGCATCGACCATCGGGCCAAAATCGTTGACCGCAGCGCGGGCCTCCTCGGCACCGTGCTCGTAGGTGTCGCGCATGTTATCCCAGGCGTCGTTTGCGATATCGGCAGCCATGGCGCGGGTCTCGGCGCCCGAGCGCGGAGCCAGGGCAACGCCGATAATGGCGCCGGCGGCGGCACCGAAGAGCGCACCCGAGATAAAGTTGAAAGTCTTACCCATGTTCATTCCTCTCCTGCGGGCACCTCGGCGCCCACCGTTTGAATGCTGTCCATTATACCCGCAGCACAGCGCCTGCCGCTTTGCTCATCTGCGTACGGTAAAGGCGCAGGTACATGATGGTGATAAGCGGGTGAGCCTACTCCTGCGGCATGGCAGGCATGGCCACCGTGGCGGCCGGGTCCTCGCCGGCGCCGTCAACGAGCGGCAGCGCTCCCTCACGCGCAGGGGCAACCGGAGCCGTCGCCGCACCACCGTAGACGGCAGCGGGGGCCTCATGGCTCTCGGCGGTCGCGCCCTCGGTATCGATTACTTCCTGCGGCTCGTCGTCAAAGCTCGGGACGCCCTGGGGCTCCGCGGGCTCGACCTCGACGGCCTCCTCGGCAGGGGCATCGTTGACAGACTCGGCGGCAGCCTCGGCAGGCGCCTCGCCCTCGGTCGTGTCCCCGGCCTCGCCTTCGGCGTTCGCGGCGGCGACGGCCTCGTGCGGGTCCTTGCCCTCGGCCTCGGCGCGCATACCCAGCACCAGGTTGCGCAGGCCCGCGACCGTTCCTTCCACGTCGGGGGCAGGCTGGTCGGCGTGCAGGTACGCCCAGTCCATCATAAAGGTCGCCGAAGACAGCGCGCCGATGGCCAGCGCGTCGTCGGGACACGAAAGCTCGACCTCAAAGACACGCTCGTCGTGCTCGCTTACGCGGGTGCGGCCGCACGAAATGCTGCCAGCGAGACCGGTCTCGTTCATGAGCTCGACTGTCACGTGCTCCAGCAGATGGCAAAGCTCGGTCTGGCCCATGCAGTCCTGGAATTCGCGACCGGAATCGCCCAGGCACAGATGCTTGGCAATCGCGGGCACCAGGTAATACACGCGCGCCGTGGCCTCGATGTCCTCCGAGGTCATGAGCGGCATGCCGGGGTTCACCAGCACGTGCGCGCAGATCTTGTCCTCGCTGACGGTGACCTTAAGGATGTTGAACAGGCCTGCCATAACTCTCCCCTACTCTTCCTTGCCCTACTCGTCGCCGTCGTGCGGGTCCGCAGAACCCGCGTCCGACGCCGCCGGCTTATCTGCCGAGGACTCGGAATCCTTCTTATCGGTTTCGGCCGGAGCGATCACGCGAATGAGCGAGATGCGCTGGCCACGCATCGACTGCACCTTAAACTTGTACCCCGCAACCTCAAACACCTCTCCGATGTCGGGCACCGAGTCGCAAAGCTCCAAAATCCAGCCGGCGATGGTCTCATAATCATCGCTTTCCTCGAGCGGCCAACCAAGCTCAATCGCGTCATCGCACGAAAAACGCCCATCGACAAGCCACTCGCGGCGCGAAAGGCGCGTGAGGTACTTGTTGTCGGGGTCGAACTCGTCCTCGATCTCGCCCACGATCTCCTCGACGATGTCCTCGATGGTGATGATGCCGGCCGTGCCGCCGTACTCGTCCACGACCACCACGATCTGGTCGTGCGAGGTCTGCATCTCGGACAGCAGCGGCAGGATGTCCTTGGTGTCGGGCACAAAGGTGGCGTCGCGCAAAAAGTCGGCGATGGGCTGGTCGCCCTTGCCGTCGAGCGAAGGCTGGATCAGGTCCTTGATGTGCGCGATGCCGGCGACGTTGTCGGGATCCTCGTGATAGACGGGGATGCGGCTAAAGCCGGTCTGGCGCATGGCGGACAGCACGTCGGCGACCGTCTCGTCGTCCTCGCACATGGTGGTGTCCACGCGCGGCACCATGACCTCGCGGGCAACGGTGTCGCCCAGGTCGAAGATCTCGTGAATCATACGCTTTTCCTCGTCGAGCAGGTCGTCCTGCTCCGAGACCATGTACTTGATCTCTTCCTCCGAGACGTTCTGGCGGTCATCGGCGCTCTTGATGCGCAGGATGCGGGCCAAACCGTCGGAGCAGGCACCGGTCAGCCACACGAGCGGGCGGGCGATCTTTTGGAACACCGAGAGCGGTCCCACGACCTGCTTGGATACGCCCTCGGCGTTAGCGAGGCCGATGCGCTTGGGCACGAGCTCGCCAATCACGATGGACACGAAGGCGACGGCGACGGTGATGATGACCGGCGCCAGGCCGCGCGCAATGGCAGAGAGCGGCGCGATGCCAAAGCTCATGAGCCACGTGGCAAGCGGGTCGGACAGGCTCGTCGAGGCGACGGCGGACGAGGCAAAGCCCATGAGCGTGATGGCGACCTGGATGGTGGCCAACAGCTGATCGGAGTCTGCGGCGAGCTGGACGGCGCGCTCGGCGCGTTTGTCGCCTTCCTCGGCATCGTGCTCCAGCACAGCGCGCTTTGCCGTGGTGAGCGCCATCTCGGACATAGAGAAGTAGCCGTTGATGAGGGTTAAAACGAGGGTAGTGATAAGGGAGATGGTTATGTCCATCGGGAGTTTCTCGAACCTCCAAGATTCGGGACGTTAGGGTAAAACGTTGATGGCGGATACGGCAATTGTGCCAGCGCCCAAACGAGGACGCGGGCGCGAAGGCGTGGTCGCTAGATTACGAAGAGGATCACCGCCATGAACTGGAAGATGCTGCCGGCGAGCACCCACAGGTGAAACACGCTGTGCAGATAGCGTACGTTTTTGGCGATATAGAACGGCACGCCCGCGGTGTAGCACACGCCGCCGACGGCGAGCAGGGCAAGTGCCACGGGGTTGAGCAGCACCACAAGTTCGGGCAGCTTAAAGACAACGAGCCAGCCCATCAGCAGGTAGACCAAGCCACTTACCCAGTGCGGTTGACGCTCGCGCATAAAGCACTCGAGGGCGATGCCGCTAATGGCGATGGCCCATACGGCAAAGAACAGCGCAGGACCGCCGTCGTTTGCGAGCGTGATGAGGCAAAACGGCGTATAGCTGCCGGCTATGAGCAGGTAGATGCAGCTATGGTCGATAATGCGGAACACGCGCTTGGCGCGCGCGGGCTGAATCGCGTGGTAGAGCGTGGAGGCCAGATATTCGAGGATAATGCTGACACCATAGACAATCGCCGCGGCCATGTGGGCCGGGCCTCCGCCGCGCAGGGCGGCGAATACGATCAGGAGCACCAGACCCGCGATACCCAGCAGGCAGCCGACACCATGGGTGACGGAGTTCATGATCTCCTCGCCCACCGTGTAGTGTGGAACGGCCGCGGTCTTGGGCCGCGGCTTAGAACTGTCGCTCGAATCGGACATGCCGGTTACATCCTCCAACGTAAAGAGTTCTCAACACTATATCAAAGCGTCTGGGTACGTGCGAAATTTGCACCATATGTGACCCTTTGTTTACCCATTCTTTGCTTGTTGACGCATCAACGGCGAACGTCCATAATGCGCTTGCATTAAATGTTGATGTATTAACATCTTATAGGAGAATACCGCATGGCTCAAAACGCACGTTCCCATCGAAAGCTCAAGATAGCCGGCATCGTTGCACTGGTGGCTGTCGTCGCGCTGCTTGGATTTGCCGGCAACTTTTTGTTTGACTTCGCGCTGAATCCCCGCGCGCCATACACCATGAAGATGATGCAGGATAGCAAGAACGACAAAGAAGGCGAGCAGCCGGATGCCGAGGAAACCGAGGCGCGGGCATGGTTTAAAGAGAATCGTGAGAGCAGCAGCCTCACCGCAGATGACGGAACCGAGCTCGCCGCTTGGTATTTTGCCGCCCCAGAGACCACACACAATTACGCTGTCTGTCTACACGGATACACCAACGAGCCCATCGGCATGGCCCGATACGCCAAACGCTTCCATGACCGCGGCATGAACGTACTCGCGCCCGCCGCCCGCGCCCACGAGCGCTCCGGCGGCGACTATATCGGCATGGGCTGGCCCGAACGCCTCGACATCGTCGCGTGGATCGAGCGGATCGTTCAGGCTGACCCCGAGGCGCGCATCCTGGTCTTTGGCGAGTCGATGGGTGCGGCAACCGCCATGAACGTCGCGGGGGAATCTCTGCCCGCAAACGTGAAATGCATTATCGAGGACTGCGGTTATACGAGTGTTTGGGACGAGTTTTCCTTGCAGCTTAAGGATGTATTTGGGGTGCCCAGCTTTCCCTTGCTCGATGTAGCAAACTTGGTGTGCAACGTGCGCGCGGGCTACGACTTTCATACGGCGAGCAGTGTGGAGCAACTCAAACACGCGACGGTTCCCATGCTGTTTATCCACGGCGACCAGGACACCTTTGTGCCGTACGACATGCTCGACCAAAACTACGACGCGTGCGCCAGCAAGGTCAAGCAAAAGCTCACCATCCATGGCGCTACCCACGCCAAGAGCGCGCAAGTTGACCCCGAGCTCTACTGGAACACGGTCAACAACTTCCTCGACGAGTATTTTTAGGCGAATAGCACGGTTTACTGGTCTATCTGACCCCCTAGCACTTCCAAAAAGCCGCCCGCGAGAGCTGTGCTCGCGGGCGGCTTTTGCTAACGTTGCGCTACAAAAACGCTTGTTTTGTTCAATAGCTAGGCTCTATTTGACCTCGATGAGCTCATACTTGCTCGTGCCTAGGCCGATCTTCTCGGCATGCGCAATGCAGGTGCGCCAATCGGTGTCGGGATGCGTGATGCAGAAGGGGTCCTTGGCCTGCTCGCCCTCCAGATGCTCGTGGCTATGCTCCATCTTGGCCGCGCTATCGGTGAGCTCGGTGTTGGGCAGCGGTTCGGATGCCATGACGGCATCGGCGCAGGCCTGGTCGATGGCGACCGGGTCGAAGCTCGCGAACATGCCGATATCGTTGACGATAGGCGTGTCGTTTTCGGGATGGCAATCGCAGTTGGGGCTGATATCCATGGCAAGCGAGATATGGAAGCTCGGGCGGCCGTCGACGACGGCCTTGGTGTACTCGGCGATCTTGCAGTTGAGCACGTCGGCCGCGGCGTCATAGCCGGGCTTGATGCAGTCCTGATTGCATGCCGCAATGCAGCGTCCGCAGCCCACGCAGCGATCGTGGTCGATGGCGGCCACGTGGACCGTGCGGGTGTTGCCGTTGGCAAGCTCGCGCTCGCGGGTATCGTCAAACGAGATGGCGTCGTGCGCGCAGATTTTTTCGCAGGCACGGCAGCCAACGCAGTGCTCGGTCGCGACGTTCGGCTTGCCGGCGGCATGTTGCTCCATCTTGCCGGCACGGCTGCCGCCTCCCATGCCCAGGTTCTTCATGGCGCCGCCAAAGCCGGCCTGCTCATGGCCCTTAAAGTGGGTGAGGCTGATCACGATATCGGCGTCCATGAGAGCCTGACCGATCTTGGCCTCGCGCACGTACTCGCCGCCCTCGACCGGGACGAGTGCCTCGTCGGTGCCCTTGAGGCCGTCGGCGATGATGATCTGGCAGCCCGTGGCATACGGGGTAAAACCGTTCTGGTAGGCGGTATCGATGTGCTCGAGCGCGTTTTTGCGGCTACCGACGTAGAGCGTGTTGCAGTCGGTGAGGAAGGGCTTGCCGCCCAGCTCCTTGACGACATCCGCGACGGCGCGGGCGTAGTTGGGACGCAAAAAGCTCAGGTTGCCCAGCTCGCCAAAGTGGATCTTGATGGCGACGAACTTGTTCTCAAAGTCGATCTGCTCAATACCGGCGCGGCGGATGAGGCGCTTGAGCTTGTCGAGCTGGCTCTCGCGAGCATGCGTGCGCAAGTTGGTGAAGTACACCTTAGCGGGTGCTGCGGGTGCAGTTGCGGTCATAGATCTATCCCCTCGGTCTATATGGCGTTACAGACATAGAGGATGGTACCCGTTAAAGTAGGGTCAAAGTCAAGCGCGAAACCTAGTCGTTGGGGAGGTTCTTAAACGACTACTCTTGGACTTTAAGGGCTTCGGCCAGGCTCACGCGCTTGATAGAGCGCGTGTGTAGCAGCGCCACGACCAGATAGGTTGCAAAGCCGATTCCTGCGCACGCCGCCATGGACCACCAGGGCACATAAATCTCGATATTGCCGTTGTAGGCGAGCAGCATCGAGCGGAAGATGGCCGTGAGCGAGCCAATAATGACCGGCAGGCTCAGCACGAGCGACGCCGCCACGCACAGCGTGATCGAGCGGATGTACAGATGCGAGATCTCACCATCGCGATAGCCAAAGACCTTCATGTAACTGATCGACCGGGCGCTATGGTCGATGACCGCCTTGGTCAGCAGGTACATAAACAGCAGGAAGATAAACACCGCGAGCCCGATCATCATGCCGATCATTTTGCTCATCATGCCGATAAACTGGTCGCCCACGGCGCGCATGTCGTCGGGCGTGGTGTCGCCGGCAAAGTAGCGCGCGTCGAGGTCGAGCTTCTCGTCGCTCACATAGCCGTTAAAGTAGGCGGCGTCGTTGTCGAACAGCTCGTTAAAGTCGTTGATACTCATATAGATATTCATGTCCGACTTGGAGCCCCAGGCACAGTCCTTGCCCGCGTACTCAAGGGAATAATGCTCGCCCTCGTACTTGTCGCTGAGCGTGACCTTCTGGCCCTCGCTCCAGCCAAACTTGTCGAGCAGACCGCCGCCAAAGACGACGCGCCCATCGCCGACATCGAGGCCCTTCCAGTAGCGCGAGTTGGGCGAGATGCCGTAGACGGAAATCGTCTCCTGCCCGTTTCCGTCGCCGCGGTCGTACTGCAGCTGGTAGACAGCGTATTTCTCGGCCTGCGCGATTGCGCCCGCGCCGTTGTCGGTCGTATTGACTGGGTGGATATCGTCGTTGTCAGTGTCGATCTTAGAGGCCTTGTCGATCAGGTCAATGGCCTCGTCGCGGTCGCAGCCGAGGGCATCGGCCAGGTCGTCGAGGCGCGCGTAGAGCGCATCCTTCTTGTCCTGGACCTTGGCAAGCGCATCCTGCGCTGCAGTCAGGCTCTCGGCAGACGGAGAGCTGGCCGCGGCATCGGTTGCCGTCTGCGCCGCATCGGCCGCGTCGTCGAGCTCGTCATCCGCATCCTGGGCGGCGGAAAGCAGCGCGCCGTCAACCGACTGCAAGCGCTCGAGTGCCGACCACTGCTCACGCTCCTCGGCAGTGCCCTCGAGCTCCAGCGGAGCCTTGAGCGTGTACTGGTGCTCGGCGACCAGGCTCGTCTCGAGGTTGTCGGCGTAATGCGTCATCGTGGGCAGAATCGCCAGGCCAAAGAGCAGCAGCAGCGAGGCAAACGCAATGCCCACGAAGAGCGTGGCGAAGTTGCCCAGGTTGCGCAGGAAGATGCGCAGGCGAAAGCGCGAGACAAAGCCCATGCGCTCCGGCAGCTGCAGGCCGCGCTTGGTGCCCGATTTGCCGCTCGCCTCGTGACGAAGGAACTGCAACGGCGTCTTGCCCATCTTGCGAAGCAGGCCCACCAGCGTAATGAGGATGAGCGCGGCGGCGGGAACCACGGCGCACTTCACAAAGATCTCCCAGCTCCAGTACACCTGGAAGGGCGGCAGACTGTACGAGCCGTAATAGAGGCTGCGCATAGGCTCGGTAAAGAACGCAATGCCGAGCGCGGTGCCCAAAAGCGCCGCGAGCACACCCACGATGGCGGGAAGCGCCAGGTAGTGGAGTACAATCTCGCGACGGCGATAGCCGCTGGCGAGCAGCGTGCCAATGATGGCGCTCTCCTCCTCGATGGTGGCGTCGGTGAGCACCACAAAGACAAACGCCATGATCACGATGATAATGTCGAGCAGCGTCATCCACATCATGGAGTCGCCGTCCACGTCGTCGCGCGCATAGCCAATGCCTTGGTTGGAATCGACATCGATCAGATCGTCGACGCGCGCATCGGCATCGGTCAGCGCCTCGACCATATCCTGCTCTGCATCGATGCGATCCGCGGTGGGGAGATCGCGGTCGGTAAAGGTAAAGGAGTAGGTGTAGGCAGGCGCGCCACCGGCGTCCTCAAGCGCGGCAAAGCCGGCGTCGGTGACCTCGGCCACGCCGTACGTGATGGTGTTCACCGTAAAGTCCGAATTGTTGAGGAACAGCGCCTGGCTATCGGGCTGGGTCATGATGCCGCAGATGGTGTAGGTGCGACCCTCGAGCTCGACCTTATCGCCCACGGCGAGGTCGTTGTTGGTGGCAAAAACGCGGTCGATGGCAACCTCGTCTTCTGCCTTGGGTTCCTTGCCCTCACAGTAGGACGCAATGTCAACCTTGGTGCGATGCGCGTAGGTGCGCAGGGTGCGCTTGGTGCCGTCGTCACCGGCGGTCTTTTTGATGATGGCGTCGATGGAGAAATTCTTGTAGAGCGTGACGCCGCCGACGTCGTCGGCTGCATCCTCGGCTGCCTTGAGCTGGTCGTCGGTAGCCTCGAAGGAGGTGGTCACGCGGCCGTCCTCGATCGTGTATGCATCGCGCATGTCGTCAATGAGGCAACCGATGGAATGCGCCGCGAGCAAAAAGCCCGAGGTGAGAGCGATGCTCCCGCACATAAGCAAAAAGATGCCCAGGTACTTGCCGATATTGCGGCGCAGCTCGCGCGGGAGACGTTTTGCGAGAGGTGTCATGGCGCCGCCTACCAATCGAGTTCGGCGGCCGCGACGGGCGACTCGTTGAGCTCATCCTCGACGATGCGCCCGTCGCGCAGGCGCAGCACGCGATTGGCCATGCGCGCGATGGCGGCATTGTGGGTGACAATGATGATGGTGCAGCCGTAGGTGCGGTTTACATCCTCCATGAGCTGCAGGATTTCCTTGGACGTCTTATAGTCGAGCGCGCCTGTGGGCTCGTCGCACAGCAGCAGACCCGGGTTTTTGACGAGTGCGCGGCCGATGGCGCAACGCTGCTGTTGGCCGCCCGAGACCTGGCGCGGGAACTTGTTGCGGTGCTCGTAGAGGCCCAGCGAGCGTAGCAGGTCATCAATGTTGAGCGGGTTTTTGGACAGGTGCGCCGTGACCTCGATGTTTTCCTTGATGGTAAGGTCGGGCACCAGGTTGTAGAACTGAAAGACAAAGCCCAGCTCACGGCGGCGATACTCGCCCAGGTCGCCGGCGTTGAGCGTGGTGAGGTCGCAGCCGTCCACCAGAATAGAGCCGGCGTCGGCATCCTCCAGGCCGCCGATCAGGTTAAGAAACGTCGACTTGCCCGAACCCGAAGGTCCCAGCATGACGCAGATCTCTCCGCGGTTGATGGACGTGTCGATGCCGTCGAGCACCGTCAGGCGTGCATCCCCATCGCCGTAGTGCTTTTTGAGATTCTTAACCTGGACGTAGGCTTCCTGCGTTGCCATGGTATCCCCCCCATTGTTAGCCTCGTACTACTTTATAAGCGTAATAGTAAACCTTGGCGAACTATTTTTGGGCGAGAGCGGGGATTTGTTTCAAGACTAGTCGTTGGGGACGCTCTTAAATGACTAGGTGGCTAGGCGCGGGATTTGGCGCGTGCGAGGGCGAAGCCTGCGGCGGCGATGGCCACGGCAAAGAGCACCGTGACGCCTAGGTCGCAGGCGATGTCCCCCAGCACGGCAGACGTCAGGTCCGAGGCAAGCGCCTTGCCGATCGCGTCGTTCACCCAAAACGTCGGCACAAAGTGCGCCACCGTCTGCACGGCCGATCCCATGAGCGACAGCGGCATCCAGGCGCCGCCCAAAAACGTCATGAGCATGCCGAGTAAGTTGCCCACGCCGTTGAGCAGCTCCTCGCGCGCACCCAGGCTCGACAGCGCAAAGCCAACGGCCAGCGGCGTGCACGCCAGGGCAAACGTCGCTGCCAGCGCCAGGCACACACGGCCCACGCCGACCTCGGCGACCGCGCCGGCAAAGCCCACGACACCCATCATGCTCGACACAAACCAGATACAGACGGTGAGCACGGCGGCCGCCGCAAACACGGCAAGCGAGCGCCGGCGCTCGGAGATTGGACCGGCATCCATACGACGCACACGCTCGGGCTCGTTCATGCCCGAGAATACCAGCCCCACCGACACGATGACCGACGAGATAATCGCGTACGCACCAAAGTTGAAGTACGACTCGAGCGTGGCGGCGGCAGTCGAGTCGACCTTGATCTGCTCGATCTCGACCTCGGCACGCTCGGTGGCCGCATGCTCGGCGGCCTTGGCAACGTCGCCGTTGGAGGCGGCGGGCTCAAGCGCCGCCGCAGCGCCCGCGAGCGAGATCCAGCGCGAGGCCTCGGCAGACGAAAGCGCCGCCGCCATGGTGCCGGCACCGTAGGTCACATCGAGCTTGGGCAGGGACTCCCCCGCGCGGGCGGCTGCAACGAGGTCGCTCTCAAACCCCTCCGGGATAAAGAACACGCAATCGGCGCTGCCCTTGGCGCTGTTGCTCTTGGAGAGCGCACCCGCGAGGTCGTAGGTGTCGTCGCCGATGCCCGTGACCAGCTCAAAGCGCGAACCCAGATGCTTGGTAAGCGCACGCGAAAGGTCGCTGTCGTCGCGGTCGACCACGATCACGTTGGCATCGTAGGGCTTGTACTCGGTGAGCTGCGACGAGTTCCAGCTCACCGAGGCCGCAATGAATACGCCCATGAGCGAAATGAACACCGTGTAGATGAGCAGATAGAGCGGGTGCGCGAGCGCCATGCGAAGCGCGGTCTTAAAGGTGCTCATAGCGGCTCCTTCCAAAGATCAGCGTGGCGGCGGCAACGAACAGCAGCGCCATAAGGACCAGTGCGCCGGCGCGAACGGCAAAGGGGCCCAGGTCCTCAAAGAAATACAGGCGGTTGAACATGTCGCAGATAAGCTTGACGGGGTTGAGCCAGCACTCGGCCGGGCAGGCGCGGGCGACGTCGTCGGCAAGCGCCATCGCCGGCTCGCCGTAGAGCCCGGCGAACAGGGCGCACGTGGTAGCAAAGCCCGTAAGGATGCCGGACTTGGACGCCTTGCCGCCCTTAACGGGAAGCGTGCCCACAAAGAGCCCCAGGCCCGTGGCGGCAAGCGCGGAAGCGGCACCGCCCACCAGACACAGCCCCTCACGCCCGCCAAAGTCGACGCCCACGACCAGGCGCACATAGCCGATCGCGATCGTCATCGAGGCAAAGGAAACCAGCCACGAGCCCACAAAGATACCGGCCAGCGACGCCGTCTTGGAAAGGCCGCCCACGCAGCGACGCGCACCAAGGCCCGACAGATTGGGCTGCAGGTCGACGACGCTCAAGGCGGCAAACTCGGCAGACATCATCGCGACCAGGCCAAAGAGCGCATAGTAGTAGATGACCGTGCCATCGGGCGTGGTACGCGTCAGGCTCACGCGACGGGTGCCGCCCTCGAGCGACAGGGCGCGCGCAACCGCCTCCGGGTCGGCGAGCGCCGCTGGGTTGTCCTGGGCAATTTGGGACATGAGCTCGGCATTTTGTGTATACGAGCTTGCCACCGTCTCCAGGATGCTGCGATCGGTGAGCACCGACGACGCACGCGAGCCGTCATAACTCGATAGCAGCGTGAGTTTGGGCGTGCCCGCGTCGTCGACCGTATAGATGCCCGCGACCTCGCCGGCCTTAAGCGCACGGCTCGCGTCGGCTGCGTCGTCGCACTCGTGGATCTCGAGCAGTTGGTCGTCGCCTTCCTTGGCAAGCGAAGCCGCCACGTTCTTAAAGGTCGAGGCGTCCCAGGCCTCGTCCGCCACGATGGCAACCGGCACCGGATCGACCGTGCCGTCGGAGCTGAGGTTCGCAAACATAAACATGAACATCGTTGAAAGCGCAATGGGAAAGATCGCGCCCCAGACCCATGTACTCGGTCGACGCAGTAGCGTCTTGAGCGTGGTGATGATGGTGTTGAACATAGCTGCCCCCTAGTCGCGCAGCTCGCGGCCGGTGATCTCGAGGAACACGTCGTTGAGGGTCGGCGGCTCGCTCCACACGCGGCCGAGTGCCACGTCGGCGGCGCGCAGCGTGTCGAGGATGTCGACCAGGTTGTGCGGACTCGCCTCGCAAGTGCAGACGAGCTCGCCGCCGGACAGTTCGACGCTGAGCACGTGCTCGAGGGCGCGCAGGCGCTCAACCGTGGCAGTCTCGACGGCGCCGACCTCGACCGTCACGCGCTCGCCCATCTGAATCATGCGCTTGAGCTCGTCGTTGGTGCCCTGCGCCAGTACGCGGCCGCCGTCCATGATCATGATGCGGCTGCAAATCTGCTCGACTTCCTCCATGTAATGGCTGGTATACACCACCGTGGCGCCCTCGTCGCGCAGGCGGCAGATGCCCTCCAGGATGGCGTTGCGGCTCTGCGGGTCGACCGCCACCGTGGGCTCGTCAAAAAAGATGAGCTCGGGCTTGTGCGCGATACCGCAGGCGATGTTAAGGCGGCGCGCCAGGCCGCCCGAGAGCTTGCCGGGGCGGAACTTGGTAAAGTCGCCCAGCCCGACAAAGTCGATCGCCTCGTCCACGAGCGCACGGCGGCGCTTGCGGTCGTTGACGTAGAGGCTACAGAAATAGTCGATGTTCTCGCGCACGGTGAGCTCGTCGAACACCGCCACCTGCTGCGGCACCACGCCGATGCGGCGCTTGAGGTCGTAGCGGGCGGGCGTCATGGGCTCGCCGAACAGCTCGATGGCGCCCTTGTCGTAGGCAAGCAGCTGCAGGATACAGTTGATGGACGTGGTTTTGCCCGAGCCGTTGGGGCCGAGCAGGCCAAAGATCTCGCCGGGGGCGATGTTCAGGTTAAAGTGGTCGAGCGCGATAAGATCGTCATAGCGCTTGACGAGGTTTTCGACATGGACGATGTCTGTCATGAGGCGGCCCTTCTGTTGGTTGTGGCCCGGTACGATTGCATCATCGCAGGAGTGGGTGGCGCGCGCCAGTGAGCTTTGTCACGAGTGCGGGGGTCTTGGTCGTGCGGCCTGCCGACGCCCCCGCTTTGCCACGCGGGAGGAATGTCACGGTTGCGCAGGCGGCCCCTCCACCACGCGCGGCTTCGCGTACAATACCCGTATGAACAGGCTTTTCGACAAATCGATTGTTTTGGCGTGCTGTATCGCAGCCGCTACAGGCCTTACTGTGGACGCTCACCTGGTCGCGGCGTTTTGCCTTGGCGTTATTACCACCTCGCTGGCCGAGCTCGCGCAGAAGGAACGCACGCGCCGTGTAAGCGAGGCCGCGAGCTGCGCTTACATCATCGCGGCCGTCTTCGTGCCGCCGTTTGTGCCGTTTGCGCCCCTCGTCCTCTATGACATTGCGCGGCGGGTGCGCCGTGAACGCGTTTGGGTCGCGCTGGGCATTGGCGTCGCCTTTGTCTTTGCGCTCGTCGCGAACCTTCGCGCCGACGCGCTCACCGCCCGAACGCTCCTGCTGACCGCCATCCTTTCGGTTGCCGCCACCTTGCTATCGCTACGTACCGCCCGTTTGGAGCGCGAGCAGCAGCGCATGCGCCGTACCCGTGACGAGCTGCAGGAACGAGCCCTCGCGCTCGAAGCGCGCAACCGCGATCTTGCCGATCGCCAGGACTACGAAGTCGAGCTCGCGACGCTCGCCGAACGCGCCCGCATCGCGCGCGAGATCCACGATAACGTCGGGCACCAGCTCACGCGTGCCTCACTTCAGGCCGAAGCCCTGCGCGTGGTCCACGCCGACGAGCCCGGCGTCGCCGCCGATTTCGCCGACGTCAAGCACACCGTTGACGAGGCGCTCCGGCTCGTACGTGCCAGCGTCCACGCGCTCAACGACAACGCCGTCGACCTCTCCGTGCAGCTCGAACGCATTGTTGAAGGCGCGCGCTCGGACGGCGGCCCGCAGATTGAGCTTGAAGTTATGGCCGAGCATGCGCCCGCAAATGTCGCCAACTGCTTTGCGGCGGTCCTGCGCGAGGCGCTCTCCAACACCATGCGCCATGCTTGCGCCCAGACCGTCGCCGTACGGTGCATGGAGCATCCGTCGTTTTACCAGCTCATTGTTACCGACGATGGAACGGGCGGGACCCGGACGGGCGGTCGTGGCGTCGCCGAGGGCATGGGGCTCGGCTCCATGCGCGAGCGCGTCGAGGCGCTTGGCGGCACTTTCACCGCCGGCCCGCGTGCCGGCTCCCCCGGCTGGCGTGTGTTTGCCACCGTTCCCAAACCGCAAGGAGATGAGGGCCGATGAGACTCATTGTTGTCGACGACGACCGCTTGGTGGTCGATTCGCTCAAGATTATCCTGGGCGCCCAGCCGCAGATCGAGGTGGTGGGCACCGGCGCCAACGGCAACGACGCGGTGGCACTCTACGCCGAGCACGCACCCGATATCGCACTGCTCGACATCCAGATGCCGGGGCGTGACGGACTTTCGGCGGCACGCGAAATCCTTGAGCGTGACCCCGCGGCACGCGTCGTGTTTCTGACGACATTCTCGGATGACGAGTACATTGTGTCGGCGCTCAAACTGGGCGCCCGCGGCTACCTGATCAAAACCGATGTCGCCGCCATTCCGCCGGCGTTGGCGCAGGTCATGGACGGCAAACGCGTGCTCGAGGGTAAGGCGATCGAAGATGTTGACTTTGACGGGATGGGCAACAAGACGGGCGCGCCCCACCGGCCCACGGCCTTTGCCGGTCTGACCGACCGCGAGTTCGAAGTCGCCGAGCTCATCGCCCGCGGTCTCGGTAACAAGGAAATCGCCGCCACCGCCTATATGGGCGAAGGCACCGTACGCAACCACATCAGCTCGGTCCTTGCCAAAATGGGTCTGCGCAACCGCACCCAAATCGCCATCGCCTACCTGCGAGGGTAATTACCCAACGGCCGACCGCCCCGGCATAGCAAAATGACTGCTACCGATTTAATACCATTTCAAAACTATGCCGGTTTACTACGATGAATCGCCCGCCTTCGACCACGGCAAATTGTGCGCTTACAAAACCGCAGGTGGAACGCTTGCAATATTTAGAAAAATGCAGTCATGGTCGGGAATATCGAATTCATCGTAGTAAACCGGCATAGTTTTGTTCGGGCGGCCCTGCACGAGTGCCTCCGCAAGCCTCGCGGGACCAAAATGATCCATTTTCTTCCACCCGCGGAAACCGGCTGACAGCGCCCGCCACGAAATCGGCCCATCTACTACGTTTGACTCGATGCCCCCGACCATACCCCCGTTTTCCAGAAAACCGCAGGCGTTCTACCTGCGGTTTTGTTTTCACATTTTTTGCCGTGGTTGGGGGTTGGCGCCCAAAAGTAGTAGATGGGCCCATTTCGTGGCAGGCGGGTCATTTTCGGGCTGGACGGGTCGCGTGGCGGCCCGCACACGCGTTCGCGCGCGGGGCCGGTGGGGCAATTTTGCCCCACCGGCCCCGTTTTCGCGCTATTCCGGCTTGGTTTCTACCGTGGGAGTCTTATCCGCCGCAACCGGAGTACGGGCGGTGTCCATAGTCAGGCAGTGCTTGGGGCAGCTCTCGATGCACTCGCCGCACACCACGCAGGCAAACGGGTCGATCGACCACGTTCCGCCCTTGCGATCGACCGCGAGCGCGCCCGCCGGGCAGCGACGCGCGCACATACCGCAGCAGATGCACACGTCCATGTCGTTGACGATGTGCCCGCGCAGGCGCTCGGGCGCTGCGAGCTTCTCCTGCGGATAGCACACCGTTACCGGCTGCTTGACCATAGAACCCAAGGCCGTCTTGGCAAATGTCAGTAAACTCATGCCGCGCCTACCTTTCCGTGCAGCTAATGCAGGGGTCGATGGTCAGGATAATCATAGGCACGTTGGCAAGAAGCACGCCCTGCAGCGCATGCGTCAGACCCGCCAGGTTCTGCGACGTCGGCGTGCGCACGCGAAAACGGTCCAGGTTCTTGGTGCCGTTGCCGCGCACATAGTAGTACGCCTCGCCGCGCGGCTGCTCAATCACAACCTCGCCGCGCGCGCCGTCGGCCGGCGTGAGCTTGGTGCGCCCGCCGATGCCGTCGTGCGGAATCTTGCCGACAAGCTCCTTGATGATGTCCATGGCCTGCGTGACCTCGGCACAACGCACCTGGCAGCGGGCATAGCAGTCGCCATCGGTAGCGACAATTGGCTCAAACGCAGCCAGATCCGCATAGGCGCCGTCGCCAAACATGCGCACGTCATAGTCCACGCCCGAAGCGCGCCCAAACGGGCCGACCATCGACAGATCCAGCGCGTCTTTTTTGCTGATCACCCCCACGCCATGTAGGCGTTCGCCGCAGCTGTCGTCGTCCAAAAACGTATGCACCAGGGCCTCGTAATCGGGACGCATGGCGTCGAGCGTCTGGACAATGCCCGCCAGCTCGGAATCCTCAATGTCGTGTTTAAGGCCGCCGATTTCGTTGATCGACAAAATCACGCGGCCGCCGCAAGTGCTCTCAAAGATCTTGAGAATCTGCTCGCGCAGGGTCCACGAACGATAGAACAGCGCCTCGAAGCCAAAGGCATCGGCGAGCAGGCCCAGCCACAGCAGGTGCGAGTGAATGCGCGAAAGCTCATGCAGAATGGTGCGGATATACTGCACGCGCCCGGGCACCTCGATGCCGAGCATGCGCTCGCAGGCGCTGGCATAGCCGTAACTGTGGCCCACGGCGCAGATGCCGCAGATGCGCTCGGCGATGTAGCCAAACTGGTGCATATCGCGCTTTTCGGTGAGCTTCTCGAGTCCGCGGTGCACAAAGCCAATCTGCGGAATTGCCTCGATGACGCGGTCGTCCTCGATCACCAGGTCCAGATGAAGCGGCTCGGGCAGCACCGGGTGCTGCGGGCCAAACGGAATAACGGAACGATGTGCCATGGACCTTACGCCTCCTCTTTCTGCTTGTCGCGGGCGGCCTTGGCGGCAAGCGCCGCACGGACCTTGGCCGCTTTCTCAGGATCCATGGCGGCGAGCTTTGCCTCCATCTCGGCGGCCTTGAGCGCGGCCTTGGCAGCGGCATCGTCATGCTGAGCATCGGAGCCGGCAGCCGCAGCGGGCTGAATAGAGGCGCCCGCAGCATCGCCGGCGCCCGCAGCGCCCTCCCCCGCAGCAGCCGTGGCAGCGGCGGCTTTCTCGGCCGCGGCCTTGCGCGCCTTGGCCTCGGCGGCGGCACGGACCTTCATGGCCTTCTCGCGCGCGGCCTTCACCTCGGGCGTGATAACGCTCATGGGCTCGGCAGTCGAAACCTGGTAGAAAAAGCCCTTAAAGTCGATCTGCATGTCGGTGACGGCAAGACCAAACAGGTCGTGGGCCTCGTTCTCAAACGGGAACACCGCGGGGTAATACGAGCTGATGGACGGAATCTCCTGGTACTGGTCGATACCCTCGACCACCAGGTTCTCAATCGCATAGTTTCCGTCCCGCGCGATCTGCTCTTGCGCAGCGCGGACGTTGATAAACGTATAGACCAGGCGATACGATCCGTCGTCCACACAGCGCTCGGCATGCATCTGCACAAAGCGCGCGCCGGCGCCCTTGAGCGCCTGCACATGCGCCAGGAGCTCGTCGATCCCGACGGTGGTATAGATTGCCTTTTGCATTACTCGGCCTCCTTCGCAGCGGCGGGCGCGGCGGGCTTCCCGACAGGCGCGTCACCGGCACCATCAGTCCCGGCCCCCGCGGCCACAAACCCGTCCTCGCCCAGCTCAACGCCACCGTCCCAGGTTGCGGCGCCGCCCACGGTAAGCGGATCGCCGCCAGCACGCATCACGGCCTCCTTCTGATCCAGGATGCCGCACGCCTCCACAATGGCGTCAATCACCGTCTCGGGACGAATGGCACATCCGGGCGCGTACACGTCCACGGGAATTGCGCGGTCCACGCCGCCGATCACGTTATAGGCATCGCGGAATACGCCGCCCGAGCATGCGCAGATACCGCAGGCCACCACGCACTTGGGCTCGAGCATCTGGTTGTAGATCTGGCGCACGACGGGCAGGTTCTGGGCATTGACCGAGCCCGTCACCAAAAAGATATCCGCATGCTTGGGGTTGCCGGTGTTGACCACGCCAAAGCGCTCCGCATCGAACAGCGGCGTGAGCGAGGCCAGCACCTCGATATCGCATCCGTTGCAGCTCGAGCCGTCGTAATGAATAACCCACGGCGAGCGCGACATTTTATGATCCATGGATGCCGCCTCCTAAATAAACACGTCGACGAGGATGGGCATAAGGTTGAGCAGGCCAAACACCAGCGCCACGCCCCATCCGAGCTTAAAGCAGCTGCGCCAGGTGCTGCGTGCGAAGGTGTTGTCGATCAGCACCTCGACAAAGTACGTCGCAGCCATCACGACCAGGGCTACGACCCAGCTCACCGGGTTGTCCCAGACAAAGAACATGCCCACCCACATCAAAAACAGCACGGTCTCGCACCAGTGCATAAGGGTCATCTTGGCCAGCGTGCCGCCGCTCATCTCGGTGGCGACGCCCTGGACAATCTCCTGATGCGCGTGATGCGAATACGAAAGATCGAACGGCGACTTGCGCAGCTTGATGGTAAGCACCGCGAGCAGCGCCAGGAAAATGGGCGCGCTGTACACGATGATGGGGGCCGACTGCCCCGTCACGGCAATGGAATCGAAGCTGTCGGTGGCAAGGTACAAGCCCACGCTCATCAGCAGAACGGCGGGCTCGTAACTCATAACCTGCAGCAGCTCGCGGTCGGCGCCAACCTGGGCAAACGGGCTTTGCGTCGAGGCGGACGCCAGCACCACAAAGATCGCGGCGAGCGTAACCATAAAAGCGCACAGCAGCGTGTTGGAACCCGACACAAAGATGCCGCCGCCCACCACGGTAAAGATGAGCGCACAGGCCATGTAGGTATCGTCCATGGTGTTTACGCTGGCAGGGGCCTTGCGCAGGAGCTTGGCAACGTCGTAGAAGGGCTGCAGCAGACGCGGCCCCACGCGGCCCTGCATTCGGGCGGACAGCTTACGATCGATACCATCGATCAGGCCGCCCACAAGCGGCGCCAGCAGGACAAACACCACGGTGCCAATAAATATGCCCACGACGCCCGAACCTTCAAAATACTTGCCGCGCAGCACCGAGGGCGCGCTCATGGCAAGCCGCTCGGGCCCAATCCACGCGCAACACAGCAGGGCAAACAAGATAATGCTGCAGCACACGACGCTACCCGCGGGGCCAATACGCTTCTCGCCAAGGGCGTCCTCCGAGTACCAATTGCGCTTTTCGGCCTTTACCTCGTGTCCCATCGAGCCGCGGAAATGGCGATATTTGTCGGTTCCCACGCCCGAAAGATATACGTTTACGTGCGGTTTGTTGCTCACGCGGAATGAAGTCAGCAGCACCACGGCGATAAACGCCACGATAACCACCATCAGATACATGGCGTCCTTGCCGATAACGTACGGCACGCGGCCAAACACCATGGCCAAGTAAGGCGACACCAGACCGCTCGAGATAACCGGGAACGCCACGCAGCACAGAATCAGCAGCGCGGCGATGGTGTTAAGCGCCATCCATTCGGTCTTATGGACATTGACCTCAACGTTTTGAGCCGTGGGGTCGACGCCCGAAAGCTTGGCAAGCCACTTGCCCCAGAAGAAGAACGTCGCGGCCGAGCCAAAGGCAAGCACCATGATCATGAGCACGTTGCCGGTCTGGGCAAACGCCACCAGGGCGCCCCACTTGGACACGAGCATGCCAAACGGTGCCACGAACATGCCCATAATGCCCAGCATCATCAGGCGCGTAAGGTGCGGCATGCGGCTGAACATACCGTCCATGTCCTCGATATTGCGGCTGCCGATATGATGCTCGGCCGTGCCCACGCACAGGAACAGCAGCGACTTGGCCACCGTATGGAACAGGATCAGGAAGATGGCCGCCCATACGGCCTCGGGCGCGCCGACGCCCAGGCAGGCGCTGATGAGGCCCAAGTTGGAAATGGTGGAGTACGCGAGCACGCGTTTGGCGTTGCTCTGCGAGATGGCCACGAGGGCTGCCAGCAAAAACGTGATGGCGCCCACACTCGTGACCATAAAGCCCGTCACGGGATAGATGGCATAGAGCGGGCTGAGCTTGACCATCAAAAACACGCCGGCTTTGACCATGGTGGACGAGTGCAGCAGGGCGCTCGTAGGAGTGGGGGCAACCATAGCACCGAGCAGCCAGGTATGGAACGGCATCTGCGCGGCCTTGGTAAGGGCGGCGAGCGATAGCAGGACGACCGGCATCACCAGTAACGCGGACTGCGCGGTGCCGGCGCCGGAAAGCTCGATCATGCCCGAGATGGTCAGCGGCATGCCGCTAACGTGCAGATACATGAGGCCCGCCAAAAACGCGATACCGCCCAGCATGTTGAGGATGATCTGGGTGAAGGCGTTTTTAATGGCCTCGGGCGTGCGCGTATAGCCAATCATAAGAAACGAGCACACGGTGGTGATTTCCCAGCCGCAGAACAGCCACTCCAGGTTATCGCTCGTCACGATGACAAACATGGCCGAGAGGAACAGGAACATAAGCGCCAGGAACTGCGGGCGACGGTCGGGCGCGGTCTGCCCGCGCAGCGCTGCCTCGTGCTCGTCGTGCGCCTGGAAGTCCTTCATGTAGCCCAAGGCATACACGCAGATCAGACTGCCGACGATGCCGACGGCGAGGACCATAATCACGCTCATGTAGTCTAGGTAGAGCGGCGTCGCCGTGACGGCTTCGGCCGCGGGCAGCGTCATGGCTGCAAAGGCGAGCGAGCCCACCAGCTGGATTATGCCGAGCACCGTGGTGAGCGCGTTCCTATATTTGTACGCGTTGTACAGGATGACGGCGCACAGGATGACGTCGATGACGGAGCTGATGACGGAGAGCATGTGCGAGGTGCCCGGTGCCACCTCGAAGCTCTGCGGGCCCGTGCCAAAAAACATGACGGCGACTACAACCGTCACCGCCATAATGATGCCAGAGCCTACAAGCCCTAGCGCATCGCGGGCGCGGTCACCGCGCGCGAGCAGCATGCCCAGCGCCGGTACCAGCGGAAACAGGGTAAGGAAATACAGTAGCGTCATACCATCACTCCCCCATGCAAAAACGCTGCAATTGTTTAACGTTATAGCTCAGTTGAGGAGTAGCGGCGGCGGGTTTTCGGTCAACTGAGGAGTTTTAGGCGTACGGGGTAAGGGCACGCCCGCATTGGAGCAGAGGGGCGGCAAGAAAAATGCGCCCCTGTGGGTGCACCATCCCGTTTGCTATTCCGCCTTTTTAACGCGCGGCTTGCGACCGCGCGGCTTATCGACCAGTGCGGACTCACCGCTCTCGCGGTACTGACGGCACCAAGCCTTGACCGAAGACTCGCTAGGAATCTTGTGCTTGATCATGGCCTCGCGAACCGTTAAGCCGTTTTCCAAGCGGTCCTTGACCACGGCGAGCTTAACTTCGTACGAATAGGTGTGATGATGCGAACCGGCGTTGAGAACGGCGTCGGCACCGCCCACGGCATATGCGCGGGCCCACTGACGAGCCGTGGCCTGGGGAATGCCGAGCTCCGCGGCGAGGGCGCGATGACCGACCCCCTCTTGGAGGACCTCGACGGCGCGCTGCCTAACCTCGGGCGCATGCGTGCGAGTCCTTGTTGCTTCCGACATACCTGCCACTTCTTAGCCTTAACCGTTAATCTGCTTTCTTACGTGCATGTTAGATAGTAGCATTTTGCTGTTTGCGCGTAACAGTTAATTGAAAATCGCACGGCGGCATCTGGGCATTTGCCATTAATTTGCAACAGTTCTTTAGGTTTTATTTACGCAGCTAGTTAGCTCGCGGCTCATTGACGGTGTTTTACCAACCAGATTGGTATCTTTTTGTTTGGCTGGTATGGTTTGTGTAATTATTAACCCCTCTTCAGCCCGCACCTACATGTCAACTTTCCACTTACTTTCCAGCTTTCCACCTAGCTTTCCAGCTTTCCACTTAACTTACCACCTAAGGTGGAAAGCTGGAAAGCTAGGTGGGAAGCTGGGGCAGCAGCAGGCCAGGAGAACAAGAAAAGGGGCGGCAACCGGGTGGTTGCCGCCCCCTTTGCGAAGCCAGTTGGCTTCGGAACTAGTGGTCGATGCCGTTGAGGTTCACCCTCGTGAGCGTATAGGTCACATAGTCGGGCGATTGAGGCGTTGCGCTCGCCACGTCACCCTTAACCAGGCTCGCTGTCATCACCAAGCGATAGTTCGCGTAGAACTGCTCACGCTGTTCAACCTGCGTGTTGACCTTAACGGTAAAGGGCAGGCTAAACGTCGTATTACCGTTCTTCGTTTTGAACTTGCCGTTCTCCTTCGAGTCAGTGAAGGTGATCGTGCTACCGGAGGGAGCGACCGCGGCAAGCTTACTCTCCGTCACTGTTACGTAGTTTGAGATATCATCCGTTACGCTCTCATACGTGCCGTCGGTTCCGCGGCGCTGAAGCGAGAGCGTGTACACAACAGAGTCTGCGTTCGCAATTGCCTCGGCGGCGTTGCTGAGTCCACCCAGTTCATACGTGGCACCCAGACCAATCGTGCCATTCGCGATCGGACGCAGGTCGCCCACGTTAATGCCAAGCTGCGACTTATCTGGCGCAGAAAGCGTAATGGTCGTATCACCCGTGTCCATGCGATAGTACCCGACGTTACCGCGCTTCGTCTGCGTCAGGCTCGAGGTATTAAGGCCTTCCTTACGCGTCGAAAGCTTGGCGGTATAGGACATCTTGGTACAGGCGTCCTCGCCAGACTGCTTGGACAGGGAGATAACCTTGTTGCAGCCGTCCGGCGTAAGGCGAATCTCTTCCACTACCGTACGCACGGTAAAGGATCCGCCCGCTGCACGCTTGCGGATTCCGGCAAGGTCATGGTCGAGCGTGAGCCTCAGTGAGTCATCACCCGTATCCGTCACAATCTGTGTAAACGCAGGCGTCGAAGCGTCATACGGCTCCCAATCGCTGCCACTCCACCTGTAGTTCTGATTGCCGATGGCAACATAGAACTTCGCAATTGCCGAAGTTCCGCTCGGGAAACTGCTTACTCCCATTAGGTTGTTGTTGGCGCCATAGCGACACAGCGATGTATCGAGCTGATAGAACAGATGGTCGCTCTCTGTATAGTATTGGCTCGGGCTAAACGTAACCGTATCCATGACATCGAGAGAAAGAACGTAGGCGGCACCGTCCTCCGACTTCGAAACCGGAATGCACGCCCCATCTTTTTTGTCGACTACATTCTGCTCATAATTGGACAAGATGCTGTATGTCGATGCCGTACTGTTTTGAATATCGTCGCTGCCATCGGTGCGTAAAACATGATGCAGATTCCAAGATATGCGGCCACCCGAAGAATTCGAGTCAATAGACGAAGCCGTAAAACCGTTGATACTAGCTTGCGTCACGCCGTCGCCCGACTTGGGCACGTTGACAACTAGGTAGACGCTCTCCGATGCACGCTTCTCTCTGCCGGTATCCTTCTCCTTGGGTACCTTTAGCGTATAGCGACTGTTGCTGGGAACGTCAGCACCCGCAACCTTAAACAGCGTCCACTTGCCATCGAGTTTCGCTTTAGCGGTCGCCTCTGCCTCGTTATCACACACGGTCCATGTGCCGGCGCCATCCTGCGTGGCCGACACACCCAAGATCTCGCTCAGCCATCGCTCCTGATATGGATTGCCCGCAGAATCCTTAAAGCCGTCGTTTCCGCTCAGGGAAACGCTCGTTGCTCCGCCTTCGCCCACCGTATAGTGATACTCTCTGCCACCGGCCTTGCCATCAACGTTCGCATCGGTGAGCGTAAGCTGGGTGCCCTGGGGCAACCTTCCGTCGGCACCATTGAAGAGGACACTCTTGCCGAGCCCCTTCATCGAGCCGCCAGCAGCCATATAGCTGTCCCAGCCAAAGTCGACTTCCTTCCCATTGGCAGAATTGTATGTCCAGGTAAGCAGACCCGTCATCGGCTCGCCAAAGCTCGTAAGCACGTGTGCATCTTTTCCAAGGTTAGCGTAGTCTTTTTCTTTAAATTGAGTGCCGTAATCATACGTTGCAGTGAAATCGATCTCGAGCTTGCGCTTAACGATGATCGGCACCTGAACGTTGTAGCTCTGACCCGCCTCGGTAAAGGTAACGGTCAGGAGCGTAAAGCGACCTTTGCCGTTGTCCCAATCGGAGCTTGGGCTAAACGACATATTGTTCTTGCCATTGTTCACTACGCGAAGCGTGGGATTGTTCGACGCGTCACCGTCTTTAACGAACACACCGTCCTTGAGTTGGAAAACCTCTGCTTTGGCCGTCACGTGCGGATTGGTGCCATTCTCGTTATTCAATCTGCAGGCATCGGAGAAGCCGCCGTTCGTGACGATGTTTAGATAGCTCTTGACCGTCGTGTTGTCGTTGCCAGAGATCACCAAAACGGGGAAATCCGCTGTGGCTTGGTTGCTGCTTGTATCATTATTCGAATTGAACTTACTGGCCACGGATGAGGCATCGTAGCTCGACTTATTTTGATAGGCGCCGTTGTCATTAATGCCGCCGATATTCGTGTAGGTGTAGCGATCGGCAACACCGGTGCCTGCCTCGCTCTGGACGGTCGCCGCGGTGTCGATGGTGGCGCCGTCGCCAAACAGGTAGCGATCGGTGGTGTCGTTGTCGGAGGCACGCGCCGCCAGCGTGCTTACGGGGCTCGTGGTCACATACGGGCTCGCTGCCGTGGTGGCGGTATTGTCCGCGCCGTAGAGCGTGATCCCCTTGTCAGGTGCTTCCAGTGTGTCGTTATAGTCACCAAACGCGATATACGACTTCATGTTTACGGCGGCCGCATTGGTCGTGTAAACCATCGGCGGCAGATCACGCGTGGTCTTGCCGTTGCCGAGCTTTACGTTCACGCCCGCTGCGGAGAGGCTATAGCCGTTTGTGTCAACCTCGCCTAAGAGCACGCCCTGCTTAGAGCCCAATTTGTAGGTATTGCTGTCCATGAGCACGTTTACCAGATGGAACTGGCCGCGTCCGTCGCCCGCAATGCCGCCGTTGGAGGTTCCGCCAAACGTTGTGTTAGATACCTTTGTGTTGGTGACGTTGATGACGTCGGCACCGCTGTTAATCGCGCCAAGTAGACCGCCGCTCCACCTGCCCTTGATCGTGGCGCTCTCAATCGCGATATTGTTGCAGGCTATGTTCACATTGCTGAAGTAGTAGCCGATAAGTCCGCCCGAGCATTGGTCGGTGCCGGCAATGTTGATATTCTCGACGCTACAGTCCTCAAACCAGTACGTGTTGGGGCTGCCACTGCTCGTGACCTCGCCAATCAAGCCGCCCGCATTACGGATGCTATTGTTCGTTCCGGTGGCATCGCCGATGATGGCGCTCTTGGCATCGCCTCCGGCATCAATGCGCACGTTGCTTATAGAAATAACGCCTCTATAGGCGCTTCCGACCACACCGCCGGCGCCCATGTACTTATCGGTGTTCGACCCGGTGGCGAGTACATTTACCCCAGAGATGACTGCCGTGCTCGATGCGACGGCTTCCGTGATGCCAATTTTGGTGTTCACCGATACGTTACTGGAGGTATAACCGAACACGCCGCCCACGTAGGGTGTTGTACCCGTGGCGGTTATGGTCGAGTTTTTGCCAATAGCCTTCTCGTATACCCCTGTGGCCGCGGTTGTCCACACGCCGCACGGCGAGGCGATCGCACCCACATAGCCACCGACCTTCTTCTCGCCCGTGACGTTAAGGCCGGTGTACGAGCAGTCGTAGAGCTGCACAGGAGAGGACGTTCCCCCATAATTCACAATCGAACCGTTGGCGCCATCGGTGCTGCGCGACATAAGGCCAGCACTTCCAATGAGGCCGCCAGCCGTGCAGCCTCCGACTACGGTGCTGTTAGAAATGCCGACGTTTTTGAACACGCCATAGGCGACCTCGCCCGAACCTCCCTGGTTTGCAGTTGAGCCCGCAAGGCAGCCGACTCCCACCGAGCCGCTATTTTCATTGCTCGTCGACTTGGACTGCTCTACCCCGGTCGAAGATACATAGGTAAGCGAAATGTTGCAGTCGCTGAAGTTGAGATTGTTTACGTTTGCGTTGTCATTCGCTTCGATGCTTCCCTTATTGAATGCATTCGAGTAGAACTTGATAGTGCTGAACAGGCCGCCTACGCCCGCCACGCAATAGTCGTCATCCACGTATTCGCGCGCGTTGTTTGACACTTTGATTGTTGCGCCGTTGCCGTTGACAGTGGCAATGCCCGGAGTAATGAAATCTTTATCATTTACCTTTTTGTCGGTCGCACATGCATTTGAGTAATAGCGGCCCGAAAGACCCAAGAAACCCGAGCCATACTTCCTCATGTCATAGTCATGGGTCTTGCCTTGCTCAAACTCCAGGTCCATGCCGCAAACGCCCATCGCGCACACATAGCCCGTGCGCCAATCGGTCGCGTATTTCTTCACCAAATAGGGCGAATTAATATCTTGTCCGTCTTCGCCGTTTAATGGGCCTTGGTATTCCTGGTTGCCTGGCGCCTTAAGGTCGTCATTGATCGAGATCGCGAAATCGCCCTTTGCTGCTTCAGCAGGATTTCCAACCGCAGCATACTGCGCATTGCGAACCTTGCCATACCGTTCATTTCCGAACTTGTATCCCGTTGAGGGAATGGCGCCTTTGACGCTACTGCCCTCATATGCATGCGACCCGCGGTACGTGCCTTTGTCGTCTTTCGAATCGGTGTGAGCAGCACCAGCGCCCGCGCCGCTATTGATGATGGCAGACAGCACGAGCAGGCCCTGTCGATCTTTGACTGTAGTTTTAGGAGCCTTGTTGTTTTGCTGGCCGGCATCCCAGCTGAATTTCACGTACGTATCGGTCGTGGTTACGCAGCCGGTGTCATTCACATCAAGCTTGTTGATCTTGTAGTTAGAGTCTCCGTTCTCAACGTCGCAGCCCTCGCTAAAGGCATAGCCATCAATCACACGACCAACGTAGGGGTTGTCGTACAGCTTGAAGTTCGCACCGCCTTCTCCAGCACTTTTGAATTTTGTTTTAGTTCCTGCTCGCCAAGATGCCTTCGACATATTACGGAAAATCACGCCGCCGCCCGCAATGGCGCCGACGTAGCCGCCAATGGGAACAAGATGCGGCTTAGTTCCGCCACCAGCAACCGTAAACCCGGTTGTAGGGCTATCGGCCGTCGTCCCATTAACGACCACGCCATCAATAATGTTATCGCCGCCAAGAATGCAGCCGATAACGCCGCCGAAAAACGCCGTCGGAACACCATCCGCATCCTTGGCAGAATAAGTAATAGTCGCTTGTGCATCCACATAGCGAATGTTCAGGTTGCGCACCACGCTGCCATAGCTGTAAGGAATAAGGCCGCGTAATGAGCCAGTATTGTTTTTGATTACAATCGTTGCAGCCGTGCCGTTCACGTCGCCAACGATGACGCCGCGGAACGGGTATGCCGAGGTGCCGAATCCGGCGAACGCCGAGCCATCGAGCTCAATTGTGTTATCCGCATCCGACTTGGGCTCAATGCTGTAATACGCACTTTGCAGATACCGACGCATTGTATCGTCGGAAAGCACATCATTGGAGTCGGTCGCGTCGTCGACCTTCTTCTCCCACTTCTTCTTGGTGTCGTTCGTCTGCTTATAGACATAGGTAACTTCATTATCGACGCTGCCCCCGTTTCGACGTTGGCAAAGCGCCGATTGGTCCTTTACGATAGTAACTTCCCAGCCGTCAAGAGCGGTGCCGTTGTTGATGTAGTTCGCCGCCGCATTGAACTCCGATGCCGAGGTAATCGCGTACGGGTCGCCATAGGTGCCGCAACCCATCGTGAAGTTAGGAATGCGCTGGTTGACTTTGATTTCGTGGTACTGAACGCCGTTCTCGGTGGCTTTTCCCTTGGCTACATAGGGAAGATAATTGCTGAACCGTTGTGCTTCAACGTTTGCCTTCTCGGCATTATCCGTCTCTACCAAGCCTTCATCGGTGCCATACGTCACTTCGTCGTAATACCAAAGCTGCTTGCCAGTGTATTCCTTGCCTTGGGCATCGATTTCGCTTCCGTACGTCACATTACCGGCCACGGCATCGGCCTTGGTAAAGGTATAGTCCGCAGTACCCGTGGTTGTATAGCCAAAGCTCTCCAGCAGGCTCGCGTGGGTGAAAATCGTATTGCCCTTCTGGCTAGGCAGGCTTATTTGCTCAAACTTTGCTGTGACCTGATCAGAATTCTTGTCATAGCCCAGATAGCCGAACAAACTTGACGCCGCGGTTTTATTGACGCCAGAATTGTCAGCATATTTAGACGTCGTTACATTTTTGACATCCAAATTGACGTACCTTGTTATGGCGTTTATCAGCAGCGGCGCATACTGCTTGTCCACCGCTCCGTCGACCTGCAGGCCGTTGAGCTTCAGTGTGTCAATTGTGATCGCTGCCTTCTTATCGCCAGATGCTCCGTAGGCACAACGAAGTACGAGCGCACCCGATACACTCTTGGGGTCAAGTCCTTTTGCGTCATCATTTTTAGCTCTGCCCACTGTTCCTGAAAGCGTTACGCTGCTAACGGTGAGGCTCCTGTTGCCAATCGTTCGAATAAGACCGCAATGCATATTCTCATGCTGAGTAGCCGAGTCGTTGCTTTTATTGCCTTGCTGTTCATCTTTTATTTTCGAATAGCAAAAGATGATCTCTACGTTTTGGATGGTCACATTGTTGTCGCTAACATTTGAGGGATAGTAGCTATAGCCCGTCAAATCGATAGTGACCGGATTGCCGCTCTTGGGGCCGATTACGTTATTGGTAAAAATCTTCTCTTTGTCACCGGTAAGATACGTACATGTCGAACTTGGGGCGTATTTCCTCGCCGCCCACAAAACAAGGTGCTCGGGCGTATTCATTACAGACGCATTGAGGTCTTTCACCCGAGTCAAAGCCCTGTCCAGATTGTAGTAATAGCGAACAGACCCGTTCGTTTTGTGATCCTCGCCCTCGCCGAAAACCGTTCGATTTCGATAGCTATTGTCCTTGGCGGGATCCCCGCTCATGTCTAACGTATCAGCCTGGGTATGAAGCGAAACGATCGCATTGCAGCCGTTATCCATCAACTTGCTTCCGGGCTTCACGCCATTAGCGACCCATTCATCAAACGTCGTTACCTTTGGAGCGACAATGGACGCCCCGCCCACAGCATAAGCGGTTTCCCAACTGGCCTTGTCTTCCAGATATAGGCCAGTGTAGGAGATTTCGGCGCCAAAGCTATTGGCCGAATCGGACGTACTGCCTCGAGCAATAAGAGCGCCAAGCGTAGTGGCGCTCTCGGTATTGAAAGAAGCGCCCGCCAAATTGACAGCGTAGTCATTAATGATCCAATGACCGCTCGTGGCATATACAAGACCGCCGACCTCAACTGAGCCATTCGCAGTCACAGTAGTTTCATTCGTCTTAAGAGCGTAGGGCCTATCGTCGGAACTCGCAGAGGAATCGCCAATGGTAACGATGGCGTTGCCCCAGCTGTAGCCCAGAAGGCCGCCGGCGCCATGGTACTTGTCGCCGTTCTTGCCCACGGCCATATCGAACGAGTCGTATGCGAGCCCCATAATGTTGACGTTCTTGACAGCCGAACTGACTATCTCCTTTTTGACATTATAGGTACTCTGAACAATACAGCCGATAAGGCCGCCGACTTGGGCGATCTTGCCATCGGCACAGTCACCAGTATTGATTGAGCCACCAACTTCGAGGCTGGTCACATTGAATGTCGAAGTTACATCACCCACATAACCGATGGCGCCGCCGATGCGGGTGTCGCCCCTGAGCGTATTGCCTGTAGCAATAGCCGTTTGTGCTTTGCTATTGCCACCGAAATCAACGCTTGCAGCCGCCGATACACTACCCGCAATACCACCGATGTTCGCATCGTTACCGAACGTATCATCACACGTGATCTTTGTCTCGCACGCTACGCCCGACAACGTCAGTTTCTCGTCGGCGGTGCCCGTAATTGACGCCGCAAGCGAACCGGCATCGACGCTGAGGCCGTTGTCGAATTTCATGAAGCCACCGATGGTGAGGTTGCTCACCTTCGCGGCACCGCCAATGGCATTGAACAAGCCCAGACGACCATGGCGGTAAATCTTACCGTTGCCGTCACTCGTATCGCCGGCGGCAAGCGTCTTCCCGTCGCGCGTGCCATACGGCTCGCCGACGGCAAGGGTTACTTTATGATTATTGCCGTTGAACGTTCCCGAAAACGATACGCCGTTGTTCAGGCTGTCAAGGCCAAGACCCCCAATGCCCGTGCCCGACAAATTGACATCGCAGTTCAGGTTGATTACCGTTTGGCTCCCAAGAAGGTCAGCCATGTTTGAGGTCGGGCCAAACACGCCGTTATACAAGCCGCCGGTCTGAATCGACAATGCTAGGACAACAAAATCCTGTATGTCGTCGATGTCGAGCGTGTGGTCCTGGTTCCACTTGTCGCTGTCGGCGCCATTTACATAACCAACCTGCCAACTATAGTTGGCCGATGAAGGGCCTTCAGGCTTATGCGTAGTTTCGTTGAGCTGAATCAGGTTCCATTTTAGCTTCGATCCGTCGAGCCTTACGACCTCCCCATAGCCCTTAGAGGCATCTTGGGCTCCGCCAAGATCATCAATCTTGGGTGCATCCTTACACCGCTTGTATATCCAGTAGTCTTTTTCATTGGAATTCGTCGGCTCGCTGTCGCTGCCCGTGCCGCGAGCGAACACAAGCGACGGATAATCGGAACGCACCATGGCTATTTGCGCGGTAGCATCCCCCGCGCCAAAATGCATGTTGGAAAAATCGGTTTCGCCCCCAAGGCGTATCGTGGCCGTCCAGCACTCCGCGGCAATGCCAGCGCCCTTGGCGATGCTGCCCTCATTGCTCACGGTAATCCCGTTGACATCCGCGACGCTGTTTTTGTCGATGCAGCCGACCGCTCCGCCAAAGCCGTTGCTCGTTGAAGCGACCTGGGTGCAGTTGACCGTAGCATTATTAATTTCAAGCGCGGCGGGCATAGCGGACGTACCAAGCCATCCAACAATGCCGCCAGCAAAATATGGACTCTTAACGAGCGAAAACTTAGTCGTCACGCCTTCAACTTTCAGAAGGCTTAGAGGACTCGTCTCTTCGGTCGAATTCGCAGCGCCGCTCACAAAGCCAATAAGGCCGCCGAAGGCAGCATTACTGGCGTCGTCCCCAAACGTGCCCTTGAATGAGCCGTCCTTGAATGACACAGAA
The DNA here is from genome assembly GCF_003469185.1 of Collinsella sp. AM34-10. Classification (GTDB taxonomy): domain Bacteria; phylum Actinomycetota; class Coriobacteriia; order Coriobacteriales; family Coriobacteriaceae; genus Collinsella. The sequence continues at coordinate 124,869 of NZ_QSIL01000002.1, read as the reverse complement.
ACGCTTGGATCGTCCAGCGCCAGCACGCCGAAAACCGAGCCGGCTCCGTCAACCGCGCCCTTTACATGCGCCGCGCCCGCAAGCGTAACGCCATTACCCGTATCGATTTGGTTATTGCCAGTAAACTCAACCGACTGCATAAAGCTGACCTTGCCTATAAAGCCGCCGGAGATTTTGCTATTCGAATCGCCAATACGCTCAGGACACGCCACCTTTGCGCCCTCGGATTGCGAAAGGCTCAGGTTGGTCGCTTGTCCGATGAAACCGCCGCTGGCGGAGGTGCTCTTGACGGCGAGCGCGTGTAGGTCGAGAGCCTCCGTGACGTTGACCATGGCACCCGTGCTCGAGCCAACGAGTCCTACAACGCCACCGGCGGAGCCGTTCGTAGACTGGACGGTGGCGGTGGGAACGTTTGCCAGAGTGCCAATGCTCAGGGTCGCACCGTCCTTGACTTCGCCTACGAGCAGGCCAGCGTTGCCAGAGCTCGTTTTGACGGCTCCGCCTGAGGTCAGATCGTTGGGGAATGTGACGGACTCAACCGTCAAGCTCCCGCTCTCGACCGTGTTGGCAATCAAGCCAATGTTGCCCGTCGCATTCGCGTTGAGATTCTTTCGAGAATCGGTGAGGCTATAGGTAACGTTCGCAGCAAGGTTGCCCGTCGTCGCACCCAGGAGGGGTGCCGTCAAGGCGGAAGTCGTATCCTTCACATCAACGTTCACGGGTTCCACGATGTCAACCGACGCGTTAAGCGTCTTGCTCTCTTCGCTGTTTTCCGCACCGCTGACCTTCGAAGCGACCATCGGCGCGCTATAGCTAGTCGCGCCCACCCACTTCATCTTGACCATATTGTTTTGGTCGGTCAGCTTGAGGCTATTAAAAACCGTCCGATCAGTCGTGAGCTCGACGGGACTATCAACGCCATTCAGCGACCTATAGATCCTGCCTTCAAACGGATGCTCATCGCTGCCAAAGCCCTGGAAAGACATGCCGTTATTAGCCGACTCGGTGAGCTTCGCATCGCCCGTGATGATAACCTTGATCTGCGCATCATAGTAAAGCGAAGCGTCGGCGTTAGACAGGGCGGCGAACGCCTCCGACGACTTGACATTGAGGCTTTTGATTCCACTGTTATCTTCTTTGAGCTCGATGCCTTCCGCACCATTAGCCTCGAGCAGCTCGACAAGCTTTTTCAAATCCGTGATCGTCGCACCCGCCTGGGCCTCAGCGTCCTCCGAAGTCGCATCATCGGCATCTTGCTCGGCGTCGTCAGCGGCGGCATCGTCAGCGGCATCGTCGCCTTCCGTCTGGTCGCCCGTGGAATCGGAACCCATGGCGCTATCGGTGGTATCGCCTGCTGCAGCGTCATCCTTCGCCGCGTCATCCCCAGCACTGTCGCTGTCGGCGCCGGTATCACTCGACCCAGACCCGATCGTGACATCGCCGTTGGTCTCGCCGCCCTCGGCAGTATCCAACGCCTTCGCAGATGCGGCAGCAATCTCGTTCGAGATGTTCTGCCCGCCTGCCGCCACAGCAACCACCGTGGGCGAGCATGCTTGGAGCACCATGACCACCGTCATGAACTCTGCGAGTATGCGCTTTGCCGTTCTCATCGATTCCGTACCTCTTATCCTAAAAACTCTGCTTCCAGAGTTATTGAGTCTCCGTCGTGCCCGTTTGGGTGGTTCCGCTCACGCTAATGCCCAGGTCACCCCAGCCACCGGGCGTTTTGCCGTCCGCTCGGTAAAAGTTGACGACCATCGAACCCGGCTCCATGGTGAACGTAGCCTTGCGAGCTGCAGCATCCACCGTCGCGCCATGGTTGATCTCAAAGAACGGGTCGATCTCCACGTTCTCCCCCCACGCGAGCGTGACGTTTGCCGGTGCGCCCGTAACCGTCACGCGGTAGTTGTACGCAGCGTAATCAGCAAACTTGCCAGCCTCATAGACCAGCGCGCCCTCAACCGCAGCGGTCTTGACCTCGGCCCTCTTTGACGGCACGACTTTCGCCGCCAGACAGGCTAGCTCGGTGCCGGGGCTCTGCTCCGATACGACCGTGGCCTTAATCACAAAGTATGCTTGTCCCAACTTACCCTCGGGGAAGGTCACGGTGTAGTCGTTCTTGGTAGGTTGATTCTCCGGAAGCGTGACGCTGCTACCGGGCTGGGGCGCATAGCTCCACGTGGCGCCATCGAGCCCGTGCCCCTCGACCGTCAAGGTGTATGTCACATTTTTGTCGTTGCAGAAGTTGCTGTTGCCCAGCAAGTAGTTGTAGATGCTAAAGGTAAAGTTGCACTGCCTGTTGTTGGGATACACCGTAACGGAGCGCTGGGCACGGGCGAGCTCGTCGGGGCTAGGCGCACTCATATAGCCCGTGAGCAAATCGCTTGCAAATAGGCTCTGCGCAGTGCCCGTTGCGGCGACGGACTTTAGAAATCCGTTGGCGGTGTAGGCGGAATAGGTAAAGTAACCACCCGTCACGAGCGCCACGGCGCAAACAAGTGCGATTGCCGCCACAACCAGCTTATTCTTGACTAGGCTTTTGCTTTTTGCCAGCTGCTCGCGCTCGGCATCCTGCTGCCTCCCTTGCTTCTCCATGTGCGCCCCCTCTCCTACTTACCGCTCGTGTTGCGCGCGATCAGGTAGATCACGTCGGTCTCTTTGGTGCTCTCGTCCCACGAAAGCTTGATGATGAAGTTAAGCGTGTCGTTGCCAGTCGAGCCGTCGAGCGTCTTGGCATTGAGCTCGTCTTTGTTGAACACCTTGTATCGGTAGAGCGGGCGCGCGTTGCGCTGGACGCTTTGATAGTCCTTGAATGTAGGGTCGCTTGCGCCGGGGACCGGCTCGGTTGCCAGGCCATCACCCGCGTCGTTGATGGGCATGAAGCTCGTCAGCAGGTTCTCTCCGGTTGCTTTCCAGCTATAAGATTTGCCGCCTGCGGTACCGCTCACGTCGGGCGTCTGGAGCGCAGACGTGTTCTCGGCTCTGTACAGCTCAATAGTAAGACCTTTAATGTTGGTCGTATTCGCAAGCTGCAGCTCAAACCCATCGCCGCCCGTCTGCACGCAAAACGGGCGCTTGAGCGTCACCGTGTTGCCGGTCTTGGTATCGCCGTATTCGGGGTTGTAACTCAGGTCGATCTGCTCGGCTGCCGTAGCGTTGGGGCCCAGCACCTTGAGCTCTGCCGGCTCCTTGATCTTGCCAACGGTGGAGCCGCGATTGGCATCGACGAACCATCCGAGCGTCAATCCCAGCAACACGAGAAGCACGGCCACCAGACCCACGATGGCAAGGGATTCGCGACGGTGGCCGCTCACCCAAGCCTTGATACGCTCGATGCGGCCAGCCGGACGCGCTTCGCCGTGCGAGCCGAACCCGTTGCCGCCGGGGTGTGCCGCTCCTTCGTTGTGTTTGATATCGCCCTGCTCGCGGGCATTAAGCTGCTCGTCCATTTATTTATCCGCCTCCTTGGCGGTAAAGCGCACGCGAATGTACTTGACGTTCTTGCCGATAATCTCGTCGGCGTTGTTGTAATAATTGGCGCAGGTTTCCACATCCGCAGAGGACATGCCGGCTCCGACAGGCGGAACCGCGCTAGGCGCCTGACCTGGCACGCTCGTGCTATCGGCGCGGAAATAGCACGCGTGGTTATTGTTGATGTCGCCGACGAGGGTCGTGTATCCCCCCTCGTCGCCTGTGTTAGCGAAAAGGTTGCCACCGTAGCCGGCGTTGCCCGTGCGAACATAGCTCTTGAACTGCTCCGGCCAAATCCAGTAGAGGGTTTTGGTGACGGTTTCGGTCGTATTGTTTGAGCCCTCAGCACGAAAGCTCTTCGCCGGAATGGTAAAGCTCTGCGTGATGACGGTGACGCTCGCTCCGTCCTGGGTCACCGTGGTTGTCGTGGGAACCAGCGGATTGGAGTAAAAGCCAGAGGTGTCTTTGCCCTGGAAAACCAAGATATGGCCGCGCACCAGATTTTTAAGCGAGTTGATGATCTCTTCATTTTTCGATGCGTCCGTAGCAGTGCCGTCCGTGCCCGCAACGCTCGTCTGGACAGAAATCTCCCAGGTCATCTCCACCGTAATATCGTGCAGGTCGTTGCAGAGCGGCTTGACGTTGAGCTGAAGCTGGCCCGCCGACCCCGGAGAAAGACTGCCATCGGCACTCATGTTATTGAGGTTGAAAAGATTGTTCACGGCAAGGCTTGTACTGTCCGACGCGTAGTTGTCCTGGGCGTCGTACTTACCTGCCGTGCCGCCCTGCGTTCCCGAGAGCACAAACCGTGGGCCCTTCGCCCCGATCGTACTCCCCGTGGCACTCACTCGGTTATTCGCGGCAAACCAGGCCAGGCATGCAAAGATGGCAACGATGGCGGCCAGCACAAACAGACCGCTCACCAGGAAATCCTTCCAGAAATCCTTGAGGGTCCGCACATGCTCGTCGGCAGCTTGGCGGTACTCGGCCGCCGTCTTGTGCTGCTGGAGCTCGCTATGTCGGTCCATGCCACTCATCGTTTGCGTTTGCCCTGCTAGCGGGCGTGCCATCCTTTCCGCTCGGTCGCGTTTATCCGTTGTTCGCAGGTAGAGAATTCAGGCAGAATACAACACCGTACGATAAGGTAAAAGAATAGCATTGACCTGCGGCTTGCTCCACAACGCAAGCCTTAATGATGTCTTAAAGATTACGAACAGCAGCCACGCCCATATGCCAAGGACTTGGTGCAAACTAATCTGCCCCCTGCACCAAAACCGGGGTGGGGCCCGCTGTTCTTGCAGGCCCCACCCCGGTTGATGGTCTATGTGCGCAGGGACGCAGTCGGGCGGGGCGGATCCGTGCTACCGCCCCGCCTGGCCGCGAAGTTAACTACAGCTCGTTGGCCGCGTGATATGCCGTGCGAATGGCGCTCGCAATGTCGGCGGTGCGCTCGCCCGAGCAGTCGCCCACGCAGGTCACGGGCACCGTCACGCCGTCCAGGTCAAACGCGTTGGCCCTGGAGCCCACGGCCATCACCACGTAATCGCAGGCGATCTTCACCGGCTCCTCGGCGCCGTCCTCGGTGGTGCGAACAGCCTCCACGCCCTCGTCGGTAATGGCGGTCAGGCGGGTCTTCACGTGCTGCTCCACGTTGTGCTCGGCAAAGTCGCTCATGATCAGCGGCAGAATGGTCTCGGACTCGCCCGCGGCAATCTTGTCGAGCATCTCGACGATCGCCACCTCACAGCCGTGCTGCAGCAGGTACTCGGCAGTCTCGGTACCCACCAGGCCACCGCCAATGACGGCGACGCGGCCCGTAAGCTCCGCCTTGCCGGCCAGCACGTCCCAGCTCGAGACGACCTTGTCCGAATCGGCGCCGGATACGGGAATGACCACGTCGTGCGCGCCCACAGCCACAATCGCGGCGTCGGCGGCGTTGAGGTCCTCGGCGGTAGCGGCATGGTTGAGCTCAACCTTCACGCCCAGGCCGGGCAGAATCTTCTCGTAGTACTCGACCGAGCGCATGATCTCGTCCTTGCGCGGAGGCGCGGCCGCCAGCACAATCTGGCCGCCCAGATGGTCGCTCGCCTCATAGACGGTCACATCATAGCCACGCTTGGCCGCCACGCGCGCGGCCTCCAGGCCGGCAATGCCGCCGCCCACCACGGCGATCTTCTTGTCGCCCTCGCCCGGCTTGATGGCGATGGTCGCCTCGTCGCCGTTCTCGGCATTGAGCACGCACGAGATGTACTTGCGGTTTTGAATCGCATCGACGCAGCCCTTGTTGCAGTTGAGGCACTCGCGGATGGGCTCACCCGTGGCGGCCTTCAGCGCAATGTCGGGGTCGCACATGAGCGAGCGGCCGTAGGCGATGATGTCGGCCGCGCCATCCTCCAGGATCTTCTCGCCGGCCTCGACCGAAACCACGCGGCCGACGGTTGCCACCGGCACGGAGACCAGGGCCTTAACGCGCTCGGCCACAGGCAGCGTCCAGTTGTAGGGCATGGCGCCCATGGGCGGAATGGTGTCGCCCATGTTACCGGTGTGGTTGGCCTGTGCGACCTGGATCATGTCGATGCCCGCGCCCTCGAGCAGCTTGGCGAACTCGCAGGCCTCGTCGGGCTGCAGGCCACCCTTGCCGCGCGGCGTGCCGTCGGGGTTCTCCATGATCACGGGGAGCTTGTACTCCACCATCAGCTGCGGCGCGGCTTCCTTAATGGAAGCGACGACCTCCAGCGCGTAGCGGACGCGGTTCTCGAACGAGCCACCGTACTCGTCGGTGCGCTGGTTGAGGATGGCCGAACATAGCGAACCCACCAAGCGGTCGCCGTGGACCTCGATGGCGTCGATGCCAGCCTGCTGCGCGCGGGCGGCCGAGGCGGCGATAGCCTCCTTGATCTGGGTGAGCTGTTCCACGCTCGCCTCGTTCACAAAGTGCTGCATGTCGTGGTGCAGCTTGGCGTAGGCCTGCTTGCGAATCTCGTTGGACTCGGCCATCTTGGCGGCAAAGGTCTCCTCATCGCCGGCGGCCTTGGCCTCCTGCGCGGCCTTGGCGGCGGCCATGGAGCCCATGACCATGCGGCCGACGCCGGGGACGTCGTACTCGGGGTGGAACAGCTGCAGCGCGACCTTGGCGCCGTGCTTGTGGACGGCGTCGGCCAGGGCCTTAAACGTGGGGATCTGAGCGTCGGTCGCCAGCTTGGGCGTGGGGCTTGCGGTCATAACGGGAGCGACGTCGCCGATGACGATGTAGCTCACGCCGCCACGGGCCAGGCGCTCGTAAAAAGCCAGGCTGCGCTCGCCGATGGAACCGTCGCGCTCCTCGTAGCCGGTGGTTAGCGGCGGGAACATAATGCGGTTCTTGAGCTCAAGGGGGCCAACCGTAATGGGCTGGAGCAGCTTGGATGCAGGTGCGGTCATGGACATTCCTCTCTTGTAGGCGCGGCGGCGATGTTGCCGCGTAGTTGTCTAGAGGATATGGCATGGGAGCACAGTGGCGCAACGGAAATCGGCAGACAGCAGGTAGCGGCAGGTGGATGGGGCGGGGCCGGCTGCCGGTTTGTCTCGATCTGTAACAGTTACTCAGCAAAACCGGGGTCTACCTGTTACAGATCAAGACAAACGGAAGCGTTCCGTCGGAAAATCTCGATCTGTAACACCTACAGACCAAAAATGACCCTAGATGTTACAGATTGAGACATTTCTCTCAACCCATCCTCAACAATCTAGATCTGTAACATCTAGACCGACTTTTGGTTCCTACCTGTTACAGATTGAGACAACAGAAACCGTCCCAACAAAACATCTCAATCTGTAACATCTATCGGCCAAAAACGACCCCAGGTGTTACAGATCGAGACAAACCGAACCGTGCTGCCGGAAGATCTAAATCTGTAACAGCTACTCGGCAAAATCCGTCCCTCGTGTTACAGATTTAGATAAACGGAAACCGGCGCGCTGGCCTGTCTCGATCTGTAACATCTAGCCACCCAAATCGGGCCCACCTGTTACAGATCGAGATTTTGTTTGAGAGGCTAGAGACCAGAAGCCCGAGTGGAAAAGCGGACAGGCCGACGGCATCGCCCCGCCGTCATACCGAGGACCGCGCCACGGCAGCCCGGGCGTGGGCCAACCCCGCAATTCCGGACATTTCATCCCTTTTCCGGACATTTTTAGCCCGTTTCCGGACATTGTCCGCGAATGTCCGGAAACGGGACCGTCATGTCCGGGATGGGATTTGGCCAACGGCAGCCCCCCAGTAAAGGTTCCCAACCCCACAGCAGAGTTCCCTAATTCACGCCGCGCCGGTGCACGCCGGCATTAGTTAGCCATGGGGAGCGACAAAGGGGTAACCCCTTGGGTCATCGATGCCACCGCGGCCAAGGTGCGACATTACTGCGACAGAGGTGCGACATTACTGCGACAAAGGTGCGAAATAGACCGACCATTCTATTCGACCGACGAGCGCTTCGACCGGATATTCCGCCCGCTCGAAGGCGAGGCGGATGCAGGTTCAGGGCCTCTCCCAGACCCCGGACACCCCGGTGTGCTCGGACAGCGACTTCGGCTTCCACGACCCCGGCAACTTCTCGACGTGGCAGAAGGGCTACTTCATCGAGCACGGCCTCGGCAGGATGGAGGAGGGCGGCCGCAAGCGGAGGCGCTACGTCGGCTACGATTTCCACGAGCTGAGGCATACGCAGGCCACCTTCCTGATCGGCAACGGCATCGACCCGAAGAGCGTGCAGGGGAGGCTCGGCCACGAGGTGTCGAGCATGACGATGGACGTGTACGCGCGCATGATGGGAGGGAACGACCGCGAAGCCGCCGATCTCCTGGAGATCCAGCGCGGGGCGGGCGCGCCCATCACCATCGACGGGAGCCGGATCACCGTCATGGCGAGGGAGGCTTAGGGCAGACGTCGCCACGACGAAGCACACTCCCTCCCTAACGTCAGGGGTCATCGCCGCTGGACCGGCAGGCGACAAAGCCCAGGATGATAAAATGCTTTCGACGCAGGAGCGTCCCCATCTTTGAATCGAGGAACCATGAGCGATTTTGATGCCGAGGACGAATCGGTCGAAACGAGCGCGTCGATAGCCCTGCCCGATTCCGCAAACATAGAGCCCCTAATCCATACCGTCCGTGGGCAGCAAATCATGCTCGACACCGATCTCGCTCGGTTATACGAGGTAGAGACAAAGAATCTCAACCGCGCCGCCGCACGCAACGCCGACAGATTCCCCGAGGACTTCCGTTTTCAACTGACCAAGGAGGAGGACGAGTCTTTGAGGTGCCAAATTGGAACCTCAAAGACCATGGAGGGCCGCGGCGGGCGACGTTATCTCCCCTATGCCTATACCGAGCAGGGCATAGCCATGCTGTCCGGCGTGCTACGCAGCGAAGTGGCGGTGCAGACCAGTATCAGTATCATGAGGGCGTTTGTCGCCATGCGCCACCTCCTCGCCGAAAATGCCACCCTGTTTGAGCGGCTGCGCGGCGTCGAGTTGAGTCAGGCGGCGTTTCAGCAATCGACCAACGAGCGTTTCAACCAGGTGTTCCGCCTGCTCGAAGGCGAGGTCGAGAAACCCCAGCGGATCTTCTTCGCCGGGCAGATGTTCGACGCCTTCAGCCTGCTGACAGATCTCGTGGGCCGCGCCGAGCGCGAAATCTCCCTCGTAGATGGCTACGTAGATGTCCACACCCTGAACATCCTCGCAAAGAAGCGCAAGGGCGTCGCGGTGACCGTCTACACGTCCGGCAACCGGCTCACGCAAGGCGATGTCGACGTGTTCAACGCACAGTACCCGCAGCTCACCGTCCGCCGCACCAGAACGTTCCACGACCGCTTCCTTATCCTCGACGGTGCGACCGCGTATCACATCGGCGCATCCCTCAAGGACGCGGGAAAGAAGTGCTTCGGCATAGACCTCATCCAAGACGAGGAGCTGACGAAGATGCTCATCGAGAAGCTAAAGCTCCTCGATGAGCATCAAACGGCTTGAGCGTTATCCGACCTCTTGCCACAAGCCCTAAAGTTTGAGCATGATCGCTGAAAGCCTCGTTAGTCAACATGTCAAAGTAGGCCCTGGTCCGCAAGCCTTCGATAATGCTTGCCGAGGAGCGTCAACCGGCAGAACTTGCTCTCCATCGCCGCGTTCCACATATGGTCGGCGCCAACTGGAACCAGAAGACCATGCCGGTTGTATTTCTGGAGCAGAGAGAACACCCGGTTGTTCCTGGGCTCTGCTGGAGGCATAGCGTCTGTTCCTCCTTCGTCCTTTGGCTCATACGACGGATCCAGCCTGTATTCATAGTCCTCTGTTGGGAAGAGCTTTTTCGGCTCCTCCTCCTTTCCTCCAGGATGCACGGATGGCAAGAGTCGGAACGTCTCCTCAATATCCAAACTTCACGCAAGCCTAATGCGAATAGAGACGGACCTGGCAAATCAAGACACGACCAGCCGCTCGCACCCAAAGCCGTTTGCCTAAAAATAAATACCGCTGGCCGAAGTGGAAAGATGGTAACAACGAAAAAGACTATCAAGCTCGTTTTTAAGCACCGTTTGTTCCGCCCCGCATGTTTTGCGAACACGCTAACTATCATGAAGCCAGTAAACAGAGGCGGACATCAACATCCAACGCCGGCAAGCATGTGAGCGCCTCCTCTGCCCAAGGGGCAAGTCCCCGAGATTAGTTAAGAGAGGGGAAGAGATGGATAAAGTCAAAACGGCCTTCCAGAACTTTGGCCGCGTTATCGTCGACCCTATTTTGTACCTTTCGGTAACGGGCATCATTTTGGCCATCGCCACGGTATGCTCGCTCGGCAGCGGAGTTGTCGCAGATCTGGGCACGCTGCTCTCCGCGGCAACCAACTCCGCGGTGATCGGCAACCTGCCGGTGATTTTCGCAGTCGGCCTTACGGCAGGCTTCGCAAAGAAGCAAAAATCCAACGCGGCAGTGTTTGGACTTATTAGTTACCTCATGTTCCTGTATGTCAACAACGCCTACCTGACGCTCACCGATCAGCTGGCAAAAGCCGGCGCGATGGGTCTGTATGGCACTGGCCAGGCAACGGTACTGGGTCTTCAAGTTACCGATGTCAACGTCTTCGGCGGCGTACTCATCGGATGCTTCTGCGGTTGGCTCTATAACAAACTGATCGACGTAAAGGTATCGGAGTATATCCGGATTTACGGCGGACCTCGCCTGGCCCTTCTGGCGATGGTTCCGCTGAGCATTGTCTTCGGCATCGGAGCGACTATCGTGTGGCCCCCTATCGCCAACGCCATCAGCAACGCTTCTTCATTCATCGCAGCCTCGGGTGGTCTGGGCGTTTTCATTTACGGCTTCCTGAACCGCGTCCTCGTACCTCTCGGCATGCACCACTTTATGTGGATGCCGTTTGACTACTCCGCGATTGGCGGCACGGCGGTCGTCGCCGGCCAGAGTGTTTCCGGCGCAGCAAACATCTTCTATGCCGAGCTTCCCCATATCGCTGACGGATCCCTCACCACAGTCGACCCCTCTGTCCGCTTTGCCATGTTCGGCTTTGGCAAGGAATTCGTAACCCTCGGCACCGTGCTCGCAATGATTGCGACTTCCCGTCCGGAGAATCGAAAAGCTGTCGCAGCCATGCTGGTGCCCATTTACATCACCGCCATGCTCTCCGGCATCACTGAGCCGCTCGACTTCATGATCCTGTTCGCGTCTCCGATTCTCTGGGTTGCCTACAGCCTGTTCTACGGACTGGGCGAGATGCTCCTGTTTGTCCTGGGAGTCCGCTTGCTTAACATGTACGGTGGCATCGAGCTGCTCACGCTCGGCCTGCCTTTGCCAATGGGCGTCACCAAGTTCCCGATTTACATCGTCTTGGGCATCGTGTTTGCCGCCGTTTCGTTCATCGTTCTGGCGATGGTGATCAAGAAACTCAACCTCATGACGCCCGGCCGTTCCGCAGAGTGGTCTGCAGAAGTCTCCGGAGACAACAATGCCCTCGAGTCCTCCGGAACTCCGGAAGTCGACGCAAAACAGCAGGAGATGGTGCAGAACATCATCAACGGCCTTGGCGGCAAGGACAATATCAACACCATGGGCTGCTGCATGACTCGTCTCCGTGTCGAAGTCAAAGATCCCAACAAGGTCAACGAAGAGACCATCAAGAAGGCTATCGACAAGGGCTTGTTTAAGAACGGTACCAATGTCCAGATTGTTGTGGGAACCAACGTGCACTCCGTCTACGACCTGCTACGTCCCATCCTTAATCTGGAAGATTAACGATCGCCTAATCGACAGGCGATAAGCGAGGAGACCTCATGTTGACCAAAACGTTTCATTCAATCCGAGGCATGTTCGAACGCCTGCTCAACATGTACAAAGAAAAGTCGACAAGGGGTCTTCTCGTACTTATGGCTGCATTCGCATGTGGTTTTATCTGGCCGCTCCTGGGTCTACTCGCTGCGGTTTGGACCCGGCGTTCAGGAAGGCACGCGGACGCAGGCAGCATTGCAGGAATGGCGGCGGTCATCAACATCGCTACCTACTTCGTGCAGATAGTGACCAAGATTGTCTGCAGCTCAATTTGATTTGAAAGGCATGAACAACATGAACGGATACAAGATTGTCATCTGCGGCGGCGGCAGCACCTATACCGCTGGCATCGTCAAAGATCTGATCGACCAAAAGGATGAATTAGGAATACGCGAGCTTTGGCTCTATGACATCGACGAGGAGCGCCAAGACACAGTCGCCGTGGTGGTTAAAGCGGTTATCGATGACCTTGCTCCCGAGATCCCCTTGCATGTAACCGTCGACCCCAAAGAGGCGTTTACAGATGCGAACTTTGTTATGGCGCAGATGCGCGTGGGCGGGCTCAAGATGCGTATCCAGGATGAGCAAATCAGCCTGCGCCATGGCGTAGTCGGTCAAGAGACCTGCGGGGCAGGTGGCATGGCATATGGCATGAGAACCATCTTCCCCATGTGCGAGCTTGTCGATTTCTGCGAGGAGTATGCCTGCAAGGACTACTGGATCGTCAACTACTCCAACCCCGCTGCCATCGTAGCCAAGGCAATGCACAAGCTGCGTCCTAACGCTCGCATTCTTGACATCTGTGATATGCCAGTGGAGATTGAAGCCCGCATGGCAGAGATTTTAGGGTGCGAACTCAACGACATTGAGGTCGACTACTTTGGCCTCAATCACTTTGGGTGGTTTACCAACGTACGTTGCAAGGGCGTCGATGTTACGGATAAGCTCAAAGAGCACGTGCGTAAATACGGTTATATTTCCGAAGCAAGCCTCAATGACGCCTTGGTGAAGGACCCAGATTGGGCCCACACCTTCGAGAATGCGGCAACGATTTCTACGCTATTCCAGGATTACCTCCCCAACACCTATTACCAGTATTATCTGTTGCCCGATGCCTGCGTGGAGTACATGGACATCAATAACACGCGTGGCATGCAGGTCGTAAACGGCCGCGAAAAGCGCATCTTCGACGCATCTGCGGCGCTTAAGCGTGGTGAAAAGGTAGATCTCACGCAGTTCTATGTAGGCGTCCACGGCAGGTTCATTGTCGATGTCGTCAAGTCTCTGGCAAAAGACCTGCGCCATCGCCAGCTGGTGATTGTACCCAACAATGGTGCAATCGAGAATCTCTCGGACGACGCGACAGTCGAGGTTCCGGCGTACATCACTGATCGAGGAGCCGAACCGATTCGCGTCGGGAAGATTCCCCGCTTCTATAAGGGCCTTATCGAACAGCAGGATGCCTGTGAAGGCCTTGTGGTCGAAGCCGTTATCGAAGGTTCCTACCAGAAGGCACTCGAAGCCTTCACCCTCAATCGCACGATTCCCTCAGCACGCGTGGCTAAGGAAGTCTTGGACGACATGATCGAGGCGAACAAGGGCTATTGGCCTGAGCTGAAGTAAAGGAACCGCCCAAATACCAAAAGCGCAAAAGATGGCCCCAAGGCAAAATTGCCTTGGGGCCATCTTTTATATGCCTAGATCTCAGCAAAACTCGTGAAGATGAACGAATCGGCCTCGCGTTTTACACGATAGTTCTCTTGATAGTCCTGATTGAATATAAGCGAATAAATAACCTGAAGCGTATACGTGAGCGAAATCAAAGAAGAGTAATTGGCCACCTTTCCAATCACGCGTTCTGATTTTGGAATGGGCAAGACAGTGTCGCATTGCTTGGCGAGCACCGAATCAGAAAACGCCGTAATTAAACACGGCTTGACTCCGCGTTCGGAAAGAGTGGCAGCGTATTTGGAATAGTCATAGTGAATGCCGCTGTAGCTTAGGAATAAAAACAGGTCGCCGGGCTTGCCGTTTTTAACATGCAGCGTCTGCAGGCCTCCGTCGTCTGCCATGGTGACATGACGATCGAGCTTAAGAAGATTGTTGCGAAAGATGCATCCCGCCAGGTAGCTTTCCCCTTTAGCAAAGATGTAAATTCGTGGGGCGCTAAGAACCGCCTTGGCGATTATGCTTAATTTGGCGCTATCGAGCTCGATTTTCGTTTGATCTATGATGCCCTTCAAGAGATTCGCAAGGTTACCCTCGATGGCCTCAATTGAATCGGTGCTGTCAAAAGGGCGATTGCGATCAACGGTGGCAGCCAGAAGATAGTCTCCGCTTATCTCCTGGATGAGCTGCATGATCAACTCTCGATAGCCGCTTAGGCCCAGTTTCTTGCAAAAGCGGATGATAGTCGCGTTCGAAGTGTAAGTCTCCTGTGCGAGCTTTGCCATAGTGAGGGTCTTAAGGTCGCTGGTATGATTGAGCAGATAGGTAGCAATAGCTCGGTCGGTTTCATTAAAAGACGCGCTGTTACGCAGGCTATCAAGAATCATGGTCGCTCCGATCGCTTTAGTTTGCCACTTAATTATGTCATTATCAAAACGACGGGCAGCCCTTCATGCACTGACTTACGCCCTGCGATCTCTCTTCTGATATTCCGCATATAACGGCAACATAAATTGCGAGGAGCGTGTCGCTCAGTTCCTAGAGAACAAATGCGAAGAGGTTCGATTACCTGAGTTCACCGCCTGCTTTGAGGCAAAGAGACGGCCCCGGCCAAGCTCAATGCAGATTTGAGGCAGCATAGTGCTTGTCTGTCGGCATCCTACAGCCTGTAATCCCTACTCCCCAGTTTCTGTGCTAGCTGGTTCAGGCAGGCGCCCTGTCTAAAATAAGCTGTTTAAAATTGATTTCGACCAAAATTCGACCAAGATTGAAAGGCAAAAAAGAAAACAGCCCAGAGGAACAATGCCTCTGAGCTGCTAAAAGTCTTGGTCGCGGGGGCAGGATTTGAACCTACGACCTCCGGGTTATGAGCCCGGCGAGCTACCAGACTGCTCCACCCCGCAATGTCTGGACGCCTCATGTGCGCAAGAAAGAATATTACGCGGGAGTTCGGTAAGCGGCAAGGAAAATCTCGTAGAGCATAATTCCTTCATATTTAAACTCCTCAGCCCATATCACCGTCAACGAATCGCAGTCGAGCGCCGCCGGCGGCGCGTATACAATGGTGCGCGTCCTTTTACGCCGACACCTGGAGTAGACATGCTGCTCGCTATCGATATGGGAAACACGCAGACGGCCATGGGCCTGTTTGACGGAGACAAGTTGGTGCAGTCGTGGCGTATGCCCACCGACCGCTCCTATACCGCCGACGAGATCCACGTGCGCCTGATGGGTTTCTTTAAGATGTACGACCTCTCGCTCGGCGCGGTCGACGCGATCGCCTTTGCCGGCGTGGTGCCACAGCTCTCGCGCGAGTGGCACGCCGTGGCCAACCGCATCGCGGCAGACGCCATCGTCATTGGGCCGCAGACGGCGGCCGTGACCAAGCTGCGGGCGGCGCGTCCCCAGGCCGTTGGTGCCGACCGCATCGCCAACGCCGTCGCTGCCGAGACCTTCTACGGCGCCCCGGCGATCGTGGTGGACTTTGGCACCGCGACCAACATCGACGTCATCGATGAAGATGGTTATTACATTGGCGGAGCGATTGCGCCGGGCATCCGCATTTCGATGGACGCGCTCGCCGCCCGAGCTGCCAAGCTCGCCAGCGTTCCGCTCGAGGCGCCCGAGCACGTCATCGGCCGCGATACCGAGGAGTGCATCAAAGTCGGCGCCGTAACGGGCGCCGCAGCCATGGCCGAGGGCCTGGTCGCCCGCATGAAGCGCGAGCTGGGGCGCGAGGACGCCACCGTTATCGCCACAGGCGGCCTCGCCAGCATCGTAGCCGATTCAACCGACGCCTTCGACATAGTCGACGGGCAGCTCACCATCAAAGGCATCTGCGAAATCTACCGCCGCATGCAGAGGCTGGGGTAAGGCGGGGTTTAAGTCGAGCGCGAGCGGCGAACTAGGCAACGCATCGGTCCTATTCCTCAAAAACGAAAATTATTCAGTTTTGAGGAATAGGATGCTGGCAACCCATTCCCAAAACAAGCGAAACCCTCCCCGGCATAGCCGAGGAGGGTCTTGTTGTCATCGTTATCTTTGAGTGCGGGCGCCGCGCGCTACAGACCGCGAATGCGCACGGCCTCGGGCGGAAACTCTTGCTCACCGGCGTCAGTCTTAATGGTCGCGCGACCCCAGATGTCCAGGCCCGCAAATACGCCGACCGCGAGCGGCAGGCCGTTGGGCGACACCGCCGCGACCTGACGACCCAGCAGCGGCACCATATCGAAGTACTCACCCAGCACCGGGGCCAGCGGGCCGGCAGCGCCCTGTGGTGTGTTGGCGGCAACCGCCCAGGCGTCAACGCGAGCGAGCACCGCCGCGGCCAATGCCTCGACCAGCACCTCGTCGGCCATATCCACACCGAGCTCGCCTAGCGCCGAACGCTCAATATCCACCGTCACCGCGGCAAACATGCCCGCGGCACCGGCACCGCCGTTGACGGCGACGCGCGCAAACGACGTTTCAAACGCAGGCGCGCCACACACGATGTCGCTCGGCCACTGGATGCCCACCTTGCCGGCAAGCCCCAGGCCCGGCGTTGCGGCTGTGCCCGCGAGCGCGTCCATCATGCCCATTGCAGCTATAAATGGCAGGCCGTGGAAGGCGTGCATGTTCACGTCCGGGCGCGCGACCAGCGAAAACGTCAACGACGCCTCGCCCGCGCTCCAAGCGCACCAGCCCGCGGACGCACCCTCGCGCCCCGCGTCGCGCGCCGCGTCGAGCTCGGTACCGGCGGCTACAGCGTTCATCTCGATCATCTACATACGCCCCAATTCGCCCACGATATGGCCCACGCGGTCTTCGGGCTCCTTGACCTCAACGCCGTTGTAGCGGAAGAACCGCGCCGGGTCGTGCATCAGGTCCTCAAGCGGCACCAGCACAAAGTCGCGCTCGCCGATCAGTGGATGCGGCAGGCGCAGCTTTTTGCCGCCGTGGGTCTCGCCGTCCATCCACAGCAGGTCCAGGTCGATGGTGCGCGGACCGTTGGCCTTGGCCTTTTTGGAGCGGTCGCGGCCCAGCTCGGCCTCGATCTTCATGAGCTCGTCGAGCAGCACCAGCGGCGCCAACTCGGTCTTGATCTCGATGACGGCGTTGGCAAACGCGTCCTGGCGCGTCTCGTAGGCCGGCTCGCTCTCGTAGATCTTGGAGGAGTTGGACACGCAGGTAAGTGGAATCTCGGCGATCATGTCGCGTGCGGCGCGGATGTTGTCGCAGCGATGCCCCAAGTTGGATCCCACGGCCACAAACGCGCGGCGCGGCTGCGGCTTGGCAACCGCCCAGTAGCCGTTCAGGAACTGCGCAAAGCCCGCGGCGTCGTGCACGCGCACGATGTTGGCACCGGCCTGGATGGCGCCCAGGCACACGCCAAACGTAGCGGCATCGCGCTCGGCGGCCTCGGTCACGCCCGAGACGGCGCCCACAAAGCGCTTGCGCGATACGGCGCACATGAGTGGATAGCCCAGTGACGCCATCTTGGCAGTCTCGCGCTGGATGACGATGTCCTCGTTAGCCGACTTACCAAAGCCCGGGCCAGGATCGATGCAGATGCGGTCGCGCGACACGCCGGCATGGATGAGCGCGCGGGCCTGGTCGGACAGAAAGCCCATGACGCGGCGCATGATGGGCGCCGAATCGGGCAGGGTGAAGCGGCGGAGCTGCGAGGTGGGCACGTAGGCCTCCTCGCGGCGGGCGCTGCGGCGCATCATGGCGGCCAGGCGGTCATTGGACTCCGATGCGGCCTCGGTGGCCTCGGGCGCGGGCGCGACGGTCTCGGCGGCAGCAGCCTGCTCGGCGGCCGGCGTCTCCTGCTCGCTTGCAGGCTCGGTCGCGGGCTCAGGTTCGCCAAACGGCAACGAGGGCTGCACCACGCCACCCGGAAGCTTTGCCTCGGGCTTAGGGTCGCCCAGCAGCTTGCCACGGCGGCGACGAGCGGGCTTCTCGGCCTCGCGCGCGGCCTCGGCAGCCGCCTCGCGCGCCTTCTCGGCAACAAACGCCGCTGCCGAGGTATCGAGCTGCACCGTTGCGTGCGTGCGGGTAGGCGCGGCGACCTCGCCGGCATGCATCACGATGACACCGCAGGTGCTCGTCTTAACAAACTCGACCATCTTGGGGTCAGTGAAGCCGGTCACGTCGTTGACGATCGAGGCGCCGCAGCGCACGGCCGCCTTGGCAACCGCCACGTGACGCGTGTCAATCGAGACGATGGCGCCCTCCTTGGCCAGCGCGCGCACCACGGGCAGCACGCGGCGAGCCTCCTCGTCGGGGTTGACCGGGGTAAAACCAGGGCGCGTGGACTCGCCGCCTACGTCGATGATGTCGGCGCCGGCGTCGAGCATCGCCAGACCGTACTCGATGGCGGCATCCGGGTCGAAGTGCTCCCCGCCATCGCTAAACGAATCGGGCGTCACGTTGAGGACGCCCATGATGCGCGGACGGTCAAAGCTGAGCTCATACTTTCCGCACCGCCATGTCTTGCTGTCGTTCGCCATGAACATCCTCCTAAAATGCCCACGCCGCCGAGCTTGGGGAGCTGGCGGCGGGGTCGCTTTGCACTCAGTCTTTCTATTGTATCCGCGCACACGGGCTAGAACGCAAACGCGGCCGCGATGTCGCAAGAAATCAGCAGGTCGGCATTTGCATCCTGATCGGTAGGCGCCAAATTGCAAATGGCCAGCGTATCGCCAGTAAAGTAACGCGTAAGGCCTGCCGCCGGATACACCACGAGCGAGGTCCCACCCACAATGAGGGCATCGGCCGCGGCAATGGCGGCAACGGCACCGGTCAACACATGCTCGTCGAGCGGCTCTTCGTAGAGCACCACATCGGGCTTGATGCGACCACCGCACGCGGGGCACACGGGCACGCCCGCGGCGTCCTCGTGCTCGCGCGAGCAAATCCACTCGGCGCTATAGACCGCGCCGCACGACTGGCAAATGTTGCGATGGACCGATCCGTGCAACTCAAACACGCGCTGCGAGCCCGCCATCTGATGCAAGCCGTCGATGTTTTGCGTCACCACGGCATCGAGCTTGCCAGCTCGCTCCAGCTCGGCCAGCTTGGTGTGGCAGCGGTTGGGCTTAGCGTTAAGCGCGATCATCTTGGTTCGGTAAAAGTCGAAGAACTCCGCCGGATGTGTCTCGTAAAAGCTGTGCGACAGCATGGTCTCGGGCGGATAGGCAAACTGCTGGTGATACAGGCCGTCCACGCTGCGAAAATCGGGAATGCCGCTCGCCGTGGAAACACCAGCGCCGCCAAAGAACACCACACGCCCGTGGGTATTGAACAGCTCCGCCAGCGCGGTGGAGGCCTGCTTGGAATCTGTTATCGCTTGCGTCATGTTTGTCCTCCGTCCACGTTGGTCGGGGCGGCTGCGATTGCGCCGTCGCCCACGGAGCCCACCCCGCCCCTGTTGCGCTAATCTTAAGCCTGCCAACCCCGTCGAAAGGACACCATGCCTCAGACTTACACTTTCGCCTCGTGGAACGTCAACGGCCTGCGCGCCGTGCTCAAAAAGGACCCGAGCTTTATCCAGATCGCGCAGGAACTCGATGTCGATGTCCTAGCGCTGCAGGAGACCAAGCTGCAGGAGGGCCAGGTCGATATCGACCTGCCCGGCTATCACCAAACCTGGAGCTACGCCGAGCGCAAGGGCTACTCGGGCACCGCGGTCTTTAGCCGCCAGGAACCGCTGCGCGTGCTGCGCGCCGATGCACTGCTGCCCTACGCCGGCAAGGGTGGGGCTGCCGAGCTCGTCGCCCAAGCCGCAACCGAGGGCCGCGTCTGCGCGCTCGAGTTCGACAAGTTTTGGTTTGTGGACGTCTATACGCCCAACGCCCAAAATGAGCTCGCGCGCATCGACGTGCGCATGGCTTGGGACGATGCCTACCGCGGCTTTTTGGCAGGCCTCGAGCGCGAAACCGGCAAGCCCGTCGTAACCTGCGGCGACTTTAACGTGGCACACGAGGAGATCGACCTTAAGAACCCCAAGTCCAACCGCGGCAACGCAGGCTTTTCGGACGAGGAGCGTGGCAAGTTTACCGAGCTGCTCAACGCCGGTTTTACCGACACTTGGCGCGCAGCCAATCCGGACGTCGAGGGCGTCTACAGCTGGTGGAGCTACCGCTTTAATGCCCGCAAGAACAACGCAGGTTGGCGCATCGATTACTTCCTGGTGAGCGACGCAATCGCCGGCAACGTACGCGACACCGGCATCCGCGGCGACATCTTCGGCAGCGACCACTGCCCCGTCACGCTCGCCCTGGAGCTCTAGCCCAACTGATCTCCCAAAGGCGGAGAAAGGCGGGTCGTTTTCGTCTTGCGAGCGTGTTCGCGCAACCCGCCCGCCACGAAACCTGCCCATCTACTACGTTTAGGCCGCCATCCTCAACCACAGCGAACAACGCAAAAAGAAAACCGCAGGTAGAAAGCCTGCGGTTTTTCATAAAACGCGGTTGTGCTTGGGGGTGTCGGGCTAAACGTAGTAGATGGGCCAGTTTCGTGGCGAGCGCCGTCAACTGATTCCCTGGGGACGTCTGGGGACGGAAGAAAACGGATCAATTGACTCTCTGAGGGCTGCGATGCCCGTCATTATTAGTCGGCCATTCCAAAACTATGCCGGTTTACGGGGATAAATCGCGAACCCCCAACCATACGCAATTCCAAAATAGCAAAACTGCAGGTAAACGGCTTGCTCTATTTCGAAAAAAGCCGGTATGGTCTGCCTGTGCCAATCTAGCCCCGTAAACCGGCATAGTTTTGAAATGGCACTTCGGCAGTATTGATTCCCGCCCCGGCGCAACCAGCCCTACAGCCCGTATTTCACGACGACGCGGTTGATGCGGCGACACCAGGGCTTGTACAGAGCGGCCAAGAACACGCAGGTCGCGAGGCCATGCGTGATGTCGAACGGCACCGCCGTAGCAAGACGCGCTATGGCGCCCGCCCACGTGAGCGGTTGAACAAAACCGATGATGTCATACGCGTTGATCACAACGCCGTAGAGCAAGCCCGAGGCAAAGCCGTACGCCATCAGCGCCGGCATGCGCACGGTTCCATCCGCACGGTCGAACGCGCCCGCATGCGACAGCGCGCCGCCAACATAGCCAACCAGACCCCAGGCATACATCTGCCACGGCGTCCACATGCCCTGTCCAAAAAAGAAATTGCTGGTCAGCGCCGCCAGCGCGCCAACCATAAAACCATTGCGGCGACCAAGCGTCGCCCCCGCGATAATGGCGATGGCGCTCACGGGCTTAAAATCGGGAATGGGCCCAAACAGGATGCGCCCCGCCGCGGCCAGCGCCGCCAGCACCAGCGTGGGCATGATCTGGCGCAGGCCTGGACGTGATGTCTCATAGCCCGCAAAAAACAGTGCGAGCACGAGCGCCACTACAACCAGCATGGCAAGCGCCGCCTGCTCAATGCCCACCAGCAACGCCGCAGTCATCACTGCCGGCACCGCCAGGAGCAGCGGAATCTCCATTTTTGTGAGTAGGCGCGAGGCGCGATAATCCGTCATCCCATCACGCCCTATAGAACACGTTGTCGGCAAAGAAGTCGGCCGGGGGCTCCATGCAGGCAATCTCGCCGTCAAACATCATGGCGACGTCGTCGGACACCTGCTCGGCAAAGTCTAAGTCGTGCGTGGCCATGATGACGGTACCGCCGGCCTGCGCATGCTCGCGCAGAGCGCGGGCGATAATGCGGCGGCTGGCCAGGTCCAGGCCCTTGGTGGGCTCATCGAGCAATAGCAGCTCGGGACCAATCAGCAGCAGCTTTGCCAACGCAAGCAGCTGGCGCTGACCGCCCGAGAGGTCGTAGGGGTGGCGCGTCTCCAGGCCGTCCAATCCCAGTTGCGCCGCACGCTCCCGCGCCAAGTTCTCGTCGTATCCGCAGGTCGAGGCCCATTCCATCAGCTCGTCGCGCACCGTTTCGGCGACCAGCAATGCCTTGGGATTCTGTGGCAGCAGCGCCGCCGAAGCCGTCCCACGCACCATGCGGCCACGCTGCAGCTTAGCAGTCTTGGCCAGCACCGAAAGCATCGTCGACTTACCGCATCCGTTGCCGCCCACGATCGCATGCACCGCACCGGCCGAAAACGCCACATCGAGCCCGCGCAGCACCCAACCGCCAACGCGATCGTAGCGAAACCAGCCTTCCGACAGGGTGGTAGCCGACCCGCCGTGCATTTTTTGGAGTATTCTGCTTCCATCCGTGCGCGGGAAGGCCTCCGAGCCGTTCTCGAGCGACGTTTGCGCCACAAATTCGGACGATTTGTCCAGTTCCGAACTTTTTTTCGCGCTCGATACGTCCCCGGGCGGCTCCAGAGAGCCCAATTTGTCCTCACGCCTGCTGAATACTCCGTTTTTTGCACATCGGATGG
The DNA here is from genome assembly GCF_003469185.1 of Collinsella sp. AM34-10. Taxonomy (GTDB): domain Bacteria; phylum Actinomycetota; class Coriobacteriia; order Coriobacteriales; family Coriobacteriaceae; genus Collinsella. The sequence continues at coordinate 102,534 of NZ_QSIL01000002.1, read as the reverse complement.
CACCCCACCCCAACATGTCATCGGAAAACAGCGATTCTCGGCGTCCCAAAGAAGCCATATCCGCCACCTCGCGCACGCGACCGCCCTCAATCCGGTACGCACACGTCGCATATTCGAGCATCGGGCGCGGCTGGTGCGTTGCCACAACAACCGTGCAACCCAGCTCGCGGTTCACGCGAAACAGCGCGTGCAGAAAATTTTTCTCGGCAACAGGATCGAGCTGGGACGTGGGCTCGTCGAGCAGCAGCACGCGCGGGCGCAAGGCCAGGACGGCCGCAAGCGACAGCAGCTGTTTGCGGCCACCCGAAAGCGTATCGGTATCGCGATGAAGCCAGTCCTCCAGACCAAAGAAATAGCTGGTCTCGGCAACACGGCGGCGCATCTCGTCGCGCGACATGCCTAAGTTTTCCAGGCCAAACGCCATCTCGTGCCACACGGTCTCGCACACAATCTGGTTCTCGGGATCCTGAAACACGTAGCCCACGCGCTCCGCAGACGCGCGCACGTCCATGTCGGCAACGCTCTCGCCCAGCACGCGCGCATCACCAGTGCGCTCGCCCGCCGGAGCGATCTCGGGCTTGAGCAGCGACAGCAGCGTCGACTTACCCGAACCGGTACCGCCAACAAGCAGCGCAAATGCACCTTGGGGAACACGCCAATCAAGCCCCTCGAGCACCGGTGCCTCGGCCCCGGGATAGGCAAAACTAAGGCCCTGCACCTCAATCGCCGGAATATCCGGGCCGCACGCCGCGCCCGACACCGGGCCCCTATCCAACCGAGCCATCAGCCAAACCTCTTCTCATCAATCGCATGAAACGCGCAAGGCAGCACCATCCAGGCAGCGTACACGACATAGCCCGGCCACGGCGCCGGCATCGAGAGCTGCGGATAAAACGAATACTGCGTCGTCGCGGTCCACGCCACTGCCACCGCGGCAGCACCAAACAGTGCGAGCCCGGCCAGCGCGGCAACGTCGCTGCGCCCCAGTCGATACCGCGCATACGTCGTACGACGCGTCGCGGCACCCCACCCGCGCGAGCGCATCGCGTCCGCACGCTCCAGCGAATCTTCCATGCCCCAGCCCATCAACACGCTCGACGCCCGCAGGCGCGAGCGCACGGGGTCGGCCGGCGCGCGGCCCGGCACGTCAATCGCATCTTGCACCGCCAGTACCGTGCGGCCGCGGCGCAAAAACTGCGGGATAAGCCGCATGCACATCGAGATCATGAGCGCAATCACCGGTGCGGCATTGCCCAGCAGCGCGAGCACCTTGTCGTATTCGAGCATCGACGCCGCGGCCTCAAACCACAGCACGCTCGCCACAAACAGCCCGCCCATGCACAGGCCGTATACCATGCTCTCCAGATACACCGCGCGCATGCCAATACGGAACAGCTCCGTCGAGCCCGAGGCGCTAAACAGCGGATTGAGCACCGCGACGATCAAAATCACCGGCAGCTGCCAGCGGAGCGCGCCCAGCGTGCGGGCAGCCCCACGCGTCGCAAATCCATACGCCAGCCCGCCCGCAAGTGACAGCGCAATCAGTACCGGCTGCATCGAGAACATAGTGAGCCCCAGCGTCAGCACTATATAGAGTGCCGGCACAGCCGGATGCGACATCGAGAATGCCGCGACGGGCTCGCCGCCAAACTCCTCTCGTATGTTGTCCACGGGCACCCCCGTCCCCTCGCTCAAGCAACAGCTCCACAGCACCGCCAACGCCGCACGCACGCAGTGCAAACGCCACGCCGGCGGCGCAAGCCTCAACCGCCGCAAACCAATCGTTACGCGCTCGTCATATGCCTGCGGTATCATATTGCGCCGTGTATCGTTTCCAAACACACGTCTCTATAACGTAACAGGAGATCACATGGACGCAACCGCAATTATCCTCGCTGCCGGCGAGGGCACCCGCATGAAGTCGAACCACTGCAAGGTTTCGCACAAGATCCTGGGTAAGCCCATGGTCCAGTGGATCGTCGACGCTACCATCAAGGCCGGCTGCAGCCGCGTCGTGGTCGTCATCGGCAGCCACGCCGACGAGATGCGCGCCCTCATCGACGGCGCCTACGCCAACAGCGCCACCAAGGTCGAGTGCGTCGAGCAGACCGAGCGCCTGGGCACCGGCCACGCCGTAAAGGTCGCGCTCGAGGCCTGCGGCATCACGCAAGGCCCCGTCGTCGTGCTCAACGGCGACCTGCCGCTCATCACCGCCGACACCGTCGCCAAGTTCGCACAGACCGTCGCCACCGGCGAGCTCGCCTGCACCGTCATGACCATGACCCCGCCCGATCCTTTCGGCTACGGCCGCATCAAGCTGGGCGCCGATGGTCAGATCGAGCGCATCATCGAGCAGAAGGACTGCACGCCCGAGCAGGCCGCCACGCTGCTGGAGTGCAACGCCGGCTGCTACGCCTTTGACGGCGCGCAGCTCGCCGCCCACATTAACGAGATCGGCAACGACAACGCGCAGTCCGAGTACTATCTGCCCGACATGCTCGAGATCCTCAAGGGCCACGGCCAGGCTGTCTCCATCTTCCACTGCGACGACTACCGCGACGGCCTGGGCGTCAACAGCCGCATCCAGCTCGCACAGCTCACCGCCATCGCGCGCGACCGCATCAACGAGCACTGGATGGCCGAGGGCGTTACCTTCATCGACCCCACGCAGGCCTGGATCGGCCCCGATGCCGTTATCGGCCGCGATACCGTCGTGTGGCCGCAGACGCACCTGATCGGCCACGTCACCGTGGGCGAGGAGTGCCAGCTCGGCCCCAACAGCCGCCTCACCGACACCACCGTCGGCAGCGGCTGCGTCATCGACGAGACCATCGCCATCGAGGCCGTCATCGAGAACGGCGTCGACTGCGGCCCGCGCGCCTACCTGCGCCCGGGCACCCACATGCTCGACGGATCCAAGGCCGGCACGCACGTGGAGATCAAGAAGTCCACGATCGGCGAGGGCTCAAAGGTGCCGCACCTGTCCTACATCGGCGACACCACCATGGGCTCCGGCGTCAACGTGGGCGCGGGCTCCATCACCTGCAACTACGATGGCGTGCACAAGCACAAGACCGTCATCGGCAAGGACGCCTTCATTGGCTCCGACACCATGATGGTCGCGCCCGCCCAGATCGGCGACGGCGCGCTCGTGGCCGCTGGCTCCGTCATCACCGAGCCGGTCCCGGCAGACGCGCTCGGTCTGGGCCGCGCCCGTCAGGTAAATATTGAGGGCTGGGCCGCCGATTACCGCCGCCGCCTGCACGAGGACGACGAGGTATAACGTTTTACCAAGCACAAAAGGAGCTGCTCCATGGGGGCGGCTCCTTTTTCTATCGTGACCTGCGCAACCGGATGAGTGGTCGGTTCGTGTCCGTTGGCGGTAAAGACGTTATCAGGACCCGATAAACCCCGCCGCGCGGTTACAATGCAACAAGGCATCTATATGGCATTCGATGTATAAAGGAGAAGGGTAATGCCGATTAATGATCCCGAGAAGTCGGAGAATATGCGCAAGTCCATCCGCGTGTATTCCGGTTCCTCCAACCGTCCCCTCGCTCAGAAGATTGCTGAGTACCTTGGGGTCGAGCTTTCGGGCCTTACGCTAAAGCAGTTCGCCAATGGTGAGATTTACGCCCGCTACGACGAGACCGTCCGCGGCGCCGACGTCTTCCTGATTCAGTCCGTGGCCGGCGGCAACGTCAACGACATGCTCATGGAGCTGCTCATCGCCACCGACGCTGCCAAGCGCGCATCCGCCCGCTCCATCACCGCCGTTATCACCCACTACGGCTATGCCCGCCAGGACCGCAAGGCCGGCCCGCGCGAGCCCATCACCGCCCGCCTCGTCGCCAACCTGCTCGAGCGCGCCGGCGTCAACCGCATTATCACCCTCGACCTGCACCAGGGCCAGATCCAGGGCTTCTTCGATATCCCGGTTAACCACCTGTCCGCACTGCCGCTGTTTGGCCAGTACTACAACGACATGCACTTCGACACCGACAACCTGGTTGTCGTCTCCCCCGACGTGGGTCGCGCCAAGGCCGCCAAGAAGCTGTCCGACATGCTCGGCTGCGACCTGGCCATCGCCCACAAGGGCCGTCCGCGCCACAACGCCGCCGAGGTCATGGGCATCATCGGTGACATCAAGGGCAAGACCTGCATCATCAACGACGACATGATCGACACCGCTGGCACCCTGTGCGCCAACGTCAAGGAGCTTAAGGCTATGGGCGCCGGCGACATCTACGTCTGCGCCACCCACGGCATCTTCTCCGGCCCAGCCATCGAGCGCCTGAACGACGCCCCCATCGTCGAGTGCGTCGTCACCGACGCCATCCCCGTCGAGGTCGGCGGCAAGATCAAGACCATCTCGGTCGCCGAGGAGTTCGCTCAGGCAATCTCCGCCGTTTACCACGAGGAGCCCGTCTCCACGCTCGTCGGCGGCGACTTCGCGCTGTAGTCGCTCGACCCTCGCATCCCTCCGGAAGCCCCGGACACGCCTGCGGGGTTATCACGCGAACGTCCTCGCCGCTTTGCGGCTGCGGGATGTTCGCTTTGATAACCCCTCCCGGCGTGTCCGGGGCTTCCTGCTGTCTCGGGGCAGCTGTTTTCTGAAATGACTTTGCTGCAACCTTTCCTCGCCTTCGGCGGGCGTGGTAGCCTTTGTCGTTGATTGAACTATTTGTGTAACGGAAGGACAAATATGGCAGCTGCACAGCCGCTTAAGATTCGCATGGTTGCCGGACTTGGCAATCCAGGCGAGGAATATGCCGAGACCCGCCACAACGCCGGCTTTAAGGCGATCGACGAGCTGGCCCGTCAGGCCGGCGTCACGTACTGGAAAAACCAGGCCGGCGCCGAGGTCGCGCTCATCAATATCAAAGATGCCGAGGAAGAAGGCGGCAAGCGCCAGATTGTGCTGGTCAAGCCGCAGTCGTACATGAACACCTCGGGCGGCCCCATCTCCAAGCTCTGCCGCGAGTACAAGATCAAGGCCGAGGAGCTGCTCGTGATTCACGACGAGCTCGACATTCCCGCCGGTGACGTGCGCGTCAAGGTAGGCGGTGGCCATGCTGGCCACAACGGCCTGCGCTCCATCATCGACAAGATGGGCAGCCGCGACTTTAGCCGTATCCGCACCGGCATCGGCAACCCTCCCGGTAAGATGGCCGTCGCCGACTATGTGCTCAAGCAGCTGCGCGCCCGCGAGGCCGAGGACTTCCAGGACACCTGCGCCCGCGCCGCAGATGCCGCCGGTCTGGCCATCGTCCACAGCGTGATCTATGCCCGCGACCACGTCAACGGTGCCGCCTCCGCCAACGGCAAGCACTAAAACCTACTATTTAGGGACAGGTTTATTTTGGCGGGTTTTATCTACGAAAACGCCCCGGTGGCCACATCGAAATAAACCCCGCACTGCCATACACACATAGCGCCCCAAAGGGGGCCGGCCTCATCACAACCTGAGGCCGGCCCCCTTTGCCGTTTTGCCTGATAAAACCGACCAAAATAAACCTGTCCCTTTTTGGCAGGTCACTTTTCCCAACCGCCGAAGACACACGTAAGTGACATGTCCATGAGGGTATAATTTGCACCGTATGTCTGCACAACGCCTGTGCGCGTACGGTTTTATTCGGGCTGCCGTCCATTTCCGTGGAGGCACGGTTCGGCCGCCCTAACAAGAGAGGGGTTCTATGTATAAGATCCTGGAGAAGACGCAGTTCTCGGAGAAGGTGTTCAAGTTCCGCATCGAGGCGCCCGCAATCGCCAAGCATGCGCACGCTGGACAGTTCCTCATGGTTCGCGCCAACGAGACGGGCGAGCGTGTCCCGTTTACCCTGGCTGGCTGGAACGGTGACGAGGGTTGGGTCGAGTTCATCTTTATGGTGATCGGCAAGACCACCGAGATGCTTTCCACCTACGAGGCCGGCGAGTCGCTGCGCGACGTCGTGGGCCCGCTGGGCGTTCCCACCGAGATGGCCGAGGGCCCCTGCGCCGTCATTGGCGGCGGCGTCGGTCTGGCAATTGCCTTCCCGGTCGCCAAGCATCTGGTCGAGACCGGTCACGAGGTGCACGCCATCATGGGCGCCCGCACCAAGGACCTCCTGCTCATGGAGGACCAGTTCCGCGAGCTCCTCGACGAGGACCACATCCACATCACCACTGACGACGGCTCCTACGGCGAGCAGGGCGTTGTCACCGCTCCGCTGGAGCGCCTGCTGCAGGACAAGGCCGTGAGCCAGGTCTTCTGCGTCGGCCCCGTTCCGATGATGAAGTTCTCGACCCTCACCGCCCAGAAGTACGACACCCCCATCACAGCGTCGCTCAACCCCATCATGGTTGACGGCACCGGCATGTGCGGCTGCTGCCGCGTCGAGGTGGGCGGCGTGACCAAGTTCGCTTGCGTCGACGGCCCCGACTTCGATGCCACCCTGGTCGACTGGGATGACCTTCGTGCCCGCCAGGCCGCTTACCGTTCCGAAGAGGGCGAGTCCCTCAAGGCCTATGAGGAAAAGAGCTGCGCATGCCACTAGTTAACGGTCGTTTCGTTGCCGATATGAAGTCGCCCCGCACCCCCGATAACGAGGAGCCGGCTGCCGAGCGCGCCTGCGACTTCCGCCCCGTCGACAAGGGCTTCACCGAGGAGATGGCGCTGGCTGAGGCCGAGCGCTGCCTCAACTGCAAGAAGCCGTTCTGTGTTGAGGGCTGCCCCGTCAACATCAACATCCCCCGCTTTATCGAGCAGATCCGCGCGAAGGACTTCGGCGGCGCTCTCGATACCATCCGCGAGGACTCCATGCTTCCCGCCATCTGCGGCCGCGTCTGCCCGCAGGAGAACCAGTGCGAGGGCAAGTGCATCCGTGGCAAGAAGACCGAGCCCGTGGCCATCGGCCAGCTCGAGCGCTTCCTGGGCGACCGCCCCGAGCTCGCCTCCACGCCCAAGATGGCTCCCAAGAACGGCAAGAAGGTCGCCGTCGTCGGCTCTGGCCCGTCCGGCATCACCTGCGCCGGCGAGCTCGCCCGCAACGGCTTTGACGTCACCGTCTTCGAGGCCTTCTTCACCGGCGGCGGCGTGCTGGTCTACGGCATCCCCGAGTTCCGTCTGCCCAAGGCAGTCGTCAAGCGCGAGATTGACGGCCTGGAGGACATGGGCGTCAAGTTTGAGTACAACTCCGTCGTGGGCAACATGGCCACGGCCGAGGAGCTGTTCGAGCAGGGCTTCGACGCCATCTACGTGGCGACCGGCGCCGGCCTGCCCAAGTTCCTCAACGTCCCCGGCGAGAACCTGCCCAACGTCTTCTTCGCTAACGAGTACCTCACCCGCGTGAACCTGATGAAGGCCAACAAGTTCCCCGAGTACGACACCCCCACCAAGCACGGCAAGAACGTCGTCGTCTTTGGTGGCGGCAACGTGGCTATGGACGCCGTCCGTACCGCCAAGCGCCTGGGCGCCGAGCACGCCATCATCGCCTACCGTCGTACCGAGGACGAGATGCCCTGCCGTCGCGCCGAGCTGCACCACGCCAAGGCCGAGGGCGTCGAGGTTCTGCCGCTCGTCTCCCCGCTCGAGTTTGTCGCTGGCGAGGACGGCTCCGTGTGCGCCGTCAAGGTCCAGAAGATGGAGCTCGGCGAGCCTGACGAGTCCGGCCGTCGTCGCCCGGTGCCCATCGAGGGCGCCATCGAGGAGATCCCCTGCGACGTCGCGATCTCGGCTATCGGCACCAACGCCAACCCCTTCGCTGCCAAGATCGGCGGCAAGATGGAGCTCAACAAGTGGGGCTACATCGTCGCCGACGAGGAGACCGGCCAGACCACCGACCCCCGCATCTGGGCCGGCGGCGACATCGTCACCGGTGCCGCTACGGTCATTCTGGCGATGGGCGCCGGCAAGAAGGCCGCCGCTTCCATCACCAAGAGCCTGCTGGGCGAGTAATCACCTACAGCGCTAGCCATCAAACGGCAAAGTCCCCGTCGAGCACACGCCCGGCGGGGACTTTTTTCTATGCCGGCCGCCCCAACCACCACGATGGGGCAGGCACCTTTGTGGTGGTTGGGGACTTGCCCGGTCGTTTTGTCTCAATCTGTAACAGCTGGAGTCCGTTGAGCCCTGCAGTTGTTACAGATCGAGATATTGTGCCGGCCGCCCACGCTGCATCTCAATCTGTAACAGTTAGAGACCAAATATGCCGCCTGGTGTTACAGATCAAGACGTTGGGCTGACGGCCGAACGGTTCATCTCAATCTGTAACAGTTAGAGCCATTTTCGCTGGCTTGGTGTTACAGATCGAGACTATGCAAAAGCCGAGGATAGGCACTGCCGCCAAGGCCTTCCCCTCGGCCTAAAACAAAAACCACCACAAAGGTGCCTGTACCCTTTGTGGTGGTTTTTGGTCGGTTAGCCTTCGAGTTGAGCCACTTTGTAGCGGTAGGCAGCGGCTATGACGTCTTTGCAGCCTTCGCGGCCCAGCTTGGCGCGGTTGACGACGATGTCTTTACCGCTCGTCATCTTCCACTTTCCGGCGCTGTAGCGCTTGTAGAACGCCTCGCGCGCCTTCTGTTGCTGCTTGACCAGCTTGGCGCCTTTCTTTTTATTAAGGCCACGCTTCTTGCGGACAATCTCGACGCGGTCCTCAAAGGGGGCGGTCACCAGCACGGCAATATGGTTGGGATTATTGCGCAGCAGATAATCGGACAGACGACCCTCGATAATGCAGCTCTCGGTCTCGCCCAGGTCCAAGATCACCTGGCTCATCTTTTGGAACAACTTATCCGAGTACGAACGCGCATCGTAGCGGTCGGGCAGGAACGCCATGTTCTCCACAGCCAGACGCTCGTCGTAGGCGGCCATCTTATCGAGCGACTCGCCCGTGCGCAGCGACGCACGCACCAGCAGCTCGTTGTCATACAGCGGAATCCCCAACTCGTCGGCAAGCATGCGACCAATCTCGTGGCCCTCGGCGCCAAAGTCGCGCGCGATGGTAATGACCACAGGATTCTTCTTATTCTCCAGATCGCTCATCGCGATTCCTTTCTAACAAATGAGAAATAGGCGATTCCTGATTCCCATTTTGTCACTTACGACCGTCCTGGTTTCCCAAGTGCGGCAGATTGCCCCGAAAGAGGAGCGCCGCGTACTTTGGTACGCGAGCGACGGTTTGAAGGCCAAGGTTGGGTGCCAGGGAAAGCCAGGCTATGCGGCTACGATGCGGCGTTGGTAAGCTCGGACTAGTAGCGAGATACCAAAGTTGAGCACAAAGTACATCGCAAACACCAGGCCGTAGAGCATAAGCACCTGCGACAGGTCGATCGCATGGGCCATCACGACGTTTGCCGTGTACATGAGCTCGGCCACGTTAATCCCCGAAAGATACGAGCTGTCCTTGATGACGGTCGTGCACTGGCTAAACAGCGCCGGAATGATCGTCTTAAACGTCTGCGGCAGAATGATGTAGCGCATGGTGGCAAAGAAGCCAAAGCCCTGGCTCTGCGCTGCCTCAAACTGGCCGCGCGGAATCGAGTTGAGACCGCCGCGCACAATCTCGGCCATAACGGCGCTGGTAAACAGCGTAAAGGCAATGGTCGAAATCACAATGTCCAAACCCTGCACCGTAAAGTAGATAAACAGGATCCACAGCAGGTTCGGCGTGCAGCGGAACAGCTCGATATAGGCGCTCACCAGAATACGGAATGGGCGGGGCGCATAGCTTTTAACGAGCGCCAGCACCGTGCCAAAGATGAGCGAGAAAAAGATCGACAGCGCCGAGATCTCTATGGTCTTAACAAAGCCGCCCCAAATGTAGAGCAGGTTGGTCGCGTTGAAGATTTCCATGCGCTAGGCCTCCTCTACGTTGTCGAGCCCCAGCTCGGCCAGGCTCACACCGCGCGGACGCTCCTTGGAGCGGCGCTCGAGCCACTGCACCAGCATGGCGAGCGGAAAGCAGATAATGAAGTACATAAGGCAGCAGACGATGTACCCCTGCAGGTAACCGTACAGACTCACAAAGTTGTCGGAACGGTACATAAGGTCGCCGCCGGCCACAAGCGCCAGCACCGACGTATTTTTGACCAGGTTGAGCGCCTGGTTACACAGCGGCGGCAGAATGATCTTGAATGTCTGGGGCAGCACGATGTACCAGTACGCCTGCGCACGGGTGAAGCCCTGGCTCTGGGCCGCCTCCATCTGACCGCGCGGAACCGCCTCGATACCAGTGCGGATGACCTCCGAAATGTAGGCCGCGTGATACAGACCCACGCCCAAGAAGCCCAGCACGAACGGCGCGATGCGCACCGGCTGGTCGGCACCGGTTATGGCCTGCAAAAACTGCGGACCAGCCATGTACATAAAGAGCACCTGCACGGGCAACGGGGTGTTCTGGTAAAACTCCACGTACACGCGGCTTATGGTGCGCAGCACGCGCGAACGGGTGGTAGAGAACACACCCAGCAGCGTGCCCAGTACCAGCGACAGCAGCAGACCGGCAACGACCACCTGTAGCGTCACACCAAAGCCCTCCCAGAAGGGCCCCATGTTTTGAAATGTCGTCGACCAACGGTCGGCGTCAAATAATCCTTCGAGCATTTGATTCCTTCCTTGGACGATGTGCCTATACAAGGCCCCAGGTCTTGACCTCTTGGTCGAGCCAGCCATCGGCCAGGCGATCGCAAATCACCTGATCGACCACGGCCGAAAGGTCGCAGCCCTTCTTGGTCGCCACGCCGTAGCCCTGCTCGCCAAACTTGACCTCGGGCTGCAGCAGCTCAACGGTCTCGTTCATGTAACCGGCCAGCGTGGAGCGATCCATGGCAAAGACGTCGATATTGCCGGCGTCGAGCGAACTCTTGATGATGGGGTAGCCGCTAAAGGCCCTAAACTCGGGCTTGCAGCTAAAGCCGTTGTCCTTGATCATCTGCTCGATCAGGCCCTGCGTGGTGGCACCCTGGCTCACACCAATGACCTTGCCGTCCAAGTTCTCAATCGAGGTAAAGCCCGAACGCTTCTTGACCATGAGTCCAACGTAGTCGGTGCGGTACGGCGTCGAGAAATCCCAGCTCTTCTTGCGCTCGTCGGTGATGGTGTAGGTCGCCGCGACCACGTCGAGTTGGCCGTTATCGATCAGCGGGCCGCGTGTCTTGGGCGTTACGTCGGTAAACTCGACAAGCTCCTGGGCACGGGCTTCCTTGTAGCTCACGCCAAAGACGGCAGCGGCAATCTGGTAGCACAAATCGACTTCCATGCCCTCAAAGCGACCCTTGGCGGTGTCGTAATAGCCGTAGCCGGGAACGTCTTTCTTAACGCCGGCATTCAGATGGCCACGCGACTTAATGGCCGCAAGCTTGGATCCCTTGTCGGAACCCTCGCCGCTGGTGGAGTTGCCGCAACCGGCAAGCGCGGTCCCCGTCAGCGCAAGCATGCCGGCGCCAGCCAGCTGCAAAAAGTGACGGCGCGACACGGCCGCCCTCGTCATATCCGTCATGTCCATCACCGCGCCTAGTGCAGAATCTTGGACAGGAACTCGCGACAGCGCGGGTTCTCGGGGTTATCGAAGAAGTGCTCGGGCGTGCCCTCCTCCAGAATGCGGCCGTCCTCCATAAAGATGACGCGGTCGGCCACCTGGCGCGCAAAGCCCATCTCGTGCGTCACGCAGATCATGGTGATGTCCTCCTGCGCGAGCTCAATCATAACGTCCAGAACCTCCTGGACCATCTCGGGGTCGAGCGCCGAGGTCGGCTCGTCAAACAGGATGATGGGCTGCTTGGTGCACAGGGCACGAGCGATGGCGATGCGCTGCTGCTGACCGCCCGAGAGATTCTGCGGATACTCGCCGGCCTTATGCGCCATGCCGACGCGCTTGAGCGCGGCGATGGCGATCTCGGTCGCCTCCTCCTTGCTCTTCTTTTGCAGCTTGATGGGCGCGAGCGTCAGGTTGCCGAGCACCGTCATGTTGGGATACAGGTTGAACTGCTGAAACACCATGGAACTATACTTGCGAGCCATCTCCAGGTGATTCTTTTTGGTGAGCGGTGTGCCGTCGATGATGACCTCGCCCGACGTGGGCTCCTCCAGATAATCGACGCAACGGATGAGCGTCGACTTGCCCGAGCCGGAAGGCCCGATCATTACGAGCTTCTCGCCGCGCTTGACGGTGAGATTGATATCTTTGAGCACATGCAGGTCGCCAAAGTACTTGTTGAGATGCTTGATCTCGATCATGTCTGCCATGAATGTCCCTTCCCTGCGTTTACACGAGTTGAACTATTGTACGGAAAGAACCACGTTTCCGCAGCCCACACTACATTCCCGTAAAGAACCCGCAATCTTCCACCCACTCATTGGGGACGGACTTAAATGAGTACCCCCGTGGCTACTCATTTAAGTCCGTCCCCAATGAGTGCAACCGCCCTTGTTGAGCATAAGTCAGCGAAAACCCGTACACGCGAGCAAGGTGACGTGAAATGAAAGGGCGCAGACCTTATGGTCGCGCCCTTGAAATTGAACGTCAGATTGCCGTGTGTACGGGTTTGCAGCGTCGAGCCGTTACGCGGTTTGGTAAAACCGCGTAACAAATTACGCCAATTTTGCGCCGACGATCTTTGCCGCTGCCGGCTTGTCGAAGTTGCCGCCGGTGGCCTTGCCGAGTGCTCCCATGACCTGGCCCATCTGCTTCTTGGACGTGGCGCCCAGCTCGGCGATGACCTGCTCGATCAGGGCCTCGAGCTCCTCGCCCGAAACCTGCGCGGGCAGAAGGCTCTCCAGAATCTTGACCTGCTCGGTCAGGTTGTCGGTACGCTCCTGGTCGGTGCCGGCCTTGATGGACATCTCCAGCGTCTCGCTCGTCTGCTTGATCAGACGCTTGATCATGTTGTTGACGTCTTCCTCAGTCACATCGCGGCGCTCATTGACCTCGATATTCTTCACCTCAGCCTTAACCTGGCGAATGATGGACAGGCGAACCTTGTCCTTGGCCTTCATGGCCGCGATCATTTCCTGCTGCAGCTCTTCGTTGGTCATCTGCAAATCCTCCTCAATAGTGCGGGCGGCACTCGCGCGAGCACCGCCCCATGATTACTCAGTCGTCGACGAATTGTCGGTCGAGCTCTTGGTGACACCCTTCAGGCTCACGTTGTAGGGTACGTCCTTGGGCATGGGGTTGACGGTGATGTCGGCGTCCTTTTTGTACTGCTCCAGCCACTCGCTATATGCAGTGCTGGCCGCCTGCGTCTTCACCACGTTGGAGACGTACTTCTTGATGGCCTTGGGTACCTGCTTGATATCATCGACCTGGCTATCGACATGGAAGTAGTCAGTGCACTTGATAATGTGATAGCCGTACGTCGACTCGACCACGCCGCTCACATCGCCCTTGTTGAGCCCCTCGAGTGCCGTCTGGTAGCTGTCGACGAAGGTGGTGAGCTTGTCCCAGCCCACGTCGCCCTTCTTCTCCTTGGAACCGGTGTCGTCGGAATACTGCTTCACAGCGTCTTCGAAGCTCAGCTCGCCGGAGTTAATCTTGTCCAGGCACTCCTGCGCCTTGGCCTTGGCGGCAGCCTTGTCCTCGTCGGATGCCTCGGAATCGACCTTGATCAGGATGTTCGACGAGCGGCGGGCATCGTTGTACTTCGACAGGTTCTCGTTGATGTAATCGACGATCTCGCTGTCCTCGGGCTTGCTGGTAGGCGCCACGGCTTCCTTGAGCTTTTGCTGCGCCAGGCTCTCCTTGAGCGAGCTCTTATAGGTGTCCTCGGTGTAGCCGTAGGTCTTAAGGGTCTTCTTAAAGGTCTTGGCGCCGCCCGCGCTCTTGCACGCGTCCTTCCAAGCCTTCTCGACCTCCTCATCCGACACCGTCACGCCGTTTTCCTTCTGCGCCTGCTGAAGCAGAATCTGCTGCGTGTAGGAATCGATGAGCTGCTTGCGATACTTCTTGGGCGTAAGGTCGTTGTTGACCAGGTACTGCGCCCAATCCTTGTCCTTGGTATAACCATAGGACGTGCGCATGCTCATGATCTGCTTGGTCACGGTATCCTCGGTGAGGTTGGTGCCGTTGATGGTGGCGGCAACGCCGCCGGTGAGCTTGTAGCCCGAGGTGTCCTCGGTCTGCGACATAAGACCGGAGCACGCCATGGCCGAGACGGAAAGCAACATTGCCAGCACGCCGATAACCACCAGAACAATCTTGACGGTCTTAGACACGTACGTCTTGCGCTGCTTCTTACGAGAGCTGGAGGCAGCGCGAGTCTGCTGCTCGGGCGTCGGCGCGGCCTCGGAGTTCTTTTTCTTATTTGCCATAGTTGGCCTTTCGCATAACGAATCGAACAAACGCCATTGTGTCACAACGCGGCCCCCGCGACAAAAGGAACGTCCCCAGGGGCCGGATTTAAAAGTGGCGGCGGATGGCTTCGACCATGCCTTGGGGCGTGGTCTGGCCGAGCACATCGGCCGCGGTGTCCGCGTCCATAAAGATATTCATAAGCGCTTGCAGAGCCTCGACCTGGCCGCCCGGCTCGGCAATGCCCAAGTTGATGACGATCTGCGCCGGCACAGGGGCACCCATGTCCGCCATAGCATTGAATGTCACGGGCGTGGCCGGCTTCACCACCGCGATGTAGGGCTTAGCCACAAACCCCGGATCGGTATGCGGGATGGCAATGTTGGCCGCCGGCATGGCAAGCCCTGTGGGATAGGCATCCTCGCGCGTGCGGACGGCGTCGAGCCAACCGGTGCCAATGTAGCCGCGTGGAGCAAGTTCGCCTTCGAGTCGCGCAAACACCTCATCAGGCGTCGCACACTCCCAATCAAAAAACACCAGCTCAGGCGTAAACAGCGCTTCGTTATCCGCCATATCGTCCTCCAAAGTTGCATGAGGGCCACAATGCTCAATATGATAGCGAAACGGAGTATGCAAGGTTAGCCGAGGATCCCGATGAGCTCGAGTGCGCGCGCGGGCGTCAAGCATACCTCGGGCATCGCCTCCAACATGCGTCGGTCGCTCGTGATTACGTAGTCGACATCCGCCGTATCGCCCGATGCAATGATGAGATTGTCCTCAAGGTCCGGCATACGCTTGCCAAGCATACGCGCCATCTCGCATTCCGCCAACGAAAGCGGAGAAGCCGTTGCCACCTGCATCATATGCTCGATACAGGCCCATGCAGCCGGACCGAACGGAGCGTTAACCCCATTCACATTCCGCTGAGCTAGACGCCGCGGCACAATGTAGAACAGGTCCTTTGCCGTCGTTGGCGCGTACAGAAGGTCAATCTTTCCCGCCTCGGCCAACTCAATCAATCTTTTCGCCTCGTCGAACGCTCCCTCTTGCAGGTAATAATCGAGCCAAACGTTTGTGTCTACCAAGAGTCGTTTTGCCGCAATCATCGGCAATTCGCCTCTATGCCAGCGATCATCGCATCGTACAAGTCGTCGCGTACGGCATCCCAGTTGTCTGCCGATGATTCAGCTGGCGCAAAATCCGCCGCGCTCAACCCCAATGAGAAAAAAGCCAGCCCGCATCCCTGCTCGGCCAGACTCTCCGCACGGGGTGCCTCGCACCTATCCTCCACCATAAATCCTGGCAACGTCTGATGCTCGACAAGGTAGGTCCAAAGCGCACGAATAGCGTCACTCGGCCCCAGCCCATTGCGAGTCAGGACCGCATCGCCGCCAGCCTTGAGCATAGGGTCGATTCGCGTGTTGAGCTGCACTGTTGCTGTTGCCATGGCGACTCCTCTCTGCTTGCTAGCAGTATAGCAAACTTGAGAGGCCACACAAAAAGAGCCCCGCCCGCGTACGGACGGAGCCCTATCAGCTTTTTTCGATCGCTTGCGTCCCAAAGAGCGCTCAGCGAACTCTCTTACACGCGACTAGCGTGCCGCGTCAATTGCCACTTTGCCGCTCTCCAGCACGTGGACGCGGCCGTCAGCGAGCATCTGAATAACCTCGGGATACAACACGTGCTCAATCGCGTGAATGTACTCCTCGAGCGTGTCGACGTCCCAGCCTTCCTCGACGGCCAGCGCGCGCTGGGCGATGATGGGGCCGTTGTCGTAGACCTCGTTGGCAAAGTGCACGGTCACGCCGGTCACCTTGACGCCGCGCGCAAAGGCATCGTCGATCGCATGCGCGCCGGTAAAGCTCGGCAGCAGCGCCGGATGCAGGTTCACCACGCGGTTGGGAAACGCCGCCAGCAGCGGCGTGTGCACCATGCGCATGTAGCCGGCCATGACCACATACTCGCAGCCGCGCTCGAGCAGCTCGTGCGCGATGATCTCGTCGGCGGCGATGGGGTCGGCATAGACATCCTTGGACAGCGTAAGCGTCTGGATGCCCGCACGCTCTGCACGTTGCAGACCCTTGGCCGAAGGACGGCTCGACACCACAAGCTCAATAGAAGCGTTGAGCTTGCCGGCGGCAATCAGATCGATCAGCGCTTGCAGGTTGGTACCCGAACCGCTGATGAGCACACCGATCTTGAGCGGCTCAGCCGTATCGGTGCCAGTCGGACGGGTATAGGGCACAAAGTCCAGGCCCTCGGCAGCAGCCATCTGCTCGTTAGCGCTCATCGGAGTACACGACCTTACCGGAACCCTCGACGCACTCGCCCACGCGGAACGGCTTCTCGCCCAGCGCGACCAGTGCCTCGGTCACGGCGGCCTCGTCCTCGGGGGCGACGATCAGACACAGGCCGACGCCCATGTTGAAGGTCTTGCATGCCTCGTTGGGCGCAAGCTCGGCCTGGCGCGACACGTAGGTGATGACGGGCGGAACGTCCCAACCCATCTCGGCACCGTTGCGGGTGACCACGGCGTCGACGTCATCGGCGAGCGCACGGTTGAGGTTCTCGGTAATACCGCCGCCAGTGATGTGGGCGATGGCGTGCACGTTGGCGCCGCCGCGCAGCAGCTCCAGGATCGGCTTGACGTAGATGCGCGTGGGGGCCAACAGAGCGTCTGCCAGCGATGCACCGCCGAGCTCCTCGAGCGGACGGCTCAGCTCCTCGGCCTTAGCGACGGCCTCGGGCGTGCCCGGCTTAACGCCGTCGACGCCAATGACCTTACGCACGAGCGAGTAGCCGTTGGAGTGCACGCCGGTGGAAGGCAGGCCCAGGATCACATCGCCCGGGCGGACGTTTGCGGGGTCGAGCATCTTGGGACGGTCGACGACGCCCACGGTAAATCCGGCAAGGTCGTAGTCGGCAGGAGCCATGACGCCCGGGTGCTCGGCCATCTCACCGCCCACGAGCGCGCAGCCCGCGAGCTTGCAGCCGTCGGCCACACCCTTGATAATCTTTACCATGTGCTCGGCCTCGATGTGACCGATGGCAACGTAGTCCAGGAAGAACAGCGGCTCGGCGCCCGAAGCCAGAATATCGTTGACGCACATAGCGACCAGGTCCTGGCCAACCGTCTCGTGACGGTCCATGATCTGGGCGAGCACGAGCTTGGTGCCCACGCCGTCGGTACCGCTAATCAGGATCGGGTCTTCCATATCCTTGAGCGCGGCGGCCGAGAACAGGCCGCCAAAGCCGCCGATGCCACCGATAACCTCGGAACGGTTAGTGTCCTTGACCATCTGCTTAATCGCGTCGACGGCGCGGCCGCCCTCGGCGGTATCGACGCCGGCGTCCTCGTACGTCACATGCTTGCTGTCGCTCATCTGAGCCTTCCTCTCCCACTACCGTGGCGCCGCACGGGCGCCAAACGGTGCTCATAGTTGCGTTCATTTCGGCGCGCGCCATAACAGCACGCGCCGTCATATCAACAAAACAGCAGGTAAAACCTACCAAAATAAACCTGTCCCCATATGGCAGGTTTTATGCCTCGCCGTGCTCCTCTTCCCAGCTGCGGTCGTCGTATTTCTCGATCACGGCGTCGTCGTCAAAGTGCAGCGGCTTGTCCAGGTTGCGGGGCTTAAAGCCCTCCATAAACTTGTCGCGGCCAAAGCTCTCGGGAATCGCCACGGGGTAGCGGCCGGTAAAGCACGCATCGCAGTAACCGCCCTTGGGCATGACCTTAAGCAGGCCCTCGACCGAAAGGAAGGCCAGCGAATCGGCGCCGATATACTCGCAAATCTCGTCGACCGTCTTGTTGGCGCTGATAAGCTGCGACTGCACGTCGGTATCGATACCGTAGAAGCACGGCCAGATGACCTCGGGCGAGTTGATGCGGATGTGAATCTCCTTGGCGCCGGCGTTGCGCAGCATCTTGACGAGCTGCACCATGGTGGTGCCGCGCACAATGGAGTCGTCGATAACGACCAGGCGCTTGCCCTCGATGTTGTCGCGCAGCGGGTTGAGTTTCATACGCACGCCCATGGCGCGCAACTCCTGCGTAGGCTCGATAAACGTACGGCCCACGTAGCGGTTCTTGATAAGGCCCTCGCCAAAGGGAATACCGCTCTCGTGCGAATACCCCTCCGCAGGCGGCAGGCCGGAGTCGGGCACGCCGATGACCAGGTCGGCCTCGACAGGCTCCTCATGTGCCAGCTGACGACCCATGTCGTAACGGCAGGCATAGACGCTCTTGCCGTTCATGATGGAGTCGGGACGGGCAAAGTAGACCTGCTCAAAGATGCAGTTGGCGGGCTCTTCGGCTGCAGGCACGCCCTGCTCGGATACCAGGCCCTCGGCGCTGATGCGCAAGATCTCGCCGGGACGGACGTCACGGACGTACTCGGCACCCACGATGTCGAGTGCGCAGGTCTCGGAAGCAACGACCCAGCCGCCGGCGCGCGTGACACGGACGGCAGAGTCGACCGTCGCGGCGCCGTCCTGCGACGGCAGCTGCGAAACGGCTGCGGCATCGGCCTGGTCCAGACCCTCGTCCACCAGCTTGCCCAGCACGAGCGGGCGAATGCCGTGTGGATCGCGGAATGCGTAGAGCGCCTGCTCGTTGATGAGCGTCATGGCGTAGCCGCCGCGCACGAGCTCCATGGTCTTGCGAATACCCTCGCGCAGGTGGCCCGTACGCTGGGTAAAGTAGCCGATAAGCTTGGTCGCGACCTCGGAATCCGAATTGGAGAGGAACGGCACGCCCAGCTCGATCAGCTGACGGCGCAGCTCGTCGGTGTTGACGAGGGTGCCGTTGTGCGCGAGCGCGATAATGACGCTATTGATGGTAGAGAGGTGCGGCTGAGAGGCTTCCCAGCTCTTGGCGCCGGCAGTGCCGTAGCGCACATGACCCACGGCCAGCTGGCCGGAGAGCGTCGACAGGTCGGCGTTGGAGAACACGCGGTCGAGCAGGCCCAGATCTTTGCGGACCATAACCGTGCCGCCGTCACCCACGGCGATTCCAGCCGATTCCTGGCCACGGTGCTGCAGCGCACGCAGGCCAAAGTACGTCAGTCGAGCCACGTCGCGATCGGGCGCCCATACGCCGAAAATGCCACATTCCTCATGCAGCTGGTCGGAGTCCGGATCATACGTCGACATGGTGTTCACCTGTCCCGCGGCACGCTCGGCCGCGCGGATGGTTTCTTGAGACATGGTATCCCCTCAGAGCCTCGTATTTTTGGCGTTACCTGCCCTATTATACGCACGGCAAGACAAGCACTCCCGCGCATGAACAGCGCTTTTTAAAAGCCCACCGAGCTAATAATCAGTTTTGTTGCCAAACATTTTATCGGTCTGTCCAGTGCAAGCGCCCGCGCCCCCCAGATGGCCGCCGCGTCCACCGTTGGGGATTACAAAGTTGCAATTGGGACGTTCGTCCTGTCTTTTGGCAGGTCGGCGGCGTATCCTTATAACCTACAACAAAGCGAGAAAGGTTCTGTATGGATCGAAACGAACTCGACCCCAGCGTCCCCAGCGCCACAGAGGTCAAGAAGATTCCCCTCATCATTAAGGTGTACGCCGTCCTGTGCATCCTTTCCGGCGTGGGCACGCTCCCGTCGGTCGCTGCCTTTATGTGGCAGGTCATCACGGCACTTGTTAACGGCAACGCCACCGAAAAGCTCGGCGACAACACGCTCGTCGCAGTCGGCCTTATCGTCGCCGGCATCATGCTCTCTGCGGCAAGTGCCGTCATCCTAATCATCTTTGGCCTGGACCTTATCAAAAACCAGCGCCGCAACGCCGCCCGCCTGTCCTACATCCTTATTGCATTCACCGTCGTCGAGCTTTTGGTCGACGTGATGCTCCAGGGCATCGGGCCCTTCCTGCTGCGTCCCGCGATCCAGCTCGGCATCCTTGTTGCACTTTCGGCAACCGTCGACCCCACGCTGCGTCAGGAGCGCGAACTGCAGCGCCGCCTGCAGGAGATGCTCGACCGCGACGCCGCCGCCGAGGGCATGCTCGGCCGCGATGAAACCGGCGAGGGCTACATCAAGCTCAACTACTTCAACCTGTTCTGGGTGTTCTTTGTCTGCTGCATACTCGGCCTGATCGCCGAGGACATCTGGCACATGACGGTCGACGACCCGGGCGTCTATCAGAACCGCGCCGGCATGCTGTTTGGCCCCTTCAGCCCCATCTACGGATTTGGCGCCGTGCTCATGACCATGGTGCTTAACCGCTTCTACAAAAAGAACCCCATCATCATTTTCCTGGTGAGCGCCCTGCTCGGCGCCAGCTTTGAGGTGTTCGTGGGCTGGTTTATGCAGACCGCGTTTGGCGTGGTCTCGTGGAGCTACTCGCACATAACGCTGTTCGGTTTGCCCGATCCGCTCGTGGTCCTCACGGGCGGACGCACCTGCACGGGCTTCGCCTGCCTGTGGGGCCTGGGCGGCCTCATCTGGATCAAGCTGCTGCTGCCGAGGCTGCTTAAGCTTATCAACAAGATCCCCTGGAAGAGCCGCTACTCGGCCACCGTCATCTTTACCGTTATCATGCTGGTCGACGGCGTCATGACGCTGCAGTCGCTCGACTACTGGTACCAGCGCGTTAACGGCACGGAGCCGGACATTCCCGTCGCACAGTTCTACGGAGAGCACTTCGATAACGAGTACATGGAAAACCGCTTCCAGAGCATGACCATGAGCCCCAAGGATGCGACGCGCGTGTAGCGCCCACCGCGCCCAAAACGCAAAATGCCCGCCGGTATCACACGTACCGGTGGGCATTTTTATAAACGATCCTTCTATCGACGCAAGCCTCTACGCCTCGCGCTCGACCTCACTCACGCATTCGTTCTTAATGGTGCCAACGAGCGCCTGCAGCGCATCGACCACGTGCGGGCGAATGTCCCCGCCGATGAGCACGAGCATGATGTCGTCACCTACGGCAAGCTCGCCGCTTGCCAGCCACACACGCACATAGCCGATACCCGGCATCGCACGCGTCGCCTCGATAGCAGCCTGCACCTTCTGAGCATCGAAGCCAAACACCATGCCGCCCACCTTATGCCCAGGCGCCACGCCATCGGTCTCGACTCCGCGCACCTCAGCCTTGGGCGTCGCGCGCACCACACCGTTATGCGTCAGATACATCCCACAGCCTGCCGCCGAAGCATCGGCCTTGGCCTCGCGCAGCCAAGCATCAATCGAAGGCATCAATTTGCCACTCTCGAGCATCATTTCTCCCTTACCGTCGTCGAGTAGCCAATTTGGGACGGGGCCTTTTTAGCTACTCTCGAACAACTTATTCCTCGACCGGCGTGAGCACCATGACGGCGCGTGTGTTGCTCAGCGACAGCGAACGACAGGTCACAAGCGTTACAACCTTAGTTGCCGAAGCGGCACGATCGGTGGCATCACTCGCCACGGCAGAAGCGCCGTCGAGCATCTCGGACAGGTAGTTCTTGAGTCCGTCGTCGCCCTCAAAATTGGTCGTGCGCGCCTTGGCATACGTGTCCTCGACCACCTTGGTCGCCAGCGGACGCAACTTATACGTCGCATCGCGCGTGATGTAGTACACATATTCAACGCTATCGAACGTTGCCTGGTCAGTCGTATCCGAAATCACGTTGAACATCGACCCATCGTTCATATGGTGGCCGTAGATCGTGGTCTGCTGGTCGACCATTCCCGGCGCGGTGTCATCGCTATCCAAGAAGATGGCACCCGAGGCGTTAGACGTGCCATCGAACAGCGTGTTGAGGTATTTGGAGTTGTTGTTGGTCTGCACCACGGGATAGTTGATGTTGGTTCCCGGCACGTAAATCCAACCCACAATCTCGGGGTTCGTCTGAGCAAGTGCATCAAAGTCGATAATCGGCACGCCGCTGGCGTCCTTATCGCTTACATATTGCTTCTCGATTTTCTGATACGAATCGCTCGCCTGCTTATAGCCAATCTGGGCATTGATAAAGATGGCAGCGGCGGCAACAATCAGACCGATGCCCACGATGATGAGCAGAATAGGAATGATGGAGCGGCGCTTTTTACGCGGCGACTCGGTGTAATCCGACGGCGTGGCATGCGATGAAGACCGGGGCGGCTTCTTAGCGGTGCTATAAGATGAAGGTCGATATGCGGCCGGCGCGTCCTGTCGACGATGCGTCGCCGGTGTCACGGGGCGCGGCGCGCGCGGCTGCTGAGGAGAGGATGTCCGACCCTGCTGTGCCGCATGGGCAGCACCCGGCTTCGACGGATCGGGAATCTGAGAAGCCTTGAATCGTTTTCCCTGATAATCGGACATGGCTCTCCTTATACTGCGGTGAAACGGCGGAACGCCTAGGCGTCGGCCATCTCCTGCTTCATCTTCTCGATAACCTTGCGGTACTCGGAGTCGCATGCGCCCAGAATCTGCGTGGCGTAAATGGCGGCGTTCTTGGCGCCGTTGATGGCAACGCAGGCCACGGGCACGCCCGAAGGCATCTGCACCATCGACAGCAGCGAATCCATACCGCCCAGGTCACTCGTCTTCATAGGTACGCCGATAACCGGCAGCGGCGTAAAGGCGGCCACGACACCACCCAGGTGAGCGGCCTTGCCGGCGGCGGCGATAATCACTTTGATACCGCGATCGGCAGCAGTCGAAGCCCACTCGTGGACCTTCGCCGGTGTGCGGTGTGCGCTCGCAATGACGAGCTCATAGGGCACACCGAGCGCCTCGAGCTCGGCGGTGCAGCCTTCCATAACACCCAGATCGGACTTGGAGCCCATGATGATCCCGACAACCGGCTTTTGATCTGCCATAAACAAAGACCTCCTGTTGAGAGCGGTGACGCGGCCAATCCGCGACCCTTAACTGCAAATAATTCAAGTATAGCCGCCGATGCTGATGTGTTCGGCGGGAGACGGAACGCTTTGCGAGATTAAGGCCGAAGGGTCGGAGCTTTCTGCCTACATTCAAAAAGCGTGCCCACCGTCCTTGGGTGGGACGGCGGGCACGCTTGCTTAGCTGTTGCTGGGGCTACTTAGCCTTGCTGCGACGATGGAAGAAAGCGCCGATCGCGGCGATGATGGCGCCAAGACCACCGACGGTCGCGACGGTCGCCGCCGTCTGGTCTCCGGTATTGGGAATCGCCGAACCGTTCTTCTTGCTGCCCTGGGCCTTGTCGCCTGCGGGCTTGCCCGCCTGGTTGCCGCCGTTCGAGCCATTGCCGGAACCCTGGTTGCCCGAGCCGCCCTGGTTGCCGGAATCGGCATCCTTGAGGCTCTCAATGGCCAGCTTGAGCTGGCTATAGGCCGCCTGGATCTGGGTGTCGGAAGCATTCTCATCACCCAAGACGTCCTCGGCGTAGGTAATGGCATCCGTCAGGGCCTTGACAGACTCGGCCGTCTTGCCCCTGGTGTCAGTCTCCTTCGCCTGCTTGACCAGGGCCTTGAGCTGCTTCTTAGTCGGATTCTCGACCGGGACCACCGGGGTCTTCTCGAGCGCGTCGCGGGCGCTCTCGAGCGCCCTGAGCGCCTGGTCGACCTCGTCCTGCGTGGCATCCTCGTCGCTCAAGATGGCGCGGGCGCTCGCCAGGGCGTTCTCGAGCGCCGTCCAGGAGGCCTCGGTGTAGTCGCCGGCCTTGAGGTCGCCGGCGGCAAGCTCGGCATCAACCTTTTCGATCGCGGCAGTGAGATCATCCTTCGCCACCGGATCGGGGACGGCCGTACCGTAGAACTTGAGCTCCGCCATGCTGCAGTAGGCATCAACGTCGCCCCCGCCGGCGTGAATCACCTTGACGGTCACGTAGCGACCGCGCGCGGCGCCAAAGCTCATCTGTTTCCAGTCGCCACGGTCGGTGAGCACGCGGCCATCGTTGTCGAAGGCGAACGTACCCATCGACGCGGCGGTGCCCTTCTCATAACCGTCGGCAGTGTCGGAGACCAGTATCTCGGCCTCGAAGATATCGCCGTTAGTGCCGCCGTCCTGGCGCGGCAGGAATGTAACGTCGGTGAGATCGTAGTCGCGGCCCAGGTCGACACTCAGATACTGGGGCATACCGGTCCCATGGGCCCAGTCGCTGTGCCAAAGCGTCCGCTCGTCGCCGTCGAGAGCGTTGACGGCGTTGCTGCCCTCGTAGTCGGCCTCACTCGAGAAGCCGGCCACCTTGACGTTCTTGCGGTTCTCGGGCGTGTTGATGAGAATCTTCTCATCAACAGGGCGCATCTTGAGGCCGTCGATTGCCTTCTCGATCTTGGCTGTGGCGTCTGCGACATCCTTCTTGCTATAGCTGCCCTGGCCGCTGTCGAGGAGCTTCTGAGCCGCCTCGACCGCAGTGGTGAGAGCTGCATAGGAATCCTTGGTGTAGACGGACTCGCTGTAGCCCGCGGCCTTGGAAAGCGCTGCTACGAGCGCAGAGGTATCGACACCAGCCTTGACCTCGACCTCATAGGATGCGGTCTTGGAGGGGTCGAGTACCGACGCCACCGTGATCTTTGCCTTGCCGGCCTTGTTGGCACGCAGGTAGTAGCTCACGCTATCGCCAGCCTGAACAGCGGAGACGCTTACCACAGAGGGGTCGGAGCTCTCGACCGTCACATAGGGGTAGCCAGCGCTCTCAGGCGTAGCCTTGGCGTCGACGGGCGTAATGTCGCCTTCAAAGAACTCGGTCTGGTTCTTGCCTAGCTCGACACCCTCGATGGCCTCGACACCCTGCGTGTAGTTGAAGTTGACCTCACGCAGTGTGAGCATCTGGTCACCCGATGCCTCAAGCGGCGTGACCTCGACCTTGGTCGCCTTCTTGCCCTTGTTCTCGGCAGAGAGGTCAAAGGCGTAGCGAGCCAAGAAGGAATCGTACTCCCCGCCCGCGAACTCTTGGGTCGAGCCATCCTCGAACGTCACGACAGCCTTGATCTTCTGCACGGTTCCGTTGCCGCCGTTGCGGTTAACGACCTCGACACTATCGAGTTTCGACGGCGTCTTAAATGCGAATGTCATCGTGGTGGGAAGCTTCACGTAACTCGGAAGCTTACCCTCGCTGTCCCAGTTGCCGCTCCAGTTCCATAGGAACTCAAAGCCGTTGTCGCCCTCGTTATTATCGAACAGCGCGTTATAGCTCTTCTGCTGGATAAGTTTCTCGACGTTGGTCCCGTCGTCGGTCGTGAGCTCATCGTTGGTCATCGTGATGTTGAAGGCGTCCTGACCGTACTCGGCGACCGTTGGCTGAGGAACATCCGGCATCGTCACCGTGCCGTCGCTCGCAAACTCAAGTGCGTCGCATGCCGGACCGATGAGCCAAGATGTCGAGGGCAGTTCGACCTTGCCGGCGGTCTTGGCCTTGAGCTTGAAACTCGCCACCGCGCCGGTACCGTTGTAGAGCTTGCCATCGCCGCGGTTGGCAAAGGCGAGATTGATAGTCTGCGTTCTGTCCGCGAACTGGACCTTCTCGCGAGACAGGTTCTCCATGCCGGCAGTCGAGCCGTCCTGCGCGATGCTCTCGGACACAAACTCGAACTGGTCGCTCTTGAAGTTGACGAGAGCGCCCAGGGCGTTGACGTTCTTGGCGTCGGCCGCATAGACATCAACGGTGATCTCATCACCGGCCTCGACCTCGGTCTTGCTCGGAATCACCGCGAGCGAACCTGCGACCTTGCCCTTTTGTTTAGTGCCGCCGTCAAGACCCGCCATGGTGAACGAGTAATCGTAGACGTCGTAAACGCCGTTATCGTTGAGGTCGGCGAAGTGGTCGCGGATCTGCGAACCGAACGTCGGGGTATCGGGCTCGCGATTCTCGAGGCCCAGATAGTTCTTCATGTTGGAGTAGTCTCCGTCGGAGATCGTGGCCTTGTTGAGGTTGGAGCCCACGGCGAAGCCATCCGTGCCGTCGGTCTTGTAGATGGCAATCTCGGACGCGGAGAAGAAATTGCCGACCGAGGCGAGCGGTGTCATGCGCACGTAACGGGCGGCCACGGTGCCGTCAAACGCTACCGTCTTACAATCAGCGGAACGTGCCCAATCGACCTCCTGGCTCGTCCAGTGGACGCCATCGAGACTCGTCTCAACACGCATCTTGGTCACAGTGCCGTTGCCGGCGTCATCGCGCGGATAGTACTCGAGCTTATCGAGCTTGTAAGCGCGTCCATAGTCAACGGTAAGCGCCTTGCCCAGATCGTTGCCACCGGAGTGGAAACCGCCGTCGCCCGACTGGAACTCATGGTCGAAGGCGAGCTCGGCCTTATGGCTGCCGTAAAGTGAGCCCTCCCAGGTGATTTGCTCGGCGTCGGGGACGTTCCGCCACGGATCGAGTGCGGAGTTCGCCTCGAGCACATCGCTCCAGGCGGAGTAGCCCTCGGCGTTGCGCGAACGAATCTGGTAGGTGTGCTTGCTATTGTAGGCGAGGTCGGTGTGCGTGAACTCGGCCGCATCACCCACGGCGAACACGGTGCCGTCGACCTTAAGGTCGTAGGAGGTAGCACCATCGACCTTTCCCCAGGTGAGCTTGATGCTCGTTGGGGTCGTGACGTCCTCGGGGGCAGCAAGGTTCGTGGGTGCGGAGAGGCTCTCGTTGAGGCGATCGGCTGTGAGCGTGGCGTCGGCGTTCACGAAACCGCCCAGCTCGAGCGTCTGCGCCGCCGCAGCAACATCGGTCTTCGCGAACTTGACGTAGACCTTGGGGTTCGTGGTGATCTTGGTGTTGTTAAAGCTCTCGCCCCGCTCGGCCTCGGTGCCGTCCACATCGCTGCCGTAGTGGTTGAGGTTAGGGGTCTCGCTGTAGAAGTAGACCGCCTGGCCGGCCTCGGGGGTCGCGGTGTCAAAGGTCTCCTGCGAGTCGACCTCAACCACGTTGAGCGCGGATCCGCCGTTCTTGGCGACGACGCTCATGGGCTTGGCGGACACGTTGGCCACGAAGGTCGTGGTGCGATTGGAGTCGTAGCCGTTGTAGCCACCCTGCGAGGCTTCGGCGGTAAAGGTCGCGGTGCCGCCTGCGGCCTTGGATCTGTAGACGGTGCTCACATGCTCACCGTAGGAGATATTGTCGATCGTACCGTAGGAATCGTCCTCAGTCGTGTTGTTCTCGATGGAGGAGCCGTCGTCCTCGTACTGCGTAAAGGTGCCGTCGCCCTCGGTGGCGAAGAACTCGACGATACGCTGGCTGCGGTCGGTACCCTTGGTGTTGGTGTCGCTCACGGCCTCGGGGTTGTTGTTCTCGGCGTACATCGGCACGATAGCGTTGGCCTTCACAAACAGCGGCAGCTTCCAAAGCGGAGCCTCGTAGTTGTTGAGAACCTGGCCGCCGCGATACTGCTTACCCGAGAAGTAATCGATCCAGATGGTGGGATTCTCGTCGGTGCCGTAGTTGGGGAGGTAAATCCCATTGCGAATGTCGTTGCCGTTCTCGTCTGCCTGGGTATCCTGATACACCGGTGCCACTAGGAAGTTCTCACCGAACATATACTGGTACTGCGTCGAGGTGCTTGCGGCGTACTCGGAGTTATCGGAAAGCAGCATGGCGCGGATCATGGGCAGGCCGGCATCGCCGTTACCCGTGTCGATGTTGGCCGCCGAGGCCGCGCTCGTGTAGATATAGGGCATGAGCTGCGCCTTGAGCTTGAGGTAGAAGCGCGAGATGCCTGTGTAGGGATCGCCGTGCGTCATGGGCGATTTACGGTAGGTGCCCCAACCGTCCATGTCGAGCATAGAGGGCGTGAACGTCTTCCACTGGTAGTCACGCGCAGAGATGATGGGGTCGCCGCCAAAAATGCCATCCATGTCGGAGCCGATGTTGGGGTTGCCCGAAAGACTCTGACCGATATACGTGGGGATATGGAAGCGAATGTACTCCCAGTTACCGCCATACTGGTCGCCGGTCCAAATGCCACCAAAGCGCTGCGTGCCGGCCCAACCATCGAGCGTGATGATGTTGGGGCGCTTGTTAGCGCCGGTCGTCACCGTGTCATAAGCTGTCTTGATGCCATTAAGACCAAAGGAGTAGCCAGATCCAACCCAGGCAACGTCGGTCTTAAGGGTAGTGATGCCTCCCGTCTTGACCTCGGCGTCGAAGTCGCGAAGCAGATGCCACGGGGTCTCAGGGTTGCTGTCGGGCTCAAGGTTGGACTGGGTCCACAAGCCCGTGCTCACACCCTTTGAGTTGGCATACTCGGTGAACTTCTTAAGGTTGTCGACGTTGGCACGCACAGCGTTAAGACGGTCGGCCGAGCTCGCTCCGTCGGAGTTGACGCCGCCGGTCTTGTAGTAACCGTTCTGGCCATAGCCGGCGCCGTAGCCGTCGTTCGGCAGGAACCAGCCGAGCGGCATGTCGCTGTCCTCGTAGTCATCGATAACCTGCCGAGCAGAGAACTGGCGGTCGAAATCGGTCGCTTTCATGTTCTCGGTATCAACCGTAGGGCCCTCACCGTTGAGCGTCTCGGCCGCAAGTGTGCCGTCGAGCTTGTAGCCCGTCGACATGCCAGACTCGTACTTAACGTCGCCCTTCTCGCTCGAGGACTTGCTGCCCTTGGTCTCCCACTTCTTTTGACCCGAGGTCGTTGACCAGCCATCACGGTTATAGGCATTAAGATGACCAAGGTAGAACCCGTACTCGGGCAGCAGTACCGGGTTACCGGTCACCTTGTAGTAGTCCTGCAGCATCTCAGTTGCCACGTTCGAAGCTCCCTCGTTGGTCGCCACGAAGTAGTAGGCATCAAACTCATTCTCGCTGTGCAAAGTCGTGACCGTCGATGAGTCCGTGGAACCGAAGTCGTAGGAACCCTCTGCAAACGTGTTTCGGAGCACGCCGTAGCCGTCACTCGTCCAATAAAACGGGTTGGGCGAGGCAACGCCGCCATCGGTCCAGTTGTTCGTGTTGGAGATGGCGATGGTCTGGTTGGTGTGCAGGAAGCGTCCGTTCTGGGTGCCGCCGCCAAAGAAGTTCTCGGACTTCTCCTTGGCGAGCGTCTGGACGGTACCCTTCTTATCAAGGTCGAGGGACGCGGACTCGGAAACCACGACACGGTCGCCTGACTTGATACTCATCTTGCCAGTCGCCTTGTCCAGGATCACGGTCGCCTTTCCGCCGGTGATCTCGATAGTGTCGCCCTTGTCGGCAACCGTCGCACTCGGCTTGCTGTAGGTGTCCGAGGTATCGGGCTGAGCCTGGATCTTAGCCGTGTGGGACTTACTGCGCGGCGTGGCGTACTCGGAAAACTCACCCTTGGGGTCGACGTTATAACGGAAAATACCGTCCTCGAGGAACGTAATACGGCCCTTGATGCCGTCAGCGAAATCGATGTCGACGACATTCGAGGCAGACTGGGACACGGTCGCCGAGTCGACGCCCTTGAGTGGCGTGGCAATCGCCTGCTGGGGATTGGCAAACACGAGCGTCGCTGCAGTGGCAACGAGGACCGCGCTTCCCTTCACCCACCGTTTCGTAAAAATGGAATTCCTGCGCATCTGGTCTCCTTTCTTCCGACATGCTGAGGTGCCGAGGACGCCCCCCCCCCCGGCAGCATGGGAAAACGTATCAAACGGAGATGTTCGGTACATTCCGCACAATGGGGGCCACCCGTTACCAAGGGGCCAACTGGTAGTAACCAGATAGCCACCTACTAGGTCATATCAGCATATGGGAGCACTTGCGCACCCAAGTTCGGAATTCTCCCAGCGGCAGCAAAATAAGCGTCAACGGCAAGGTGGGCTTAATAAGCAATACCAATTGGTTCTTCAGTCAAATACCAATCTAGCAAAAATGTACTGTTTATCTGGTATTACACAGACCATACCTTTCCCTCGGGAACTGGGCTTCGCGAAGTTTCCCGAGGGAAAGGCTCAGCCGCCATCCTGCAACCTACCGGGGATTGCCATGACGTACGTTGACTGATTTTGTTTGGAATGAAATGTTGACGGTGGCTGATGGGCACAATTGCCCCGGATGCATTTCATGATGCACCTAAATGTCTGTCTTTATCCTTATAGATTGTCCAGGTAATCGTTGGCATCATAGGTAAGGCTATAGGCTTTATTCAGAATGCGCACGAGCTCCTGGGCATCGTGCTCGCCGAGCGCTGAGAGTTGTTTCGAGAGCGATGCCACACTCTCGGCATTTTTTTTCGCCGCGAAATCACGGCCTTCCTCGGTGATGCTCACCAGCACACGCCGACGATCGTTTGGATCGGTCCTGCGCTGAACGTAACCCTTGCTCTCGAGTGAATCCAAGATATGCGACATGCGCGCACGGGAGAATTTCAGCTTCTTGGCAATCTCGGAGGGAATGACATCACCGTCAATACCCGATAGATACTGTAAAACCGGTGCCTCGCCCACACTGGCGCCGCCGGCAGCACTCAAGGATCCCTTGGCAAGGGAACGTGAATACACAATCAGTTTTCGAGCGACGTCATCGTAATCCACTGGGGATATTGTCCTTTGCAACTCTAGAAGGGCCATAAAACCGTCATTTGCCGTACATTAGTTAACATTCGCAACAATTATTTATGATACCCCAACGCGGAAGTCTATTGCTCGTCCTTCTTGCGTCGCATAAGCTCCTCAACGTCGACACCAGCGGCCTCGAGCATTCGCTCGACATTCTTTTTGGCGTTGGTCGTGCCGACCTTAAGCACGATCGAAAGCGGAGTGCCCACCACCAGGCACACGATGCCCACGGGGACACCCCAGCCGGGGCCGCCCTGCATACCCCACATCCCCATCAAAAAGCCAATCGCCACGAGCGAATAGCCCAGGCGCAGCCAAACGTTGAGCCGCTGAATAGCATCGGTCTGCATCTTTGCCTCGCGAATCAAGTCGTCGCGCGAAAGGTCGTGTCCATGTTTCTCGTGCATATGGTCCTCCTCATGCAAAGTGTGCATCATGTGCAAGTACATCGTTTTTCGAATACGTCATCTTTCAAGAGCAATATAGCGGGTGTCGTGTAGGCGATGGAGGTCGCTGGCCATATTGCCCTTGAAGGGCGGCGCAAAATCAGAAGGCCGTGCGGTTGAGGCCGCACGGCCTTACAGGGGGCCAGGGGATGATGACTAGTAGCTCAGTGCCGGGTCGAAGAAGCCAATGAGAACGCCCACAAATGCGATCACAACGAGGATCAGCATCATAACGATGGGGTTGACCTTCTTCTTGGTCATCATGTACCAGCAGAAGATGATGAAGATCATCGGCAGCAGGTGCGGATAGATGCCATCGAGCGTGTCCTGGAACTTACCGCCACCGGGCAGCACCAGGTTGGGGCTGCAGGTGATGGAGACCCAAGTTGCGCCCACGGCACCGATGACCATGGTACCGACCATCACGATGGAATCGCGAAGAGCCTTTGCCTTGGGGCCAACGAGGGCCTCGACCGCCTTGCCGCCGAGCTCATAGCCCTGGTTGTAGGCAAAGCGCATGCCAAGGAACATGAGCAGGTTCCACACGACAATATAGAAGATGGCGCCGAGCGGAGAGCCGCCGGTCGAGAGACCGAGGGCGATACCGAGCAGAATCGGGATCAGGGTACCGACGATCAGCGAGTCGCCAAGGCCGGCGAGCGGGCCCATGAGGCCGGCGCGGATGCCGTTGATGGCGTCGTCATCGATGGCCTCGCCGTTTGCGCGAGCCTCCTCGAGGCCGGCGGTGACGCCGACAATCATGGTGCCGATCTGCGGCTCGGTGTTGAAGAACGCGGAGTAGGTCTGGAGGGCCTGCTTCTGCTCCTCGGGCGTGTCGTAGAGCTCCTCGACGATCGGAAGCATGGCGCACAGGTAACCGAAGGTCTGCATGTGCTCCTGCGAGAAGCAAGTCAGGTTGCCATAGGACCAGTTGCGGAACGACTTGGCAAGCGTTTTCTTAGAGAGTTTCTTCTTCTCTGCCATTAGATGTCCTCCTCTTCCTCATCATCGGAGCCCGAGGCGATAGCTGCCTTGGGAGCGTTTGCGAGGTCGATCTTGAGCGAAGCGATCTCATAGTTGATCAGGGCGAAGAAGCAGCCGATGCCGGCAGCGGCAATCAGGTTGCACCCCATGACAGCGGACAGGGTGAAGCCGAAGAAAAACGTGAGGAAGTCCGTCGGCTTGGAGATGACCTGCTTGAGCAGGATGGCGATACCGACGGTAGGCAGCAGCGAGCCGACGGTGAACAGCGTCTTCA
This sequence comes from Collinsella sp. AM34-10, assembly GCF_003469185.1. Classification (GTDB taxonomy): domain Bacteria; phylum Actinomycetota; class Coriobacteriia; order Coriobacteriales; family Coriobacteriaceae; genus Collinsella. The sequence continues at coordinate 70,150 of NZ_QSIL01000002.1, read as the reverse complement.
TCGCGATGCCGTCCATGGGCATGTAGGTCTTCATGAGGTCGACCATGGCGGTGCCGCCCATGGTGATGATGAACGTCGGGAGGAACGAGCAGACGATGTGACCAATCCAAGGCAGAACGTTGTTGACCAGGTAGAGCTTGTGGAGATCGCCCTTCTCGAGCCACTTCCACCCCATGCCCTGCCACACCAGGTTGATGGTGGCGGTGCCATAGAAGAGCACAGTGCCGAGCGTGCCGACGGCGGCACCGAGGGATGCGGCCATGCCGGCAGCCTCAGCGGAGGCGGGATCGATGCCCGAGTTCTTGATGGCGAGGATCGCCAGCGGGATGCCGATATAGGACACGGCGCGGACGTCGGCGGAGACGGTTCCGCCAGGGGTCACGAGAGCGATGTAGACAACCTGGATGGCAGCGCCGACGAGGATGCCCGTCTGCATATCGCCCATGATGATGCCGACGATGAGGCCGGCGACCAGAGGACGACCCAGAGTGTAGTTGCCGATCGTCGTGCCGCCCATGCCAGGCAGTGATGCCAGGCAGGCGAACAGGCCGAACAGCGCGGCTTGGAATGCATTGATTGCCATGCTTTCCCCTTTCTTTATTCCTCAGCCCCTTTCACCAAGGGCTGTAGATACCAAAATGCGGCTGGCGCCTAACTAGAAGCCAAACTGACCGCGGAACTTGGGCCACTCACCGATGGACTTCTCCTTGATAAGGGCGAACTCGACCGTGTAGCCGGCGTTGGTGAGATCCTCGAGCGCCTGGGCCTCTTCCTGCGTGATCGACTGGTTGTTGCCGAGCTTGGTGGTGCCGGGACGATCGTTGCAGGGACCGACGATGATGCGGTCCATGCCGGGCTTAAAGCCAAAATCGACGAGAAGTTCCTTCATGTCGAGCGGGTTCTTGGTGATCAGGAAGTACTTGGTGTCGGACTTGAGAACCTTCTCGGAGACCTCCTTAAAGTGCTCCTTGGTCCACACGAACGTCTTCTTGCCCGAGGCACTCTTGTAGGCCTCCTTGAGCACGGGGTTAGACGCTGCAGCGTCGTTGACGGCGATAAGACCGTCGCAGGGATACTCGAGGGCCCAACGGGTAACGGTCTGTCCATGGATCATGCGGTCGTCAATACGGATGAACGAAATCATGCGTTCTCCCTTTCCTTATCACCGGGGGTCTTTCCTCTTAACCCCCGCTCCATCACAAAAAATTGGGCGGATGCGCTGCCTAGATGTCGTCGTCCTCGTCATCGGCGTCATCGGTCGGGACAACGAGCTCGGACATACCGTTCTTGCCCTCCTGCAGCATCATCTGCTTGAGGGAATCCAGGTCCATGGTGGCAAGCCCCATCATGGCGGTCATAGCCATGGGCAGGTTCATGCCGCCGAAGGCAATGGTGTGGGCGAGCAGGCCCTTCTCGGCCAGCGTGTTCATGGCATTGGTGAGCGGCGATCCGCCCAGGATGTCACCAAGCAGGACAACCTCGTCATCGGCGGTAACGGGAGCGAGCATCGCCTTGACGTTCTCGACATACTCGTCAGCGCCCATGCCGTCCACGAGACTCGTCGACAAGATGTTCGGGGCGTCATTGCCGAGCATCTTGAGGACACTGTGCAGTCCGGGAGCGAGCGTTCCGTGACTGACCATTACCAGATACCGCATGCGGTCTCCTCTCGACCTGCCGTGTGTCGCACGGCTTTGCTTTTTGCTGAGATTATTGTTGCGCCGGGGCATGTTCGGTACAAGAAAATAGTTGCGAACGGCAACTATTCATCGGTTAACGGTAGGAACTATTTTTGTGCCTAAATTATTTTTTCTTCTAATTATTTTTAAAATAGCAGGTAGATTGCCTGATAAATGTTTTATGTTCCTTATGCACCATACATACCAGCAAGAATCGGGCCTGGCATCTCCGGTTTGCCCCGCAGTGTCAGACCATGTCACGTACGCCCACGACATGGAGGTACCCCATGGATATGATCTCGTTTCTCGCCTCCGAACCCTTCGACCGCAGCGGTGATACGCCGCTCTATGTCCAACTTAAACATCGAATCGCCCTACTTATCGCCAGCCAGGCGTTCGACACCAAGACGCCGCTGCCACGCGAGCTCGAAATCTGTGAGCGGCTAGAGTTATCGCGCGCGACCGTGCGCCGTTGCTTCCAAGATCTCGTCATCGAGGGGCGCGTGGTGCGCAAACGTGGGCAGGGCACGTTCATCAAACCCCAAACCTCAGCACCCGGCATCGACCTGGCCCTGAATTTCAGCGCGCGGATGCAGGAAGCGGGACGGGTTCCGAGCTCGCAGATTCTCGCCTTTTCAAGCATACCGGCCGTCCGCGGCATCGCCTCCGGGCTCAAAGTGCCCGAAGGGACACCCGTCTGGGAGATTCGCCGCCTGCGTCTCGCCAACGACAAACCCATGGAGCTCAACTACGTCTATATCCCCGTGTCACTTTGCCCCGAGCTCACACGCAAAGACGTGGATGGCTCGCTCTACGCCTACATCGCGGAAAAGACCGGCATCCTGCCCGCAAGTGTCGATGCCGTCTACGAGACGGTCAACCTCGACAAGCATGAGGCGCGCCTTTTGGGACAGAACACCGGTAAGGCGGCGATGCGCATCGTGCGTTCGACCTACGACAAGACGGGAACCCCGTTCGAGGTAGGCGTGCTCATCAGCTGCGACGGTCAGGCAAAGCTGCACGTGCACATCGCCGCCGACAAAACAACCTTCACCGCCACAGCCCAATAAATCCAAAACGTGGGCGCCGTCGTTCAAACGAACGACGGCGCCCACACTCACTTTTTATTCAGCCCTAGTCATCGCGCAAAGCCCCTTCGGCAGCACACGGTGCAGCCAAGTCACCGCAGGCCGGGGCGGAGGGGGAAACTCAGCCCCCTCCGCCCCGGCCGGCCAGCTCAACCTACACCGTGTGCTGCGGCAGGTCCTGCAGGGCGATGACGTCCATGCCCATGTCGTTGGCGCTGCCGTGACCCTGCTGGTCCTCGCGCACCGCCTCGATGGCACTCACGTACGTGTTGGCAGCGGACATCGCGGTCACGCAGGTTACGCCGCGGCGCACCGCCTCGGTACGCAGCAGGTAGCCGTCGCCGCGCGAACCCGGACCGTACGGCGTGTTGATGATTACCGCAATCTTGCCATCGGCGATGAGGTCGCCGATGTTGGGGCGCTCGCCGTCGTGCGGGCCGCTGATCTTTTCCACGATCTCGCACGTCACGTTGCCGCCGCGCAGCACGCGCGCCGTGCCTTCGGTGGAGCAGATGTCAAAGCCCAGGTAGCGCAGGATGCGGGCGACCGAAAGAATATGCCGCTTATCGCGGTCGCACACGCTAATGAACACTTTGCCGGCGCTCGGGTCGGGCAGGTTGTAGTCGATCGCCAGCTGCGTCTTGGCGTATGCCTCGGGATAGCTCTTGGCGATACCCATGACCTCGCCGGTCGACTTCATCTCGGGCCCCAGGATAACGTCGGCACCCGGGAAACGACCCCAGGGCATGACGGCTTCCTTCATGCAGAACCAGTCCAGCTGACGTTCGTCGCTCGGCAGGCCCAAGCTCGCGATGGAATCGCCTGCCATGATGCGCGCCGCGCATTTGGCCAGCGGCACACCGGTGGCCTTGGAGATAAACGGCACGGTACGGCTGGCGCGCGGGTTGGCCTCGATCACGTAGACGGTCTCGCCCTTGATGGCATATTGCACGTTGACCAGACCGCGGACTCCCAGCGCCATCGCGATGCGGCGCGTGGTCTCGCGGAGCTTCGCCTGCAGGCTCTCGCTAAAGCTGAACGGCGGGATGCAGGTCGCGGAGTCGCCGGAGTGAATACCGGCTTCCTCGATATGCTCCAGGATGCCGCCGATGTATACCTCTTCGCCATCGCACAGGGCGTCGACATCGGACTCGATTGCGCCCTCCAGGAAGCGGTCCAGATACACCGGGTAGTCGGGGCTGATGCGCGCAGCCTCTGCCATGTAATCGCGCAGATGCTCGGCATCGTAGGCGATCATCATGCCGCGGCCGCCCAGCACGTAGCTCGGACGCACCAGCAGCGGGTAGCCGATGTGCGCGGCCACGGCCTCGGCCTCCTCAAACGAGGTTGCCTGGCCCGCCGGCGGATACATAATGCCCAACTTGTCGAGCAGGGCGGCGAAGCGCTCGCGGTCCTCGGCAAAATCGATGGCGTCGGGCTTGGTGCCCATAATGTTCACGCCGCTCTCCTCGAGCATGCGCGCCAGTTTAAGCGGGGTCTGGCCGCCGAGCGTCACCACGACGCCGTCGGGGCGTTCAACATCGATAACGTCCATGACGTCCTCGTAGGTGAGCGGCTCAAAGTACAAGCGGTCCGAGGTGTCGTAGTCGGTCGAGACGGTCTCGGGGTTGCAGTTGACCATGATGGTCTCGAAGCCGCGGGCCGCCAGCGCGTAGCTCGCGTGCACGCAGCAGTAATCGAACTCGATACCCTGGCCAATGCGGTTGGGGCCGGCGCCCAGGATCATCGCCTTGGGCTTGTCCGCCGGCGTGGTCTCGTCGGGAGCCACGCACTTCTTGGCATCTGGGCTCGTGCGGTAGATGTTCTCGTACGTCTTGTAGTGGTACTCCGTGGCGCTCGAGAACTCGGCCGCGCAGGTATCGACCGTCTTCATGCTGGGAACCACGCCCAGACCCTTGCGATAGGCGCGCACAAAGCGCTCGTCCGAGCCGGTCAGCGCGGCAATCTCGGCATCGCTCGTGCCGTACTGCTTGAGCAGGCGCATCGCGTCGGCGTCGATATCCTCCACACGCAGGCCGCGGATGCTCTCCTGGACCTGCACCATGTCGTTGATACGGTTGAGGTACCACGGATCGATACCGCAGATGGCATGGATGCGCGCGACATCCCAGCCATGGCGCAGGGCCTCGACCACAAAGAAAATGCGGTGCTCGGTCGGGGTTGCCACGGCCTGAGCGAGCTCGTCGTCGCTCAGCTTGTCGGCACCCTCCTTGCCACCGGCGCAGATGCCCTGATGCCCGTCCTCCAGTGAGCGCATGGCCTTGCCAAAGGCCTCCTCAAAGGTGCGGCCGATCGCCATGATCTCGCCCACGGCCTTCATGCGCGTGGTGAGCGTGGGGTCGGTACCCTTGAACTTCTCGAAGGCGAAGCGCGGCACCTTGACCACGCAGTAGTCAATCGTGGGCTCAAAGCAGGCAGGCGTTGCCTTGGTAATGTCGTTGACGATCTCGTCGAGCGTGTAGCCCACGGCAAGGCGCGCGGCGGCCTTGGCGATGGGGAAACCCGTGGCCTTGGAGGCCAGCGCGGACGAACGGCTCACGCGCGGGTTCATCTCGATGACGATCAAACGACCGGTGTTGGGGTTCACGGCAAACTGCACGTTGGAGCCACCGGTCTCGACGCCGATCTTCTCCAGGATGGCGAGCGAGGCCACGCGCATGCGCTGATACTCAAGGTCGGAGAGCGTCTGCGCCGGCGCCACGGTGATGGAGTCGCCGGTGTGCACGCCCATGGGGTCGAGATTCTCGATGGAGCACACGATGATGCCGTTGCCGACGTGGTCGCGCATGACCTCCATCTCGTACTCTTTCCAGCCCTCGATGGACTCCTCGACCAGCACCTCGTGGGCGGGCGAAAGCTCAAGACCCTGGCTCACGATGGAGACGAGCTCCTCGTGGGTATGCGCGATACCGCCACCGGCACCGCCGAGGGTAAAACTCGGACGCAGCACGCAGGGATAGCCCACGCGCTCGGCGATGGCCTCGGCGTCAGCCACGCTATAGGCGTAGCCCGAGCGCGCGACCTCCAGGCCGATCTCGGCCATGGCCTCGTTAAAGAGCTTGCGGTCCTCGCCGCGCTCGATGGCGGCCAGGTCGCAACCGATCATCTCGACGCCGTACTTGTCGAGCGTGCCGTCTTTCGCCAGCTCGACGGCGGCGTTCAGACCGGTCTGGCCGCCCAGTGTGGGCAGCAGCGCGTCCGGGCGCTCTTTCTTGATCACGCGCTCGATAAACTCGGCGGTGATGGGCTCGACATAGGTGCGGTCGGCAAGACCCGGGTCGGTCATAATGGTCGCCGGGTTGGAGTTGACCAGGATGACCTCAAAGCCATCCTCCTTGAGCACCTTGCAGGCCTGGGCGCCGGAGTAATCGAACTCGCAGGCCTGGCCAATGACGATGGGGCCCGAGCCAATGACGAGGATACGCTTGATGTCGGTACGTTTAGGCATGTTTAAAACCTCCTAGAGAGGCTGACTCAATATTTTGAAAAAGTCAGCGAGGGTGCAGCTGGTGCATCAAGTTGCCGTGATGCGAGGGCGCGCTGGGCTTATGCCCGCGCGTCCGAAGCAGAACGGCAAGATGATGTGCCAGATGCAGCCGCAGCGTCGACCGGTCCGCCGTTCGGTAGAACGGCGGAACCATCGTCGGCGAAATTCCAGCCGGCAAGGCGGTCCTTGGCGGTATCGATGTCCAGATAGTTCTCCTCGCCGTCCATGAGTCGCGTAAAGGCGGTAAAGAGATAGTGGGCATCGGTGGGGCCGGGCGAGGCCTCGGGATGGTACTGGACCGAGAAGCACGGCGCATCGAGCAGCTGAATACCCTCGGCGGTGCCGTCATTGAGATTCACATGCGTCAGGCGAATGCGGCCGAAGCGCTCGTTCATCACGACCGGCGCGATACCGCGGCGTACCCAGACGCGCAGATCGCCATCGGCCGCGTGCTCGGTCTCGCCGCCCGAAAGCTTGGGGACAAGCTTGCCCAAGCTGGGGAACAACAGGCCAAAGCCGTGGTTTTGCGCGGTGATCTCCACACGGCGGCTGACCAAATTCATAACCGGCTGGTTGCCACCACGATGACCGAATTTGAGTTTTTCCATCTGGGCGCCGCACGCCAGGCTGATCATCTGGTGACCGAGGCAGATGCCAAAGACCGGCACCTTGCCGATCAGCTGCTGCACCTGCTCGTAGGTCTCCACCACGGCATCGGGGTCGCCGGGGCCATTGGACAAAAAGACGCCATCGGGATTCATGTCGAGCACCTGACGCGCGGGTGTATCCCACGGCACGACGGTGAGGTTGCAGCCAGCACGGACCAGGCCCTCCAGGATGCCGCGCTTGACACCGCAGTCGTAGGCGACCACTTTGTGGCGGGCAGGAGCGGCAGGGGCAAGCGCAAAGTCATGCGTAGTGGGCAGGTCGTTCGCAGCAAAGGCATGGGGCTCAGGGCAGCTCACGGTCTTGACCAGGTTCTCGCCGACCAGCGTAGGCGCGGCGGACAGGCGCTCGGCAAGCTCGTCGACGTCGAAGATCTCCGTCGAGATTATGCCCATCTTGGAACCGTTGTCGCGCAGGTGGCGCACGAGAGCGCGGGTGTCGACGCCCTCGATAGCGACGATGCCGTGTGCACGCAGGTACTCCGGCACGCTGACGGTCGAGCGCCAGTTAGAAGGCGTGGCGCACATGTCGTGGACGACCATGCCGCGCATGGCGGGAGCGCTCGCGGGGCGAGCGGTATCGCCGGGGAAGGCCGACTGGACATCGGTCTCGTCAATGCCGTAGTTGCCGATCTGCGGATAGGTCATGGTTACGATTTGGCCGGCATAGCTCGGGTCGGTCATGACCTCAAAGTAGCCCTCGAGCGACGTGTTAAAGCAGACCTCGCCGGTTGCGGTACCCTCGGCACCGCATGCACGGCCATAAAAAATGGTCCCATCCTCAAGATACAGGATGCAGGGACCGCAGGTGCCCTTGCTGGTTTTAGCCAGCATACGCTGGCACAGCTCGCTGGGCGCGACGGTGCGGGCGGCAGCGCCCGCAATATGGTTGTTCGCCATAGTTCTCCTTCCCGGTCTCACAGGACCGGCTTAAAGGTGTGTAGTTAGGCCTCGCGGTATTCTAACCGCAAGCATCGCCCATGGCATTAATTACATAGAATTGTTTACAAAATGATAATTATGACTTCCTGTGCATAATGATTTTTCTGGGACGGGGATTAAAAAATTATTCTGAGAGCAGGGCTTTGTCGCCAACTGCATACATGACAGAATGATTTTTTAATCCCCGTCCCAGAAAAATCATCCCGCGTGGGCTTGCGGCTCACGCGGGATGGCATCGTTCTATGTGGCTGCGGACTACTTTTGCTTGTCCTGCTCCAGCAGCTCGGACGGCGTGCGATCGGGCTTTCCGCCGCGGAAGATCTCTCGACCGTGCAGACGATGCTCAAGATCGCGCTCGGCCTGCTCCTCCGTGATCTTGGTCTGGCTCACCACCGGGTCCTCGATCAGCGATGAAACCGAGTTGACCTGTTTTTGAATGCGCTCGGCAATGGTGTCGTCCATGCTTACGATGCGCATCTTCCAGTCGATACTCGTGGCGTTGGACGAGCTCTTGGTCCAAACGAACGTCAGGATGGCGCTTTGGTGCCCCTGAGCAGGAAACATGCCAAAGAAGGAATCATGCTGGATCCTGCTGTCCTCGTCGATATAGGCGTGAACGTTATACACCACACGGTCGATCTTGTCGTTGAGCAGGGCGTTGGTTGCGAGCGCCGCCGCCTGAATCTGACCGTTGGACAGCAGCTCGAGCTCATTGGCAGAAGACGTGTCCAGCACCGTCACCTCAACCGTGCCCGTGCGCTCATCTGCCTCGTCGACGGTAAAATCGAGCGGGAACTGCGTAAAGCCATTGCCCCATTCAAGTCCACCCTTGAGCGCGGTCGAAACGGTATCCACCGAAACACTTTCGGAAAGGTTCGCGGTATTCAGACGTCGCATCACGCCGTAGCCAATCTGCATGCCAACAATCAGCACCAAAATGCCGATAACCACGGCCATGGCGGTCTTCGTAATGGTATGGCTCACCTGCGAGCCCGAAGGGTCGTCCTCAGACAGCGGGTCGATATGTTTTGCCTGGCTCGCGCGATCCTCGCTGCGCAGCCGCGCCAGCGTCGCCTTGTCGCCGCGCTTGACGGCGGCCTCTTTCTCGCGCATGCGCTCGGTGCGCTTTTTGGCGAGCGTAGGATCCAAGACGCCGGATGCATCGATTTCGGAGAATAACTCCGTCACTTCTTCCGGAGTCAAAGGGTTCTTATCAGCCATGATCTTCCTGTCATATCAATCAGTCGAGCTCGTGCGCACGCGCACCTTCGAACTGCATTCGATAGTAACGGGCATAGGTGCCGCCACGGGCGAGAAGCTCTTCGTGCGTGCCACGTTCCACAACGCGACCATGCTCAACGGTCGCAATCTCGTCAGCATGCTTAATAGTCGAGAGACGGTGGGCGATGATGATCGTGGTACGGCCGCGTGCCAGCTCTTCGAGCGACTCCTGCACCGCTTCCTCGCTCTCGTTATCCAGGGCACTCGTCGCCTCATCCAAAATAAGGATCTTGGGATTCTTGAGAAAAACGCGCGCGATGGCGACGCGCTGCTTTTGACCACCCGAAAGACGGCTGCCGCGCTCGCCCACCACGGTGTCGTAGCCTTGCGGAAGCGATTCGATAAAGGTATCAATATTGGCGCGGCGGGCCGCTTCGGCAATCTCTTCTGCCGTGGCGCCCGGCTTGCCGTAGGCGATGTTCTCGCCGATCGTTCCATCAAACAGGTACACATCTTGCTGCACCAGGCCGATGGCACGGCGCAGACTATGCTGCGTCACGTCGCGCACATCCTGGCCGTCGATGCTAATGGAGCCGGCGGCAACGTCGTAAAAGCGCGGCAGCAGCGAACAAGTCGTCGATTTGCCGCCACCCGAGGGACCAACCAAAGCGATGGTCTGACCGGGCCGAATGGACAGATCCATATGGTCGATAACAGGGCGTCCGTCGGCGCCGCCCTCGCCGAGCTCAACATCCTCGTAGTTAAAGCACACGTTGCGGTACTCCACGGCACCAGCCGTCACCTGCAGGTCCTCAGCACCCGGCTTATCCTGAATATCGGGGACAGTCGAGAGTACCTCATCCATGCGCTTAAAGCCGGCGATGGCTTTCTGATACGTCTCGGCCGAATTGACGAGCGTCTCGAGCGGCGTGCAGAACAGCGAAATGTAGAGCGCGAAGGTTGCCATATCGACCGCCTGCAGCTGACCCTGGGCAACGAGCCAACCGCCCAGCAGCACCACGATCACATAGAGCACGCCCGAGAGCAGGCCATACGTCGCGGTATAGACGCCCATGGCGTGATACATGTTCTCCTTGGACGAAAGGTAGCGATTGTTCGAGGCACGAAACTTAGAGCGCTCGGTCTGCTCATTGGCAAAGCTCTTGACCACACGCATGCCCGCCAGCGAATCCTGCAGTTGCGCGTTGATGCCGCTAATCTTTTTGCGGTTATCGCTAAAGACCTCGCGCATACGCATATTCTGCCAAAACATAATGACCGCGAACACCACCGTCACCACAGCCATGGCGAGTGCGAGCACCGGCGCGATGGTAAACAGAATCACAAACGAGCCGATAATCTCGATGCCGCAAATAATGATCCATTCGGGCACGTGGTGCGCCGCCTCGCAGATATCGAACAGGTCATTGACCACGCGGCTCATCATATCGCCCGAGCTGTTGCGATCGAAGTACGCAAAGCTAAACCGTTCGTACTGATCGAACAGGTCCTCGCGCATCTTGGACTCCATGCGCGCGCCCATCACGTGGCCCCAATAGCTCACAAAGTAGCGGCAGGCGCAGCGGATGACATACATCAGCACCAGTCCCACCGCGATCATACCGAGCGCCTGCATAATAGCAGCCTGACCCTGGGTAAAGAGCCCGCCGGTCAGATTGCGCAAGATAATGGGGAACGCCAGGTCAATGGCGGCAAGCACCAGAGCACAAAGAGTATCAGCAACAAAAAGCCCCATCTGGGGCTTGTAATACGAAAGAAACCTCTTAAACATAGTCACCTTACGCGGTTTTACCAAACCGCGTTTCGTCTCGACGCTGCAAGTGCTCCATTTGGACAATCTGGCCTTCAATCATCGGTCGCGTATATCCATACGCTTCCCTCCTCTTTTAGGCCACCTTGTCTCAAATGGAGCACTTTCGCTGACTTACACAAACCTGCGGGATCATAGCCTCCGCACTAATAACGTTGGCAAAATGACTCCCAGGTCACCCCACTTGTTAAAGCTCTGCCCCGCCCAAGCGGTGCGCGATGCTGTCGCAGGCAAGCGCGCCCACGACGGTCTTGGCATCCTCGATCTTGCCGTCGAGCACGGCGTCGATCAGCTCGTGCAGCGGCACCAAGTCAACGTTGACGAATTCGTCATCATCGGGGTTGGGCGCATCAAACTCGAGCCTGGTAGCCAAGTAGATGTGAATGATCTCGTCGCAAAAACCACAGGACGTGACAATGGACGTCAAAAAGCGAATGCGACCGGCCTTAAAGCCCGTCTCCTCGTGCAGCTCGCGCTTGGCGCAATCGAGCGGGTCCTCGCCCGGGTCGAGCTTGCCGGCGGGAATCTCGACCGTCACGCGGTCGATGGCGGTGCGATACTGACGCACCAGCACAATCTTGCCGCTCTCGGTCAGCGCCACAACGGCCGCCGCACCCGGATGGCGAACGATATCGCGGGCGCTGCGGTGACCGTTGGGCAGTTCAACCTCAAGACGGTGGACGTCGAGGATCTTGCCCTTCCAGGCGCACTCCTCCGAAAGAATCTTCTCGTGCAGCAGGGCGTCATGCGGGTCGTCGTCGCCCAGCACCAGTGCCGGCTCGTCAACGACCTCGCCACCAGGCTCGCCCTCGGCGTGTCCGTACGCGCGGCCGTCTTCCTCGACGATCTGCGCGTCCACGAGCTCTTCGTTCTTCTCGTCCATCCGTCTCATTCCTCTCGGATTTTAGGCATCCCAGGCATCGCGGCCGCGCAGTGCGCGCAGACCAATGTCGTGACGCAGGGTCTTGCCCTCAAAGTTGATCTTCTCGCAGGCCTCGTAGGCAAGGTCGCGAGCGTTCTCGAACGTATCGCCCAGCGCGGTCACGGCGAGCACACGACCGCCGTTGGTCACGAGCTTGCCGTCCACCACGGCGGTACCGGCGTGATACACCGTCACGTTCTCCATAGCCTCGGCATCCTCGATGCCGGTAATGACCTTGCCCTTCTCGTAGCTGCCGGGATAGCCCGCGCTCGTCAGGACAACGGCCACGGCCCACTCGTCACGCCAATCGAGCTCAACCTGATCGAGCTCGCAGTTGGCGCAGGCAAGCATGACCTCGACCAGGTCGTTCTTAAGGCGCGGCAGCACGACCTGCGTCTCAGGATCGCCAAAGCGGGCATTGAACTCCAGCACCTTGGGGCCGGCAGGGGTGAGCATAAAGCCGCCGTACAGGCAGCCGCGGTAGTCGATGCCCTCGGCAGCGAGCTCTGCCACGGTCTGCTCCATGACCTTCACCATGGTGGCGTGCTCCTCGTCGGTCACGATGGGCACCGGGCTGTAGACGCCCATGCCGCCGGTGTTGGGGCCCTTGTCGCCCTCGAGCGCACGCTTGTGATCCTGCGAGGTGGCCATGGGACGGACGGTCTTGCCGTCGGTAAAGGCCAGCAGCGAGCACTCGGGGCCGGTCAGCATCTTCTCGATGACCACCGTGTTGCCGGCATCGCCAAAGGTGCCGCCAAAACACTCACGCACAGCCTCCTCGGCCTGCGAAAGCTCGGTTGCCACGATAACGCCCTTGCCCGCGGCAAGGCCGTCGGCCTTGACGACCAGCGGAGCGCCCTGCTCGCGCACATAGGCAAGAGCCGAAGCCTCGTCGGTAAATGAGCCATAGGCTGCCGTCGGGATACCGGCGCGCTCCATGAGCTGCTTGGAGAACAGCTTAGAGCCCTCCATCTGGGCGCCCTCGGCACCCGGGCCAAAGCACGGGATGCCCGCCGCGCGGACGGCGTCGGCAACGCCCGCCACGAGCGGAGCCTCGGGGCCAATCACCACGAGTCCGCATCCATGGCTCTGGGCAAACGCCGCCACGGCCGCAGGATCGCAATCGTCGAGAACCACATTCTCGCCGCAGCTCGCGGTGCCGCCGTTACCCGGCGCGATGTAGAGCTTGCCGGCGCGCGGTGATGCTGCGAGCTTGGCTGCCAGAGCATGCTCGCGGCCGCCGCTGCCCAACAACAGGATGTCGATGGTTTGAGTGTCCGCCTTCAAGGGTGCCTCCTCTATGGATTACCGGCCCGCTCCGCGCGGGCCCTTTACAAGCAAATATACCCCTCGGCCGCCCATCTGGGCTGCAAAGGGGTATATCGCAATAACCAAATAACGCCGATTACTTCCAGAATCGGTTGATGATCTGCTCGCGACCGGCGCCAACGCCGATGAACGTCACGCGGGTGTGTGCCAGATCCTCGATAAACGCCACGTAGTCCTGAGCCTCCTGCGGCAGCTCATCAAAGCTGCGGCAGCCGGTGATGTCGCACTTCCAGCCAGGGAGCTCCTCGTAGACGGGCTTGGCATGCTCAAAACGCACCTGGTGCTCGGGCACGCTCGTGTAGCGCTCGCCGTCGACGTCATAGGCAACGCACACCTTAATGGTGTCGAAGGCCGAAAGCACGTCGAGCTTGGTCACAGCGATGTCGGTGAGGCCGTTGACGCGTGAGGCATAGTTGGCGATAGGGCCGTCAAACCAGCCGCAGCGACGACGGCGACCGGTGGTCACGCCGTACTCGTAGCCCTCCTCGGTCAGCGTGTGGCCGGCCTCGGACTCATAGGAAAGCTCGGTGGGCATGGGGCCCGAACCGACGCGGGTGATATAGGCCTTCATGACGCCCAGCACGCGGTCGACGTTCTTCATGCCGACGCCGGAACCGGTAATGGCGCCGCCGGCGGTGCAGTTAGAAGACGTCACGTACGGATAGGTGCCGTGATCGATGTCGAGCAGCGTCGCCTGGGCGCCCTCAAACAGCAAATCCTTGCCCTCATCGATCATGTTGTTGAGCAGCAGGCTCGTCTCGGTGATGTAGGGGCGCAGGCGCTCGGCCATGGGCAGGTACTCATCGCAAATCTGATCCACGGTGTAGGTGGGCAGGTTGTAGATGAGCTCTAGCTCGGGGTTCACGCGGGCAAGAGCGGTCTCCAGCTTATCGCGGAACAGCGCCTCATCCAGCATGTCCTGCATACGCAGGCCAATACGGGCCATCTTGTCCTGGTAGCACGGACCGATGCCGCGCTTAGTGGTACCGATGTTCTTCTTGCCGAGCTTCTGCTCAAAGGCGCCATCCAGATCGATGTGGTACGGCATGATGACATGCGCGTTGCCGCTGATCTTGAGATTCTTGGTGGTGATGCCGTCGGCCTCGAACATGTCGATCTCCTCAAGGACGACCTTGGGGTTGACGACGCAGCCGTTACCGATCACCGACACGTGGTCGGAATACATGATGCCGGAGGGCACCTGGTGCAGGCCGTACTTCTTGCCGTTGACGACGATGGTGTGGCCGGCGTTGTTGCCGCCCGAATAGCGCACGACGGCATCAAAGTCGCCGGCGACCAGGTCGCAGATCTTACCCTTGCCCTCATCGCCCCACTGGGCACCGACCAAAACGGTTGACGGCATGTTTACTCCTCACATTCATGGACTGTCCGCACACCGCAAGTGCGCAGAAGCACAAAACATTCCCAGTATACCCGTGCAACGGGCGCCTGTCCTACTCCTCGGTATGCGCCCCATCAAGCTCATAGAACTTGGTGGATGCCGGCAGGAACATCAGGTCGACGTCGCCAATCGGGCCCGAACGGTTCTTGGCCACGACGATACGCGTAACGCCCTCGTCGGGTCGGTCGTCGCGCGAGGCCTCGGCCTCGTCGGCGGATCGGTCCAAGAACATGACGATATCGGCATCCTGCTCGATGGAGCCCGATTCACGCAGGTCGGACAGCTGCGGGCGCTTGCCGGTACGGGATTCAACCTGACGCGACAGCTGCGACAACGCGATCAGCGGAATCTTGAGCTCCTTGGCCATAATCTTCAGACCACGCGACATCTCGGAGACCTCGACGGTGCGGCTCTCGGAACGACGTCCCGGCGGGGGACTCACCAGCTGCAAATAGTCCAGGATGATGATGGCCTTCTCCTTGTTATGGAGCATGCGGCGGCTCTTGGCGCGAATCTCGGTCACCGTGGTGCCGGGCGTATCGTCAATCAGAATATCGAGCTTGGACAGCGTCTGCGTGGCCTCATTGATGTTGGCCCACTGCTCGGGACTAATGCGGCCCGTACGGAAGTCGCTGATCGAGATCATGGCATAGGCGCAAATCAGACGCTGGGCAATTTCCTTGCCCGACATCTCCAGCGAGAAGAAGCCGACGGTATAGCCCGCTGCGGCGGCATTGAGCGCCAAGTTCAGGGCGAACGACGTCTTACCCACGGCGGGACGGGCGCCGATAATGATGAGCTGGCCCTCGCGGAAGCCCATGAGCATACGGTCGAGCGACGGGAAGCCCGTGGGCACGCCTGCAGCCTGACCGCCGGCCTTGCACACTTCCTCGGCCTCGTTATAGGCCTCGACCATAAACTCGGTCAGCGTCTTGTAGCTCGACTTAACCTCACGCGCCGTGACCTTGAGCAGCTTGCTCTCGGCCAGCTCCACGACCTCTTTGGTGTCGGTGGGGGCGTTGTAGGCCAGCGCGTTGATCTCGTTGGTGGCGCCAATCAGCTCGCGCAGCATCGAGTCGCGACGAACGATGGCGGCATGGTGCTGCCAGTTAACGAGCGACAGGGTCTGACCCATCAGCTCCAAAATGTATGCCTCGCCGCCCACGGCATCGAGCTTGTTGATGCTTCGCAGGTAATCGATCAGCGAGATGGAGTCGATGGGGATGCGGCTGTTGTACATATCGACCATCGCGGTATAGATGGTCTTATGAATAGGCCGGTAGAAGTCATCGGGCTGCAGCTCGACCTGGGCCTCTTCGACCACCTCAGGCGATAGCAGCATAGCAGCCAGTACGTTGGCCTCTGCATCTTGGTTTTGGGGGAGACCCAGCTTGGAACCACGGTCCTCGACCGTCAGCCCCGTCTCCCTATCGTCATATGCCATGAGCATCCTCATTCATATCGCTTGCGAGCATCCATAGTATCAGCCGCGGCTATAAATCGAGCCGCGCCTTGGCAATCATCACCGAACCAAACGGATGAACGGTCCCATACACGGGACCGCATCTCAATGACTGCCACGACACTCACCCAGCGCAAAAAATAAAAGGACGCCCTGGTCTCCCAGAGCGCCCTTCTTAGAACAAGATTGTTGCGTTGCAGCAAATGCTACTCGGCAGCAGCCTCGGTCTCGACCTCGGCGGTCTCGGTCTCGGCGACCTCAGCGGTCTCCTCAACCTCAGCCTCGGCAGCGAGCTCCTCGGCGGTAACGCCGACGAGAACGACAACCTCGGCCTTGATCTCGCGGTACAGCGAGATAGCGACGGTGTGGGCACCGGCAACCTTGATGGGCTTACCGAGCTCGACGCGCTTGCGGTCGATGTCCATACCGAGCTGATCCTTGATGGCGTCAGCGATCATAGCGGCGGTAACGGAGCCAAAGAGGATGCCCTCGTCGCCAACCTTGACGTCAACGGTGACCTGCTTGCCCTCGAAGGCAGCCTTGGTCTCGTTGGCGGTAGCCAGACGGACGGCCTCGCGCTTGGCGATGTTGTTGCGACGCTCGTCAAGCTGCTTGAGGTTGCCCTTGGTGGCGGCAACAGCGAGCTTCTTGGGGAACAGGAAGTTCTCAGCGTAACCCTGAGCGACCTCTACGACGTCACCCTCGCCGCCCTTGCCCTTGATCTCATCGAGAAGAATAACCTTCATGATGCGTCTCCCTTCTTAGCCGCGGTCGCGGTTGCCACGAGAGGAAACCACGGGGACGGTGTACGGCAGGAGAGCCATCTCGCGGGCGCGCTTGATGGCGTTGGCGATGTCATGCTGATGCTGCGTGCAAGCGCCAGTGACGCGACGGGGCTTGATCTTGCCACGGTCGGTCATGTACTTACGGAGAAGCTGAGTGTCCTTATAGTCGATGAACTCAGTGTTCTCCTTGCAGAACTGGCAGTACTTACGACGCGGCTGACGTGCAGAATAATCATTAGCCATGTCAAAATACCTTTCATTTGGCAACTTCGGCGAGTCGAAGCCGCCTCTCACTCAAAAATAGGTGAACAACCCTTAGAACGGGATGTCCTCATCGTAGACGTCGACCGCGGGCGGCGTAGCCACCGGTGCGGCAGGACGTGCTGCGGGCGCGGGAGCTGCGGGGGCGTAACCGCCCTGATCGTAGCCACCCTGGCTACCACGGGAGCTCATAAACTCGATCTCATCGACGATGACCTCAAGCTTGCTCCTGCGCTGACCGTCGCGCTCCCAAGAGCTGTAGCGCAGCTTGCCCTCGATCGCGACCTTGTTTCCCTTTGCCAGGAAACGGCTCACGGCCTCGGCGCGGGTGCCGAACATAGTGCAGTCAACAAAGTTGGGATAGTCCTCCCACTCGCCAGTCTGGGCGTTGCGGCGGCGATCGTTCACGGCGACGCCAAAGGACAGAACCTGGGTTCCGCCGGCGGTGGCGCGCAGCTCGGGATCGCGGGTGAGGTTACCGGTGATGTTCACTCGATTGATGCTCATAACTCACTACTTCCTCTTGGGGCACAAGCCCAGTCCAAAACGACAGTCTTACTCCTGGTCGTCGCGACGGACGATCATGTGGCGGACCACAGCGTCGGTGATGCGCAGGACGCGATCAAGCTCGGCGATCTGGGTAGGATCTGCGTGGAAGTTGATGAGGGTGTAGTCACCATCGGTGAGGTCGTTGATCTCGTAGGCGAGCTTGCGCTTGCCCCACTCGTCAACGGAGTCGACCTTGCCAGCGCCCTCAGCGATCGTGGTATCGATACGCTTCATAACAGCGAGACGAGTCTCGGGGTCGAGCGACGGGTCAACAAAGAACAGCAGTTCATAAGCCTTCATATTGTCACCTCCTCTGGGCAAATGTGGCTTCAGGTCGTGAAGGTGCGCCTGAAGCAGGAAAAGACTTGGTAATAATATCTTTCAACCTCCTAGGCTGCAAGAATATGCAGCTACAACCTCATGACCTCCACATATGCCCATGCTTACACAGCACTTCATGCGCGTTCTAACCAAATGCCGACCAAGAACTTGACGGATTTGTGGACAAGATACGGTGCCACGGGGACAAACTGGGTTAAGTCGCAGGTCAGCGGGCGCATGGTTGTGGTCGCAAAATACATACCAGTGGCTCACAGCACCACCCAAAGATTTTTAAATTCATTGCCGAGTCACTTATGAATACCCCTTTTGAACAATTGAGTTAATCAACCACGCTGGTCGGAAGGCGTTTTTTGGTACCTCAAACCCCACTGCAACGCCAAGCGCGGTCAAGCGCTTTAAAAAATGCCAACTTTTCTGTTTGCACTTTGCGATTCCTCGTGTATACTGACTTTCGCATTTAACGGAGAGTTGTCCGAGTGGCCGAAGGAGCACGATTGGAAATCGTGTAGGCGTCAAAAGCGTCTCCAGGGTTCAAATCCCTGACTCTCCGCCAGTTAATTCCAAAGCAGGCCTTTGAGCCTGCTTTGTTTTTACCCCACGCGGAGGGGTGGCAGAGTGGTTGAATGCGGCGGTCTCGAAAACCGTTTGGCCTGTATAAGGTCACGAGGGTTCGAATCCCTCCTCCTCCGCCATTTTGGTTGAAAAAGCTCCCAACAACGGGAGCTTTTTTGTTTTGAGTCCCTAACAAGCAAATACGGCGGAGGAGGAGGGATTCGAACCCGCCAGGGCGCGGAGCGTAAAGAAAACGCGCCTGTGGCGCGTTTTTAGCGCAGCGCGGTCGGCGTAAGCCGACCGGATAAATTTTGAGCTTCGCTCAAAATTTGGACATCCCTCCTATTCAGCCACGCCCCCATCGCGGTCGATCCCAGCCCCAAATCTCAAACGCGTACATCACCCTCCAAAACCGACATTTTTGACATCTTTGGAGGCTGACGTACATGTTTGGCCCTACGCCCGCATCCAGTCCCGACCGTTTACCGAGCAATAGGGTCGCCAGACCCGTCAACCATGTACTATGTACGGGCATTATCTAAACCCGCAATCAGAAGGACCCTATCTTGCCCATCGTCGCCGCTATGACCGTTACCTCACATGCCTCGGATGCCATGGTCGCTATTCCGTTTTGGCTTGAGATGTTCGCTGTTGTCGCGGCATCGATCTCAGGAGTTCTGGTTGCGCGCGAGCACAAGCTCGACCTGGTGGGCGCCGTCGCGCTCGCCGTGGTCTGTGGCCTGGGCGGCGGTCTTTTGCGCGATATGACGCTGCAGGTGGGCAACGTCTACATCCTCAACCAACCGATGGCGCTCCCGCTTTCCATTGCCACGGCAGCCATCATCTACATTTTCCCGGCAATCGTCGACAAGCCCGAAAAACTCATCCCCCTGCTCGACATCATCTCGGTCGGCATCTATGCCGCCACTGGAGCAGACAAGGCGCTGGTCTACGGCTTTGCGCCGGCGGTGTGCATCATGATGGGCTTTTTCACCGCGGTGGGCGGCGGCATGCTGCGTGACAGCTTTATGGGCGTGGTGCCGGGCATTTTCCAGCGCACCAACTTCTATGCCATCGCAGCCATTGCCGGCTCTGCAAGCTATGTATGCCTTGTCATGAGCGGCGTCGTCAGCAACATCACCGCGTTAATCGTATGCGTTGCGATAACCATGGGACTGCGCTGGCTGTCGCTGCGCTTCGACATCAAAAGCCCCACCGAGGAAGACATCGCACGTTTTTTGCACCGCAAAAAGTAGATTGCGCGGCCTCATCCTTCGAAATACAACCGAGAGGTTCTTTTAGAGCGCCCACGCGTTGGGTACCCTGTTAGGTGCATGTCGAGCATCTGACGAAGGATTCACTATGCCCTGCAATCAATTCCCGTCGACCCAGCGCCATAAAGCGTGGGGCCGCATCACCATCCTATTCGCGCTCATCGTGCTGGCGCTCACCGCACTTCCCACGGCGTCGTTCGCCGGCACGGACACCGCAGGAAACATACTTGCGACCGACAATGACGCCAATCCGTCCGGCGTCGAGGGTGACCTGTACTGGGCAGGCCAGGCTCTCAACTTGGACGATGCGTCCATCGACCGCGATATCATCGCCGCGGGCGATACCCTCTCGATCCGCGACTGCACGGTGGGCGGCGCCGTCCGTCTGGCGGCACGCACTATCGATATCGCCAAAACCACGGTTAATGGCAGCGTCACGGTGGCCGGTCAGCACGTTGTGCTCAATTCCGACAGCGCCGCCAACTGTTTTTACGCGATGGGCGAGACGGTTGCCCTGCGAGGCTCCGCCAAGTCGGCAGCGCTTGCAGGCGATACGGTGACCATCGACGGCACCGTCGAGGGCGATGTCGAGGTTTGGGCCGATAAGCTCGTCTTGGGCAAGAATGCCCGTATTACCGGCACCGTGAACGCGCACGTCTCCGAGGACCCCGAGCGTGCCGCAGGAGCCGAGGTAGGCGCACTCAAGATCGACCGCACCGAGAACGAGAGCGCGGCCACGACCGCTAACAACATCATCGGCGGCATCGTCGCCGCGGCGCTCTCGACCTGCTTTGTCGCCCTGCTGCTCGAGCTCGTCTTTCCGCGTGCAACCGCCAGCGCCGCTGGCATGCTCCACCAGCGCCCCACGCCCCTGTGGGTGAGCGGTCTTCTGGGTACGATTGCTGTCGTCCCCGCCGTCCTACTGCTGATTATCTCTATCGCTGGCCTGTCGCTTGCCGGAACCCTCTTGTGCGGCGTTATCGGCATCGCATTGGTGTCGAGTGCCTTTGCGGGGTGCGCAATCGCCCGCATGGTCGGACACAGCCAGAACCGTTACGCCATGGCGGCCGTGGGCGGCATCGCCGCGGGCGCGCTTACGGCAATCCCCCTCGTAGGCGACTTCATCAGCGGCGTAGCCTTTGTCTTTATGCTCGGCTACATCATCCAAATCATCTGGCGCAACGCCCACCTCAAGCCGCAGCAGGCAGCCAACACGCCAGGACTCCCCACCGCCTAGCCGCCAACCACCACAAAAGGGCCAGGCACCTTTGTGGTGGCGCAAAGCAACCTGATCCCATTGCACCAAAAAGGGCGCCGACCATTGCGGTCGACGCCCTTTCTTATTGGCAGTTATAAGCCCCAGCGCTTATTTGTTGACCTGGCCGGCGCGGACGGCTGCCTTCTTACGGTCGGTGGCGTTGAGCAGACGCTTGCGCAGGCGGATGTTCTTGGGAGTAATCTCCACCAGCTCGTCGTCGGCGATGTACTCCAGCGCCTCCTCCAGAGAGAAGGTGCGAGGCGGCACCAGCTGCACGGAGATGTCGGAGGTCGAGGAACGCTGGTTACCCAGGTTCTTGGTGCGGGCGATGTTGACGACCATGTCGCCGGCCTTGCTGCGCTCGCCCACGATCATGCCCTCGTAGCACTCGGTACCCGGCTCAACAAACAGCTGACCGCGCTCCTGCAGCGTGCCCAGGGCGTAGGCAACGGCCTTCTCGGTGGTCATGGAGATCATGGCGCCGTTCTGGCGGTTGCCGATCTCGCCGGCGTAGGGACCGTACTCCAGGAAGGTGTGGTAGAACACGCCCTCGCCGTGGGTGACGTTCATGATGCGGTTCTTAAGGCCCATGATGCCACGCGTCGGGATCTTAAACTCAAGGTGCGTCACGATGCCCGAGGTATCCATGCTCGTCATGATGCCACCGGAGGTGCCGAAGACCTCAACGACCTTGCCCGAGTACTCGTCCGGGCACTCGACGACGGCCTGCTCGACAGGCTCCATCTTGTTGCCGTTCTCGTCCTTCTTAAACAGAACGCGGGGACGGCCGACCTGGAACTCAAAGCCCTCGCGACGCATGGACTCCATCAGAACGGACAGGTGCAGGATGCCGCGACCCGAGACCTCGACGCCGCTCTTGTCCTCGAGCTCCTCGATCTTCATGGTCACGTTGTTCTCGGCCTCGTTGAACAGACGCTCCTTGAGCTGACGGGCGCCCACGATGTCGCCATCGCGGCCGACGAGCGGAGAGGTCGAAGCCTCAAAGACGATAGACAGGGTCGGCGGGTCGATCTCGATGGGCTCGAGCTCGACGGGGTTCTCGGGGTCGGTGTAGACATCGCCGATATCGGTGCGGTCAATACCGACAACGGCGGCGATGTCGCCGGCGCCGACTTCCTGGCACTCGGTACGGCCCAGGTAGTCGAAGGTAAAGAGCTGTTTGACGGTAGCGGTGGCGCTGGAGCCGTCGTTCTTGACAACCAGGATCTGGTCGCCCTGGTGAATGGCACCAGAGTACACGCGGCCGATACCGATGCGGCCGACAAAGTTAGAGTGGTCGATGGTCACGCACTGCATGGCCAGCGGAGCGGTCTCGTCAACCTCGGGTGCGGGCATGTCGTCGATGATCATGTCGAGCAGCGGGTACATGTCCATGTTGCCGTCCTCGGGATCATGACGGGCAAAGCCGTTGACGCCGCTGGCGTAGATGACATGCTCCATGGCAAACTCAAGCTGGTCGTCGGTAGCACCCAGGTCGGCCATAAGGTCCAGGCAGTCGTTGTAGGCCTTCTCGGGGTTGGCACCCGGACGGTCGATCTTGTTGATGACGATCATGATCTTGAGGCCGGTGTCGATAGCGTGACGCAGCACGAAGCGAGTCTGGGGCATGGGGCCCTCAAAGGCGTCGACCAGCAGCAGGGCGCCGTCGGCCATACGCAGCACGCGCTCGACCTCGCCGCCAAAGTCGGCGTGGCCCGGGGTGTCGATGACGTTGATCTTGACGTCCTTGTACTCGATAGAGATGTTCTTGGCGAGAATCGTGATGCCGCGCTCGCGCTCCTGGTCGTTAGAGTCCAGGACGCGGTCCTCGACCTGCTGGTTGGCACGGAAGGCGTCCGTGGCACGCAGGAGCTTGTCGACCATCGTCGTCTTGCCGTGGTCGACGTGGGCGATGATGGCGATGTTCCTCAGATTGTCTACGCGCATGTAGTTCCCCTATCTTCTATCCATATACAAACGGCACGCGTATGCGGCCCGCCCAGCGATACAACGCTCAGCGGGAATATTGAGCCTTTTACCGAAAACTCGTTTATTTTAGCGATTTTAGATGAGAGGGGTTTCCTCACCTGCAGGTTCAGGGTCGCTCCACATAAAACCATCGCCGGCGCCCATGCCCTCATACAGCACATATGCCGAAAAACCGCTCTCGAGCGTAGTCTCAAAGAAGCTCACGAGCAGAGCGTCGTGGTAGCCTCCGTCAATCTCGACGCAGCCGGTATAGCCAATGGCATAGCGGGCGATACGGCCCAGACCCTCGTCCTTAAGACCCATCTTATGCTCGGAGATAAAGTTGGTGGCCGCCTCGAGGCACGCCTCTTCGCCATCTTCGTCGAGTGCGGCCAGATAACGGTTGGAAGCGGCGTCCTCAATTGCCACAACCACGCCCGGGTTCTCGCCCGCGGCCAGGTCGTCCAAGAACGCACCAATCAGGTCACACACCATGGCGTCGAGCTCGGCGGAGACGTTAGCGGCGTCCTGCATATCCTGTGCCATCTTTAGACCTTCCCATCGAGTCCGGCGTCGTTACAGTTCTTGTGCCTCGGCAGCAATCTTGGCGGCAGCGTCGCGGGCGCGCATCATATCCATCGCGCGCTTGTCGAGTACCTTGATCTGGTTGGTCAGCATTACCGCATCGACCACACCCCAGATCACGAGGCCCGTAGAGATCGAAAACCCAAGCGCACCAACTGTACCACGAAGGCGCGAGCAGATAGCCGCGACAAGGGCGGAGACGACAACCATCTTGATAAACGAGCCGCGGCGCTCGCGAAGCGTGCGGGCCTGCGTCACATAGGCAATGCGTGCCGCCTCAGAAGCCTCCGAGCGCATCTGGGCCTCGCGCGCAATGGCCGCCGCCTCAGCCGACATACCGCCGGCCATCAGCGAACACTCCGCAACTCTGCCGCCCCGCATTTAGAAGTCATCGGGGGAGAGCGTATGGACGAACTCGTCGAACTTCTCGAACTCCTGCTCGTCGTCGACATCCTCGGCGTGGGTAGAAACAGTGCCCAAGCGATTCATGATGTCGTCCTCCACAAACATGGGAGCATTGCTGCGCACGGCAAGGGCAATGGCGTCACTGGGGCGGGCGTCGATCTTGCGCTCCTCGCCATCGACCAGTACGACGATCGTCGCGTAGAACACCGGCGGCTCGGCGCGAACGATCTCGATGCGCTCGAGTTTGGCACCCAGGGCGTCAACGGTATCGAGCAGCAGGTCATGGGTAATCGGGCGCTCGGCGCGGCCGCTATCGATGCCGCGGCTGATGGCAGCAGCTTCAAACGAACCAGTCTGAATGGAAAGGGAACGCAGCGGCGCGGGCGAGTCCGATTTGCTGCTGCGCTCACGAAGCACGATAAGCGATGGCACGGGACCGGCGGCCATGACGATGGTCTCTATGTCGACACGAACCATGGAACACCTCCGGTACGTAGCGGTTAACACGCGGCAGCCCGCCGCATTGAATAGCTATACTACCCAAACTTTCGCACAGCACACAAAATCAAAGTAGTCTTTTTGGGACGGGCTTTTTTGACTGTCTTCAGTAGATAAGAAAAGAGCCTCGAGGCAATTGCCCCGAGGCTCTTCACAGTTTTGATGGTGGACCTGACAAGATTCGAACTTGTGACCTCCCGGTTATCAGCCGGACGCTCTAACCAACTGAGCTACAGGTCCATCATGGTGGAGGTTAGGGGGATCGAACCCCTGACCTCAGGCTTGCAAAGCCCGCGCTCTCCCAGCTGAGCTAAACCCCCACGGAGACAGTAATAAACACCCCAGCGGCGACTCGGCTCTCGCTGGGGTGTTTATTGCGAAAGAAAGTGGTGGACCTGACAAGATTCGAACTTGTGACCTCCCGGTTATCAGCCGGACGCTCTAACCAACTGAGCTACAGGTCCATCGCGCAAGGGATATATTAGACGAGTCGTTACGCGCGCGTCAACAACTTTTTTGAAAATCTTTGAGGGGTGTCGGCCCCGGCTGCCCGGCGGCATGCGAAGTCGCCTGCTCGGACAGTCCTGCTCGCGCGGAGAGCACATTAAGTGCTCTCCGGCTCGTGCGGAACTCGCGATCGACTTCGCATGCCGCCGGGCAGCCGGGGCCGACGCGAGGTTCAAGATTGTCAAAAAAGCGGTCGGCGCGCAGTGCGCCGACCGCCGATATATGGGGTCTGATATTTTCTACCAGCTAGTTCCTCTTACTCGTCTAGGAGATCCTCTGGCATGTCGTTGCCGTCGCCTAGATCGACAGGGGTTTCTTCGGGGGCAGAGCCGTCTTCTGTGGCTTCGCCTTCGGGCTTCTCCTTGGCGGCCGTCATGCGGGCTACGGCGCAGATGCGGTCGTTGTCGTCGACGGTCATCATCTTGACGCCCTGGGTGGCGCGGCCGGTCTGGCTGATCTCGTCGGTCTTGACGCGAATGACCGTCGCGCCCTCCGTCACGATGAACAGCTCGTGCTGCGGGCCCACCGTCTTCATGGCCGCGAGGTTACCCTTACGCTCGGTCATTTGGATGGTGTAGACGCCCTGGCCGCCGCGATTCTGCTCCGGGTAGTCCGCGACCGGCGTGCGCTTGCCGTAGCCGCGCTCGGTGATGACGAATAGATCGCCGTTACCGTTAGTGACTTCCATGCCCAGAACGCTCACGCCGTCCTTCATTCCGATACCGCGAACGCCGCTGGTATCGCGGCCGGTGGCGCGCACCTGCTCCTCGGAGAACATGATCGCCTTGCCCGCGGTGGTGGCCAGGATAATCTTGTCGCCCTCGCGCACGCGGCGCACGGCGAGCAGCGCGTCGTCGTCACGCAGGTTGATAGCGATCAGGCCGTCGCGACGGCTGCGGTCATATGCGCTCATCACGGTCTTCTTGACCATGCCGCTCTTGGTGGCAAACATCAGGTACTCGTCGGCCGGGAACTCGCGGCAGCTGATGACGCTCGCGATCTTCTCGCCCTCCTCGAAGGGCAGCAGGTTGACGATCGCGGTACCGCGCGCCTGGCGCGTACCCACCGGCAGCTCGTGCACCTTCAGGCGATAGACCTTGCCCTTGTTCGAGAAGAACAGCACGTACTCGTGCGTGGACGCGATGAACATTTCGTCGATGACATCGTCCTCTTTGAGGTTGACGCCCTGCACGCCCTTGCCGCCGCGCTTCTGGGCGCGGTAGGCGGCCACCGGGATGCGCTTGACATAGCCGGTGTGGGTGATGGTCACGACCATGTCCTCGTCGGCGATGAGGTCCTCGACGTCCAGGTCTTTCTCGACATGGCTAATCTCGGTGCGGCGCTTATCGCCGAATTTCTTAGAGATCTCGCGCATCTCTTCCTTGATGACGCCCAGGATCTTCTCCTCGTGCGCCAGCAGGTCCTCGTAGTAGGCGATGGCGCGGCGCAGGCCGTCCAGTTCTTCCTGGATCTTGTCGCGCTCCAGGCCGGTCAGGCGGCGCAGCTTCATCTCGAGGATGGCCGTGGTCTGCTCGGGCGTAAAGCCAAAGCGCTCGATCAGGCGGCTGCTGGCCTCGGAATCGGTCTGCGAAGAGCGGATGATGCTGATGACCTCGTCGATATGGTCGAGAGCCATCAGGTAGCCCTCGAGGATATGGGCACGTGCCTGGGCCTTCTTAAGGTCGAAGCGGGTGCGGCGGGTGACGACGTCGACCTGGTGATCGATGTAGTGCTGCAGCATCTCGCGCAGGCTCAGGCATTTTGGAACGCCGTTGACGAGCGCCAGGTTGTTGGCGCCAAAGGTCGTCTGCAGCGAGGTGTACTTATACAGGTTGTTGAGCACGACCTGCGGAATGACGCCCTTCTTGAGCTCGATGACCAGACGGATGCCCTTCTGGTTGGACTCATCGCGCATATCCGAGATGCCCTCGATGCGCTTGTCGTTGACGAGCTGGGCGATCTTCTCCTGCAGGGTGCCCTTGTTGACCATATAGGGAATCTCGGTAAAGACCAGGCGGCTGCGGCCGGTCTTGGTGGACTCCACGTGTGCCTTGGCACGCACGGTAATGGAGCCGCGGCCGGTCTCGTAGCTCTGCTTAATGCCAGCGCTGCCCATGATGATGGCGCCGGTGGGGAAGTCCGGACCGGGCATGATCTGCATGAGTTCGTCGACGGTGGCGTCGGGGTTGTCGATCAGGTAACAGGTGGCCTCGATCGCCTCGGTGAGGTTGTGCGGGGCGATGTTGGTGGCCATGCCGACGGCGATGCCCTGGCTGCCGTTAACCAGCAGGTTGGGGAAGCGCGCAGGCAGTGCCACGGGCTCGGCGAGCGATTCGTCGTAGTTGGGCTGCCAGTCGACGGTATCCTTTTGCAAGTCACGCAGCAATTCCATGGCGGGCTTGGCCAGGCGGCTCTCGGTGTAACGCATGGCTGCCGCGCCGTCGCCGTCGATGTTGCCGAAGTTGCCGTGGCCGTCGATGAGCGGCGTGCGCATGGAGAACCACTGCGCCAGGCGGACCATGGCCTCATAGACCGCGACGTCGCCATGCGGGTGGTACTTACCGATAACTTCGCCGACCGTCCAGGCCGACTTCTTGTGTGGGCGGTTGGGGTAGATGCCGCTCTCGTTCATTGCGTACAGGATGCGGCGGTGCACCGGCTTTAAGCCGTCGCGCACGTCCGGCAGGGCGCGGGCTGTGATGACCGACATCGAATACTCGATAAACGACTGCTTCATCTCGCGACCGAACTCCGAAATCTGGAGCTGGCCGCCGTTGATATCCTCACCGGCCGAGGCACCACGGTCGACTTCGCCAAAGCTCTCCTCGAGCTCGGCGTCGTCGTCCTCTTCCTCATCATCATCGGGATCGGGGTTATAGGCGTCCGGGTCGCCGTCCTCGCCCTGCTCAGCACGGGCAAGCAGGCGCTTCAGATCATCGGGCATACCGGCGTCGCCGGCCTCGTCCATACCCTCGTTATTGTTGATATCGTCTGCCACGTTACCTCCTCATGGTTTGCGTGGTCCATTAATCATCCTGCCACGGAGACGGCTTTTCCAGGTGCCGCAGATTCGCTCGAAAGAGGAGGGAAGCGTACTTGGGTACGCGACCGACGATTGAGGGCGAAGGTGCGGTGGCTGGGAAAGCCGAACAGGTTAGGCGTCTAAGAAGCGCGCGTCGTGCGCGTGTTTTTCAATGTACTCGCGGCGATAGCCGACCTCGGAACCCATCAGCTCGCGCACGGCGCGGTCTGCCACCACGGCATCCTCGATCGACACGCGCTGCAGGATGCGGGTCTTGGGATCCATCGTCGTCGAGGCAAGCTGCTTGGGGTCCATCTCGCCCAGGCCCTTGTAGCGCTGGACGGTATAGCCCTTGCGCTTCTTGGTGATCTTGCCGTCCTTGGCCTTGCCGTCCTCGTCGTTGTCGTCGGGGTTCAGGCCCAGACTCTGGATGGTGTCGCGCAGGATCTCGTCTTCGGGCTGGCGGCCGTTGGGATACACGTAGTGGATCTTGTTGCGCACCTTAATGCCAAAGATGGGCGGGCAGGCAACATAGACGTAGCCGGCATCGATCAGCGGACGCATGTACTTGTAGAAGAACGTCAGCAGCAGGATGCGGATATGCGCACCGTCGACGTCTGCATCGGTCATGATGATGATCTTGTGGTAGCGCGCCTTGGTGATATCGAAGTCGCCGCCGTCGCCGGCACTCGTCGTGACGCCGCAGCCGATCGCGGTAATCAGCGACTGGATGGTGTCACTCGAGAACGCTCGATGGTCACCAACGCGCTCGACGTTCAGAATCTTGCCGCGCAGGGGCAGAATCGCCTGGATGTCTCGGCGACGGCCGTCCTTGGCCGAACCGCCTGCCGAGTCGCCCTCTACGATGAAGAGCTCGGTCAGCTCGGCATCGCGTACCGAGCAGTCAGCGAGCTTACCGGGCAGGGACGCCGTCTCGAGCAGGCTCTTGCGACGGGTCGCCTCGCGCGCCTTGCGGGCAGCGTTTCGCGCCTTGCAGGCCTGTTGCGCCTTCTTGACGATCTCGCGAGCGGGCTTGGGATGCTCCTCGAGGTAATCGGCGAGTCCGTCGGTCACGATCTTGAGCGTGAGCGCGCGCATATAGGAGCTACCGAGCTTGGCCTTGGTCTGGCCCTCAAACTGCGGATCGGGCAGCTTGACCGAGATAACGGCCGAAAGGCCCTCGCGCACATCGTCGCCGGTCAGGTTGGCGTCTTTTTCCTTGAGCAGGTTCTGTTTGCGCGCGTAGTCGTTGATCACGCGGGTGAGCGCGGTGCGGAAGCCCTCAAGGTGCATGCCGCCCTCGGGAGTGTAGATGTCGTTGGCAAACGACATGACGTTCTCGCCGTAGCCGCTATTCCACTGCAGGGAAACCTCGACCTCGCCCATCTTGGCCACGGGAGCGTCCGGGTCCGATTTGCCCTCGATGTAGATGGGCTCCTTAAAGGCCTCGGGGACGTCCTTGCCCTCGTTGAGGAACTTGACGAAGTCGATGATGCCGCCCTCGTAGCAAAACTCCTCCACGTGGGGAGTCGCTTCGCGCTCGTCGGTCAGCACGATTTTGAGGTTCTTATTGAGGAACGCCGTCTCCTGCAGACGGTTATGCAGCGTATCGAAATCGTAGATGCAGGTCTCGAAGATCTCGTCGTCGGGCCAGAAGGTGACGGTGGTGCCCGTCGAATCCGAGGTGCCCACGACCTCCATCTTCTTGACGGTCTTGCCGCGCGAGAACTCCATCTCGTAGGTGTTGCCATCGCGACGAACCTGAACGACCACACGCTTGGACAGTGCGTTGACGACGGAGATGCCCACGCCGTGCAGGCCGCCCGAGACCTTATAGGCCGAGTTATCGAACTTACCGCCGGCGTGCAAGATCGTCATGACGACCTCGAGCGTCGGGATCTTTTTAACAGGGTGCTCGTCGACGGGGATGCCGCGCCCGTTGTCGACGACCGTGATGGAGTTGTCGGCGTGGACCGTCACCTGGATCTCGGTGCAGAAACCGGCCATGGCCTCGTCGACAGAGTTGTCAACGATCTCCCACACCAGGTGATGCAGACCGCTGGCGCTCGTCGAGCCGATATACATGCCCGGGCGCTTACGAACGGCCTCGAGACCTTCGAGAATCTTAATCTCGCCGCCATCGTAATCGTTTTCGTTTGCCACACGTCCTCCTTCAGTCAAGAAAATGTGTACAGCCTTACTAGTTTATCGTAAAAAAATACCCTCGGGAACGAGGGTATTTGGCTCTACAAGGCCACCAGATGCGATTTAAGGCTCTTTTTTGCTTTGCACGCCCTTGGCCCACTCGGCACTGGCTCTCATGGCGTTCTCGAGGGCCTCGCGCAGTTTTTGGTCTTCGATGGGCGCCACTTGGCGCTCAATCTCGGTGCGCTCGGCATCGCTGAGGTCGGCGTGTGGGGCCGGCGGGCGCTCGGTCGTCGCTGGGCGAAGGCGCTCCTTGGCGGCGGGCGGCATGTGACCGGGCGCGGTGGTTTTGAACACCAGGCCGTCCACATGCGCACCGGCGCGCTCCATGCGCGCGCGGATGATCTCGCGCAACAACGTCATTTCCTGCGTCCACGAGGGCGAGTCGAGATATACCAGCAGCTCATTGGACTCGGGCAGGTAGCGCAGGCCCGTCACATGCCGCCCCTCGCGCGTGCCCGAGCACACCGCGTTCCACGCGCGATAGACCGCGCGCGACTCCTCGGCGGCCTCCATCTGCGCACGGCGCTCAGGGGTCGCAGCCGCCAGGATGCGCTGGCGCTCTGCGTTCAAAAAGCCACTGAAGGCGACCGTTTCGCTCTCGCGCTCGTAATTAGCACGTCTCACCCATGCTCACCACCTTGGCTCGATCAAGCAGGTCATCGGTAAAGTACCCCAGGTTGGTCGTGGTTATGACCGTCTGGATATCATCGCCGATCAGCCGCAGGAAAGCGCCGCGACGCTCGCCGTCGAGCTCGCTCATCACGTCGTCCAGAAGCAACAGCGGAGCAGTACCCAGAACATCGCGAGCCACGGCCACCTCGGCCACCTTCCAGGACAGTACCAACGTTCGCTGCTGTCCTTGGCTGGCAAATGAACGGGCGGAGCGACCCGCCACGGTAAATTCAATCTCGTCGCGATGCGGCCCCACCAACGTCACGCCGCGGCGAATTTCCTCGCCGGCGTGCTCATCAAGGGCGGCCAGCATGCGCTCGTACGCCCAGCCCTTCAGCTCTTCGCGATCCTCGACCTGGGGCAAATCCCCCAGCGTGGACGCATAGGACACGTTGGCGGCTTCACCGGACGCCACTTGCCCGTAGGCAGTACGCACATGGCCCGCCAGCCGGTCGAGCAGGGCCAACCGGTGCACGAGCAGAGCCGCGCCCGCGCGGGCAATCGAATCGTTCCACGCGCCGAGCATCTCACGGCAGCACCAGGTCTCCTTGAGCAAGGCGTTGCGCTGGGTCACGCAGCGCCCATAGGCGCTCGCAAGATCGGCATAGCGTGCGCTCAGTTGCATGCCAAAGTCATCGAGGGCGGCGCGGCGCACACTGGCGCCCCGCTTAACCATGTCCAGATGGTCGGGGCAAAACAGCACGCTCGGCAGAACCCCGCGCACACCGGCGGCAGAGCATCTCTTGCCGTTGCGGCTAAACGAGCGCTTACCGTCCTCCGCGCTCAATCCCATATCAAGCACGCGGCCGTCGCCCTCGAGCCTCAGCTCGACCCTGCACGAGCCCACGCCGTCATGAACGAGCTCGGCTGCGGTCGGATGCCTAAACGAGGCGCCGCTCGTCAGCAGCTGCAGCGCCTCTATGAGATTGGTCTTTCCCGCCGCGTTGGGTCCTGCAAGTATCGTCACGCCCTCGTCCAGGGCAAGGCGATAGCTATCGAAGCTGCGGTAGTGCGCGACGGAAAGATCGCGGGCGAACATGGTCATGGCGCAACGCTAGATGCGGACCGGCATGACCAGGTACAGGTAGTTGATCTTGTCGTAGGACTTGAAGATGCCCGCCTGCGAGTAGCTCTTGAGCTCCAGCGTGATCTCCTTCTCCTTGGATAGGGCATTGAGGCAGCCGAAGATGTAGTGGTAGTTGAAGGCGATGGTGCCCGACTCGCCCTCGGCCTCGACATCGATCGTCTCCTGCGCAAGGTCCTGGTCATTGGAGATGGAGGACAGGCCCATCTGCCCGTTCTCGACATCGATCTCGAACTTGACGGCGGGGTTGGCGCTCGCGATAACAGCCACGCGCTTGAGGGCGGCGTTAAGGGCGGCGACGTCGATCTTGACGCTCGTCACGCACGAATCGGGGATGAGCTGCTTGTAGTTGGGGTACACGCCCTCGATACGACGCGACACGTAGGTGGTGTTGCCGGCCTCGAAGACGACTTGGGTGTCGGTAGCCCCGATCATGATGGTCGCCTGGCTGGCCATGATGTTCAGCGCGTCGTTAAAGGCGTCAGCCGGAACGTTGAGTTCAAAGGAACCCTCGAGGGTCGAGGTCTCGACCTGCGTATCGCACACGGCCAAACGGAAGGAATCGGTCGCCACCAGGCGAACGGTGTTGTTCTCGACCTTCATGTGCACGCCGCCCAGGATGGGGCGGGCCTTGTCGGTCGAGGTGACGCGCCACACGCGGCCGACCATCTCGGACAAGATATCGGTCGGCAGCTCCACGGCACTCTCGATGGCATAGGCCGGAAACTCGGGGAAGTCATTAGCATCAAGCGTGTTCAGGCGGAACGAGCTCTTCTCGCAACCAATCAGCACCTGGCGCTCGGACAGCTCAAAGGTGACCGGGGCATCGGGGAGGGTCTTGGTGATATTGGAGAGCATCTTACAGGGGATAACCATCTCGCCCTCTTCTTCGACATGCGCCGCGATGCGATGACGGATCGAGATGGTGTAGTTAGAGGTCTGGAATTCCAAGATGCCGTCTTGCGCCTTGACGAGCACGCCCGACAGGATGGGAAGGGTGGATGCCGAAGCGACACCCTTCATAACGACGCCGATGGCTTGTGTGAGCGAGCTCTGGCTGACGGTGAACTTCATCTTTTAATACCTTTCTATAGATATAAATATCTTAATAATAGTAATAGCACTGACGAAACTGTTGATTATTCCCAAAGACGCAGGTCAGACCCAGAAAGAGAATCGACAGCAACCTGTGTGCAACAGGGGTGGTTTTCCACGTTCAAAATCTGCGCAAAACTTTTCATCACCGCGGGTTGGGTTTTAGACACCTTATGCCCGTGGTTTCGACAAGTTTTCAACAGGTGTCTCTATTTCCCTACGAGCGCAGTGTAATTTTATCGCGCAGCGACTTGAGGTCTTCGGTGACGGTGCGGTCTTCCTGGATCATCTTCTGGACCTTTTTGTAGCTCGTGCTGACGGTCGAGTGGTTGCGGTTGCCAAATTCGGCGCCCACCGCCGTGGTCGTCATTTCGCACATCTCGATGGCCAGGTAGATAGCGATATGGCGTGCTTTGGCGATATTGGCGTTGCGACGCGGGCCGATGAGCTCCTCGTGTGTCACGCCGTACTGCTCTTCGATGACGGACTGAACCGTCTGGACGTTGATCTTTTTGGCCGATGTGTCGAAGTACTGGCTGGCGATGGCGTCGATATCGTCAAAGGTGAGCTCTCCGCCCTCGCGCTCGCGGTCGCCCGCCTCGCCGGCGCAGCGCTCGCAAAAGCTCTCGAGTTCGCGGATGTTGGTGCCCGAGACCTCGGCCATGTGTTTAAAGTGCTCGTCGGTCAGGTGCCCGCCGTCGCCCCCATAGGCCGCCAGCAGTGAGTCGTCGCCCGCCTCGGGAGCGGCGACGATGGTGTTCTCGTAATAGCGCTGCAAGATCTTGTATTTCATCTCGTAGCTGGGCTCTGCGACCAGGCAGAGCATTCCGGCGTTGAAGCGGCTGGTCAGACGCTCGTCCATGCTCAGGTCCTTGGGGGCGCGGTCTGCCGCGATGACGACCTTCTTGTTGTTGCGGATGAACTCGTCCATGAGCTGGAAAAAGTAGTCCACACTCGCGCGCTTGCCGATGATGTTTTGGATGTCATCGATGATGAGCACGTCCACGCCGTGGTACGCCTGCATGATGGGGGCGTTGCTCTTCTTTTGACGGTCGAACTCGGTCATCAGGTCGTCCAGATATGCCTGGGAGTTGGCATACTTGACCTTGATCTCGGGCGACTTCTCGGCGAGCTCGTTTTTGATGGCGAGCAGCAGATGGGTCTTGCCCAGCCCCGATTTGCCATAGATGAACAGGGATGTGCATGTGCCGCGCTCGTCCGCGAGGGCGGCAAACTTGAGTGCCGAGCGATAGGCATGGCTGTTCTCGGGGCCGTAGACAAAGTTCTCAAAGGTAAATTTTGAGTTCGCGGCGAGCGGGGCTCCATCCGTATTCTGCTCGGCCGGCACGGTCGGTGCTGGCATGGGTGAAGCGGGGGCCGCAGCTTGCGTGGATTTAGTCGGCGCTCCGCCCTTCATCTGGTTCATCATGCGACGAAAATCGTCGGCCGAGAGCGTGTTCTTGATTGCAATGCCCGAATCCGCGCCCGCCGCTGCGTCGTGAGCGATGGGCATGTGCGTGACGGGTGCGTTCGTTGACGTCGCCGCCGCGCTCGTCAACGGTGCCATTGTTTCACGGGAAACATCGCTGTGCTGGTGCTCGATTGTCGGCACATCGCCTGCGGAGGCCGGCACCGCCGGGGAAGCAGCGGGAGCCGTGGCGGGCGCCGTGGCGGCAGCGGATTCCGTCGCGGCGCCTTGCGGTGCCACGATGTCGAGAGCAATCGGTGCAAAGGCGATTTCTTCCAGATAGGCCTCAATAGTCGGCTGATGCTTTTTGAGCTGCGCGATGGCAAAGCGCGAGGGGGCCTCGATCGTGAGCGTATCTTCGGTCAGGCTTATGGCGCGCGATTGCCCCAGCATGTTGATGAGGCGTGCATCTTGGCCGTCGCGCTGGCAAAAGGCGATGGCATCCCCCAGGATGATGCTTGCTTCCTCGTCCACTGTCTCTCCCGTTCTTTAGCTCTGAGCTCGTACGCGAGCGGCGCCGAGTTCGGTCAGATGGTATTTCTGGCCATGCTTGATGACCAAGCCGGCCTGCGCCAAGTCATTGAGCGTGCGTGACCAAGTGGGGGCCGAGTTTCCAAACGCCCTCGCAAGATCGGTTGCGCCGCACGCTTGATTTTGCGCCAGATAGCCCAGCGCGGCGTTGCCGCGATCGCTTACGAACACGTCCGGTTGTGGCTGTGCATACTGATTTACTGCATTAGGATACATCATTTGAGCTGCTGGTTGTTGAGAACTCTGCGTCGGCGGCATTTGCTGTTGAAAACTTTGAGGCCACTGTTGGTAAGGCTGCGGAGGCGTCTGCTGGGCCCAGGGGTTGTACTGCTGCTGCGGCATCTGCTGGTACGGCTGCTGATATCCCTGCTGGTACTGCTGCGGGAACTGCTGGCCATACCCCAGTGGCGGCATCTGCTGATATGGATATCCCTGTTGGTACGGCTGATAGCCCATTTGCTGGCCACCCGGCGCCCCCGTCGCCTGCTGCATTGCTGCTGCATCCTGATCAGCCAGCGGCATGGCCTCTGGCATGTTTGGCGGCATCGACATAGATGCCGCCTGGGGTTCTTGTGTGGGAAGCATTCCGGGCTGCTGCATCTGTCCCACGGGGGGCTGCATCTGCTGCGTTGCCACGGGCTGCTGCGCAAAAGCTCCCGGCAGGGGATATGTGGGCTGCTCCGTCTCGGGCCGCACGGCAGCGCCGCGTCCGCCGGCACGCTCGATTTCCTGCACGCGTTTAGGGTTCAGGCTTACCGTAACCACGGTGCCGTTGCCCATGTTGTCCTCGATGGATACGGCACCGCCGGCGTTTTCCAAATACTCCTGCACCATGGGAAACCCTGCTCCGGTTCCACGGATATAGCGCTTCATCTTGCTGTTTGCGCTGGTAACGCCAAAGTCGAAAGCACGTTCCTTGTCGTCGATGCCGGGTCCTTGGTCAGCAAAGCGGATGGTGTCTCCGCCGTCCAGAATCGAGATGATGGGCTCGGCAAAGTGTGCGTGGATAAAGTTTTCGACAATCTCGCGGATGACCATGAGCGAGATATGGCCACCTTGTTCTTTCATGCACTGGTAGACGGTGTTGGTCGTCTCTTCCAAATACGTGCGGACATCTTGCGGATCAATGACGATCACCCGCGGTGTCGACAGCATGTCGTCATAGACGGCGATGCGCGCGGCGTACATGGCTTTTGGCGCCTGCGTGGTCGTCTGCTCGCCTTCCGCACGCTCTTCGCGCACGCCGGTGATGTGCTCGTTGTCGGGTGCCGGGTCTCCGGAATCGACCATGGTGTAAAAGTCGTCAGACATGCCGCTCGCAATCTTTCAAAAGGTTTCGAACAAATAGTAGCTCACCGTGCAACGTTTCTCATCTTTCGACAACTTTTCAAAACTTGTTGAAAACTTTGGAAAACGGGTGAAAAGTTCTCAACATTGCCAACATGACCTGTTGAAAACTCGATGAAATATCGTGAAAGGTTGCCATGAGGCGCAAATTTCGGTTGTGCTTATGGGGGAACCGTGTGAACTGCGCAACCTTTTACCTTTGATTTCTTGACATTTGAACATTGATTTCCCTACAATCTTCAAGCTCACGTGTCTATATCTGCGTCCGCGTCCCCGCGGACACTCGAAATGCAGCAGGAGGAACTTAAGATGAAGCGTACGTATCAGCCTAATAAGCGTAAGCGTGCCAAGACCCATGGCTTCCGTGCCCGTATGGCCACCAAGGGTGGTCGTGCCGTGCTCGCCCGTCGCCGCGCCAAGGGCCGCAAGCGTCTCACTGTCTAGCAGCGATACACACATCTCGCATGAAGACTATTAAGTCTCGGCAAGATTTCGAGCATGTGTTCAGTCAGGGGCGTCGTTTCAATCACCCTCTGATTCGAATGACCATATGTGAATCGGTTGGCGAAGGCGACTCCGGAAGGGTCGCCTTCGTTGGTGCTAAACGGCTCGGTTGTGCAGTTGTGCGCAACCGTTCTAAGCGTGTGATGCGCGAGGCCGCCCGCAGCTGCGGATTTCCCGTTGCGGGTTATGACATCATCTTGTTTGCAACTCCCAAGACGAGGGTTTCCTCGCCGCAGGAGATGGACAAGGCGTTGCGTTCGCTTATGAAGCGCGCCGGCGTTGCCGGGGAGGAGCGATGAGCAATCACGTTTTGCGACGTGTTGCCATCGCTCCTATTCGCATATATCAACAGGTTATTTCGCCCTTATTGCCTGACGCCTGCATTTATTACCCAACGTGCTCGCAATACGCCATCCAGGCGATTGAGAAGCACGGTGTTTTGAGAGGCTGCTGGCTTGCCGTGAGGCGCATCGCTCGTTGCAATCCCCTGCACGTCGGCGGTTATGACCCTGTGCCCTAGCGGGCACTCGCTATCGGAGGAAAACTTACATGTGGGATTGGATCGTTAACATCCTTTTCGAGCTGCTCAAGCTCATCCAGACCTTTGCGGTCGACTGGGGCCTGTCCATCATCATCCTGGTGGTCATCATCCGTCTGCTGCTGACGCCGCTTATGCTCAAGTCGACCAAGTCGACGGCTCGCATGCAGGTGCTGCAGCCCAAGATGCTCGAGATCCAGGAGCGCTATGCCGACGATCCCCAGCGTCAGGCCGAGGAGATGCAGAAGTTCTACAGCGAGAACAAGTTCAACCCCATGGCTGGCTGTCTGCCGCTGCTGATTCAGATGCCTATCCTGTTCGCCCTGTTTACATTGCTGCGCAACCTGCCGCAGTACTTTAACGACGGCACGTTCTCGTTCTTCAACATCCTGCCCGACCTGACCACCACGCCGAGCGCTTCCTTTGCCGAAGGCTTTATGGTTGCACTGCCTGCGCTGGTTTGCCTGATCCTGTTTGCCGTCCTGACCCTGATTCCGCAGCTGTATATGTCGCGTAATCAGACTGGTCAGCAGGCCCAGAGCATGCGCATGATGGCCGTCGTGATGACCGTCATGATGCTTTGGATGGGCTGGAGCCTGCCCGTCGGCGTTCTGCTGTACTACGACGTGTCTTCCGCCTGGCAGGTTGTCCAGCAGATCTTCGTGACGCAGAAGGTTATCGATAAGGCCAAGGCCGATGAGGAAGAGCGTCTTAAGAATGCTCCGCTGCAGGTCGAGGTTACTCGTCGCGAGAAGAAGCCGCGCCCGCACAAGAAAAAGTAGTGGGACATTATTCTTATTTAGGTACCTAACTTTTGGAGTTCGTTATGTCTGAAGAGATCGTCGAGGATATGCTTGAGGAGGTTGCCCCGCAGGTCGCGGGCGATTATCCCGAGATTGCACAGCGTTACAAGGCTGGTGAAGAGCTGACCGATGAGGAGCTCGACACCATTGCCGATGTGGCTATTTCCATTCTGCGTTCCATCCTTTCGCACTTCGATGCGGCGAACTCTCCCATCGATGAGTATGAGGGCGATGAGGGTGAGTTGATTCTGGACGTAACCGCTCCGGATCTTGCTGTTCTCATTGGTCGTCACGGACGTACCCTCGATGCCCTTCAGGTTATGTTCTCGCTGCTGGTGAGCCGCAAGCTTGGCTTTAGGTATCCGGTCGTCGTCGACGTTGAGGGTTATAAGAGCCGTCGACAGGACAAGGTTGCATCTATGGCCCAGTCCGCCGCCGAGCGTGCTATTCGCACTCATAAGAGTGTTTCCCTGCCGCCCATGAATGCCTATGAACGTCGACTGGTCCATATTGCCCTTCGTGGCAACGATGCTGTCGACACACACTCTGAGGGCTCTGATCCCGATCGCCATGTTGTGATTGTTGCTCGATAAGCTTCTCGAGTCTATGCTAAGGGGATGTGGTTTCCACGTCCCCTTTTTTTGTCAAAAGTTCTTGATACACTGATTTTTGTCAGAAAGGAGTCGTCTTGTTTGTGCTAACTGATGAGCAGGCAAGCCAGATGTTGAGCCGTCTTATTTCGTATTGTAAAGACTATTCTTTGAAGGTCTCCGACGAAAACCTTCGTGTCTGTATCCAACATCTTGATCTTGTTCTTGAGGCCAATAAGAGTATTAATCTCACGCGTATCCTAAATATTGAAGACGCTGCCGTTCTCCATATTCTGGATTCACTTGTTTTACTGTTCTATATTAGCAAAGCTCCTGAAGGCGCTTTGCTTGATATGGGTACCGGCGCTGGTTTTCCAGGTGTTCCATTGACCATTGCGAGTGGTCGTAAAGCGGTGTATATCGATTCGGTTGGCAAGAAAGTTGATGCTGTTAATTCCTTTGTTAAGGAGCTTGGCCTTAAGCATGCTCATGCCGTTCACGTTCGTCTTGAGGAATATGCCCGAACTCATAAGAAGCAATTTGCAGTTGTGACCGCCCGTGCGCTCGCGCCATTACCGGTTCTCGTTGAGTATGCCTCTCCTTTTCTAAAAGATGGTGGCCTCTTTGTTGTTACAAAGGGGAATCCCTCGGATAAGGAGCTTCAATCGGGTCTTGCTGCTGCAAAGATATGTGGCTTTACCACTCTCATGACAGACGATCTCGATTTGCCGAATGGTCTGGGTCACCGCGAATTTATTATCCTTAAAAAGACTCGTCAGGCATCAGTTTCTCTTCCGCGTGCTAATGGTATGGCAAAAAAGAATCCGCTTGCCTAGATGTTTCACGTGAAACATAATGGATAGTGTCGAGTCGATATGTTTCACGTGAAACATAGCAGTCGATGTCGAATCGGAATGTTTCACGTGAAACATCCTCCGTTTGACAGCTTTAATACACACAAGGAGGGACCGTGGGATTTCGCGACGTTAAGCGTTCTAAGAGCGCAAAAGACACGCGCATCATTGCTATCATCAACCAAAAAGGCGGCGTAGGTAAGTCCACCACAGCTGTAAATCTTGCAGCAGCGTTGGGTGAACTGGGCCGAAAAACATTAATTGTCGATTTTGACCCGCAAGGAAATAGCACGAGCGGTTTTGGAATCGAGAAAGAAGAGCTCAATCACTGTATCTATGATGCATTGCTGAACGATGTCCCGGCAGAATCACTCATTCTTGATACAAATTGCAGTAAGGTATTTGTAATTCCGGCTACTATTCAGCTTGCGGGTGCGGAAATCGAACTTGTCAGTGCGATTGCCCGCGAGACTCGCTTAAAGGATCTGCTTGAGCCTGTTCAGGATGAGTTTGATTTTATATTTATCGACTGTCCGCCATCGCTTGGTTTGCTAACCATTAATGCGTTAACAGCTGCGGACAGTGTTTTGATTCCTATTCAGTGCGAATACTACGCACTTGAAGGTGTTACAAAGCTGCTTGAATCGATGAAAATGGTTAAAACGCGCCTGAATAAGAGCCTTGATACTTATGGCGTGCTTATGACTATGTACGATTCGCGCACATCGCTTTCGAACCAGGTTGTGGAAGAGGTTCAATCGTACTTTGGCAACAAGGCATTCAAGACCTTGATTCCACGTACAGTTAAAATTTCAGAAGCACCGTCGTTCGGTGAGCCTGTAATTACCTATGCGCCACAGAATAAGGGTGCAAAGGCGTATATGAACCTTGCTAAAGAGGTGATTAAGCGTGCCTAGTCCTAAGAAGCGCGGCGGCTTGGGTCGTGGTCTCAACGCACTGGTCTCGGAAGCTGAATATGAGACTGGTGGATCTGCAACATCAGCATCAAATGCCGCTTCAGAAACTAAACTTCCAATCGAAGATATCATTCCGAACCCAAATCAGCCACGAATTCATTTCAATGAGACTGAACTTCGCGAGCTGAGTGAGTCAATCCAGGAGCACGGCGTTCTGCAGCCGCTTCTTGTGCGCAAGCACGGTAACGGTTATGAGATTATTGCGGGTGAACGCCGTTATCAGGCTTCAAAGCTTGCTGGCCTTGAAGAGCTCCCCGTCATCATTAAGGACGTTGATGATGAGGAAATGCTCGCACTCGCGCTGATTGAAAACCTTCAGCGCTCTGACCTTAACCCCGTCGAAGAGGCTAAGGGATATCGACAGCTCATCGATTCAAGCGGTATGACTCAAGAAGCCTTGTCAAAGGCTGTCAGCAAGTCTCGCTCTGCAATCACCAATTCGTTGCGCTTGCTTGATCTTCCAGAGGTAGTTCAGCAGATGATCTTCGAAGGAAGGCTGGCCGCCGGTCATGCTCGTGCAATCCTTGCTGTTCCGTATGAAGATGCGCGCATTAAGCTTGCTGAGAAGGTTGTTGCAGAGGGATTGTCTGTCCGTGCGACAGAAAATCTTGCTCCACTGTTTTCTGCCGGAGAGACGCCTAAGACGCCCCGACCTGCCACGCCTCAGTCCTTTAAAAAGGCAGCACGTGTATTGCGTCAGGTGTTTAACACAAATGTTCGAGTGAAGAGCTCGCGTGGCAAAAATAAGATTGAGATCGAGTTTAAGGATGAGGAAGAGCTGTCTCGCATTCTTGGCGAGATGATTCAATTTGACCAGGGAGATCAGGATGAAGAATAGAGTTCTGACTGCTCTTGCTTTGGCTGCAACTGTAGCGGTTGGTGCATTTGCAGGATTTAAGGTCGCAACAGATGATGAATTGCGTGGTCGTCTGCTTCGCGGAGCGCAGGATATCGTCGATACGTCCAAAAAGAAAATGGATGTTATGACTGAGGATGTCGCTATGCGTACTGCTCAGGTAACTAAGAATCCGAAGATTAATCAAGATTGGGTTAATCATCAATGGGAAAATGTAGGCTTTTAGGTACCTAACAATTACTATCCTTTATTGAGGGGTCCTTCTCTGAACGCCAGAATGGGGTCCCTTATTTCGTACGAAAAATTGTTGAACAACTGAGCGATACAGATTATTGATAGATATGAAACAGCCCCGGTTGCAATTAGGCAACCGGGGCTGTTCGATGTTTCACATGAAACGTTTAGGTTGTTCTCCCCTACACGTTCTTCTGGACCTTGAAGCGCTGTTTGAGTTGGCCGCAAGCGGCGTCGATATCGTTGCCTCGAGAGTTGCGGATCGTGGTCTCAATACCACGGGACTCAAGACGACGCTGAAGGTCTTCAACCTTATGGATCGGCGACGGCTTGAGAGGGCTGCCCTCGATATCGTTGAGCTGGATCAGGTTGACGTGGCACAGCGTGCCCTCGCAGAAGTCGCAGAGTGCCTGCATCTCGGGGTTTGTGTCATTGACGCCCTCGATCATGGCGTATTCGTATGTCGGACGGCGGCCGGTCTTTTCGGTGTAGAGCTGAAGGGCCTCGTGAAGGCGCAGAAGTGTGTACTTCTTAACGCCCGGCATGAGTTTATTGCGGGTGGATTGAATGGCGGAGTGCAGCGAGACGGCGAGCGTGAACTGCTCGGGAATGTCGGCAAACTTACGGATACCAGGAATAACGCCGCTGGTGGAGACGGTGAGATGACGCGCTCCGATACCGATTCCGTCAGGGTCATTAAGGATGCGTAGTGCTTTGAGGACCTCGTCATAGTTGGCAAAAGGCTCACCCTGGCCCATGAACACGACGCTCGTCGCGCGCTCACCAAAGTCGTTGGAAACGTGGAGTACCTGGTCAACGATTTCCTGAGCGGTCAGTGAGCGCTTGAGGCCGTTCAGGCCGGTAGCGCAAAAAGCGCAGCCCATACCACAGCCCGCTTGGGTAGATACGCAGACAGACAGCTTGTTGCGACGAGGCATGCCGACGGTCTCGACGGAGATGCCGTCGTGATACTCGAGCAGGTATTTACGAGAGCCATCCTTAGACACCTGCTTGGTGAGCTCGGTCGGCGTGTCGAAGGCAAATGCCTCCTTCAGCTGCTCGCGGAAGGCCTTGGGAAGGTTTGTCATGTCATCAAACGAACAAACG
The DNA here is from genome assembly GCF_003469185.1 of Collinsella sp. AM34-10. Lineage (GTDB taxonomy): Bacteria > Actinomycetota > Coriobacteriia > Coriobacteriales > Coriobacteriaceae > Collinsella. The sequence continues at coordinate 27,227 of NZ_QSIL01000002.1, read as the reverse complement.
TTCTTCTCAAAAACCCATTCGATGAGCTGCTTTGCGCGAAAAGCGGGTTGGCCGAGTTCGGCGACAAGTTCGCGAATATCGTTTTGGCTCAAGTCGCGAATGTCTTGAGATTTAGTCCTGGGATTCATGGAAGCCTTTCGATTTTGGGGAAACGTAGAGGGTATCGCTACAATATGGTATCAGCTGCAGGAATTATAGAGGAGGAGTCTGCCCATGCCGGGTAAAAGCCTAGAGAACATGCACGTAGCGGTCTTGGCGGGCGGCCATTCCGCCGAACGCGAGATTTCGCTCAATTCTGGAAAGAATGTCGTGGAGGCACTGAAGGAGGCCGGCTACACCTCGGTGGAGCTGCTCGACACCGCCGCCGATGACTTTATGGTGACTATGGCGACCGGTGGCTTCGACGTGGCGTTTATCGCCATGCACGGCGCCGGCGGCGAGGATGGCGCCATGCAGGGGGCCATGGAGACGCTGGGTATCCCCTACACGGCGTCAGGCGTGCTCGCCAGCGCATGTGGCGCCGATAAAGAGGTTTCAAAGCTTCTGTATGCCAAGGCGGGCATCCCCATTGCCCCCGGCCTGGCGCTTGAGGCGGGCGACGAGGTCGATATCGATCGTATCGTCGAGATTTGTGGCGAGCGGTGCTTTGTAAAGCCCGCCGTCAACGGCTCCAGCTATGGCATCTCTCTGGTCCATGAGCCCTCCGAGCTACCCGCGGCAATCGCCAAGGCGTTTGAGTACGGCGACAAAGTGCTGGTCGAGAAGTGCATCGAGGGTACCGAGATTACCGTCGGCGTATACGGCGAGGATGACGTGCGCGCCCTGCCGATTGTTGAGATCCGTAAGCCCGAGGACTGCGAGTTCTACGATCTGGACGTGAAGTATGTGGACCCCACGGATATCCATCGCATTCCGGCGCAGATTTCCCCCGAAAACTATGCACGTGCCCAGGAACTTGCCTGCGCGGCCCATAAGGCACTCGGCTGCCTGGGCATTTCACGCAGCGACTTTATCGTGAGCGAGGATGGCCCCGTCATCCTCGAGACCAACACGATTCCCGGCATGACCGATACGTCGCTGTATCCGGATGAGATTCGCCACACCGATGACATGACGTTCCCACAGGTCTGTGACAGTCTGATTCGTATGGGACTTCGTCGAGCGGGCGTTGCATGCTAATCGAGGACGCTGTTTCGTCGGGAACGCCGCAGTTTGTCATCGATTCCTATGCCACGCTTGCCGAGCGTGCCAAAACCCAATCGTTTGGTCTCATCGAGGAAGATGTTATCGTCCTCGATACCGAAACCACGGGTCTTTCGGTGCAGGACAATGAACTGATTGAGATCTCGGCTGCCCGTCTTTCGGGCCGCGAGATCGTCGACCGGTTCGATACCTTCGTGCACCCCAAGCAGCTGATTCCCGCCGAGATTACCGAACTCACGAGCATTACAAACGCCGATGTGGTGGATGCCCCATCGGCCGTCGATGCCGTGGCCGCTCTCGCCGATTTTGTCGGCGGCTGCCCGGTGATTGCGCATAACGCCACCTTCGACCGTTCGTTTATCGAGTCGGTCAAGGGCGGTGTCAACGTCAGCGACATCTGGATCGATTCGCTGGCACTGTCGCGCATCGCACTTCCGCGCTTGGCCTCGCACAAGCTGTCTTTTATGGCCGACTTGTTTGGGTGCGATTCGGTGTCGCATCGCGCGAACGCAGACGTTGATGCCCTGTGCGGTGTGTGGCGCGTGCTGTTGGTTGCGCTTACCGACCTGCCTTCGGGCCTTATGGCGCGCTTGGCGGACATGCACGCGGACGTGCCTTGGTCCTATCGCCCCATTTTTTCTTTTTTGGCCGGCCAGAACCCGGGTTCGATATTTTCGCTCAGCGCCGCTCGTGCTGACGTGCTCAAGGCCGATCGTGCAGACGATCGCGTTGATGCGGACGAGTTGCCGGTCCTTAAGATGCCGAGCCGTGAAGAGATCGAGGCGGATTATGCCCCCGGTGGCCTAGTCAATCGCATGTATCCCACGTACGAGCCGCGCGATGAGCAAATCGCGATGGCGCTCGAGGTCCGTGACGCGCTCGTTACGGGAACGCATCGCGTGATTGAGGCGGGGACGGGCGTCGGCAAATCGATGGCTTACCTGGTGCCTTTTGCCGAGGCCGCACGCCGCAACAACATCACGGTTGGTATCGCGACCAAATCGAATAATCTTGCCGACCAGCTTATGTACCATGAGCTGCCAAAGCTCGCCGAACAGCTGGACGGGGGCCTGTCGTTTTGTGCACTCAAAGGCTATGACCACTATCCGTGTCTACGCAAGCTCGAGCGCATGAGCCGTGGTCAGGTTGAGATCACCACCAAGCGCGATCCTGCTGACACGCTCACGGCGGTTGCGGTAATCATGGCGTATGTGTGCCAATCTGCCGATGGCGACCTCGATTCGCTCGGCATTCGCTGGCGCAGCGTCAACCGTCCCGACTTTACGACGGCTTCGCGCGAGTGTGCTCGTCGTCTGTGTCCGTTCTTCCCTGACAAATGCCTGGTCCACGGGGCGCGCCGTCGTGCGGCACATGCCGACGTGGTGGTCACCAACCATTCTCTGTTGTTCCGCAACGTGGCCGCCGAGGGGAGGATTTTGCCCCCGATTCGTCACTGGGTGGTCGACGAGGCCCATTCCATCGAGCGCGAGGCCCGTCGCCAATGGGCGCGCGTGGTTTCGGCAGATGAGTCGCGCGTGCTGTTTGAGCGCTTGGGTGGGTCGAGTGCCGGCGCGCTGAGTCAAGTTTCCCGTGACCTGGCCACTTCCGAGGGCTCCACGCTCTACCTGGGACTCACCGCCAAAGCGACGTCGACGGTTGCCCGCGCGAGCATGGCGATTGCCGATGTGTTCGATGGTGTGCGCGAGCTCGGCCGTCGCGCCCGTGGGAGCTACGATAACGCGAATCTGTGGATTGGCCCCGAGCTGCGCGAGTCGGATGACTGGCACGATTTTTTGCAGTCGGCCCATACCGCAATTGATGCGCTGGACCAGGCGGATAAAAGCGTAGACGCGCTGGTGCAGACCGTCGCCGCCGATAAGCCCGAGGTCGTTGTCGACCTAGGCGACATTTCGCGCCGTCTGCACGAGCTGGACGAGAACCTCAAACTCATCATTGAGGGTACGGATGAGCACTATGTGTACTCGCTGCAGGTGAACCGTCGGCTGCGCGCGGGCGGGGAGTCTATGACCGCCGAGCGCATCGATATCGGCGAGGCCTTGGCGAACGAGTGGCTGCCCGAAGTGCACACGGCCATCTTCGCTTCGGCGACCATGACGGTGTCCAAGAGCTTTGAGCATTTCAACCATGCTGTCGGCCTCGATCGCATCGGTGAGTCGACATCCTCATCGCTGCACCTGGATTCGAGCTATGACTTTGACTCGAATATGGCCGTGGTCGTGGCGGGGGACATTCCCGATCCGCGCGATCGCGAGCACTATCTGTCGGCGCTCGAGCGTGTGCTGGTCGATGCCCATCTCGCCATGGGTGGATCGGTGCTCACGCTCTTCACTAACAGGCGCGACATGGAGGACCTGTATGCCCGTGTCGAGCCCAAATTGGCGCGAGCGGGCCTGGAGCTCAATTGCCAGCAGCGCAACTCGTCCCCGCGTCGCCTGCGCGATCGGTTTATCAACGAGCCGACCTCATCGCTCTTTGCGCTCAAGGCCTTTTGGGAGGGCTTTGACGCCAGCGGCGAGACACTGCGTTGCGTCATTATCCCCAAGCTGCCGTTCTCGAGCCCCACGGATCCTCTTTCGTGTGAGCGCAACCTGCGCGAAGACCGCGCCTGGGCGCGCTACTCGCTGCCCGAGGCGGTGCTCGAAGTCAAGCAAGCCGCCGGCCGTCTCATCCGCTCGTCGACTGATTGCGGTGTGCTCATCTTGGCAGATCCGCGCTTGGTGACAAAGGGCTACGGCAAGAAGTTCTTGACGTCGCTGCCCACGACTTCCTACCAGCGTATCGAGTCGGCACAGATCGGTCATTATTTGCAGCTGTGGCGTGCACGCCACGAGCGACGCCGTTAAAGCGGGCAGGTCAGGCTCTTCGCCATATCGCATAGACGCAATGCCTGGGCGGGGTCATCCAGTATGCGGATGGCTCCGCCCGCTGCGATTACCTGGCAGAACAGCCAATGCTCTGACCCATAACGCACGGTCACCGTCGCCATGTCTGCCCCGTTTGGCTCAATCGACATGATGCCGGCCCAGTCTAGGCGCTCTGCCATGTCGAGCGGCATGAGGAGTTTTGCGCTCTGCTCCGCTTGGGAAAGGGATTCGTGGAGGGACAAGGACGCGGGCGCGTGGCGCTCCACGGAATCGTCGGTAAGGGTAAGGCCTTCGATTTTGTCCATGCGGTAGGAGCGCTGCTCGTCGACTTCGACATCCCAGGCAATCAGATAGGTTTGGTCGCCATGCGTCGCGATGCGCAGGGGGTCGATGAGACGCTCACGCGGCCGTGTGTCGTCCATCGAACGGTAGATGATGCGGCATCGAACGCCGTCTTGAATCGCGCAGTTCAGCTGTTGCCAGTGCGATCCTCGGGCAACGGTATCGACGACGCGCTGGTTGTAGCCGAGTTTCTCGGGTAGGAGGGCGTGTCGGATACGCTCTGCTGCCCGAGAGTCGATTCCCATCGATTCGAGTTCGTGGTTGAGCACGGCACCTTCGGCGGCACTTAGGCGCAAGGGCAGCACACGCCCCGCATCGCCTGTCAGGATGATGCACTCGCCGTGGCGCTCGCAGATGATGCGTGCGCCCGACTCACGGTCAGCGAGGGTCGAGACGATATCGATAATTTCGTCGAGCGCCGCACCCGTGATATCAAAACGGCTGCAGATATCCCCTCGTGTCATACCGGTCTCACCGGCAGCGTAGAGGGCCTCCATGATGTCAATCGCACGCGAGAGCCTTTGCTCGCTGGTGAGTTTACGCACGGGCATGCTCGTGCACCGTCCTTTCGATGAGGTGGTTCCACGCCAGTTTAAGTGCATCGGGGGCAACGGGTCTCATGCCGTCCATGGCGTGCTCCATACAAAACGAGGCAGCGGCATTAAGGTCGCGCACGCCGACGGTCCAGGTCCAACCCTCTTCGGTGTGCGTGAGCTCCCCGCGACCGCGCGTTAGGCCGCTGACCATGTCGGCCTGGGCTTGTGGGGCAAACGAAAAGGTCGCCATAACGGGCTTGCAATCGGCAAAATCAAACTCGAAGAACAGGCGATCGTTCAGGTTAAAGTCGGCGGGGATGGAGTAGGCCTTCGAGGGGCGCCATGCGCGAACGATACGGTCGCAGCGAAACGTCCTGATTTCATCGGTGGCGTTGTCGAGTCCGCAAAAATACGCCACACCCTCGTGCTCAAACATGCCGTATACGCAGACGGTGCGCTCTTTTTGCTCCCCGTGCCCGTTTTGATACAAAAAGCGCAGTGCGCAGCGTTCGGCGAAAGCGCTCCACACCGCATCGACGGCGGGTAAGCGACGGGCGGGAGGCTCTTCTGCGGTCGATGCGCCGGTGAGGTAGGCGATCTTGGAGCGTATGTCTGCAAGCGGCGTGGCAAACGCGGCCGAACCGGTCGCAAGGGTCTGGTCGATAGCGTCGAGCAAGATGTCCGCGTCGTCTGCGGTGATGAGGCCACCGGCCGCAAACGTGTGCTCGCGATCGATGGTCCACGCGCTTTCTTCGGTTTCTTGGGCGCCTGCTGCGCGGACTTCCTTGATCGTGATTCCGCGTTCGAGGAGTTTTTCGCGATCGCGGCGAAACTTGCGCTTGTCCGAGTCGATATTGCCCGACCCATAGCCAAGATCGGAATCCAGGACAATTTGCTCTGTGGTCAATGGCTCGGGAGAGCTGTTGAGGACAAAGAACAGATTGAGGATGCGCTGGGCGGTCTTGTCGAAACCGGGTTCCGGCGCCCCCTTTTTATTCGTTACGGTTGTATCGCTTGCCGTCATAGAATCCTCGCATGGGAAGGTGTTTGATGCCATGATTTTAGTCCGATATGGAGATTAGGCTATATCCTTGTCCGCTTGGGGCGTTAAGATGCCCAGAATTCGGCCGTTTGCGCCCGCTCGGGGTATACTTTCGACTATATACGGTTCTAATGTGCATACATTGGGCCTATTTGTCGGATTATGGATGTGGAGCGCATATGGCGAACACCCAGAACTATATTAACCACCTGTTGCAGAACACTGGCATCACGCCGGCGTGCAGCGAAGAAGAGCGCTTGGCTGCCGAAGATATCGCTCAAATTTTCCGCAACCACGGCTTTGATCCCGAGGTGCAGGAGTTTAATGCTCCCGCGCCGAGCAGGATGGCGTTTGCCGTTACGGGCATTCTGGCATTCGCCGGTGCCCTGCTTATGGGCATCGGTGGCGGTATCGGCTTAGTCGGCACCCTGTTGGCCATTGTCGGAGCCGTGCTCTATGTGCTCGAGAGAACCGGGCGTCCCGTGATCTCGCGCCTGGGCAAGACGGGCGTGAGCCAAAACGTCATCGCCTACCACAAGGCGTCGGGCCCGCTTGCCTCTCCGCGCAATCGCCCGGTTGTCGTCGTCGCGCACTATGACTCCCCGCGCGCCGAACTGCTCGCTCGCGAGCCCTATGCGCCGTACCGAGCGCTGATCGCCAAATTGCTCCCGATTGCCACGATTGCTCCCGCGGCTATTGCCATCCTGCGCATCTTGCCGCTTCCCGGCGCGTTGAAGGTCCTGCTGTGGATTGTCGCGATCCTTGCCTCCCTCGTGGCGCTCGCCAATGCCGCCAATATCATTTCCAATCGTTTTGTCCTTCCCTACACGTCCGGCTCGGTTTGCAACAAGTCCTCTGTTGCCGCCATGCTGGGTGTCATGGATAACGTCGCCCCCTATCAGGGTGAGAACGAGTTCCCTGACGATATTCCGTTTGACACGTATTTTGGCGAGCAGAAGCGTCGCGCCGAGGAGATGGCGCGCGCGGCAGCCGAGTACGCCGCGGCCCAGCAGCAAAACGATTACGGCAATACCATCGAGTACGAAGAGCCTGCCTATACCGAGGATGAGTATGGCCAGCCGGTCGCTCCCGAGGGTGAGCAGGGCGAGGCTTTTGATGAGCAAATCGATGGATTCGAAGGTGCTTCTGCCGACGAGACCCTGATTGGCGTCATTGCACCCGAGTCCCAGGTCCAAGATATTCCGGCCGAGGAGCCCGTTGCAGACGAGTCCGCTGCCGAGTCGGCAGAGGAGCCTGCCGCGGCCGAGCAGGCCGAGCCCGAGCCCAAGCTTTATCGCAATGCCGCCGGCAACATCCGGTTTGGCTCGGATGCCATCCGTGCCCTGGGAATGCTTCCCGAGTCCTGTACGCTCGATTACGAAGAGGGCGAGGAGCCGACGTTCGAGCCCGCGCCCCAGCCCGATCCGGTCGTGGCTGCGCAGCCCGATGAGGCCAATGCCGTCGAGACGGAAGCCGATGCGGAGACTGCTATCGATCCCGCAGCCGGTCTGGACGTCATGGCGCCTGCCCCGGCGCCCGAGGAGCTCGATAATACCGAGGACGACTACGATGCGTATCCGCAGCGTGTGTCCTACGAGAGCGACACCGATTTTTCTGCCGAGCTTCCGGTGACGACGCCCCATGCCGATATCGCTTCCGCGTTTTCTTCGATCGGTGCCAGCGCCTCCCATTTCTTTAAGGGGGCATTCGAAAAGGGCAAGAAACTCGTTGACGACTTTGAGGAAAAGCGCGCCGCTGCCCGCGAGGCAGCCGAGCGCGAGGCTGCAGCCCAGCAACAGGCGGCCGAGGCCGAGCGCGAGCGCGCGGCACAGGAATTTGAGCAAAACGACGCCGAGCAGCCGGTATCTGTTGATGTTGCCGACGCCACGACGTCTTTCGAGGCGCCGCAGCCTTCGCCTGCGGATGTTGCCGGGGAGACGGCGACTTTCGAAACCCAACAGCCGGTCGACAGCACTGTGTCGTTTGATGCCACGATGACGTTTGAGAAGCAGGGCACCGCTATCGCCGAGCCCCTTTCCGCTCCTGTCGAGGACGAGCCCGCTGCGCCCGATACGGTCGAGGATCAATCTGTGGCGGAACAGGTCGCTGCGGACAGCTCCGAGCAAGAGCCTGAGCCCGTGGCCCCCGAAGCTCCGCAGGCGGATGAGTCGAGGCCCTACTCTACGCAGATCTTCACCATGCCCGCGCCGAGTGATCCCGGCGCCACGGTTGCCAATGCTGCTCCGTCGCAGGCCGAGACGGTCGATGCTCTGATGGCTCAAATCTCGTCTCAGGCGTCGCCGCGCCCGAACATGAACGTTCCCGACCCGGCATCCGCGCCGGCTCCCATGCCCTCTGCGTCTCCGCTGGCCTCGGTCCCCGATCCCTCGATGCCTTCGATGCAGCAGGCCAATGTCGCCTCGCGCACCTCGCTGTTCGACCTTCCCGACCCTTCGGCTCAGGTTAACGATCCCTTCGCGACGGCACAGGGGCCCGAGCCCACATCGGCTCCGGTTGTTCCCCCCATGCCGGTCAGCTCGGATGTTCAGCCGCTTGAGACTATCTCGGCTCCTGCCGCTCCGGCCGCCAAGCCGCAAAAGCGCGGCTTGGGCGGTCTGTTCGGTCGCAAAAAGAAAAACGAGCAGGACAGCATGAGCGATTGGCTTGGTGTCGAGGATGATTACGACGCCAAGAAGTCTGGTCGCGGTATCGGCTCGTGGGATAACTTCGAGGATGACGACGACGGCTGGAAGGGCGGTGCCACGTCTTCCGATGGAGCTTCCGCCGAGGATATGCTCGCTGCCGTTGCCTCCATGGGCGATGACGAGCTGCTTGGCCACGACATCTGGTTTGTGGCTATAGGCGCTTCCGATTGCGACGGCGCCGGCATGAAGGCGTTCCTGGCCGCGCATCGCGACAAGCTCCGCGGCGTGTTCTTTATCAACCTTGAGTCCATTGGTGCCGGTAGGCTTTCGGTCGTGACGGTCGAGGGCGAGCAGCAGCTGCTCAAGGGTGACCGACGCATCATGAACTTGGTCAACAAGGTGTGCAAGTCGTTCCATGTCGATTGCGGTGCATTTGAGATGCCCTATGCCAAGACCGATGCCTATGCTGCTCTCGAGGCAAGCCGACGCGCCCTTACCATTGCCGGCGTCGACGGCCCACGTTTGGCATGCGCTCACACTGAGGACGATCTGCCGTACAACGTCAATCCGACAAATATCGCTACGGTGTCCGAGGTCGTGACCGAGGTCATTCGTCGTTCGTAGGTTGACCTATAAGGAGTCTGCGTGTTTTCGTACATCAAGCGCCACTGGCCCGTCTATCTCATCTTGGCCCTGATCGCCATTGTCCTTGGTTTCGGGGCCGCGTATATCGTGGGCGTTAAAGGCTCAACGCCTGAGTCCACGATTAGCGAAGAAGTGGAGCACGAGCAGAGTTTGGGAGCCGATGGCATCTCCGAGTCCGATCAAGCGCTCATCGACGGTGGGTCTGCATCTGGGGAATAGCCATTTCGCCACGAACGAATAAGAGGCGAGCCGGGAGACGGGCTCGCCTCTTTTTTATTGCGTCAGCGACGTTTTGACGCCAGCTTTAGATGGGCAAACCAGATTGCCGCGGCGCCGGAGGTCACGAAGGCGGTGAGGCAGGCGGCAATGGGAAGGGAGCCCGTTGCCGGTAAATCTTGCGGCATGGCGCATCGCTGGATGACGCGATCCTCGTCATGTGATTCAAGGTTGCTACCGCCGCCATTGCGACAGAGGTCAACGCGAGCGCTGTTGGCGAGTGCGGTCTGAGGCGTGTAAGACGACGCGGCCTGCATATGGATGACGGCACCGTGAATATCCGAGTCAAGGACGGCGCTCACATCATCAAGGTCGTCATGCTCGTCTTTGAGGTCCTCGCGGGTCCAAGATTCTGCAGCGCCTCTTGTCGTGAAGTCGGCCGATACGGCCCCGTACTCAAGACGAATGCCCGTGACGGCGGTATCGTCCAAAAGAGCGAGCTCTTTTGCCTCGAGGGTGACCGACTCCGTTGTTGGGATATCGGCTTTCCAAAGACGCCAATCGCCGTAATCGACCATGCGCAAATCGTCACCTAGGAGCTTTTTGACCTCGTCCGTTTCGAGCCAGGGGTTGTCATGCCCGGCGCTGAGCGTTGCATTGGTCTGTTCGCCCGTATCGATACTTCCCACTGGAGACGTTCGATACCACACGTTGCAAAGACCGTCGATGTCCCCGGTCGCGACAGGGGTTTCGATGGCGATGAGTTTGGCAGTGCCTTCCTTGGCGCATTCGAGATCGTCAGTGATGGTGAATTCATCAACCCAGGTATTCGACTCATTTTTAGCATCGAGCGTATAAGAGAAGGAGCCGTCCGCATCGGATTGTGCCACGGCTCGGTTTTTGCCATCGCCGTTGGCGACGAGACCCTTACCGATAGGGCGGGCGATCTCTTGCCGCTTGTCGACTCTGCCCTCGATCTCGATGGGTGCGTCCTTCATGGTTACCGTCTGCACTTCTCCTGTGGCCTTAATTTCAAACGTCATGTCTTCGGCAAGGTCGTAAGTGCGCGGGGGCATCACTTCGCACAGGGTGTAGGTGCCGGGCAAAAGATGCTCGATGCGATGCGGTTTGTCAGAGGAGGTCCAAGCGTCAATTTCGGTTCCGTCGGCACCGTGGAGGGAGAGCCGGGCGCCTTCCACTTCTTGTTTGCCGGTCAAATCTACTTTGGAGATGTCGATTTTGGTGTAGTCGTTAGAAACATCGAGGTGCGCATTGATCACGGGTGTTTCCTGACCGGCATACGACAGCTCGACGGTGTGGACGCTTTGGTCGAGCAGGTAACCTTCGGGTGCCTGCACCTCGATTACCTCATAGGTGGCGGTTCCGCACCCCAGTGAAAGATGAGTCGCGCACGCAAATCCCCGCTCGTCGGTCGTGATGGATGTGACGGTTTCGCCGTCCAGGGCAGCAATGCTGCCGTCGGGGCGCACGATATCGCCCGCGGCACGGATATCAAAAACAGCACCGGCAAGGGCGCGCCCACCTACGGCATCGTTCTTGACGATCTCGATGCTTCCTGTTGCCGCGTCGTCGTAAAACGAGGCGACCGCGACGGGCGTTAAGTTCATGTCGGCGGGAATCGTTATCTCCAGATCTTCACCAACAAGATACGGTTCCTTGGCGGAAGTCTCTCGTATGTAATACGTGCCCGGGTTAAGCGATTCGGGTAGGGTGACGGTGCCGGTTTCATCGGTCGTAAAGGTATTCATAACGGTATGGGCGGGATGCCAGGATGTTTGCGAGATGGGCTCACGGTCGCCGTTGAGCAGCTGAAAGGTGAACCCAGCGCGTGGTACGGCGTTGCCGGTCTGAGCATCGCGCTTCACGATTTGAAGATGTGTCGACAGGGCGTGGTTGTCTACGATGTACTGAAGCTCTGCGCCGTCCGTGATCTGCTCTGCTGTGATAGTCCATTCCCCTGCCTGCTTAAAGCCGTCGGGCACAGTGTCGACAACCTCACGAATGGTGTAGCCGGCACGGTCATACGGTATGGTTCCGCTGACGCCATCGGGGCGCTCTCCTGCGCCAAACCATGCTCCGGCCTGGTCTTTGGTCGATGCGAAGCCGTAGATATTGGTGGTCAGCGTTCCAACAACCTGCTGCGAAGTGTTGCTTGCCACTTCAAAGACCACGCCTTCCGCCGGCTGCTCTACACCAGATTCGTCACTATTACCGCAGTCCTTGAACTTTGAAATCTCGAGGTCAAAAGCGATGGGGATGTTGGGGATGCGACGCTCGAGTTCAACGACGCCCGCGTCTCCGAGCTGGTCGGCACCGATGGTATAGCTCCAGGTTTCATTGGAGGGCAGATAACCCTCGGGAGCTCTCGACTCATAGATGCTAAAGATGCCCAGGGGGATGTCGGTAAGTGTTGCCCGGCCGTCCTCATCCGTCGTGAGGGTGTGCGTCCAGCCCGGGGTAGACTGTGAGACGCAGGTGAACTCAGCGCCGGCAAGTGACGCGCTGACTTGAGGGCCTGCCCCTGTCGCGGCATCGACCTTTGCGATGCGCAGGGTAATGGTACCGGGCTGCTCATCGATGACGACATTCCCGCCGTCATTGCCGGTGGAAAAGGCGATGTGGTCACTCCTGGGGATATAACCCGCCGGAGCTTTGGTTTCGACCAGGTAATATGCCGCGTTGGGCAAAAGTGTCGCCTGCGCGCGACCGCTGCTGTCCATCTGGATGCTGCCGACACGCTTGTCGCCGACGCTCTCATAGATGTCGAACCTCGCTCCGTCGAGCCTGTAGGTATCGTTTTCGCTCGTGATGGCGGCGTTGGCTGACTGTTTTTGGAAGGATACGGAGACGGCCGGGAGCACGTAGAGCATGTCTTGACGTTTACTGCCGCCCGACACAGCTCCCAAATAGCGCCGCGCGCGATGCGGTGCGGCTTTAATGCTTCCCGACTTGGCGCCGTCGTGGAGCCAGCGCGCTGCGGCAACGACCTCATTGTCGCCGGAAAAATTTCCCCTCTCTGTGACGCCCCGGGCGGTTGTATATGAGAATGATCCGTCGGTATGGGTGGTGCCGTTGAGCATCCAGACGGCAAGTTGGGTTGCGGCACGTGCTCGATCGGGGGATAGGTTATGCCCGCCAAAGGATGTGGCGGTGGGGTAGCCATGACAGATGATGGCCGCGAATTCGTCTTCGAGCCATACCCAGCCCTGATTATAGGTGAGCCAGGGTCCGCCCGGTGTGCTAGGGCCAAAGCGCTCCTGGTTCATGCAGTAGGCAATCGAAGAATCCTGTGCCTCGTATTTGCCAACTTCAAAAGGACCGCATTCATTGCTGATAGTGCGGAATCCGAGCGATTCATAACCGTCGACGGCGAGCGCGGCATCCGGTGTCATGCAGCCTAAAAGTAAAAAGAGGACTAGGAGCAGCGATCCTGCTGTGATTGCGCTGTGGACAGAGTGCGTGGGTGCGTTGGACATGGCTGCTCCTTATCCCTCGTGCGCCGCACGGGGAGGCCGCGGCGCTTGGGATGAGGCTACCCCCGAGGTTCATGCGGGTAAGTACCAGAACCTGACCAAACGCTTGCCCGATATCTGACAAATGGCGCCTATGAAAGACAATGGAATAAAGCTGCAGGTAGACAACGGTAAATAGGAGAGCCTACAGGTCCCTATCTCCACAATTGGCTTGTTTGTAGGACGATTCTCCACAGCTAAAACAAGCATCGTCACCCTTGTATAGAACAAGACAACCGCGTTATACTATCCCCCACATATGCGGGCATCGCCAAGTGGTAAGGCATCAGCTTCCCAAGCTGACACTCGCGGGTTCGAGTCCCGTTGCCCGCTCCAGTTAAAAGCACAAGCACGGCACCATCACGGTGCCGTGCCTTTTTCAATAAAGTGCCGGGACTCGAACCCGCCAGGGTGCGAGCGTAAAGCAAACGCGAAGCGTTTGTAGCGAGCAGGCGAAGGCGCCGGAAGGCGCCTGAAGCCGGTGCGTATTTGCGAAGCAAATACGCGGACGTCCCGTTGCCCGCTCCACCGGGCACGGGAGACATGGGGACGGCCAATTCAACAAAGTTTCCCCCGCGGCTTCGTGAGGCCGAGGGGCTCGCCTGAAGCCGGTGCGTATTTGCTTCGCAAATACGCGGACGTCCTCATGACCGCTCCATCTGCAACATGTTAGGTTGATGCCCGTTGCTCATACGGGCGCCTGCGCACGGTACAATAGTCGAGTTACGACCAACGTGCCAATAGCCAAAAAGGAGCCGCTATGATCGATCGCTATACTCGCCCGGAGATGGGACACATCTTCTCCCTCGAGAACAAGTACGCCATTTGGCAGGAGATCGAGGTCCTGGCCTGCGAGGCCCAGGCGGAGCTCGGCAAGATCGGTATTTCTAAAGACGAAGCCCAGTGGATCCGCGATCACGCTAACTTTGAGAAGGCAAAGGTCGATGAGATCGAGGAAGTCACGCGCCACGACGTTATTGCTTTCCTGACCAACATGAAGGAGTACATCGACGCCGATGTTCCCGAGGGCGACCCCAAGCCCAGCCGCTGGGTCCACTACGGCATGACCAGTTCCGACCTGGGCGATACGGCTCTGTGCTACCAGCTCACCCAGGCCTGTGACCTGATCATCGAGGACGTCAAGAAGCTCGGCGAGATCTGCAAGCGTCGTGCCTTCGAGGAGCGCAACACACTCTGTGCCGGCCGTACTCATGGCATCCACGCCGAGCCGATGACCTTCGGTATGAAGTTTGGCTCTTGGGCCTGGGAGCTCAAGCGCGATCTGGACCGTCTCGAGGATGCCCGCAAGAACGTTGCCTTCGGTGCCATTTCGGGTGCTGTCGGCACCTACAGCTCCATCGAGCCGTTCGTCGAGGAGTACGTCTGCGAGCACTTGGGCCTGGTGCACGACCCGCTGTCCACGCAGGTCATCAGCCGCGACCATCACGCCTACCTCGCCGGCGTCCTTGCCACCACGGCGGCCACCTGCGAGCGCATCGCTACCGAGGTTCGCAATCTGCAGAAGACCGATACGCTCGAGGCCGAGGAGCCGTTCCGCAAGGGTCAAAAGGGCAGTTCCGCCATGCCGCACAAGCGCAACCCGATCACCATGGAGAAGGTCTGTGGCCTGTCGCGCATCGTGAAGTCCAACGCCCAGGTCGCCTTCGACAACGTCGCCCTGTGGCACGAGCGCGATATTTCGCACTCCTCTGCCGAGCGTGTCGCCCAGGCCGATAGTTTCATCGCGCTTGACCACATGTTCCAGTGCCTCATCCGCGTTATCGACGGCTTGCAGCTGTATCCGGCTCGCATGATGGCCAACCTCAACAAGACCCGCGGCCTTATCTTCTCCTCCAAGGTGCTGTTGGCCCTCGTCGACACTGGCATCACCCGCGAGGACGCCTACGCTATCGTGCAGGAAAACGCCATGGCCACCTGGCACGAAGTGCAGGATTGTGTCTCCGGTCCCACCTTTAAGGAGCGTCTCGAGGCCGATCCGCGCTGCACCGTCAGCCAGGAGAAGCTCGACGAGATCTTTGATCCGTGGGACTTCCTCACCCGCATCGACACGGTCTTCGATCGCCTGGAGCAGCTGAGCTTCGAGTAGGGTTAACCTAATTCGGCCGTTTGCGGATGCATTCCAACCTTTGGCGCCTTGCCCATCTTGGGTGAGGCGCTTTTTTATCGCCGCATCAGCCCCGGGTATACAATGAAATCCGACTGCTGTTTCGATGAAGGGAGGCTTGTGCCCGGACGTATCAAGCGAGCCGCCATCGTCTCGTTTGCGCTCATGCTCCTTGTTGCCGCCTGTGTGGCCGCCTTGTCGTATACCGTTCGAAGCAGCTCTTTCTCCTCGAATGAAGCCGACAAAGATCTCCCGGTACTCAAAATCGGCGTTACGGATAACGACCCCTATGTGTATGTCGATACCACGGGCGATTACGCCGGTATCGATATCGACATCGCCCGCGAGGCGTGTGAGCGTGCGGGGCTCAAGCCACAGTTTGTCGATATTGACTGGAACGATCGCGACCGGCTGCTCGAAAACGGCGATATCGATTGCCTATGGTGTGATTATTCTCCCTGTTATCGCGAGGATAAGTATTACTGGACCGAGCCGTATCTAACCGTGACGGTCTCGGTTGCCGCCAAGAAAACGAGTGGCATCAAGTCCTTGGCGCATCTCGATGGAAGCAAGACCATCGCGGTAATTGCGGGCTCGGTGAGTGAACGCCGATTGCTCGCAGGGGATCTGGAAATCTCGCCGAACGTGCAAATCAAATCGTATGGTTCTGCCGAACTCTGCAAAGCCGCCCTCGCCAAAGGGTATGTCGACTGTTGGATGGCGGACGTTCAGCCGCTTGACCGACTTGTCGCCCGGTATCCCGGCCTTTACCGCGTGTTCGCTGACAACGTTATGACGGTTGATCTGGGCGTCGCGTTTGATGACAGCTATGAAGGACCGATCGTAAAGGATCTCAATACCGCATTGTTTGCCATGGACCGAGATGGCACGATTGACCGTATTGTGGGCAATTACAAGACAGGAGCGACGACGGGCGGGCAAGGAGCAAATCCATGACAAATGATGAGCACCGCTTGCGTCGAAAGACTCTGGCCGTCATAGCTGTCGGCGTTATTGTCAGCGCTGTCTTGTTAGGCCTGTTGTATACGGTTGGAACCCATCGCTGCCTCGAAAAAACGCTTGGGTTTGGCCAAGAAACCATGGCGTTTTTGGAAAACGCTTGCGAAAAATATGACCGCTATGAACAGGGGAGAAAAACCGAAGAGACGCACGATTTGCTCGCCGCGGTCGAATCGTTTGCGACGTTCCTGTCCTCTGATCGCGTTGAGGTTAACGACGATCTTATCGAGCAATTTGTCCATGCCGAGAACCTTTCGGGGCTGATGGTCATGGACTCCGATGGCCATATGGCTGCCCACTACGACATCGATGGTCGCGATCCGCTCATGTTGTGGCGAGAGGAGCTGGCCTGTGCGCCGGTCGCATCGATGTATCAAGGTTCCAAAGTGACCTACTCAACTGTCGTCGAGCGCCGTGGTGTCGTTTTTGCCGTCTGTGCTATCCCGTATGGCGACGGCGTCGCCTTGGCATACCGCTCATTTGTTTCCGATCCAGCGGACGACTATTCATATGCCATAGCCGACGTGCTTTCGAACAGCACCTTCCACCAGGGCCCCACGGTGCTTGTTATGGAGGATGCGGAGATTGTCTCATCCAACAGCGCCGATGCTGACGTGTCGCTCGCCCGATTCCTCACCAGCGCAGGGGTTGAGTGGAAAGACGATGGCCTAACGCGCATCGAATATCGAGGAGACAAATGGTACGCGGTGCGTGCGGCATACAAGGACTACCGCCTGTTTGCGCTGTATCCCAAATCTGAGGTCATGTCTGGCAGGATCACATTTGTCGCCGCTGGCGTCTTGGTGTGCCTTGCGTTTTGGGTCGTGGTACTGTTGGCTCGAAATATCGTTGATCGCCGCAATTTGGTCGAAAAGGATAAACAGCTCGGCATTATCAATGCCATAAGCGCCATCTACGATTCGACCTTCCTTTTGCATCTCGACACCCTCGAGATCGAGGGAATCAATATGTCGCCGACGATAGCGAAGATATTTGCCGAGCACAGCGAGGCATATGACTTTATGGACACGGTCTGCCGGGATGTCGTGAGCCCCGAAAGCCGCGAAGCGGTTGTGGGACTCGTAGATATAAGTACGCTTCGCGAACGTATGGAGGGCGTACCGTACTTGGCTGCCGAGGTGCGAGATTGTCGAGGCGCTTGGTACTCGCTACAGGTTGTCCCCCAGCATCGCGATGAGCAAGGCCGGCTGGAGTCGGTCGTCGTGGCGACGCACAACATATCGATGGTCAAACATGCCGAGGAGCTGACATACCAAGACAAACTGACGGGGCTTCGCAACCGCAACTACCTTGAATCGCGCGGAGATAGCCTGGTAAACGAGGGCTTGCCCGTGAGCGTGATTATGTTGGACTGCAATTATCTCAAGCGGACCAACGATATCTACGGTCACGAGATGGGGGATGAACTGCTGCGACGGACGGCGTCCGTGCTGCGGCGGGTGGCTGGTGCGGATTACCTGCCGATGCGCGTTGGCGGCGACGAGTTTTTGCTGGTTTGCCCCCATACTGACAACGAGTCTGCGCTCGGGCTGGAACAGGATCTTCGTCTCGGTCTTGCCGCGGTAAGCGATGAGGCACTGACGGTCAGCGCATCGATTGGCGTGGCGACCGTCGAGACGGCTGGAAATACGCTGGCCGATGTATATCGTGTCGCCGACCACAATATGTATCGGGAGAAGCGCACAGTCCACGCACGGGGTACGGGCTGCTAATCTTGCCCCCACTAATCTATGCATCGTAGGATGTTGAATCGGTGCTTACGATAATAAGTCGGGCCAGGCGGGGATAATAGACGTCTGAAATTTCTTTCTGAGAGGGGATCTCAATGATTAGTTTTGACTACAAGCCTCAGGGTGTATGCTCTCGCAATATCCACCTCAATCTTTCCGATGACGGCAGCAAAGTGCTGGGCGTCGAGTTTACCGGCGGCTGCGACGGCAATCTCAAGGCTATCTCCAAGCTGGTTGAGGGTGCTCCTGCCGATCGCGTAATCGAGGTTCTCGCCGGTAATACCTGCGGTATGAAAAAGACCTCCTGCGCCGACCAGCTTACCCGCGCTATCGAGGCCGCTCGCGCCGAGATCGCCTAATGGGTATCGCCGACCACATCAAGAACGGAATATCGCGCCGCGGCTTTGTGCTCGGTGGAGCTGCCGCGGGCGCTGCCACGGTACTTGCCGGATGCTCGAAAAAAACGGGCACCAGCGACGATGCCGCCGGCGAGCCGCAGGTTATCAAAGATGACTCAAAAATCGTCTCGATTACGGATGAGTACGAGGCTGTCGAAATCGACCTCGAGCCTGCAGCTTCATGGACATTGCCTTTGGGTACGCTGCTGTATTACTGCGACGGTGATTACGCCGCGGCGATGATGGCGCCCGCATCGGCGCGGCATGCCAATACGCTCGGCATGCTCAACCTGGGCGACGGCTCACTCACGACGCTCGTCGAGGATCCCGTGGAAGGTGCGGGGTATTCGTTTTACGATGTCCGCGCCGGCGATGGCGTATTTGCTTGGGTCGAGATGAACTTTGCGAATGCATCATGGAAACTCTATGCGCAAAATACGGCAGGTGCGTCGCTTGTCGGCGATGTGGTCGAGCTCGACCGAGGCGGCAAGGACTACGACCCGCCGCTGTTTACGGCGTTCGAATCGTCCGTCATTTGGTACAAGATGCCTGCTGCAGGCGGCAATAAGACGAGTCACGACTCGTATTGCTACCGCCGCTCGCTCGACGAGGCAAAGGCCGAGGCCATTTGGAAGTCAACGGGCCGCTTTGCATCCGCCCCGCGTGTGAGTGACGGCATCTTGACCATTTCCCCGCGTGTGCGCAACGACGAGGGCGTCTACTACGGCATGACGGCGATCGACCTGACGGACGGCAACAATACCAAGAGGGCTCAGCTGGTCCTTCCCTCATCGGTGTCTCCCTTCGAGGCCGTATATATGGGCGACACGTTTGTGTTCTCCATCGAGGCCACCTATAGCGGCGTGGGGAGCCTAGGCAACATGGGCACCTATATCGGTAACGAGAATGGGACGTTCCTATTCCTGTCGCGCGAGCCGCTTGCGTGTGCTGCCGGCAGAAAAGGCAAATATCTGGTTAAGGTTCAGGCATCGCATTTTCTGATCGATACCTCCGCCAAAACCTATGGTTCGCTGCTGTCGCCCGACCGCGCTCTCGAATATGGCGATTATCCAGCTACGGCGGGTAAATCGAATACGTTTTTAACCTATGCCACGGTGCGTAATAGCCAAGGAATTCCCGAGACGGTTACCGCCCGCCTGTTCTCTCTTTAGCGCCGAGGGGTTAAAAGGGCGCCAACGGGGGAATAAACGCGTTGTAATTGTGAGTGCCGCCCGCCGAGCCGCCGCACTGTAGCGGTGCTCGGCGGGCATAGGTGCGTTAAAATGGGCTTGTTCTTAGCTAATTGAGACAGGGGGGCCGTGTTATGGCTTCAGATGCAAAAAAGATTCTGCTGGTCGAGGACGAGAAGGCAATCCGTGACGCTGTCGCTGCCTATCTCGAGCGCGAGGGCTACTGGGTTGTTGGCGTCGGGGACGGCCAGTCTGCGATCGAGGAGTTCGAGAAGCACCAGTTCGACCTGGTTGTGCTCGACCTTATGCTCCCCAAGATTCCCGGCGAGCGCGTTTGCCGCACCATTCGCGACACCTCGGATGTCCCCATCATTATGCTGACGGCCAAGGGCGAGATCGAGGATCGCATCATCGGCCTTGAGCTTGGTGCCGACGACTACCTGATTAAGCCGTTCTCGCCGCGTGAGCTCGTCGCCCGCGTCCGCGCCCTGTTCCGTCGTGCTCACCAGGCAGACGAGCCCGCCGTTGAGGTGCTCGACTTTGGCGATCTGGTCATCGATATCTCGGGCCACAAGATCTTGGTCGAGGACAAGGAAGTAGACCTGACTGCTTCCGAGTTTAAGCTGCTCACCACGCTTGCTCGCCATCCCGGTCGCGTCTATAACCGTATGGAGCTGGTCGAGAAGGTGCTCGGCTATGACTTTGAGGGCTACGAGCGCACCATCGACAGTCACGTCAAGAACCTTCGCGCCAAGCTGGGCGACGACCCCAAGAAGCCTAAGTGGCTCTACACCGTTCACGGCGTCGGTTATCGCTTCGAGGCTCCGGCCAAGACCGATAAGTCGGACGAGAAATAGGGAAATCACATATGACACCTGCGCGCTTTGAAATTGGGCAAAAGCATAAGCAGGAGAACGAGGCGGGTTCCAAGGCAAGTTGGAACACGCCTCGTTCCGATTCACGGCCAGCGATGAGCTATCCCTCGCGCATGGCCTTGGCTTTTGCCCTGACGTCGCTCATGACGGTATTGGTGCTGGTGGGCGTTGTCTCCGTTGTGTGGGGTACCGTCTTTTCGGATTACACGCGCTCCAATATCGTCGAGATTGCCAATTCTGCCGCCGAAAAGCTTGCGACGTCGTACGAGGAAAACGGCAACTGGACTGCGGGCGAGCTACGCACGATCGCGACATCGAGCTTGGTGTCCGACGACCTGAGTATGCAGGTTGTCAACAAAAAGGGCGTTGTCGTCTATGACGACTCATGGCCTTCGGCAAGTGCGACCGCCGATGTGCGCGAGAGCGAATCGGCGTCGAGCAGCTCGAGCGGTAAAAAGGCCTCGCATAGCCCGGTCTCGTCGGCGCCCACCGACTCCGATAGCGTTGCCAACGTCGAAATCATAACGTCTTCTGGCGAGCATGTCGGACAGGTGAAGCTATGGGCTATCGGCTCCGATGCCCTGCTCACCAAGGCGGATTCTGCGTTTAGGGAAAAGACTTTTAACGCCATGGCCCTTGCCGCGGTTGTTGCGGTCTGCATCTCAGTTGTTATCGGATCGTTCGTGTCGCGCATGCTTACCAGACCGATTCATCGTATAACCAGCACAGCCAAGCAAATTCGCGACGGCGATTTGTCCGCTCGTACCGGTTTGCGCGGCGACGATGAAATCGATCAGTTGGGTGAGACCTTTGACGAGATGGCCACCTCGCTCGAGAAAGATATGAAGCACGAAAAGCGCCTGACCTCGGATGTCGCACACGAGCTTCGCACGCCGCTCATGGCCATGCTTGCAACGGTCGAGGCCATGCAGGACGGCGTGTATCCCACCGACGATGAGCATCTGGAGACGGTCGCTTCCGAGACGCGCCGCCTGGCTCGTTTGGTGCAGCAGATGCTCGACCTATCGCGTATGGAAAACAGCACGGCGCCGCTCAATCTCGAACCGGTGGACATGGTTCCCTTTGTGCGGTCTATCGTCAACGCTCAGGAGCGCCTATTTGTTGACCGCGATCTGCGCTTGCGCTTTGCTGACGAGACCCAAGGTCACGACGATGTCGTCGAGGCCGATCCCGACATGATCACGCAGTGCGTCATCAACCTCATGAGCAACGCCATGCGCTACACCCCCGAGGGCGGTTGGGTCGTGGTGTCGGTGCTCAGTGACCGCAAGCATGTCAGTATTGCCGTTTCGGATACCGGTATCGGTATTGCCAAGGACGACCTGTCGCGCATCTTCGGGCGATTTTGGCGCGCAGATGCCAGCCGCGCCCGCGAAGCCGGCGGCCTGGGCGTTGGCCTCGCCGTGACCAAGCAAATCGTCGAGCGTCACCATGGCTACATATCCGTGGAGTCGGAGCTTGGAAAGGGTACGACTTTTACGATTCATCTGCCTCGCGAGCACACGGCGGACGCGGCATCTACTACAATGGAGCACTAGCTTTTCGCTATTCGGTGAAGGAGGGGCCGCGTTCCTGCCGCTCCGAGTTTGCGAAAACATGCGGGAAAGAACCCGCATTTCTGTCGTATTTAGGTAAGGAGTGACTCACGTGACAACGATGGAGCGTCGTCCGGATTCCCGTGGCAAGGTTCGTGATATCTACGATGCCGGCGAAAACCTGCTGATGGTCGCCACCGATCGCATTTCTGCGTTCGACTTTATTCTCCCCGACGAGATTCCGTTTAAGGGAGAGGTGCTCAACCGCATCTCGGCATTCTGGTTCGACAAGTTTGCCGATATCGTCCCCAACCACCTCGTCTCCATCGATCCGGCGGATTTCCCCGAGGAGTTTGCCGAGTATCGTGACTACCTCGCAGGCCGCGCCATGCTGGTCAAGAAGGCCCAGACGATTCCTATCGAGTGCATCGTCCGCGGTTATCTGACCGGTTCGGGCAAGAAGACCTATGACGAGAACGGCACCGTCTGCGGCATCCAGCTGCCCGAGGGTCTGACCGAGGCCTCCAAGCTTCCCGAGCCGCTGTTCACGCCGTCCACGAAGGCCGAGATCGGTGATCACGACGAGAATATCTCGTTTGAGCGTTGCTGCGAGATCGTTGGCGAGGACATCGCCACGCAGATTCGCGATCTGTCTCTCAAGATCTACAAGGCTGCTGCCGAGTATGCAGCGACCCGTGGCATCATCATTGCCGACACCAAGTTTGAGTTTGGTGTTATCGATGGCAAGGTCACGCTGATCGACGAGTGCCTCACGCCCGACTCCAGCCGTTTCTGGCCCGCCGCCAGCTACGAGGAGGGCAAGATCCAGCCTAGCTACGACAAGCAATTCGTCCGCAATTGGCTCAAGGCCAACTGGGATATGACGGGGGAGACCCCGCACCTGCCCGCCGAGGTCATCGATGGCACGTCCGAGCGCTATCGCGAGGCCTTCCAGATCATCACGGGCTCCCAGTTCACAAGCATGAAGGAGAACGCATAAGTGAGTACCCGTAGCGCCACGAACAAGCGCACGCAATCCCACGAAGTTACCGGGGTTGCGCGCAAGTCCGCCGCATCTGCTAAACCCGCCCGCCAAGCAGCGAGCTCCGTTCGCGTCGTGCCGGCTTCGTCTAAAGCTCGCCGCAAAGAGCTCGAGAAGGGTGAAAACCTGGAAGGCCTTTCCAAGGAGGAGAAGCGCGCCCGCAAGGCCAAGCAGCGTGCTCGCGAGGATCGTATCTATACGGTGTCGAATATTCTTCTCAAGCAGGATGAGGACTACACCAAGCGCCGTCGTATCTGGTGGGCCGTGCTCGCCATCGGCATGGTACTCGTCGTGGCAATTTGGGCTTCGCTCTACTTCGCTCCCGGCGGCACGGTGTCCAGTCCTGTTCAGATGGTCGGCATCGTTTTGTCCTATGTCATCATCCTGGGTGACTTTATCTACGACTTCGTTCGTATTCGTCCCTTGCGCAACATGTACCGCGCGCAGGCCGAGGGCATGTCCGAGAACAAGCTCAACGCTCTTATCGAGCGCTCGGCTGCCGAGGAGGACAAGAAGGACTCCAAGAAGAAGTAGCGTTTGTATCCATACATATCGCTAAGATATAAGGCGCGTCGTTTTTGCGGCGCGCCTTTTTACTGTTCTATAGATAGATGGAGTGGCACATGATTCGAGCTGCCCTAACGGTCGAGGAAGCTCTTGAGGGCATGAAGACCCTTGAGCCCAAGATTAAAAATTATGCGCGTCTCGTTGTCCGCAAGGGTGTAAACGTTAAGCCCGGCCAGGAGGTCGTCGTTCAGTCTCCCGTCGAGTGCGCATCATTTGCGCGCGTGGTGGTTGCGGAGGCTTATGACGCCGGTGCCGGTCACGTGACGGTCATCTGGGCCGACGACGCCGTGACGAGGCTTGCGTACGAGCATGTCGAGAAAAGCTATTTTGGGCAGACGCCCGAGTGGAAGCGCATACAGCTGGATTCTCTGGCCCAGGACGGTGCCTGCTTTATCTTTATCGAGGGTGCTGACCCCGCCGCTCTCAAGGGCATCGATCCTGCCAAGCCCGCTGCCGCTTCCAAGGCGAGGAACACGCAGTGCAAGATTTTCCGCCGCGGACTGGATTACAACATCAACCCGTGGTGCATTGCCGGAGCGCCGGTCGTGGCTTGGGCGCGCGAGGTGTTCCCGGGAGACGCCGATGAGGTTGCAATCTATAAACTATGGATTGCGATTCTGCATACCGCCCGTGCTGACGGCCAAGATCCGGAGAGTGACTGGGAGCTTCACGATGCGGCGTTTGAAAAGAACCTGCGCTTTCTGAACGAAAATCGTTTCGACTGCCTGCGCTATACCGCTTCGAATGGAACCGACCTGGTAATTGGTATGACGAAGGGGCATGAGTGGGCCGGCGGTAAGGGCGAGACCCCCGACGGTCACCCCTTCTTCCCCAACATCCCCACCGAGGAGGTCTTCACCTCGCCCGATCGTATGCGTGCTGACGGAATCGTCTATTCCGCAATGCCGCTTATCCATCACGGTAACAAGGTCGACGATTTTTGGATCAAGTTCGAGAACGGTCGTGTGGTGGATTACGACGCCCGTGTGGGAAAGGCGACACTCGCAAGTATCATCGATACTGACGAGGGCGCTGCTCATCTGGGAGAGGTTGCGCTCATTTCCAAGAACACGCCGATTCGCGAAAGCGGCATCCTGTTCTATGACACGCTCTATGACGAGAATGCCAGCTGCCATCTTGCACTGGGAGTCGGCTTCCCCGAGTGCATTGAGGGTGGATATGATATGTCCAAAGAGGAGCTCATTGAGCATGGCGTCAACGTTTCGAGCACGCACGTCGACTTTATGATCGGTACGGACGACATCGATATTGTGGGCATTACGCCCGATGGACGCGAAGTTGTGATTTTCCAGAACGGCCAATGGAGTTGGGAATAGTCCCAGACCGTGGTACAATGCCACCCGCGGGCCGTTAGCTCAGCTGGCAGAGCAGGGGACTTTTAATCCCAAGGTCCAGGGTTCGAACCCCTGACGGCCCACCATAGAATAGAAAAGCGACTGGCGGATGCTGGTCGCTTTTTTGTTGCCGCGGCACGGGTTCGAACCCGAAAGGGCGCGGAGCGCCGCAGCGGCCGCCTGCGGAGCAGGCTGAACCCCTGACGGCCCACCCAAAGGAAGGAAAACGAAATGAAAACAGATAGATACGGAATTAGCGGCAGCACATTAAAGATAATAGCAGCCATCTCGATGGTTCTCGATCATGTAAGCAGGATCGTCCTGACCAATGGAATCATGACTCACGCATCGTACAATCAGATATCAGACGAACAATGGGCGATTCTAAGCGAGGCTTCGGATGTGCTTCATGTTCTTGGCAGAATTGCATTTCCCTTATTTTGCTTTTTGATAGTTGAGGGATTTTTGCATACTCATGACATAAAGAAGTACCTGCGAAATATGCTTGTCTTTGCAATCATTGCGGAGCCCATATACGATTTCGTTCAAACCGGGCAGTTATTTGACCTTCGGCAACAAAATGTTATGTGTGAGCTCCTGCTTTCCTTGGTCTTTTTGATTGTTCTGGAAAAGATACAAAGTCTTTCAAAATGGAAGAGGCACATCGCAGAAATTGCTCTGATTGTTTTGACGGCACTGGCAGCTGAATACACTAAACTAGATGGCGGTGTGTATGGCATTCTGCTTGTGGCTGCGTTCTATTTATTCCACGACAACAAGGCCAAGATGTTCTTTGCTGCAGTATGCGCAGTGTTCCTTTCGTCGTGCCATATAGTTGGCGGCGGATTTGAGTTTGCTACAGCTAATGTATTAAATCCTGATGTTGCCGCCGCGGTCGTTTCGTTGCTGCTTATCAATCTTTATAATGGCAAGCGAGGGCTGAAGCTGAAATATTTCTTCTACATTTTCTATCCGGCACATCTTGCTCTGCTTTATGGTGTCTCACTTATTGTTTTGAACTGTCTTTAAAAACTCTCAAACAAGTCTCTGAAAGCAGAAACAAATTGACCCTAAGACTGCTTGTGAATTTCCGGAAGACCTGAGAGATGTGAGGATAGACAACGAGGGCTGCAGAAAGATGCTTCTCAGTTATCTGGCGGATCGACGTATCTGTATGAGGATCACTTCCACACACTCATTAATAACAGTGATAAACACGGCAGATCCTCAAAACATGAGGCTGCGGAGGTCGAACGATGCTTCGAAAGCATGAATGGCAGCGAGAAAATGAGTTCGGAAACACCCTCTAGATGCTCCAGCATAGAATTGAAAGCGATCAACTTCGGTTGGTCGCTTTTTTGTTGCCGGTGTACGGGTTCGAACCCGAACTTCTCTATATATAAGAACGCTTGGCGAACAAAACCTGCCTTTTACCGACGGGAAACAAATAGCTGATGCTTTTGGAGTAAAGTGGCGCACCAGAGATGACCGATGCCTTAACACCTATAAACCAGCTGGTCATCGCCAATATCAGAAGCTGCTGCTTCGAATACGGCCTCAGTGAAGCAACTGAGGGTTCTATTCATTTGTGAACAAAATATGGAGTGCAT
>NZ_QSIL01000002.1:0-681 GCF_003469185.1 Collinsella sp. AM34-10 | reverse complement strand
ATGTAGAAGGGGGAGGCCTCGCGGCCTCCCCCTTTTTTTGCGTTTATATCGAGCCGTGGCTCTAGATAGCTGATTTCTTTATTCTAAAGTCGCAATAGCATATGGAGTGGGCTGATTCTCTTCGAGGCCTGTCTTGGGACTCGTTCTTTATAGTCCGCACTTAGGAACGCTTCTTTGGCTGGTTGTGTATTTCCTAGATGGATCTGCCAATTTAGATCACAAATCAATCTTCTCTCGCGTTTCGCGTTTTGCAGCTTGGGGTTGCACACCAATGGGGCTCCAGCGCTGTCTGGCGGGGTCCTTTGCCGCGTAAAGGCCCTATAAGGGGAACCTAAGCAATCCATCTCCTAGGCGCTATTCAGTTCTGGTTTGGGTATATAAGCGATGCGTCTACATCAGACAGCAAGAACACCGAGGTCATACGGTCTGTCTGAGATATATGATCGTTGATTAGACCCTGACGGGTTCCAGGGTCCCAAGATTCATTTGTGAACAAAATATGGAGTCCCAGATTCCCGCCCCCGGGGCCCCTCCGGTCTGGCAATATATCTCCTTGCCGCGCGGCCCGGTCGAACCGGATGTACCGCGCAGGCGTGCACCTTGAGAACCGGATACTGCGAGGATGGACACTTACTTCAGTGTCGCATCCGGGCAGACATCGAACCATTTGAAATGGTCTAA
>NZ_QSIL01000019.1 GCF_003469185.1 Collinsella sp. AM34-10 | reverse complement strand
GGCACGTGCAGACCTTTCGTCATGGCCTCCTACCTTTCTTTCGGGCCCCTGTCAGGGCCGATTCGTTAGCGCCCCTCCGTGTGAGGCGTTATTGCTGACGACATATTTATATCCAAAATCAATCCATACTTCCACCTCGCCCCCGAACGGTTTTATATGAGGGGTGAACGGCATACACATATACTTCACGCATGGCATACTTTGATTAAATAAAGTGGATTTACGTGCTTAAACGCTTTTTAACCGCAGGATCAATTGAAACTAACCTTTGTTAAACCACCCCCAAATTGCATATTTCACGCAACGATATGAATATAATTCGCAATTCTCGCTGTGTCTCAACCATTTTGATTTTTATTCAGAAAAAAGTGCGTCCTATTCATTTTTGACAAACAGATTACCGTTTACCAGACGTTGGATACCGTTCACCGGAAGCTCAGTATAAGGCCCATCGAATACCCGATCGATCTTGCGTCTCCATTTGTAACAACTTGACTTTTTCGGCAGCAAAGACAAACAGACCCGTTCCCCAAAAGGGAGCGGGTCTGCATTCGGTACACCTAGGGTCCAGCAAGGTTTAGGCCTTCGAGAACCTCAAGGGACTAGCGATCGAGCTCGGCCAGTGCCTCGCCCAGAAGCCTCAGGCCCTCGCGAAGAACATCTTCGCTCGCGCAGTAGCCCAGGCGCGCTCCGCAGGGAAGCTCAAAACGGCTACCGGGGACCAACAGCACTCCCCTATCGGCCAGCAGGCGCTTGCAGAACTCCTCGTCATCCTCGGGAATATCCAGCTGGATAAACGAGGTTGACACGCCCTGCGGGGCCGTCCAAGAGACACGCTGCTGCGTATCGATCCAAGCCTGTGCGATATCTCGGTTACCAAACACGATCTTGCGGTTGCGCTCGAGAATCTTGTCCTTGTGCTCGAGCACGTAGGTCGCCAAAGCATCGTTAAACACGCCACTGCAGATCATGGTGTAGTCGCGGTAGGTGCGGATGCGGTTGGACACCTCTTCATCCGCAACGACCCAGCCCACGCGGGCTGCAGGCGTCGAATAGGTCTTGGACACCGAGTTGGTGACAATGGCCCTCTCGTACACGTCTGCCATCGACATAAAGGACTCGGTGTTCTCGAGCGGCAGATACACCTCGTCGCACAGCACGTAGGCGCCCACCGAGCGGGCAATCTCGGCAATCTGCCCGAGCATGTCTGCATCGAGCACCGTACCGATGGGGTTCGATGCGTTATTGATGCAGATAAGCTTGGTATTGGGGCGAACGAGGCGCTTGAGCTGTTCGATATCGGGTTTCCATCCGAGCTCCTCGCGAAGCTCCCAATACTCGACCTCGGCACCAAGCGTACGCGGGATCTCATAGAGCGGCGCATAGGTAGGCCACTCGGCAATCACGTGATCGCTGGGCCCGACAACGGCAATGATGGCGTTGAGGTTGGCGCCCGTGCAGCCATTGGTCTGCAGAATGTGATCGGGATTGACCTCGCAACGATACAGCTTGGCGACCTCGGCCTTAAACTCCGGCGAACCCTCGATCCAGCCGTAGTTCATCTTCTCGCGATCCAGACGCTCGTAGAACGTAGCGCCGTCCTGCTCGTCGAGCGCGCGAAGCTCGCCCATGGTCAGCGACGAAATCGTCGACTGGGCAATGTCCCACGTAGCGCTCTTCTCCCAAACGTTGAGCCATTCCTCAACGCCAATTGTCTTGATATCCATGACTAAGCTCCAATCGCTAGAACACGGGGATGATGCCGGCAAAGGTCATGGGAATCGAGATGATGCCCAAAAGACAAAGAAGCCGACACCGTTGGGGTATCAACGTGACCGCCTCTAGACATAATGGACACCTTATCTGATGCTAATTTAACTTATTAGACAAGAATGGGGCGGTGCGAAAAACCCGCACCGCCCCATTGGGAGACATCTAATGGCAGCTAGATGTTTGTATTAAGACCCGTACGGTCTATGAAAACCTTAGAGGTCCTCGCGCCAGAAGGGCATGCTCATGCAGCGCGGGCCG
>NZ_QSIL01000018.1 GCF_003469185.1 Collinsella sp. AM34-10 | reverse complement strand
TGTAGAAGGGGGAGGCCTCGCGGCCTCCCCCTTTTTTTGCGTTTATAGGCAACATTCTTTTTGCAATTAAATCAATTTAATCATCCACCGCTGAATATAGACGTTCACCGTTCTTTTGTCGGTTCTCTGTTCTCAATGGACTAATATTTGCTTTAGCGCACTGCTGCGCTTGTCCTGTTTTACACGGGTCGTTTTATTGATTGTGACGGAAGGACTCACATGGCAGATGTTCATGAGCTGCTTGATACTTGGATTGCCAATGTCAAGGACGAGGAGCTCCTCGCTGAGCTTAACACGATGAAGGAGCAGGGTGATGAGGACGCCATCACCGACGCTTTCTTCCAGGATCTCGCCTTCGGTACTGCTGGCCTTCGCGGCACTATCGGTGCGGGCACTAACCGTATGAATATCTATACGGTCGGTCGTGCGACCCAGGGATTCGCTGACTACCTCAATGCGACCTTCGAGCATCCGACGGTCGCCATCGCTCGCGATAGCCGCAATAAAGGTGAGCTGTTCGTTAAGACGACGGCTGCCATTCTTGCAGCAAACGGCGTGACTGCTCTCGTGTATCCTAAGATTTCTCCCGTGCCGACGCTTTCCTGGGCCGTCCGCGACCTTAAGTGCTCCGGTGGTATTTGCATGACCGCTAGCCATAATCCGGCGCCTTATAACGGCTATAAGGCCTATGGCCCCGACGGCTGCCAGATCACCAGTGAGGCCGCCGATGCAATTTCTAAGGCTATCGCCGAGACCGATGCGTTTACCGGCGTGAAGTCTATGGACTTCGATGAGGCTGTTGAGCAGGGCCTTGTCAAGTGGATTGACGACTCCTGTCTCGAGCGTTATTACGAGGCCGTCCTCGCTCGCGGCGTGACGAACCTTTCTGCCGAGGAAATTGCCGGCGCTCCGCTTAAGCTTGTCTACACGCCGCTCAACGGTACGGGCCTTATCCCCGTTACTACGGTTCTTGAGCGCGCTGGCATCACCGATGTCACGGTTGTTCCCGAGCAGAAGGAGCCTAACGGCGATTTCCCGACCTGCCCGTATCCTAACCCCGAGATCCGTCAGGCTATGCAGAAGGGCATCGATCTCTGCGAGCAGGTTCACCCCGATCTGCTGCTTGCGACCGATCCCGACGCCGACCGTGTTGGCGTTGCTGTCAAGAATGGTGATGACTACCTGCTGTTGACCGGTAACGAGATGGGCGTCCTGCTGCTCGACTATATTTGCAAGACCCGTGCCGCTCGCGGCGAGGATCTCACAAAGAAGGTCGCGGTCACTACCATTGTTTCTTCCGCCATGGTCGATGCTCTGGCCGAGGAGTATGGCTTTGAGCTCCGTCGCTGCCTGACGGGCTTCAAGTACATCGGTGACATCATTACCTCGCTTTCCGATGCTGGTGAAGTCGATCGCTTTATCTTCGGTTTCGAGGAGAGCTACGGCTATCTGGCCGGTGATCACGTACGCGACAAGGACGCGGTGAGCACTTCGCTGCTGATTTGCCAGATGGCTCAGTATTACAAGCTGCAGGGTAAGAACCTCGCCGACGCGATGCACGAGCTTTACGAGAAGTATGGCTACTATCACAACAAGACGATTTCGCTGAGCTATCCGGGTGCTGAGGGTGCTGCAAAGATGGCGGGCATCATGGCCGGTCTGCGCGAGAATCCGCCTGCGGAGCTCGCAGGGTCCAAGATCGAGGCTGTTGTGGACTACAACACCTGCGTGAACGGCCTGCCCAAGGCAAACGTCATCGAGTTCGATCTCGAGGGCGGCAACAAGGGCATTGTCCGTCCGTCTGGTACCGAGCCTAAGATCAAGCTGTACATCTTCGCTAAGGGCGCGGATGCAGCTGAGGCGGATGCGGCGCTTGATTCCATCGAGGAATCTGGTCGCAAGCTGTTGGCCTAAGGGTTTGAAATCCTATTTCCATAGATAGGCGGAGGAGGGGATCTCGGATACGAGGTCCCCTCCTTTTTGGATTTAAAGGCGGATGATTCTTGGTTGTGTAGGAAATGTGTGCGCTCAGATTCCCGCCCCCGGGGCCCCT
>NZ_QSIL01000017.1:373-2107 GCF_003469185.1 Collinsella sp. AM34-10 | reverse complement strand
GAGGCCTTCATCGACGCCGCACGCGCGGCGGGCCCTCTCCTCACGACTGCGCTCGCTGGCCTCGTGCTCGCCCTAGCAGCCGCCGCCGTCCTTCTGGCCTGGTTCTGCCGCTTCGAGGACGGGAGGGCAGATGAGTAGGAAGCCGCTCGCCGCCGTGCTCGCCCTCCTCTCCGCAGCGCTCATCCTGGGCGGGAATGCCCTGCTCGACGCCGGCTGGGGGTCGGCGCTGCGCTCGATCGCCGACCGCGTGCTGCCCAACCCTGAGATCGCCATGTGGGCGCCCGCGCCCGCGGCTGTGCACAGGGCTCTGGATCGCTGAGCGCGGCGCTAGTACAATTCCGACGGGAGTTTCAGGAGGTCTAACATGTCGAAGATACTGGCAGTGGATGATGAGCGGGCGATCCTCGACGCGCTCGCGCGCGTCCTCGGCCGCGACGGCCATGAGGTCGTCAAGACAGCGGACCCGACGACGGTCCCGGGGATGGACCTCTCGCGCTTCGACCTCGTGCTCTGCGACGTCATGATGCCGGGGCTCGACGGCTTCGAGCTCGTGCGGCAGATCCGCCCGGACTTCGACGGGCCCATCGTCTTCCTGACCGCGCGCGTGGCCGAGGAGGACGCCGTGGCCGGCTACGGCCTGGGCGCCGACGACTACGTCCGCAAGCCCTTCGGGGCCGCGGAGCTGCGCGCCAAGGTCGCGGCCCATCTACGCCGTGAGCGCCGGCCGCGCTCGCACGCCCTCTCCTTCGGGGAGGTGCGGATCGACCTCGGGGCGCGCGGCCTCGCCGTGGGCGGAGAGGCCGTGCCGCTCACGCCCACCGAGTACGCCATCTGCGAGTACCTCGCCCGCCACCCCGGGCAGGTCATGAGCCGCGCGCAGATACGCGAGGCGGTGCTCGGCTGGGAGAGCGACGCCGACGACGCGGCCATATCCATGCAGGTCAGCCGCGCCCGGAGGAAACTCTCCGAGGCCGGCGCCGATCCGATCGCGACCGTCTGGGGGATGGGGTACAAGTGGCAGCTCTGAGGACCGGGGCGAGAGGTCGCGGGGGCATGCCGCTCTCCTTCGTCATCGCGCGCTACTTCGCCTACGCGTTCGCGGCGGTCGCCACGGCGTGGCTCGCCTCGTTCATGGCGCTCTCCGCGGCGATCGACGCGGGCTTCGTCTACGAGGCAAGCTGGGGGCCGGCCAATGCGCGCGAGGTCGCGGAGGGCCTGGCACGCGACGGCGTCTGCGGGCAGCAGGACGTGCCGACGGCGTACCGCTACCTCATCCTGAACAAGGACGGATGCGTGCTGATGACAGACCTCGAGGGCACGCGGCTCGAGGACGCGACGGAAATGGCCCGAGCGGCACTCGCCGCTGATCCGGGCACAGTGGAGATCGAGGGCGGGGGCTCGGGCCTCACCTACGCCGCGTTCCCGCTCAAGGGCGGCGGGGCCTGCGCACTCGCCAGCGAGTACCTGCCGCAGTGGGTCTCGCGCGACCTCGCCGGCCTGCTTCCCAACCCGCAGAACCTCATGCTCGTCGGCGCCGCTGCGGGAAGCGCGCTCGCGCTCGCGCTCGTGGCGCGCCGCGCGAGCCGCGTGATCTCGCGCAAGATGGCGCCGCTCGCGGAGGCGGCGGGGCGCGTCGGCGCGGGGGAGCTCGACTTCGCGGTCGGCAGCACCAACGTGCGCGAGGTGAACGACGTCCTCGCCGCGATGGACGCCATGCGGGCCTCCCTCGCCGAG
>NZ_QSIL01000017.1:0-204 GCF_003469185.1 Collinsella sp. AM34-10 | reverse complement strand
GCCGCGCGCGACATAGCCGGCGGTGTCGAAAGGCTCGACGGCTACGTGCGCCTGCTCATCGAGGCCTCGCGCGGGTCCGGCGGGGCGGAGAGGGCCCCCATGCGGCCGGCCGAGCTCTGCGAGCAGGTCCTCGCCGAGGCCGCCCAGATCGCCCGGGCGCGAGGCGTGACGCTCGACGCGGCCACGGGCCCCGCTGTCGCGGGC
>NZ_QSIL01000016.1:381-2250 GCF_003469185.1 Collinsella sp. AM34-10 | reverse complement strand
CCGAGCATGGCGAAGCCCATGGCCGGCAGGATGTTGGCGGCAACGCCAAAGCCAGCAAGGACAAAGGGCGGGATGAAGTCGAGCATGCCCTGGATGGCGTCAGCACCCAGATAGAACGACAGCGAGCACAGCAGGAACGCCATGATGATACCGGTCAAACCGATCAGGAAGTGCATCGCATAGACACCCTTAAGGTTGCCCTGGCCGGAGAAGACATCAGCGCGGTCAACCAGAATCGGCAGGGCGGCGTTGAGGATGTTCTTGATGGCAAGGCACAGCGTGGCGATGGGCATAGCGAGCGCGATGGCTGCCTCGGTGCTCTGGCCCAACTGGATAGCGAAGGCGCAGGCGAGCACGCCGCCGATCGTCTCATCAGGCGGCACGTAGGCGCCGATGGAGATCGAGCCCATGAACAGAAGCTCCAGGCTGGCGCCGATCGCGAGGCCGGACTGCAGGTCCCCCAGCACCAGGCCCACGAGCGGGCACAGGACGATGGGGCGGAACGCATAGAGCGTACCGAGCTGGAAGTCGAACTTACCAAATGCGGCGATAAGTCCGATGAGGATTGCTTGGGTAAGCATATATCCCCCTTTCCTAATAGGACACTACGAAGAGCTCAGACTCTTCGAAATTGAACGCCTATAGCACGCTTGCGCAGTCAACCTTGGGGTCATCGGCCAGAGGACGGATCTCGACCTCGACGCCGTTGCTCAGCATCTCACGCACATCGGCCTCCTCGGCTGCAGTCAGGAAGATCTGACGAGAGACCTGACGAGCATCGGGGCGCTTCTCGTCCTTGGGCTTGGTGTTGCCCAGGTTGACCGACTTGATCTGCGGGCAGCCTTCAACAAGCTGCTTTGCCTCAGCGATGGTGGCGACACAGATAATCATCTTGTATTTGTCAGTCACACCCGAGTTAATGGCCTCGATGGCATTCGCCATATCCTTGATGACGAGCTTGCAGCCGGCAGGCTTGCCCATCTTGAGCGTCGTCTTCCACACCGGGTCGTTGGCGACCTTATCGCCCACGCAGAAAATGCAGTTGGAGCCAAGGCCCTGGACCCAAGAGACCGCGACCTGGCCATGAAGCAGGCGATGGTCGACGCGAAGTAGCTGAATCATAATGTGACCCCCCAAAGGTCTTGTGCCGTCTTACGGCGTGTCAGTAGGTGCTGCGGATTAGAACTCTTCTTCCTCTTCGTCATCGACCAAAAAATCGTTGACAAACTTCACGCGCGTATCGTCCGCAGCGACGATGGCGCGAATCGTCTCCTCAACCGGCGCCGACTCGTCAGAGAACAGCAGCTGGATAAGCAGAGGAAGGTTCATGTTGGTAACGAGGTACGTGCGGGGACGCGTCTGGACGATCTTGGTGAACTCGTTGTTGACGCTGCCGCCAAAGAGGTCGGTGCAGACAACGACATCATCGTCGGCAGCCATGTCTGCCAGCAGTTTTTGGGCCTCCTCGGCCACGTCCATGCGGTCATCGACGAACATCGAAAGATCGTGGACGTTGTCGCGAGCGCCCGAGAGCAGCTCGACACTCTCCTTGATGCCGGTAGCGAAGTGCGCATGGCTGGCGATGATGTACTGCCTCATTCTGTGTTCCTCTCAATAGCCCGGCGCGTTCCCGCACCCGTTTTCTTTAGTAGTCGAACTGGTGATAGTAGCGACGATACTTGAGGTTGTGCTTGGTGACCGTCTCGTAGTAGCGAGCCAGGCGGTCGGTAACGAGCACCGTCAGAATCCACGGAGACACGATGACGCGGAACTCGTCGTCAAGGCCGGGGATCGCGAACTCGGCGGTGTCGATGATGTTGATGTCGGTGTCGCCGGTCACACCGCGGGTCAGGAAGGCGCGGACGCGCT
>NZ_QSIL01000016.1:0-371 GCF_003469185.1 Collinsella sp. AM34-10 | reverse complement strand
GCGCGGACGCGCTCGTCGAGCTTGCGGTTCTCGTCCTCGCCCATGAACAGGAACACGGGGACGCCGGGCTCCACGAGCTCGAGGGTGCCGTGGAAGAAGTCGGCCGAGGTGATGTAGCGGGTGCGCTTCCACTGCATCTCCTCCAGGATGCACATCGAGAACAGGATCGTCTCGCCCCACAGGGCGCCGGAGCCGATGAACATGGTGTAGGGGGCCAGGGCGTACTTCTTTGCGAGCTCCTCGGCGCGCGGCTCGAAGCGCTTGCGGATATCGAGCATGTCCTTCCAGATGTCCTTGGTCTGCTCGATAAACAGATCGAACTTGGGGAAGCAGCCGCGGCGGTTGAGCAGGCGCAGGCCGAAGCAGTCGGC
>NZ_QSIL01000015.1:4138-5344 GCF_003469185.1 Collinsella sp. AM34-10 | reverse complement strand
CTGCTTTGTTTTGAGAAGTTCGCGAAGCCCACTTCTCAAAACAAAGCAGGCGCCCCGGCCCTCGTGGAATAGATAAGGGGGAAGCATGAGCTTTACGAGTGTGGCGCTTCAGATGTTGACGGTTTCGCTGCCTATTTTGTTGGGGTGGTGTATCGCCAAGCTGGGGTTTATGAAAGCGGAGTTCGAGCGCGAGCTGTCGCATCTGCTGTTGCAGGTGGCGCTACCGTGCTTGGTGCTTTCGTCAGCGCTGGGCGATGATGTGAAGCTTCCGAGCATTGCCGAGACGTTTTCGCTCATGGGTCTGTCCTTTGTGATGTATGTGGTGGCGACCGTTATCGCGTTTGCTGTCACCGCTGCTCTTCGCGTTCCCAAAGGGACAGAATGCTCGTATCGCTTCGCCGTGCTTTTCGGTAATGCCGGGTTTATCGGTTTTCCGGTTATTTCGGCGGTGTTGGGAAAACAAGCGCTGTTGTATGCATCGATTGCGCTTATCCCCCTAAACCTTCTTATGTTTACCGTCGGTGCCATGTTATTTAGCGGAATGGATGGCGGCCTTAAAAAGCAGATGCGCAATATTGCCGCCTGCTGCAAGAGTCCTGGTCTCATTGCAAGTGCTGTTGTGCTTGGGATCGTGCTAACCGGATGGACCGATTGGGGCGTGTTGGGCGACTCGATTTCCATCGTTGGCACCATGACCACTCCAGCGGCATTGTTGCTCATGGGATCGTCTATCGCCAAGTACCGTCCGCTCGAGATGCTCACCAACTGGCGTGCCTATGTTGCCGTGGCATTTCGCCTGGTTGTCGTGCCGGTGGCATGTCTTGCCGTCGCGCGCTTGTGGCCCGGCATGACGCCCATGTTTATTGCGACGCTTGTGCTCGATATGGCAATGCCGGTGGGCAGCAACGGTACGCTGTACTGCCTTCAATACGGTAAGGATGCACGCCCCATGATGCAGTGCACGTTTTTGTCGATCATCTGCTCCATTCTGACTATCCCACTCGTAGCCACGCTGTGTGGGTAGGCATTCGGGACGGTCTCGCGCTGGGGCCTTGCCCGGCGGGGTTGCCTTGCTCCGGGAAGTGGGCTTCGCGAACTTCCCGGAGCAAGGCAACCCCGCCGGGCAAGGCCCTCTCGACCGTTTCGTTTTGCGGGGGCTGATTATTTTTAATGTAATAGGGACTTTGCTGATGCTGCCTTGGGTAC
>NZ_QSIL01000015.1:0-4128 GCF_003469185.1 Collinsella sp. AM34-10 | reverse complement strand
TAGCACATCGGTGCATGGCATCTATGACCCGCTCAGCGGGGAATACGTACGGACGAGGGACGGGGCAGGGTGCTTGGTTTTGGAAGTTCGCGAAGCCCACTTCCAAAACCAAGCACCCTGCCCCGTCCCTCGTCCGTACGTATTCCCCGCTGAGCGGGTCATAGATGCCATGCACCGATGTGCTAAAGTGACGGCTTGAAATTGGTGCTATATTCAGCTTGAGTTGTTTAATGCTAGTACGGGAGGCTGATATGGGGCTGTTCAAGAAGAAAAACCCGCAGGATGCCTTTGATCCCGATGTGTTTACCATCACGGATACGATTTTGGACCCGCCGCGGTTTACGTTTTTGCCGGCTATCTACCAGGATGCCACGCGTCGCAAGTGGGCCGTGCATCAGCGTGGTGCAGAGCCTAAGATTTTTGACTATGCGGACGTGTTGCAGTGCGAAGTAGCCGAGGCGGGCGATCCGGAGGCCGAGGAAGTGACTTCAAAACAGGAATTTGCCCAGCGTATCCTGGCAAATCCTGCCAAGGCGGCGAAAATAAACGCTGCCAAGCGTAATATGTGTCTTGGTATGGGCGTTGTTGTGGCGGTTCAGACGGGAAAAGACGAGGTTTCCAAATTAGAGATTCCCGTTATGACCGACGAAGTTAAACGCGATTCAAGTCTATATAAGTCGTATCGGAATGTCGCCGAGAAGATCAAGGCCGAATTTGATGCCATGGGAGGGCTGGCCTAATTTTGGCGGCATACGTTTCTGAATGAGGAGTCTGTGCAATGGCAGGCGAATCTTATGCAATTCCCCCCAAAGATCGTGCTGTTGAGGGAATTCTTTGGTATATCCAGCACCATCAGCTTGCCGGCGGGGATCGCCTGCCGGCCGAGCGCGTGCTGTGCGAAGAGATTGGCGTTTCGCGTACAGCGTTGCGTGCCGGTATCACGCGGCTCATCTCGTGTGGAACGCTCGAGAGCCGTCGCGGATCGGGTACGTATGTGTGTCCTCCCAAGCCGCTAAACATCTTTCAGGAAACGTATAACTTTTCCGATGCTGTGCGGACTGCCGGTCTGCACCCCTCTTCTCGTCTGGTTTCCACCGGGACCATCGAGGCGGATGAGGCGCTTGCCGACAAGCTTGGGGTGTCTGTAGGCGCTCCTTTGCTCCGCATGCAGCGCGTTCGACTTATTGAGGGCGAGCCGGCGTCAATCGAGACCGCTCACGTTAACCTGTCCCTGTGCCCATCGCTTACCGAGCACGATTTTGAGTGCGAGAGCCTTTACGATGTCTTGCTCAAAGAAGGCGGCGTGCGTGTTGAGCATGGACGTGAGCATATCTCTATCTCGCGTTTGAACGTCGAAGAGGCCGAGCTGCTCCAGCAAGAAGAGGGAACGCCGGTGTTCTATGAGAGCTCGATTGAATTTGATAAGGACATGCGTTTTGTGGAGCATTGCAAATCGGTGATTTTGCCCACAAAGTTTCGCTTTGCCGATAACGGCGAAGAGAACGGCATGAGGAGTGTGGCAGGTGAACAATGGCTGAAACAGTAGATGCCACCCCGGTTTATATGCGCATTCGACGCCGCATCGAGGAGCGTATCGAGCGCGGTACATATCCCACGGGTTCCATGATTCCGTCCGAAAAAGACCTCGCCGAGGAATTTGGTACGACACGCTTGACCATCCGAAGCGCTGTCGATGAGCTGGTTCGGCGCGGGCAGATTCGCCGTGTTCGGGGGAAAGGTGCCTTTGTGGCGCAGAAAGTACCTGCTTTTTTTGAACGCACGGGCGGTTTCCGTGAATCGGTCCGTGCTTCGGGCGGCGAGCCGTCCGTCCGTATTCTCGCACGTTCCAAGCGTTATGCGGGGCCATACTACGCTGACCTGTTTGGCATCGCCGAGGACGACCTGCTCTATTCCATTCGACGCCTGAACTGCATAAACGGTAGCCCCGTATCGATCGAGACGGCGCTGATTCCCTGCCTGCTGTTCCCAACCATCGAAGATATTGACGTGTCGGTCTTCAGCTTGTACGAGACCTATGAGATGCTGGGCCGAAAGCCAGTTATGGCACAGGAAAAGCTCGATATCGAAGCGCTGGGCGCACGAGATGCCGGCCTGCTTGGACTGGAGCAGGGTGATCTTGCCTTGACGCTGGAGTGCGTAAGCTTCGATGCGAGCGGCCAGGCGATCGAGTACGTCAAGTCGTTTAACCGCGGTGATGCGGGTGGATATACCTATACGTACTAGCTGGTTTTTTGCATAACGGGCTGAAAAGTTGACGGAATTTTGATTCGTTGAGCAGACCGTATATACAACCTTACATGGCTCAAAATCGACCGTTCGCCGATGGGGATAAAATAATCGACAAAGAGATATCAAAAAGCCGTAACCTGTAACTGTGATTGGTATCAAATACTAATGATTTGTTACGAGGTGAGACGATGAAGATGCTCGATTACGTTCAGCTTGCCCATGTGCGTATGGGGGAGAACCTCGAGCGTTCGTCTGAGCTGGTAGCGCAGCTCGTTGATATTTTCCAGTCCGGCTCTTTTGATGCACTGCGCATCGTTGCTTCGGGTTCGTCGCGCCATGCCGCCGATTGCGCCCGCGATTACCTGCAAGATGCG
Organism: Collinsella sp. AM34-10; assembly: GCF_003469185.1. GTDB lineage: Bacteria > Actinomycetota > Coriobacteriia > Coriobacteriales > Coriobacteriaceae > Collinsella. The sequence continues at coordinate 1,504 of NZ_QSIL01000015.1, read as the reverse complement.
CTGCAGATGCAGGTGTCCGTTGTGACGCCCGAGGCCTTCGTCGATTTTGAACACACCTATCCGCAGCATGCGCTCAACATCGCCGTCTCGCAGAGCGGCTATTCGACCAATACGATTGCGGCGCTCGATTACATGCGTGCACACGATATGGCTGCAGTTGCGCTCACGGCAAACGTCGAGGCACCCATCAAGGAACACGCTGACATCGTTCTTGACTACGGTGTGGGTGTCGAGTCGGTGGACTTTGTGACTCTGGGCGTCGAGGTTCTCGTTGAGTACCTGGTGCTCTTTGGTATTTACGGCGGTCAGGCGCGCGGAACGATTGACGCCAAGGGCGTTGCTCAGCGTCTTGATGACCTGCGCGAGGCTATCCAGGCTAATGCCGTGATGTGCAAGACCGCCGAGGCATATGTCCAAGATCACATGCTCGAGCTTTCTGAGCACATGCCCGCCATGGTCGTCGGCAACGGCCCCAACTATGGTGTTGCCGAGGAGGCAGCGCTCAAGCTGAGCGAGACCATCAAGATTCCTGCCATGCATCACGAAGGCGAGGAGTTCGTCCACGGTCCCGAGATGCAGATCGTTCCGGGCTATCTGGTGTTTATCGTCGACGATCCGCAGGGGTCGGAGCGTCTTGCGAATATCGCCGATGCGCTATCGAACGTTACGGCAAAAACGGTGCTGCTCACGGCCCATCCCAAGGGTAGGGCTCACGAGGTTGCGGTGCCTCAGGTGGCTCCGCTGCTCAGCGCAATTCCCAATCTTGTGTTCTTCCAGACGATTGCGGCCATGATTGCCGAGCGTCTGAAGTCATGGAACGTGCACCCGTATCTCGATACCGTCTCCAAGCAAATGGAGGTCAAGGCAGAGGGCTACGAAGAGTCAGTCAATGCGCTTAAGGCCAAAGCGGCTGAGTGTTACGGAATGTAAGCGGGTTTTGATGCCCGTTGGCATGGGGGATGTGGAAACAACCCCAGAAAGGAGAGACAAATGAAGGAAACCGAGAAGATCGAGATCATGCATTTCGACCAGGAGGGCTATCTCGAGGACGGCAAGGCGCTCTACGAGACCGGCAAGAAGATGACCGCGCTCGCCGACAAGGTCGCCGACGAGGGCTACGACGCCGTGTTCCTGATGGGCGTCGGCGGCACCTGGGACGAGCTCATGCAGCTCGAGTACCTCATGAACAAGTTCGGCGACCGCGACCTCGAGGTCTACCTGATCCACGCCGCCGAGTGGAACGTCATGGGCCACAAGCGCATGACCGAGAAGTCCGTCGTGCTCACCGCCTCCGAGTCCGGCACCACCCCCGAGGTCCTCGAGGCCGTCAAGAAGATGAAGGGCATGGGCGTGCGCGTCTACGCCATGACCAAGCCCGAGGGCCCCATCGGCCAGGCTGTCGGCGCCGAGAACTGCGTCGCCATGGCTTCTGACCATGGTTCGGGCGGCTGCGAGAAGGGCTACTACCTCGCCGACTGCTTCGGCCTGCGCCTGCTCAACCGCC
>NZ_QSIL01000014.1:3196-5451 GCF_003469185.1 Collinsella sp. AM34-10 | reverse complement strand
TTCAGTGTCGCATCCGGGCAGACATCGAACCATTTGAAATGGTCTAACTTGGATTTGTTTTTCGCAAGGCCGCCGAGAGGCGGCCCCGAGAAATTCCTTTTCCTATACTAAAACCATATGAATCGAACGGAACCGATCAGCGATGAACTGAGAGGACCGGACGGGCTCGAAGCCCATTTACTTTGGACGGAGAGTTCGATCCTGGCTCAGGATGAACGCTGGCGGCGCGCCTAACACATGCAAGTCGAACGGCACCTGCCTTCGGGCAGAAGCGAGTGGCGAACGGCTGAGTAACACGTGGAGAACCTGCCCCCTCCCCCGGGATAGCCGCCCGAAAGGACGGGTAATACCGGATACCCCGGGGTGCCGCATGGCACCCCGGCTAAAGCCCCGACGGGAGGGGATGGCTCCGCGGCCCATCAGGTAGACGGCGGGGTGACGGCCCACCGTGCCGACAACGGGTAGCCGGGTTGAGAGACCGACCGGCCAGATTGGGACTGAGACACGGCCCAGACTCCTACGGGAGGCAGCAGTGGGGAATCTTGCGCAATGGGGGGAACCCTGACGCAGCGACGCCGCGTGCGGGACGGAGGCCTTCGGGTCGTAAACCGCTTTCAGCAGGGAAGAGTCAAGACTGTACCTGCAGAAGAAGCCCCGGCTAACTACGTGCCAGCAGCCGCGGTAATACGTAGGGGGCGAGCGTTATCCGGATTCATTGGGCGTAAAGCGCGCGTAGGCGGCCCGGCAGGCCGGGGGTCGAAGCGGGGGGCTCAACCCCCCGAAGCCCCCGGAACCTCCGCGGCTTGGGTCCGGTAGGGGAGGGTGGAACACCCGGTGTAGCGGTGGAATGCGCAGATATCGGGTGGAACACCGGTGGCGAAGGCGGCCCTCTGGGCCGAGACCGACGCTGAGGCGCGAAAGCTGGGGGAGCGAACAGGATTAGATACCCTGGTAGTCCCAGCCGTAAACGATGGACGCTAGGTGTGGGGGGACGATCCCCCCGTGCCGCAGCCAACGCATTAAGCGTCCCGCCTGGGGAGTACGGCCGCAAGGCTAAAACTCAAAGGAATTGACGGGGGCCCGCACAAGCAGCGGAGCATGTGGCTTAATTCGAAGCAACGCGAAGAACCTTACCAGGGCTTGACATATGGGTGAAGCGGGGGAGACCCCGTGGCCGAGAGGAGCCCATACAGGTGGTGCATGGCTGTCGTCAGCTCGTGTCGTGAGATGTTGGGTTAAGTCCCGCAACGAGCGCAACCCCCGCCGCGTGTTGCCATCGGGTGATGCCGGGAACCCACGCGGGACCGCCGCCGTCAAGGCGGAGGAGGGCGGGGACGACGTCAAGTCATCATGCCCCTTATGCCCTGGGCTGCACACGTGCTACAATGGCCGGTACAGAGGGATGCCACCCCGCGAGGGGGAGCGGATCCCGGAAAGCCGGCCCCAGTTCGGATTGGGGGCTGCAACCCGCCCCCATGAAGTCGGAGTTGCTAGTAATCGCGGATCAGCATGCCGCGGTGAATGCGTTCCCGGGCCTTGTACACACCGCCCGTCACACCACCCGAGTCGTCTGCACCCGAAGTCGCCGGCCCAACCGCAAGGGGGGAGGCGCCGAAGGTGTGGAGGGTGAGGGGGGTGAAGTCGTAACAAGGTAGCCGTACCGGAAGGTGCGGCTGGATCACCTCCTTTCTAGGGAGATAAATCTTCTAGAGAGATCAACTTAACTCGAATAGAGGGCAGGAGCCCGTCCGGCAGATGTCTTCCCGGTACGTCCCCGCAGCACCCGGTCCCCGGGGTCGCACCCGCGTACCTTGAGAGCCGCATAGCGATAGGAGAGAGATGGAAGAGTTTCTCTTCCAGACTCGATTCTTTTCTGCGATTAAATCAAGAATGATAGCAATCATTCATCCGATCCAAACAAGAAGAATTCACTTAATAATGAGTGAGGAGCATCTGATCGCGAGCACAGTGAGGACACTGTGCCGCGGTATGAGATACCCGAATTGCGACATACGAGCGCTATTCATGATATCGATTAATTTAATTTAGCGACACGTGGATATCCCGCGGGCCCGATGCGGTCCCGCAAGATACCACGGGCGCACGGCGGATGCCTTGGCACAGGGAGCCGATGAAGGACGCGGCAAGCTGCGATAATCCCCGGCGAGGAGCACACATCCTTCGACCCGGGGGTCTCCGAATGGGCGAACCCATCCACAGCAGTGTGGATATCCCCGCCCCGAACGCATAGGGGC
>NZ_QSIL01000014.1:0-3186 GCF_003469185.1 Collinsella sp. AM34-10 | reverse complement strand
GGGTCTCCGAATGGGCGAACCCATCCACAGCAGTGTGGATATCCCCACCCCGAACACATAGGGGTGGGGAGGACGACCCGGGGAACTGAAACATCTAAGTACCCGGAGGAGAGGAAATCAATCTCGAGACTCCCCGAGTAGCGGCGAGCGAAAGGGGACCGATGGCCAAACCGTCGAGCGGGCGTACCCGGCAGGGGTTCCGCCGACGGGGTTGCAGGGCCGCGCATCCGGGGGCTGCCGCCCCCGGGCGCAGGTCCGGCTGGGGAGCGGAACGGCATGGGAGGGCCGGCCGCAGCGGGTGACAGCCCCGTACGCGAACCCAGACCGGACGGCGCGACGCGGTCCCTGAGTAGGGCCGGGCACGTGAAACCCGGTCCGAACCTGGGTGGACCACCATCCAAGCCTGAGTACTACCCTGTGACCGATAGCGCACCAGTACCGTGAGGGAAAGGTGAAAAGCACCCCGGGAGGGGAGTGAAACAGTACCTGAAACCGTGCGCCCACGAGCAGTCGGAGCACCCTTTTAGGGTGTGACGGCGTGCCTTTTGTAGAATGAGCCAGCGAGTCGCTGGCGCGGGGCGAGGTTAACCGAAAGGGAGCCGGAGCGAAAGCGAGCCTTAACAGGGCGACTTGAGTCCCGCGCCGCGGACGCGAAGCCGGGTGAGCTATCCGTGGGCAGGCTGAAGCGGGGGTAAGACCCCGTGGAGGGCCGAACGCACGTCGGTTGAAAACGGCGGCGATGACCTGCGGATAGGGGTGAAAGGCCAATCAAACCCGGAGATATCTCGTTCTCCCCGAAATAGCTTTAGGGCTAGCGTCGCGCGTTCACCGCCGGAGGTAGAGCACCGGATGGACGAGGGGGCTTCGCCGCCTACCGAATCCAACCGAACTCCGAATGCCGGCGGCCCAGAGCGCGGCAGTCAGAGCATGTGGGCTAAGCTGTGTGCTCGAGAGGGAAACAGCCCGGACCGCCCGCTAAGGTCCCCAAGTTCCAGCCGAGTGGCAAAGGATGTGCGTCCGCCCAGACAACCAGGATGTTGGCTTAGAAGCAGCCATGCATTCAAAGAGTGCGTAACAGCTCACTGGTCGAGTGGACATGCGCCGACAATACACGGGGCTAAGCTGGACACCGAAGCGGCGGGATTTTATTCATTAGAATCGGTAGGGGAGCTTCCCATGGGCGGAGAAGCCGGAGGGCGACCGACGGTGGAGCGCATGGGAGTGAGAATGCTGGCATGAGTAGCGAGAGACGAGAGAGTAACTCGTCCGCCGTGAACCCGAGGTTTCCTGGGCAAGGCTAATCCTCCCAGGGTCAGTCGGGGGCTAAGGCGAGGCCGGGAGGCGTAGCCGACGCGCAGCAGGCAGACATTCCTGCACCGCGCACGCGGCGCTACGACCGACGGGGCGACGGATGGGGGTGGCTCGGCGGGGTTCTGGACGTCCCCGTGATGGAGCGCGGCCCGCGGACCAGGGAAATCCGGTCCGCAGAAGGGCGAGGCTCCGGACGAAGCACTTAAGCGAAGCGAGTGAGCCCGAGGTCCCTAGAAAAACCCCTAGGCAGGCGCGTGCGCGCCCGTACCGCAAACCGACACAGGTGGGTGGGTAGAACATACCGAGGCGATCGGGTCAACCATGGTCAAGGAACTCGGCACAATGGCCCCGTAACTTCGGGAGAAGGGGTGCCCGCGCGTACGTGAACGGACTTGCTCCGGGAGCGGAGGCGGGCCGCAGTGGAGAGGCCCAAGCGACTGTTTACCAAAAACACAGGACTCTGCAGAAGCCGCAAGGCGACGTATAGGGTCTGACGCCTGCCCGGTGCCGGAAGGTCACGCGGAGGGGTTAGCCGTTAAGGCGAGGCCCCGAAGCCAAGCCCCGGTAAACGGCGGCCGTAACTATAACGGTCCTAAGGTAGCGAAATTCCTTGTCGGGTAAGTTCCGACCTGCACGAAAGGCGCAACGACTTGGGCGCTGTCTCGACCATGGACCCGGTGAAATTGCACTGGTCGTGAAGATGCGACTTACCCGCGGAAGGACGGAAAGACCCCGTGAACCTTCACTGCAGCTTGGCATTGGCCGCTGGTCCCGCGTGTAGAGGATAGGCAGGAGGCATCGATCCGGAGGCGCCAGCCCCCGGGGAGCCGCCCTTGGAATACTGCCCTCGCGCGACCGGCGTCCTAACCCGAGGCCGTCAACCGGCTCGGGGACCGTGCCAGGCGGGCAGTTTGACTGGGGCGGTCGCCTCCTAAAGGGTAACGGAGGCGCGCGAAGGTCCGCTCGGGACGGTCGGCAACCGTCCTTTTGAATGCAAGAGTACAAGCGGGCTTGACTGCGAGGCCCACAAGCCGAGCAGGTGCGAAAGCAGGCTCTAGTGATCCGGCGGCCCCGAGTGGGTGGGCCGTCGCTCAACGGATAAAAGGTACTCCGGGGATAACAGGCTGATCTTGCCCAAGAGTCCACATCGACGGCAAGGTTTGGCACCTCGATGTCGGCTCATCGCATCCTGGGGCTGGAGCAGGTCCCAAGGGTACGGCTGTTCGCCGTTTAAAGCGGTACGCGAGCTGGGTTCAGAACGTCGTGAGACAGTTCGGTCCCTATCCTCCGTGGGCGCAGGAGAATCGATGGAGGCTGCCCCCAGTACGAGAGGACCGGGGTGGACGCACCTCCGGTGAACCGGTTGTCGACCAACGGCACGGCCGGGTAGCCGCGTGCGGCGCGGATAACCGCTGAAGGCATCTAAGCGGGAAGCCGTTCCAGGGATTAGTTCTCCTTCCGGTAAGGGCCCAGGTAGACTACCTGGTCGATAGACGGCAGGTGCAAGGACGGCGACGTCCTCAGCCGAGCCGCACTAATCGCCCGAGCTCTTCCGGAACCGCACCTCGCGGCCCGCGGGACCCAGCGCCCATGCGCGGTCCGGGCACGAGGATGCCCCCGAGTCATCTTTCCTATACGCCATGCGGCCCCCAGGGCACGTGAGAGGGACACCCGGACACCGAGAACGGTGGGCGCCGCCCACCGGTCAGCGGCCAGAGCATGGGGGGCACGCCCGGTCCCGTTCCGAACCCGGAAGCTAAGCCCCATCGCGCCGAGAGTACTGCGGGGTCAGCCCGTGGGAGGCCAGGGCGCCGCTGACCGGTGGACGGCACCGAGCCGCCATTGGGAATGTAGAAGGGGGAGGCCTCGCGGCCT
>NZ_QSIL01000013.1 GCF_003469185.1 Collinsella sp. AM34-10 | reverse complement strand
TTGCCGTGGGTGATGATGATCTCGTTACCCTGCTCGATAAGACCAAGGAGAGCGTGGGCGGTGTTGCTCACGGCCTGGATCTGCTCGACGGGGTTGTTGCCGAGGGCGTTGCCGCCAAGGGCGACAACGATGCGGTCGGGCTTACCGTACGGTTTACTCATAGTATTCGTTCACTTCCCAGCTACTAGCGAAGCGTCGCGTACATCATGGCCTTAATGGTATGCATGCGGTTCTCGGCCTCCTGGAACACACGAGACTGCGCGCTCTCAAAGACCTCGTCGGAAACCTCCATCTCGGTCACGCCGAACTTCTCGGCAATCTCGGCGCCGATGGTGGTCTGCGTATCGTGGAAGCTCGGCAGGCAGTGCATAAAGATGGCGCCGGGGTTTGCCTTGGCCATGACCTCGGGCGTTACTCGATAGGGAGAGAGAAGATCGATTCGGCTCTTCCACAGCTCCTCAGCCTGACCCATACCGACCCAAACGTCCGTATAGATCACGTCTGCATCCTTGACGCCCTCGTCGATATCCTCAGTGAGCTGGATCGTGCAGCCATTCTGAGCGGCGATCTCCTGGCAGCGCTCAAGAAGCTCGGGATCGAAGTGCGTGGCGCCCTCGACATCGCCCTTGGGTCCGCAGGAGCAGAAGTTAATGCCGAGCTTGGCGCAGATAACCATCAGGGAGTCGCTGACGTTGCCCTGCTCCTTGCCCATATAGGTGAGCTTCATGCCGCGCGTGTCGCCAAACTCCTCACGCATGGTAAGAATGTCGGCAAGGGCCTGGGTGGGATGGTACTCGTTGGTCAGACCGTTCCAGACGGGAACGCCAGCCTTGGCGGCAAGCTCCTCGACGATCGACTGGTCGGAGCCGCGATACTCAATACCGTCATACATGCGACCGAGCACGCGGGCGGTATCCTCGATGGACTCTTTCTTGCCCATCTGCGACGAGCCGGGGTCGAGGTAGGTCACACCCATACCCAGGTCCATACCGCCGACCTCGAAGGCACAGCGCGTGCGCGTTGAGGTCTTCTCAAACAGCAGGACAATGTTCTTGCCCTCGAGAAAGCGGTGCGGATAACCGGCGCGCTTCATATCCTTGAAGTTCTTTGAGAGGTCGAGCATGTACTCGATTTCCTCGGACGTAAAGTCAAGCAGGGTAAGAACGCTTCGACCAGAAAGATTAAGAGCCATGATTTGAGTCCTTTCGATTGTTGGAACACACAAGGAGGGATGGGCGGCGCAGACCACACGCGCCGCCCAGATACGCTAACGCTGACTAGATTTCCTCACGCCAGAACGGCATGGTCATGCAGCGCGGGCCGCCGCGACCGCGAGAAAGCTCCTCGGAGGGAGCGACGAGCAGTTCGACGCCAGCCTTGTAAAGAGCATCGTTGGTGACAACGTTGCGCTCATACACGCAGACCTTGCCCGGTGCGACCGCAAGAGTGTTGGAACCATCGTTCCACTGCTCACGGGAAGCCTCGATCGGATCGCCGCCACCGCACTCAATCATGGTGATATGGTCCATACCCGTCGCAAGCTCGAGGATATGCTGCAGGGTGCCCTCGAGTTCCTCGATATGCACCTCCCCCTCTGCATCGCCCTTGGTCAGGCGGTAGGCACGAAGCGTCTGGTAGATGCCGGGATAGACCGTGAACTTATCGCGATCGACCTGCGTGCAGACGGTGTCGAGGTGCATGTAGGCGTAGCCGTGCGGGATCTTGATGGCATAGATGTTCTCGATCTCGGCCTCATCGGAACCCCAGAACATATTCTTGGCGAGCTCATCGATGGCCGCAGTCTGGGTGCGCTCGGAAATACCGATGGCGAGCGTCTTGGCGTTGATGTTGAGGATATCGCCGCCCTCGATATGCCACTCGCTGTTGTGGTCGTACCAGATGGGGCTACCGGCATAATCGGGATGGTTGCGGAGCACCGTTTCGTAGAAGATTACCTCGCGGTTGCGCTGATTCCAGTACATGCGGTTCATGGTAGCGCCCTTGCCCACGACAGCCAGAGGGTCACGGGAGAAATACGAGGCCGGCATGGGGAACAGCACCATATCGTCAGCCTTCAACTCCTCGCCGTCCATACTGGCAAGAGAACCGCCAACCTTGGGGATCTCGAGGTCGCGAACGTAGAGGCCGCCCATGGCAGCAAGGACAAACTCCTTGTTGTCCTTAATCGAATCAAGCTTCTCGACAACGGCCTGGCGAAGGGCCGCGTTGGAGATGCCGGACTCACCCATGAACTTCGTCATGAACTCTGCGCGAGTGCCCTCGACTTTGTCAAACGTCTCAGCGAGCAGCTCTTCCATATAGACGACCTCGGCGCCAGCGCCGCGAAGAAGGTCGGTAAACTGATCGTGCTCTTTCTGGGCATAGTCCAGATAGAACGCGTCGTGAATCCAAACGCGGTCGAAATCCTCCGCCTTCATGTTTACAAGATCCATACCGGGGCGATGGACGCAAACTTTCTTGAGAGCACCGATTTCGCTGTGGACGTTCAGTCCCTTACTCATTTTTCGTCCTTTCTTTTGATGACCGATTAATTGATTTCCAAAAAACCTTATGGGCTACGCCAGTGGGATAAGACCCGACACGGCGGTAAATGCCAAGCAGACGATGCTAACGACCACGAAGAACTTCCACGCGACCTTCCACCACTGGCCAAGGGGGATCTTGCACACGCCGAGTCCGGCAACGAGCATGGCGCTCGTGGGCGAGATAAGCGACATGGCCGCGCTGCCCATGGAGAGACCCGTCACAGCGGCCTCGGGATTAAGGCCCATGAGCTCAACGAGGGGTCCAAAGATGGGGATCGTAAGCGCCGCAATACCCGAAGAGCTCGGAACAAGGATCGAGAGCAGGTTGTCGATCACGTAGAGAATGCTCGTGAACACAACCGGGGGAACGCCGGCAAGAGCCGTTGCAAGCGTGTTGAGGATCGTGTCAATGATCATGCCGTCATTCGCAATCACGAGGATGCCGCGCGCAAGGCCGACCACAATGGCGGAGAAGGCGAAATCCGCGATACCCTTGACGAACTCACCGGCGATCTCCTTCTCATTCATGCCGGAAACGACACCGGCAAGAAGGGCCATAGCCAGGAAGATGGCAGAGATCTCGTTCATGTACCAGCCCTGGGTCACGAGCCCCCAGATGATTGCAACGAGGCCGAGCACAAAGATGGCCATGACGGCCTTCTGCCTGCCGGTGAACTCACTTTCGAGAAGGTTCCCGTCGGCGCCGAACTCCTCGCGCTTCTTGATGTCGTCATGGTATGCGAGGGAGGATTCGGGGTTCTTCTTGACCTTGAGGGCGTACACCATGACCCAAGCGACGCCAATGGTCGTAAGGACCACGAGCGCGATCATGCGCAGCCAAAGCTGGGGATTGCCCTGGATACCCAGGATTCCCTGAGCGATCAGGACGTTGAACGGGTTGACAGTCGAAGCGATATAGCCGATTCGAGCACCTACAAATACCGTCATAAACGCTGTGATGGAGTCGAAGCCCATGGCCATCATGATTGGCATGAGGATTGCGAAGAACGGGAGCGTTTCCTCAGCCATGCCAAAGGTGCTTCCACCCAGAGCGAAAAGGATCATCAAGATCGGGATGATGAGAACGTCTTTACTCTTGAACTTCTTGACGACACGCGCCACGCCGCTTGTAATCGCACCCGTCGCGGTGATGACCTGGAACGAACCTCCCACAATCAGGATGAACGCAACAACCTCCACGGCCTGCTGGATACCGACCGCAGGGGCTTCCAAAACATCAAAGACACCTTGACGAAGATCGACCTCGTTGCCGTCCTCATCGGTATAGACCTTGTCGATGGGTTCATAAGTGCCCGCGACCGTCACCTCGCGACCGTTAACTTCCTGACGTTCAAACGATCCCGAAGGAACCAACCAGGTCATAACCGCAAAAATAGCCATTAAAGCAAGGATGATGGTGTATACATGGGGGACGCGGATACCGCGCTTCTTCTCTGTCTCTGCCATTTCCCCTCCTTAATTCGTTGGTGTAACCTCTGCCGGCGATTTGATTTTTTCATCAGCCGCATCCCCCGCGTGCTTTTCGTCCACCAGCGCGCTGGTTTTCGCTATAAACGGTTTTCTACTTGACGTTATTTATCAATTATTGCTTTGGATTGATATTTAATGTCAATTCCATGTCTTGAAAAGCATCTATGAATACTCAATTTATGACAAAAGGTGAAATGATTTAAAAATGTGTCACCATAAGAGTCGAGATAACGCTACATCCGGAACGAGGATTCATGTCTGCTCTCCAGGTCCAAAATGAAATAGGAAAGCTTCAGAAAGCCCTCCTGCACTGCCCCGGCAACGAAACGCGCAACTATCCAGACGGACAATTCAACCAGGTGTTTACGCTGCGCCCCTCAAACAGCTCCTTTGACCTCGAAAAAGCGCTGGCAGAGCATCGCTCCTATTCGGACATCCTAAAGAACGAGGGGGTGGAGCTCTTCTATGTCGAAGACCTGCTCATCGAAGCCCTCGATCAGTCGAGCCGGGCCCGCCAGTCTTTTATCGATCTGTATATCTCCGAGTGCGGAGTCAGGGGAATCGAGCTTCAATCGGCTATACGCGATCTTCTCGAGGGTGCCAAGAGCTCTCTCGACCTTGTCCAAACAGCCATCAAAGGCATTCGCTACGGCCAGGTCTTTGATACCGAGAGGGAAGCGCATAGCCTCGCGGCATTGACTGGAGACGCTTACCTCCCCGAGGATCTTCTCGTAAACCCGCTTAACACCATGTGGTTCACGCGTGACCCGGTAAGCGTCATAGGAAGCGGCGCGACACTCAATCACATGTACTGGCCAGAACGAAACCGCGAGGTCATCGCCTACCAGACGATCTTTAACTACCATCCGACCTTTATGGGAACGCCGCAGTTTTTCAAGCACGAATCTACATATCATCTCGAAGGCGGCGACGTTCACAATCTAAACAGTGAAAACGTAGCTATCGGCATCTCGCAGCGCACCGAGCCCCTGGCCATAGACTCGCTAGCACGAGAGGTGCTGTGGAATAAGGACTCGACCATCGAATCTGTCTGGGCGATCAAGGTCCCCTATGACGAACTCTGCATTCACTTAGACACCTATTTCAGCCGTGTCGACTACGATACGTTCCTCATCGATCGCACTTTGCTGGAGGAGGCCGAAGTCTACCGAATCACGCGAGGGAGACGCGAGTGGACGACCCGTGCCGCAATCGTCGAGGGAGGGATCCGCGAGGCGATTGGGATGGCACTTGGCTCAAATAATCTGAGGTTTATCCTCTGCGGCGGATCGAACCCCGCTGCCGCCGAGCGCGAAAGGGCCAACAACGCCGCGAGCACACTCTGCCTTAAGCCCGGAAAGGTCTGCGTTTACGGGGAGAACACCGAGACCAACGCCGCTCTCGAACAGGCCGGGATAGAACTCGTGCCCATATCGATCTTTGAGCTCACAAGCGGCTTTGGCGGGCCCGACTGCCTCTGTCTCCCCCTAGCCCGCTCAATCTAGCCATGGGGGTCGGAGAGAACATCAAGGCCCTTCGAAAGAAGAGCTCCCTCACGCAAGAGGAGTTTGCAAAGCTCATCGGCGTCTCCAAGGAGACCGTATGCCGCTGGGAAAAGGGCCGGTCGGCGATACGTCAATCGACGCTGCAAACAATAACTTCGGTGTTTAACCTGCAGCCTGACGACCTGACCTCAGAGGCCTCAGGCCTTGCAGCACAGAATGAGTTTCCCAAGAAAAGTAGGCCAAAGGAAAACTGCCAGCCGAGCGAAGTGTGCGATGCGTTTAAGATCACGATGAGCAGCGGCAGAACAGGCCTTAAACGGACGGGAACGGTACCATCGGCCCCCTCGCTACTCGCCCGGCACCCCAACTGCTTCTTTGTCCAAATGGACACTTCAGCCATGTCGAAATGCTATCCAATCGGCTCGCTCCTGCTTGTCGATCCTAATAAAAAGCCATGGAATGGCTGTACGGTGTTGGCAATTGCAGACAATTCGAGAATGGTGATCAGGCGCTACAGCGTCGGCACAAGCTCGATATTGCTTTCGTCATACTCCTACCGAACGGCCGAGCCCGACATTGTGCTCGACAAGCGCAGGATTAGAATCCTCGGTGTCATTGTTTGGTTTCAAGCCTCCCATGACCTGGGCGAATAATCACTAGGAATCAGCACTTATTACAGCAAAAGCCCCGCAGTCGGAGCGGACTGCGGGGCTCATGAAGAGAG
>NZ_QSIL01000012.1 GCF_003469185.1 Collinsella sp. AM34-10 | reverse complement strand
GCATCTCCTTGCGCGCCCACATTCCACTCCGCCTTAAATCAAGTATACGTTTTGAGACCGGCAAGCTGTTGCCGGCTCGAGGACAGCGGCCCGGTGCACCGGGCCGATCGATAGGGGACTCAGGTTCACAGCGCAGTTTCTTGGGGCTCGCATATATAGGAAGACTTGATCGGCAATCGATTTTAATGAAGTCTACAGCGCATGTCAGAGCTTTCAACAAACCGCAGGTAAATCCGTGTACCAAAAATTGGTACACGGATTTACCTGCGATGTTCATGCTTGGTCAAAAGCCCATCAAGCGATATATCCATTATTTTAATGCGCGCGCCTGAGCTTTTGGCTGAAGTGGCAGTCCGACCGCCGGCAGGCGGCCACGCTATGTCCAAAGGCCACGCCTACTCCCAGTGCCCGGCTACGTCGACGACCCAGTGCTGCCCGTCGAGTTCCTGCCGCAGAGCTACATCAGGGACGTCTTATTGGGGGACGACCGCATGGAACCCCGGGAGATCAAGCTGTACGGCTGATCCATCCGTCAACAACATGTCAAAGCCCCAAACCCCACAGGATCGCGAACGAGGGGATGAATTGACCGCCCGGGTATTTGCGCCCGGGCGGTCAATTTTATCAACCATGGGTGCGATTCTGTGAGGCCATTTTTCTGGCATCCGCCGTTTGCTCCGGTCTCAACGCACCCATCGACCGTTCAGTAATCTTTGCGAACGCGACCACGTGCGCATTTGTCGAACAATCAAATGTCCGACAATGTCTGACGGAGCTGTCAGACATTCACGCACGAACAGGCGAGCTTCGCGAGCGATTGTAGGCATCTAGTAGCCCCAGCTGCGTCTTTGGCGCAGGTTCAACGTCTGACATCTTGAATGTCTGACGTTGAACGAAGCTGGTTGATAACAAGCAGGTGGAATAAACATGGAGCCCGACACCTCTCGCGCAATCGGCGCGCGGCAAGGGTCTGGCCCATCTCATATGTTGCCAACGCTAACGGTGATGTTGCCAACGCTAACGGTTAACCTGAGCGCCCGGACACATTCTTTGTTGGCTGAAACCAGCATAGCAACTAGCGGAAGGCATCATCGAAGGAGTGTGCTGGAAAGCACCCGTCTCCTTAACTGTTAGAAATGCAAGTTAATAATCTATGTGGTCAATATAATACCGTTGAACCCGCGTATAGATACCGCTCAGTCATTCGCCTCGCCCCCGTCGCACGTATCTTCATCCGGTCTGTTACTTTTAATCTAACAATTCTTTGAGGAACGTAGGTGCTTCTAAATGTACTGTCGACTTCTTCTCAAACTAATCCTAAGAGACAAGGCCGTATGGATTTGTACGCTCGTTCTTGCCGCAGCCTTCTCCATCCCCATTGCGTTCAATTCACCCATTTACGGCCCCTTCTTTATGAAGCAGGGCATGCAGAGCTTTGTCGACGCATTCAATACGCGCGCGCCCCAGGCCAGCGGCACAGACCTATCTCCAGAGCAGCAAAATGACGCGGAGCTTGCAAGATACGCGAACGCCGCCCTTGCCGCTCAAACCGACGCCGCCTTTCTCGATTCTGCCGAGAGCTACTACGCGCTCATGGGCGAAGGCTTCCAATCCGGGTCCATCGTGGGAGACCGAGAGACCAATGACGCAGCGCTCGCATATTGCCGTGCCCTGAGCAGCTCCGGCATCACGGATATCCCGGCCTCCGCAAACGACCTGCCATTCCTTTCCTTCCTGCCTTACGCCATTGCCACGGCGCCGTCTTTCCTTCCCTTCATCCCCTTCCTTCTCTCGTCGATACTCGTGCTCGGCGCCACAAGGCCCGGGACCCTGGCGGCAAAGGCGCCCGTGCCCAAATTCCGGCGCCTTATTCAGATCGTGTTTTCGATAATCGTCGCGGGGACCGCGATGCTCCTCGCCGGCCTCGCACCCGGGGGCATTTACGCCTTGGTCCTAAACGGCTTCGGGCAAATTGGGTACCCGATCGCCTTCTTCCATGACGGCGCGCTTACCACCACGACCGCGGGAAACGTCTTCACAGCCCTGCTTCTCGCGCTGCTTGCGGGCGGAACCTTGATATCCGTTTGCTCCGCCGTCCTATCGACCGCAACGAGGCGCGTCCTCGCGGGCCCCCTTACCTCCGCGCTGCTTGTCGCGGCCCCGGCATTCCCGTTATTGTCCGATTCGGCACTAGGGCATAATGCCGTGCTCGGGCTCCTGCCACTGCCCGTATTCTCGCCTATCGAGGCAACGGGTTACGTAGGATGTTTCCCGACGGAATTCATTGGCTCCGGTTCAGGCAGCGCATCGATGCTTGCCGTGGCCCTGGCATACGTCGCGGTCTTTTTTGCGGTCGGCGCCGTTGCGACACGTTCCCCCAAACAGCCTGGACCCGCGAAAAAGCACCATGGGCTCGAGCTTCTGGACGCGAGCGTGGGATACGGAAGCACGACGATACTTTCAATCGGGTCGCTTTTCCTGAGCCCGGGAACGGCGGCGGGCCTCGTTGCTCCCAACGGCTCGGGGAAAACCACCCTTCTTGAAGCGCTGTCGGGCCAATTTCCCACCCGCATCCGCTCGGGAAGCCTGGCGGCAGACGGAATCAGCCAACGTCAATCAGCCGAATTTGCAGAACTCGTCTACCTGAGCTCTTCGGGCAGCGCGGATCTCTATCCCACGCTATCGGCCATCGAGCACCTTGCTTTCGTTAGGGAGGCGTGGAAATCGGCCGCCGACATCGACTCGCTCTGCGACTCCCTCGGAATCTCCCCATATCTCGACAAGCCGACCCGTAAACTCTCGACAGGAATGAAGCAGCAGGTAAAGCTTGCCATGGCGATAGCGACCGATTGCCCGTACCTCATCCTCGATGAACCGCTGAACGGCCTCGATCCGGGAAAACGGAAAACCTCCTGCGACGCGATGCGCAGCGAGGTGGCGCGGGGACGAAGCGTGCTCATTTCAAGCCATCTGCTCGACGACCTGGCAGACCTCACCAACTCGTTCTACTTCATCGAGGCCGGCACGCTCGTGGAAAAGATCAAGTCGTCCTCGCAGACGCTCAAGCAGGAATATCTCGATACATACGAGCGAGGTGAATGACATGATAGGCAAGAGCTATGCAAAGATAGCGATTGTTGGCTTTGTACTTTGTCTTGCAATGGTGCTATGTGCATCATTTGCGAGGTATAGGTCCGAGCAGTCGTTCATCGATGGCGCTGAAAATGGGTTTGGCATAGACGGGATGTATGTCAACGATGGCGCGACCAGGCCGTCTATGGCGATTCTTGCAGGCGAAGACATGGAATGGCAAATCTGTAATGACGATGGCTCTTGTCTGAGTGGTCGTTTGGCCGCAACGAGCGACCCGAATTCGTTCGATCTTCTCGACAATGATGGATCGGATTGCGGTTCAGTTCACCTGTCGTATGCATCACGAGATGGGATGGACGGCATTCTCTACGTCTCCCACGAGTCTGGCGATTTCAAGATGCGCAGGACTAACCGAGTGCCGGCTTTTTTCGAGGAGCGAGAATTCCCGGCGGTCTGCCGATCAGGCCGCCGGGGTATTGAACCCCGCATTCATCCGTACACACACGGATGAATGCGGGAAGTGTCCGGATGAAGTTGATAATCAAGGAAACAAAGCCGTTCTGCCTGGGACGGCTTTGGCTTGGACTTTAACTACAACATCGCAATCGACACTTATCAGCTCGCGCAACGCGCATGGCCAAATCTCGGACGCTGGTACATGGAGGACCTTCGAGATTTACTGGACATCCAAAACGACGACGCACACCGCGTGCTCGCCGACTGCGAAGACGAGATGGCTGTCTACAATGCGATCAGAAACGGCGTGAAGTCCGGAGAGCTTTCTGTGGAACCGCCGCGCCGTCGCGCGAGCCGACCGGGCAACCCGGGCAATCTGGTCCCGGCTCTCCCGGTCGTATTCCTACGATATCGCCCCTAGATCACCAATGTGTCAGATAAAGAATGAGGCAATGGCTATGATTACGCCTACGGCAGATGCAACGACTGCGCCTTTTTTCCTCTCCTTTAGTCCGACGAATAGGGTTGCCGTAAAGTAAAGGGCTGAAATGCAGGCTATGGCAAGCGAAACGAGTTCCTTGGGCGGTTTCAGCAAAAGGTCGCTAGCAAAGAGTAATGCAAGCAGGGCAAAGCCGATTGTGGTCAAGTATCTCGATTGATTTTGCGACTGCATGGCAACTGCCTTTCAGAACATGCAAGTGAAAAGTTGGTACGATGTCATTGCGGTTGCAAACAAGCCGCCGCCAGGACCGGTTGTCACGAGACCGGCGATAACTTCAGCGGTGCCAGCAAGGTAGGGATCGCGCAGGCAAGCCTCCTCCTTCGCGTTCAGCTTGACCTTGTGAGGGACGGTGCGGTTATTTGCAAATCCGTGAGAATCGCACCACGCCTTGGAATATGAATCCGTGCAGCGTCCGCGCTCAAAAAGGGATATATCGTATTTTTCGTCGTAGTTGTCTCCGACGTAGATCTCGCTGCTCTCGGCGGGAGACCCCTCGTCGGCATAGGCTGCCGCAACGGGCACAAATGGTGTCATGACAAGGGAGAGGCAAAGAGCTGCTGAGACGATGGAGGGCAGGCATTTCTTCATGGCTGGCTCCTTAATCTGGGCTTTGATAGTTACTTGATGTCGCCTCCTTCCGCTTTATATCCGTTGTATTTGGCGTATTTCTTTAATAAGGCAAGAGGTTCTTCCTCTCCTTCGGATAAGCCGATGATGTTTCCTTGATCATCCAGTATGAATACGGACGGAATATGCTCAAGTTCATATTGGTCATACACGGTCTTATCTTAATTTTTGCTGATGGCTCAGGCAAGGCGGGGCTTACGTTCGAGGCGACCAACAATGCCCTGGCCCTACAGAGAATAAACGCCACGAACACGCACGCCGGCGGCTGGGAGAAGTCCGAACTCCGCGGCCGCCTCAATACCGGCGACCTCTGGTCGCTTTTGCCTTGCGAACTCCAGTCCAAGGTGAAGTCCGTCACGAAGATGACCGACAACCTGGGCGGCGGCAAGGCAGGCACCCCCTCGGCCACGACTGACAAGGTCTTCCTGCTCTCGATGACTGAAGTCTACGGTGACCTCCAGTCTGACGGCGCCCAGTACGAGTACTACAAATCCAAGGGCGTGACAACGTCGAACTATTCCAGTGCTTCGTCGAGCAGCTATCACTGGACTCGCTCCGTGCATCCGAGCAACTCCGCGTCCTTCCGCTGTGTCCACAGCAACGGCAGCTATGACTACTACAGCGCGACGAACATCTACTGCGTGTTCCCCGCCTTCTGCTTTTAGCCTCATCTGCAACCAATGAAAAGCCCGTGCGATTCTGCGCGGGCTTTTTATTTGGCAACCAAACGAACGATTCTCGTCTTGAAGCATAGTTATCGGTTTGAGTAGAAATGGGGTCACACAGCGGCTCTCAGCGCGCCAGCCGAACTCTCCCGCCATTACCTCTGCGGCGTCCTCGTATGGAGCCCATCCTGTTTGGCGTTTCGCTGCAACAGCTCACTTGTCCACCGTTCAAGTGAGCTACTGGAATAAATACAGCGACACGCTTGTTCGTTACAGTCGCTATATCTGTGTAAATCGCCGCGATAAATACAGCCTGTACTCGGCTGTATACCAGCTACGCGTATGTAGATTCATATCGCGTTAATAAATCGGCTCAAGCGCGTGCAAAACGCGCAAGTAGCCGCAAAAAGAGGTTATCGCGTAGGTAGATTTTTGGCACCTTGTTGCTTAATCAAAATTAAGCAATTGCTTAAAACAAAAAAGGTCAGACACTAGGTGCCTGACCTGCAAACTTCTGGTCGGGACGACTGGATTCGAACCAGCGACCCCTTGACCCCCAGTCAAGTGCGCTACCAAGCTGCGCCACGTCCCGAAGCTTTTGTTTGTTGCTCTGCTCTCGCTCGCAACAGGGATTATATTAACCCGAAACTTTGGCCTAGCGCAAGAACTTTTTTAATTATTTTTGAGCAAGTCCAAAATTGTATCTGCGAGCTGGGGTTTTGTTAGAACGGGAAGTTCTTGCGTACCCGCCGTACTCACGATCCAGGCCTTGTTGGTATCGGTTCCAAAGCCCAAATCGGCGCGTGAGACATCGTTGGCGATAATGGCATCGCAACCCTTGCGCGCGAGCTTGCGCTGCGCGTACTCCAGGACGTTATCGGTCTCGGCCGCAAAGCCGATCACGCACCGCTCCCCCTTTTGGCGCGAAAGCTCAGCCAAAATATCGACCGTCTCGACCAGTTCGATACGATCCAGGCGCTCGTGGGCTTTTTTGAGCTTATGGTCGGCAGGGGCCGCGGGGGTGTAGTCGGCGACGGCTGCCGCGCAAATGGCCGCATCGGCCGTCTGAAAGGCGCTGAGCGCTGCCTTCAGCATTTCAGCGGCGGTCTGCACGCGCACACACTCCACGCCGCGGGGAACATCGAGCGATGTCGGCCCCAACACAAGCGTGACCGCAGCACCGCGGCGTACGGCCTCCCCTGCCAGGGCGACGCCCATCTTGCCCGACGACCGATTGCCGATAAAGCGCACGGGATCGATCGGCTCGTGCGTGGGGCCGGCGGTAATCACGACGCGCTTACCTGCCAGGTCTTGCGGGACAGGGTTCAGCACCTCGCAGATGGCTTCGACGATGTCCTCGGGCTCGCTCATGCGCCCCGTGTCCACGTCGCCGCAGGCAAGGTAGCCACTACCGGGGCCAACCACGTACACCCCGCGGTCGCGCAGCGTGGCCATATTGGCCTGGGTTGCCGGCGCCTTCCACATGCCATTGTTCATGGCCGGCGCGATTGCAATGGGTCGCGGCGTGGCGAGCAGCGTGGTAGAGATGAGGTCGTCGGCGATGCCGTTAGCCATCTTGGCTATGATATTCGCCGTCGCGGGCGCCACGACCACCAGATCGGGCTCCTGGGCCAGTGAAATGTGGTGGATGGGGTCGGAGGGGTCGTCGAACAGGCCCACGGCGACGGGCTCGTTGGTGAGCGCACGGAAGGTGAGCGGGCCCACAAACTCGGTGGCATGCTCGCTCATAACGACCTTGACGCGCGCGCCGCGCTTTTGCAGCAGGCGAACGATATTGCACGACTTATAGGCGGCGATCCCGCCGGTAATGCCCAGCAGGATCGTTTTTCCCTCAAGTTGCATTGAATTGTTGGATGCCGCCGTCATCGCTAGGCTTCCTTGCTCGGGAGTACTAGGAGGCGGTGGCAGTACGGGCAATGCGTGATCTCGCTACCGTCATGGTTGAGGTCGCTCATGGACGATGCCTGCAGCGCGGTGTGGCAGACCGTGGGGATGTTGCCCTTGATGGTCTCGACGGCCAGGCCGCGGAACTGCTTGAGCAGACGCTCGTAGTCGGTGAGCACGCCGGCCGGCAGCGTGGCAGCAAGCGCGGTGCGCTCTTTAGTGGCGGTGTCAATCTGAGCCTGAAGGTCGGCAGCCTTGGCGCGGGCGGCCTTGGTATCGGCCTTCACGCCCTCCTCGAACTTGGCGATGATGGCCTGCGCGCGGGCCTCGCGGTCGAGCGCCTCCTTATGGGCGACAACGACGTCCTTGCGGGTGTGCTCGATCTTGTCCAGACGCTTGGCCAGGGTTGAGAGTTCATTCTCCAGGTCCTGAACCTCACGGTAGTCGGAGCCGTCGACATGGCGCTTCTTGGCAGCCTCGATGGCGTTGTTGGTCTGAATCTCGGTGGTGTTGAGATCGTCGAGCTCAATGTCCAGATCCTTGCGCTGGGCGTAGAGCTTGGTCATCTCGGACTTGAGCTTCACATAGGTCTTGCGCTTGGAAGCGAGCTCCTTGAGCTCCGGCATATTGGCAAGTTCGCTCTTGTTGCGGGCGAGCTCCAAATCGATCTGTTGCAGCTTGAGTAGCGTAGCGCCGGCGCTCATAAGTTCTCTCCTTTTGTCACAGTCCACCATTGGCAAGGGTTCAGTATTTTAATCGCATGACGGGGGTCGACCCCGGCGTCAACTGCAGAGTTCATCAATATATCAACGAATGGCTCTTCGGAGCGGTCGTGGCCGAGCAAGATCACCGGCAGCCCGCGCAAGGCAAGGTCTTGCGCCACGTGGTAGCCCGCCTCGCCGGTTACGATGACATCTGCGCCCGCGGCGATGGCGAGCTCTCCAAAGTCTCCCAGGGAGCCGCCCAAAATAGCGACGGTACGGCATGCGTGCTCGGCTTCGCCCCACACACGCGGGTCGCTGCCGAAGGCTGTGGTAGCACGGGTAGCAAGATCGCGCAGTGTGCACGGGTCGTTGAGCGTTGCAAGCGCGCCCAGGCCGGTGGCCTCGGGGTCGTCCACGTGCTCCAGTGAGCTCACGGGTTCGGCGACCAGCAGCTCGCTCAGGCAGGTGCGCGCTTCGTGCGAACGGTCCAGATTGGTGTGGAGCGAGATGATGCTCACGCCGCAACGCGCTGCCTCGTAGAGCGCCGCGCTGCATTGGGGGCGTGCGGAATACGACGGACAAAACGCCTCGGGCGCCTTGATATAGATGGGATGATGCGTTAGCAGCACGTTGGCGCCGGCCTCCTGGGCGCGGTGCACATTGGCTTCGGTCGCATCGAGTGCGCAGGCAACACCGGTAATCTCCGCGGCAGGGTCGCCGACGGAGAGTCCTACATGGTCCCAACTCTCGGCATCGGTCTTGGGATAGCGCGCCAGCAGCGCGCGCTCAAGCTCGGCCACGATCATGCGGCGCCTACGATCGAGAGCAGCGCACTTGCAAACTCGTCCAGATCGCTCGGATTCACGCGGTCATCGAACGAGATGCGCAGTGCGCCCAGAGCCTGCTCGCAACCGATGCCCATCGCGCTCAAAACGTGGCTGGGGTCCATGCTGCCGCTCGAGCACGCCGAGCCGGCCGAAACCTCAAAGCCGGCGGCATCGAGCTTGACGATGAGCTCCTCGGAATCCATGCCGTCAACGTAGATCGACACCATGCCCGGCAGGCGATCGGCCTGTGTGTAGTCGCCCATGGTGGCATGAATACGCGGATGAGCCGTAAGCGTGGCGTAGAGCTTGTCGGAAAGGGCTTGCAGCGTCGCGCGCTCCCGGTCCACATTCGGCAGCAACACGGAGGCGGCAGCGGCAAAGGCCAGCTGCGTGCGCAGGTCCTGCGTGCCGGCACGACGACCGCCCTCCTGTCCGCCGCCAAAGATGCGCGGGCGCAGCGGCGTGCGGTTCTTAAGGTAGAGCGCGCCGGATGCCACGGGACCGCCAATCTTGTGGGCTGCGACGGACATGGCGTCGACGCCCAGCTCGGTGACATCGAGTGGAATATGCAAGTAGCCCTGGATGGCATCGGTGTGGAACAGGGCACCTGCGGTGTGCGCAGCTGCGGCAAGCTCGCGGATGGGCTGCACCACGCCGGTTTCGTTGTTGGCGACCATAATGCTCACGAGCGCCACGTCGTCGCCTAGCAGCTCGACAAGCGTGGCAGGCTCAACGTAGCCCGCGCGGCAGGGCTGCACCAGGTCGACGGTAAAGCCGGCGGCACGCAGCAGCGGCAGGTTGTCCAGAATCGAATCGTGCTCGATGGCCGAAACGATTACGCGACCGCGCTTGCGATCGCGCTGACGAGCGCCCTCGGCAAGACCGAGCAGCGCCAGCTGGTTGGCTTCGGTGCCGCCGTTGGTCAGTACAATCTCGGACGGGCGGACGTGCGCGCCAAAGCTGCGGGCGATCTCGCGACGTGCAACCTCCAGACGCGCGGCAGCCTTGCGGCCGAGCGAATGCAGCGAGTTGGGGTTGACGCCGGCAAGCTCGCTGTCGTCGTACTCGCGCTGCGCAAGGAGCGCCTCGGCGCGCATTGGCGTCGAGGCGGCATAGTCAAGATTCACGGGTATGCGGTTTTGACCTGCGGTCATAAGGGTTTATGCCTCCTGTGCGGCCTCGTTGCCCAGCTTCTGCAGCAGCGCAACCTCGGCAGCGGGATCTTCGGACTTAAATACGGCGGAGCCGGCCACGAGCACGTTGGCGCCGGCCTTGACGACCTCGGCGATGTTCTTGGAAGAGATACCGCCGTCGACCTCGATCAGGGGCGACACGCCGTGGCGCTCGCACATGGCCTTGAGCTCGTGAAGCTTTGCGATGGTGCCCGGGATAAAGCTCTGGCCGCCAAAGCCCGGGTTCACGCTCATGAGCAGCACCATATCGACGACGTCGATGATGCTCTCGAGCACGCACACGGGGGTGGCGGGGTTGAGCACCACGCCGGCCTTGACGCCGCGCTGCTGCAGATGCGTGAGCGTGCGGTGCAGGTGCGTGGAAGCCTCGTAGTGCACGGTGATCATGTCGGCACCGGCGTCGGCGTACCAATCGACCGTCTCGTCGGGGTTCGTCACCATGAGGTGCGCGTCGACCGGTACATCGGTGGAGCGCTTGACGGCCTTAAGGATGTCAACGCCAAAGGTGAGGTTGCCGGTAAAGTGACCGTCCATAACGTCGAAGTGCACGTAGTCGGCACCGGCGATCTTGTCGAGTTCGCCCTTGAGGTTGGCCATGTCGGCCGAAAGGACAGACGGAGCGATTTTGATGGAACCCATGGTAGAAGCCTTTCTGCGCTAGTCGGTGAGTCCGTAGAACTCTTGAGAAGGGACGCGATCTGTGAGAATCTCGAGCGCCCTATCCAAAGTAACACCGTTGTAGAGCGTTTGCTCCACGGCAAAGGTGAGCGGAATGTCTACGCCCAGTGAACGGGCAAGCTCACTGACGCTGCGGGCCGCGACGGCGCCCTCGACCACCATATGCGTACGTGCCTGGTACTCGTCGAGCGAGATGCCGTGGGCAAACTCGTAGCCAAAGGTGCGGTTGCGCGAATGCTCGGAGGTGCAGGTGGCAATGAGGTCACCCATGCCGGCAAGACCCATGCAGGTCATGGCTTGACCGCCGCGGGCGTGCACCAGACGGCTGATCTCGGCCAGGCCGCGCGTCATGATAAGGGCAAGCGTGTTGTCGCCCGCACCAGAACCGGCGGAAATGCCGCACACGATGGCGATGACATTTTTCATGGCGCCGCAAACCTCGACGCCGGTCATGTCCTGCGACAGGTAGATGCGGAAGGCCGTGGATAGGAGCAGGTCCTTAAAGGTCTCCCCTACCTGTGGATCATTGCTGGCGATGACGGCGGCAGAAAGCCCGCCGCGGCAGATCTCCTCGGCATGGTTGGGGCCCGAGAGCGCCGCGACACGCGACTCGTTGCCGATCTCACTGGCGATTACCTCACTCATAAGCAGGCCGGATTCGGGCTCAATACCCTTGGTGAGGCAGAGTGCCGGGGTGTCGGCGGCGATGAAGGGTGCTGCCTGATGGCATACGCTGCGCAGGTGCGTGGAGGGCACGGCAAAGATGATGGCCTCGGCGCCGTCGAGCGCCTGCGACAGGTCCGTGGCGGCGACAACGTTGCCGGGCAGCTCGTAGTCCACCAGATACCGGGGATTGCGGTGCTCGGCATTGATGCCGGTGGCCGTCTGCTCGCTATGGGCCCACATGGTCACGCGCTCGGCTCGCTCGGCGGCGAGGCCGGCGACGGCGGTTCCCCAGGAGCCGGAGCCAATCAGCGCAACATTCATGACTCTCTCCTACTTATCGTCGGGCTCGGTGACGCGCTTGGTAAACGAGAGCTTGGACTCCTTACCGGCCATGAGCTTTTGGATATTCGAGCGATGGGCCCACACCACGGTGATGCCGATCATCGCCATGCAGAACTTGAGGCCCAGGCTGCTGTACGGAAAGACCGCGCAAGCAGCGATAGGAAGTCCGATGGCCGCGGCAAGCGAACCCACTGACACATACTTGGTGATGGCGACGGCTACGATAAACATGCCCAGCAGCGACAGGCCAATAGGCCAGTACCAGGCGAGGATGACACCCAGACCAACTGCGATACCCTTGCCGCCGTGGAAGTTGAGATAGGGCGAGAAGATATGGCCCCACACGGCTGCCAGGCAAATGACACCGAGCATCCAGTCGCCGGGGGCTCCGGGCGCCATGATGTTCGGCGGAAATCCATAGCCCACGCTCGCGATGAACGGACGGGCGATGACAACGCAGATGGCGCCCTTAAGGCAGTCGAGCAGCAGCGTGAGCGCGGCCACCTTGGGGCCGGCTACGCGCAGGGCGTTGGTGGTGCCGATGTTACCGGAGCCCGCCTTGCGAATGTCGGTGTGGTTAAACACGCGGCCCAAGATCAGGCCAAACGGAATCGCTCCGATAAAGAACGAGACCACGGCGCAGATGGCGGTCAGCAGAATCGGATTATGCATCCTTTTGCTCCTTCTTCCTAAAGAAGAGTCGAATGGGCGTGCCGGCAAAGTCGAAGGTCGAGCGCATGCGGTTCTCCACGTAGCGCTGGTAGGTGTCGTTGACCAGGTCACTGTGGTTGACGAAGAACGTGAACGTCGGCGGGTTGACGCCCGTCTGGGTCACGTAGTGCATGCGCAGGCGGCGCTTGCCGTCCACCACGGTATGACCGAACTCGCGCAGGTCGGTGAGGAACGCGTTGAGGCGCGAGGTGCTAATCTTCTGCGAGCGCGTCTTTTCGGCGGCGTCTACCATCGCCCAGATCTTCTCGACGCTGCGGCCGGTGAGAGCAGAGATGCGCAGGTACTGGGCCCAGGGAGCCATGACGCCCAGACGGCGGTCGATGGTCTCCATGCAGGCCTCGCGCTTACGGTCGTCGTCGAGCAGATCCCACTTGTTGAGCAGCACAACGATGGCGCAGCCGCGCTCGATGGCAAGACCCATGACCTTCTGGTCCTGCTCGGTAACGCCCACGGAGGCGTCGACGACGAGCAGCGCCACGTCGGCGCGGTCGATGGCGCGCAGGCCGCGGACCATGGAGTAGTACTCGATGTTCTCGTACACGGTGCTCTTCTTGCGAATGCCCGCGGTGTCGACCATGCGGTAGTGCTTGCCGTTACGCTCGACGACAGTGTCGATGGCGTCGCGCGTCGTGCCGGCAATGTTGGACACGATAGAACGGTCGGCGCCCAGGATGCGGTTGAACAGCGACGACTTGCCGGCGTTGGGGCGGCCGATGATGGCCACGTTCAGCGCGTCGGGGAACTCATCGGCGACCTCGTCTTCTTCCTCGGGAAGCAGGGCCACGATATCGTCGAGCAGGTCGCCCGTGCCATGGCCATGCAGGGCCGAGAGCGGCGTGGGCTCGCCGATACCGAGCGAATAGAACTCCCAGATGCTGTCGTTTTCGCGATCGGGGTTGTCGAGCTTGTTCACCAGCAGAAAGACCGGCTTGTCGCAGCGCTTGAGCATGCGGGCGACCGACTCGTCCTCTTCGGTGACGCCGGTGCGGCCATCGACTACAAACAGGATGACTGCGGCTTCCTCGGCGGCGGCGAGCGCCTGGTCGCGGATGGACGTGGCAAAGACGTCGTCGCTCTTGAGCGGCTCGATACCGCCCGTGTCGACGATGGTGAACTCGCGGCCGTTCCAATCGGCCGTGTGATACGAGCGGTCGCGCGTGACGCCGCGAGACTCGTGGACGATGGCGTCCGAGGTCTGGGCCAGGCGGTTAACGAGCGTGGATTTGCCCACGTTGGGGCGTCCGACGACGGCGACGATAGGTTTCATCTGCTCTCCTTTAATGGGTAGGTTCAGTGGAAGTGTTAGAGTCGGCAGGCACAATGCCAAGGATATGCTCCAGGGTATCGAGCAGCTCATGCGGCATGGTTGACACCACATGAACCTCGGCGCCGCGACTGGTAAGGCTTGCGAGTAAATCGTCACGATGATACTCGTCAAGCGTCATGCCGTCAGCGTTGAACATGAGCTTAGGCACAAAGAGCATAACCCCCGACAGATCTTGGGGCAGCTGCTCCAAGATGTCACACGCGACGATGAGGCCGGTCACGTCCACGTTGCCGCCAAAGTAGCGGTTCTTGATGGCCGTGACAGTGCCGGCGAGTCCCTGGGGCGACTCCACAAAGCGGGCCACCGTGTCGCGTGCGCTGGCGCCCGAGAGGCACAGCAGATGCTGGCTGCGGGCGGCGATGGCCTCGCGGACGCGGGCCAGACGCTCGGTATAGGCGGCAAGCACGTCGTCGGTCTCGTCTAGATACGAGCGGATCATGCCGATGCCGTCGTAGTACTGCGGGTAACCGTCGTAAAAGTCTGCCTCTGGAGGATCGATGCCGGCGTCCAGATAGAACTCGTCGCTCATCTGGAAGGTGTGGCGGCCAAAGCGCTCATAGGCGCGGTCCTGGAACGGTCGGATCATGGCAATGGTCTCGCGCGCCAGTTCGGGCTTGTCGCTGTATGACCAGCTAAAGCGGTTTTGGTGTTTGGTAAGACCGAGCGGCACAATGCCCAGGCTTGTGATTTGCTCGTGCTCCTCGCAAAAGCGCAGGGTCTTTTCCAGCTCCTCGCCGTCGTTCATGCCGGGGCACAACACGATCTGCGCGTGAATCTCGATGCCGGCGGCCATGATGGTCTCGAGTACGTCCATGCCTCGCTGGGCGTTACGGCCCATCATACGACGGCGGACGTCGGGGCTCACAGCGTGGACCGACACGTTCATGGGACTCATGTTGCGCTGGATGACGTTTTGCACGTCCTCGTCGGTGAGGTTCGTAAGCGTGACAAAGTTGCCTTGCAAAAAGCTTAGGCGATAGTCGTCGTCGCGAATATAGAGCGTGGAGCGGCCGCCCTTGGGGAGCATGGTCATAAAGCAGAACACGCAGGCGTTGACGCAGGTACGCATGCCGTCGAAGATGGGGCCATCGAACTCCAAACCCCAATCCTCGCCGGGAAAGCGGTCGAGCTCGACGGGGGTGACGGTGCCGTCGCGCGGGTCGAAAACCTCGAGGTCGACGGTATCATCGTCGGCCTCCCAGAGCCACACGATCATGTCGGTGAGCGCCTCACCGTTGACCGTGAGCACGCGCATGCCCGGCTCGATACCCACATCCCACGCGGGCGATTCGGGACGCACGTTCTTTACGAGCGCGCCCTCACCCGGCTCGGGGTCGCGGCTGCGCCCGTAATCGGCCACCTCGGCGGCGTATGCGGGTACGGTCTGGTCCATGGTTAGCGGCAAAGCTCCTTGATGCGCTCGACGGCGCGCTCGATGTGTTCTTGCGGGGTGGAGGCTCCGGCGGTGATGCCGATGTGGTGAGCGTCGGTAAACCACGCGGCTTGGAGCTCAGAAGCTTCCTCGATGTGATACGTGCGCTCGCAGGCGTCTGCGCAAATCTGCGCCAGGCGGCGGGTGTTGCCCGAGTTCTTGCCGCCCACGATGACCATGCAGTCGCAGCGGTTGGCAAGTGTGGCTGCTGCCTGTTGACGCTCACTCGTGGCGGCGCAGATGGTGTTGATCACGCGCAGCTCCTGCACGCGCGGGGTGATAGCAGCCACGACCTCGGCCAAGTTCTGCGCAGTCTGGGTGGTCTGCACAACCAAGCCCACTTTACCCTTGAGCGACAGCGCGTCCGCATCGGCAGCGCAGCTCACGACCTGCGCGTCATCGCCGGCGTGGCCCAGGATGCCCTCGACTTCGGGGTGGCCCGGCTCGCCCACGACGATCACGCGGTAGCCCTCGCGCACCAGGCGCTCGGCCGCCACGTGGACCTTCTTCACGTAGGGGCAGGTGGCGTCGACGACGTTAAGGCCACGCTCGCGAGCGGCATCAATGACCTGCGGCACCACGCCGTGGGCGCGGATGATCACAGTGCCCGACGTGGCGTCGTCCAAGGTGTCGGCCAGACCGACGCCTGCCTCGGCGAGCTCGCGTACCACGATCGGGTTATGGATGAGCGGACCCAAGGTATGGACCTGAGTGCACTCACCTGCCTGCGGCGCAGCGGCCAGCGCCATATCGAGCGCACGCTGTACGCCGTAGCAGGTGCCGGCGTGGGCAGCGATTTCGATAGTGGGGGCGTCTGCCTTGCCGGGCACAGCCTCGGCGGTGTTCATGACTTCCTCGTCCATGGCTAGAACCTGCCCGGGTGCTCGGCGCACAGGTCATCACGCATGGCGTAGACGCGACTCATGGCTTCGGACTCAAACCAGGCTAGGCGCTCCTTGCGCTTGAGCTCGACAGGCGCGTCGGAAAGCGAAATTAACTTGCCGGCGCGGATCCAGCACTTTTTGGGGCGCATGATCTTTTTGCCCGCAGGCGTAATATCGGACCAGCCGCAGATGGCGAGCGGGTTGACGGGTGCCTTACCCATCTGGGCGATGAGCGCAAAGCCGCCGTGGACTTCGGGCTTGATCTCGCGCGAGCGGATGCGCGTACCCTCGGGGAAGATCAGGACGTCCTCACCGCGCTGCAGCGCATGCTGGGCGGCACGCAGGCACTTCATGTCGGCGGTGCCGCGCTCGACGGGAATGCCGCCCACGCGGCTAAAGGCCCAGCGCACGATCTTGCTCTTCGCAAACTCGGACTTAAAAATGGGGCGAATGCGGCGGCCGCCAAAGAACAGCGCCGTCTCCACAGCTAGGAGCTCGGCCATCGATGTGTGGTTGCAGATGACCACGCTGCCGCGGCCTTCCTGGCGCTCAAACAGCAGGTCGCTGTCCTCGACCTTCCAACGCCACATGAGCTTGGAGAAGACCCACAGGATGCCCATGACCACGGCGACGGTGCCGCGGATGAGCGCCGGGAACTCGGCGTAGGGGGCGTTGTAGTAATCCTCGGGCGTCTGCTTAAACAGGCGCATGGGCTACCTCCTTTGGTTGATGAGGTCCTCGATGATCGAGACGACCTCGTCGATGGTGTGGGCGGTGGAGTCGACATGTACCGCGTCCTCGGCGGGAACGAGCGGCGCGACCTCGCGGCTGCTGTCGAGCTTATCGCGCTGCTTGAGGGCGTCGAGGGTCTCGTCGACCTCGGCCTCAAGCTGCTCTTCGGTGAGCGGCTGGGCGTCGTTTTGGTGGCGCTGCAGCACACGGCGACGGGCACGCTCGCGCGGGTCGGCGGTCAGGAAGACCTTGACCTGTGCGTTGGGGAACACGACGGTTCCGATGTCGCGACCCTCGGCGACGATATCGCGGTCCTCGGCGGCGCGGCGCTGGTGGATGAGCATGGCGGCGCGCACGCCCGGGTAGGCCGAGACCTTGGACACGTTGGCGTCGACCTGCGGGGTGCGAATGGCGGCCGATGCGTCCTTGCCGTCGATGGTCAGGCGCGTGTCCTCGCCGGTGCCGTTGGTAAAGCGGATCTCGATTTGCTCGGCGAGGGTGTCAATGGCCGCCTCGTCGTCCAGGTCGATGCCGCGGTCGAGCGCGGCGAAGGTGACGGCGCGATACATGGCGCCCGTGTCGAGCTTGTTAAAGCCCAGCTGGCGGGCAATCTCCTTGGCGATGGTGGACTTGCCGGAACCGGCGGGGCCGTCGATGGCGACGATCATGCAATGCTTCCTTTCGGTGGTTGACGTGCTGGTATGGGACGCGGGCGCTGGGGCTTTGCGATTGCCTAGCTCGTGTAGCGCTCGCGGTAGGTGTTGCGCTTGGGCGCGGAGCCGTGGCTACCGTGGTGACGCGTGCGACTCGCGGTGTTGGTCGCCGGCGCGGCGCTGCGCTTGGAGCTGGCCTGCTTGGGCGGGATACCGCCGTCTTTGAGGATCTGCACCTCGCGGTCGGTGAGCTCGCGCCACGAGCCCTTGGCCACATCCTTGAGCTCCAGGCCGGCAAAGTTGCAGCGGTGCAGGCGGATCACCGGGTGGTGAATCTTGCTCAGCATGCGCTTGACCTGGTTCTTGCGGCCTTCGCGGATGATGACCTCCACGGCGGTGGTGCCGGGCTTAACGCCTTGCGGAGCTACGGCCTCGGCCTCGCGCGCGTTAATGACGCGGCAGATCGCCGGCTGGCACAGGCCGTCATCGAGCTCGATGCCGCGGCGGAGTGGTTCTAAGTCGCGATCGGTCAGGTTGCCGTCCACGAGCGCCTGGTAGGTCTTGTAAACATGCTTGCTGGGGTGCAGCAGATCCTGCGACAGGTCGCCGTCGGTGGTAAAGAGCAAAAGGCCCGTGGTGTCGCGGTCCAGGCGGCCCACAGGGAACAGGCCCGGAAAGCGGTCGCGCGGGACCAGGTCGGCCACGCAAGGGCGCTCCTGCGGATCGCTCATGGTGGTGAGGTAGCCGGTCGGCTTGTAGAGCATCAGGTACACGGAGCCCTGGTTGAGCTTGACGGGCATGCCGTCGACCTCGATATGGTCGTGGTCGACGTCGACCTTGGTGCCCAGTTCGGTCGCGATCTGGCCGTTGACGGTCACGCGGCCGGCGGTCATCAGGTCCTCCGATCCGCGGCGGCTCGCCACGCCCGCGCGCGCCAAAAAGCGCTGCAGGCGCATGGTATGCGGGTAGACGGGCTGGGCGTCGGTTGCGGGTACTGCGTTGCCCATGGCACGCGTCTCCCCTACTTCGTTAGTCCTCGTCATGTAAATCCTCCGAGGTCTCGTCGACGACCAGGGTTTCCAAGTCCTCGACTGCCTCAACATCTTCAACATCGGTATCGAGCAGTTCGCGCTCTTCGTCCAGGTCATCGGCCTGCTCCTCGAGCGTGGACTGAATGCTACGACCGCTCAGGCGCTCGCGGATAAACCGGCGCGACTGCTCGTCGGGGGCAAACTGCTCCAGATCGGGCAGGTCGCGGGTGGAGCGCAGACCGAACTTTTCCAAGAAGGCGTTGGTCGTGCCGTAGATGATGGCCTGACCGCGCTCGGGGTCGCGGCCGAGCTCGCGCACCAGGCCCTTGTCCACGAGCGACGCAATGACGCCGTCGGAGTTGACGCCGCGGATGCCCTTGACCACCTCGCGCGTGACTGGCTGGTGGTAGGCGATAACGGCCAAGGTCTCGAGCGCCGCCTGCGACAGCTTTTGCGTGTCCCAGCTCAGCACATAGGCCTCTACCACATCGTGGTAGGCGGGGTGCGTAAACAAGCGCCAACCACCGGCGACCTCGCGCAGCTGAAAACCGCGGTTAGCCTCCTCGTACTCAACTTTGAGCTCGGCGAGCAGCGATGCGCACTCGCCCGGGGCGATATCCAGTGCACTTGCCAGCGCGGGCGCACTCACGGGGTCGCTCGACACCAGCAGCAGCGCCTCCAAGGCGCCTTTGAGGCTGTTTGCCTCCAGCGTGGAAAGGGTTGACATGGTTGCCGCTCCTATTCGGTGAGCTCGGGGCCCTCGCCGGGCACGTATGCCTCGGCGCCCTCGACGCGATTGATTTGAATGGTTCCAAAGATTTCGTCCTGGCTCAGGGTAAGCGAGCCGCGCTTGGCGAGCTCGAGCATGGCCAGGAAGGTGACGACAAGCTGTTCGGTGGTGGCATCGCCGTCCAACAGCTCGCGGAAGGTGCAGGTTTGGTGAGCTATGGTAAAGCGATCGACCGAGGCCACCGTCAGGTCGAGCGGCACGCGATGCGGTGCCACGTGCTCGGCTTCCAGCAGGAAAGTCTGGCGCTTGCCGTCCAGGTCGGCGCAGATGACGGCGAGGCCGCGCAGGGTAATGCCGGCCAGGTAGTCGGGCATAAGGCCAAGGAATTCGGGGTCGGGGCCGGCCACGCGCGGATGCATGCGGCTCTCGGCCTGCATCCGCGCGCCAAGGGCTGCCGCCGCGCCTTTAAACTGCTTGTAGGCAATCAGGCGCTGGATCAGGACTTCGCGCAGGGCGTCGCCGTCGAGCGCACTGAGTTCCTCGAGGTCTTCGTCGTCCTCGTCACCGTCGCCTGTCTTGCGCGGGGCCTCCTGGGGTACCAGCGAGGCTGCCTTAATGTCCAAAAGAGTTGCCGCGACCAGCAAAAAGTCGCTCGCCACGTCCAGGTCCAGCGCCTCGATACGCTCGGCCTCGGCCAGGTATTGCTCGGCCACCTCGCTGATCGAGATGGCGCCGATATCAACTTTTTGGCGGGTTACCAGCTGCAGCAGCAGGTCGAACGGTCCGCTGTAGACCTGCGTCGACACGCGATACGACATCTTCGACCTCCTTTGACGGCGCCTTCGCGGCGCGGTTTGGGTGCATGTTGCGACCGTTTTGCACGGTCGACCTGTAAGTTTACCTTAGATGCCGGCGATTGCGAAGTTGAGCAGCCACTCGGCCAACGGATACACGGTAACGTCGAAATAGCGGCCGATCACGTCGATGCCAGTCCACATGGGCAGCAGATACAGCACAATGATGAGTATGGGCATGGCGTATCGCTGCAGCTGGTAGTAGGTGGAGAGCGCCTTGCCTTTGAGGAACGGCACGATAATCGACGAGCCGTCAAGCGGCGGAATCGGAATGAGGTTAAAGAACGCAAGCGACAGGTTGACCACGATAAAGGTGGCGCCGAAGTTCATGATTTGCGTCGCCACGGCAAAGGACATGCTGGCGTAGAGGTTGCCGTATGCAGCGTGCATGAGGGCTGCGGCCAGGCATGCGAGCGCGATATTCGATGCGGGGCCGGCTGCGCTCACCAGGACCTCATCACGCTTGGGGTGTTTGAGGTTGTTGAGGTACACGGGCACGGGTTTGGCGAAGGCGAACACCGGGCCGCCGGCGGCAAGCATGAGCAGCGGCAGGATGATGGTGCCAAACGGGTCGATATGGTTGAGCGGGTTGAGTGAGACGCGTCCGCGCGAACGGGCCGTCTTATCGCCGAGTGCCCAGGCCGCGGCGGCGTGTGCGCTCTCGTGGATCACGATGCCCACGATGACGGCGACGGCGCTGGCTAGCAGGTTCATGAGGTAGCTGCTGGACATGGCGCTCCCCTAGCGGACGCGACGCGAGGCGCGCGTGAGCAGGTAGTCGGCCACAAACAGGATGACGGCCACGATGGCGTAATCCAAGCGGAACACGCCGCCAAAGGGCGATGTGATGACGCCGTAGCCGGCGATGGCGCTCGGCAGTGCGCGCGAAAGCTCGACGACGAAGCCCACAATCTGCAACTTGGCGGTGAGGCCGCTAAAGCACAGCAGCACGGTCATCGCGCTCATAAAGATGCCGCAGATGCGACAGGCGATGGCGATGATGCTCATCGCCACGGCAGCGGCCTTACGAGAGTTCACGCGCGGTCTCCTCTTCGATCTGGGTGGAAAGCTCCAGCCATTCGTCCTCGAGCTTGGGTAGCTCTTGCTTAAGGCCGTTATATTCCCCCAGCGCGGCGTTGAACTTGTCTTGATCGGCATAAAGCTCTTCGCTCGCCATCAATTCCATAAGCTCGTCATAGCGGGCGCGCTTTTTGTCGAGCTCCGTCTCGATCTTCTTGAGCTGGTTACGCACGCCCTTGAGCTTTTTGTTGAGCGCAGCGCGGGCTTGGGCCTCGGCGCGCTTTTGCTCCTTGGTCTTTTTGCCCTCGGCAGGCTTGGGGGCGGCGACGGGGGTGTCGGCCTGGGCGGCGCTGGCCTTGGCGGACTTGGTCGTGGCCGGCGCGCTCTCCGTGGACGCCTCGGCGGCGGCGCGGGCTGCGAGGTCCTCGCGCTTGTAGAGGTAGTAGTCGTAGTCGCCGTCGTAGACCGTGACTTGTCCGTCGCGGATGTCGATGACGCGGTTGGCCACGGCGCGCACCAGGTGCTCGTCGTGGCTGATCAGCACGATGGTGCCGGGGAAGTTTTGCAGGGCGTTCTCGAGCATGTCCACCGAGTCGATGTCTAGGTGGTTGGTGGGCTCGTCCAGGCACAGAAGTGCCTCGGGGGCCACGAGCATCTTAGCCAGGGCCAAGCGCGCCTTTTCACCGCCGGAAAGGACGCGCACCTGCTTTTCGATGGAATCGTTGTCGCTAAACAGGAAGGCGCCCAGTAGGCTGCGCTGCTGCGGCACGGTCCACTTGGGCGTGACGGTGTCGATCTCTTGCAGGACGGTGTTGGACTCGGTCATGCCCTCGAGCGCGTGCTGGGCGTAATAGGCCACGCCCACGTTGGTGCCCAGGTCGCGGGTGCCGGTGGTGGGCGGCTCCAGACCGGCGATGATCTTCATGAGCGTGGACTTGCCGGCGCCGTTGGGGCCGACGAGCGCCACGTGCTCGCCGCGGTAGAGCTTGAGGTCGATGTCGCTGTAGATGTGCTTGTTGCCGTAGGACTTGGAGACGCCCTCCAGGCCCACGACCATGTCGCCGGAGCGCGGCGGGTCGGGGAACTTAAAGTCGATGTGCTTGTGGCCCTCGGGTAGGATGACAAGCTCCTTTTTGATCTGCTCGATCTTGCGGATGCGCTCCTGGGCCTGGGCGGCCTTGGTGGGCTTGTAGCGGAACTTGTCGACGAAGACCTGCATGTGGGCGATGTCGCGCTCCTGGGCGGCGCGCTTGGCGCGCATCTGCTCAAGGTTGTCCTCGCGCTGCTTGAGGTAGCTGCTGTAGTTGCCGGTGTAAGTGGTCACGCGACGGTTTTCGAGCGCGGCGACGTGGTCGACGCAGGCGTCCATAAAGGCGCGGTCGTGGCTGACGATGAGGACGGCGCCGTCGTAGTTGGCGATAAAGCCACGCAGCCACTGGACGCTTTCGAGGTCCAGGTGGTTGGTGGGCTCGTCCAGAAGCAGCAGGTCGGGATGGCGCAGGAAGAGCTTGGCGAGCGCGATGCGCATCTGCCAGCCGCCCGAGAACTCGGAGCACGGGCGCTCAAAGTCGGTGACCTTAAAGCCCAGGCCGGACAGGATCTTGCGGGCGTTGCTCTCGAGCTCGTAGCCGCCCAGGTGCTCAAAGCGGTCCTGGACCTGGCCGTACTCGTTGAGGAGTGCGTCGACGTCCTTGCCCTGCTCGGAGAGCTCGGTGATTTGGGCCTGCAGCTCGTTAGCGCGCTCGCCCATGCGGCGGATTTCCTTGGCGGCGGCCATGACCTCGGCGAGGATGGTGGTGTCCTTTTGTTCCAGATTAGTTTCCTGCTCTAGGTAGCCCACCTGGCAGTCCTTTGCGTACTGGACCTGGCCGGAGTCGGGACTGTCGATGCCCATGATGATTTTGAGCATGGTGGTTTTGCCAGCGCCGTTGGGGCCCACGAGCGCGAAGCGCTCGCCGGGGTTG
>NZ_QSIL01000011.1 GCF_003469185.1 Collinsella sp. AM34-10 | reverse complement strand
CCCTTCCTCGGAGAAGTTCGCGAAGCCCACTTCTCCGAGGAAGGGCACCAGCCCGGAGGCGGCCCCAGCGCGAGGCCGTCCCGGATGCCTACCTACTCGTTGTCGCCTGCGGTCATCTGCGTTGCGGAGAGCGCGCCATCGGCAGCAGTTGCAGCAGCGGCGTCGGGCCAGACCCAGTCGGTAAAGGCCGGATGGTCGTAGCCCTCATCACACGCAAACTCAAAGGCCTCGGTGCGGAATGCCTCCCACTCATCAATTTGCTCGGCAAACTTATCGGCGTCGACCATGCGCAGCACGTCGGCGGCCAGCGCCCAGCGATCCATGTTGTTCAGGCGCAGCATGTCGAACGGCGTTGTCGTGGAGCCTTTCTCCTCGTAGCCGTGGACGCGGAAGGCATCGTGGCCGGGGCGGTTCCAAATCAGACGGCGAATCGTGCCGGCATAAGCGTGGAACGCGAAGAGGACGGGCTTCTCGCCGCAGCCGAACAGCTCAGCCCAGCGCTCGTCGCTGAGAGCCTGGTCGTTCTCGCAGACGTTCTGGATCTTGAGCAGGTCGACCACGTTGACGAACCATACCTTGATGCCCAGCTCGCGCAGCATGTCGGTTGCAGCCAGAGCCTCAAGCGTCGGCACGTCACCGCAGGTGGCGACCACGACGTCGGCCTCGGCGAGCGAATCGGCGGTCGATGCCCACTCCCAGGTCGCAACGCCCTCGGCGAGCTCCGCCTTGGCCTCGTCGACCGTCTGGAAGGTCGGAGCAGGCTGCTTGCCGCAGAAGATGGCGTTGACGCAGTCAGTGGACTGGTAGACGCGCTCGGCCACGGCGAGAGCCATGTTGGCGTCGGCCGGATAGTAGGCGTTTACGATGTGCGTGTCGTTGGCCTTGTTGAGCAGCAGGTCGATAAAGCCGGGGTCCTGATGCGAGAAGCCGTTGTGGTCCTGACGCCAGACGTGGCTCGACAGCAAAATGTTAAGGCCGCTGATGGGGGCACGCCACGGAATCTCGCGCTTGGTAGCCTCGAGCCACTTGCAGTGCTGGTTGACCATGGAGTCGACCACATGGACAAAGCTCTCGTAGGAGCTCCACACGCCGGAACGGCCAGTGAGCACGTAGGCCTCGAGGAAGCCCTCGCATTGGTGCTCGGACAGCTGCTCGACGACCTTACCGGAGCCTGCCAGCAGCTCGTCGTTGGCCTCGT
The DNA here is from genome assembly GCF_003469185.1 of Collinsella sp. AM34-10. Classification (GTDB taxonomy): domain Bacteria; phylum Actinomycetota; class Coriobacteriia; order Coriobacteriales; family Coriobacteriaceae; genus Collinsella. The sequence goes on along the minus strand of NZ_QSIL01000011.1, from coordinate 34,698 downwards.
CCTCGTAGAAGCCGGCGTCCCACTGCTTCTTGGTCACCTTGTAGGCAGCCTGCAGACGGTTGGACGCGGTCTCGTCGGGACCAAAGATGCGGAAGTCATCCATGTTCTTGGCCAGAACGTCGGCAGTGTACTCACCAAAGACGCGGGCGGCCTCGGTGGAGCCCCAGCCATGACCCTTAGTTGCGACGGGGACCTCGTGGGCATGAATATCGGGCAGCTCGAGCTCGCGACGCACCTTACCGCCGTTCGCGTTGGGGTTGGCGCCGATGCGCAACTCGCCAGTCGGCATAAAGGCCGTCACCTCGGGGCGCACCTGGCCCTCGGGCGTAAAGAGCTCCTCGGGCTTGTAGGAACGCAGCCACTCGCGCAGCACGCGGAAGTGCTCGTGGGTGTCCTTGGCACTCGCCAGCGGCACCTGATGCGCGCGCCAGGAGTCCTCGGTCTTCTTACCGTCGATGTGCTTGGGGCAAGTCCAGCCCTTGGGCGTACGGAACACAATCATGGGGTAGGCCGGGCGGACCACGGTCTCGCCTGAGGCGGCCTGGGCCTGCGCGGTGGCCTTGATGTCACAAATCTCATCGAAGACCTGCTCAAACAGGGCAGCGAAACGCGCATGAATGCTTGCGTGGCTCTCGTCGTCAAAGCCGGCGACAAAGAAGTGCGGCTTATAGCCCATGCCCTCAAAGAACTTGGTGAGCTCCTCATCGGACACGCGGGCAAGGATGGTGGGGTTGGCGATCTTGTAGCCGTTGAGGTGCAGGATCGGCAGGACGATGCCGTCGGTTGCCGGGTTCACGAGCTTGTTGGACTGCCAAGAGGTCGCGAGCGGACCGGTCTCGGACTCGCCGTCGCCCACCACGGCCACGGCCAGCAGGCTCGGGTTGTCCATAACGGCACCGTAAGCGTGGCTGAGCGTGTAGCCGAGCTCGCCGCCCTCGTGGATGGAACCGGGCGTCTCGGGCGCAAAGTGGCTCGGGATGCCGCCGGGATAGGAGAACTGGCGGAAGAACTTCTGCAGGCCGGCCTCGTCATTGGTGATGTCGGGGCGAATCTCGCGGTAGGTGCCGTCGAGCAGCGACTGAGCAGTACCGGCGGGGCCACCGTGACCAGGGCCCATCAAGAAGATAGCATTCTGGTTGTGGTCGGCGATCAGTCGATTGACGTGACCGAACAGGAAGTTGATGCCGGGCGTGGTGCCCCAGTGGCCAACCAGGCGGTGCTTAACGTCCGGACGACCGAAGTCGCGCACCTCACCGGTTTTCTCGTCGACAAAGTCGGGGCGCATTAGCGGGTTAGAGCGAAGGTAGATCTGACCGACGGACAGATAGTTCGATGCGCGCCAATACAGGTCGACGCCCTCGAGCTCGGAAGCCGGCACCTCGTGGCCCAGCTTTTGCCACGGCGTCCCCAGTGTTTTAGCCATTGTTTATGTCCCTTCGCTGTGCGGTCACCCTCCAATACGGCAACCTTTCGTTGGGACCAGTATATTTGCTAAAACGTTTTATCATGGTGAAAAAACGTTTTATCACCCTTATCAATCCCATCGATTAGCAAAACGCGACATTCACCTGCGGCGTTGATTGTCACAGGTGCTCCACATTCGGTCTCTGCAAATTGGTAAACGTGTTTAGTTGTGTTTAGTAAGCTCGAGCACGCTGTCCTTAACGATAAGCTCCGGCTCCAGAACGACCTCTTCGGCACGCCTGCCGCCCCTACCGGCAAGACGCTTGGACATGCAGCCAAAAGCATGCTCCGCAAGGACACCAGGGTCCTGCTCAATCGCGGTCAGCGCCGGCTCAAAGAGAACGTCGGCCGCCGAGTTGTCATAGCTCACCACCGAGATATCGCCCGGGATGCTCTTCCCCATCTCGTGCAAGCGCTTGAGCAAACCGAGGGCAATGTTATCCGAGCTTGCGAACACGGCAGTGGCGTCAGTTGCGAGCACTGCCTCCGAGGCCTCGTATGCGCTCGGAATGTAGTACTCGCTCTCAAACTCCAAACGCGCGTCGATCGGCAGGCCAACCTCGCGCAGCGCGCGCTCATAGCCGGCAAGTCGCTTGCGACCCGTATTGGAACGGCGGGCATTAACCAGGCAGGCAATACGGCGGTGGCCTTGCTCGATCAGATAGCGGGTGGCCATATAGCCGCCCATCTCGTGGTCGAACATCACCTTGTCGCACTCGAGCCCCTCAATAGCACGGTCGACCATTACGGCCGGGATGGGCAGGTGGCTGACCTCTTCGCGCAGGGCGCGGTCATCGGAGAACTCGTCACCCACCACCAGGAAGACGCCATCAACGCCGCGCGTCACCAGCTGGCGCAGCAGCTCCAGATCGTCATCGGCGCTTCCGCCCGAGCTGGTAATGAAGAGCGCATAGCCGTCCTCGCGGCAGCGCTTTTCCAGGCTACCGGCGAGCGAGGCAAAAAAGCGGCTCTCGATGTTAGGGACGATAAGGCCCAGCGTGCGCGACTCGCGCATGACCAAGCTGCGCGCAATCTGGTTGGGAACATAGTGGTTGCGCGCCGCGACCTCTTTGATGAGCTTGCGGTTTTCTTCCGAGATGCGACAGGGCCGATTATTGAGAACAAGCGAGACCGACGAGGGGGAAAGCCCCACCTCCTGGGCGATCTGCTTGAGGGTGACTTTGTTGGCCATCTCGCTCCTTCCGGGTTTACGCGCAATCTCTTGAAAGTATAGCGACTACCCCTCTACCTCGGTGATAAACACTTTACCAATCCGGTGGACGGCTGTTTTATCGCCGCCAGCGCACCAAATCCGTCCGGGTGGGGTATATTGCAATCGATTGATGAGAACGACCACCAAAAGGCGGATATTCGTATGCACGAGAACGATTTTTTTAACGAGGACCTGCTGTGCGCGCTCGCTGGCGTTGCCGGCGAGGACAACGTGCTGATGAGCGAGCCCATGCGCGAGCACACCACGTTTAAGATCGGCGGTCCGGCCGACGTCTTTGTCACGCCCGATACTGAGCAGGGCCTCGTCGCCACGCTCGATACCTGCTATCGCTGCAATCTACCACTCACCATCGTGGGCAACGGCTCCGACTTGCTCGTCGGCGACAAGGGCATCCGCGGCGTCGTCGTAGCGCTGGGCGAGGGCCTCTCCGACATTACGGTCGACGGCACGCACGTCACGGCGGCAGCCGGCGCCTTGCTTTCCGATGTCGCAGCCGCGGCAGCCGAGGCCGGCCTTACCGGCATGGAGCCCATCTCGGGCATTCCCGGATCGGTCGGCGGTGCCTGCTACATGAACGCCGGAGCATACGGCGCTTGCATGGCCGATGTGCTGGAGTCCGTGCGCGTCTACAAGCCCGCCCGCATGCTCGACGACGGCACCCGCGGTAGCGGCAGCATTATCGAGTTCGATGTCGATGAGCTCAACCTGGGCTATCGCAAGAGCCGCATTGCCGACGACGGTTTCATCGTGCTTTCGGCCACTTTCAATCTCGCCCCGGGCAACGCCGCGATGATCAAGGCCGACATGGACGACTACCGCCAGCGCCGCGAGGACAAGCAGCCGCTCGACATGCCGAGTGCCGGCTCCACCTTCAAGCGCCCCGAGGGCCACTTTGCCGGCAAGCTCATCATGGACGCCGGCCTGCGAGGACACGCCATTGGCGGCGCGCAGGTGAGCGAGAAGCACTGCGGCTTCATCGTCAACGCCGACCACGCCACCGCCGCCGATGTCGACGAACTCATCCGCGACATCCAAGCCAAAGTCAAAGAGCAGTTCGACGTAGACCTAGAACCCGAAGTCCACCGAGTCGGCGAATTTTTATAGCCCGCTCGCCGCGGTCCACTTTAATTAATAACGGGACAAGTGACGTAGCTCACTTGTCCCGTTTTCATTTATTTGCGAAGAACATCGGCCATCCGCAGGATTGAAATCATCGACCGATAAGTGAGTTCCACCTTTTCGCCCGCAAGCAGTCGTTTCGAGCCAATCTCATCTAGCCCCACAAGGCGAGAAAACAGCAAGCTACTCATCGTGCCCTCGTCAATTGATTCCTTTATGGTCTTCAAAACGTCCGTATCATGAAGCGACGCCGAGCTGTAGGGGGCAACACGAGCGGAACTCTCAATTAACGACGAGACAAAAGGATGGAGATGCTTTGGACATAGTCCATCAAACACCACATCCCCATTGTCATCCGAGCCGACTAGTCGCCAACTATAATGATCGACCCAGTCGTCTCCGTCATATATGGTGTCCATGAGCAACTTCCCGTCTAGAGAGAAACCTGTTTGAACATCGGGGCGCAAGACCGCAATCCATCTAGGACCCGCAGCAGCTCCGACCCAACGCACCACACGACAATTGTATATTGCGACTATTTTAGATTTACATGATCAGTTCGAGTTCGCAACAAGGCGATTATTGCAGCTAGGTTATATTTCATTTTCCACTTTGATGAGCCGTCGGCTCCAAATTCCAAAACCGAAGTCCACGGAGTCGATTAATTCATTTAAAAAGAAGGCCCCGAAAGGGGCCTTCGCCATCTTTATATCAGACAACCAGTCCGGTGAGTCGCGTTCAGAACCCGAGAGAGCCGCGTGCGTGCCCGCAATATATTTGATTGATCGCGAGTTCCGCACGCAAAGAAGGCCACTTAATGTGGCCTTCGTCTTGCGCAGGACTGCCCGAGCAGGCAATCAAATATATTGCGGGCGGGCACGCGGCCCAGTCGGCTTTACGACAGCGCAATACCGCCAAGCCAGCCCCAACGCACGCCAGAGCCAGTACCATAAAAGCTAATGAACGAATCGAGCGACTTCGACGTAATGGGACCCTCGTTGCTCATAACGACGCCGCCGCCGACATAGATGCCCACATGGCCATACAGCAGGCCGGGCGCACCGGTGCCGCTATGCGATGAGTCGGCAACAATCATGCCCACCTGCAGCGCCGAGCGGTCGGAGCTATAGCACCAGGCGTTAAACATATCGCACGCGTTGCCGCCAAAGTAGCCAACGCCGGCGTTACGGAAGACATTGGTAACCCACGCCGCGCACCAGTTCTGACCCGGCGAAGGCGTGGAGTAGCACGCGTTGACGACGGCCTGCTGCTTGCCCGAGCCGGCATTCTGCTGCGGAGTTCCGGGCGCATACGATCCACCACCCGAGCTCGAACCACCCGAGTAGGAATTGTTCTTGTTCGCGGCGGCCGCGGCAGCGGCGGCAGCCTTCCTGGCAGCCTCCTCGGCCTGGGCGGCAGCGAGAATCTCGGAATCGCGCTGAGCCATGAGCTCCTTGACATCGTCGGAGAGGCCGTTCAGAACCGTCTGGACCTCCTGCTGCTTGGCCTGCATGTCCTGCATCTGGGCAGTCTGCTGGTCCTTGAGCTTCTCCAAGTCGGCTTTTTGCGACTCGAGCTCGGCCTTCTGCGTATCGAGCTCTTCCTGGATGGTCTGAATGTCCTCGATGGCGTCGCGGTCGCTCTTGTTGATCTTCTCAACATAGTGCGCATTGGCGACGAGCTCCTCAAACGAGCCCGAGGCGAGCAGCAGCGACAGGATGTTGGTGCCGCCCGACTTATAGCTGGCGGAAACGCGATCGGAAAGATCGCCGCGCTTCTTTTTGAGCTCGGCCTTCTTTTCGTCAATCTGCGCCTGCGTGCTGTCAATCTGGCCCTGTACGCCCTCGATATCGTTGAGGGTCTGGGCGTTCTTGTTGGCCAGCGCCGCGTATTCATTTGCGATGCTGTCGAGCTGGGCCTGGACCTCGTCAAGCTGAGCCTGGGCCGCATTGAGCTTGTCGGTGGTTTCCTTGGTGGCCTCCGCAGCATGAGCGCGAGCGGGCAGACCAAAAAGAACGGCTGCAGAAGCTGCGCCGAACAGGGCCTTGAGGGCAGTGCGACGCGAAAGCTCCTGGGAAAGGATGGAATCGCTGTTTGGTGACATATCTACTCCGTTACATGTTTATTTATATGTCGCTCAACTCATACATATTAGCGTACATCCGGCGCATCCCAACGATTTCCACGAACGGCAGCAAACCGTATGGTCGGCGGCTCGTATGCAAACGTCAAAGTCAAGGTTACGCCCACGCCAAACATTTCAATGAGTACGTTAGCATGTTCATCTGCTTTTCCTGCCCTGCACCTTTTGGGTGCCCCTGCCTGCGCTATACTCCCCTGAAGAAGTGTTCCTGATTCGATAGGAGACTACATGTCCAAAGCACTCGACCCCAAAGACACCTGCGTCCTCGTAACCGGTGGCGCCGGTTTTATCGGCTCGCACACCGTCGTTCAGCTGCTCGAGGGCGGCTACCAGGTCGTCATCGTCGATGACCTTTCCAACTCCAGCGCCGTCGCCGTCGACCGCGTCAAGACCATCGTGGGCGAAGAGGCTGCCAAGAACCTCACCTTCTACGAGGCCAACGTGCTCGACCGCGAGGCCATGAACAAGATCTTCGACACCCATCAGATCGACCGCGTCATCCACTTCGCCGGCTTTAAGGCCGTCGGCGAGTCGGTGAGCAAGCCCGTCGAGTACTACCACAACAACATCGAGAACACCCTGGTGCTCATCGACGTCATGCGCAACCATGGCTGCAAGTCCATCATCTTCTCGAGCTCCTCGACCGTCTACGGCGACCCGGACAACCCGCCCGTCACCGAGGAAGACCCCAAGAAGCCCGCAACCAACCCCTATGGCTGGACCAAGTGGATGATCGAGCAGATCCTTATGGACGTTCACACCGCCGACCCCGAGTGGGACGTTGTGCTGCTCCGTTATTTCAATCCCATCGGCGCCCATCCGTCGGGCCTGATCGGCGAGGATCCCAAGGGCATCCCCAACAACCTGGTGCCCTATGTCGCGCAGGTTGCCGTGGGCAAGCTCGAGGCCGTTCAGGTCTTTGGCAACGACTACCCCACACCCGACGGCACCGGTGTGCGCGACTACATCCACGTGTGCGATCTGGCCTCCGGTCACGTTGCCGCCCTTAACTGGATGAACGGCAAGACCGGCGTCGAGATCTTTAACCTGGGCACCGGCACCGGTACCTCGGTACTCGAGGTCGTCGCCGCCTTCTCCAAGGCCTGCGGCAAGGAGCTGCCCTACGTGATCCGCGAGCGCCGCGCCGGCGACATCGCTGCCAACTGGTGCGATGCCTCCAAGGCCGAGCGCATGATGGGCTGGAAGGCTCAGTACGACATCGCGGATATGTGCCGCGATAGCTGGAACTGGCAGAGCCACAACCCCAACGGCTTCGCCGACGCCGAGTAGCAAAAACCTACATACCGCTCTTGCCCCGATCTCACGTTGTGAGGTCGGGGCTTTTTCATGGCATGTAACCATTCGCCGAAAATCGACCAACTTTTTTATCTTGCCTGTACATGTTTAAACAACATGTTTTACAATAGGCATATCGAATCAGAACATCGGAGGCGGACTGCGCACCCATCGGCAGACCGACCCCACAACAAGAAGGTTGGTGAGCGCATTCATGGAGCGTGCAAGCGGCGTCCTCATGCCCGTCTCATCTCTGCCCGGACCATACGGAATCGGCGGCTTTGGCTGGAATGCCTACGACTTTGTCGATTTCCTCGCCTCGTGCAAACAACATTATTGGCAGATTCTGCCCCTTACGACGACTAGTTACGGCGATTCGCCTTACCAGTCGTTCTCGGCCCGCGCGGGCAACCCTAACTTCATTGACTTTGCCGAGCTTATCGAGGCAGGGTATCTGGAGCAGCGCGATATCGACGGCGTGTACCTGGGCTCCGATCCCAGCAATGTCGACTACGGTGCTATCTTTGCTGGCCGCCGCCAAATCCTCGACCGCGCCGCCGAGCGCTTCGCCGCGAATAAACCAGCCGATTTCGACGACTTTATCCAGGCAAACGAGGACTGGCTCATTCCCTACTGCGAGTTTGTGACCGTAAAGGAGGAGTGCGGGCTCAAGGCCTTTTGGGAGTGGCCCGAGGAGCTCCGCCGCCGCGGCGAGGCATCCAACAAGATCTGCGCCGCCCACCCCGAGCGCATGCTTTACCACCAGATGACGCAGTATTTCTTCGATCGCCAGTGGAGCCGCCTCAAGGCCTATGCCAACGAGCGCGACATCCTGATCATCGGCGACCTGCCCATCTACGTCTCGCGTGACTCCGTCGAGATGTGGGCGACACCTGAGCTCTTTAAGATCGACGCCGCCGGCAATCCCGTGAGCGTCGCCGGCACGCCGCCCGACCAGTTCTCGGCCACCGGCCAGTACTGGGGCAACCCCATCTACGACTGGGACGCCATGGAGGCCGACGGCTTCTCCTGGTGGGAGGGCCGCATTCGCGCCGCCCTCGACATGTACGACGTCATCCGCCTGGATCACTTCCGCGGCTTCGAGGCCTATTGGGAGGTGCCGTTCTCCTCGCCTGATTCGTCCTACGGTTCGTGGACGCAGGGTCCCGGCCTCAAGCTCTTCAAGACGCTCGAGGAAAAGCTCGGCACGCTGCCCATCATCGCCGAGGACCTGGGCTTCCTCACCCCCGGCGTCATCGATATGCGCGACAACTCGGGCTTCCCCGGCATGAAGATCCTGCAGTTTGCCTTTGAGGGCACCAACTCGTACTACCTGCCGCACAACTACATTGCCAACACCGTCGCCTACGTGGGCACTCACGACAACGAGACGGCACGCGGCTGGTTTGAAGGAACGGCTACCCCGCGTCAGCGCGAGCAGACAGCCCTGTACACCCATCAGCAGGCCGGCGAACCCATCGCCGACGCGCTCAACCGAACCATCGCAGCCAGCGTGAGCGACACGTGCATCTACACCATGCAGGACCTGCTCAACTTGGGCAACGAGGCGCGCATCAACACCCCTGCCACGCTGGGCGGCAACTGGACCTGGCGCATGCTCGACGGCGCCATCACCCGCGAGCTCGAGCACAAACTCACCGACTGGACCGAGACCTACTTCCGCATCCCGTCGGAAGCCGAAATCGAGCTTCCTCAATAGGAGCTACCGCGCCCGACCCCTCCCCACCGTGCGGACGCGCTTGCTTACCCGCGCGAGGCCACCCCAATCCCCTCGCGCGGGATTCTTATGAATTGCAGACATGTAATCAACCCATTACAGGAGGAAACATGCCCCAAATTAACCTCATGGAACTCGCCGAGCAGTCTTTTGGCACCTCGCTCGAGCAGCTCGACGACCGTCGCATTTACAAGCTGCTGGTCAAACTCGTGCAGGAGCGCTCCGCCGCCTGCCCGCTCAACAACGGCAAGAAAAAGCTCTATTACATTTCCGCCGAATTTTTGATCGGCAAGCTGCTCATCAACAACATGATCGACCTCGGCATCTACGACGAGGTTAAGGACCAGCTCACCGCCACAGGCCACGACCTCAACAAGATCGAGGAGTTCGAGGTCGAGCCGTCGCTCGGCAACGGCGGCCTGGGCCGCCTGGCCGCATGCTTCCTGGATTCCATCGCCACGCTGGGCTTGACCGGCGATGGCGTGGGCCTCAACTATCACTACGGCCTGTTCCGTCAGCGCTTTGTCGACAACCAGCAGAAGGCCGTCCCCGACGAGTGGCTCGGTGAGCAGGACATCCTAGTCGACGACGACCGCTCCTACACCGTCGAGTTCGGTGATTTTGCCGTTACCTCCAAGCTCGTCAACATCGACGTGCCCGGTTACGGCCAGCCCACCAAGAACCGTCTGCGCCTGTTCGACCTTGCGAGCGTCGACGACGGCCTGGTCCCCGGCAGCTCCATCGACTTCGACAAGACAGAGATCGCCAAGAACCTCACCTTGTTCCTCTACCCCGACGATTCCGACGAGCAGGGCCGCCTGCTTCGCATCTACCAGGAATACTTCATGGTGAGCAACGCCGCCCAGCTCCTGATCGACGAGGCCATCGAGCGCGGCAGCAACCTGCACGATCTGGCCGACTACGCCGTGGTCCAAATTAACGACACGCACCCCACCATGGTCATCCCCGAGCTCATTCGCTTGCTCACCACCGAGCATGGCATCGAGTTTGACGAGGCCGTGACCATCGTACGCTCCATGGTCGCCTACACTAACCACACGATTCTTGCCGAGGCGCTCGAGAAGTGGCCGCTCGTCAGCCTGCAGAAGGTCTCCCCTGCCATCGCCGACATTATCGTCAAGCTCGATGAGATCGCGAAGGCCGAGCACGATGACCCGCGCGTCGCCGTCATCGACGAATACGACACCGTCCACATGGCCCACATGGACATCCACTTTGGCTTCTCCATCAATGGCGTAGCCGCCCTCCACACCAAGATCTTGGAGGACACCGAGCTTCATCCGTTCTACGAGATCTATCCCGAGAAGTTCTCCAACAAGACCAACGGCATCACCTTCCGCCGCTGGATCCATGGAGCCAACCCCGCGCTCGCCAGCCTGCTCGACGATGTAATCGGCACCGACTGGCGCAGCACCGGCGATCTGAGCAAACTCGCCAAGTTCGCCGACGACAAGGACGTTCTTGAGCGCCTGGCCGCCACCAAGGTCGAGGCCAAGGCCATCATGCGCCAGTTCATGGCGCTCGAGCAGGGCGTGACCATTCCCTCCAACGCCATCATCGACGTCCAGGTCAAGCGCATCCACGAGTACAAGCGTCAGCAGATGCTCGCGCTCTACATCATCTGGAAGTACTTCGATATCAAGAACGGCAACAGGCCTAAGCACCCCGTCACCATCATCTTTGGCGGCAAGGCGGCGCCTGCCTACACTATCGCGCAGGACATCATCCATCTGATCCTGACGCTGTCGCAGTGGATTGCAAACGACCCCGACGTGGCTCCCTACCTGCAGGTTGTCATGATCGAGAACTACAACGTCACCGCCGCCGAGCGCGTGATCCCCGCCGCTGACATCTCCGAGCAGATCAGCCTGGCCTCCAAGGAGGCGAGCGGCACCTCCAACATGAAGTTCATGCTCAACGGCGCCCTAACCCTGTGCACGCTCGACGGTGCCAACGTGGAGATTGCCAAGCTCGTGGGCGACGAGAACATCTATACCTTTGGTGCCTCGTCCAAACAGGTCGAGCAGCTCTACGCCGACGGCACCTACAACGCCGGTACGCTCTACCGCAAGCCCGGAATTAAACTGCTGGTGGACTTCATCACCAACCCGGCCTTTATGGCAACCGGCAACGCCGAGCGCCTGCAGCGCCTGCACGACGACATTAAGGGCAAGGACTGGTTTATGGCCCTGCTCGACATTGAGGAGTACATCCAGACCAAGGAGCGCGTGCTGGCCGACTACGAGGACCAGGACGCCTGGATGCGCAAGGCGCTCATCAATATCGCCAACGCCGGCACCTTCTCGTCCGACCGTACGATCTCCCAGTACAACGACGAGATCTGGCACCTGAGCTAATTCGGTTTCATCGCCCATCCTCTTGAAAACGGAGCCACGGCAACGCGGCTCCGTTTTTTGTGCCCGCACGTTACCCTGTGATCCGACTCGGCCAAACAATCTCGATCCATAACAACTACTCAACCAAAACGGTCCCAGCTGTTACAGATTGAGACATACCGGCTCCTCCCCTTGGGTTTATCTCAATCTGTAACATCTAGCAGGTGAAATTCGCCTTTGGTGTTACAGATTTAGATGAAATGGTTAGCTCAGCGGAACCGTCTCGATCTGTAACATCTAACGTCCGAAATCGGCCCTATCCGTTACAGATCGAGACAAACGACCGGTCAGACAGTCCCAACACAAAGAAAGGCTCCCCTCTCGCCCAGTGGACGGGAGGGGAGCCTTATATGTGACCGCGGCAAAAGGATGGCAAAGCCGCAGTCGCCCAAAGGGAGGGCCTGGTTGCACCGGGCCTAGATAAGGTTCTTGCCAGATACCTTATCGAAGAGGTGGGTCGCGTTCTTCTCGAACTTGAACCAGATGGGGTCGCCCGCCTTGAGCGCACCCTTGGCCTCAAGGTCGACAACGGGAATGATCAGGACGAACTGGCCATCGGGAGCGGTCACGTGGACATGCTCGGTCGAACCCATGAGCTCGGTCACCTCGACGGTACCCTGGAGCGCACCCTCCTCGCCCTTGTCGGCAAGCAGAATCTGCTCGGGACGCACGCCGGCCGTAATCTCCTTCACGTCGCCGCCGTCCCAGTTGAGGGCAAGCTGAGCGCAGGTCTCGGGGGCGAGCGCCACGTTCATATCCTCGGTCTTGACGGTAAAGCCGTTGCCCGAGCGCACCAGCTGGGCATCGAAGAAGTTCATCTGCGGCACGCCGATAAAGCCGGCGACGAAGATGTTCGCGGGATGGTTGAAGACCTCCTGCGGGGTGGCGATCTGCTGGACGACGCCATCCTTCATGACCACGATACGGTCACCGAGGGTCATAGCCTCGGTCTGGTCGTGGGTAACGTAGATGAAGGTGCCCTTGATCTCGTGACGCAGCTTAATGAGCTCGGCGCGCATCTGGTTACGAAGCTTGGCATCCAGGTTGGACAGCGGCTCGTCCATCAGGAAGACCTTGGGGTCACGCACGATGGCGCGGCCGATGGCGACGCGCTGGCGCTGGCCGCCAGAGAGCGCCTTGGGCTTACGGTCGAGGTACTCGGTAATACCCAGGATCTCGGCAGCGGAGCGAACCTTGCGGTCGATCTCGTCCTTGGGGACCTTCTTGAGCTCAAGCGTAAACGCCATGTTCTCGTACACCGTCATATTGGGGTACAGAGCATAACTCTGGAACACCATGGCGATGTCGCGGTCCTTGGGCGCCACGTCGTTGACGCGCTTGCCATCGATGAACACATCGCCGGAGGTGATGTCCTCCAGGCCGGCGACCATGCGCATCGTCGTGGACTTACCGCAGCCAGAAGGGCCAACGAGGACGATGAACTCCTGGTCGTGAACGGTGAGGTTGAAGTCCTCTACAGCGAGCACACCGTCCTCGGTAACCTTGAGGTTGTGCTTCTTCTCCTCGGTCTTCTTCTTTTTGCCAAAGAAGCCCTTCTTTTTTGACTCGTTGTTGGGATACACCTTCTGAACATGTTTGAGAACGATCTCGGCCATGTCTTTACCTTTCGATACGCGGCGCCGCGCTGAGAGGCGCCGCCAAAACTTGCAAAACAGTTACGGCATCAGCCCTTGACGGCACCTGCCACCACACCGTCGATGATGTACTTCTGGCAGAAGATGTACATGATGACGATGGGGATGACGACCATCATGATGCACGCCATCATGGGGCCGAGCTCGACGTGGCCATAGCCGCCACGGAAGTACTGGATCAAGATAGGAATGGTCTTGTACTTGGTGGAGTCGAGCGTAAGGTAGGGCAGCAGATAGTCGTTCCAGACCCACATGGTCTCAAGGATGCCGACCGAAAGATAGGTGGGCTTCATAATGGGAAGGACGATCTTAAAGAACACTTGGACCGGGTTGCAGCCGTCGATCATGGCCGCTTCCTCAATCTCGAGCGGGATGTTCTTGACGAAGCCGGCGAACATAAAGACCGCGAGGCCCGCGCCAAAACCAAGGTAGATGAAGCAGATGTTAAACGGCGTGTTAAAGCCGATGCGGTCCGCGAGGTTGGACAGCGTGAACATGAGCATCTGGAACGGTACGACCATCGAGAAGACGAACAGGTAATAGAAGAAGTTCGAGATCTTGCTGTTGACGCGCACCACGTACCAAGCGCACATGGAGCAGCACACCAGAATCAGCACGACCGACGTGACCGTGATGATAAGCGAGTACATAAACGCCGAGGCAAAGCCCTGCTCGTTCAGAGCGTGCACGTAGTTTGCGAGGCCGTTGAACGTCTCGGGCGTGAGCAGATCGAACGCCGTGGTGGTGCTGATTGCGGTCGCTTTCTTAAAGGAATTGAGCGCAATCATGAACACGGGGTAGATCCATGCGAGCGACAGGATCGTAAAGAAGATCGAGAGCGCGCGGTTGATAGCCTTATCGCGTTTCATTACTGCTGCACCTCCTTGGACCTCGTGGCCTTAAGCTGGATCATAGAAATAGCGACAACCAGGATGCAGAAGATAACTGCCTTGGCCTGACCGATGCCCTGCCATGCGATGCCAGCACGCGAATAGAACGTGTTGTAGATGTTCAGGGCGAGCATCTCGGTGGAGTGCGCCGGGGCGCCACCGGTAAGGGCGAGGTTCTGGTCGAACAGCTTAAAGCCGTTGGTGATGGACAGGAACAGGCAGATGGTGATGGTCGGCATCAGGTTGGGGATCTTAACCTTCCAAAACGTCTGCCATGCCGTAGCGCCATCGACCTTGGCGGCCTCGATGTAGTCAGACGGAATGGACTGCAGACCGGCGATGTAGATGATCATCATGTAGCCGACCTGTTGCCACAGGGTCAGGATGATAAGGCCCCAGAAGCCAGCGGCGGAGTTGAGGGCGATAAGCTGGGCACCCACGTTGGAGAGCAGGCAGTTGATCAGAATCTGCCAAATGTAACCCAGTACAATGCCGCCAATCAGGTTAGGCATAAAGAAAATCGTACGGAAGATGTTGGTGCCCTTGAGCGCCTTGCGAGTGAGCGCCTGCGCAATGGCCAGCGCGATCACGTTGATGAGCACCGTCGACAGGAAGGCAAACGCCACGGTAAAGAAGAACGACGTGGAGAACTGCGGATCGGACAGCGCGCGCACGTAGTTCTCGATACCGACAAAGTGCGCGTTATTGATGGTAATAAACTGGCAGAACGAGAGATAGAAACCCTGGATAAAGGGAATCACGAACCCGATCATAAACGCCAGGCACGTGGGCAGCATAAAGAGCGGCCACCAGCGCTTGAGTGCTTTGCCCATAGAAGGGTCCTTTCAATATGCAGGGGGCGGGCAAACCTACGTCTGCCCGCCCCCTGTCGCTAATCAGATAGCTTGGGCAGCAACTGCTTACTCGGAAGCAGCCTTCTCGGTCTTCCAGCCATCGACGAAGGCGTTCTTGACGCCGTCCCACTTGGTGTTGTCGGCAGCATAAGCGATGAGAGCCTGCTTGAGGTTCTTCTTCCACTCCTCGGAGGGGATGTAAACGAAGTCCCAAGCGACGGTCTTCTTGCCGTCCTTGGCCATAGCAACGGCCTGCTGAGAGAAGACGTTGGTGGTCTCCTTAGCGCTCTTGAACGGGGCGGTCAGACCCATCTTGTCAGCGATGATGCTGGTGGCGGTGTCAGAAGTGACGCACCAATACATGAAGTCCTCGGTGGCCTTCTGGGCATCCTCGGAAGCCTGGGAGCTGACGCACCAGTAGTTCTCGCCGCCGGAGCACAGGCCCTGGTTCTCCTCGCCGTCGACGCCGATGTAGATCGGCAGCATGCCGAGCTGGTCGTCGGTCATACCGGCCTTGGTGAGGTCGGCGTAGGCCCAAGAGCCGTTCTGATAGAAGACGGCCTTGCCGGTTGCGAACTCGTTGGTGGCGTCGTCACCGGTCTTGGAGGCGAGCTGCGAAGGATCGCAGGTGGAGTCGGTGATGTACAGGTCGAAGATCTGCTTAAAGTTGTCGAGATACTCGCCCTTGATCTCGTCGTCCTCCTGGTTGTGCTCCTTCTCGAACTCGTAGTAGAGCGGGAGGTTGGCGAGGTGGGTGGTGTAGCGCCAGCTGGAGGAGTCATCCATGCCGGCGGAAGTGAAGGCACCGTCAACGCCGAGCTCGTCCTTGCGGGCCTGGATGTCATCGGCGCAAGCCTTCAGCTTGTCGAAGGAGTTGATGTCCTCGGCCTTGTAGCCGGCCTTCTCGAGGAGCTCCTTGTTGTAGATGATGCCGTAGCTCTCCTGAACCCAGTCGATACCCAGATCCTTGCCGTCGGACTGCAGCGCCAGGGAGTCGTCGATGAGCTCGCCGCGGAGCTTGGTGTCGGAAAGATCGGCGCAGTAGTCCTTCCAGTTCTTAAGGCCGGTGGGGCCGTTGACCTGGAACAGCGTCGGAGCGGAGCTCTTGGACATCTCGGACTTGAGCTTCTCCTCGTAGGTGTTGGAGGCGGCGGTCACGATCTTGACCTCGACGCCCTTCTCCTTCTTGTACGCCTTGGCGATCTCCTTCCACTCCTTGTCGACCTCGGGCTTGAACTGGAGGAAGTAGACCTCGGCAGCGTCACCAGAAGCAGAGGAGCCAGAGCCGGCAGAACCACCGCAGCCCACGAGGCCCAGACCAAGAACCGCAGCCGCGGAACCAGCAAAGCCCAGGAACTGCCTTCTGCTCATTTCGTTCTTCATTACAATCCACCCTTTCACACCGTGGCGGCACCCTTTGCCGCCGCCTTCGGAGATTGGCTCGGGGACTTTGCCCCTTTTGCTGACTTGTACAATACGCTATTTGGCTAGTTGTTTGAACAAGTATTACTAGAGCGGTAGAAAAACTTCGGTGAACGGTAATTTCGACTTGATACTTGACAAGTTTTGTATAAACAATTATTTGTTATCAAATGCAGAGAAAACGCCCGATCAAGCCGATGCATCGTCGGTTTGACCGGGCGTTTTCGCTTTGAGGGCATGAGTCTCGTCAGGCTGCGAGCTAGCCGGCTATCGCTTGGAATTGACGCGGTAATGGAAGATCTCGGGGTGTGTGCGGGCATGCGTGACCTCGAACAAGATGCCGTCCGAGGTGTACGACTGGCTCTCCATAACGGCGACGCAGTTGTACTTGCCAAGGTCCAGATAGCTGCAGTCCTCATCGTTGGCGAGCTCGACACTCACCGTACGGCGGCTCGCCATCACTTTGATGCCGCGCTTGTGCTCCAGATAGCCGTAGATAGAATCCGCCGCGATCTCGGGGGTCAGGCCCTTGGCGATCGACGCCAAAAAGTAGCCGTGGTCCACTTGGCGCGCGCTGCCGTTGAGGCTTCGGACACGCACGACGCGAATCAGCTCCTCGCCCACCTTAAAGCCCAGGCGACGAGAGAGTTGCTCAGTGCAAATCAAATGTTCAAAAGACTTGACCTCGGTCGATGCGACGGCATTGTTGCGTTTTGCGAACTCGCCAAACGACTCAACCTCTTCGAGTGCGCCCAGCATATCGGTTTCGCCCTTAAGCCAAATAACGCGCACGCCCTTGCCGTGTATAGGCTGCACAAACATCTGGTCGGCCAGCATGCTCAAGGCGCGTCGAACGGTATTGCGCGTGCAGCCAAACTCCGCGGTCAGCTCGGCTTCGGTTGGCAGCATCTCCTGAAACGCATAGGTCCCGTTGATGATGCGCGAACGGATCTCGCGGTAGATTCCTTCGTAAATCGCTTTTGGCATGATTTCACCTCTAATGAATATGTATGGCTAGGCACGATAGCATTTCTTAAAGTTGTTTAAACCGATTATCGGTAAAGCACGGATTATTTACCGTCGACGGTTCCCCCGAAACCCAAATCGGACCGAATCAAAACCGTCAATGCGGCAAGCAGCCAGTCCTCTACAATGAGTTCATTGTTTAAACGTTCTTGCTCGCACAGCATGTTGCATCCGAAAGGCATATTATGCTGCAGAAAATCCAACGTTTTGGCGGAGCCATGTTCGCGCCCGCCATGCTGTTTTCTATATCAGGCCTCATGGTCGGCATCTCCGCCCTCGCAACGACCGTGGATATCGTCGGCGACCTCGCCGTATACGGAACCCCCTGGTACGTTTTCTGGACTATCATTCAGCGCGGCTCGTGGACGGTCTTTAAGCGCCTTCCACTCCTTTTTGCCGTAGCGCTGCCCATCGGCCTTGCCCAAAAGCAACCGGCACGCTGCTGCCTCGAGGCGCTCGTAGCCTATTTTGCCTACTGTTTCTTTTTGAGCGAGATCATTAAGCTGAGCGGCGACAACCTTGGACTTAAGTACCCGTCGTCTTTAACCCCCGCCAGCGGCATCACCGTCATCGACGGCATCAAGACGCTCGACACCGGCATTATCGGCCCGCTGGCGGTGTCGGCAACCGTCGTTGCCATCCATGACCGCTTCTACGATGCCAAGGTTCCCGATTGGCTCGGCACGTTCTCGGGTTCCTCGCTCGTCTACCTCATCAGCTTTTTTGCCGTGTTTGCCCTTGCCGCCATCTCGGCCGCCATCGTGCCCTTCGCATACGCTGTGACCGAAACGCTGCGCCACGCACTTGCAGGCGTCGGCCCCTTCGGCGTGGGCATCTTTGTGTTTTTGGAGCGAGCGCTCGAGCCCATGGGGCTGCACCATCTGCTCTATATGCCCATCTATTACGACAATCTGGTCATTCACGACGGTATTTACGCCACGTGGACCAACCTGCTCCCCATTCTCTCCCATAGCACGCGCCCTTTAAATGAACTTGCGCCCTGGGCAGGTTTTACCGCCACCGGCTGGGGCAAGCTCTTTGGCCTTCCCGCCATCGCGGCAGCATTCTATTTCACCGCCAAACCCGAACGCCGCGCCGGCCTTAAGGTCATCCTTTTGCCCGCCATCGTCGCCTCGGTGGTCTGCGGCGTCACCGAGCCGCTCGAGTTTCTCTTTATGTTCACCTATCCCGGACTCTTTTTGCTCTACGCCGTCCTGTCCTCCTGCCTTGCCATGACCATGAACTTCTTTGGCATCGTCGGCATCTTCTCGGGCGGTCTCATGGAAATGACGGCCTTCAACTTCATCCCACTCATGCGAATGCATGCCGGCTCCTACCTTTTGGCGCTCGGTATCGGTCTTGCCTTTAGCCTCATCTTTTTTGTTAGTTTTCGAGCACTCATCTTGGTCTATGACCTTAAGACGCCGGGCCGCGAGGATCATGTCTCCAATCGCGCGGCAATCGATCGTTTAACGGGAAGCGGCTTTGCCAAAGAGCAATCTCCCAATGGCGAGGTCAGTATTCAATCCGATCAAGATCACGTCCTCGCTGAGCGGGTAATTCAGCTTTTAGGTGGCGTTGGCAATATCGTGGGCGCAACCAACTGCGCCACGCGCCTGCGCGTCGAGGTCGCAGACCCTTCCATCGTTGCAGATAATGCGTCGTTTGTCGCGGTGGGCGCCAAGGGCCTCATCATTACGGGCAAGACCGCCCAGGTGATTATTGGCATCTCCGTTCCCCGCGTTAAAGAGCATTTTGACCAGATCATGGGCCTCGAGCCGGGATTTGTGTCCACCACCTCGGCCTCCCCTGCCGCCAGCGCAGCCCATAAGCGCGGCGATATCTGCTTCTTCGATATCGACGGAACACTCGCCTGGCAAGACCCTCGAGTGGCACAAGAGCTTCCCGAGAGCGAGCGAGACCTCTCCCCCTATCCCAATGAAGCGGTCTCGCAAGCCATCCGTGATTTTGTCGCCAAGGGCAATATGGCGTTTATCTGCACAGGGCGCACGCTGAGCTGCATCCATCCAAAGCTGCTCGAGCTGCCCTGGACCGGCATCGTCTGCCTCGCGGGTGGCTATGTCGAACTTGAGGGACACGTGATTCGCGATTTGGCGATGACGCCCGGCATGCTGCAGCGCCTTGCTCCCATTCTTGAGCAATCGGACGAAGTGATTCGTTTTGAGGGACTCAATGGCGTCGTTCGCATGAGTGCCGATGCGCCCGACGCTCCGGGATACGCCCGCACCGTGGGCGATGCAATTACGCAGCTGCAACATTACAGCGCCTACAAGATCTTAATGTCCACGTCGCTTGCCAACCGCATCGCTCAGGATCAAGCGTTTGAGCCGCTGCTCTGCTTTAACGAGCTCGAGCTCGAAGTGACCGAGATTTCGCCTCGCGAATGCACCAAGCGCGAGGGTATCCAGTCCGTACTCGACGCCCTCGATCCCCACCACGGAACCGTATACGGCATCGGCGACGCCAGCAATGACGTCTCGCTGATGAACGCCGTCGATGTCGGTATCGCCATGGGCAATGCGCCGGACTTCCTCAAGGAAAAGGCCGACTATGTCACCGACAGCATCGACCACGACGGCGTCGTCACCGCGCTCGAACACTTTGGGCTTATCTAGCCAAGCCCCTACCGCACTTGCGGCCGCATGGACCAATCGTCTTCAACCGCCGCGCTCGACGCCCTAATGTGGCAATATGTTGTCTGCATAATGCAACGATGCAACCTATCAAAGAATGCGAGAACCCGTGTCCAGTCCGTTTACCAGCTTTTTAGCCCAGCACTTTGACCAGATTAACGACTATCTGGCCACGTTCTTTGACGGACAGGCAACTTCCGCCGATATCGAGCGTTACCTGTATACCCCGCTCTCGGCATTTACGGCCAATGCCGGCAAGCGCCACCGCCCGCTCATCTGCATGCTCGCCGCCACCGCGGTAGGCGGCAGCTTTGAGAGCGCCCGCAGCGCGGCGGCAGCTATAGAGCACTTTCAATCGGGAGCGCTTATCCATGACGACATCGCCGACAACGGCCAACTGCGTCGCGGCAAGCCCTGCATGCACCTTACCGAGGGCACGGGACTTGCCATCAACTGCGGCGATCTGGCGCTCACCATGGTCACCAAGACGGTTCTCGACGACCCCACGCTCGAGGCAGACGTGAAACTCCGCGTGCTCCACGAGCTCACCGAGATGATCGTCCGCACCATTGAGGGCCAGGCACTCGACTTGGGCTGGGTCCGCGATGGGCGCTTTGACATCTCGGTCGACGATTATCTGGACATGGCGACGCACAAGACCGCGTACTACAGCGGAGCCACGCCACTTGCCGCCGGAGCCATTATCGGCGGCGGCAGCGAGGAGCAGATTGAGGCGCTGCGCGCCTTTGGCCTGTACACGGGCCTTGCCTTCCAGATCCAAGATGATCTGCTCAACTTGATCGGCACCAAAGAGGCCGCCAACAAGGACTTCCGCACCGACATCACCGAGGGCAAGCGCACGCTTGTCGCCGTACACGCCCTCTCTGATGAACGCCACCACGACGAGATCGAGGCGATTCTTTCCTCGGGCACCGATGATCCCGCGCAGCTCGCACGCGCCGTGGAGATCTTCCAGGGGACCGGCTCCATCGATTACGCTCACACTTACGCGCTCGACCTGACCGCCAAGGCCAAAGCGGCCATCGAGAACGTTGAGCTTGATCAGCACGCACGCGAGTTGTTCCTCTCCATGGCAGATTTCTTTGTGGAGCGACTCAACTAGCGTGGGTTATAAAACCTGTCAGCAGCGTATTTGGGTACAACTTGCTACACTGTTGAGTGCATGTTTATGCATCTCTTTGCGTCGTCTATCCGACAGGCGCTCAAATAGTACGAATGATACGCCGAAAGGGGTTCGTTCATGGAACCTATTACAACGGGCATGCAGGGAGCAGCCGTCGAGGACGTCCAGTCCCGCCTTCTGCAGCTCGGCTATACAATCGATGACACCGAGGTCTCCGACAAGCGCTTTGGCACCACCACCGAGCAGGCTGTTGGCACCTTTAGGCTCGACAGTGGCCTTCCCGCTGGCTGCGCCGTCGATATCCCCTGTTGGAGCGCCCTGGTAGACGCCTCGTATAAACTGGGCGACCGCACGCTCTATCTGCGCATGCCCAATTTCCATGGCGCCGACGTTCAGGCCCTGCAGCGCGCGCTCAACGTTTTGGGTTTTGCCTGCGGTGAGGACGACGGCTATTTTGGCCCGCACACCGAGGCCGCTCTGCAGCAGTTCCAGGAAAATGTTGGCCTGTTTGCCGATGGCATGGCGTTCCAGGATACCTACGCCTATATCAACCGCCTGCATCACGTGTGGGAGGGCAAGCCCTCGGTTACCGAGGCCGAGTCGCGCATCGGTTTTGCCCGCGCCGCCAACGTGCTCGAGCGCTTCCAGATTGCCGTCATCGGTGAGGACCCCATCGCACGCAGCGTTGCATCGCGCATGTGGAACATCGCCACGGCGACGACCGACAGCAGCGGCATGATGCTTTGCGATTCCGAGGTTCCGACCGACGTGGATCTGGTGCTCGAGATTGCAAGCGATGAGCTGCCCGCAGATGCTGCGCCGCGCGCCACGATCGCCCTTGCCGAGTGTCACAACCTTGCACAGCGCATCCGCACCGCCAATGTCGCCGCGCAGCAAAAGCCCGCGCGCATCCGCATTGAGCTCACGGGCATGACGCGCTACAACGGAACCTTCACCGCAAGTGATGCGCAGACACTCGCCGTACGCCTGCTCGATGGCGTTTGCGATGCCCTCGCAGATTAGGTAAACTAAACGGGTTGCTTTTGGGCAACACCACACATTGGGACGTAGTTCAACGGTAGAACTCCGGTTTTTGGTGCCGGCTGTTGGGGGTTCGAATCCCTCCGTCCCAGCCAAAGAAACAAGCCTCTCGAACGCATAGCCGATCGGGAGGTTTTTCTTGTGGGCAAGCGGGGGGATTCGAACCCGCAAGGCAACACAACTTCTCGTCCAGCACGGGAAAATCTACCTTCAAAAGACAGGCGCCCCAAGCCCATTAGGACCAAGAGCGCCTTACATCTAGAAAATATAAGCCTAGTTCCGAAAAGCGAGCCGCATGCAACAACCAAGTAACCACAGGCCCCGGGAGAGCGGGGGCACCGGCTTAGGTTTATCGCGAGTTCCGCACGAACAGGAGGCCACGTGACCTCGATGTTTTGGACGTGACAGCGAGAGGGGTCCTGGTATGGCAAGGTGACGTGAAACAAGGCGGCGCTGACCTTCTGGTCGCGCCGCCGAAGTTGAACGTCAGATTGCCGTGCCAGGGCCCCTCGCAGCGTCAAGAAGACCGCCGTTCGGTAGAACGGCGGAACTAATTGTTCAGCATGCGGTCGAAGCTTCCCGAGTCGCCATCCCGATAGTCGGCGGTCATCAGAATCTCCTGCGGAATGCGTCCGCCCTCGCGCAGCACGTTGCGGAACTGCACGCGCGTGACCATGGGCAGATCTTTGATCGTCGCCGCCAGGTTCTGCGGTACACCCTGGTTGGCAGCCGCGGGCTCGCACTCACCGCCGGCCTTCACGCGGCGCTTGTGCTCGGCGAGCATGGCGCGATACATACCGGCATGCAGGCGAATCTCAACCACATTGGCGTTACGGGTCTGCTCGACAATGCGCGCACCCTCTCGGTCAATGTCGCCCACGTAGTAGACATAGTTAAAGCGATAGCCGATCTCGGCCAGATAATCATCCAGTGCGTGTGAAACGCTCGCCTTGCAGCCGCCGCCAAAGATCACGCCACCCACCTTGGTGCCAAAAAGCTTGGCGTGCTTGCGGCCGCGCAGGAGCTTGACGATCTCGTCATAGGTGTCCAGGTTCTCAACCATAATGAACGGCTTGTCGGCGCCCAGCGTAAAGAAGCCCGTAAAGTGCACAGGACGGTTGGGAGCAACCTTGATTGCCTGCATGCTGATGCCCTTTTCGGTCATACGCCGAATCAGGCGCTCGCCGTGTTTGCCGTCAAAGGCCTTCTCATCGTTAAAAATCTGGTAGGCGCGCTGGCGACGCGAAGCGACCGGCGTGTCGGCGCCGCGATTCTGCTCTATCCAAGCCTGGATGATCGCAATCTCCTCGGCAATCTTGCGGTTGGACATCTCGTTGTGCTGAGTGCGCTGCGGAGCCTTATTGCCGTCCTTGCCCTCGACCTTAACGATTTGAGTCTGCTGCTCCTTAATCTTGGAGAGCGCCGTAGGCGTGGGAACGACCTTGAGCAGCTGCCTGCCCAGGACACGGGCCAGAGCAAACGCCGAAACCTCGCCATGAGCGGGCGGCTCAGGCTGCTGGGCGGCCGCATCGTTTGCAGTCGGTTTGGGCTGCGCCTGGGATTTGCGCTTGGAATCCGCCTGAGCTTTGCGCTCTTGCTTTGGCGCGGACGGACCCTTTTGCGAGCGCTCGGGCTTGTCCCCCTTCGCCGGCTGGCGCTTGGGCTGCTCCACCAGGGCCTCAGCCTTCGCATCCTTGCTTTGCATCGCTGCCTTCTCGGCCGCGGCCTCGGCATTTGAGCCACGACCGCCGCGGTGACGACGGCGGCGGGGCTTGCTTGAGGCGCTCTCCCCTGTCTGCTTATCAGCGGACTGTTGAGCTTTGACCTCGGTGCCAGCCGCAGACTGCGACTCGGAAGGTTGCTGCTCGCAAGTCACCGGCTCAACGGTTTTCTCAGTTTGTTCGGCCTTATCGGCCTGAGCGGTCGAAGCCGGCTCGCCCTTCTCCTGACGCTTTATGGGATACGCGCGCCCCGCAAAACCGCGGCCGGGACGACACGAACCCGAAACCCTCTTGGCAGACTCCTCAGCATCGCCTGCAACCTCGGAAGGCTCTTCAGCCTCATGCGCGACATCCTGCTGCACAGCCTTAAAGTGAGCACCGCGACGACGCTTGGGCTCTTGGGCCTCCACGGGCTTTTGCGACTCAGCGGCAACCTCGGTCACAACAGTCTCGGTATCGAGTTCATCCTTTTGAGCCACGGCACGACGGAAGCGCTCCTGCTGGGCACGGCGCTGAGCATCGCGCTTGCCGCCCCCACCAAAACCGCCGCGACCGGCCTTAGCCGTAAAGGCGCGAACGACGCTCTCATCGAGCAGCTCGTCGGTATCGATATGCTCGCGCGGGGCCGTTTCCACCGAAGCGGGCACCTCGACAACGTCCTCGACGGCTTCTTCGGCAACCTCGGCAAGCTGCTCCTGGGCATCACTTATCTCGGCATGAATGGTATAGAACGCCGGACGTCCGTTAATGCCGCTGCCCTCGATCTTGGTAACGATTTTTGCCGCGATGAGTTCGTCGCGCATCGCCTTGGTGTCGCATTCCTTATCGACGGAGCGGAAAATCTGTGCCAGCGCGCTCGACTTGATTTTAAGCGCCTTGCGGCAGAGCAGGTCGTAGGCAACCAGCTTGGCGCGCTCGGCAGAAAGCGACGTCTGGCTGCTTAGACGCTCAGCCAGGGCATCGACATTATTTTGGTTATCGGAATATACCGTCTTGGCCACGGGGCCCCTTTCATATGTACACATATACGTCTATATGGTACATCGCGCGAGCCTATCCACGCAAAACATCTGCGAGGACGCCTTTGCATCACCCGTTCCCGCAAGAAAAAAGACCGAGCCCGCGTCGTTGCGGACCCGGTCTTTCCGAGTCATATGGATGGAACGGTTAGCTCATCAAGTTGACTAGGCCTTGGCAGCCTCGGCGTCGGCGGGAGCCTCGGCGACAGCAGTGCGGCCATACTCGGCCTTGCCCATCTCGGACCACTCGGGCTCCTCGTCGGGCATGGAACCGGCCTCCTTGCCGAAGAACTCCTTGAGGCAGTTGACGGCAACGATGAGGCCCAGGACCATCAGCAGGACGGCGAAGACGAGCTGCAGACCCTTGGTGGCGGCGACGGAAACGGCAGCCGTGGTGGCGGTAGCCGGGATGGTGCCGAAGAAGCCGTAGGCCTGGACGGCGGTCATGCAGCCCATGGCGCTCTGGACCAGCGAGGTGAAGGTGCAACAGAGCAGGAAGACAACGGGCACGTAGAGCATCCAACCCTTGCGGCCGGTGCACTTGCAGAACACGGCGAGGGTGATCATGGTCATACCGCCGAGCAGCTGGTTAGAAGCACCAAAGAGCGGCCAGATGTTGGCATAGCCGCCAAAGGCGAGGGCGAGGCCAGGAAGCAGGGTAACGACCGTGGCGAACCAGGGGTTACCGAGGACCTTCATGTAGCCGGCCTTGGACTCGATGGCCAGGGCGTCGTTGGTCTGGGCAAAGAACTCGGAGAACGAGGTGCGAGCGATGCGGGCGACGGCATCGAGCGAGGTCAGGGCCAGAGCGGAAACGTTCATGGTCATGAAGACGGTTGCGAGCGTGCCGTCAACGCCGAAGGCCTGCATACCGCGGGAGATGCCAGCTGCGAAGATCTGGAACGGGGTGGAAGCGACGCCGGCGTTAAGGGCGCCGGTACCGGCGGTGTTCATGTCGGAGAACATGATGCCGGCGACGATGATGGCAAGGATGCCGACGAAGGACTCGACGATCATGGCGCCGTAACCGACCTTGACGGCGTCCTGCTCCTTCTCGACCTGCTTGGAGGAGGTACCAGAAGAAACGAGGCTGTGGAAACCGGAGAGAGCACCGCAGGCAACGGAGACAAACAGGACCGGGAACATCATGCCCGAGGCATTGCTAAAGCCGGTGAAGACCGGAGCGGTGATGGTGGCCTGGCCGTTAGCGCCCAGGACGACGATACCGAGGACAGCGCAGACGATCATGACGATCATCATGATGGAAGTGAGGTAGTCGCGAGGGGTCTTGAGCATCTGGATGGGCATGGCACCGGCAAAGACCAGGTAGACCATGACGACGGCGAACCACTGGAACTTGTCCAGGTAGACCGGGAACTGCATGCCGACGGCGAACATGAGGACCATGAGTACCACGCCGGTGACGAACTCGGCAGCGCCGGTGAGGTTGAACTTCTTCTGGGCCCAACCAAAGGCCATGGCGACGAAGGTGAACAGGATGGAGATGGTGCCAGCGCAGCCAGCGGCATAGGACTTGGTGAAGTCGATGGCACCGGTAGCAGCACCAGAAGCGTCAACGGCCGGGGTGAACATGAACGTCTTGCAGACCATGTCGGTGAAAGCGGCGATGACGATGATGCAGAACAGCCAGCAGAACAGCAGGAACAGGCGACGGCCGGTCTTGCCGATGTACTTCTCGATGAGCTGGGCCAGGGACTTGCCGTTGTTCTTCATCGAGGCGTACAGGGCGCCAAAGTCGTGGACGGCGCCAAAGAAGATGCCGCCGACGAGGACCCAGAGCACGACGGGAAGCCAGCCGAAGGCCATAGCGACGATCGTACCCGTAACAGGGCCGGCACCGCAGATCGAGCTGAACTGGTGCGAGAACGCGGTGAAGGCGGAGACGGGCGAGAAGCTGTTGCCGTCTTTCATGCGCTTGGCCGGCGTGAGGGCCTCTTTGTCAACGCCCCACTTGTTGGCCAGCCATCGGCCATAGCCCAGATAGCCGCAGGCGAGCACCGCCGCGGCCACAACCATGAGCAAAACTCCGTTCATTACATTTCCTCCTCTAAAAAGAACTTCCCAGACATAAAAAATGAGGGCCGTCGGTTGCGCTCGACGGCCCTCATCTTCATCAGCCGCCCGTTATCGTACGGGCTAGCTGTATGTGCTAACCCGCATCAGATAATTACTACGCTGATAATGTTTAGCTGATGCGTGAACATGTCTAAGAAATCCTCTTCAATCATGATGTGAACGATCCGTGCGTGTTCACATCCCCCAGTGGTTGAAAAGGAGTATGAAACTTTAGTTACCTAAAGTCAACGCAAATATGTAATGAATTTTCCACTTTTTTGAATTTCTCGGTATAAAACGCCACTGACCTCGGACTTTACCCCACGACAGTTTTTGCATGAGAGATGCTCCTCGGGGGCGGGGCGGGCGCCTGCCGCCATATATGAACTTTCCTGCTCGGACAGTCCTGCTCACGACGGAGGCCACATTAAGTGGCCTCCTGTTCGTGCGGAACTCGCGATAAAGTTCATATATGGCGGCAGGCGCCCGCCCCGCCCCCGAGGAGCTCCCATCCCAAATGTGCGGAGCATAGCTCCGCACACCAACTTTTTCTTTCAGCTAAAGAACGCCGGAAATTCGACGCTGGCTTGTTGACCTTGCTGGACGCTGTCGACGCCAAACCAGCTCAGAAGCTATATCGATACAGAAAGGTCCCCGACCGGAGGGGCCGGATATAAGGTTTATCGCGAGTTCCGCACGCAAAGAAGGCCACTTAATGTGGCCTTCGTCTTGCGCAGGACTGTAGAGCAGGAAACCTTATATCCGGCCCCTCCGGTCGGGGACTGCACCCGTACGACTACAGCGTCATGTTTGGATCGGCGTCGACGTCGAACGGCGAGATTTCACCTCGGTCGAATTTACGGCGAGCGACCTCCGCGATCATGGCGGCGTTATCGGTGCAGGCAGACAAGGGCGGCACCGTTACGCGGATTCCCTGACGCCCGAGTTTCTTGATCATCATCTCGCGCAGATGCGGGTTGGCCGAGACGCCGCCGCCGATGCAATACTCCTTGCACCCGGTAGCATGCAGGGCGTTTTTGGCCTTCTTGTACTGCACGTCAAAGACCGCCGCCTCAAACGAAGCCGCCAAATCGGGCAGATGAATCGTGCGCCCGGCCTTGGTCTCCTGCTCGATGTAGAGCGTCACCGCCGTCTTGAGGCCCGAAAGCGAGAAGCGGTAGTCGCCCCTGCTGTTCAGCGCGCGGGGGAAATCAATCGCCTTAGGGTTGCCCGTCTCGGCAAGCTTGGAGATGATGGGGCCTCCGGGATAGCCAAGGCCCAGTGCCTTTGCCACCTTGTCGAAGGCTTCGCCCACGGCGTCGTCAAGCGTCTCGCCAAGCACCTCGTAGTCGCCCCATGCCCTTACGTGCACGAGCATGGTGTGCCCGCCCGAAACAAGCGTAAAGATAAACGGCGGCTTGAGGTCGGGCTGCGCCAGCAGGTTGGCAAACAGGTGACCCTCCAGATGATTGACGCACACCAGCGGTTTGCCGGCAGCATACGCAAAGCCCTTGGCAAAGGCGACACCCACCACCAAGGCACCCACCAGGCCCGGACCTTGCGTCACGCCCACGGCGGCAAGCTCACTTGGCGCAATGGCTCCGCCCGTAAGGCCCAGCGACGCTGCGGCGTCCTCGAGTGCCGCGTCCACGACGCTCACGATGACCTCAACGTGCTTGCGCGAGGCAATCTCGGGTACCACGCCGCCAAAGCGGGCATGAAAATCAATCTGCGTCGACACCTGGTTGGCCAGCATCTTGCCGTCCGCATCGATAATTGCCACGGCTGTCTCGTCGCAGGAGCTCTCGATGGCAAGCACCAGGCGGCGGCGCTCGATTTCGGCACGCTCCTCAGCGGTGCGTTCGGGCGCGGGCAGCGGCCATACACGCTGTTCGGCAGCCGTCGGCTCGGGCGAGGCATTGTCGAGAGGAAGCACCAGGGGCAGCGGCGCCGTCATGACGATGGCATCCTTGCCGGCACCGTAATAGCCACGGCGACGACCCGCCTCGGTAAAGCCCAGAGCGGCATAGAGTGCAATTGCGGCCTCGTTGCCGTCCTCAACCTCAAGCGAAGCCGTGGTGCAGCCGAGCATCTGGGCGTCATAGCTCACGTGCGACAGAAGCTTGCGGGCGATGCCCTCGCGGCGATGCGCCGGATCGACGGCAACGTCCATAATCTGCACGTCCCCGTCGACGACCATACCGCCGGCAAGACCCAGCAGACGACCGTCGTCGTGCGCCACCCACCAGCTACGCGGCGCGGCAACGTCCTCGCCCAGCTCGGACAGGAACATGCCCGGCGTCCACGCCTCGTGTCCGGCGCCTTCAAAGCAGGCGGTCTCCAGCGCGCTCGCGCCCTCGGCATCCGCCGCGCCCATGGGGCGGAATTGCAGATGACGTCCGGCAAGCTCGTCGGCAACACCTGTCACCTCACTCTGCGCGCTCTCGGCAAGGCCCAGACGCTTGCGCTCGTTTTCCTCGGCGTCCGAAAGGCGCGTATAGATCGGCAAGACGCGAGCCGGATCGCCATCGCCTGCGGCGTGCGCCATCAGCAGGCCCTCGCCCGAGGGCCACCACAGGTCTCGCTCCACGCAGCGCGCCGTCTCATCCTCGCCCAGCAGTTTGCCATAACGCACGAGACCGTCACCAGTCAGCTGAACCTGATCCCAGTCCGCGGTCTGGCGCCACTCATCAAGCGCCATGGCGGCCTTGACCACGCGCTCGCGCTCAAACAGACGCTCGGGACCCTCGTCCCCCAGCACATACAGCGCCGGGTACACCTCGCCGCGCATGGCGTCGGCAAGAACACCAAGCTTGCCGCGTACGCCGGCCTTCCATGCCGTCCAGGCGCAAGCGTCAAGTGTCGACACGCCGAGCAACGGCACGTTGGCACCGCGTGCTAGACCCTTTGCGGTGGAGATGCCGATACGCACGCCCGTAAACGAACCCGGGCCGCGGCCGACGACGTAACTGCCCACGTCGGCACGGTCCATGCCAGCCTGAGCAAGCACGCTGTCGACGGTATTCACGAGCTCCACATTGGCATGGCGACGGCACATATGGTCGCCACTCACCTGCTTCGTCTCGCCCGTCTGCCCATCAATCCAGCTTGCCGCGCAGGCAAGCATATCGGTCGAAGTATCGAGCGCCACCACCAGCGCGTAATCGTTATGCAAGCTCATCTTGTACAGCCCTATCAATCAAATCGGAAAGCTCCGCTGCGCGCTCACCGTGCGCCTCGAGCGTTATCGTTCGCACGTCGCTGTCGTCCTCATCGCGCTTAAGCGTCACCGAAAGATACTCATCCGTCAGCTCATCCTGAAACTGCTCGCCCCATTCCAGCAGGCAAACACCCTCATAGCCCAGCACGTCAAAAATGCCCGTATCCTCAAGCTCGTAGGCATGCTCCAGGCGGTACAGATCAAAATGGAACAGCGGAATACGCCCTTGGTCATGAACGGCCATGAGTGCGAACGTAGGGCTCGTGACCATATGCTCATCGCCCAGAGCGCGCGAAACGCCCTTGGTAAAGTGGGTTTTGCCCACCCCGAGGCCGCCGGTCAAAATCAGCACATCGCCATCTTCTAGACACGGTGCGACCAGCTCGCCAAAATGCTCCGTATCGGCAGTACGAGCCGTTCTATAGGTACCTACCCCCAGGCGCTCCAGGGACATATATGCTCCTTATTATTCCGAGGCACCCTCTGGCGCGGGGTGCCGCTCCAGATAGTCGCCCAGCATCTTAAAGTCTTCCTCCAGCAACTCCTGCCACGCCGGATTGCGCAGCGCCGCCGCAGGATGAAACGTCGGCATCACCACAAAGTGGCCCATCTGATGGAACCTGCCGCGCAGCTTGGTAATGCCGATCTCGGTCTTGAGCACAAAGTGCGTTGCGGGGTTACCGAGCGTCACGATGATATCGGGCCAGATGCTTCGAATCTGCTCGCGCAAAAACGGTGAGCAAGCCAGCACTTCCTCGGGACGCGGATTGCGGTTTCCCGGCGGGCGACACTTAAGCACGTTGGCGATATAGACGTCCTCGCGCTTAAGACCTGCCAGGGACAAAATGCCGTTGAGGTCTTCACCCGCCGCCCCCACAAAGGGTTCGCCCTGCAAATCCTCGTTGCGACCCGGTGCTTCACCAATAAACATGACGCGAGCGTGGGGGTTTCCCACGCCAAACACGATGCTATGGCGCGACTGATAGAGCTGGCAGAGATGGCAGTCGCCTAAAACAGCCTCAATCTCCTCGAGTGCGACCTCACGTGGCGCCTGATGGGTATGGCCGGGGATGTGCATGACGCCCATAGCGGCTCCTACACGTAGACCTTGTCGAGACGCATGCCAAAGCCGCAGGCGACCTCGTAGTTAATCGTTCCGCGCAGTCGGGCCATCTCGTCCATAGTGATCTCGGCATCGCCATCGCGGCCGACAATAATCATCTCGTCACCATACTCGGCCTCGGGAATCTCATGTGCCGGGTTGGACTGAATGGCGACCATAACCTGATCCATGCAGATATTGCCAACCTGACGCACGCGCTCGCCGCGATACAGCACATCCATACGATTGGAAAGCGTACGCGATAGGCCGTCGGCATAACCGATCGGCAGCGTGCAGATCTGAACGCGCGTACGCGGTACGCGGTAGGTAAAGCCGTAGCCCACGCCCTCACCCATCGCAGGATGTGCCACGCGCGTCACGCGCGCATGGACACTCATGACGGGATCAAGCTGCATCACGCGGCCACTCAGCTCGCACGGCTGCATGCCATACAAGCCAACGCCGGCGCGAATCATATCAAAATGCATCGAGGGGTCGAGCATCGAGGACGGCGTGTTGGCGCAGTGCACGGTACCGCACTCAAAACCCGCATCCTTAATGGCCTGAACGGCCTCGGTAAAGCGCTGACACTGCAGCTTGTAGTCCCAGCCCGAAGGTTCATCGGCCGTGGCGAAGTGCGTAAATACGCCATCGCACTGAATGCCGCGATGGAAATCAATACCACGGACAAAGTCGAGCACCTGCGTGTAATGTACGCCGATGCGGTTCATGCCCGTCTCGATGGCGAGATGATACTTACCCACCTTGCCCGCCGCGACGGCACATTCGCCATACGCAAGAGCAAAGTCGGGCGTATAGACCGAGGGCATGATATCGAACTCGAGCAACGTCGGAATAGCCTCGATAGGCGGCTCGCTTAGGATGAGGATGGGTTTCGTAATCCCGCCCTGTCGGAGCTCAACACCCTCGTTAACCGTCGCCACGGCAAACATGTCGGCACCGGCCGAATACATAATCTTGGCGCACTCAACAGCTCCATGACCATAAGCGTCGGCTTTAACCACGCAGCACAGGCGCTGACGCGGATTCAGCAAATTCTTATAGGCCCTCGTGTTGCGGCGAAGCGCCCCGCGGTCGATCTCGACCCAGGACCAACGCGTCAAATCGGCTTTATTCATAATTAGTCATCCGACCCTTCGTCCGTGATTCCCAGATCATCGAGCGCATCCTTTGCCGCCAACTCCATGGCGGGACCGATCAAGTCGATAAGATCGGTCGCGATAACGCTCTTCTCGCCAAACTCCGTCGCCGCGGCAAAACCGGCATAGCTATGAAGCGCGACGGCATACGAGTACAGCAGCTCCCAGCGGTCCATCTCATCGCGCATGGTGGCTAGCGTGCCGGCCAGAATACCCGCAAGGACGTCACCCGAGCCAGCGGTCGCCAACGACGCCGGGCCAGAGAGCGGCAGCAGCACGCGCTCAACACCGCAAATGGCCGTCGTCGGGCCCTTAGCGATAACAACGAGGTTATCGGAACCGGCGGCCCAGACAACCTTTTGCGCGGCGGCAATCGCGGTTCCAAGGTCATTGACCTCATCACCGGCGACGAGACGCGAAAGCTCACGATAATGCGGCGTCATAACGAGCGGCTGCTCACGACGATACATCTCGGGATTACTGTCGATGCCATCGATTGCAATCTTGGCAAGGCAGTTGAGAGCATCGGCATCCAAGATAAGCGGTACGTCGAGCTCAAGCAGACCCGAAACCACCTGCATGGCACCGGCAGATGTCGTCATGCCGGGACCACACAGCACGCAGCTATATTTCTTGGCAATCTCACATACCGTCATGCGCGCAGCGGCACCAAAAGAACCGCGGGAATCAGATGGAATAGCAAAGACCGGAATCGAGGGGAGCGCCATGCG
Source organism: Collinsella sp. AM34-10 (assembly GCF_003469185.1). Lineage (GTDB taxonomy): Bacteria > Actinomycetota > Coriobacteriia > Coriobacteriales > Coriobacteriaceae > Collinsella. The sequence continues at coordinate 1,572 of NZ_QSIL01000011.1, read as the reverse complement.
GATAAGGTTGGCACACGCATCCGGCGTCGCGACCGCCACATAGCCGGCACCTGCGCGGGCGGCGGACTTAGCAGCCATAATGGCGGCACCAGGATACTGCGCCGATCCGGCAACAATGAGCACCGAGCCGCGCGAGTACTTATCGATATTCGTGGGCAGCGGAGCAAAGTAGTCCACAAGGTCGCCGGGTTCCACGATCTCGGCAGCATGGTCGACATCGTCAATGACCTCATCAAGGCGGTCGTACAAACCACCGCAGACCAGATCGCCTGCATATTCGGGACCGTCAGCGCTGTATAGGCCAATCTTAGGAGCAATCATCGTCACCGTACGCTCGGCACGAATGCAGTCATCATCAACCACACCCGTCTCGGCATTCAGACCCGAGGGAACATCGATGGAGACAACGCAATCGGCATTTTCATTGACCGTGGGGATCCAGATTGAAAACGGCGCACGAAGATCACCGTGAAAACCAGTACCAAAAATGGCATCGACTACAACATCAGCCTTATCGATCAGCACCTCCAACTCATCACGAGAGGGGCCGACACACACGTGCACGTCGCGACCAGCAGTGCGGCGGGCAACATGACGAGCGAGAGCGGCAGGGATCTCATCCGGCTCAACCGGAGATACGATATCAACATCAACGCCCTTATGCGTCAGAATGTCAGCGGCAACCCAGCCGTCTCCGCCATTGTTGCCAAAACCGACCAATACAAGAACGCGATCGGGGTTGAGCTTTAAAATCTCGTTGGCAGCAAATTCGCCCGCCAACTCCATGAGTTCGGCCTTCGAGGTGCCCTCACGCTCGATAATATCTTCGAGGCGAACGACTTCCTCGGTACTCAAAACCGGTTTCATCTATGCTCCTAGCGCATCTTGCGGATCATCATCCAGATGTTCCGACAAAGCAGATTGTTGCAGCTGTTCGAGCTCGTCTAAGACAGAACGAGCCTCTTTAAATGTCTGAGCAACGCGCTCCTTCGTGCTCACCTTTTCTTCCTTGGGTTTAGGTCGAGCATCCTCGGTGATCGCAATGGCATTAGCAACAGCCAAGTCACCCGTCAGAGTAATAGAAAGAGCGACCTCGACAACGCCCAATTCCTGGGCGATTTCGAGAGCACGGCCCGAAAGCAGCGCTTTTGGCTTGCCGAGCTTATCGCGCGTTACGGAAACGTCTTTACGGCCAACGCCCTGGCTAAAACCCGTACCAAGCGCCTTAAGTACCGCCTCGCGAGAAGCAAAACGGCTGGCATAATGCGCGGCAGGACGAGACGAGGCATCGCAATACGCGCGCTCTTCATCGGTAAACACGCGCCGGGCAAACGCGGGTGTCTTCTCAAGGATTGATTTCATTCGGGAAATCTCGACGATATCAACGCCGATTCCGGCTTCGGCCATAATCACCTCCATGCTGCACAGACTATGACATTGTAGCCCGTTCGCAGAAGATGCGACAAACGAGGGCCAAAAACACAGCGAGAGTGGAGTGATGGCCCTATAAACGCAAAAAAGGGGAAGGCCGCGAGGCCTCCCCCTTCTACATTCCCAATGGCGGCTCGGTGC
>NZ_QSIL01000010.1 GCF_003469185.1 Collinsella sp. AM34-10 | reverse complement strand
CTACGAGGCATGGGTCGAGGCCGGACTTCCGCTCGATTGGGACAGGCGGGCCTTCGAGGCCGAGCGCAAAATGGATTCTAAAAAACACCTTGCCAAATAGGAGCGTCAGGACGCAAGAAACCCCCGCCGCACGAAGTGCGCAGCGGGGGTTTCTTGCATGTCCGAGGACGTTCTGAAAAGTAACACCAGGGCGGGCCCGGACGAGAACAACCGACTACAGGTCGATGTGCGATTCCTTGATCGGGAACGGCTCGGCGAAGTGACACGCGCAGCAGTGGCCCGGGGCAACTTCCTTAAACTCAGGAAGCTTCTCGGAGCAGATGTCCTGCGCGATCGGGCAGCGGGTGTGGAAACGACAACCGGTCGGCGGATCCAACGGTGACGGCGGATCGCCGGCAAGGATGATGCGCTTACGAGTCTTCTGGATATCAGGATCGGGCACCGGCACAGCAGACAGCAGCGACTGCGTGTACGGATGGTGAGGCTCGCTATAGAGCGTCTTCCAGTCCGAAACCTCGACCATCTTGCCCAGATACATAACGGCAACGCGATCGGAGATGTGCTGCACGACGGACAGGTCGTGGGCGATAAACAGATACGCCGTACCAAACTTGTCCTGAAGTTCCTTGAGCAGGTTCAGAACCTGGGCCTGAATGGAAACATCCAGAGCGGAAACGGGCTCGTCGCAGATGATCAGCTTGGGCTTCAAAGCGAAGGCGCGGGCGATGCCGACACGCTGACGCTGACCGCCCGAGAACTCGTGCGGATAGCGGTTGATGTGCTCGGGGTTCAGACCGACAACGTCGAGAAGCTCGCGGACGCGCTCGATACGCTCTTCCTTGGTACCCACGCCATGAATGGTCATGGGCTCAGAAACAATCTCGCCGATGGTCATGCGAGGGTTGAGCGAAGCATAGGGGTCCTGGAAGATGAACTGCATCTCGCGACGCATATCCTTGATCTCGTGCTTGCTCATCTCGGCAACGTCTTTGCCCTGGAAGAACACTTTGCCTGCCGTCGGCTTGGTCAGGCGCATGATGGTGCGGCCCGTGGTGGACTTACCGCAGCCAGACTCGCCGACCAGGCCAAAGGTCTCGCCCGGATAAATCTCGAACGAAATGTCATTCACAGCAGAGACGACACGCTTGGAGAAGCGCTTGGCGAACATGCCGGACTCAGCGGGGAACTCCTTAGAGAGGTGCTCGACCTTAAGCAGCGGAGTACGCTCGTTGGTATCTGCCATTACGCCTCGCCTCCCTTCTTGGAATCCTTGCGGGTACGGGACGTCTCAGGAGCGTTCTTGAGGAACTCGGGGTCACCGGAGTAGTGGCACGCAGAGTAATGACCAGACTCGGTAACAACGCGCTCGGGGCGCTGCTTGCGGCACTTGTCCGTCGCATAGGGGCAACGAGGAGAGAAGACGCAGCCCTCGGGCAGGTTCATGAGCGAGGGCGGGTTGCCGTGAATCGGCGTAAGCGGCTTCTTCTCATCGATAGCCTGCTCCGGGATGGAGCGGATAAGACCCCAGGTGTAGGGATGGCGGCTCTCGTAGAAGATTTCCTCAGCAGTACCGAACTCGACGGGACGGCCGGCGTACATAACCATGATCTTATCGGCCATATCGGCGACAACACCCAGGTCATGGGTAATCATGATGATGGCGTTGCCGTTCTTCTCCTGCATCTCCTGCATAAGCTCAATAATCTGAGCCTGAATGGTAACGTCCAAGGCAGTCGTGGGCTCGTCGGCAATCAGAATATCGGGATCACAGGCAAGGGCCATGGCGATCATGACGCGCTGACGCATACCGCCGGAGAACTGGTGCGGGTATTCGTTGACACGCTTCTCGGGCTCGGGAATGCCAACGAGGTCCAAAAGCTCGGTGGCACGCTTGAGCGCCTCCTGCTTGGAATAGCCACGGTGCAAGCGAAGACCCTCGCCCACCTGCTTACCGATCTTATAGACCGGGTTCAAGGAGGTCATAGGATCCTGGAAGATCATCGCGATATCGTTACCGCGAATGTGCTGCATCTCTTCCTCGGTCATTTCGAGGATAGAACGACCGCGATAGCGAACGTCGCCGCCCTCGATCTTTCCCGGAGGCATCGAAATGAGGCCCATGATGGTCATGGCGGTCACGGACTTACCGGAGCCGGACTCACCGACGACGCCCAAGGTCTCGCCGCGATCGAGCGTGTAGGAGACACCGTCGACAGCGCGAACGACGCCATCCTCGGTATGGAAATACATCTTAAGGTCATCGACCTCGAGCAGATGCTGGCCCTCGGGAACAGGCTGGTCCTTCAGGTCCACATAGTTCTTGTTCTTCTTCATCCTTATGCGTCCTTCATCTTGACGTCGAGGGCGTCGCGCAGACCGTCACCCAACAGGGTGAAGGCGAGCACCGTCGAGAGAATTGCCAGACCGGGCATGATCATCATCCAGGGAGCAGTCAGAAGATACTGCTGACCGTCCTGAATCATAGAGCCCCACGAAGGCGTAGGCGGAATAACGCCCATACCGAGGAAGGACAGGGCAGACTCGGTCAGAATAGCGCCACCAATGTTCATGGTCGCATAGACCACGATAGAAGCAACGGAGTTCGGGAAGATATGGCGCATAACGATACGCGCATCGGATGCACCCATAGCGCGAGCGGCGTCAACATAGTCGTTCTCTTTGACCGTCAGGATCGCGGATCGGAAGACGCGCGCAATCGAAGGCCAGCCGAGAATGCCGATGGCGATAAAGACATTCTGAAGACCACGACCGATAACGGCAATCATGGCAACAACGAACAGCACGTACGGGAACGCCAGGAAGATGTCCGCACAGCGCATGATGATCGTATCCCAGATGCCGCCATAGAAACCGGCCAGGGCGCCCATGACCAGACCGATCACCGTGGAGATGGCGGTGGCCATAATACCGACGGAAAGCGAAACGCGTGCACCGTAGATAACACGGACGAGAATGTCACGACCAAGAGAGTCGGTGCCAAACGGGTGCTCGGCACACGGAGCCAGCAGCGAAGTCTCGGCCATGGTCGTCGAGTCAGAAGCCGTAGGAGAGCCGAGCCAGGGCTTAGCCCACAGATCGGCGGTCAGGGCGACCACAACAACGATGATGATCCAGCAGACACCGATAACGGCGAGCTTGTTCTTACGAAGACGCTTAAAAGCGTCGCCCCACAGCGTGCGGGACTTGGCGGGAGCAGATGCGGCCTTGGTGGCGGTAGCCTGCTCCTGAGACTGAGAATCAGTTTCCTGCATGAGACGTACCTCCCTTAGGCCTTATCCGACGGACCGCCAAGGCGGATGCGCGGGTCGAGGAATGCATAGCTAATGTCGACGAGCAGGTTGATCACCATAACGACGACAACAATGAGCGTAACGCCGCCCATAACGATGGGCCAGTCGCGCATGCTAATGGCGCGGTAGACCTCGAAGCCGATGCCGGGCCAGTTAAAGACCGTCTCGGTCAGGATGGCGCCCGAAAGCATGCCGCCGAAGTCGACACCAATATAGGTAACGACGGGGATGAGTGCATTCTTAAGCGCATGCTTGATAATGATCGCGCGATTGGAGAGACCCTTGGCCTTTGCCGTACGGATGTAATCCTGGTTCATGACGTCAAGCAGCTGCGAGCGCATAATGCGGGCGGCATAAGCGGTCGAAACCGAAGCCAGCGTAATGGTCGGAAGCACATAGTGCATCCAATCCTGATACTGAGAGCTGGAACCGCCGGCACCCGAGATCGGCATGGAGAATGCACCGCCCGTGGCGTCCTTGAGAATGACGCCAAAGAACAGCTGCAGCAACATACCGAGCCAGAAGGCTGGGACGGCAACGAGAATCGACGTGGTGAGCGTTACCAAAATATCCCAGAAGGAATAACGCTTAACCGCCGAAATGATACCCGCACCGATACCCATGATTGCCTCGAGCACGATGGCGCACGCGGCAAGTTTGACCGTATACGGATACTTCTGGGCAAAGATTTCCGTAACCGGCAGCTTGCGCTGGTACGAATTGCCCAGATCGCCATGAAGCAGGCCGTTCATGTAATACAAGTAACGGTCCACGAGCGACGTTTGAACGGGGTCGCCGTTCTCGTCAAGGATCGCGTTGCCGTCCTCGTCCGTCTGGACCAGGTGATAGCGAACGCGAAGCTGAAGCTCCACCTCGGGGGACAGAGCCTTGTCTCCACCGATCAGCTTGATCGGATCTCCCGGCACGATATTCTGGAGGGCGAACAGAATCAGCGTAACGCCCAAAAACACCGGGATGAACTGAAGCACACGTTTAACGATGTACTTACCCATACCACTCCCCTATCTAGGGATTAACCTAAATGGGATGCCGATCGCCAGACCGGCATCCCAAAATTACCATCAGCCAGTTTACCCCAGGTTAGGGAGAACTGTATGTTTCCCATGAGGTCTACGTAAATACTTGACCCTCACGGAAGCTGCAAAACCCTTAGGCGAGCTCGGCGGTACCCAGATCGGCGTGCTTCTGCGGATCAACATAGAGATGCTTGACGCGGTCAGAGCCAGCGATGGTGTGCGTGTAGAACATCACCGGGATGACCGGGCAGTCGGCAGCGACCATGGCGTCGGCCTCCCGCATCTTGGCGATGCGCTCCTCGTCATCAACCGTGGTGCGGGCCTCGTCGACCTTGGCATCGAACTCGGGGTTGCTGTAACCGGAGCGGTTGTCGCCACCGAGGGAGTCGGAGTGGAACAGCGGGTACAGGAAGTTGTCCATGATCGGGTAATCGGCGATCCAGCCCAGACGGCCGAACTGATAGTTGAAGTTCTGATACTGCTCGAGCAGGGCAGACCACTCAGGGGTATCGGAGACAGCGGTAACGCCAACCTTGGCGAGGTCGCCGATGATGGACTCCATGATCTCCTTGTGACCACCGTCCTGGTTGTAGGAAAGGGTCACGCTAATGCCACGATCGCCGTTAGCGCCAGCGGGAGCGACTTTGTCGAGGTACTCGTTAGCCTTGTCGACGTCATAGGCGCAGAACTCCCATGCGCCCTCCTTGTAGCCGGCGATTCCCGGAGGAACAATACCGTCGGCGGGGGTACGGGTACCCTTGTAGATGGTCTTGCAGATGGCCTCACGGTTGATGGCCAGGGAGATGCCCTTGCGCAGGTCGGCGTTATTGAACGGCTCGGCCGTGGTGTTGCAGGTCAGATAGTACGTGGAAGGCTCGGCACCGAGCAGCATATGCTCGCCGTCACCCATGGTGTAGCCGTCCTTGGACTCGCCACGGTCCTTCTTGGCGGCGTCGATCTGAGCAACGGGAACGTCGCAGACATCGAGGTTACCGGCCTGGAACTCCTTGTAAGCGGTCTCCATGTCCTTGATGACCTGGAAGTGGATGCCATCGATCTTGGCCTTGTCGCCATAGTAATCGTCAAACTTCTTGAGGTTGATCTCCTGGCCATCCTCCCACTTACCGTCCATCATGAACGGGCCGTTACCGACCGGGGCAAGGTAGAAGCTCTTGACATCGGACTCGGCGCACTCGGGAACCGGGGACAGAGCCGGGTGAGAGGCGACGAAGGGGAAGTCGGCGTAAGCGGAAGACAGCTTGACGACGAGGGTCTCATCGTCGGGGCAGGTAACACCGCTGAGCTCGGTAGCGTTGCCGGCAAGCAGATCGTCATAGCCCTCAACCATGGAAAGGTGATAGGAGACCTCGGAAGGACCATACTCGGTGGCGATGGCCGACTTGGTGTTGACTAGACGCTCCCAACCGAGCTTGAAGGACTTGGAGGTAACGTCGTCACCGTTGTGGAACTTAGCCTTCTTGATCTTGAAGGTGAACTCGGTGGCGTCGTCGTTAGCCTCAAAGGACTCGCAAGCCAGCGGAACGATCTCGCCCTTCTCGGGGTCGTACTCCGTCAGAGCGTCGAAGAGCTGGTACTCGACCTGAGTGCCCTGATCCTCCTGGACGTTGTAGGGGTCGATGCAGACCGGGTTGTTGATGTAGAAGTTCAGCGTCGAACCGGACTCAGAACCGGAAGTGTCGCCGCCCTTCTTGCCGCATGCGGCAAGAAAAGCCATGGAGCTCGCAGCAAGGGTACCGCCGACAAAGGCGCGACGACCCATAACGGGCTGGTGGAACATAGAATCAGCCATGCCATCCTCCTTATGAGATAGGACAAAGAAATGTTCAGTCGGACATATGTCGAGACAATCCGATCCGAACCATCAAAACGCCGCCCGCTGCTATGGCTGGTTATGCACAACAGACCAACGTTTTGCAATACAGTAGCGCATTTTATGCACGATTTGGGGCTAATTCCGGTTAACGGTCGAGAATTTCTTTAGTTGGGCGAAGTATGTGGGGATATTTTGACTCTGTTACAAGTCTGTAAACAAAAAGGGCCCCGCACATGCGGGACCCTTTACAAACGTATATACGCCGATGCTTAGTAGCCGACGATACCCTGCGGGAAGAAGAACATGCACAGAACGACACACACGGCAAAAACGACGGCCATAATTACCGTCAGGCGATCGAGGTTCTGCTCCATGACGCCCGTGGCAGAGCTGGAGTTATACAGCGAGCTAGCGATCATATCCGAAACGCCGGTGCCCTTACCGGAATGCATCAGAACGAGAATCGTCAGCGCCACGGCAGAAACAGCCCAAACGACAAACAGAAGAATCTGGAACGGACCCATAGATAAGCTCCTTAATAGAACAACTCAAACTCCAGTACTGTACCACAACCTTCAACACTCCCCCACCTGCCATTTAGGGACGGGGTAGAAATGGCAGAAATACCAAAAAAGGGGGTCGTCCGGTTGTGGACAACCCCCTTACTAGAAAACGGTATTTGTTTTCTATTAGGCCTCGGTGGCGAGCACGCGACCCGTCATCTCGGCGGAAGGCTCAATACCAGCCATGGTGAGCATGGTCGGAGCGATATCCGAAAGACGGCCGTCCTCGATACCGGTGAGCTTGGCCTTATCATCAACGATGATGAACGGCACGCGGTTGGTGGTGTGAGCCGTAAACGGATGCTTGGAACCGTCGGAAGCAACGTCAAACATGTGATCGGCGTTGCCATGGTCGGCGGTAATCAGCGCAAAGCCACCCTTGGCGAGAATCGCCGGGACAACCTTGGACAAAGCATCGTCAACAGCCTCGACGGCCTTAACGGCGGCGTCGAAGACACCGGTGTGACCAACCATGTCGCAGTTCGCGAAGTTCACGATGTAGAAATCAGCGCGATCCTCGTTGATTGCGGCGACGAGCTTCTCGGTAACCTCGGGAGCGCTCATCTCGGGCTGCAGATCGTAGGTAGCGACCTTGGGAGAAGCGACGAGCACGCGCTCCTCGCCCTCCTTGGGCTCCTCGATGCCGCCGTTGAGGAAGAACGTCACGTGGGCGTACTTCTCGGTCTCGGCGGTGTGCAGCTGCTTCAGGCCATTGGCGGCGATAACGTCGGCCAGGACGTTCTCGGGGAACGTCTTGGGGAAGGCGACCTCGACGTCAAACGTCGGATCGTACTCGGTCATCGTCACAAAGTGCGAAAGCTTGATCTGCTCGCGCTCGAAGCCGTCGAACTCCTTGTCCGTGAACACGCGGGTCATCTGACGAGCGCGGTCGGGACGGAAGTTGAAGAAGATGGCCGCGTCGCCCTCGTGGATGCCCTCGTTGTGGGCAGCGAAGGGCTCGACGAACTCATCGCCGCGCGGATCCTTCTCGTAGTAGGCCTTGATACCGGCCACGGGGTCGGTATCGGCATCGGACGCGTTGACCATGACATCGTAGGCACGCTGGATGCGCTCCCAACGGTTATCGCGGTCCATGGCCCAATAACGGCCCGAAACGGTGGCAACGCGAGCGTCGCAACCGGTCTCCTCGGAGATCTTAGCCAGGAAGGCGCAGAACTCGCTCATGTAGCCAGCACCGGACTGCGGGTCAACGTCGCGGCCATCCATGAAGGCGTGGACGCGAACGGTCTTGACACCGTGCTCGGCAGCCATCTTGACCAGAGCCTCGACGTGGTTCATGTGAGAATGAACACCGCCAGGGCTCATAAGGCCCATGAGGTGAAGGGTCTTGCCGTCGGCCTTGACATCGTCCATAGCCTTGACGAAAACCTCGTTCTTGGCGATGGAGCCGTCCTTGATGGCATTGTTGATGCGCGAAAGCTCCTGGAACACGATGCGGCCGGCACCGATGTTGAGGTGACCCACCTCGGAGTTGCCCATCTGGCCATCGGGAAGACCCACGTCCTCGCCCGAAGCGCCGAGCGTGGTGTGGGGGTACTTCTCGTACAGGCTATCGAGGAAGGGCGTCTTGGCAGCGGCGACGGCGTTCTCGCCATCGGCCGGAGCCAGGCCGCAACCATCCATGATGATCAGGAGTGCAGGAAGATGACGCTGTGCCATATGTCCTACTCGCCTGCCTTGACGACCATAGAAGCGAAGTCGGCAGCCTTGAGCGAAGCGCCGCCCACGAGGGCGCCGTCAACGTCGGGCTTGGCGACGAGCTCGGCAATGTTGCCGGGCTTAGCGGAACCACCGTACAGGACACGGATGCCGTCGGCGAGCTCCTCACCGAACATCTCCTTAAGGGTCTCACGGATAGCGCCGCAGACCTCCTGAGCGTCCTCGGCGGTAGCGGTCTTGCCGGTGCCGATGGCCCAGATGGGCTCGTAGGCGACGACGACCTGCTTGGGGCAGGTGATCTCAAGACCAGCAAGGCCGGCCTTGACCTGGTTCACGACGTGCTCGACATAGGTGCCGGCCTCGCGGACCTCAAGGGACTCACCGCAGCAGAAGACGGGAACAAGACCGGCGGCGACGAGGGCCTTGGCCTTCTTGTTCTGATCCTCGTCGGTCTCGTGGAAGTAGTCACGACGCTCGGAGTGACCGATGATGCAGTAGGTGCAGCCAGCGGATTTGAGCATGTCGCAAGAGGACTCACCGGTGAAGGCACCCTTGGCCTCCCAGTACACGTTCTGTGCACCGAGGGCGATGGGGGCAGCCTGAATACGGTCATGAACCGTGGTGATGTCGATGGTCGGAGGGCAGACGAGCACCTCGACGCCAGCCGGAACCTCGGGCAGAGCCTGAGCCAGCTCGTCGGCGAGCTTGGCGGCCTCGGCGACGTCGTTGTTCATCTTCCAGTTACCAGCGATAAGAAGGGTGCGATTAGGCATCGAGAAGCGCCTCCACTCCGGGCAGGGCCTTACCCTCGACGAGCTCCATGGAAGCGCCACCACCGGTGGAGATCCAGCTCATCTTGTCGGCCAGGTTGAACTTGTTGACGGCTGCGACAGAGTCGCCGCCACCGATGATCGAGGTGCAATCAGCCTCGGCGACAGCCTCGGCGATAGCCTGGGTGCCGTGAGCGAAGTTATCGAACTCGAAGACGCCCATGGGGCCATTCCAGAACACGGTCTTGGCGCCCTTGACAGCCTCGGCGTAGAGCTCCTCGGTCTTGGGGCCGATGTCCATACCCTCACGATCGTCGGGGATAGCATCGGAAGCAACAACCTCGGGGACAGCGTCCTCGCCAAAGTGATCGGCAACGCGGTTGTCGATGGGGAGCAGGATCTTGACGCCCTTCTCCTCGGCCTTCTTGAGCATCTCGCCGGCGCGCTCGACCCAGTCCTCTTCCTTGAGGGACTGACCGACGGACAGGCCCTGAGCCAGGAAGAAGGTGTAGGCCATGCCGCCACCAATGATCAGGGTGTCAGCGGAGTCGATGAGGTGATCGAGAACGCCGATCTTGGAGGAAACCTTGGAACCGCCGACGATAGCGACGAAGGGGCGCTCCGGCTCGGCGAAGATGCCGGTCAGCGTGTCGACCTCCTTCTCGAGCAGGAAGCCAGCGACGGCGGGCAGGTAAGCGGCGGGGCCCACGACGGAACCCTGGGCGCGGTGAGCGGTGCCGAACGCATCGAGAACGAAGACGTCACCATAGGAAGCGAGCTTCTTGGCGATCTCGGGATCGTTCTTCTTCTCACGCTTATCGAAGCGGACGTTCTCGAGAACGAGGACCTTGCCCGGCTCGACGGCAGCGACAGCCTCGGCAGCCTTCTCGCCGTAGGTGTCGGCGACAAAGGCAACGTCGAGACCAGAGAGCTCTGCGAGCTTCTTGGCGACGGGCTCGAGGGACAGCTCGGGCTGGAAGCCGGTGCCATCGGGACGGCCGAGGTGGCTCATGAGGATGACGCGAGCGTTGTGCTCAACGAGATAGTTGATGGTGGGCAGGGCAGCCTTGATACGGGTGGTGTCGCCAACGACGCCATCCTTGATAGGCACGTTGAAGTCAACGCGGACGAGAACGCGCTTGCCGTCGACATCGATGTCGCGGACGGTCTTCTTGGTAAAGGCCATGTTTGCTTCTACCTTTCGTACGTGTCTGCCTCCCATTACGGCAGACGATTTCCTATAAAAAGGGCGCGACCCTAGGGTGTAAGCCCTATAAGGCCGCGCCCTTCTTTAGACGCTCAACGAGCTATTCGCTAAAAGCTAAATTAAGCAACGAACTTCTCGAAGTACTTGATGGTGCGGACCATCTGAGAGGTGTAAGAGTTCTCGTTGTCGTACCAAGAGGTGACCTGAACGAGGGTCTGGCCGTTGCCGAGGTCAGAGCACATGGTCTGAGTGGCGTCGAAGATGGAGCCATGGGTCTCGCCGATGATGTCGGTGGAGACGATGTCGTCCTCGTTGTAACCGAAGGTCTCGGAGATGGTGGCAGCGTAGGCCTTCATAGCGGCGTTGACCTCGTCGACGGTGACCTTCTTGTCAACGACGGCGTAGAGGTTGGTGATGGAGCCGGTCGGCGTCGGGACGCGCTGGGCGGCACCGATGAGCTTGCCGTTGAGCTCGGGGAGAACCAGGCCGATAGCCTTGGCAGCACCGGTGGTGTTGGGGACGATGTTGACGGCGCAGGCGCGGCTACGACGCTTGTTGCCCTTGCGCTGCGGGCCGTCGAGCGGCATCTGGTCGCCGGTCCAGGCGTGAATGGTGGTCATGATGCCGGACACGATGGGAGCGAAGTCGTTCAGACCCTTGGCCATCGGGGCGAGGCAGTTGGTGGTGCAGGAAGCAGCGGAGATGATGTTGTCCTCAGCGGTCAGCGTCTCGTGGTTGACGTTGTACACGATGGTGGGCAGATCGCTGCCGGCCGGAGCGGAGATGACGACCTTCTTGGCGCCAGCGTTGATGTGGGCCTGAGCCTTAGCCTTGCTGGTGTAGAAGCCGGTGCACTCGAGAACGACGTCGACGTCGAGGTCGCCCCAAGGCAGGTTGTTGGCGTCGGCCTCCTTGTAGATCTTGATCTCCTTGCCGTCAACGGTGATGGAATCCTCGCCAGCAACGACCTCGTGATCGCGAGCGTAGTTGCCCTGCGTGGAGTCGTACTTCAGCAGGTAAGCGAGCATATCGGGAGAGGTGAGGTCGTTGATAGCGACGATCTCGGAGCCCTCATGACCGAACATCTGACGGAAAGCCAGACGACCGATGCGACCGAAGCCGTTAATAGCAACCTTTACTGCCATTGTGTCTCCTTTCGTAAGGCCCCCGCAAGCTACAGCGCCCGCCGTTGAGGCCCACAAACTAACCACTCGCCTAATATACCTTTTTTTTGACTTGAATTTCACGAGAATGCTCGAAATTGAAAATCAAATTTACGTTAAAACGTTTTAAAGAATAAAATAGCAGCTAAATCCGTATATAAGTCGATACTTTAAACTACCTGTTTGCTTCAATGAGCTTTTCAAGTCTCAAAACTCGATGGTAGAGGGCCGACTTCGACAAGGGAGGGTCAGCCATCTCCCCCAAATCGCGCAGTGACAGATCGGGATAGCGCTCGCGCAGGTCGCAAAAGACCGCCAAGGCGTCCGGAAGCGTGTCGCGCAAACCCCGCAGTTCGAGCTCATCGATCAGCGCAAGCTGATGCTGGGCGGCACCCGCGCTTCTGGTCTGATTGGCCAGCTCGGCATTCACGCGACGGTTTACGTCGTTCTTAACCAATTTGACCGCGCGCGCTTCCTCGATCTCGGCAACGCTGCGCTTGGCTCCGACCAGCTTTAGGAGCTGCTCGATCTCCTCGGCGCTCTTAATGTACACGGCATAGGACCCGCGCCGCGCGTTGACGCGCGCATGGACCCCAATCTGCTCCAGCAGATCGCAGAGCCCCTTGGCATATTGCTCGCCCTGCACCGCGATCTCCAAATGAAAGTCGCCGCGGGGATCGGCCACGAAACCGCCGGCGATGAGCGCGCCGCGGATGTAGGCAAGCCTGCAGCAGGGGCGGGCAACGATGTGCCGGGGAACACCGGCGACGAGCCCTCCCCTGCGGTCGAGAATGCCCAGCAGCACCAGAGCCTTGTCCAGGTCGGGTTGATCGGGCAGGGTAATGAGATAGTTACGGACCTTATGCAAGACCGATTTACGAACGGTGAATTCCGTTTTGAGCTTAAGGATGCGATGCGTCAGCGTGATCATCGTGCGCGCGACGGCGCCCGTCTCGGTCGCGACCGTCAAACGATACCGCCCGGAGCCGGCCAGCGAAAGTGTACCGCTCACACGCGTCAGGGCGGCAAGCGTCGACAAATCGCAGTATTCACATTCGGGTTCGCAGCGCGCGAGCTCGTCACGCACCTCGGCGGTAAACGACATGCAGGCCTATGCTTTCGTGTTGGCGCGTGACAAGTCGCGATGGGAAATGCTCACGTGATACTGGGCACCTTCCAAATAACGTGCCGTGGCCTCGGCGATGGCAACGCTGCGGTGTTGACCGCCCGTGCAACCGATGGCAATAGAAAGCTGCGGCTTGCCCTCCGCGATATAGCCGGGCATGACCGTATCGAGCAGCTGCGTCCAGACCTTCCAGAACTCCTGGGTCTTGGGATGGTCCAGAACAAAGTCGGAGACTTTCTTATCGAGACCGGTCATGGTGCGCATCTCGGGATCGTAGAACGGATTGGGCAGAAAGCGAACGTCGATCATAATGTCCGCCTCGACGGGCATACCGTGCTTAAAGCCAAACGAGAACACGTGAACGTCCATGAGCTGCTGGTCGGACAGCTCGGAGAACGCCATGCGCAATTTGTTGCGCAGCGCAGAGGTGCGCAGACGGCTCGTGTCGATAATCATATCGGCTCGATCGCGCACGCCCTGCAGCTGAAGGCGCTCGCGCTGAATCGCATCGGCCGTAGTCTCCCCCGGCTTGGCAATGGGATGACGGCGGCGATTTTCGCTATAACGACGGATCAGTACCTCGTCAGAGGCCTCGAGAAAAACGATGTCGCAGCTCATCTCGCGCTCCTCGAGTGCGGCAACGGCATCGAGCAACTCATCGAACAAGCCTTGGCTGCGCAGGTCGCAGGTGACGGCAAGGTGCCTACCCACACCCGTATTGATGCCAACGAGCTCAGCAAGCTGGGCAATCAGACGCGGGGGCAGGTTATCGATACAAAAATAGCCCATGTCCTCGAACACATGCATGGCCTGCGTTCGGCCCGATCCGGACATTCCGGTGATGATAACGATATCGGGGATGCGCTCCGAGCGCTCCGCCGCATCCATGGCATCTCCCTTTTGCATGTGCTGCCTCCTAAAAACAAGCGCGGGACCCAGCAACCCGGATCCCGCGCGGTCAATTGCCTTTAATGAGTATACCGCCCTGAGCGGATACAAGGTCCGTCTTACGCCTCAAGCGCGGCTTTGAACCAACTCGTAATACTCGTGGGGTGCGTGATGGCAGTGCCCACGACAACTGCCCAGGCGCCCGCATCAATTGCGGCGCGGGCCTCCTCGGGCGTATGCACGCGGCCCTCGCAGATGATGGGAAGGCCGGGAAACTCCTCGGTCGCCTGGCGCAGGAGCGGCAGATCGGGACCGTCGGCCATGGTGCAATCGATAGCGGCAACACCATGGGAAAGCGTGGTGGACACCAGGTCGAAGCCCATGTCGACAGCACGGCGAATGTCCTCGATGGTGGCACAGTCGGCCATCAGGAGCACGCCCTCCTCGTGCAGCGGACGGAAGGTGTCCTCGACGGTCTTGCCATCGGGACGCGGGCGATCAGTGGCGTCAATTGCCACGATGTCGGCACCGGCGGCAACGCAGGCGCGAGCATGACGCAGCGTCGGCGTGATGTAGACGCCCTCGTGTCCATCCTTCCACAAGCCGATGACGGGAACCTCGCAGCGGCCCTTAATGGCGGCGATGTCGGCAAGACCCTGGCAGCGAATAGCGGCGGCGCCGCCAAGCTCGCAGGCGCGAGACATCTGAGCCATGGTTTCGGGCGTACGAAGCGGCTCGCCCATATAGGCCTGAACGCTCACGACGAGCTTGCCCTTCAGGGATTGAATCAAAGGATCAACGGTCATGTTCGACTCAACCTTTCTCAAAATAGCCTTCTGAGACACCGCACCTTGACGTTCAAACCGTCGCTCGCGTACCGAAGTACGCTTCGCTCCTCTTTCACGTCAATCTGCGGCAC
The DNA here is from genome assembly GCF_003469185.1 of Collinsella sp. AM34-10. GTDB lineage: Bacteria > Actinomycetota > Coriobacteriia > Coriobacteriales > Coriobacteriaceae > Collinsella. The sequence goes on along the minus strand of NZ_QSIL01000010.1, from coordinate 27,820 downwards.
CTCAGAAGGCGCACTTGGTAGTTATGTTTACTTCAACGACGCAAGAAGGTGTTCGGCGGCACCGATGAGCGGCGCGTCGCCCTCCAGAGAGCCGATGAGGATCGGCGTGTCCTGAAGCGGGTCGAGCGCCTGGCTGGCATAGCCCTCGTGCACCGAGTCCTTCCACGTCTGCGAGCGCCAATCGGGACCCTGGTGAATCACACCGCCCGAAAGCACGATGACCTCAGGGTCCAGGATGTTAGCGAGCGAGCCCAGGCTGGCGCCCAGCGCAAAGCCGGCGTCATGAATGACCTCGGTCGCCTTTGCGTCGCCTGCGCGGCACAGGTCGTTCACGTCACGGCCGACCGAAGGACGGCTGGGGTCGACGCGGCCAAAACGCTCATCGTACATGCGCCCGATTGATGTTCCGGAAGCAACCGACTCCAGATGGCCGGAACGCCCGCAGGCGCAGGGAATGCCGGCGGCAGCCGAGCACTCGATGTGGCCCATATGGCCGGCAGCACCATGGAAGCCCTGCATCACGCGGCCGTTCTCGACATATGCGCCGCCGATGCCCGTACCGATGCCCAAACACAAGACGGAGAACTTGCCCTTGCCGACGCCCCAGTGGGCCTCGCCCAGAGCATGAGCCTGCACGTCGCCTACAACGGCAACGGGAAGGCCGAGGTCCTCGCGCAGACGCGGCCCCAACTGAACGCCGGACCAGCCGGGCATAATCTCATTGGCATACGCGATGGCGCCCGTCTTGGGGTCGACGACACCGGCAGCGCCGATGCCAACTCCGAGGACCTCGACATCGGGATTTGCCTCAAGAGCTGCCTTGATAGACGCCTCGATGCGCTGGAAGACCGCTTCGCCACCCTCCTGGGCCTCGGTGGGAACCTCAGCCTCAAAAACGGGATGGGGCACACCGCCGTCAGCCGGGTACTCCATGATGGCAGTCGCGATCTTAGTTCCGCCGATATCGACAGAGCAGACGTACTTGTTCTCCATGTCGTTCTCCTTCGGAGACAAAACAACTACAGGAAATGCGCCGTCAGGCTAGCCGTCACAGCGCGGTAAAGGTTTTCCAGGTGCCCGAGATCGCCGAGAAACCGTGCGGCCATTGGCCTAATGGGTCATGGCCGCACGGTTGAACGGCGAGGTCGGGTGCCTGGGAAAGCTTTAAAGGAGACCGTTGTCCTGGAGGACCTTGCGAATCGCCTCGACGTTCTCACCGGTCATGGCCTTCACCGGGCGCGGCATGGTCGGGCTGTCGAAGATGCCCATGAGGTTCATAGCGGTCTTGAAGGCGCCGACGCCACCGGCATAGCCCTGGACGCCCGAGGTGACATCCCAGATGTGCGAAATCTCATTGAGGCGATCCTGCTCGGCCTTGACGGTAGCCCAGTCACCAGTCTGAGCGGCCTTCCACTGACGAACGTAGCCCTCGGGCTCAACGTTGGCGAGGCCCGGAACGGAACCGTCGGCGCCACCGAGATAGGCACCGTCGACGACGACCTCATGGCCGGTAAGGATGCTCATCGGATGGCCGTTCTTCTCGTTCTCCTGAATGAGGTAGCGGAACGAGATGTCATCGCCCGAGGAATCCTTGACGCCAGCCAGGACGCCCTCGGCGCCGAGCTTAGCAAGGAGCTTCCAGGGGAGCTTGGTGTGGACGCACACGGGGATGTCGTAGGCGAAGATGGGCAGGTCGAGTTCCTCGTGAAGGATGCGGAAGTGCTCCTCGACCTCGGTCATGCCCTGCAGGGCATAGAACGGGCAGGTGGCGACGAGCGCATCGGCGCCCAGCTCCTGAGCGACCTTGCCGTGCTCGATCATGCGCTCGGTCTCGGTGTCGATGATGCCGACCAGAACGGGAACGCGGTGGTCGACGATACGGACGGCCTCTGCGACAATCTGGCGACGGCGCTCGTCGGTGGAGAAGACGACCTCGCCCGAGGAGCCCAGGAAGAACAGGCCATCGACGCCGGCATCGATCATGCGGTTGATGCTGCGCTCAAAGGAGGCAACGTCGAGCTGGTGGTCTTCGGTATCGGGAACAACGACGGGAGGGATAACGCCGGTGAATTTCTGAGTTGCCACAAGAATCTCCTTAGTTGTCTGGCGGGCAGCCCTATGCCGCCCACTCTTGTTGGCGGTGTCCAGGCCGTCTAGGCCAAAGAACACGAATAGAACGTTTGGTTAAAGAAGTCGACGACTTCGTTTTCGAACGCATTGATGCGCTCGTGAGCGTATTTGGCATAGATGATATGCCTCCGGTCACACTCAAGACCGTTGAATACGGCAAACTGGCCCTTGGGATCACTCACGGTATCCATGAGCGATGTGCCCATGAGCACCGAGCCACGAACCCGAGGCGACAGCGTCTCGAGACCGCTGGGAAGCGGATTGGCAAGCGCCGTGCAGGCAAGGCCCCGCTCGTCCAGAGCAGAAACCGCCAGCGCGACACCGCCGCCAAGGCCCTCGCCCCATGCAAAGATGCGGTCGGGATCCATGCCATCAAGGTTGCGCGCAACCTTCGCCAACGCGCAGCCCCAACGGACACGCTCGACAAAAGCAGGCGAGGTAATCCCCTGCTGCAGATCGCTGGATCCAATAGTCTCATCGTCCAGCGCAAGCACGGCATATCCCATGGCGGCAAACCGCGTCATGTGATGCCATCCCCGCACGGGTCGGTCGATGTCATGGAACATCAGACACAGCGGAACAAGCTCGGATCTTCGGGCGCAACCAGAGGGCTCAATCAAACGGCCGTGCACGACATACCCGCCGAGCTCAAAGGAAACCTCGGAGTAGCGCGCGCACGGATTGGCGAAATCAATCGCCGTAACGGTCAGCCCGCAAACCTCAAGGTCCGAAGCGGCTGTCTCCAACTCGGAAACATCCGCAGAAGCATCGCCGCGCCAATCCCGGAAATCAGAGAGCCTTGACGAAACCGTCCCAGCAATTCCCGCAAGCTCGGGGACAATCAGCTCATCGATATTGCTCTCGCACTTAGACATGAGCCTCCCCTCCCTTGCAGAAAAATGGAATGATCAGATCGTCAAAATCCTGAATCTCCTCGTGACCGAAGCCTTCAAAGAACTCATGACGCTTTTCACAGGTCAGGTTGTTGTAGACTGCAAACTGCGTCGCCGGAGGACAGACGATATCGGCTGTGCCCGTGCCAAACAGCACGGGGCATTTGACTATGGGGGCAAAGTTCTTGGAATCGAAGTACGCCAGCTTGGCATAGGCCTCGTCAATACGAGTCGAGTCCTCGTCAAACCAGCGAGACCAATAGCGCAGACCCTCGTAGGCAATGTCGTCGGCATCCAAATCCCAGACCAGGCGGAAATCCGACAGGAAGGGATAGAGGATGGCGGCGCGATTGATAAGCTCGCTGTTAAGCGCACAGGTCGCAATGCCCAAACCGCCGCCCTGCGATGCGCCGTTCACAAATACACGGGCAAGATCGATGCCCTCGAGCTCACGAACAATACGGCAAAGAATGCGGATATCTTGGTGCAAGCGGACATAGTAGAGGTTGGCCGAGTCGCCGTCGATACCGGCGACGATATGGCCCGCGACCGTCGTGCCCTCAAATCCACCAATGTCCTCGGAGGGACCTCCTTGGCCGGGGCAGTCGAGGGCGATGAGTGCCATGCCCATGCCCGCAAACGACGCCTGCTCAAACCAGCTGCGGCTTGCACCCGGATACCCATGGAACTGAAGTACCAATGGCACGGGCTCGTCCGAGACAGGTTTAAGGTACTTGGCGTGCAGGCGAGCGCCGCACATGCCGGTATACCAGAGATCGAAAAGCTGGCAGGTCACGGCATCGGTGACCGATGCCGCCTCGATCGCATAGTCAAGCCCGACGGCGTCAGCCTCGGCCATGCGATCCTTCCAAAAGAGATCGAAATCTGATGGACGGGACATAGCGCCTCGATATTCACCAAATTGATGTTGTAGCTCCTGAGCACTTGGCATGGCTCGTGAACCCAACCTTTCGAAATCGCAACGGAGGTGCGCCCGGCAAGGGAACCGGGCGCACGGGAGGGAAAGCGAAGTTACTCGCCGAGCTTGGGATGCAGCAGCGACGGCGCAGCGCCGAGCAGCATCTTAGTGTAGGGGTCTCGAGGATGCTGGAAAACCTGCTTGGCCTCGCCCTGCTCGACGATCTTGCCGCCATTCATGACGATGATGTCGTCGGAAATATAGCGGACCGTCTGGATGTCATGGCTGATGAACACCATAGCCAGGCCGAGTTCCTTCTTAAGGTCGGTCAGCAGGTTGAGAATCTGCGCGCGGACCGAAACGTCCAGAGCCGAGGTGGGCTCGTCGGCGATGATGGCATCGGGGTTCAGCGACAGGGCACGGGCAATTGCGACGCGCTGGCGCTGGCCGCCCGAAAGCTGGCCGGGAAGAACCTCGGCGGCGGAGGAGGGCAGACCGGTGAGCTCCAAGAGCTCCTTGACGCGCTTCTCCTGCTCGGCCTCGGTACCCAGGTTGTGGACGCGCATGGGGTCGAGCAGTTGCTCGCGAACGACCATGCGGGGGTTGAGCGCCGTGGCCGGGTTCTGGAACACGACCGAGATGACGCGACCCATGTGGCGACGGTCCTCGGCGGTACGCTTGGTGACGTCCTTGCCCTTAAAGTAGACCTTGCCGCTCGTGGGGGCCTGCAGGCCGCACATGACGTTAGCCGTGGTGGACTTTCCGCAACCGGACTCGCCGACGATGCCGATGGTCTGTCCGGGCATGAGCTTAATCGTTACACCCTGGACGGCGTGAACCAGGTTGGGGTGCAGAATCGAGCCGGTACGGGTCCTAAAGGTGACGTGGACGTCATCAAGGAAGATGATCGGCTCGACGCCGTTGACTGCGGTCTCGCTCATCTACATCACCTCCGCGTGAGGGGTCAAACCATTTGCCTTGAGCACCTCGTCGGGGAGCTCGGAATAGAAGTGCTCGGTGCCGGGCACGCGCTTGAAGACCGGACGGGTGTCCAGGCCAATGCGCGGATGGCTCGAGCGGGGCGCGAAGCGATCGCCCTTGGGGAAATCGCGCGGGCTCGGAACGGCGCCGGGCACCTGGTGCAGGCGGCCCGAACCGCTCTCGATGGACAGGACGGAACCCAGAAGGCCGCGGGTGTACTCGTGAATCGGGTTGGTGAGCAGCTCCTTGGTGGGCGCCTGCTCAATAACCTGGCCGGCGTACATAACCGTGATGTTGTGGGCGACCTCGGCGACCAGCGCCAGGTCGTGCGAAACGAAGATCATGGCAAAGCCGAGCTTGGCCTGAAGGTCGTTGAGCAGCTTGATGACCTGCTTCTGGACCGTAACGTCCAGAGCGGTCGTGGGCTCGTCGCAGATAACCAGCTTGGGGTCGCGGGTAAGGGCCATAGCGATCAGAACGCGCTGACGCTGACCACCGGAAAGCTCGTGCGGATAGCTCTCGAGCGTACGCTTGGGGTCGAGGCCCACGAGCTCCAGGAGTTCCTCGGCGCTACGGGTGCCGCCGCGCTTGGTGAGCTGCTTCATCTGGGCAGAGATGAGCATGGAGGGGTTGAGCGAGGACAGGGCGTCCTGATAGACCATGGCGATATCGGTACCGCGCAGGCCGAACCACTCCTTCTTGCTCATCTTGAGCAGGTCGCGGCCCTCCCAGAGAACCTCGCCGGAAAGATGCTCGTCATCGTCGGTCAGGCCCATGATGGCCAGCGTGGTGATGGACTTACCGCAGCCGGACTCGCCTACCAGGCCCATGGTCTGGCCGGGACGGACGTCAAAGTTAACGTGGTCGACGACGTTGATATCACCGTGGTGCTCAAACTGGATGCAGAAATCGCGGACCGAAAGGATCGGCTCAACGGACTCATCGGGCACATGGCGGTCGTTACGCTTGAGCTCGACATCGCGCAGTGCGCCAAGACGGGCGGACAGGGACTGAGCCTGCTCCTTGTAGGCACGAACGGGGTCGGAAACCAGCAGGTCGGCCTCGCGGCGCTTGGAGGAATCGGTCGGATCCAGGGCGGCGGAGGGAGCAGCGGCCATGGCGTCGGTAATGCCCTCGGAGAGGATGTTGAGCGCCAGGCAGGTGATCATGATGGCCAGGCCCGGGAACAGTGCCTGCCACCAACGGCCAGCGAGCACGCCACCGCGTGCGTCGGCGAGAATGTTGCCCCAGGTAGCGGTGGGCTCCTGGATGCCGGCGCCGATGAAGGTCAGCGAGGCCTCGAAGATAATGGCGTCGGCGACCAGGGTAACGGTGAAGACCATAATCGGAGCGATGCAGTTACGCAGAACATGCTTGATCAGAATCCACGGAGCCTTGGCGCCGGACACGATGACCGCGCGGACATAGTCCTCACCGTACTCGGACACGATGTTGGCGCGCACGATACGGGCGATCTGCGGGGTGTACATAAAGCCGATCGCAAAGATGATCGACGGCACGGAATTGCCCAGGATGGAAACGAAAACGGCTGCGAGGGCGATACCCGGGATGGACATGATGATGTCCAGGATACGCATGATCGCCTCAGAGATAGACTTGCGCGAAACCGCTGCAAGAGCGCCGACAACGGAACCACAGACCAAAGCCATGGCGGTAGCACCAAAGCCGATAATCAGCGAGTAACGTCCGCCGTAGAGCATGCGCGACAGAATGTCGCGACCCTTATCGTCGGTACCGAAGATAAATCCGTTGCCGGGAGCCTGGCGAGCCGTAAAGATCTCGACCGGGCTATAGGGGGCAAGAAGGGGCGCCAAAATCGCAGTCAGGGCGACCAGCACCAGCACGACGGCGGCAATCTTAGAAGACAGCGTCATCTTCTTCCAGCCACCGAGCTTGAGCCCCTTGGAGGCAGCCTTCTCGAGCTGCTCGGTTTGCTTCTCTCGAATCTTTACCATAATCTACACCGTCCTGATGCGCGGGTTGATGAGCAGGTAGAGCATGTCAACCACGATGTTGATGATGATGAAGGCAAGAGCAACGACGATAACGACGCCCTGAACCAGGTTCGCCTCGTTGCCCTGAACGCCCTGCAGAATCGCAGTGCCCATGCCGGGGAGGTTGAAGATAACCTCGATGACGACGGCGCCGCCCATGAGGTAGCCGATCTTAAGACCGAGGGTGGTGACCGGGGTGATCAGCGCATTGCGAAGAACGTTGATGCCGACGACGACCTTCTCGGGAACGCCGGCGCCACGAGCCATACGGACATAGTCCTTGTCGAGCTCCTCGACCATGGCGGTACGCACGATACGAGTCATCTGGCCCGTCAGCGGAAATGCCAAGGCGATAGCGGGCATGATCATACGTCCCAGATAGCCAACCGGATTCGTGGTGAAGTGAGGCAGAGCACCCGATGCCGGGAGCACCTTAAGGTAGGAAGAGAACAGCAGGATCAACAGAACGGCAAGCCAGAACGACGGGGTTGCCAAGCCGGCGATGGAAAAGACGCGGATCACTTGGTCCGGCCATTTGTCGCGATACAGTGCCGCGATGACGCCGAGCAAAAACGAAACGACCGCACCGATGGCAAGACCGATGAAGGTCAGCTGCATCGTGACGGGCAGGGCCGTGGAGATGCGCTTGGCAACGGAGTTGCGGGCAGCGCCGTAGGTACCCATGTCGCCATGAATCAAATCGCCCATATAGCGCACGTAGCGCACAGGCCAGGGGTCGTCCAGACCATACTTCTCATGGTACTCGGCAACCGCCTCGGGCGAGGCACCGTCACCCAACGCCGTGTAGGCGGGGTCGGTCTTGGAGAACGACATAAGGAAGAACACCAGGACGGTGACGCCCAATGCCATGATCGGCAGCGCCACAAGACGCCTTCCAATCAAACGTAGCAAGTTGTTCACGTTCTCTCCCCTTTCTTTTGTCGGTAGGACCAACTGGTATATGAGTACGGATACTCATTACAAGACCCGAGCGACATCGTTGCCGCCCGGGTCTTTGTTTCAACTATGAGGATACGGTCCCAACGGCCGACATCCTGCATACAGACTCAAGCGAGTCTTACGCCTTGACGGTCGCAACGCCCCTGAAGGACATGCTCGTCGTGCCGATGCCCTTGAAGCCGTCGAGAGCCTCGCCGTTGGGCGCGGTGGACGGATCGTCCCAGGAAGCGGAGACGGTCTTGACGTGGACAACGGGGTACAGAACGGCGTTGTCGGCGATGATGTCGAAGCACTCGTTCCACTTCTTCTGCTGCTCGTCGCCCTCGGCGGCAAGAGCCTCGTCCATGAGACCGTGAAGCTTCTGCCACTCAGCGGACTCCTTCCACGGGCAACGGGTCTGCATCCAGACGTTGTCGCCATACCACCAGTTGAGCAGCAGGTCGGGGTCAGCGCCGAAGCAGGAAGGATCGCCAGGGGCAAGGAGGATATCGTAGGCCTCGCCGCCGTCGATGGCAGCGTAGGTGGCCGGCGAGGTATCGGTCTGGATGGTCACCTCAAAGCCGAGAGCGTCGAGGTCGTTCTTGACCTGGGCGGCCATGCCCTTGATCTGCTCGTTGTCGGTGGTGCGCAGGGTGATGGCACCCGGGGTGATGCCGGACTCCTCGATGAGCTTCTTAGCCTTCTTGGCGTCGGTCTTGTACACCGTGGAAGCCTCATGATAATTGGTGAAGCTCTTGGGCAGGTAGCAGCTGGCAGCGGTGGCAAGGCCGGCAAAGGTGTTGCTGACCATCTTCTCGGTGTCGAGCGCATACATGACAGCCTGACGGACCTTGACGTTGTTCCAAGGCTCCTTGGCGACGTTGAACATGATGAAGCGGGTGCCGAAACCCTGAACGTTATCGATCTTGCAGCCGGCGCTCTCGAGCTGGTCGACGGCGTCAGCGGTAACGAGCTCCATAACGAGCGTGGAGCCCTCCTGCTGAGCGGTAACGCGAGCGGTGGGGTCGGTCAGGATGCTGTACTGGATCTTCTTATCCTCGGCAGCATACTCACCGTTGTACTCGGGGTTGGGAACCAGGGTGATCTCGGTATCGGAGATAGAGTCGTACATCCAGGGGCCGGAGCCGATCGGCTGCTTGGCGCGATCCTCCTCGGTCTGGGTGGCCGGGGTAACGCGGATGATGGCAAGACGATCCTTGAGCAGAGAGAAGTTGGGGACCTTGGTCTTGACCGTCACGGTGCTGGCGTCCTTAGCCTCGATGGACTCGAAGGGCTGGAAGAACGGAGCATAGGTAGCGGAAGCGGCGCAAGCGGTGTAGGAGGCAACGACATCGTCAGCGGTGACCTCGGTGCCATCGGAGAACTTGGCGCCCTTGCGGATGGTAACCTCGAAAGTGGTGTCGTCCACAGACTTGGGGTCGTCGGTGGCGAGCTCGTTGAAGGTGCTGTAGTCGTGGTAATCGATGCCGTAGAGGCCCTCGACGACGTGCCAGTTAGCACCCAGGCCCACAGCGGAGCCGGTGCTGGCGGGGTCGAAGCTGGACGGAGCGTAAGCGGAACCAGCGGTGATCACGCCGCCGCCACGGTTGGCGGAATCGGTGGAACCGGAAGCGGAACCCTCGTCGCTAGAGCTGCCACCGCAGCCGGTGAGACCAAGCCCTGCGACAGCAGCGACGCTGCCGGTGAGGCCGAGGAACGAACGCCTGGACATACCCTTGTTGATGATGGCCATGTCTTCTCCTATCAATAGAGAATCTTACCCGGGAGCACCTAGACTTGCCCCCGCGCAACTTGCGGACGATATATACCTTACCTACCGACAAACCCAACTTGGGTGCCGCGCTCGGCGACCGATACATACATACGCTTGAACGGTATTTACTACCGTTCACCGAATTCATTGACAAACGATTCGACAGACAGTATGTATCGACGAGGTGAGATATCAGTCTTCGTCAACCCGCAGGATAGCAGGGTTATTCGCCATGGCTAGTCAAACGTTTTAGCGTTAATAAAACCCGAAATCAGCAGGTAATCGCCGCGAAATAAATGATTGAAAATCAGCCAATCATGTATATCAGTTGTTTAGAAGCGCGTTTAGTTTTCGGAACGGCTGGCCGATGCTTGGGCGCGCTCGGCATTCCATGCAACAAGTGCCTCGTGGACCGCTTTGGCGACATCGGCCGGAACGCCTCGAACTTCCGCAATCTCCTGCTCGCTTGCCGCGCGCAAACGCTTCATCGAGCCAAAATGGCGCATAATGGCACGTTTTCTGGTGGGTCCCACGCCCGGAACGTCGTCAAGCACCGAAACCGTCATAGCCTTATCGCGCAACTCGCGATGGAACGTAATCGCAAATCGGTGGGATTCATCGCGAACCTGCTTGATCAGATAAAGCGAAGCGGAGCCGGTCGGCAGCACGACGGGGGTCTCGTCCCACGGCACGAAAACTTCCTCATCGGCCTTTGCCAAGCCACAAACTGGTATATCGAGGCCAAGCGCCTCAAGTTGCTTAATTGCAGCGGTCAATTGCGGTTTGCCGCCATCGACAACGAGCAAATCGGGGCGCGAGCCAAAGCGCTCGTCCGCCATGCGCTCGGGAGCATAGCGACGCCCCAGAACCTCGGACATCGATACGAAGTCGTTCGCCTCGTCCAATTCGGCCTGAATTTTAAAGCGACGATACTGGCCCTTGTCGGTACGGCCGTTGGTAAATACCACCATCGAAGCGACGGTAAAGGTGCCGTGCAACGTCGAGATATCGAAGCACTCGATGCGCAACGGCGGCGCAGGCAGCGCCAGCGCGCTTTCGAGCTCCAGGAGCGCCTGATTAGTGCGATCGTCAGCATACCCCGTGCGCATCATGTAGCGCATGAGGGCATGGCGCGCATTTTTGGAAGCCATATCGAGCAGGCGGTGCTTTTCGCCGCGCTGCGGCCTATGGAGATGGCAAGAGCGTTCGCGCTTGCCCGCAAGCCACTCCCCCAACGCTTCGGCGTCCTCAAGCTCGACAGAGAGATTGATCTCGGCTGGAATATCAGCCGTCTCGTCGTAATAGCGCTTAAGAAAGCCCGATTGAAGCTCTTCCTCGTCGACATCCAGGCCTTTATCGAGGATGAACTCACAAGTTCGAACCGTTCGGCCCTCGCGAACGACAAAGACACAGGCGGCAGAGATAGTCTCTTCGCGATAGAAGCCGATGACGTCGATATCGACGCTCGATGGAAAAACGACCTGTTGGCGATCGTCCAGGCCCCTAATGACTTCCAGGCGACGCTTGACGCGCGCCGCACGCTCAAAATCGAGCGTCTCGGCTGCCTCCGTCATCTCGGACGTAAGCTCGTCAACGACATCCTTGCGATGGCCCGACAAGAAACGTTCGACACGTTTGACGTTCTTGGCATAGTCGGCAGGGGAAATCGCGCCGATGCATGCGCCCGGCCCGCGCCCGACATGGTAGTCAAAGCAGGGACGCCCGTTTTGCGCGCAAATCATATTGACGATGTCTTCTTCGCCCTTATGAGATTCGACGATGCGGCGGCAGCGGCGCCATTCCGCACAGGATGCCGAGCAAATAGGAATAACCTTGCGTAGCGTATCGATGGTCTCACGCGCCGCACGGCTATCGGTATAGGGGCCAAAATAGCGCGTTCCCGGTTTATGACGCTCTCGCGTGTATTTAATAGCCGGAAACAAGTCGCTCTTGGTAATGGCGATAAAGGGATAGCTTTTATCGTCTTTGAGATCGACGTTAAAGTACGGATGGTACTGGCCAATCAGATTGCGCTCGAGCACCAATGCCTCGTGCTCGGTCTCCACCACGATATAGTCGAAGCTCGCCACCAGCTGCATCATGAGCGGGATCTTTTGACGCTCGTCCTGCAGCGTCACGTATTGACGCATACGGGCACGCAGGTTTTTTGCCTTGCCCACATAGATGACATCACCCTTGGCATCTTTCCAAAGGTAGCAGCCGGGTTGCGTGGGAACGCGCGAAACCTGCTCGGCAAGTGTTGGAATGTTGTCGTGACCTGCCACGCGCACCTACTTGCGACGAAGCAGCGCCGAGACCTCGGGCATCTTAAAGACGAAGGCAAGACCAAAAGTTACAGCGAGCGAGACGACGCCTGCAACACAAACGTAGCCCAGGGTAATGAGGATCGAGCTGCCAAGCGCTCCGACAAAGTGCTCAAGTGCCCACATGACGCCGGCGCCCGCGGCAGCGCCCAAGCCACCGAACAGTAGGCCGAAGAAACCGCCATGCAGGATAGACTTGACCTGAAGGCCATGCAGACGACGGCGCAGCCACCACAGTGAGCATCCGACCAAGACCACGTAGTCAACGACGTACGAAAGCGCAATTGCCGGCATACCGTAGCCCAGCACCACGCCAAACAGCAGCACAGAACCGGCCTGGCCGATAGCGGAGTACAGGCAATAGCGGCTATAAGGTTTCATATCGAGCAGGGCCGAGAAGCTCTTCTGCATCAGCACGACCACGCCGTAGAGCGGCAGGGAAAGTGCCAGATAGATAAGGAACTCCGACACCAGCGCCACACCGGATTCATCGAACTTGCCGGCGCAGTAGATCATGTTGAGCGGACGGGCGAAGACGATCAGATACATCGCAAACGGAATCAGGAAGAAGAGCATCTGGGCGACACCGCGCGAAATGCCCGTGCGGACGCTGTCGTAATCCTTCTCCTGCGCATCGTGAGAGAGTTCGGTATAGAGTGCCGTCGAAAGCGAGGCGGCGATCAGCGCATAGGGCAATGTGTACCACAGGCGCGCATATGCGATGACGGAAGGGCCGGTCTCGGGCTGCACCACCAGCGCGGCGGCATTGGTAATGGAGGTCGAGACAAACATGCACACCGTGGCGAGCAGCGTCGGGATACCAAGCGCGATCGTCTGTCGCAGCGCGGGATCCTTAAAGTCGATATGGATATGAGGATGCACGCCATGCTTGCCAAGCGCGGGAATCTGGCAGGCCATCTGGACAAAGACGCCGAGGGTCGTACCAACTGCGATCAAGATAATACCGGCCTGCTCGCCAAATTGTGCAGACACGGGAGCAAAGCCCATAAAGCTGGCGATGACGATGACATTGTTGAGAACCGGGGCAAACGTCGACCAGAAATAGTCGCGGTGTGCGTTGAGAACGCCCGAGAACACCGAGCCCAAGCCATAAAACAGAATTTGAATAGCAAAGAAGCGGAACATGAACGCAGCGGTATCCATGCTGCCGCCATCGCCCGAAAGGAACGACTGCGTCCAAATAAAGCCGGGAGCAAACACGGTGCCCAGCAGCGAGATACCGCCCAGCAGCAGAAGCAGAATACCAAGCAGGTTGCCGACATACTCGTTCGATGCCTCGCGACCCTGCTCGCGCCTCACACCCATATACACCGGCAAAAACGCCGTAACGAGCATGCCGCCCATCACGAGCTCGTAGAGCATGTTGGGCAGGTTGTTGGCAACCTGATAGGAGGACGAGAGCAGCGACATACCGATGGCGGCCGCCATGGCCCACGTGCGGATAAACCCGGTGACACGCGACACGATGGTCAGCACGGTCATAAGGCCAGCAGAACGACCAACCGTGGAGTAGTCCGACGAACCCATATCGTCTACGTCGTCCTGAGAGTCCTCATAAACCTCATCTTGTGGCGGCAAATCGTCCACGACGGCAAAGGAGCCGGTCATCGCAAAGGGATCGTCAACCAAAACGGCGTCATCAGCAGGTGCGGCGTCATCGCTGTTCGGCATGTTGTTACCGGATACGGCATCATCATCGAATATGGCATGGTCGCCAAACACCGTGTCAACTTCATTGGCGGCGACGGTTCGGGCAGAAAACGACAGAGGGTCCCAGTCGTCATCACCGTCGATGGCCACGCCCTCGACGGGATCGGTCGAACCAAGCGGCGACCATTCGTCATCCGAAAGAAGCGGTTCGCCATCATCATGAGCCGTGGGCTTGGCGGAATGAGCGGCAGGAGCGCTCTGCGGTGTGCTCTTTCCCTGGGCTGCCATCAAAAACACCGCCGTCTCATCGGGACGCGGCTCACGAGGAGCCTCGGAGGCGATCGGCATCACGCTGGCGCTCGATTGAGCGGCGGCCAAAAAGACAGCCGTCTCATCGGGACGAGCCGAAGAAAGAACCGTACGGGGAAGTGCCGTGCCGGCACCGGCGGCACGCAAGTACACGGCCGTCTCGCCCGGGTCAGCGGCAGCGGACCAGGCGTTTCGAATCTCGTTATCGAACGAAGCGGCCTCGGGCGCGGGCGTCTGAGGAGCCGACCCTTTTGCAAAGTGAGCTCCGCGCTTTGATTCTTCCTGCGGCATCGCTCAGTCCTCTCTCGTGATCGGGGCAACCGTCGCCCCGCAAAATGCAACTAAGTCATCGGGAGCAAGCTCAAGCTGATAGCCGCGCTTGCCACCCGAGATAAAAATGGTATCCCAAAGGACGCATGTCTCATCGATCAGAGTCCGGAAGCGTTTTTTCATACCGACCGGACTGCAACCGCCGCGGACATACCCCGTCGCGGCAAGCAAATCTTTGACATGCATCATGGTCAGCGACTTTTCGCCTGCGGCGCGCGCGGCGGCCTTGAGGTCGAGCTCGTCGGCAACGGGAATGCAGCACACGACATGGTCGTTGGACGGCGTCGTGCAGACCAGGGTCTTAAATCCCTGACCGGGCTCCTCGCCAAGCTGCTCGGAAATCGCGACGCCCAGCCCCGACGATTCGTCGTCATCGTCTTCGTACGTATGGAGAACATAGGGGATGCCGGCGCTTTCCAGCTCACGCATGGCGTTGGTCTTTGGCGTCTTCACGGCCTTCGGCATGGCATATCCTTTCCCTCATATAAGAACGCAATTTTTAAGTATATGTCCATTTGCGCGGCATACGCTATCTCGACAAAGAGAGCGCCACCGAATCGCAAGGAATCGGCGGCGCTCATGTTTCAAAAACACCTATGTATTAGGCATCGAGTTGCGCTTGACGCTCCTTATCGCGTTTGAGCAACGGCGCCAAGAACTTGCCGGTATAGCTCTGCGGGCATGCCGCAACCTGCTCTGGCGTACCCGAGACCACGACAGTTCCGCCACCGTTGCCACCCTCGGGACCCATATCGATCAGACGGTCGGCGACCTTGATGACATCGAGGTTGTGCTCGATCACCAACACCGTATTGCCCGCATCGACTAGACGCTGCAACACATCAAGTAACTGGCGAACGTCCTCAAAATGAAGACCGGTCGTAGGCTCGTCCAAAATATAGAACGTCTTACCCGTCTGACGGCGATGAAGCTCCTTGGCGAGCTTTACGCGCTGCGCCTCACCACCCGAGAGCGTCGTGGCGGGCTGGCCCAAGCTCACATAACCTAGGCCGACGTCATACAGGGTTTGAAGCTTTCGCTTGATCTGCGGAATATTCCCAAAGAAAGCCAGTGCCTCGGCCACGCTCATGTCAAGTACGTCCGAGATAGTCTTGCCACGATAGGTAACCTCGAGCGTCTCGCGGTTATAGCGCTTGCCGCCACAAGCCTCGCAGGGAACATAAATATCGGGAAGAAAGTGCATCTCAATCTTGATCTGGCCGTCGCCCTTGCACGCCTCGCAGCGTCCGCCGCTCACATTAAAGGAGAAGCGTCCCGGCGAGTAGCCACGCGCCTTCGACTCCGGCGTGCTCGCAAACAGCGCGCGCAGATCATCCCACAGGCCAATATAGGTCGCAGGGTTCGAACGCGGCGTGCGACCGATCGGCGACTGGTCAATGTCGATCACCTTATCGATGCACTCGATGCCCTCAATCTTCTTGTACGGACCCACGGGACGCGTCGAACGGTGGATGGCATTCGTAAGCGCGGGCGCAATCGTATCGGTGACCAGGGAGCTCTTGCCCGATCCCGAAACACCGGTAACGACTGTGAGCGTACCGAACTCAATCTTGGCGGTAACGTTTTTGAGGTTGTTGGCGCGGGCGCCCGTGATCTTAAGGCAGCCGCGGCCGGGCTTGCGGCGCTCGTCTGGCACGCGGATCATCCGCTTGCCGGTCAAATAAGCACCCGTCATGGAATCGGGGCACGCCATGATATCGGCAGGCGTTCCCGCGGCGACCACGTGCCCGCCGTTGACGCCCGCGCCTGGCCCCATATCGATCACATAGTCGGCAGCGCGAATCGTGTCCTCATCGTGTTCAACGACGATAACGGTGTTGCCGATATCGCGCAGGCGCTCGAGTGTCTTAATCAGCCGCTCGTTGTCGCGCTGGTGAAGACCAATCGAAGGCTCGTCCAGAATATAGAGAACGCCCATGAGGCCCGCACCGATCTGCGTAGCCAGGCGAATGCGCTGCGCCTCACCGCCGGAAAGCGTCGCCGAAGCACGATCGAGCGTCAGATAATCAAGGCCGACATCAACCAGAAAACGCAAGCGTTCCAGGATTTCCTTGACGATACGACCGCCGATGAATTGTTGACGCTCGGTGAGCTCAAGGTCCTCAAAAAACTCGAGCGACTCGCGGCACGACAGGCAACAAACCTCATAAATGGACTTGCCGCCCACGGTGACGGCGAGCATCTCGGGGCGCAGGCGAGCACCATGGCAGCTCGAACACGGCTCCTCGCGAATGTACTTCTCCAGGCGCGCCTTAGTGTTCTCGTTGGTCGTCTCGGTATAGCGCTCGTACAGGATATTGCGCACGCCCGAAAACTTGGTGTCCCACTGGCTGCGACGACCGTCGAGCTTTTGATAGTCCACCGAAATCTTCTTGTCGCCCATGCCATCCAAAAATGCACGGCGCACTCGCGGAGGTAGGTCTTCCCACGGTGTATCCGCGCTCACCTTAAAGTGCTTACAGACCGCGGCGAAGATCTGGGGGTAGTAGTTCGAATTGCCGAACAGGCTTCCAAAGACCCCATCGGCAATCGACTT
The DNA here is from genome assembly GCF_003469185.1 of Collinsella sp. AM34-10. Classification (GTDB taxonomy): domain Bacteria; phylum Actinomycetota; class Coriobacteriia; order Coriobacteriales; family Coriobacteriaceae; genus Collinsella. The sequence continues at coordinate 10,978 of NZ_QSIL01000010.1, read as the reverse complement.
CGACGGGTCCTCAATCAGCGCCTCGGCATCGACCGTTTTCTTAAAGCCCAGACCATCGCACTCGGGACACGCACCATAGGGCGCGTTGAACGAAAAGTCGCGGGGTTGTAGGTCGTCGATGGAGTGCCCGTGCTCCGGGCACGCCAGAGCCAACGAATACTCCAGCAGCTCGCCCTCGGTTCCCTCGGGAGCATCGCGATCGGGCAGCATGTACACGTTCACATTGCCGTGTGCCAAGGCAGTCGCCTGTTCAACCGACTCGGCGATACGGCCCAGAGAGTTTTCCCGAATCACGATGCGGTCGACTACGACCTCGATATCGTGCTTGAACTTTTTGTCCAGATCGATGGGGTCGTCGAGCGAGCGTACTTCGCCGTCGACACGCACGCGGCTAAAGCCCTCAGCCCGAAGATCCTCGAACAATTTTGCGTACTCGCCTTTGCGCCCGCGCACCACCGGTGCCAGCACAAACGCACGACGACCCTCTCCCGCTGCCAGGACCTTATCGGCGACCTGGTCGGTGGTCTGGCGTTCGATAACGCGACCGCACTCGGGGCAGTGTGGCGTGCCCACGCGTGCAAAAAGCAAGCGAAGGTAGTCATAAATCTCAGTTACAGTACCCACCGTCGAGCGCGGATTCTTGGACGTCGTCTTCTGATCGATCGAGACGGCCGGCGAAAGGCCGTCGATCGAGTCTAGATCGGGCTTGTCCATCTGGCCTAAAAACTGGCGCGCATAACTCGACAGGCTTTCCACGTAGCGACGCTGACCCTCGGCATAGATCGTGTCAAACGCCAGCGAGCTCTTGCCCGAGCCCGAAAGACCGGTAATGACCACGAGCTCGTCGCGCGGGATGGAAACATCGATATTGCGCAGGTTGTGTTCGCGCGCACCACGGATAACGATAGAAGAATCAGACATGGAAGCTCCTTGCCTCCTATAACCTCAAATCACACTGTCGATGAGTTTAACGCACTCAACGCGCACAGATGTTCGTAATACAAGATTCGCAGACCTTTTGCTTTGCGTGTCGGGTGCTTTGTTTCTCGAAATGCCGTGGAAAGGTTAGAGTAATCTAAAACTGAACTTAATTTGCTGTAACAGAGGAACGTCCATGACCGAAGATATCCCCCTTGAAATCACTTCGAGTGGCATGGCCAATCTGCCCATATTCATCGCCGTCCTTATCGTGGCCGCCGTCGTCGTGCGCGTGTATTTTTCAATCAGACACAACGAAAAACCGCCCATTGCCCGCGTCTTTTGGTGCGCGATGCTCCTCATCCCGCTCGGCATGGTAGCTGCATGGATTACGAATCAATTGCTCGTAAATGAGGACTGTTCCCTATGGGTCCTTTCTTATTCGGCGCTCGGTGCTGCCGCCGTCATACTTCTTGTCGAGCCCTTGGTTTCGGGACTTATCGACCAAACCGATCTTGCGACGGGAACGGTTGCCTGTATTTGCCGCGACATCCTTGTCGTCGCCGCTGTTTCAGCGCTCTCGTTCGTTTCACTCGAAATTGCCTGCAACGAAACGTTCTATCGCATTCCCGCCAACTCATTCGGGTTTTCCGTTGGGCTGCTCGCGACGGTTCTGCTCTCCCTTTATTTGCTGGGACAGCGTCATGGAGGCGTCATGGCCCTCGTGCCCGTCGTCTGTTGCACCCTTGGCATTGCCGAGCACTTCGTCATAACGTTTAAAGGCGAGGCCATCCTGCCGAGCGACATTTTGGCATTGGGCACCGCAATGGAAGTAAGTGAGGGATATGAGTTCACCTTCACTGCAGGAATCGTAACCTCACTCGCCCTGCTGGAGATTTCCCTGGGGCTTCTTTCGCTTATCCGACCGCGAAAGCTCCGTACGCCCGCCCATGTCTTCCCCGCAATCGCCGCTAACCTCTGCGCTTTTCTGCTAGTGACCGTTGTGGGGCTCTTGGGCTTTTCCAACATCGACTTGGAGCAGTCGCTGGATTTTGGATTTGACCGTTGGCAGCCCATCACCACGTATGCGTCTCAGGGTTTTATCACTTCGTTCACCGAAATGGTCAACGAGTTGCCCATTGAAAAGCCCGAAGACTATACGCCCGATGAGGCGCAGAGCATCGAACAGGAGCTCGCCGCCGCCTACGACAGCACGTATGGCTCGAGCGAGCAGCGCGCGGCGGCCGTTGCCCAGTTCAATGAAATCAAGCCGACGATTGTTGCCGTCATGAACGAGAGTTTTAGCGACCTTTCGTGCTTTGAGCAGCTCCAGGCGGCCGGGTACACCGGTCCCGCATTCTACAACTCGCTTCCCGACACACTTGTTCGCGGCACCATGCTCGCTTCGGTCACCGGTGGCGGAACGGCGAACTCCGAATTCGAATTTTTGACCGGAGCGACAACGGCCTTTGTCGGATTAGGCAAAATCCCCTATCAGCTGTATCAGATGAATAGTGTCAACAGCCTGGCAAAGGACCTTAAAGAGCTTGGGTATACTACTACTGCTATGCACCCGCAAAACCCCGTCAACTACCATCGAGATAAAATCTATCAGCAGCTGGGTTTTGGAGACTTTCTTTCAATCGGCGATTTCGAAGGTGCGCCCTATTACCATGCCGGCGTATGCGACTACGCCACCTACGACAAGATACTCGACCTGCTCAGAACCGACGAAGCCCCGCAGTTCATCTTTGACGTCACGATGCAAAATCACGGCGGCTACGACTATGGCACCGTTCCCGCCGAAGAGCTGACAAACTATTGGGTCGAGGGAGCCAGCGAGGGCGCCAATAGCGCGCTCAATACCTATCTCACCTGCATCAATGCATCCGACCGGGACCTCGAGTACTTTATCAATGAGCTCCGCAATATCGGCAGACCGGTTGTTCTTGTCTTTTTTGGCGACCATCAGCCGAGCGCCGCAACGACTCTCAACGACGAGCTGTACCCTCAGGAAGATACGGCAAGCCACGCTTTCCGTATCTATCAGTCGACCTATTTCGTCTGGGCCAACTATGAAATCGCCGGCAATACCGAGCTCAACGTCTACGACACCGTCGGGGCAAACGAGATTGCAGCTATTACCCTTAATAAGATCGGCGCCCCGCTCACTGACTATCAAAAGGCCCTGCTTGCAACAAGGTCAGATGTGCCCACCATCAATGTCGCCGGCTATATTGGTGCCGACGGGCTGCGCTACGACTTGGAATCTGAAGACAGCCCATACGCCTCGACGATCGACAAGCTGCAGCGCATGCAATACCTCGAGTTCGCCAGCAAAGTTCAGTAAGCCCGCCCATTCGCTTGGACCCATCGTATTGCAAGCACGCTCGGCCCAAATGCATCGCAAATGACTCCCGCTCGCAAACGAGGGTACAATGACGCTCGTGTCACACCGCGGGGCTCCGGCCCCAACATATACAAAGGAGTCATACATGGGTTGCGAGCACGCACAAGCAGCCGGCGGACAATCAACGCCGTCGCAATTTGAAGAGAATACGCTGTCGGAGGTCAAGCGCGTTATCGCTGTGCTTTCCGGCAAGGGAGGCGTCGGCAAGTCGTTTGTGACGGGCGCCATCGCAACCGAGCTCGCCCGCCGCGGCAACAAGGTTGGCATTCTCGACGCCGACATCACCGGCCCCTCCATCCCCAAAATGTTCAGCATGAGCGGACGCCATGTCCATGCCCTCGGCAACCTCATGCTGCCCGAGATCTCCGAGCACGGCGTCAAGGTCATGAGCTCCAACCTGTTGCTCCAAAACGAAACCGATCCCGTCCTTTGGCGTGGCCCGGTTATCGCGGGCGCCATCAGGCAATTCTGGAGCGAGACCTCGTGGGGCCCCATCGACTACCTGCTGGTCGATATGCCTCCGGGAACGGGTGACGTCGCGCTCACCGTTTTCCAATCGCTGCCCGTCGATGGCATCGTCATCGTCACGAGCCCGCAAGACTTGGTCTCGATGATCGTCGCCAAGGCAGTCAACATGGCCGAGAAGATGAACGTCCCTATTCTGGGCATTGTCGAGAACATGAGCTATATCGAGTGCCCCGACTGCGGCAAGAAGATCGAGGTCTTTGGTAAGAGCAAGCTCCCCGAAGTCGCCGAGCGCTACAACCTCGACATCTTGGGTCAGCTTCCCATCAATCCGTCACTCGCCGAGGCCTGCGATAAGGGTGAAGTCGAGACCGCACTGCCCGATGACATGCTGCCCAAGGCCGTCTCCGCCGTTGAGGCCATCGCCCCGCACAAGACAGACGAGGCCTAAGTGAACGCAAGCGCCTTCTATGACGTCTTGGTGATCGGCGGCGGGGCCTCGGGCCTCGCCGCCGCCATTACGGCGGCGCGTGTCGACAAAAGGGTCTGCGTCGTCGAGCGCGACGTCGCCTGCGGTCTCAAGCTGCTCGCAACCGGAAACGGCCGCTGCAACCTCTCAAACGAATCCATCGACATTCGGCGATATAACCGCCCCGCCTTTGTCGAATCCATCATGGGCCCCCAACCCGAGCAAGATCTCGAGAGTTTTTTCTCCTCGCTGGGCATCATGACGATCCGTGAGGAAGGCCGCCTATACCCGCGCTCCCTTCGCGCCGAGTCGGTTCGCGATGCACTCCTCAATGCATGCGAGCGTTTGGGCATCACCCTACTCTGCGGAACTAACGTCATTGCGGCTCATAAGGCTTCCGAAGGCTGGACGCTTCAGATCGACCGTCCCGCTCATGTACTCAAACCCAAAAAGCACGGCGACCGAAAGACGGAGCTCCGTTCGCTTCGAAAGGCGTTAGCCGATACTCCTCGCACGAGCGATGCCCTGCAGGCAAGGGCCGTGGTTATCGCTACGGGCGGCAACCCCACCGGCATCGCCGAGGTGTTTAGCCTTCCCTTGACGCCCCTGCGCCCCGTCCTGTGCCCCGTATCGGCATCAGTCGTCGGCGACCGGACGGCACTCGGAACTCTGGATGGTCTGCGCGTCCGAGCCCGCTTAACGCTCTCGCGCAGCCACGAAGAGCTCTGGCGAGAAGATGGCGAAGTGCTGTTCCGTGCCTTCGGCATCTCAGGCGTCGCCGCCTTCAATCTCTCTCGCCGTATCAACCAGGGCGACACTGTTCTGATCGACTTCTTTCCAGATTTCTCCAAAGATGAGCTGCTCGATACGCTCGAGCAGCGTGTCAACGTGCTCGGCGATTTTTCGCCCCGAAACTCCCACTGGCTTGACGGCATGCTCGCCCCGCAGCTCTCACACGTCGTCTGTACGGCATTCGAGCGGTGCCATCCCGGCTCGCGCGATGTCATCCACCTGGTCTCAATCCTCAAGCACTTTAAACTGTCCGTCGAAGGGACGGCAGAGGAGCGCTCAGCACAGGTCACGCGTGGCGGCATATCTATCGAGTGCGTCTCGACACCCAATCTTTACGTGAACAGCACCACAGGCGCCCCGCTTTACGTCTGCGGAGAAGCGCTCGACATCGACGCCGATTGCGGAGGCTTTAACCTTGCGTGGGCCTGGATCTCGGGTATTCGCGCTGCAAGCAGCCTGTAGCCGCGCAGTCTATAATCAAAAACGCATTCGGGCCGTCTGGGATACCGGACGGCCTCTTTCTTGCCTCTAAGGAGACCTCGATGATCGAAATCACCCAAGTCAACGCGACGCTCGATGAGGCCGGCGACGAAAACGCCTGCCTTGCTATTGGCAGACGCGCCGTCAAACGAGCCCTTCGATGCGAGGATTCCCAGATTAAAGCCATTGAGCTCCATCGCAAGTCAATCGACGCCCGTAAAAAGCGAGATGTTCATTTTATTTTGAGCTTTCGAGTTGAGCTGACAAGCTCCCGACTCGAACAGGAAGTGGTCGACCGCGTCGCCGAGCGCAACCGCTCGCGCATCCGCATGGTTGACGGCGAGGCTCCTTCATTCCCCAACCCCGTCCCGAATGCACCCAAGGGGCGTCCCGTCGTTGTCGGCGCCGGTTGCGCCGGTCTCTTCGCCGCCCTGACCCTTGCCGAAGCGGGCCTTAAACCCCTGCTCATCGAGCGCGGCGACCCGGCATTTCGCCGCTCACATGCGATCGACCTCTTTCTAAAGGAGCGCATCCTCGACCCCGAGAGCAATATCCAGTTTGGTCTGGGCGGCGCGGGGACCTTCTCGGACGGCAAGCTCAATACGGGAACCAAAAATCCCGCCCATCGCCTTATCCTCGAGACCTTCGTCGAAGCGGGCGCTCCCCGCGATATTCTATGGGATGCAAAACCGCATATTGGCTCCGACATCCTCCCCGCCGTCGTTACCAGCATCTCCCAGCGCATTGAACAGCTCGGAGGAACCGTTCGCTATCGAACGAAACTCGTTGACATTCACACTGACACATCTGGCGCCATTGTCGGTATCGACATCCAGTCGTCCCACGACGCGACAAGCGAGTCAATCAACACAAAGCATCTCATCCTTGCTTGCGGTCATTCTGCCCGCGACGTATTCGAGGTTCTCAAAACCCATGATGTCGCCCTCGCTCAAAAGACGTTTGCCATGGGCGTTCGCATCGAACACCCGCAGTGTGATATCGATCGGGCGCAATATGGCCCCGCGGCGGGTCATCCCGCGCTCGGAGCAGCCCCCTATAAGCTCGTTACCCATCTTCCCAACGGCCGCAGCGTATTCTCATTCTGCATGTGTCCTGGCGGACAGGTTGTCGCAGCCTCTTCAGAGCCCGGCCATCTGTGCGTCAACGGCGCCAGTCTCAACGCCCGCGCCGGCCGCAACGCAAACGCCGCTCTCCTCGTTAACGTCACGCCCGACGATCTCCCCAGCGACGATCCTCTTGCAGGCGTAGAACTCCAGCGCATTTGCGAGCGGGCTGCCTATCGCCTTGGCGGCTCCAACTGGAACGCACCGGCACAGCTCGTCGGCGATTTCCTTGCAGAACGCGCCAGCACGACATGCGGCAAGGTAAAGCCCACCTATCCGCTCGGCGTGACTTGGACAGCAATCGATGAGTCATTGCCGCAACATATCATCGAGTCGCTTCGTCTGGGAATTCCCTTACTCGGCAAAAAACTGCGTGGCTACGACCATCCCGATGCCGTCCTCACCGGTGTTGAGACACGCTCGAGCTCTCCGGTCACCGTTACTCGAGACCGTCAATGCCACGCTGTATCGACCCCGGGGCTCTACCCTTGCGGCGAGGGGGCCGGATATGCCGGAGGAATCATGAGCGCAGCTACCGATGGCATCCGTTGCGCCGAAGCCCTGATCGCAGACCTCTAGCGCACGAATTCCAGCACGCAAAAGACACAGGCCCCGAGCTCCACAGGGAACTCGGGGCCTGTTCGCTATTTCTTAAACCGTGCACCCTGGCGTTTTCTGCCCGATGCGAACGTGGAACCCTTGCGGGCCTGCGAACGTAAGCGCTCGATCGTCTCGTCCTCAGACGCACCCTCGAGCATCGCCCGAATCTGAACGACAGCATCGCGCAGGCGCGCCGCCTCCTCAAAGTCCATGGCGGCAGAAGCGTTGCGCATATCCTCTTCCATGGTTTCGACGATCCGCACAAGCTCGTCATGCGGCAGTTCTTCCAACTGCTCCGCAAGTGTCTGCTCGGGTGCCACCGTTTCCGGCACGCCGCCCTCGCCCGACTCATCGGGCGTATAGAATGCGCCATGGCCAAGGGAGTCGCCCTTCGAGCGCCCCTTGGAACCCACAGTCTTTTCGGCCTCGGCAATAAAGCTCGAAATGTCGTTAATGGCCTTGCGGACCGTCTTGGGCACAATGCCATGCTCTTCGTTATATGCCATCTGAATCTCGCGACGGCGCTGCGTCTCCTCGATGGCTTCTTTCATCGAATCGGTCACAACGTCTGCATACATGATGACCTCGCCGTCGGCATTACGGGCCGCACGGCCAATCGTCTGAATCAACGAACGGCGATTGCGCAAGAAGCCTTCCTTGTCAGCGTCGAGAATTGCCACCAGCGAGACCTCGGGGAGATCCAGACCCTCGCGGAGCAGGTTGATGCCAACGAGAACATCAATCTTTCCCTCGCGCAGCGTTCGCAGGATCTCGACACGGTCCATCGTCGCTGTATCGGAGTGCATGTAGTTGACCTTAATGCCGGCATCGAGCAGGTGATCGGTCAGATCCTCGGCCATGCGCTTGGTCAGCGTGGTCACCAGCACGCGCTCCTTACGGGCCACGCGCTCGCGAATCTCGTCCTCAAGATCGTCAATCTGGCCTCGGACCGGACGAACGTCGATTTTGGGATCGAGCAGGCCGGTCGGTCGAATGATCTGTTCAACATCGTTTTGACTCACACGCAACTCATAGTCGCCTGGCGTGGCCGAGACGTAAATGAACTGCGGAATCCTCGCCTCAAACTCATCGAAACGAAGCGGGCGGTTATCGAGCGCCGACGGAAGACGAAAACCATGCTCAACAAGCGTAACTTTGCGCGAACGGTCGCCTTCGTGCATACCGCGAATCTGCGGCACCGTCACATGGCTCTCGTCGATGATGCAAAGCATATCCTTGGGGAAGTAGTCAATCAAGGTAAACGGCGGTTCACCCGGCTTACGTCCATCCAGATGGCGCGAGTAGTTTTCGATGCCGTTGCAAAAGCCCATCGTCTCGAGCATCTCGAGGTCATAATCGGTCCGCTGCTGCAGACGTTGCGCCTCGAGCAACTTGTCGGTCGCCTTGAGCTCCGCCACGCGCTTCTCGCACTCTTCGCTGATTGATTTCAGGGCCGCCTTGACCTTTGGCTTCTCGGTCACGTAGTGCGAAGCCGGCCACACGGGAATCGCTTCGTACTCACGTAGCATTTCGCCGGTGACCTCATCGATCTCGGCAATCAGCTCGACCTCGTCGCCAAAGAACTCAAAGCGCAACGGATGCTCGGCATAGGGCGGATATACGTCGACAACATCGCCGCGCACGCGGAAGGTGCCACGTGCCAGGTCATAGTCATTGCGGTCGTATTGAATGTCAATGAGCGCATGGATGAAGTCGTCGCGCTCGAGCGGCACCTTCTTATCGACGTTCGGCGCCAGGCCCGCATAGTCCTCGGGAGAACCGATGCCATAGATGCACGAGACCGATGCGACGACAATCACATCCCGTCGAGAAAGCAGCGATGCCGTCGCCTGATGGCGCAGCATCTCGACCTCCTCGTTAATCGAGGAGTCTTTCTCGATATACGTATCACTCTGCGGTACATATGCCTCGGGCTGATAGTAGTCGTAGTACGAGACGAAGTAGACCACGGCGTTGTTGGGAAAGAATTCTTTGAGCTCGCTCGCGAGCTGGGCGGCGAGGGTTTTGTTGGGGGCCATGACCAGCGTTGGCTTACCGAGAGCTTCGATGGTCTTGGCCATGGTAAAGGTCTTGCCCGAGCCGGTTACGCCCAGCAAAACCTGATAGCGGTCTCCGTCCCTCACACCCTGCACAAGCGACTCAATGGCCTTTGGCTGGGAACCTGCAGGCTCATAGGGAGACACGACCTCAAACGGCACCTCAGAGCCCTCAACGCCAAAGCGTTTGAGCTCTCCGCCAACACGCTCAACTTCAAAATCCGCCATGGATACTCCTAACTCATACATCTGCAGTATACGCAGGCGGCAGGCATAGTCCTATACGAACCGGTCGGGATAGAGGGTCTTATAGCGAACCCATGCATTATTGACACGAATCAAATAAGCTTGCGTCTCGGGGAAGGTAATCGCGTTATGGAGCGATGTGTTTTGCTGCGCCCACCCATCGACATTGCCCATTCCGGCATTGTAAGCAGCAATAGCGCTATCCGTCGAGCCATTGAAATATGTCAGCAGGTACGAGAGATATGCGCACCCAAATTCAATATTCGAAGCGGGGTCATTCAGGTTATCGGCAGAATACTCGTCCCCGTCGACAAGGCCCTTGGCGATCATATCCTGAGCGGTTTCGGGCATAAGTTGCATGAGACCTTGGGCGCCCTGGTTTGATTCCGCCTCGGGATCCCAGTTTGATTCCGACTTGATGACGGCACATACCAGATACGGATCGAGATTATGCGAAATGCTGGACTGCTTTACATACGCCTCATAGTCAATCGGATAGAACGGTTTAAAGAAAGCGGCGGGAGCACACGAGTAAACGAGCGAGATAAGGCCAAAGACGAAAACGACAGTCAGGGGCACAAGGCGATACCACGTAAAGAAGCGCGTCTTAGGCATCTGTCGTCCCCTTATCCGTAGCGTCCATAAGGCCATGGCGGGCAAGCCATGCGTCCAGTTGTACAAAGAGCGAGCTATCGCCCGCCGCGTTATCAATCACGGTAGTGGCTAGACTGCAAAGCGAAGACTCATCGGGCTGGCAAGCACAGCGAGCATCAAAATCGGATGCCTCCATACCACGGTGAATAGCGCGTTCGCGACGGACCTCCAAAGGAGCGCTAACAACCATAATTTCATCCGCAAGGCCAAAGGCGTCCTCAAAGCCAGCTGGAGCAGATACTTCGACCGCCGCAAAGGGATAGCGAGGAGTCGAAACCGTACAGCAGACAGGATCGAGAATCCTCAGCGAAAGCTGCTCAATGAGAACGGGGTGCACAATGCTATTGAGCCTTGCAACCGCATCAGGAGAGGCAAAAGCTCGAGAAGCGAGGATGTTACTTCGAACGCCGCCCTCCTCGTCCAAAATATCCCAGCCAAACTCTTCAGCAAGAGCATTGACGATATCCGACCCCGGCACGTACAGCGATTTGGCAAGAACGTCTAAATCGATAAGCAGGGCTCCGCGAGATTCCAGATAGCGGCAGGCAGTCGATTTACCCGAAGCAATATTGCCCAAAACAAAAACGGTAAACATCAAGCCCTCCCTAACGTCAATGCGAGATATTATCGCGCAAATACAAAGCGACAGTTCAAAAAACAGCCAAACAGTAAGAGAGTCAAAAGAAGGGCCCGTTCACAAGGGACAGCTTGTATATAACGCAAAAAAGGGGGAGGCCGCGAGGCCTCCCCCTTCTACATTCCC
>NZ_QSIL01000001.1 GCF_003469185.1 Collinsella sp. AM34-10 | reverse complement strand
TGCCTTTCGGGTTCACCATCCATGGTGGGGCGCGTTTCTAACGAAGCCGTAACGGCCGTTGGAGTCTTATATATGTCTGGACTCTCTATGCTCGCGCTGGATAGACATCGCCAGAACGGGTATAGTATCGAAAGTTTTGTCGTTTACCAGCGGGGGAGTCCTGTGGGCATCAAAAAGAAGATCAAAAAGGAGCTTATCGGCACTTCCGATTACCCGTCGAATAAGATCTTCACGATCTCCAATTTCATCACCTTTACGCGCCTGATCCTCACCCTGGTATTTCTGTACCTGTTTGTGACGGATAACAACCGCGTCATCGCCATCGTTATCTACGCCGTTGCCGCCTCTACCGACTGGATGGACGGTCAGATCGCCCGCATGACCAAGACGGTCTCGTGGCTCGGCAAGGTCATGGATCCCATCTGCGACCGTGCGCTGCTGTTCACCGGCGTACTTGGGCTGGTGGTCCGCGGAGAGCTGCCCATCTGGGTCTGCGTGCTCATTATTGGCCGCGACATCTATCTGGGCATCGGCACGCTTATCGTTCGTCATTATCACCGTCGCCCCATCGATGTCGTCTTTCCCGGAAAGATTGCCACTGCACTGCTCATGACCGGCTTCTCGCTCATGCTGCTCGGGTTCCCCGTTATTGACGGCCTGCATCTTTTACCTTCAACCCTTACGGCCTTCCCGGGCCTCAACGGAAGCTCGGTGCCCCTCGGCATCTTCTTCGTGTATGGCGGCGTCATCTTCTCCATGCTCACCGCTGTCATCTATTCCATTAAGGGTGGAGCGGCCATTAAACAAGCCGTGGCGCATCCCGAGGACGAAGACATCGACTTTCTTAACCCCGAAATCGAAGACTAAGTCGTTGGGGTATGATTACGTACAGTTCATTCTTTGCGGCATGTCCGCGTTAAGTTAGGGGTTGTCATGGACAACATGGTTAACAATATGCCTCAGAACGATAAGGCCTCAGACGCCACCTGCGTTTTCCGCGTTCCTTCGAGCGATGTCACCGTTCCCGACCTCATGGCCAACGTGCACATCACCGCGCCCGTCTTATCTATCGTCAAAGGCCCGCAAACCGGCGCCGCCTTTGAGCTCGAGGATAATGTGACCACCATCGGCCGCGATCCCGCTAACGGCATCTTCCTCAACGACATGACCGTGTCGCGTAGCCACGCGCGCATTATTCGCGAGGGTCTGGGTGCCCGCATCGAGGACCTGGGCTCGCTCAACGGTACGTGGGTTGATGGCGCCATCGTCAACGGCGCACCGCTGCACGATGGCTCTTCCGTCCAGATCGGTACGTTTACGCTCATCTACCACGAGAGCACGCCGGAGCGCATCGAAACCGGTGAGTAGGGCATGGCCGAACGCAATTATCTGAGTATCGGCCAGGTCGTCAATCTACTTCGAGGCGCATACCCCGATCTTTCGAACTCAAAAATTAGATTTCTCGAAGATGAGGGGCTCATCACCCCTCATCGCACGCCTAAGGGCTATCGTCAGTACTCCAAGGAGGACGTTGACCGCCTGGAGGTCATTCTGCATCTGCAGAAAACTCGCTACATGCCGCTCAATGTGATCAAGCAGCGCCTGGAAAACGCCACGGACCTGTCTACGCTCGCCTACGAGGTGGGTCTGCTGTCCGATGTTCCGCTCAAGACGGAACCCAAGGAGACTAAGCAAAAGCTGCATCCCATCGAGACCATCCCCGATATGCTTGGCGTCGAGATCTCGTTTATCCGCTCCCTGGCCGAAAACGACCTTATTCGCATCATCAAGAGCCCGCAGAATCGCGAGCTTGTCGATGGCCGCGATTTCCCGATCATCCGCTATTGCTCCGAGCTTTCGCGCTTCCATATCGAGCCGCGCAACCTGCGCCAGTACGTATCGTCCGCAAACCGCGAGTCCTCGATGTTTGAGCAGGTGCTCGTAAGCATGCTCGGTATGGATACTTCCGACGACGAGCGCGATGCCAAGCTCGAGCGTGCATTTAAGAAGCTGCATGACCTCACCGAGGGCGTCCATACCGCTCTGCTCAAGAACCGTGTATTTGAGTCACTCAACGCCGTGGTGGAGGATGCCGATATCGATGCCCTCGACGAGGAGATCGCACGCTCCGAGTCAACCAAGGCCAAAAGCGAAGAGGCATCTACCTCCGCGGTCCCCGTGCGTGAGGAATCCCTCGTGCAGCCGCTCAAGGTTGTCGCCCCCTCACGCGCCGGCACCGCCAGCGCGGCCAAATAGACGCTGCTACAAACCAGCCTCCCCTGAAAGGTCATGCCATGTACGACTTCGAATCTCACATCGTCGACATCCCCGACTATCCCGAGCCCGGAGTCGTCTTTAAGGACATCACGCCACTCTTTGGTAATCCCGAGGCGTTAAAGGCCATGGTAGATGCCCTGGCCGAGCATTTTGCCGGCATGGGCATCACCAAGGTTGTGGGTCCCGAGGCTCGCGGCTTTATGGTCGGCGTGCCCGTGGCCGTCGCCCTGGGCGCCGGCTTTGTGCCCGCACGCAAACCGGGCAAGCTGCCGCGCAAGACGGTGAGCGAGAGCTACGAGCTCGAATATGGCACCGACTCTATCGAAATCCATGCCGATGCCATTACCTCTAAAGATACCGTGTTGATTCTGGACGACTTGGTCGCGACGGGCGGAACCGTCGAGGCAACAGGTAAACTGGTGCGAGATATGGGCGCAAAGCTTGTGGGTTACGGTTGTATCCTCGAACTTGCGTTTCTTAACCCGCGCAAGAAGCTCACGCCTTCCAACGAGGACGTCGAGCTCTTTAGCCTGGTAACGGTGGACTAGCCGCTACCCTTAGATACCGGAAAGGAAGCTCCATGCGCACAGCAAATACGCACAAAAACATGGCACGCTGCGCTGCTACGGCAACCCTCGCTTGTGTTTTGGGCCTGGGCCTCGCGGCTCCGGCCTATGCCGATACCGCATCCGACCTTGCCGCTGCTCGTACCAAACTCGAGCAGATCGGCACGCAGACCCAGCAAATTCATGAAGAACTCTCCGCGCAGACGCAGGAGCTTGATCAGACCGCAGGCGAGATCACGCAAAAGCAGCAAGAGATTGCCGACGGCCAGGCAAAGCTTTCGAGCTACGTTGCCGGTGAGTACAAGACCGGCGGTCTGAGTCTCCTTCAGGTTCTGACGGGCGTCGACGATCTGGGCGACATGCTCAACCGTCTGTTCTATTACGGCAAGGTTTCCGACAAGCAGGCCCAGACCATTCAGGATGTCAAGGACCTTAAGCAGCAGCTCACTGATAAGCAGGCCGAGCAGGAGAAGAACGTCGCCGCGACGCAGAAGAAAGTCGACGAGCTCAACGCCCAGCAGGCAGAAGCCCAGAGCATCGTGAACTCCCTAGATTCTCAGCTGCAGGCCGAGCTTGCCGCCGAGGCTGAAGCCAATGCCGCGCTGCAGGCTGGCATAAATGCCAGCACTGCCGAAAAGGCCACGGTGAGCAAAGACACCGCCGGTACGACCGAGAACACCAACGATGGCGGCAATACGCCCGCGCCCACTCCTACGCCCGCTCCGGCCCCTACGCCGCAGCCCGCCCCGGCTCCGGCGCCGACGCCTTCCGCACCGAGCCAGTCTGTTGACGGCGGCTCCGTTGTTTCGCGTGCCTACAGCAAGCTGGGTTGCGCTTATTCCTGGGGAGGCATTGGACCGGACAGCTTTGACTGCTCCGGTTTTGTAAGCTACTGTCTCACGGGCCGCTACTGCCGTCTGGGCACCACCGGCACCTTCATGGGTTGGACCCGCGTGTCCGACCCGCAACCAGGCGATGTCGTGGTTAACTCCTACCATACTGGCATCTATATCGGAAATGGTCAGATGATCCATGCTTCCGACTACAAGACGGGCGTCATCATCAGCTCCGTCGCAGCCGGCATGAACAACAACTACATTTTCGTGCGCTACTAAGTCACTCTGTATAGCAAACGAATGTGAACCTCGTGGCCTTTGGGCTGCGGGGTTCATTTATTTGTGACCGTGCTCCATACATGATCCCAATGAGCTAGTTTTCAATACTAGATGCACGTTTCAAAGGTAAGCAAGATGGCTATAATAAATGAGAAACATCTAGAAAGGACCCTCTATGAGCTGGGCACTTATCTCCGATTCGAGCTGCAACCTCCGCGATTGGCAACCGACCGCGCCCCATACCACCTTTGCATTTGCACCCCTTAAAATTCGAGTGGGGGAGCGCGAGTTCGTCGATGACCTCACGCTCGATGTTCACGAACTCAATTGCGCCGTGCAGGCGGAGTCGAGCGCTTCTTCGAGCGCCTGTCCGAGCGTAGGCGAGTGGACCGAACTCTTTAGGCTTGCCGACAAGACAATTTGCATGCCCATCTCCGAGGGCGTCTCGGGAAGCTACAATGCCGCCGCCACGGCACGCGATTTGGTTCTTGCCGAGGATCCGAACCGTCAGATTCATTTGGTCAATTCACGCGGAGCCGGCGGCAAAATGGACCTGATCTTCCTGCTGTTCGACCGCTATCTCGCAAGCAATCCAGACGTCTCTTTTGAGGAAGCCTGCAGCTATTTTGATGAGCTGGAACTGAACAGCAAGATCCTCTTTAGCCTGTGCAATTACGAAAATCTCGCCAAGGCCGGACGTATTCCCAAGGCAGCTGGGGTTATCGCCAATAAACTCAACATTCGAGTTTTAGGCACGGCAAGCGAGGCAGGGGAGATCAAGCTCATCGGTCACACCCGTGGCGAAAAGAAGATGCTTGGAAAGATTGTCGACACCATGGAGGCCGAGGGCTTTACCGGCGGCGAGGTCGTAATCGACCATGTCGAAAATGAGGCGGGCGCCCAGGCACTTGCCAGCCGCATTGTGGAGCATTGGCCCGGTTCCAAGACCATCATCATGCCCTGCAACGGACTGGATTCATACTATGCCGAGATGCACGGGCTCATTATCGGCTACGGCATGGGCGTTGCTTCGGGCCGATAAAATCCAACTAAACAAAAACACGGGCGGGACAAAGTGTCTGATGACTCTTTGTCCCGCCCGTCTTGTACGTCGGCTAGCTATTAAACCCGTTGAACTTTAGGTAGCTCATTAGATACGCCTTCGATACAAAAGACGATACCGCGCTGCGTACGAGCAGCGACTCGCGTGTGACCTGATGAGCCGTATCGGGTACAGGAACCTGCTCAATGGAAAAAGCCGCACGAATCGATGCCTCGAGCTGATCAATCACATAATCAAAGGCGGTCGGTGCATCGTAGCTCAGGCGCTGAATGTTAAAGAGCGCCTGAACCGCAGCGATGGGCAGCACCTGCTTAAAGATACAAATGGAGATGAGACGCGCAATCTGCTCGCGACCATATTGCTTTTTAACCGGAGCGGGAACAAGGCCGACCTTTACGTAGTTATTGATCATCGATGGCGTAATGACGGGCTGCTCCACACAAATCGAAAGCGGCTCCATCCACAGCTCGATGTACTCAATGACCTGGTCACGGTAGAGCGTTACATTCGGCAACTGGTTATAGCGCGGCAGACTGAGCGTATTGAGTTTGCGGACAATATCAGACTGGATAAATGCATCAGGTAGCACCGTTGGCTGAATATCCTCTGGGCTAATGCTAACCGACGTATCGGACATAGGAATGACATGTTTAGCGTGATTCATATGGTGCCTCCGTTCGTTTTCAATATTGTATTCTAGATTATCTAGTTTTGCATACCATAATGAACGGTATGATCGTCGGCTTTGGCTCGGGTCAGGTCGCAGGATAGCTGGCTCATTTTTTACACAACAAAACGTCCAGCGGCAACGTTGCCTCAAGCTCGTTACCGCTGGACGTTTAAGTAACATAACAACCTTACATAAGATATATTATCGTACTTATCCGCGTAAGAAAGCGTATGCGCTGGTAGCCGCTATAGCTCCGTCCGAAACGGCGGTCACAACTTGGCGTAAACGCTTGGAACGGATATCGCCAGCAGCAAATAAGCCAGGCGTGCGGGTGGCCATCGATTCGTCGGTCACAATACCGCCGTCGGGCGCCAGATCTACCAGATGCTCTACAAGCTCGGTATGGGGCTGCGTGCCAGCAAAGACAAAGATACCAAACGAGCCAGGATTGAAGGACTCGGAATAGATTTCACCGGTGGCGTTGTCCTTAAATGTGATAGTCGTGGGCATAGCCTCGCCCGATAGTTCCACGATACTAGTTTGGTACCTAACTGAAATATTATCTTTTGCGCGCACCTTTTGAACCACGCCATCGGGAGCCCGGAACTGATCGCGGCGCAAGACGATGGTCACGCTGCTGGCGATTTCTGACAAGAACAGGGCTTCCTCACAGGCAGCATTACCGCCGCCGATAACAAAGACCTGTTTACCGCGAAAGAACATGCCATCGCACGTCGCGCAATACGAAACGCCACGACCGCGATACGTATCCTCGCCAACAAAACCAGCAGATCGCGGCGTGGCACCCATGCAAGCGATAACGCTCGAGGCCAGTGTATCGCCCGTATCGTGATGCACCGTAAACAGCGCTGTATCAGCATCGTACTCGATGCCCGTCACCATGCTCCATGTAACCTGCGCTCCCAGGCCCTCTGCATGTTGCTGAAAACGCTCGCCAAGCTCGGCACCGCTCAAGAGCGGAATACCCGGATAGTTCTCGACCTCATTGGTTGTGGCGATTTGTCCTCCCGACATGCCCTGTTCAATCACGGCCGTCGTTAGGTTGGAGCGCGCCGCATAAATGGCTGCAGCATAGCCCGCAGGGCCGCCACCGATAATCGCAGCATCGATCGGCTGATGGGTAATCATGAAGAGACCTCCTGTCGAAAGATTGGCGTTTCTTGCGCTCATACCCAAATTTAGGCGAACGTGTCATTCATGCACTACAATGATTCATTGCGAAACAATGATGAAGGGGAGTTATCGATGGATCAAACGCAGATGGGCAATGACGCTCCCCTGCCCACGCAAAGCACTCCCCAATCGGAACAAACCACGCTCTTGGCTCAGCAAAAACCTCTCGTGACTATCGTGCACGCCTCGGTCGGCTCGGGCCACAAGGCCGCCGCAAATGCGATTGCGCAGGCATTCGACCACATCCGCGGCACCAATGGCATCCCCGAGGATGTTGAGATTGAAGTGCTCGATATCCTTGATTTTGGACGCATAAAATTCGACGGCAACAAAACGGCCGCCTCGTTTACCGGCGCCACGCGCCCAATTTATGACTTGACCTGGCGTTATACCCTTACCGGACACCTGCTTTGGGGCGGTGGCACGGCATGGTCGCGCATCATGTTCCCCGCATTTAACGAATACGTTCGAACTCGCAGGCCCAATGCCGTGGTAGCCACACACATCACGGCAGCCAACGTCGCCGTCGGCGCGCGCGTCATTACGGGCATCGACTATCCTGTCATTTGCGTACCGACCGATTACGAGGTCGAGGGTTGGTGGCCCCATAAGGACACCGACCTGTTCTGCGTGGCAAACGAGTTTATGGCCGAAACACTCCGACCCCGTAAGGTTCCCGAGGCAAAGATCCGCATTACGGGCATCCCCATTCGCGCCGGGTTTGATACGGACTACAACCGCGAGGAAGAACTCGAGAAGTTCAATCTCCCCACAGACAAGCTCGTTGTGCTGGTGATGGCCGGCGCCAGTTTGCCTCAACCGTACGTTCGCTTTCGCGCGGAGATGGACCGCACCCTCCCCTTCCTGCGCAGCTTCGAGGACATGCACTTTGTCTTTTTGCCGGGCAAGGATGCCGAATATGCCACCCGTCTCAAAACGCTCTTCGATGCCATGAAACTCGAGAACATCACGGTTCTTGACTACGTCGATGACATGGCAGCGCTTATGCACGGCTGTGACCTGGCAATTCTCAAATCGGGCGGACTCACTGTTACCGAATGCCTGTGCGCACACCTACCAATGATTCTGCTGGGCAAGTCCTATGGCCAGGAAAAGGCCAACACCACCATGCTCACCGGCATGGGCGCCAGCATGCATGTCACGACCGCACGCGAGCTCATCGTGACACTGCGCCATCTCCACGATCATCCCGAATCGCTCAAGGCACTACTCATTAACGGCGAAGTGCTGCGCCGTCCACGCGCAGCCGAGGATATCGCCATCGCAACCATGGAACTTGCAGGCAAGCCCCAAAAGCGCAAACGAGCCTTCTGCCGCTTCTACTGGGGCGAAAAACCCGCGCATATCCGCTAGCTTCGGACTGTCCGCTTGCCTGTGGGGGCCTATATATCATCCCGTGCTCAAACATTCTCGCTTCGCTGCGAAACTGCGCGCGGGACGATATATAGGCCCCCACAGGCAAGCTGGGATTACGTACTAGCGGCTACACTAGATCCCCCTCCAGTAGAACCATCAAAGGCAAGACCGGAAAATATAGTTAGCCGATGCGACAAAGGAGGCGTCCCTTTGCCGCATGCTAACTTAAGTCTAAAACACATTCCTAATTAGGATTTGCAAGGATGTAATCCAGCTAATGGAGAGTCAGAACAACAAGCAAGTCGTAATTATATTGATGAGGCCTACCGCGCAAGTCGAAACACATATTCAAGTATGTGGCCTCTCACCCGGGGCCCACACATATCGTCCCGCGCGCAGTTTCGCAGCGTAGCGAGAATGTTTGAGCACGGGATGATATGTGTGGGCCCCGGGTGAGAGGCCAACCCTACATGTTGAAAATGATTAAGCTACGCCGCTGGAGCCGAAGCCTCCGTTGCCTCGGTCGGTTTTGTCTAGTTCGTCTACTTCTACGAGGTTGACCGTAGGGACTTCTTGGATGACGAGCTGAGCGATGCGGTCGCCTTTGTTGATCTGGATATTGTTGGTGGGATCCAGGTTGATGAGGATGACCTTAAGCTCGCCTCGATAGTGGGCGTCGATGAGACCGGGCGTGTTGACTATAGACAGGCCCTGCTTAATAGCTAGGCCGCTACGGGGCTGGACAAAGCCGGCGTAGCCATCGGGCAGCGCAATGGCCAAGCCAGTGGAGACCAAGCGGCGCTCAAAGGGCTTGAGGGTGCAGTCTTCGTTGGCACGGAGGTCAAGGCCGGCATCCGTGGGATGTGCGTATTTGGGAAGCTCGACCGTGGGATCGAGACGCTTAATGTTAACGGTAATGTTGGACATGAAATCACCTTAGCTTGTCGAGCTCTTGCAAAAACTCGTCGACGTCTTTGAAATCGCGATAGACCGAGGCAAAGCGAATGTAGGCCACCTTGTCGATCTTGGCCAGGCGCTTGAGCACCATATCGCCCAGTTCGTGGGACGTAACAGCCGTCAGCGTACGCGAACGCAGCTCCACCTCGATATCATCGATGATCTCGTTGAGCTTTTTCGTATCGATATCGCGCTTAATCGTGGCGCGCATCAGGCCGACCAGCAGCTTGTTGCGATCGAACCGCTGCTTAGACCCGTCGGATTTGATAACCTCGATGGGATCTTCGCAGCGCTCGAACGTCGTAAAACGATAATTGCACGAACAGCATTCGCGACGACGCTTGATAGTGTTGTTCGACTCCTGCATACGGGAATCGACAACGCGGGTATGTGCCTTGCCGCATTTGGGACAGCGCATGGTACCTCCTCTTAAACGATAACAAGGGTACCATGCAACCGAGCGGAAATCTTACGAACGAGCCGGAACTTTCAGAACTGCACCAGCATCAAGAGAGCTGCGATCGAGGTGATTTACGCTACGAATCATGTCGGAAGTCTCCTGCGTGGAAAGGCCATCGATGGGATGCTCCTGGGCAAGCGACCACAGGGAATCGCCGGACTGCACACGAACCGTTTCGTAGGTGACGTTGGCTACGGAATCGGCATATGCTGCGTGACGAGCAGAAAAAACTGACGTGGCGAGCACGAAGAACAGGGTAAACGCTACGGCTACAGCAACGATCGTCGAGGCCTTCAGGGCAACAGGAGCCGAAGCAACGGACGCACGCTGGGTGCGAACGGGCTTAGTGGCCACGGCCTGAAAATGAGAGCGTCCGCCCTTCACGACCGTAAAGGCAGGCGTGGCGGGCGCCTCGAGCTTAAGAGCGAGGTTTCCCTGGACCATATCCGCTGCGTTCATTCTGTTCTCCTCTCGTTTGTTTTGACGAGAACTGTTTTATCAAGCCGCGGGGACAAAAAAGTCTAGCGCGGGAACGAGTGTTCGGTTATTATTATCTTCGAACAGTTGTTCCTGTCAAGCAAAAATAGAACATTTGTTTGGTATGGGTAGAGAGGAACCCCTGATGGCTCGCAAAATTACCAAGCGTCAGCAGCAAATTTACGACTTCATCAAGGAATATCAGCAGGAGAAGGGCTATCCGCCCAGTGTGCGCGAGATGGCTTCGGCTGTGGGCCTTTCCTCCCCTAGCACCGTACATGCGCACCTCTCCGCGCTGGAAGCACGCGGCCTGCTCAAGCGTGACGCCACCAAACCTCGCGCTCTCGAGCTCTTTGACGAGGACGGATCTTCCGTCTCCATCTCGAAGTCCGATGAGCCCACGGTGCCCCGCGGCACTGTATCGCTGCCTCTCGTAGGCCGTGTCGCTGCAGGGATTCCCATCCTTGCCGAGCAGAATATCGAGGACACCTTTACCATCCCAACCGAGATCGCAACAGAACAGGGGTCCTTTATCCTCGAGGTCCACGGCAATTCGATGATTAACGTCGGCATCTATAACGGCGACTACATCATCGTTCGCGAGCAGAAGAGCGCCATGAATGGCGAGATTGTCGTGGCCATGATCGATGGCTCCGCAACAGTCAAAACATTCTATAAGGAGCAGGGACGCGTTCGCCTGCAGCCCGAAAACGACACTATGGAGCCTATCTACGCGACAAATCCCACGATTCTAGGCAAGGTCGTCGGTTTGATGCGCCGGTTTTCGTAATGCAAAAACGCATCACGGTCTTTGATACCATTCGCGGGTTTACCATGCTGTCGATGGCGGGATTTCATGCCTGCTACGACCTTGCCTACCTATATGGTTGGGAGATGCCCTGGTTTACCCAGACCATCTTCCAAGACATCTGGCGAGCCAGCATCAGTTGGGTATTTTTGTTTATTGCCGGCTGGATGTGCACCCTCTCGCGCAACAACATCAAGCGTGCCGCCAAATATGCCGTAGCCGCTTTGGTCGTATGGGTCGCAACGACGCTCGTCTCAGTCGATGACTCGGTGAACTTCGGCATCATTTTCTGCATGGCGGCGTGCACCGCCATTGTTGCACTCGCGCGCCCGGTTCTCGATAGAATACCGGCAGTTTGGGGTATAACGATTTGCCTCATACTCTTTGCCTGTACCTGGAGCATTCCTAAAGCGGTCTACCCTATCCCCCATCTAGCTTGGCTGGGGTTCCCAAGTCCAGACTTTGTCTCCGGTGATTACTATCCGCTCATACCCTTCTTATTTATGTACCTCACAGGCTTCTTTGCCGCGCGCACGGCTCAGAAAGCAAACTGCGAGGCACCAGCATGGGCCTATGAAAATCCCATCCCGGCGCTCGCAAGCCTCGGACGCCATGCACTGCCGTTCTACCTGCTTCATCAACCGGTTATCTTGGGTGTACTG
This sequence comes from Collinsella sp. AM34-10, assembly GCF_003469185.1. Lineage (GTDB taxonomy): Bacteria > Actinomycetota > Coriobacteriia > Coriobacteriales > Coriobacteriaceae > Collinsella. The sequence goes on along the minus strand of NZ_QSIL01000001.1, from coordinate 495,044 downwards.
GAGCTGATTTATTCCGTTCGGTAACGCTCAAGACGTGGTGCGATACGGTCCGGAAGCTTTGCCACAATACGAACGCCGTCCTCGAGGTATTCCTCGTGCAGAAGGGTTCCCTGTTCGTGCACGAGCGTGATTAACGCGCCCTCTCGATACGGGATATCGGCCGAGAGCAACACGTCCGTGGCGGCCGCTTCACGAGCGATGCGGTCGACTAAGTCATCAAGACCCTCACCCGTCTGAGCCGAGAACAGCACCGCCTCGGGATAGCGACGGCGAAAGCTCAAGCGATCGACGCTATCGAGCAGATCAATTTTATTGAACACGGTAAGTGTCAGGCGCTCACCGGCACCAATCTCATCAAGGACACGATCGACTGCCTCGAGCTGGCGCTCGTAATCCTCGTCAGAGGCATCCACAACTTTAAGGATCAGGTCGGCACCAAGGACCTCAGACAGCGTGGACTTAAAGGCATCAACGAGACCATGCGGTAGCTTTTGAATAAAGCCAACGGTATCGGTAATGGTCATGCCACGACCACCGGGCAAGCGATACGAGCGCGTCGTCGGATCGAGCGTGGCAAACAATTTATCCTGTGAAAGCACCGTAGACCCGGTCAGACGATTGAGCAACGTCGACTTACCGGCATTGGTATAACCGGCTAAGGCAACGCGAAACGCCGGCGACTCGATACGGCTCTTTGACTGGACATCGCGACGCTGTTCAACCTGCTTAAGCTCGCGACGAAGCGCGGCAATCTTGTTGCGAATCAAACGTCGGTCAACCTCGAGCTGGCTTTCGCCCTGGCCAAAGCGCGAGCCAATACCGCCACGCGTCTGTTCCTTGGCAAGGTGGCTCCACATACCTCGCAAACGAGGCAACAGGTACTGCAACTGTGCCAGCTGCACCTGCAAGCGGCCCTCACGCGTCTGGGCATGCAGACCAAAGATATCCAAAATCAACGCCGTACGGTCAATAATCTTGACCGGTTCGCCCACGGCTTTCTCAAGATAGGACTGCTGTGAAGGAGTCAGGTCGTCGTCGAAGATAACAACATCCGCATCCATGCGATGCACCAAACCGCACAGCTCCTCGACCTTTCCGGAGCCGATAAACGATTTGGGATAGGGCTTGACCAGGCGCTGAGACAAGCGTGCAACGCATTGGGCCCCAGCAGTGTGGGCTAGACGCTCGAGCTCGTCGAGCGAACGGTCGAGCGGCCAGGCGTTATCGCGCCACTCAACACCAACCAAGATGGCGCGCTCGGGTTCAGGCGCCGTGGGGACCAAAGGGAAACGAGCCATTAGGCAGCCTCGATGCGATGGTAAATATCATCAACGACCTCATCGATCGTAAACTCATCCATATCGAACCACACGATGCGATCGTCACGCTTAAACCAGGATAGCTGGCGCTTGGCATAGCGACGTGAGCGCATCTTGATAAGCTCACGGGCCTCATCCATGGTAATAGCGCCACGCAAGGCATCAATAATCTCTTTGTAACCAATTGCCTGCATCGACGTGAGCGCATCGCCCAGGCCCTGGTCCATAAGGCCACGGACCTCATCAACCAGTCCCTGCTCAAACATAAGGTCGACACGTAGGTTAATGCGCTCATACAGCACTTCACGGCTACGCGTCAGACCAAACCACAAGGCATGATAGCGCTCGCGCGGAACACTGAATTTCGACTTCTGCTGGGCATATGACACGCCGTCATCGTGCATCTCGAGCGCACGAATCACACGACGCACGTTATGGGGATGAATCACGGCAGCTGATTCAGGGTCGCGCTCGGCAAGCAGGGCATGCAATGCTTCCTCGCCAATGCGCTCGGCAAGCTCCTGATAGCCCACGCGTCGTTCGTCCTCAAGTTCTCCCGAAGGAAAATCCATTTCATCGAGAGCGGCCTTGAGATACAAGCCCGTACCGCCGCAAAAGACCGGAAGACGCTGCTCGCCAAGCAAACGCTCGACATGTGCTCGGGCGTCCGACTGGTAGAGCGCAGCAGAATACGCGACGCCGGGATCCACGATATCGATAAGGCGCAGAGGTGCCGAGCACTCCTCGGGCATCATTTTGGCCGTACCGATGTCCATGCCGCGATAGATTTGCATCGCGTCGCACGACAACACTTCGGACGATAGACGAGCGGCCAGGCGGTCGGCAACATCGCTTTTTCCGACCGCTGTCGGACCGACAATCGCTACAGCAGAAAGGCTTGCACCAGGAGAAATCATTAGCGAGGCTCGCCCACGACGGAGCCAGACAGATACCACGTCTTGGCGACATCAATATCAACATCGACGATCTTGCCGATAAGCTGATCGATGCTATAGCCAGCAGGAATCGGCGCATGCACCGTCTGGTTCTTAGGGCTCTTGCCCAGAAGGACAGCGTCGTTCTTCTTGCTCGTGCCCTCAATGAGCGCAGGCACCACAGTGTGAAGCTCGCCCTGGTTAAACTCGTGTGCCGTCGTCTCGATAACCTTGACCAGACGGTTAAAGCGCTCAAGGATAACCTCATGCGGGGTGGGATCATAAATCTCGGCGGCCGGGGTACCGGCGCGCTTGGAGTAAATAAACGTGTAGGCTTGGGCATAGCGCACCGTCTCGGCAAGCGAGAGCGTCTGCTCAAAGTCTTCCTCGGTCTCACCAGGGAAGCCCACGATGATGTCGGTTGAAAGCGCAATATCGGGCATACGGTTACGAATACGATCGACCAGGCCCAGATAATCCTCGCGCGTGTACCGACGATTCATCTCTTTAAGGATGCGCGTGGAACCCGACTGAACGGCCAAGTGAAGCTGCGGCATGACGGCAGGCGTCTCGGCCATAGCATCGATGGTCTCGGGCAGCAGATCTTTGGGATGCGAAGAGGTAAAGAAGATACGCTCGACACCCGTATCGCCCACAGCGCGCAGCAGATCGGCAAAACGCGGCTTGCCAAAGAGATCGCGACCGTAGGAGTTAACGTTTTGGCCCAGCAGCGTAATCTCGCGCACGCCCTGACGCACAAGCCCGGTAACCTCGTCGACAATCTCCTCGAAGGGACGACTCTTCTCACGACCACGGACGTACGGCACGATGCAGTACGTACAGAAGTTGTTGCAGCCCGTCATGATGGGCACCCAAGCGTGATATTGCGTCTCGCGATGCCACGGCATACTCATGGCGTCGGTATCCTCATGCTCATTCGTGCGGATGTGGCGCTTGCCATCCAAAAACGCCTCAGCGATGAGCTCGGCCACGTGCGCAATAGAATGGGTGCCAAAAATGACATTGACGTTATCGACGTTGGTGAGCAAGCCCTCGCCATCGCGCTGGGCGATGCAGCCGCCCACGGCGACCACACGCTTACCCGAAGGCGAAGGAGGCAGGCTCTTGCAGGAATTGCACTGACCATAGAGGCGAGTATCGGCAGCCTCGCGCACACAGCACGTCATGAACACGACAATATCGGCATGCTCCGGATCGAGCGCCATAAGACAGCCATACGAATCGAGCAAGCCACTCACGCGCTCGGAGTCGTGCTGATTCATCTGGCAGCCGAATGTGCGGATAAAGTAGGTTTTACCGGCAAGAATATCGCGTACGGAACGCTGGTCCATGAGCTTACATCCTAACGATGGTGTCGACGGGGCGCATAGGTGCTACAAGCGTGCAGATGGCTCGTTTACGCAACAGGCTTAACGTCGTCCATGACGACGTTATCCATAGCAGCCCGATTAATCTGGTGAACGTAGATAGAGAGACGAATTGCCGTGCGCGACTCCCCGTTAATGAGGATGTCGGAGAACACCGGCGCGCAGGAGACATCAAAGCCGGTCGGAATCAGAAAGCCGCGCGCAATGGCAACGGCCTTAATGGCCTGGTTGACGGCACCGGCACCGACGCATTGGATGTTGACGGGGACGCCATCTTTGACCATGCCGGCAATAGCGCCGGCAACGGACGCGGGCGATGATTTGCTTGATACCTTCAGGCAATCCATGAAGAAACTCCTGCGTTTAAAAGTACGTTTTAACTGCAATAACTGTATCGTACCGAGCGGACTCGGTAAAGATTTTATTCCTCTTTGGCAAGATCGAACGTCACCGTGATGCGATCACGCGAAACGCGAATCTTAGGGTCGCCGCACAGATTGAGGTAATACCGGGCAGCGAGGTCGTTAAAGTCACGCTCAACCGCACGCGAAAACTGCGCCATATCATCCTTGGCGATGCGAAGGCCTCGACGGTCCTTGGCAAGATCGACGGGAGCCGGCGCATGCGAGGTGGAATCGCGCTCGCGCAGCAGGCGCGCGGTCACGCCGCGAACGGGCTTAATCTGTCCCGACAGAATACGGTGGGCAGTGCGCTCGGACATCTCGAGACCCAACCCGGAGCAGATCCGGATAAAGTCCTCGGCATCCGAGGCAAGGCCCAAACGATCGATAACCGGAAGCTCGCACTCGTCGTCGATAAAGAGCAGGCGCGACGTATCGAGACGGCTCGAAGCCTGAGCGTACAGGGTCGCAGCGATCTCGGACGGAGAGCCCAGATACACATCGCAGCAACGCAGCTCCTCAAGGGCAAACTCACAGGCCGCACGAATGATGTTGTGGGGGCCGCGAGCACATACATAGCGGCCGTCTTCGTCTTTAACCGCCTGAGGCCAGCTCGACTGGTCGGCGCGCTCACCCAAGCGATCGGTGGCAACGCACACCTTAAACGCGGAGCCCAAATCGACGCCCGATGTAACAACGCGTGCCTCATCCGTGTTCTGCTTGATAGAGAACAGCGCCATACCACGACCGTGAACACCCCAACGGTCCATTTTCATGCTCTCGAGCTTGGAAGTGACACGGGCATCGAAGATACGCTCCTGCATATCCTGCGGCACACCCGAACCGTTATCCAGGAAGAGGAGGGTGCGAACACCCTCCTCCTTGGTCGTGGCAAGATAGACCTTATCGGCTCCGGCATCGCGAGCATTGCGCAGCATCTCGATGACAATGTCCTCTACATGCTGAATGTCATGCTTGGCTTGACGGCGCTCGGCCTCCGAAACGCGGAGGCGGACATACCCCTCGCCAAGGTTTTCCTCGACGCGAAGGTTGCCCTCCCCCGACATCGACGCGATAAATGAGATGAGCTCGTTCGCGTCGTTCATGTTATTTAGCGATATCGACGGCACGGCTCTCGCGAATCACGACAACGCGAACCTGACCGGGATACTCCATCTCTTCCTCGATCTGATGGGCGATATCGTGCGCAAGCACCGTGGACTGGGCATCGGAGATCTTGTCAGGCTGAACCATGACATGAACCTCGCGACCGGCCTGCATGGCATAGGTACGCTCGACGCCGTCGTGAGAGTTGGCGATCTCCTCGAGCTTCTCAAGGCGCTTAATGTAATTCTCGGCCGACTCGCGGCGGGCACCGGGACGAGAAGCGGAGACGGCATCGGCAGCCTGGACCAGAACGTCAAGTACCGTGTTGGGGTCGACGTCGGCATGATGGGCCTCGATCGCGTGGACGATGACGGGCTTCTCGCCATAACGGCGGGCAAGCTCAGCACCAATCACAGCATGCGGACCCTCAACGTCATGGTCAATGGCCTTACCCAGGTCGTGCAGAAGACCGGCACGCTTGGCGGTCACAACGTCCAGACCAAGCTCGGAGGCCATGACGCCGCACAGGTCAGAAACCTCAAGCGAGTGCTGCAGAACGTTCTGACCAAACGAGGTGCGGTAGCGAAGAGCACCCAGGGTCTTGACGATCTCGGGATGCAGGTCGTGGATACCGGTATCGAAGGCGGCCTGCTCGCCAGCCTCGCGCACACGCTGCTGAACCAAATCGGCGGCCTTGTGATACATCTCCTCGATGCGGGCAGGGTGAATACGACCGTCGGCAATGAGGTTCTCGAGCGCCACGCGGGCGGTCTCACGACGGACCGGATCGAAGCTCGAAAGCACGACGGTCTCGGGGGTGTCGTCAATCACGAGGTTAACGCCGGACACCTGCTCAAAGGTGCGGATGTTGCGACCCTCGCGACCGATGATGCGACCCTTGAGGTCATCGGAGGGAATGTGCACAGAAGTAACGGTGACCTCGGCGGTATGGTCGGCGGCGCAACGTTGAATCGCCAGGGAGAGAATCTCCTGAGCGGTCTTGTGGCACTCGGCGCGGACCTGCTGCTCGGACTCGCGGATGATGGTGGCCGCCTCGTGGGTAACCTCGCCGCGGACCTTGTCGAGCAGCTCCTTGTGAGCGTCCTCGCGCGTAAGGTCGGCAATACGCTCAAGCTCGGAAGTCTGCTTGGCGCAGAGCTCCTCAAGCTCGCGAGAGCGCTTCTCGACCTGGCCGGCCTGGCTGGACAGCTGATGCTCGCGCTTATCAAGAGCATCGTTGCGGCGATCGAGCGATTCCTCGCGCTGCATCACGCGGTTTTCGAGCGTACGAATCTCGCTCTTACGCTGCTTGTCCTCGGCCTCGGCGGCCTGCTTGTTCTTGATGATCTCTTCCTTAGCCTCGAGCAGAGCCTCTTTTTTGAGGGTCTCGGCCTGACGCTTAGCATCACCAATCAGGGACTCTGCCTGCGCGTGTGCCGACTGAATCTTTTCGTCGGCCTCGTGAAGACTACCCTGCTTAGCGGTGCGCATGTAGGCAATGGCGGCGATGGCACCCAAAACGAGGCCAACGAGCGCTGCAATGATAGGCATGCTCACTCCTTTTTATGGATTAGCTACACAGCAAAGCGAACCGTCCTTACGAACGGCTCGCGACATTTGAGTAATATGGGCGCAGCTTATGCGGGTCGGATACAGATAAACATATAAACAAACTCATCACAGATGAGCACATATCACAAAGCAAATGACAGTGTTTATCCTACGTTGAACCGCAACAACTGTCAAATAAACGCACCCGGCACGGCGCCTATCAAGCGGTGAACGGCAGGGGCGTACCATGCGCACGCTTACACGGCGCATTCCTCGCTTGAGGTATCGAGGCGCGCCTTAACGGCATCGGCGGCGATGTGATACGAAAAGCCTTTACCCATCAAAAATCTGACGAGCTTTTCGAATGCACGTACTTCGGGAACGCGACGTTTAGCGAGCAAGGCCGAAGCGCGGGCCAAGTCATCATCAACGGCAAAATAAGCCTCGGGATACCCGGGGATATCGTCAAGCACGACATGACGGCGTTTGAGTTCAACCTCGATCTTACGCTGTCCCCAACCGCGACGCTTGCGCTCTTCGATAAAGTACGAACAAAAGCGGTTCTCATCCAAAAAACGATACTCGGTCGCTCGAGCAACTGCAAAATCGATCGCAGGCTGTCGAAAGCCATAGCGCGCCAACTTATCGCGCACCTCGCCCGTGGCATGATCGCGGCGCGAAAGCATCTCGGTCACCATGGTGAGCGCACATTTACGTTCGATAAGCTGCACAGCCTCGCGAAAGTCATCCCAATCACAGGGAAGATCGGGGCGGTTCTTAACGTACAGGCGCGCCACGCGCACGGGAATCCAAATGGAACGTTCAAAACCGCCCTCGAGATCGCAATCGATATGCGCGCAGGGCTTTTTAGACGCATAACCGCTCGAGAACGAGGAGGCCGCCTTCTTATCGGGAAAGACGACCGTGGCCTCGGTCACCGTATACGACATGTCGGCATCCGCTACTCGTCGTCATCGTCGAGCATCGCGGAGCCATCGATGGCGTACAGCTCATCAAACTCCTCGGGGGCGGGCTGGTCGGTCAACTCAACCTCGGAGGGGGCATCATCGTCATACTCAAGGCCGCAGGCAAGGCGAACCTTGTGCTCGATCTCGTCGGCGCAATCGGGATGCTCCCGCAGGAATGTCTTGGCGGCCTCGCGACCGTTGCCGAGCTTATCCTCGCCATAGGCAAACCAGGACCCCATCTTTTTGCAGATGCCGCACTCGACGGCCATATCCAGAATCGAGCCCTCTTTAGAGATGCCGGTGCCGTACATGATGTCAAACTCGGCCGAACGGAACGGAGCCGCCACCTTGTTCTTAACGACCTTGGCACGCACGCGATTACCGATAACCTCGTCCTTGAGCTTGATGGTATCGATTTTGCGAATATCGATTCGCACGGAAGAGAAGAACTTGAGCGCGCGGCCGCCCGTGGTGGTCTCGGGGTTACCGAACATGACGCCGATCTTCTCGCGCAGTTGGTTAATGAAGATGCAGGTCGTGTTGGACTTGGCAAGCGAGCCGGCGAGCTTACGGAGTGCCTGGCTCATCAAGCGAGCCTGCAGGCCCACCGTCGTGTCACCGATCTCGCCCTCGATCTCGGCACGCGGAGTCAATGCGGCTACAGAGTCGACGACGATGGCGTCGATGGCACCGGAGCGCACAAGCATATCGACGATCTCGAGCGCCTGCTCGCCCGTATCGGGCTGGGAAATCAGGACCTCATCGATATCGACGCCGATGCGCGCGGCATAGGTGGGATCAAGCGCGTGCTCGGCATCGATAAATGCAACAACGCCGCCCATGGCCTGCGCCTCTGCAAGAATCTCGAGCGAAAGCGTCGTCTTACCGGAGGACTCGGGGCCATAAATCTCGACGATACGGCCGCGCGGCACGCCGCCGATACCCAAGGCGGCATCGAGTGCCAGAGAGCCCGTCGGAATAGCCTCGACCTCGAGCTCGGGACCGCCGTCGCCATACCTCATAATAGAGCCCTGGCCGAACTTCTTCTCGATCTCGGCCTTGGTGGTGGCGATCATCTCATCGCGCTCTTTACCCGTCGTGCGTGCATGAACGGTACGTACGGGACCTGAATTCTTGGCCATGAATAGCCCTCCTCTTAACAACCTGAAACGATAATAAACGAACGGCTGTTCGTGGTCAACCGTTCAGATTCATCATATGCACCCGACCATTCCAAAACCCGACCAAACGCCAACCAATCACCGACCAAACGCTTGACCCCACCAATCACAAATACGGGTAATCGAACAAGTTTAGGTCATGTACCAGCGCAAACACCAATACCGTTAAAGGTCCCTAGCTCCACAATTAAGGGGCCCTAAGGCCCCTTAAACCACGTCTATTCCATAGAATTGAGCACGCGGACAATGCGCTCCAAAGCCTCCGCGACCGCATGGGCACGAACGCACGACCGATCGCCCTCGTAATGACAGCGCGCAGACTCGACAACCGGCGCTCCCCCATCGGCCGCGCGATACGCCCACCCAATATAGAACGTACCGGCGGGGTCTTGCTCAGTGCCGCCACCGGGCCCAGCGTAGCCCGTTGCGCTCACGGCCACATCGCTCTGATAGAGGTCCAGCGAGCCCACGGCCATCTCGCGCGCCGTCTGGTGCGACACGGCGCTAAACCGATCGAGCGTCTCCTGCTCAACACCCAGAACACGATGCTTGATCTCATCGCAGTAGGTCACCGCACCGCCACGAAGCACCGCCGAGGCACCCGGGATATCGGCAATCGTCGAGGCGATCATGCCCGCCGTCAGCGACTCCGCCGTCGACACCGTCACACCACGGGCACTCGCGCGCTCGACAATATCGCGCGCCAGCTCCTCGTTGTTTGCGGCGATCTGCAAATAAGACTCCGTCATACCCACCAGGACCTAGACCGAAAAGACGATCTTGCGACAGTTCCAGAAGTACTGGGCGCCCGAGACAATGGTCAAAATCACGGCGATGACGTACAGGAAGCGCGACACCGAATAGACACCGAGCAGCAGCGACACCGGCCCCAGCTGAAGGCCGGCCATCGCAAAGACGCACAGATAGCCGCAGATGGAGACCATCGTGGTCGCCGTCTTGTACTTGCCGAGCTTATCGGCGGCAACGACTACACCGGCAGCACTCGCGACCATGCGAAGGGCGCTCACCAGCAGCTCACGGAACAGGATGATGAACACGGACCACACGGTCACCGCGCCAAAATCAAGGAACAGCAGCAGGGCCGAAAACACGAGCAGCTTATCGGCGATGGGGTCCAAGAACTTGCCAAAATCAGTGATCTCGTTGCGCGAGCGCGCCAGATAGCCGTCGACCTTATCGGTGCACGACAGGATCACATACAGAATGAAGGCAGCGGCGGCGAGCGGGCCGTCGAAGGTGCTCCAGTCCGTACCGGCAACGCTCGCGTGAGACAGGGCCGAGACGATCATGAACACCGGGATAAAGACGATGCGAACGCACGTCACGATGTTGGCGGGCGTCCAAACACTCGTCAGTTCCTTATTGCTCTCGTTTGCCACGACGCTCTCCTACTCCACAACATGACCGATAAGCTCATAGCAGAAGCTATCGGTAAACTCGACGGTCAGAATATCGCCCACGGATGCCTCGCTGGCGTCCAGATGCACCGCACCATCGGAATCGGGCGCCTGGAACCAGGCATGACCGATCAGCTCAGCGCCGTCCTCGGTCTCCTCGATACCATCGACGATCACCTGTGCGCGCTCGCCCACATGGGCTGCCGTGGCGGCAAAACCGAGCGACTCGGCCAGATCCATGGCCTCCTGGGCGCGCTCGAGCTTGACCTCCTCATCGACCTGGCCCTCCATCTTGGCGGCCAGGCTGCCCTCCTCACGCGAGTAGGCAAAGACGCTCGTGTAGTCAAAGCCGACGGTGTCCATAAAGTCGATAAGGTCGCGGAACTCGTCGTCGGTCTCGGTCGGGAAGCCGACCATGGCCGTGGAACGAATCACAATGCCGGGGATGCGCTCGCGAAGGTCACGGAAAAGATCCTCGAGCTCCTGGCGCGAACCGGAGCGGCGCATGGCCTTAAGGATGCGCGCATCGCAGTGCTGTACGGGGATATCGATATAGGGCAGCACCTCGGGCGTATCGCGAATCGTCTCGATAAGCTCTTCGGTCATGCCCTCGGGCTGCAGATAGAGCACACGGACCCAGACGTTATGCGGGCGCACAGCCTCGGCGACGGCACGCAGCAGCTGCGCCAGATTGCGCGGCGAGCCCTCGGCGACGTCCTCGTCGGCAAAGTCGGTGCCCCAGATGCCCGTGTCCTGGCCGATCAGCACAATCTCGCGCACACCGCCGGCAACCAGGTCGCGCACCTCGGAGATAATGCTTTCGGCATTGCGCGAATGATAGCGACCGCGAATGTAGGGGATCATGCAGAAGCTGCAAAAACGATTGCAGCCATCGGAAATCTTGACATAGGCAACGGCACCCTCGACGGTACGCTTGACCTGCGGAATATAGGCAGCGATCTCGCGCTCCACGCCCAGCACGCCATCGATGACAGAGACGATACCGTCTTCCTCATCGGCCTTCACAAAGGCCGCGACCTCGGGAAGCTCGTCGGGCAGGTCATCGCCGTAACGAGACGGCACGCAACCGCACATGACGATGGGGCAGGCGCGAACGCCGTCCTGCACCTCGTTAGCGAGCTCGAGCGTGGTCTCGATGCTCTCGGACGTCGCCGAGGCGAGAAACGAGCACGTGTTGACGATAGCGATATCGGCGTCCTGCGGATCGAATGCCTCCTCATAGCCCGCGGCGGTCAGCAGCGAACGCATGCGGTCGGTGTCAACCTCGTTCTTAGCGCACCCGAGGGTGATGTAGAGCACGGAGCCCAAAGGTGTATCCATGTTGGAGAACGGTCCTTTCGAGTAAGTTAGCGGTAGTTGGTAAACTGCAGCGGCTGGCCGTAGTCTTGGTCGCGCAGGAACTGGATCACGGTCTGCAGCGCGTCCTTAGAGGCCGAGGAAACGCGCAGTTTATCGGCCTCGATGGTCACCTTGACCTTGAGTTTTTGATCCTTGATGTCCTTATTAATCTTCTTGGCGGTCGCCTGGTCAATGCCCTCGACGATATGGCCGAGCACGCGCACGGTACCGCCCGAAGCCGCCTGCGGCGCGTCCCAAGAGACAGCCTTAAGATCGATGCCGCGCTTGATGAGCTTAGAGCTCAGCACGTCAATAATCTGCTTGGAGACAAAATCGGCCGGGGCATTGATCGTAAAGAGCTTATCGCCCTTCGAAAGCTCGATGGTGGCGCCGGAGTCCTTGAGGTCATAGCGCTGAGAGATCTCGCGGGCGGTCTGCTGGAAGGCGTTATCGACCTCCTGCATATTGACCTCGGACACAACGTCGAAGCTGGAATCTTTAGCCATGGTTCTTCCTTTCGGTACGGGGAGCCTTAGTAGCTGTCGTACGAATAGTCATCTGAATCGTTTGCAGTCTGGCCGTCGGATGCCGTGTCGGTACCGTCGGTAGACTGAGGGTCGGTGCCGTCGGTAGACTGGGCGTCGGTGCCGTCGGTACTCTCGCCATCCTCGGACTCTGCGGTCTCCTTCTTGGGAACGGTAATGGTCACGCGCGCCACACCCGATGTCTTGGTGTCGTAGCGAACCTTTTCACCGTTCTTGGTAACCGTGACATCGGAGGGCTTGGACGTGGTGATCTCGATCGAGGACTCGGGCGTGTACTCCTGCTCAAAGGGACCGGTTGCCTGGGCGCCAAAGACCGATTTACCGTCGACCTTGACCTCGATCCAGGCGGTCTTGCCCTTGGCAACGGAGACCTTGACCTTGATGACCTCGTCCTCTTTCTTTTTCGCGTTCGCCTTGGCGGCATCGGAATCGGCAGAATCCGTCGCCTCGTCGGTGCCTTCATCCTCGTCAACAGATTCGGTCTTCTTGGAAGACTTCTTGGTCGTCGTCTTGGTGGCCGCGGGCGTCTCAGGCGTCGACTCGGGTGCAGAAGAGCCGCAGCCACGCAGGAGGACCACGATGAGCAGAATCAACAAAAGCGCCACGGCACCGATGCCGGCGTAGATGATGCGCGGATCGAGTCCATTATTCTGGGGAGCACGTCCACCACCGCGTCCGCGATTAGAACCACCGCGACCATTCCCCTGCGGCATACGGCCGCGACCGCTATCGGGACGACCACGATATCCGCCTTGGCTCTGCGAGCCGCGCTGACCCGAACGCGGCGCAAGCTCGCCACGGTTCTGATAGCCAAGCTGGCCAGAGCGAGGCGCCGAAGAGCGCTGCCCGTAAGGCTGCGATTGAGAACGGAGGCGCGGCGTCACCTGCGTGGTATCGGCGTCGGCGTAACCACCGTGGGAACGCCCGGCAGAAACTCCGCGATAACCACGACCGGAGTAGCCACCGTCGCCGTAACCGGCGCGGGGATCGCGACTCAACCCGCGAGCGGCGGGAAGCGCACGGTCATCAGGCATGGGCGTACTGCGAAAGCGATCTCGCTGAGAACGAATCTCCTCGCTGGAGCCCGTCTCGGTGATATAGCCCGCCTGCGGAGGGCGCTGGCCGTACCGCGTCGAGCGACCACCCTGAACCATCAGAAAGCGTCCGTTATCGACCGACGAGCGCGAGTTAACGTAGCCGGCAGCATCCTGAAAACGACCGCCCTGCTGCGAGGTCTCGCGTTCATATGCCATGAGGTCATCAAAATAAGCGTTGACGACCTCGCGAGGGTTAAGCCCCAAAAAGCGAGCGTAGCTCGAAATCATGCCCTGCGCATAGCCGCGCGGGGGCATCGATGCAAAGTTACCGGTCTCGAAAAACTCGATGATCTGCGGCCTGATTTTGATGGTGTTGGCGACCTGCTGGATGGAAAGGCCCATCCGGCGACGCTGCTCGAGCAGCATGTCACCAAAGCGTGCAGCCATCAGAATCCTCCAAACTCACGATCTTCACGTGCCATCTCGGCGTCGACAGACTCCAGCGCAGCGAGCCCCTCCTCGTCCAGCAGGACCTCGCGTGGCTTGGAACCGTCGGGCGGGCCGACGACACCCTTTTCTTCCAGCATGTCCATAATACGCCCGGCGCGCGCATAGCCAACCTTGAGGCGGCGTTGCAGGCCAGATGTGGAGCCCAGCTGCGATTCCACCACAATATGGGCGGCCTCCCAGATAAGCGGGTCGTCATCCTGCGGCTCGGCAACACCCGTGCGAACAATGCCGCCGCCACCAGCCATGGACATGGAAGCGGGCGCCACGGCAGACAGGATCTCCTCGTGGTAATCGGGCTCGCTTTGCGACTTAACGAACTCGACGATCTCGTTGATCTCGTCGTCCGAGACAAAACAGCCCTGGATACGGCGGGGTTTGCCCCAGTCGACCTTGGAGAACAGCATGTCGCCTAAACCGGTGAGCTTTTCGGCGCCCATCTGATCGATGATGACGCGGGAATCGATACCCGTAGCCACGTTAAAGGCGATACGGTTGGTGATGTTGGCCTTGATAAGGCCCGTCACCACATTGGAGCTGGGGCGCTGCGTAGCCACGATAAGGTGAATACCGGCGGCACGACCCAGCTGGGCGATACGGACGATCGAGGCCTCGACATCCTTGCCGGCGACCATCATCAGGTCCGAAAGCTCGTCGATGATGATGACCAGATAGGGCATCTTTTGCGGCGGGTTATCGTAATGCTCAAACTCGCCGGCGGCCTGCTTTTCGTTATAGGTCGAGATCTTGCGAACGTTGAGGCGCTCGAAGACCTTCAGGCGACGCTCCATCTCGGACACGGCCCACTGCAGTGCACTGGCCGCCTGCTTGGGCTCGGTCACCACGGGCACGTAGAGATGCGGCAGGCCGTTATAGCCCGCAAGCTCGACGCGCTTGGGGTCGACCATGATCAGGCGAACGTCCTCGGGAAGAGCGCGCATGAGCAGGGTCGTGATGATTGAGTTGATCATGACCGACTTACCCGAACCGGTAGTACCGGCGATCAGCAAGTGGGGCATCTTGGCGAGGTCGGCGACAACCGGCGTGCCCTCGGCATCGCGACCGATGGCAAGCTCGAGCGGACCGCCTTTCACATAGGGAAGCACGTCGCCCAAGTTGACGTTCTGACGCTTACGATTGGGAATCTCGATACCAACGAGCGAGGTGCCGGGAATCGGCGCAAAAATACGCACCGACTGGGCGGCAAGCGAAAGCGCGATATCGTCCTCGAGGCTCGAGATCTTGCTCACGCGCTCGCCCTCACCGGGCTGCAGCTTAAAGGTCGTGACCGTGGGGCCGGCAATCCAGCCGACAACGCGGGCGCTACGGCCAAACTCGAGCAAGGTGGACTGCAACGACTCGGCAGTCTGTTCCAGCTCCTTATCAGAAGACGCGGAGGACGCCGACTGCGGATTGGCATGCAGGATTTCGAGCGGCGGGAGCTTGAGGCCATCCTCTTGGTCGCCCTCGGTATCGGCAGCGGTGCCGTCCGCTCCCCCATCGCCGACTGCAACAGGAGCGGCAGAAGCCGTAAGAGTGGAGGCATCGGAAACCTTGGGATGTTTTAGGAAGTCGGGGATCTTCGGAGCTGCCGAAACGGGATTCACGGCAAACGGCGGCTCTGACTCGTCAGCCTTGTCCGGGTCGTCTTCCATCGAAAACTGTCCGGTGACCTGTCCTGCCTTGGCGCGGCGACGCGGCAGCAATGTGGTCTTGGCGGTCTCGAGCAGAGCCTCGTCATCCTCGTCATCGCCCTCGGTGAGCTCAATCTCGCTATCGGACCAAGAGGGGTCAGGCTCGCTCGTGTTGAGCCTGGGCGCGGCCTTGCGCTTCTTGGCATGGCGGCGCGGCAGCAGCGTGGTCTTGGCGCGCTCGGCCTCCACGGCCTCGGACACGTCGACAAACGGGTCATCGTCCTCGTCGTCATCCAAAACCGGGTCGGCATCGCCACCCATGACCGTGGTCACGGCGGCGTCAGTCCCCTTCTGGCGCAGAATGCTCAGGTGCGGACGGGCAACGCCGGGAACCGACAGGGCCTCTTCATCGCCCCACGGGCTCGCGTTGACATCGGCACGACGGCGCTCGGCAAAATCGGCGGCGCGATCGCGTGCGGAGCGCAAAACGCCGCCCACCGAAAAGCCGATAATGACCAGGCCAACGACGACAAGCCCCAGCAAGACAACCATGGCAATAGGTTTACCCAGGGCGTTTTGCAAGGTACTTGCGATAAAGGCGCCAATGTAGCCGCCCGACGCGGATAGGTTCTGCGGCGCAAACATGAGGTCGCACGAATCGCTCGTGCCCGGCACCATCAGCGACAGGATAGAGACAATGGCCACAAAGACCACGGCGCCACCCGCGACCGAGCGAATGTTGAGCGGCGAGTCCTCACCCAAAAAGAGCGTGGCGGCAAACAGCAAGATGACGATCGGCAGCACGTAGGCGCCCAGGCCAAAGCCGAGGTGATAGAAACCGGCGACAGCAGCCGTCACGGGCGCCGTTGCCGGCGAAATCACGGCAATGAAGGACGCAATCGCCAAAACGGCAATGACCACGCCGGCGATATCGCGATTGGCCGAAGGCTCGACCAAGGGCTCGAACTCATCGAACTCCGACTCGTGGCCCTGATTGGCACGCAGATGGGAACCGGCACCCTTAGCAGATGCCGGTTGGTTACTGGCCTTATTGCCTTTGGCGTTTTGTGCAGATCCGCGCGCCAAACTAAACCTCCATGACGACCGGGATGATCATCGGACGGGTGCGCGTGCGGCTCCAGATAAAGTTGGAGAGCGAATCGCGCACGGCCTTGCGAATGGCATCGGAGCCACTGCTGGTAAAGCTAAACTTGCCCTTCTCGATCGTCTTCATGATGGCTGCTGAGGCATCCTCGGAGAACTGGTCGTCGATGGCAAACGAAACACCGCGGCCCGAGAACTCGATAGCCTCGATCTTCTTATGCTTGAGCGAGACGATGGCAACGGCCGTGACCATACCGTCGTTGGCGAGCTTTTGGCGATCGCGCAGGACGATGGGGTCGGTGTCGCCGATGCGCAGACCGTCAACATAGACGACGCCGGACTCGACAGGCGTACCGCGCTTGACGATACCGCCACGCATCTCGAGCGTGTCGCCGTTATCGAGGATAAAGATGTGATCATCCTTAATGCCCATCTTACGGGCAAGCTGGGCATGGGCACGCAGATGCACGGCCTCGCCGTGAACCGGCATAAAGTAGGTGGGCTTGGCCATGGCCATCAGAAGCTTGAGCTCCTCCTGGCTGCCGTGGCCCGAGACATGGACGAGGGCACGATTCTTATCCCACACGTCGCAGCCGAGCTTTGCCAGGCTGTTGACGACCTGCTGCACGGCCTTCTCGTTGCCAGGAACGGGCGTAGCGGACAGGATGACGGTATCGCCCTCGTGGATGGAGAGCGTCTTGTGCTCGCCGTTGGCCATGCGGGACAGGGCCGACAGCGGCTCGCCCTGCGAACCGGTGCACATGACGACGATCTTGTCGTCGGGTAGGTTATCGATATCAAAGGCATCGAGGATATCGGCATCGTCGATGTTGAGGTAGCCAAGCTCGCGCGCCACGCGAGTGTTGGTGAGCATGGAACGTCCTGTCACGACGACCTTGCGGCCGCACTTGCGGGCAGCGTCGCAGATCTGCTGCAGGCGATGGATGTGGCTCGAGAACGACGCGACGAACACGCGGCCCGGGGCGTTCTTGATGGCATGCAGCAGGTTGGGGCCAACCTCGGCCTCGGACTTAGTAAAGCCGGGAACCGTGGCGTTGGTGGAGTCGGAAAGCAGCAGGTCGATACCCTGCTTGGCAAAGCGGCTGATGGCGGCATAGTCGGGCGTGACGCCGTCGATGGGCGTCTGGTCGAGCTTAAAGTCGCCCGTGTGCATAACGGTGCCCTGGTT
This sequence comes from Collinsella sp. AM34-10, assembly GCF_003469185.1. Classification (GTDB taxonomy): domain Bacteria; phylum Actinomycetota; class Coriobacteriia; order Coriobacteriales; family Coriobacteriaceae; genus Collinsella. The sequence goes on along the minus strand of NZ_QSIL01000001.1, from coordinate 477,401 downwards.
GGTGCGAATAAACACGCCCAAAGCACCCGGAATGGAGTGCGTCATGGAGAAGAAATCGAGCGAGATGCCACCGAGATTGACGTGGCTGCCGCCCTTGACCTCACGGAACTTGGGCGCGCGAATGCGGAACTCGGAGAGCTTACCCTCGATAAAACCGAGCGTCAGCTTGCTCGAGAAGATGGGCACCTTGTTGTTGAGGTCCTGCAGCAGGTACGGAAGCGAACCGGTGTGGTCCTCGTGGCCGTGGGTGACAACGATACCGCGGAGCTTCTCCTCGTTCTCCAGGACATAGGTGTAGTCGGGAAGTACCAAGTCGATACCGGGCTGGGAGTCGTCGGGGAACATGAGACCGGCGTCGACGAGCACCATGTCGTCGCCGCACTCGAAGACCGTCATGTTCTTGCCGATGCCGTCAAGGCCGCCGAGCGGAATGATCTTCAAGGGAGATGATTTTTTAGCTGCCATAGGTTCGTGTGGTTTCCTTTCTTCGAAACGGGTCTGGAACAACCGACGGGGCGCTTCTGGCAAACCGACCGCCGGGAACGTACAAACATGCATCACAGAGTCGATGCAATAACTACAGCATCATACCCATTTGCCCACCAACAGACCACCCATGCATCAAAGCCCCATCTGAACCTGCGTATCCCACCGTTCTGGTCTCAGCGGCCCCGGCACGGGCTAAGTTTCCTGCTCTACAGTCCTGCTCACGACGGAGGCCACATTAAGTGGCCTCCTGTTCGTGCGGAACTCGCGATAAACTTAGCCCGTGCCGGGGCCGCTGAGACCAGACCTGCCAATAAAGGACAGGTTCATTTAAGTAGGTTTTATCTGAGGAAATGCTGCTACGTCTATCTACAGATCTAAATCTGACTACTGAATAGACTGTCTAACTCAATAGCGAGCGGCACTAACCAGCCCTTTTGCTTGCGCCCGGGAGGGACGCATATGAAGTTTATCGCGAGTTCCGCACGCAAAGGAAAGCACTTAATGTGCTTTCCGTCTTGCGCAGGACTGTAGAGCAGGAAACTTCATATGCGACCCTCTCGGGCGCAAGCAAAAGGGCGACCCCTGTCCGGAGTCGCCCTTGTTGAGCTGCTTATGTGTAGCTGTTACTCAGCGTCGTGGTGACGGCGGGGTTTGCGGCCTCCGTTGTCGCCGGGACGGCGCGGACGGTCGCTGCGCTCGGAGCGCTCGCGACGCGGACGCTCACGGCGCTGGAAGTGCTCGCCATCGCCCTCGGAGGAACCCTCAGAGCGAGCCGGGGCCTCGGGCTTGTCGAGACGATCAAGCGAGATCTTGCCGCGATCGTCGACCTCGATGACGACGACCTTGACCTCGTCGCCCACGTTGAGAACGTCCTCGACCTTCTCCACGCGGCCCTTGGCGACGCGGGAGATGTGCAGCAGGCCGTCCTTGCCAGGCAGCAGGTTGACGAAGGCGCCGAAGGGCTGGATGGAGACCACGCGACCGGTGTACTCCTCGCCCGGCTCGGGAACCTTGATGATGAGCTTGATGCGCTCGACGGCCTGGTCGACGGACTCGCCGGTGCCGCCGACAAAGACGGTGCCGTCCTCCTGGATGTCGACCGAAGCGCCGGTCTCGTCCTGGATACCGCGGATGACCTTGCCGCCGGAGCCAATGACGTCGCGAATCTTATCGGTAGGAACCTGGATGGAGACGATGCGCGGAGCGGTGCTGCGTGTGGTGTGGCGCGGCTCGGGAATCACATCGAGCATCTTCTGCAGGATGAAGGCGCGACCCTCCTTGGCCTGCTGCAGGGCGCGGGCCAGGATGTCGAAGGTGAGGCCGGTGGCCTTGTTGTCCATCTGCAGAGCGGTGATGCCCTCGGTGGTACCGGTGACCTTAAAGTCCATGTCGCCCAGGAAGTCCTCGAGACCCTGGATGTCGGACAGGACCACGGTCTTGCCCTCCTCCTGGATCAGACCCATGGCGATACCGGAGACCGGGCGCTTAATGGGCACGCCGCCGTCCATAAGGGCGAGCGTGGAGCCGCAGGTCGAAGCCATCGAAGAGGAGCCGTTGGACTCCATGACCTCGGAGACGACGCGGATGGCGTAGGGGAACTCGTTCTCGTCGGGAAGCACCGGAAGCAGGGCGCGCTCGGCAAGGTTGCCGTGGCCGATCTCGCGGCGCTTGGGGCTGCCCATGCGGCCGGTCTCGCCGGTGCAGAACGGCGGGAAGTTGTAGTGGTGCATGTAGCGCTTGCCCTCGGTGGGCTCGATGGTATCAAGACGCTGGCCCTCGTTGAGCATACCGAGCGAAAGAACCGAGAGCACCTGGGTCTGGCCACGCTGGAACAGGCCGGAGCCGTGAACGAGCGGCAGATAGTTATCCTTCACCATGATGGGACGAATCTCATCGGCGGCACGGCCGTCGACGCGCTCACCAGTCTCGACGACCATGGTGCGCATGGCCTTCTTCTCGAGCTTCTTGAGCGCCACGGGGATTTCGCGCTCCCAAGCGGCCTGCTCCTCCTCGGTAAACTCGGCGCGGATGGACTCCTTCAGAGCCTCGACCTTACCGATACGAGAGAGCTTGTCGGCGTCGCGAAGGGCAGCTGCCATCTCGTCGTAGTGGGCGAAGATGCGCTCCTGGACCTCCTCGACGGGTTGGTCGAGCGGATACTCCTTCTTGACGATGGGGCCGTTGACCTGCTCCCACTCGGCGACAAACTCGTCCTGGGCCTGGCAGAAGGCAGCAAGGGCCTCCTGGCCAAACTTCATGGCGGCGAGCATGTCGTCCTCGGAGATCTCCTCGGCACCGGCCTCGACCATCGAGATGAAGTCGGCGGATCCGCCCAGCTCCAGGTCCAGATCCGAGTTCTCGCGCTCCTCGTAGGTGGGGTTGACGATAAACTCGCCGGTCTCCACGTTACGGCCGATGCGCACGCAGGCAAGCGGGCCCTCGAAGGGAACGCCGCCGAGCGTCATGGCCAGGGAAGCACCCATGACGTTGATGACGTCGAAGGGGTTGACCTGGTCGGCGACGAGCGAGGTAGCGACGATGTGTACCTCGTTGCGGAAGCCGTCCGGGAAGCTCGGGCGAATCGGGCGGTCGATCATGCGCGCGGTGAGCGTGGCCTTCTCGCTGGGACGGCCCTCACGCTTGAGGTAACCACCCGGGATGCGGCCGGCGGCGTACATCTTCTCGTTGAAGTCGACGGTCAGCGGGAAGAAGTCGTAGTTCTTGCGCTCCTTAGAGACGACCACGGTGTCGAGCATCGTGGTGTCGCCCTGCTTGACCAGGCACGCGCCGGTGGCCTGCTTGGCAAGCTCGCCCGACTCAAAGGTGTAGGTCTTGCCGTACAGCTCAAAGGTCTTGGATACGAGTGTCATTGTTCTCCTTTACCCCACAGGCCCCTTGCCTGCGGGCTTCTCATGTGACACGGGCCCCCTGCCCCCGCCACGCTTCAGAGCGTGATTGTTCACGCCCTTACACAAAAAGAGCGCCCCGCTGCGCAGGACGCTCTTAGCATGTACAAATCCTTACTGGATGTTGTCGCGAATGCCCAGAGCCTTGATGAGCTCACGGTACTCGACGATGTCGTTCTTCTTGATGTAGGAGAGAAGACGACGACGACGGCCGACGAGCATGAGCAGGCCACGACGAGTGTGGAAGTCCTTCTGGTGGGACTTCATGTGCTCGGTCAGCTCCTTGATGCGCTCGGACAGGATGGCGACCTGAACCTTGGGGTTGCCGGTGTCGACCGGGGTGTTACCGAACTGGGCAGTCAGCTCCGCCTTGCGCTCTTTGGAAACAGTCATTGTTTCACCTTTCGTTTCTTGTCGCCCTCGGGCGACGCTATTCGCCTCGGACTGGGAAGCCGCCGGTGGAGCGAGCATCCAAGATCGAGGTACCAACAGGTCGGTATGTTACCACAAGCAGCCCGCGCCTGCGCGTCATCACCGACCCAACATGAATTCCATCGCACGGAGGCGCTGATCGGTGTGCGTCGCAGCCCAAACATGCGAAAGCCCCAATAAAAAGGCAGCGGTATGGGGATCGATCCTCTCGGCCATGAGTGCATCGAAGGTCATGGACATGAGGGCGCGCAGCCACGCGACCTCACCGGTCGACACCAGCTCGGCACCCGGAACGCTCGACGCGCACGACCCGCACATGAGCCCGCCCGCCCGGGGCGAAAAATACGACAGCATGGGGTCTCCGCACAGCACGCAGGCCGAAAAATCGGGTCGATAGCCAACGTGCGACAGCAGCTTAAAGACATATGCCGCCACAAGTAGATCCATATGCGCCGTGTCGAGCCCGCTGCCCACCAGGGCAAGCGCTCGCTGCGTTATGGCAAAGGTATACGGGTCCTCGGCGTCCTCGAACGAGCACACGCGCGCAACCTCGGCAATCGCGCTTGCGGCACAGGTCGTCTCGTAATCGGGCGCAGCGCCGAGCGGCGCCTCCATAAGCTCGGCCTGGGAAACCACGTCGAGCGACCGTCCATGCGCGAGCAGCATATCGACGGTGCAGAACAGCTCGCAGCGCGCAGCAAGGCGCCCACCGGGTTTGCGGGCGCCCTTTGCCACGGCGCGAACCTGCCGACCCCGCTCGTCAAGCATCGTCAAGATCAGGTCCGTCTCTTTGAGCTTCGTCTTATCGAGGACGAGCACCTTCGTGCGATATGTCCGGGAGCCTGCCATGCGCGCCGCGCGTCCTTAGTCCTCGGCGTTGTAGCCAAAGCGGCGAATCTGGGCCTCGTCGTCACGCCAGCCGGCCTTGACCTTCACGTCCAGCTCCAAAAAGACCTGCGTGCCAAAGATGCGCTCAAGATCGCGACGGGCGTCGATACCGATATGTTTGATCATCTCGCCGCCCTTGCCGATGATGATGCCCTTTTGCCCCTCGCGCTCGACGTAAATGGTGGCGTGCATGCGCAGCACCTTCTTGGTCTGCTCGAGCGCATCGCAGATCACGCCAACGGAGTGCGGGATCTCATCACGGGTGCGGCGCAAGACCTTCTCGCGCACAAACTCGGCAACGAGCGTCTCGTCGGAAGCGTCGGTACCCATGTCCTCGGGGAACCAACGCGGACCCTCGGGCAAAAAGCGTGCAACGGTCTCGATAAACGCATCGACGTTGAAGTTCTTGACCGACGACGTCACGATCTCATCGTCATATTCCATGAGCTCGTGGGCGGCCTTAAGCTGCTCCATGACCTGTGCGGGGTCGGCCTCATCGGCCTTGGTGAGCACCAGGACCTTCTTGGAACGGGCGTTTTTGACGCGCTCGGCAACCCAGGCGTCTCCCCTGCCGATCGGCTTGGTGGCATCAATCAAAAACGCGACGACATCGACATCGTTCAGTTCGAACAACGCGCTCTTGTTGAGCTCGGACCCCAGGCCGTCCTTGGGCTTGTGGATACCCGGGGTATCGACAAAGACCAGCTGGTAACCGGGACGATTGACGACGGCGCGCATGCGGCGGCGGGTCGTCTGGGCCACCGGCGAGGTGATGGCGACCTTTTTGCCATAGCAGGCGTTGAGCAGCGTGGACTTGCCGGCGTTGGGGCGGCCGACCAGCGCCACGAAGCCGCTGCGGAAACCAGGCTCAACGTCGCCAAAGCCCGCGAGGCTGTCGCCCTCGTCGCACAGGGCGTCGAGTTCCTCGTCGCTCATGCCCTCAAACGGATCGAACTCCTCGACATCCTCATAGGCATCGTTCGCTTCGGCATCCACCGCATCCAGGGACTCGTCGTCCAGAGTTTCATCGATAAGCTGCATATTGTCGGACATGAAAATCCCTTTCTAAATAAAGTCGAGCGCGTGGGCAAATACCAGCAATCCCACAATCGCGGCGGTGATGGAAAGTACGTATACGGAGGCGGCGGCGATATCCTTCGCACGCTTTGCCAGCGGATGGAGCTCCTGGGTCGCCAGGTCGACGATCGCCTCCATGGCGGTGTTGCACAGCTCGCCGTGAATCACCAAGCCACAGCAGATGATAACCGTGGCCCACTCGGCAATGTCGAGCCCCACGATGCAGCCGGCAATGACGGTGCACACGCCCGCCACGAGCATGACCTTAATGTTGCGCTCGGTCTTAACGGCGGTGACGAAGCCCTCCATGGCGTAGGAGAACGACTTTAAGAAGGACGGATGGTCCTTGTTCGATCCGGGAATCATAGACGGCTCCTAGTCGTGGGCGTGGTTGGTGATGGGGCCGATGTGGACCAGCTTGGGGTCCTCGCCGCGCTCGAGCGCCAGATCGCGCAGGATGGCGTCCTCGCGGGCCTCCATGACCTCGGCCTCGTCGTCCTCGATATGGTCATACCCCAGCAGGTGCAGCATGCCATGCACGAGCATCAGGCGGCACTCGTCGGCAGGGCTATTACCAAAGCCGGGGGCCTGACGGGCAATGACCTCCGGGGCCAGGATAATATCGCCGAGCTCGAGCGTCTCGTCGGCGGGAATATCCTCGTCAAAGGCCGAGTCGCACTCAAACGAGAGGACATCGGTGGTACGGTCGATACCGCGCCACTCGTGGTTGAGCTCGTGCATCTCGTCCTCATCGACATACGAAAGGGAAATCTCAACTTCACGCTCAACGCCCTCGGCGGCAAGCACGACCTCGCAGATGTGCTCTACCTCCTGCGCGTCGAGTAGCGTATCGAGCTCGGCATCGTTGCTGATCAATACACTCAACGGGACTCCTTTCGGTCGTGCACGCGCTTATCGCGTACATCATCATAAGCATCGTATGCCTCGACGATACGCCCCACCAAGGCATGGCGCACCACGTCGGCACGCTCGAGGTGAGAAAATGCGACATCGTCGACACGGCCTAAAATCCGCTCAACGTCGGCAAGACCGCCGCGACGACCCACCAGGTCGCGCTGACTCAGGTCGCCGGTAATCACAAACTTGGAGTTAAAACCCAGGCGCGTCAGGAACATCTTCATCTGCTCGGGCGTGGTATTTTGCGCCTCGTCGAGCACCACGAAGGCATCGCTCAGCGTGCGGCCGCGCATGTAGGCAAGCGGGGCGATCTCGATCATGCCGCGCTCCATGAGCTCATCGGTGCGCTCGCGATCCATCATGTCAAAAAGGGCGTCGTAGAGCGGACGCATATAGGGGTCGATCTTTTCCTCGAGGGTACCGGGCAAAAAGCCCAGATTCTCCCCCGCCTCGACAACCGGACGCGTCAAGATCAGACGGCCCACCTCGTGACGCTTGAGCGCGGCAACGGCGAGCGCCATGGCCAGATAGGTCTTACCGGTACCGGCGGGACCAAGGCCAAACGTGATGGTATGCGAGCGGATGGCATCCACGTAGCGCTTTTGGCCGAGCGTCTTGGGGCGAATGGCACGACCGCGATACGAAAGCAGCACATCATCGCGAAGCGACGTAGCCTCGTGCTCACCGTCGCGCAATACGGCCAGGCAGCGAGAGACATCGTCGGCAGACAGTGTGCGTCCGGCGGCCGCTTCGCGAAAAGCATGCTCGAAAAAACGCGCCACGAGCTCGACCTCGTCCGGGTCACCGCTCACGGCGATACTGTCGCCACGGGCGACCACATGGGCGCGAACCAAGCTCTCGAGCGCACGAAGGACGCCGTCACCGGCACCCAAAACGCGCGAAGGGTCAATACCCTCGGGAACGGTAAGTCTAATCTTCGAGGCTTCCATGAACCTCCCTGCGTGCATGGACCAAGCCGGAATCATCGACTCCGATGATAGCAACATCGAGCAGGCACGGGGCTGTGAGTCCACGGGTATCGTCAAGACGGGCATGATGGAACGAACCGAGCGTCAGGTTGTCGCCATATTCGAGCACGGCACGCTCGACGGTTCCCACGCGACGGCGAGCGTCGGCAATGGCAAGCTCCTGCGCCGCGGCTCGCATACGACGGCTACGCTCGGCCATGACCTCGGGCGGCACCTGGTCGGGCATGTCGGCAGCAAGGGTACCGGGACGCTTGCTGTAGCGAAACACGTGCATACGCGAAAAGCCCACACGGCGGCACAGCGCCAGCGACTCCTCAAACTCCTCGTCCGTCTCGCCGGGAAAACCGACGATGACATCACACGAAAGAGACGCCTGGGGCAAGTTGGTGCGAATCATGTGCACCGTCTCCTCGAAGGCCTCGGCGCTGTAGGGACGGCCCATGCGACGCAGTGTCCTGGTGCAGCCAGACTGCACGGGCAGGTGCAAAAACGGGGCGATGCGCTTCGGATAGCGCGCCATGACCTTAAGCAGGGACTCGGAGATATCCATGGGCTCGACCGAGGAAATGCGCACATGCGGAATGGACGTGCGCTCCATGATCGCCTCGAGCAGCTCATCGATCTCGACGTGTTCATCAGTCGCGCTCTTGCCATCGTAGGCACCCAGGTTCACACCGGTCAGCACCACCTCGGGCACACCGGCCTCCTGGGCCTCGCGAACTTGCTCGAGCACGGACTCGACGGGCACGGAGCGCTCGGGACCGCGTGCCTTCCACACGATGCAATAGGTGCAGCGATGGTTGCAGCCGTCCTGAATCTTCACGCCCAGACGCGAGCGACCGAGTGCGTCGACAACCTCGCCGTCGCTGCAGGCGGGAACGTCATCTGACTCAACGCCCAGCACCTCACAGACGCGTTCGGCGACATCGATCTTGGACGGCTCGGCGATCACGCGGTCCGAAAGCTCCAGCAGCTCCTCGGGATGCAGATTGACCACACATCCGGTCACGACCACATAGGGCTCGTTTGGATAGGCCAGCGCATGGCGAACGGCCTTACGGGTCTTGGCCTCGGCCTCGCCCGTAACGGCACAGGTGTTAATGACGATCAGCTCAGCATCCTGAGGCTCCACCATCGCAAAGCCCAGGCGCATTAAATCGGCAGTGATACGGTCGGACTCAACCCGGTTGACACGGCAGCCGAGGTTGACGACAGAGATATGAGGTGCGAGCACGCGGGCTCCTTAATCGAGGATATCGTCGAGGGCGCTCTTGATACGATCGGTCACGGATTTCTTACCGGATGCGACGTCATCGCCCATCTCGTCGGCAAAGGCGCGAAGCAGCTCGCGCTGCTTGTTGGAGAGATTGGTGGGGACGACCACGCGCATCTGCACGATCAGACGACCGCGCGAACCGCCACCGCCGATACGCGGCATGCCGTAATTGTTGACGCTCACGGTGTCACCGTACTGGGCGCCGGCGGGGACGCACAGCTTGACGACCTCGTCAGGCATAATACCCTCGACCTCGATCTCGCATCCGAGCGCAGCCTGCGCAATCGAGATATCGCTCACGAGGTACAGGTCGTCGCCGTTGCGCTTAAAACGCTCGTGGTCGGCGACGCGCACGTTGACGATCAGGTCGCCCGAGGGCTCGCCACGAAGACCGGCCTCGCCAAAGCCGCTCACGCGCAGCTGGCGACCGGTCGAAACGCCGGCGGGAATATCGATGTCGATCTTTTCGTGCGAAGGCGTGCGGCCCTGACCGTCGCAGGTCTCGCAGGGATGGTCGATAACCGTGCCCTCGCCATGGCAGTCGGGACAGGGCGAAGAAGACTGAACCTGGCCCAGGAACGAACGCTGGACCGTCGTGACATAGCCCGTGCCGTGGCAGCGGCTGCACTGCTTTTCCCGTGCACCCTCGGCCCTGCCGGTGCCGTTGCAATCCTCGCAGGGGGCAAGGCGGTCATAGCTGATCGTCTTTTTGCAACCGAGCGCCGCCTCCTCAAGGGTCACCGAAAGGGAGATGGCCATATCGCGGCCGCGACGACGCTCACGGCGATTTCGGGCGCCACCGCCGGCACCGCCGCCAAAGAACGACGAGAACAGGTCGTCCATGCCCATGCCACCAAAGATATCGTTGATATCGACGTACCCCGAACCACCAGGGCCGTCCGCGGTGCCGTAACGGTCGTAGTTAGCACGCTTCTGCTCGTCGGAAAGAACGGAATACGCCTCGTTAAGCTCTTTGAACTTGGCCTCGGCCTCGGGGTCGTCCGAAACGTCCGGGTGTACGGTACGGGCCTTCTTTAGAAACGCGCGCTTAATCGTCCGCGCGTCGGCATCCTTGTCGACGCCAAGTACCTCGTAGTAATCCCTATTTTCCGACACGACCGAATCCTTCCGACTTTCATTTTTGTCACAGTGCGTCCTATACCCAAGCTGGGCCGGCCGCAAACAGAGGGCTAGATGTTATTGCATTGCGTAGGGCGAAAGCATGGCACGTTGCGAGCAACTCGCAAACCAAACCGACACGAGCGCAAACATAAATCCGTTGGCAAAACCGTTGGCAAACTGCATCGCGCCGCGCTTCCACCACAGCAGGCTGCGGTGCAGCACGCCGTCCGAGACCACCATAAACAGGCCCATGGCAAACGGAATAAAGCACATTATGGCAAAGGCCGAGAACACGCCCGAGATGGCCGACAGCACCAAAAACGGCGCCACGATGCCCATCAGGTAAAAACCTGTACGGGCCTTGCCTTCCAGGCGCTCGGCCTCGACATGGGCGCGGCCGACCAGATCGCCACCCGAGGCACCGTTGGTGCCGGCGTGACCCATGCCACTAATGCGAACCTCGTCACCATCGTGCGTGCCGGCGGGAAACTCAATCGTCTGCTCGGAGGTCACACGGACACGGCCGCTGCCGCCGCAATCGGGGCAGGGGTCGGCGACGACCTTACCGGAACCGCCGCACTCGGGGCAGACAGACTGAAACGTGCCGGCACCGAACAGGAAGGACAGGTCGACGTCGATGTGGCCGCGACCGCCGCAGCTCGGACAGGTATGTGCATGCTCGGACGAAACAGATCCCGAGCCTCCGCAGTGACCACAGGTATCGAAGCGCGTATAGCGGACGGTCTTGCGGGCACCGCCCTTGGCCTCCTTGGCGTCGAGCTTGATATCGACGACCACGTTGGCGCCACTCTCGGGGTTGTAGGCCGCCTGGCCGCGACGGGGCTGGCCCCAGGCGCCACCAAAGGGAAAGCCGCCCTCAAAGGGATTACCATAGCCTGCGCTGCCGGCGTAGCCGCCGCCATAGGGCGAAGCCGTGGGAGCGCCGGCGAAGGGATTACCCGAACGCATGGCGTCATAGCGCGCACGCTTCTGCTCATCCGAAAGCACAGCGTAGGCCTCGGAAACCTCTTTGAACTTTTCCTCGGCATCCGGCTCTTTGTTGACGTCAGGATGGAGCTTACGTGCCTTTTGCTGGAAGGCCTTCTGTATATCACGCGAGGTGGCGTCCTTGGAGACACCCAAAATCTCGTAGTAATCTTTTTCGTTCATCGTCGCCATGCGCGGCAACCTCCTGCTCACAGCAGCGTATATATTGCGGTAATTCTACCCGAGCGGCCTAAGCTAGACCCCAAAACAGCTCGAACAGCACATTTCCATCGAGCCAGCCCAAGTGGGTGGGCGCTAAGCGGGCACGGACGCGACCTGCGATAACGTCTTTTAAGGTGACGCTCCCAGCATGTCCTTCAACATGATCGGGCACCCAGGTGGCAAGGCCCAACTCGAGAGCACGGTCACAGGCCGCCGCCAACTCATCTGCAGCGATCACGCTTGCCGAGCGAACCAACAGGTCGGGCCCAATGCCACGCGTCATGCGGCAGGCGAGCATCAGATCCTCGGCCGCAGCCTCGCGCTGCGACAGATACTCGGCATCAAACGCCGTCGCATCATCGTCACGTTGCACCAAGCGCACGCGATACGCATCGCCGCGAGCAGGCACGTCGGGAAACAGCCCGGCCAAGCGATCGAAATCCTCGGCATCGAGCATACCGGCGGCAGAGCGGCCCAAGCCCAGATAGCCCTGTCCGGTCCAATAGGCAATGTTGTGGGCGCACTCATGGCCGTCGAGCGCGTAGCTTGCCACCTCATACGGGTGATAGCCGGCCGCACCCAGGCACTCACGCGCCGCATCCATGCACGCAGCCTGAAAATCCTCGTCGGGCTCAAGCGACTCGTCGTGACACGCCATGCGGTAAAGCGGCGTGCCCTCCTCGAGCGTGAGCGGGTAAACCGACACGTGATGCGGCGCCGCCGCCAACACGCCATCGAGCGTGCGCTGCCAGCTTACGGCGGTCTGCCCGGGAAGTCCGCACATCAGGTCGCAGGACACATCGAGCCCAGCGTCCCTCACCGCGGCGATGGCTGCAAGGGCGCGGTGCGAATCGTGGATGCGGCCAATCGCGGCAAGCTCGGCGTTGTCGAGGGTCTGAACTCCCAGAGAAATGCGCGTGACGCCCACCCCGGCAAGCGCCGCAGCAAGCTGCGAAGTCAACGACTCAGGATTGGCTTCGCAGGTAAACTCAACTGGCTTGCAGCACGCAGAGATACGCCGGGCGAGTTCTACCAGGCGCTCCCCCGCCAGCGACGGCGTGCCGCCGCCAACATAGACGGTACGGATCTGCGCAAGCGCCCCGACGTCTCCAAAGGCATCAAGGCGCGCATACAACTGCTCAAAATAGGCATCGAGCGCAGCGCTCAGGTCGCACGGAGCAAAACTGCGCGAGTCAAAGTCGCAGTACCGGCACTTTTGGGCGCAAAACGGAACATGCACGTACAGCGCGGTAACGGCCACCGTTAGGCCTCCAGCGGATGAGCGGGCACCGACTCGCCGGCGGCAAGTGCGGCCTCGCAGGCCACCACATCGCGCTCGATATCATCGACCAATGCCATGAACTCCTCGTATGTGGAGCAACGCACCACTTGGGCGCGCCAGGCCGCAGCATGAGGCATCCCCTTTAGATACCAGCTTGCGTACGTACGGGCACGCGACATGAGCGGCAACAGCTCGTGCGTGAGCGTCAGGTGCTCGCGCAGGGCATCCAGGCGCTCGACCGAGCTACGTACCGGTACCGGCGTGCCATCGAGCGCAAGGGCGCGGGCATCGCCGAACACCCAGGGATTGCCATAGATACCGCGCGCGATGAACACGGCGCTGGCGCCGGAGTTGCGCAGATGCTCCGCGGCATCCTCGGCGCAGAACACGTCGCCCGAACCGATAACAGGAATCTCGACGGCGTCGGCCACCTCATCGACGACCGACCAATCGGCCTGGCCCGTATAGAGCTGCGTGGCACAGCGACCATGTACCGCCACCGCAGCGGCCCCTGCCCCCTCGAGCATCTGGGCAAACGTCGCGGCATTGCGGTCTTCGGCGTAAAAGCCCTTGCGGATTTTTACGGTCACGGGCACGTGCGCCGCGCCCACCGCTGCCTCAACGATCTTCTCTGCCAGATCGGGCGTGCGCATAAGCGCCGAGCCCTCGCCCTTGGTGACGACCTTGCGAGCCGGGCAGGCCATGTTGATATCAATGAGCGACAGGCGATCGCCCACACGCTCCTCGACGGCAGCGACAGCACCCGCAAACTGATCGGGCTTGGAACCAAAGAGCTGCACGCAGATCTGCTGCTCCTCGTCGGCCGGCAACACCAGGCGCCACGTCTTGTTGCTGGCATAGGCAAGGCCCGCAACGCTCACCATCTCGCTGTAGGCAAGGTTGGCACCGCGGCGGCGACACATGATGCGATAGGCGGGGTCGGTTACGCCCGCCATGGGAGCCATAAGGAACGGCTGCTCGGCATAGGCGCCCAGCAGCCGCTTGCTGTATTCAGAAAGCGCCATGGGACCTACTCGTCCACCTTGAGGATCGCCATAAAGGCCTCCTGCGGGACCTCGACCGAACCGATGGCCTTCATGCGCTTCTTACCCTCTTTCTGCTTCTCGAGCAGCTTGCGCTTACGCGAGATATCGCCGCCGTAGCACTTGGCAAGCACGTCCTTGCGGCGTGCCTTAACGGTGGAGCGGGCGATGATCTTGTTGCCGATGGCGCCCTGAATAGGTACCTCGAACAGCTGACGCGGAATAATTTCCTTGAGCTTGTCGCACAGACCGCGGGCCAGGCCATAGGCCTTGTCCTTGTGCACGATAAACGAAAGCGCGTCCACCTCGTCGCCCGAAAGCAGGATATCGAGCTTGACGAGCTCGGAGGGGCGATATTCGTTGAACTCGTAGTCGAGCGAGGCATAGCCCTTGGTACGGCTCTTGAGCTGGTCAAAGAAGTCCAAGATAAGCTCGGCGAGCGGCATGTCGAAGCGCATCTCGACCGATTTGCTCGTCAGGTGGATCATATCGGTCGTAACGCCGCGGTGCTCGATAGCGAGCTGCATGACGGCACCCGTATACTCGGGCGGGCAGATAATCTTGGCTTTAAGGTAGGGCTCCTCGATGCGCTCGATGCGCGTAGCCTCGGGCAGATCCTGTGGGCTGCGGACATCAATCATCTCACCGTCAGTCTTGTAGACGTGATAGTCCACCGAAGGGCTCGTGGCAATGAGGTCCAGGTTGAACTCGCGCTCCAGGCGCTCCTTGACGACCTCCATGTGCAGCAGGCCCAAGAAGCCCACGCGGAAACCAAAGCCGAGCGCCACCGAGGTCTCGGGCTCCCACACCAACGACGGGTCGTTGACATGCAGCTTATCGAGAGCGTCGCGCAGATTCTCGTAATCCTTGTTGTCGATCGGGAACAAACCCGTGTAGACCATGGGCTTAGCCTCGCGGTAACCGGGAAGCGGCTCGGGGCAGGGATTCGACGCCCACGTGAGGGTATCGCCCACGTGCACGGCCTCGGGATCCTTCAGACCCGTGACCACGTAGCCCACCTCGCCGACCGTCAGTGCGTCGACCGGCGTCTCGGCGGGACGCTTGACGCCCACGCCGTCGACCAAGAAGTCGCCCTCGGCCTGCATCATGCGCAGGGTATCGCCCTTCTTGATGGAGCCGTCGAAGACGCGGACCGTGGCAACGACGCCGCGGTACTCATCGAAGTAAGAATCCAGGATAAGTGCCTTGAGCGGAGCGTTCGCATCGCCCTTTGGCGGTGAGATCAAAAAGACGATGGACTCCAGCAGGTCGTGAATGCCCTCGCCGGTCTTGCCCGATACGCATACGGCATCGTCGGCAGGAATCGCCAGGTCATCCTCGATCTCGGTCTTAACCTCGTCGGGGTGTGCCGACGGCAGGTCGATCTTGTTAATGGCGGGCACGATATCCAGGTTGGCGTTCATGGCGAGCGTCGCGTTGGAGACGGTCTGTGCCTCGACGCCCTGCGTGGCGTCGACGACGAGCACCGCACCCTCGCAGGCGGCCAGCGAACGCGAGACCTCGTAGGTAAAGTCAACGTGGCCCGGCGTATCGATCAGGTTGAACTGATACGTCTCACCATCGTCGGCGTCATAGGAAACGCGAACGGCATTGGACTTGATCGTGATGCCGCGCTCGCGCTCGATATCCATGGTGTCGAGCAGCTGCGACTCCATGTCGCGCTCGTCAACGGTATGGGTGAGCTCGAGGATGCGGTCACTGATCGTGGACTTGCCATGGTCGATGTGCGCAACGATCGAGAAGTTGCGGATGTGGGAAATGTCAATTGAAGTATTCATGCGGACTATCTTACCCGAGCGGTACAAAAAATGGAGCCTGTTCCATAAAACAGGCTCCATTTATGCGCGTAATCTGTGTGGTGTGAAATTTACAACTTAGGCGTTGATGCTGTTCACGAGCTTGGCAAGACCGGACTTGCGGTTGGAAGCCTGGTTCTTGTGGATAACATGCTTGGCGGCAGCCATGTCGAGACGCTTGGTGACGGTCTTGAGGGCAGCCTGGGCCTTCTCGGCGTCGCCCTCGGCGACGGCGGACTGGACGTGCTTGGTCAGCGTCTTGAGCTCGGACTTGACAGCCTTGTTACGCATGCGAGCTGCCTCATTGGTGCGGATACGCTTCTTCTGAGACTTGATGTTTGCCACTTCTGGAGTTCCTTTCGAGTTCCTTGCAAAAAATGTATGACACCTCTGAGACACGGTGAGGTCATGCAAGCGCCTACTATAGCACGCTCCCCCTCAAAGGGATAGAACGAATTTGTCAAATAGGCAGGTATCATCACGATTTTCTCAAGATGTTCGTAATCCAGAGCAAAAGCGCGGTCTCCGAATCAGCCGAACCCTTGAGCGCGAGCTCCACATCGACGGCACCCTCGAGCGCCGCAACGAGCTCCGCCATCGAAAAACGGCGTGCCCAGGTCAGATGATTTTTGACCTGCCAGGACTGGAGCTTGAGCGTTGCAGCCAGCTCACGACCTTGTCCGCGCGCATCGAGCGCCTTGGCAACGATTAGCTCGCGGATGCGGCCGCACAGCAATGTGTAAGTCCACACGTAGCTCTTGGCGGGCAGTAGATTGAAGAGCTCAAGCGAGCGGCGCATGTCACGGGCCGAGACCGCATTGAGAAAGTCCCAAGGCTGGACTTCGGCCGTGCGCACGATCCAGCGTTCCACATCGGCAAGCTCAATTTGCGGCGCCTCGACCATCTGGGCAAGCTTGGCCAAGTCGTTATCGAGCATGCGAGTGTTCTCACCCGAGCGCGAAACGAGCTCCTCGGCGGCCGCCGTCGAGATGGACTTTCCGTGCTGCGTCGCCATCTGCTGCACGCGGCGCGGGAGCTCCCAGCGTTTGGTGCCCGAACAGTCGATCACGGCCTTCTTGTCAATCTTGGCGATTGCCTTATACAGGCGCGTATTCTTGGCAAGTGAGTCGGCAATAATGAGACAGACCGTCGTGGGGCTGGGACTCGCCAGATACTCGACAAGCGGCTCAGAAATCGCTTTGGCGAGTTTTGAGCAGCCGTCAAGGATTACCAGGCGAAACTCGCTGCCCATGGGAAAGGTGTTAAGCGATCCGATAATCGACTCGATATCGGGGTCTTTGGTCATATCGCGCTCGTCGAGGTTGAACTCGATCATGCCCGTCTTTTCCAGACGCGCCTTCATACGCGAGACGGCGTGGTCGCGTTTGACTCCGTCGGTACCGACGATCAGATATGCCGGCAACAGACCGGTTTCGGACATCGCGCTCCCCTCCCGCAGGATCTCGAGTTCGTACCGTGCCATTCTAGCCCACGGGTTGGTCCCGCGCCAACGGCAGCATCACGGTCGCTGACATCGCATGGCAAAACCGGTTGCGGTCGGCGAGACGGTAATGTCTCCTTGTTCGATAGTGCATGCGAACGCGCCGCCCGCATCGCGAACGGCATCGATACAGGCATCGGATGGATGACCGTAGCGGTTGCCCTCGCCCGCACTCGCGATAGAGAGCTCGGGCTTAAGCGTTTCCAGCAGCTCTGTGTCGACGGAAACTTTTGAGCCGTGATGTCCCAGCTTAAGCACATCGATATCGCCCACCTCCTGTACAAACTCGCGCTCCTGATCGAGTTCGGCATCACCAGTGAGGAGCATACGCAGGCTCTTGCCTTCCCGAGCATAGGAGAGCAGCAAGACAAGCGAGTCCTCATTACCCTCGCCATCCACTGTGTCAAACGGCCACATCACACGAGCCCGGAATGCGCCGATATCAACCGTGTCTCCGAGAGCCACCTGCCGACACGTTACGCCGGGGCGATTCAGGACCTCAGCAGGCGCGCCTTCCAGCGCATCGGCCGCGACCGCAATGGTTCCAACCGAAAACCGATCGAGCACATCGGGAAGACCGCCCCAATGATCTTCATCCCAATGCGTCACGAAGACGGCATCGATATGGTGAACGTTATTGCGAACCAACGCCGACACCACGCGCTCATCGAGCCCACAGTCGACAAGCGCCACGGCGCTACCCTGACGAACCAGAATCGCATCGGCTTGGCCGACATCGAGGACTGTTACCGAAGGCAGCGCACATCGATCCCAATAGACATACGGAACAGCCGCCGCAAGCATCAAACACAGCAGCCCCACTGCCATGGGCCGCGCGCGGGGACGTGGCCACCAGACCAAGAGGACCGCCAGCGCAAACGGCACCACGTATACCAAGGGCGCATCGGGCGGCACGCTTACGGATGCGCCCGGAACGGCAGCAAAGAGCTGCTCAAAGAACAGGGCGCAGCGAGCGACAATCATGGGCCCCACGAGCGCCCCGTGACGCAACAGCGGCACAAGCGAGCAGGGCACCAGCACAACCGATATAGCAAGCAGTACGCTTATCACCGGACCGATCACGGCATTTGCAAGCGGGGCAATGAGCGAAAACGTCCCGAATGCGGGAATGGTTACAGGAAGTGTCGCGAGTTGTGAGCACATCGTGACGGACAAAATACCGGCAACCCCCGATGGCACGCTCAGCTCGCACAAGGCGTAGGTAGCGTAGGGGCAAAAACAAAGGATGGCAAAAACACTGGCGCACGATAGTTGAAAACCCATCTCGAACAATACCGTCGGGCGCAGCAACACAAAGATTGCCATGGTGACAAACAGAGCCGAGAGGCCATGCCGACGACGTCCGGCGCCGTTGGCGACAAGCGTCGCCGCCACCATACAGCACGCGCGCACGGCCGAGGGCGAAGCGCCAGTAAAAACGGCATAGGCAGCGAGGGCCAGCACCAACAGCCCCCGCTGAAACCCACGAGAGAGACGCGTCTTTTGCAGGGCACTCTCAATCACAAACCCCACGATGGCAAGATGACTGCCCGAAACGGCGATGAGATGTGCGGTGCCCGTTACCGAAAACCATTCGCCCGCAGGCTGGGCGCGCAGCTCGGACGAGCGCCCACAGACAACGCCGGCGATGAGCGAGCGCGCTGGGTCGGTCGCGGGCGCGATAACGGCAAGGAGCTCGTTTCGAAGCCAAGACAACGGGCCTGGAGGGCCCTCGTCGATCGATACCAACCGGACGACTTTAACCTTTCGAAGCTCGCCCCGAAGCACGCGTGAGCGCCCATACGCATCATTCTCAAAGCGCGAAATTCGACCGATAGCACGTACATGCGAACCGGCGCCAAGCTCACGATCACACGACAGCCGTACCTGACCCAAACGCTTTTCGCCCGCATACGCATCACAGGTATAGGAGTACGCACCGTCATTGATGGACGGGTCGCCACACACAACAAACTCGAGACTGCTCGCAGCCCGATTATCCAACGCCCTCGAAGCGCGCAGCGCCCCTATCGCCCAACCCGCGGACACGACCGCTCCCGCCACGAGGCCGAGGGCCGCGGCATACAGCCATCGCCTCCACCGCACAAGGCGCATGCAGGACCGAGCCAATACGATGCACCCTGCTGCCGCAACGGGAATGGCCATAAGCAATGTGACGGGCGCCGCCCGCTCTCCCAGCAGCGCATCGGCCGCCATGTTAAGCACTAACCCACAGCTCGCACACAAGCCGGCACAAAGGGCTATCGTCCACGGCATCAATGGGCGCGGTGGCATCACATGCTCGCGCTCGGTCGCACTCATACGCAGATGCAATCTTTAATTTTGGCGAGTTTCTTCTCACCGATCCCCGATACGCGCATAAGGTCATCGACCGAGACAAAGGCCCCGTTTTGCGTCCGTTCGTCGATAATTGACTGGGCCATAGAAGGCCCGATGCCCGAAAGCGTCTGCAGCTCCGCCGCACTTGCCGTATTGATATTCACAAGTCCCGACGAAGACCCTGTACCAGGGGTCGTGGAAGCACTGCTTTCGGCGCCGCCGACGGCCGCAGCCGTTTGTTGCTCCCCTACCGTCGGCACATAGATCTTTTGACCATCGGTGATCTTGGACGCACGGTTAAGACCCGTCACATCCGCCTCGGCCGTAAGCCCTCCGGCGGCATCAATCGCCTGGGACACCCGTGCTCCATCTTTGAGCCGGTACACGCCTGGCCTCACAACGGCGCCATCAACATCGACGTACACCTCGGCAGCAGAAGAGCTCTTGGCAGACGACTCATCAGCATCGTCGGGTGACGCATCCCCGGCCTCGCGCACATCCGAGGCGCTCGCCTCATCACTACGCTCAAACGACACGCCGCTGGAGCGGCTACTAAAACTTGCCATCGCCAAGCCGCTCGCGGCGGCAATGGCAACCAGAATCGCCACGACCACCGCCTTATGGCCGAGCAGCTTTTCTGCCAAGCGATCCATCCGTTTAACCCGTTCGTGTTGCTCGCGCTGCGCCATAGCAAACACCTCCCAACACCATCGTGTCAGGAAACGAGCGCTGCAGCCTCCACATGCCCACACCGGCTATCACGGTCAAACCAAAAGCTGACCAAAACCTTGCGAAAAAATGTCCATTAATTCAGGCACACGTCGATAAATGAACCGTTTATCGCCAAAAGTCCAGATAGAAAAAGACCGACGATGCAAAATCACCGCCGGTCTATACACAACATTATTCGTGATCTTGGTAAATCTCACGTGGAGCGAGCTCGGAATGTTTGCGTTTTAAGGTCTTAGGGGCCTTATACGTGTTGCTCTCGAAGTCGATATACTCGGTCTGCTTGAGCAAGCGCTCAATCATCTCCTCGTGATCGAACAGCTCCCACGCCTCATGCACGGCATCGAGTTTGGCGTGCGTCTCGGGGCGGCGCGGCATAAAGAGCGTGCAGCAATCGGGAGCGGCCTCGGTCGAGATATCGAAGGTACCGATTTCCTCGGCACGCGCGATGATCTCCTGCTTGTCCGAACCAATCAGCGGGCGGAACACGGGGATCTTGACGGCCTCGTTGACGGCCATGATGTTCTCGAGCGTCTGGGAAGCAACCTGACCGAGCGATTCACCGGTCACAATAGCCTTGGCGCCCTCGATATGCGCAATGCGCTCGGCAACCGAATACATAATGCGACGGTACATGATCACGCGCAGGTTGCTGGGGCAGGTCACCGAGATCTCACGCTGACAATCGCCAAACGGCACCACGTACAGGCGGCCGATCTGGACACCCGGCTCAAGCGCACGGATGATGTCCTGCACCAAATACTCGCTCGTGTCGGGCGTCTGCGGACGACCGGAGAAATGTACCGGCACGCACACCGCGCCGCGACGCGCGAGCATCCAGGTCGCTACCGGAGAATCGATACCCGACGACAGTAGCGTCACGACCTTGCCGGCAGATCCCACCGGCAGACCGCCCACGCCGCGCTCGGAGCGCGCGTACACATAAACGCTACCCTGGACCACCAGCACGTGCACCATTGCGTCGGGGTCGTGCATCTGGACCTTTTTATCGGGAAACGCCTCGCACAACACCTCTCCCACCTGACGATTGATATCAATCGAGGTGAGCTCGTAGTCGGTGTTCGAGCGCTTGGCATGCACCTTAAACGACTCAAAGGGACCAAACTCGCGCAGCGCCTTCACGGCGGCGGCGCAGTACTCCTGCGGGTCGCGGTTCGTGTGATATGCCAGGGACACGCGAGCAACGCCGGGGACGGTGCGAATGACGCGCGCCGCCTCGTCGGCCTGATGCTCGTTAAAGGTCACGAGGATATAACCGGAAATTCGAGACACGGCATTCACGGAAAAGGCGGCCAAGGCCGCCTTGATGTTATCCATGAGGATATGCTCAAAATGTGCGCGGTTCTTGCCCTTCAGTCCAACCTCGTGATAGTGGACCAGGCAGACGCGGGCTGCCATTTAGGCTTCAGCAACCTTGTGGCCGAGCGCCTTCTCGTAACGGGCCTCGTCGTAGGAGATGTCGCCGTCGACAATCTCGTCCATAGCCATCGAGATGGTATCGGCGCCGGAAAGCGCAATGGTGATGTCGTCGACATCCTGGACGGCAAGCACGCGGTTGTGCTGGCCACGCAGCATGCTGTTAATGTCGCAGGCGCGCTTGGAGGCAAGCGAGGCGAGCAGGAAGCGGTTGTGATCGGTCTTCTCCAGAAGATCGTCAATGCAAGGCTTTACAACGGACACGGACCTCAGATCCTTTCATGCATATCGAGAACGCGAACGAGCTCATCGGTCGCGCGGTCGAGATCGTCATTCACCACGACGTCGTCGTAGCGGTCGGCAAGGGCAAGCTCATGGGCGGCGTTTGCCATACGCAGCTCGATCGTCTCGGGCGTCTCGGTACCGCGACCGACCAGACGCTCGCGGAGCACCTCGAGCGAAGGCGGCTTGATAAAAATCAGCACGGCCTCGGGGAAACGCTCCTTGACCTGCAAGGCACCCTGGACATCGATCTCCAAGATTAGAGACGAACCAGAGGCAAGCTTGGATGTGACCTCGCTCACCAAGGTGCCGTAGCAGTTACCGTGGACCTCGGCCCACTCAACAAACTCGCCGTTTGCCACGCGGCGGTCGAACTCCTCGCGCGTCAGAAAAAAGTAATTGACGCCGTCGACCTCGCCTTTGCGTGGGGCTCGCGTGGTAGCCGAAACCGTCAGGCCCAGGTTAGAGCGACGCTCGCGCACACGAGTGACGAGCGTGCCCTTGCCTGCACCTGACGGTCCAGAAATCACAAAGAGCTTTGAATCCTGAGCGCTCACTTATTTGGTCAGCTGCTCGAGGAGCTGCTCGCGCTGACGGACACCGAGGCCCTGGACGCGACGGGTAGCGGAGATGCCGAGCTCCTCCATGATCTTGGCGGCCTTGGCCTTGCCATAACCGGGCAAGGACTCGATGAGGGTGGAAACCTTCATGCGGGAAGCGATGGGGTCATCGGAGTTGAGCACGGACTCGAGGGACTTCTCGCCCTTCTTGATCTGCTCGCGAAGCTCAGCGCGGGCGTGACGTGCGGCAGCAGCCTTCTCAAGAGCCTGCTTGCGCTGCTCGTCGGTAAGCTGAGGGAGTGCCATTCGAACCTCCAAATAGTTGGGTTATATCTGATGCAATAATTGGCATTTTAGCACGTAAAACGCACTAAATGCCCAATCGACGGCACCATAGATTAGACGATACCTGCGAAAAGTGCAATATACGGAGGTCAAAGTTAAGCCCCTGACCTGCGATTCCACACAAAGGATGGGAAAGTTTTCGCAGGCACAGGGGCTAATTTGTGCTAATGAGACCCAAAAGTGGTGACTTGAGGGAAACTTTTAGGCGACGTTTTCGACCAGCTCGGCAACGATAGCGTCAAATGCGGCAACCGGGTCGTCGGCACCGGTGATGGGTCGGCCAACCACGATGTGACTCGCACCGCGCTCGATAGCCTGGGAGGGCGTCGCCACGCGGGATTGATCGCCCAGGGCGGCACCCACCGGACGCACGCCAGGAGTCACGATCAGCGCATCGGGGCCGAGCAGCTCGCGCATGTCATGGGCCTCCATCGGCGAGCACACGATGCCGTCGATGCCGTTGGCCTGGGCAAGCTTTGCCAGGCGGGCGGCTTCCTCGGCGACGGGCAACTCGACGCCGATCTCGGCCAGCGAATCCTGGTTCATGCTCGTGAGCACGGTGATGGCGACAAGCTTGGCGCGGTCCTCGCGCGCCTCCTCGGCACCCTCGCGGCACGCAGCGAGCATAGCGCCCGAACCCAGTCCATGGACCGAGAGCAGGTCGGCACCGGCAAGCGAGGCCGAACGGGCGGCACCGCGCACCTGATGCGGAATGTCATGGAACTTGAGGTCGAGGAAGACCTTAAAACCCAGGTCCTTAAACGTCTTGACGATCTCGGGGCCCTCAGCGTAATAGAGCGTCATGCCGACCTTGAGCCAAGCGGCATGACCAGAAAGCTCGTGGGCGAGCTCGAGCGCACGCTCACGGTCGCAGTCGAGGGCGACGATAACACGGTCGCGGGCATCGGTCTCTAGCATTCGAAAGCACCTACCAGCTCATTGATGTCCTTCACGCCCTGGGACTCCGCCCAGGCCTCGAGCTCGTGCGCAATCTTGAGCGAAGCGCACGGATCGACAAAGTTGGCCATGCCGACCGACACGCAGGTGGCGCCGGCCAAGATAAACTCAGCCGCATCCTCGCCGGTCATGACACCACCGACACCGTTGATGGGGATATCGACGGCCTGGGCAACCTCCCAGACCATGCGCACGGCGATGTGGTGGCACAGCGGGCCCGAAAGGCCGCCCTTGGGCTTGGCCACACGGGACTTGCGG
Organism: Collinsella sp. AM34-10; assembly: GCF_003469185.1. GTDB lineage: Bacteria > Actinomycetota > Coriobacteriia > Coriobacteriales > Coriobacteriaceae > Collinsella. The sequence continues at coordinate 453,544 of NZ_QSIL01000001.1, read as the reverse complement.
GTATGAACATCGATGGCCATGCCCTGGATGGAGTTAATGACCGAAAGGCCGTCGGCGCCGGCGGCCTCGAGAGCCTTGGCAATCTCGGCGACGTTGACCGGAGCCATCTTGACGAACAGCGGCTTATCGGTCACCTTACGGCAGGCAGCCATAACGGCAGAGGCGCCCTCGGGCGAGGAGCCCATGGCGGCACCGCCGGCGGCGATATTGGGGCAGCTGACGTTGATCTCGTAGCCGGCAGCCCAGGGGCACAGCTCGACATACATCTCGAGCGCGCGCACAAACTCGTCAACAGAGTGGCCGGCAACCTGACAAATGACTTGGCAACCGTCCTTGGACAGCTGCTCGAGCCACGGGCCGGACTCACGGGCGAAGGCGGCGACACCGGGGTTCTGCAAGCCCACGGAGTTGATCATACCGCCGGGAATCTCGGCCATGCGGGGCGCAGGGTTGCCCGGCCAGGGCTCGGCGGCGCAGCCCTTAGTGGTGATGGCGCCCAGCTGGGAGACATCAAAGAAGTTCTGGAACTGCCAACCGTAGCCGAAGGTACCGGCTGCGGTGTTGATGGGGTTCTGCATCTTGACGCCGCCGAAATCGACGGCCATGTTCACGGTACCCACTAGAAGACCACCACCTTGGAAGCATCGAACACGGGGCCGCACATGCAGGCGCCCTTCATACCGTCGACCGTCTCGACATTGCAGGTGTTGCAGGCGCCAAAGCCACAGCTCATCATGCGCTCGAGCGACACCTCGCAGTACGCACCGGCCTCGGCAGCAGCGGCGGCGACCTTCTTCATCATGACGGCGGGACCGCAGCTGGCGACGTAGTCGTAGCCGCCCTCGCCGAGCAGCTCAGCTGCCGGGTCGGTGCAAAAACCGTGCGTGCCGAGCGAGCCGTCGTCGGTGCAAACGTCGACCGTATCGCACAAAGCGCGGAACTCATCGATGCCCACGGCCTTGGACGCGGTGCCAAAGCCCAGGCACACGTCGACGGCCACGCCCTGCTCGGCAAGCTTGCCGGCAAGGCACAACACGGGCGGAACACCGATGCCGCCCGCAACGAGCAGCGCTTTCCTGGTGCCCTCGGGCACATGCCAGCCGCGTCCGCCGGGGCCCAGCAGATTAGAGGTGGAACCGGGGGCCATCTGCGCCAGACGACGGGTGTCGTCGCCCACGACGGCGTACCACAGCTCGACGGTGCCGGCCTGGGCGTCGGCGCGATAGAAGCTCAGGGGCACGCGAAGCAGCGAGGACGCATCGCCGGGCACGGCAATGTTCACAAACTGACCGGGCTTGAGCGCACTTGCAAGCTTGGGGGCCGAGATGACGAGCGAGAAGATGCCGTCGGCGATCTCCTGGTTCGATACGACCTCGAAGTCGTGCATGCGTGCAGTGGAAGGTGTGGGCATAGACGCTCCAATCCCCCATGCGGTTGCATGGTCAAAACGAACAGAAAGCGCGGCACCGCAAGGGCACCGCGCACAAAAGCGATAAGGCTATGCTAGCAGATGCAGCCGTCGGCGAGCGTCTGCTTACCGCCGACAAACACATCGGTGGCACGACCGGTAAGCGTGCGGCCGGCGAAACCGGAGTTCTCGGCACGCGACTCGTAGCCGTCCTCGCCAACCGTCCAGGTTACGGTGGGGTCGAACACGGTCAGGTCGGCAACGGAGCCCGCCTTGACCTGAACCTGGTCGAGGCCCAGGATCTCACGCGGCTTGATGGCCATGAGCTCGACCATGCGACCCACGCTCATCTTGCCCGTGTTGACCAGCTCGGTGAGCACGAGCGACAGCGAGGTCTCGAGGCCAATCATGCCAAAGGGTGCGAGCTCGAACTCGCGGGCCTTCTCCCACGGAGTGTGCGGAGCGTGATCGGTGACGATAACGTCGACGGTACCGTCGATGACACCCTGACGGATGGCCTCGGCGTCCTCGTCGGTGCGCAGCGGCGGATTGACCTTGAGCGAGGTGTTGTAGGTCTCGTCCAGGTCGTTCTCGGTCAGGAACATGTGGTGCGGGGTAGCCTCGCAGGTAACCCGAACGCCAGCGGCCTTACCGGCGCGCACGATTTCCAGGCCATGGGCGGTGGAGATGTGCTGGATGTGCAGCTTGGCACCGGTCAGCTTAGCAATCTCGATGTCGCGAGCGATCTGGAGCTCCTCGCCGGCAGCCGGCCAGCCCTCGAGGGCCAGACGGGTCGAAACCTTGCCCTCGTTGATCTGGCCGTGGCCGACCAGGTCCTCGTCCTGGCAGTGGCTCATAAAGACCTTGCCGAACATCTTGCCGTAGTCCATGCAGCGACGGAGCATGCCCGCGCCCTGTACGCCGCGACCGTCGTCGGTAAAGGCGACGGCGCCGTGGGCGACCATATCACCCATCTCGGACATAGCCTCGCCCTTAAGGCCGCGGGTCATGGCGCCCGACGGATAGACGCGGCAGTGACCGACCTCGGCAGCGCGGGACTTGACGAACTCCACGACGGTGCCGTTATCGGTGACGGGATCGGTGTTGGGCATGGCGCACACGCCGGTGAAGCCGCCCTTGGCAGCTGCGCGGGTACCGCTCTCGATGTCCTCTTTGACCTCATAGCCGGGCTCGCGAAGGTGAACGTGCATATCCACCAGGCCAGGGACGAGGTACTTGCCGGAAAGGTCGCGGACCTCGGCTCCCTCGACGGCGAGATTCTCGCCGACCTCGGCGATCTTGTCGCCGCCAATCAGGACGTCAACGACACCGTCAAGCTCGACGGACGGGTCGACGACGTGGGCATTCTTAAGAAGCAAGGCCATTATCGGCACCTCCAAGCAGCAGATACAGGATAGCCATACGCACGCAGATACCGGCGTAGACCTGCTCCAGGATGACGGAGCGTTGCGGGTGGTCGGCCATATAGGAGTCGAACTCAACGCCGCGGTTGATGGGGCCCGGGTGGCAGATGATCGCATCGGGCTTCATGAGCTTCTCGCGGTCCTTGGTCAGGCCGAAGAGCTTGTGGTACTCGCGAATGGTCGGGAACGGGGCACCCTCGAGGCGCTCCTGCTGCACGCGCAGCATGTAGACGACGTCCAGCTCGGGCAGGACGGAATCGAGGTCGCTCGTCACGTGGTCGCAGCCCAGGACCTCGGGCGCCGGCGGCAGCAGCGTGCCGGGGGCGACGGCGTAGGTCTCGCAGCCCATGATCTTAAGGGCGGGGATCAGCGAGCCGCACACGCGGGAGTGGGCGATATCGCCGACGACGGCGACCTTCAGACCGTGGAAGTCACCCTTGTGCTCCCAGATGGTGTACAGGTCGAGCAAGGCCTGCGTGGGATGGTTGTGCTTGCCGTCACCGGCGCAGATGACGCTTGCGGGCGAGTTCTGCGTGACGATGTAGGGAGCACCGGCGTGCTTATCGCGAACGACGATGCAGTCGATCTTATAGGCGTTGAGGGTCTCGACGGTGTCGACGAGGCTCTCACCCTTGACCGTGGAGGTCGAGGAGCCGCCAAAGTTAAGACTGTCGGCCGAAAGACGCTTCTCGGCGAGCTCGAAGGAGCTGCGGGTGCGCGTCGAGGGCTCGTTGAACATGTTGACGATGGTCTTGCCCTTGAGCGTGGGGACCTTCTTGATCGCACGCTCGTTGACCTCGGAGAACGCCTTGGCGGTCTCGAGGATGAGCTTAATGTCCTCTTCGGAGTACTCGGTAATGTCGATCAGGTGCTTATGGTTGAACGCCACGGTACTACTCACCTCCCAGCGGCGCGGAGCCCACGTGGGAACCCGGCGCGACGTCGTTAATCTCGACGGCGGTGTGGCCGTCGACTTCCTTCATATATAGGTGCACGTTCTCCTCATGCGACGAGGGAACGTTCTTGCCGACAAAGTCCGGCGAGATGGGGAGCTCGCGGTGGCCGCGGTCAACGAGGACTGCCAGCTCAATACGGCTCGGACGGCCCAAGTCCATGACGGCGTCGAGAGCGGCGCGAATGGTACGGCCCGTATACAGGATGTCGTCCACCAGCACGACGCGCTTGCCGTCGACGCTAAAGGGAATGTTGGTGGCGTGGATCGCGGGAGCGAAATTGGTAGCGTAGTCATCGCGGTAGAAGCTGATGTCGAGGCTGCCGAGCGGAACGTCGACGCCCTCGATCTCCTTGATCTCCTCGGCGAGCTTCTTTGCCAGAAGGTCGCCGCGCGTGACGATGCCGACCAGAGCGAGGTCTTCACAGCCCTCGTTGCGCTCGAGAATCTCGTGCGCGATGCGGGTCATCGCTCGATTGACGGCGGTCTCGTCCATAATGACCGCCTTGGGGGAAGTCGTGCCCATCGATCTCCTTCCTCACATGTCTTGACTGCTGACACAGTCAAAAAAATAGATGCCCGACCGCTCAAAGCGGAACCAGACACCCACAGGAAGGGCTGCTCTTTGGCAGCTATGTAATTCCATGTGGGTATCTCGTACCCCTTTAATGGTCAAGGGATAGTGTAGCCAACCTCAAGCTGAATTGCGAGCATAAATACAGAGCATTCCGTAAACGGAGCCCAATGCCCAATAAACCTATATATATTTGTGGGACGAGCTTGAAAACGCACACACGAGCTGGCATAATCCCCTCTGCTGCACGCAAATCGGATCTACGTCCAGGGCCGTGGCGTGGGCACTATCGCCAAAAGAGAAATATCTCTGTGTAGATTACGCACAGGGAGCTGCTTCTGTGCTATAGTTCAGGCTTGTTTGTTAACGCGACATGTTCGTTTGTCGCCCAAGGAGGGTCAGTTATGTCCAAAGTTTGCGAAGTTTGCGGTAAGCACCCCGTTGCCGGTCGCTCCATCAGCCACTCTCACCGCGTCACCAACCGTAAGTTCCGCCCCAACATCCAGCGCGTCTACGTCGTCGTCGATGGCCACCGTCGCAAGATGAACGTTTGCTCCACCTGCCTTAAGTCCGGCAAGGTTGCGCGCTCCTAAATAAGGTCTTACCAACAAGTACCTCGGACTCTCCGGGTCAAAGACCTCGCGTTCACATAGAACTTACCAAAGGCGCCCTCCCCTACGGAGGGCGCCTTTTTGCGCTCATTGGGGACAGGCTTACATGAGTGAAAGCACTCATGTAAGCCTGTCCCCAATGAGTGGGGCGATGCTATAGGATAGTTTAGTTAAAACGCTTCAGTATATTGAAGCGTTTTAGTGTGCCTTTTAGAGGAATCTGACCGTTCGCCGATTAATTTCTTGCTATCATGCAAGACGTAGGGTAAATCTCCGATCGCAAGGAGACACAAATGGTGAAAAAGTCACCGGAAAACACTACTCCCGCAATTGTGGACAACGTAGAGGCGCTTGAGGCTAAGCTCGCTCAGATGCGAGAGGCCCAGGCGCTTTTTGCTACGTACACGCAGGAGCAGGTCGACAAGATCTTCTATGAGGCCGCCATGGCTGCCAACAAGGCTCGTATCCCGTTGGCGAAGATGGCCATCGAGGAGACCGGCCGCGGCGTTCTTGAGGACAAGGTCATCAAGAACCACTACGCCGCAGAGTACATCTACAACGCTTACAAGAACACCAAGACCTGTGGTGTCCTGGAGCGCGACGAGGCTTACGGCATCACCAAGATCGCCGAGCCCATCGGCATCGTGGGCGCCGTCATCCCGACGACCAACCCCACTTCTACCGCGATCTTCAAGACGCTGATCAGCCTGAAGACCCGCAACGCCATCATCATCTCCCCGCACCCGGCTGCCGCCAAGTGCACCATCGCCGCCGCCAAGCTCGTGCTTGATGCCGCCGTCAAGGCCGGTGCCCCCGAGGGCATCATCGGCTGGGTTGATGTCCCCTCCATCGAGCTGACCAACATGGTCATGCGCGACGTCGACATCATCCTCGCCACCGGTGGCCCGGGCATGGTCAAGGCCGCTTACTCCTCGGGCAAGCCCGCCCTGGGCGTTGGCGCCGGTAACACCCCGGTCGTCATCGACGACACCGCCGACGTGCTGCTCGCCGTCAACTCCATCATCCACTCCAAGACCTTCGACAACGGCATGATCTGCGCTTCCGAGCAGTCCGTGACCGTCATCGACACCATCTATGACCAGGTCAAGGCCGAGTTCCAGAAGCGCGGCTGCTACTTCGTCAAGCAGGGTGCCGAGATGGAGGCCCTGCGTGCCGCCATGTTCAAGAACGGCGCTCTCGACCACCGCATCCCCGGCATGGCTGCCGCCAAGATCGCCGAGCTCGCCGGCATCGAGGTTCCCGCCAAGACCAAGATCCTGATCGCCGAGGTCACCTCCACCGACCCCGCCAAGGAGGAGTTCTCCCACGAGAAGCTCTCCCCGGTCCTGGCCATGTACCACGCCAAGGACTTCCAGGAGGCCGTCGACAAGGCCGAGCACCTGGTGCTCGCCGGTGGCCCGGGCCACACCGCCTCTCTGTACGTGCACCCCGCCCAGGCCGAGAAGATCAGCCTGTTCGAGCACGTCATGAAGGCCTGCCGTATCGTCATCAACACCCCGTCCTCGCACGGCGGCATCGGTGACCTGTACAACTTTGGCATGAAGCCGTCTCTGACCCTGGGCTGCGGCTCCTGGGGCGGCAACTCCGTCTCCGAGAACGTTGGGGTGAAGCACTTGATCAACGTTAAGACTGTGGCCGAGCGCCGTGAGAACATGCTGTGGTTCCGCGCTCCCGAGAAGGTCTACTTCAAGAAGGGTTCCACGCCCGTCGCCCTCGACGAGCTCGGTACCGTCATGGGCAAGAAGCGCGCCTTCATCGTCACCGACCAGTTCCTCTTCAAGAATGGCAACACCCGCGCCATCGAGGCCAAGCTCGACGAGATGGGCATCGCCCACGACTGCTTCTACGACGTCGAGCCCGATCCGTCGCTGCAGTGCGCACGTCGCGGCGCCAAGCAGATGGCTCTCTTTGAGCCGGACGTCATCATCGCCGTCGGCGGTGGCTCCGCTATGGACGCCGGCAAGATCATGTGGATGATGTACGAGCACCCCGAGTGCAAGTTTGAGGACATGGCCATGGACTTCATGGACATCCGCAAGCGTATCTTCACCTTCCCCGAGATGGGCAAGAAGGCCTACTTCGTCGCCGTCCCGACCTCTTCGGGTACCGGCTCCGAGTGCACGCCGTTCGCCATCATCACCGACAAGGAGACCGGCATCAAGTGGCCGCTCGCCGACTACGCGCTGCTCCCCAACATGGCTATCGTCGACGCCGACAACTGCATGACCGCCCCGCGCGGCCTGACCGCTGCCTCCGGCATCGATGTCATGACCCACGCCATCGAGTCCTACGTCTCCATCATGGCTTCCGACTACACTAAGGGCCTCTCCGAGCGCGCTGCTAAGCTCGTCTTCGAGAACCTGCCCTCCAGCTTCACGAACGGTGCCAAGGACCCGCATGCCCGCGAGGAGATGCACAACGCCTCCTGCATGGCCGGTATGGCCTTCGCCAACGCCTTCCTGGGCCTCAACCACTCCATGGCCCACAAGCTCGGCGCTTTCCATCACCTGCCCCACGGCCTCGCAAACGCCGTCATCCTGACCCGCGTTATGCGCTACAACGCCGCCGAGGCTCCCGTCAAGATGGGTACCTTCTCCCAGTATCCTTACCCCAACGCGCTGCACAACTACGCCGAGATTGCCAAGTACTGCGGCATCGAGGGCAAGGACGACAAGGAGGTCTTCGAGAACTTCATCACGAAGCTCGAGGAGCTCAAGGACTTCATCGGTGTCAAGAAGACCATCGCCGACTACGGTGTTGACGAGCAGTACTTCCTCGACACCCTCGACGAGATGACCGAGCAGGCATTCAACGACCAGTGCACCGGCGCTAACCCGCGCTACCCGCTCATGAGCGAGATCAAGGAGCTCTACCTGGACGCCTACTACGGCCGCGAGCCCCAGGACTACGCCGTCTGCTAGTTTTTAGCACGGTTATTTGCGGCGGGGGTGCACGGGTGTACGCACGCCCCCGCCGTTGCTTCTATCGCATCGTTGAAAGGATGCAATCATGCTGCTCCCCGATTCCAAGACCGAGCTCGTCCGTCGCGGCAACAAGGTCGTTTACGACCTGGGTGACAAGATCGTCAAGGTCTTTAACGAGACCAAGCCCGTCTCCGACGTGTTCAACGAGGCTTTGAATCTTGCCCGCATCAATGAGTGCGGCATCCGCAGCCCCAAGGCTCTCGAGGTTTCTCAGCTCGAGAACGCCAACGGCTGGGCTCTCGTGACCGAGAAGGTTCCGGGCACCACCCTTGCCGAGAAGATGACTGCCGAGCCCCAGCGCTTTGGTGAGTACCTCGAGATGTTCGTCGACCTCCAGATCGAGATCCACGGCTACACCTCCCCGCTGCTCAACCGTCAGCGCGATAAGTTCGCCCGCATGATCGACAGCCTCGATCAGCTCAATGCCACCACGCGCTACAACCTTCAGGAGCGTCTGGACGGCATGACCAAGGAGTTCAAGGTCTGCCACGGCGACTTCAACCCCTCCAACGTCATCGTCGGCGACGACGGCCAGCTGTACGTCTGCGACTGGGCACATGCCACCCAGGGCTCCCCTGCTGCCGACGTTGCCACCACCTACCTGCTCTTTGCCCTCAACAGCAAGGACCAGGCTGAGGCCTACCTGGAGCTCTACTGCGACCGCGCCGACATGCCCATGCAGGTCGTGCGTCAGTGGACGAGCATCGTCGCCGCTTCCGAGCTCGCTCGTAAGCGCAACGTGAACGATGAGTTCCTTAAGGACTGGATCGACGTCGTCGATTATCAGTAATATCTGAGCGATTCATTTCGCATCGGAGGCACAAAGGGAAACCCCGCAGCTCGAATGGGCTGTGGGGTTTTTCTTTTAGCTATAAAAGATTCTTAGACGCAAAAGCGGCCCTGCGCCTCTCCCTCGAGAGACGCAGGGGCGCTTCGTAAGCGCACTCAACGCAGCGGGCTCGATTAACGGCGTGCTGCCTTCACAAGCTCGGCGACCTTGGCGACAACCTCATCGATTGCCACATCCTCGCGCTCGCCCGTAGCACGGTCCTTAAGCTCAACGGTACCGTTCTTAAGACCGCGCTTGCCCAGAATCACCTGATATGGGAAACCCATAAGGTCGTTGTCGGCAAACTTAAAGCCGGGACGCTCATCACGGTCATCGACGACAACCTCGATACCCTCGGCGCACAGACCCTCGACGATCTGCCCGCAAACGGAAGCGCACTCCTCCTTCTTGGGATCGAGCGGAATCACCGCGACCTCGTACGGGGCAACGGAGACCGGCCAGACGATACCGTGCTCGTCGTTGTGCTGCTCCACAACGGCAGCGAGCGAGCGAGACACGCCAACGCCGTAGCAGCCCATGATGAGCGGCTTCTCCTTGCCGTCCTCGTCCATAAAGGTGGCACCCATGGCCTCGGAGTACTTGGTGCCCAGCTGGAATACCTGAGAGACCTCGATACCGCGGGCAGCGGAGAGCGGCTTGCCGCAGTGCGGGCAGGGATCGCCGGCAACGACGGTAACCAGGTCGGCCCAGTCGTCGACGGTAAAGTCGCGCTCAGGGCAGGCACCGGTAAGGTGATAATCGACCTCGTTGGCACCGCAGGCCCACTGCTTGGACTCGCGCAGGCTCTCGTCGCAGACCAGACGGATGCCCTCGGGCAGGTTAACCGGTCCGATAAAGCCCTTGTGCAGACCGTAGGTCTGGAGCTCCTCATCGGTCATCATGCGATAGCCCTTGCCAAAGACGTGCTCGGCCTTGCAGTCGTTGAGCTCATGATCGCCCGGAACGATGGCCACAACCGGCTTGCCCTCGGCGTCGATGAGAGCCAGGGACTTGCGCGTGCCGTTCTCGGGGAACCCAAAGAACTTGGCAACGGCCTCGATGGTGCCCATGCCCGGAGTCTCGACCTTGGTAAGCGTACCGTCGCCGGGACCCTCGGTCACGACAACCTTAGTGCTTGCCGCCTCGTCATCGGCAGCAAAGCCGCAATCGTCGCAGTAGACCAGCGAAGCCTCGCCGGCCTCGGCCAGCGCCATATACTCGACGGAGGTGTCACCGCCGATCTCGCCGGAATCGGCGACGACGGGCAGGGCCTTGATGTAGCAGCGCTCGCAGATATTGGCGTAGGCCTGCTTCATCTTGTCGTACTCCTCCTGCAGGCTCTCCTGCGTGGCAGAGAAGCTGTAGGCGTCCTTCATGATGAACTCGCGACCGCGCATCAGGCCAAAGCGGGGACGGAACTCGTCGCGGAACTTATCCTGGATGTGATAGAGATTCACCGGCAGCTGCTTGTAGGAACGCAGTTCATTGCGCACCAAGGCGGTCACGGTCTCCTCGTGCGTGGGGCCGAGCACGAACTCGCGGCCGTGGCGGTCATCAAAGCGCACGAGCTCCTTACCATAGGCATCGATACGGCCGGACTCACGCCACAGCTCGGCATCGACCATGATGGGCATCATGAGCTCCTGGGCACCGGCAGCGTCCATCTCGTCGCGCACGATGTTCTCGATTTTGCGAATCGAGCGCCACGCGAGCGGCAGATAGGAATAGAGACCGGCGGCCTCCTTGCGAATCATGCCGGCACGCAGCAGCAGGCGATGGCTCGCAAGCTCGGCATCGGCCGGATCCTCTTTGAGCGTCGGAGCATACAGCTTAGACATATACATTGCTCGAGTCATTTATTTCTCCTCAATTAGCTTGTCGACCTCGGCCATAAGCGCGTCGACAATTTGGTCCTCAGCTACTTTACCAATGATCTGGCCGTGCGAAAAGAGCAGGCCCTGACCTCGTCCGCAGGCAACGCCCAAGTCGGCGTCAGAAGCCTCGCCGGGGCCATTGACCGCGCATCCCATAACGGCGATCGAAAGCGGCGCGGAGTAGTTCTTAAGCCGCTCGGTGACCTCCTCGGCGATAGGAATGAGGTTGACCTGGCAGCGAGCGCACGTGGGGCACGAGACGATCTCGGGGCCACGGCGGCGAAGGCCAAGCGACTGCAGAATACCCCAGGCGACCGGCGGTTCCTCGACCGGATCGGCCGTAAGCGAGACGCGCATGGTGTCGCCAATGCCCTCGGAAAGCAGAATACCCAGGCCCACAGAGCTCTTAATGGTGCCCTGGAGCTTGGTTCCGGCCTCCGTAACGCCCAAATGAAGCGGAACATGGGGGATTTCGCGCGACAGGGCGCGATAGGTGTCGAGCGTCGTGGACACGCTATGGGCCTTGGCGGAAAGCACGATATTGGTAAAACCGCGATCCTCAAAATGCTTGACGAAACGCTCACTCGACATCACGAGCTTTTCGGGCTGCGTAAGGTCATCGCGCTCGGCGATATCCTGCTCAAGCGAGCCAGCGTTCACGCCAATGCGAATCGCGCACCCAGCGGCGCCCGCGGCATCGATCACAGCATCGACCTTGGCCCAATCACCGATGTTGCCGGGATTGATGCGGAGCTTGGCGGCACCGGCCTTAACGGCGCCAATGGCGAGCTTATGGTTAAAGTGGATATCGGCAACGATCGGCACCGGAGACTCCGCACAAATCGTACGAAAGCCCTCGAGCGCAGCCTCGGTGGGCACACTCACGCGCACAACATCGCAACCCGCCTGAGCGAGTGCATGAACTTGTGCAAGCGTTGCCTGGGCGTCGGCGGTATCGGTGCAGGTCATGGACTGAACCACCACCGGAGCGCCGCCGCCTATCTGCACGTCACCGACAAACACGGGGCGTGTCAGCTCACGCGGCAAAGGATGGGACAAAGACAATCCAAACACTCCCCTACAAAATAAATCGAAGGACGTCGGAACGAAGCATGTAGACAAACAGCAGCGCAAAGAGCGCGATGCCGACATAGCTGACGATTGTCTGCACCTTCAGCGGCAGCTCGCGACCGGCAACCTTTTGGATAATCTCGATAATCAACTTTCCCCCGTCGAGCGGCGGAATGGGCAGCAGGTTCATAAAGCCCAGCGAAAACGAGATGAGCGCGGCAAACGTCAAGAACGTCGCGGGACCGGCTGCCGCCGCCTGAGAAGACATGACGCTGATACCCACAATCGAGGAGGACTGATCGAGTATCTCCATCGTATGCTGCGGCTGCAGCAGGCGCATCACGCCCTCAGCAGTCTGCTGAACATAGGAGAACGACAGGCGCGCCGAGGTGATAGGGTCCAAATGGACCACCTGCGTAGAGGCGTAAACGCCCAAACGCTCGTCCTTCTTGAGCGCAACCGAGGTCGAAAGTTTCTTGCCGTCGCGCTGATACTCAATGGCGATATCGTCCTTTCCGGCGGCCGCTCCGATCGCATCGTGCACGTCCATCCAGGAAGAGCAGGACACGCCGTCGACCGAAAGAATTGCGTCGCCGGCCTCGATACCTGCATTGGCTGCTATCGAGCCTTCTTCGACCTGACCGATCACGTTGCTATCGACCGGCACCGAAACGCCGGCGATAGAGTAGATGCTCATAAGCAGCAAAAAGCCCGTCAGAATATTGACGAGAATGCCAGCGAGCAGCATAAAGGCACGTTTGAGAAAACCTTGGCCCAGATAGGTATGTGAACGCTCCTGCTCAAGAAACTCCGAAGCGGCGACCGGGGGCTCCCACACATCTCCCTCGGCAGTTGCATGCTCTCGATCAAACCTGCGGCCGTCAAAAGTGGTATATCCTGCAGCGTCGCGCGGCAGCGTCTGGTACCTGACCGGATAGTAGCTAGGTGAAGGCTTCTCCCCTTCCTCGTACCAAGGCGCAATGGAACCCCAGCCCAAAAGCAAGACACAAGCCTCGAGAACATCCTCCTCGGGGAGCTCCAGCTCGACGGAAAGGTCTGCAACCGAAACGCGACCATGACGATAGATCGCCGCAAGCACACGGTCGGCGCACGAGACATCGGTCGGGTCCATACCGCAGATAGCGGCATAACCACCCAGCAGCAGCGGCGTCACACCAAACTTGGTACCAATGCGACGCGACGTACGATGAATGTCAAAGCGGCACGGCAGGCCCAAGAAAAACTCGGTGACGCGCACACCGCACGCACGAGCCGCTAAAAAGTGGCCGCCCTCGTGCAGAAACACGAGGACGGATAGCATCAAAAGACCCCAAAAGACCGAGGAGAGAACACTCAGAACAGTATCCATAAAACGAAAAGCAATCCTTACGATTAAGAGCGGGTTGCAGCAAGCACCTCGGCGGCCTTGGCACGAGCCCACGAGTCGATATCGCGAAGCTGCTCAAACGATGCGACCGCCTGTGTATCGTGTGCGTCCATGCACGACTCGACGATACGGTCGATATCGGTAAAGGTGCAGGCATCGTGCAGGAAGGCATCGACGGCAACTTCGTTGGCGGCATTCAGCACGCACGGCATGGTGCCGCCCGTTTTGCCCGCACGCTCGGCAAGCGCGAGGCAACGGAACGTTTCCATATCGGCCGCGTCGAAGGTAAGCTGCCCCAACTCACGAAAATCGATTCGAGGCGCCGGAGTATCCCAACGCTCGGGATACGAGAAGGCAAACTGAATGGGAATGCGCATATCGGAGGCGCCAAGGTGTGCCATCACGGAGCCGTCGGCAAACTCGACCATAGAGTGAATCTTGGACTGACGCTGAACGACCACGTTGATAAAGTCGAGGTCGCAACCGAACAGATGCATCGCCTCGATACGCTCCAGGCCCTTGTTCATAAGGGTGGCGGAGTCGATGGTGATCTTTGCCCCCATGGCCCACGTGGGATGCGCCAAGGCGTCATTGCGGGTCACGTGGTCGAGGTCCTCGCGCGAACGGCCAAAGAACGGACCGCCCGAACAAGTGAGCCAAATGCAGTGGGCCTCGCGCGGATTCTCCCCCAGATAGCACTGGTAGATGGCGGAGTGCTCAGAGTCGACCGGAATGAGCTGACCCGGCTGCGCCAACGGCATCAGCAGATCGCCGCCGACAACGAGGGACTCTTTGTTAGCAAGTGCAAGACGCTTGTTCGAGGTCAGGGCAGCATGGCTCGCTTCGAGCCCGGCGGCGCCCACAATAGCAACAAGGACACAGTCGACGTCATCGCGACGTGCGAGCTCGCAAACCGCCTGCGCACCAACACCGAGCTCGGTACCCTCGGGCAACTCCTGCAGTACAGCGTCCGCACCATGGGCAACATCGGCCACGGCAACAGCCGGAACCGAAAACTCACGGGCAAACGCAACGAGCTCCGAGGTGCTGGAGTTAACGGACAGTGCCGTCACCTGCAGTCGATCGACATGCTGACGGCATACATCGAGTGCCTGCGTGCCGATAGAGCCCGTACAACCCAAAATTGCAACCCGCAGACGCCCGTCGGGGCCGCACGTCGTCTGAAAAGCCATTACAGCACGCCTCCGATCATCAAAAGCAACTGCGCGGTAATGCAGCCAAAGATAAGCGAGTCGCTACGGTCGAGCATGCCGCCATGGCCCGGAATCAGATTGCCGGAATCCTTGACGCCCACGCCGCGCTTGATGCGCGACTCGATGAGGTCGCCGATAACGCCCAAGATGGACACGACCACGCCGCACAGCAGTGCATAGGGCAAGCTCAGCTTATAGAAATGCGTTGCCCACAAAATGAGCCAGATGAGAATCGAGCCCAAGATGCCGCCGAAAAAGCCCTCCCAGCTCTTTTTGGGAGAAATCTTGGGAACCATCTTGTGCTTGCCGATACGGCTGCCCACGATGTAGGCAAACGAATCGGAGACCCAGAGAGACGCGCAAACGCCCACCGAAAGCAGGGCACCGGCAAAACCGGGCACGGCATCGCGCAGCAGTACGATGGCCGACAGCATAAAACCGGTGTAGATAGGACCCATGAGCGTCACAGCTACATCGGATATGCGGGTACGCGACGAACAGACATACCAAATGCCCACCGCAAGCATCAGAGCAAAAAGCAGGGCATTCAACAACAGCGAGTCGCCCAGCGCCGAGAGCGGAAAGAGCACGGCGGCAGCGATACCCAGGCGCTCGTTGGCCACCTTGCCATCGAGCTTCGTCATGCGGAAAAACTCAAAGCAGCACAGGCCGCTCATGACGGAGACGAAGATGGCGGTGGGAACGATACCCAAAACCAGGCAGAGAATAAATACAACGGCGTAGACGATACCTGCAGCGGCACGGGTAATAAAGCCGGCCAGCCACGAAGTCGCAGCCGCACCGCTTTTGGCGGCAGGCGCCTTGGGAGCAGACGCCTTGGGACGATCGGACACGATTAAGCCTCCTCGGTCTTGCTCAGTCCACCAAACCTACGGTCGCGGCCC
The DNA here is from genome assembly GCF_003469185.1 of Collinsella sp. AM34-10. Lineage (GTDB taxonomy): Bacteria > Actinomycetota > Coriobacteriia > Coriobacteriales > Coriobacteriaceae > Collinsella. Next base: position 438,290 of record NZ_QSIL01000001.1, on the reverse strand, counting down.
TGATAGGCCAAAATGGCGTTGACAAGACCCCAACGATCAAAGTCGGGCCAATAGGTATCGGTGATATAAAACTCGGAATAGGCAACCTGCCACAGCAGATAGTTCGAAAGGCGAAGCTCGCCGGAGGTTCGAATCACAAGCTCCGGATCGGGCAGCCCAGCGGTGTACAGGTGCGAAGCAACCATATCATCGTCGATAGCGGCGGGATCAATCTTTCCGGCGGCGGCATCGAGCGCGATCTGACGGGCAGCACGGGTGATCTCGGCACGAGCGCCGTAGTTGACGGCAAGCGCCAACGTCATGCCGGTGTGGTCGGCACACTCGGCAAGACCTCGCTCAAAGACATCGCGGGTCTTCTTAGGCAGTGCGGAAATATCGCCCAAAAAGACAACGCGAACGTTTTCACGCTTAAGCAGCGGCAGCTCATCGATAAACGTCTTGGCAAACAAATGCATCAAAACGTTGACCTCGTGCTGCGGACGATTCCAGTTTTCGGTGGAAAACGCATAGGCCGAAAGGACGTCGACACCCAAGCGCACGCATGCGGTAATGATCTCGCGCAGGGAAACGATACCGGCTTTGTGACCCTCGGTGCGGGCAAGACCGCGCGCCGTGGCCCAACGACCGTTACCGTCCATGATGCACGAAATATGATGCGGGATCTTATTGAGGTCAAGGTCGGAAAAACCGACGCCCGCAGGGGCGTCGGCAAAGTACTCGACCAGTTTGTTCTCGTCGTATTGCACCTTAGATCTCCATGACCTCGGCTTCTTTTTCCTTCAGAAGCTCCTCGACCTTGGCAACATACTCATCGGTATGCTTCTGGACCTTGGCCTGCTCGCGACGGACATCGTCCTCGGTGAGCTCTTCGTCGCGCTCGAGCTTGTTGTTAAAGTCACGACGGATGTTGCGGATGGAAACCTTGGCCTGCTCGGCATACTCGCGGCACTCCTTGACGAGCTCGCGACGACGCTCCTCGGTGGGAGCCGGGAACGGCAGGCGTACGACGGTACCGTCAGAGTTGGGAGTAATGCCCAGATCGGAAGCGCTGATGGCCTTCACAATGGCGTTGACGAGCGCCTTGTCCCAGGGCTCGATGAGCAGCATGTGAGCCTCGGGGGTCTTAACGGCAGCAACCTGGGTAACCGGCGTGGGAACACCGTAGTAATCGACCGATATGTCGGACAGAATGTTAGCGTTGGCGCGGCCCGTGCGAACCTTGGAGAAGTTGTGCTTGAGGGACTCGAGCGACTTGTCCATGTGGACGGTGATGTTCTCTGCCATGCTTAATCCTCCTGATAGACGAGCGTGCCGACGGGCTCACCCGAAAGCGCGCGCTTGACGGTGTCCTCGCCATCGATGTTGAGGACCAAAATCGGCATACGGTTATCCTGGCACAGTGCCGTAGCCGTAGAATCCATAACCTGCAGACCGCGGACGAGAACCTCGTGATAGGTAATCTTGTCAAAACGGACGGCATCGGCGCACTTGACGGGATCCTTGTCGTAGATGCCGTCAACCTTGGTGGCCTTAATCAGAATCTCGGCACCGATCTCGCAGGCACGAAGAGCCGCGGCGGTGTCGGTCGTAAAGTACGGATTGCCCGAACCGGCGGCAAAAATAACGACGTTGCCCTTGGAAAGGTGGTTGATGGCGCGACGGCGAATATAGGGCTCGCAGATCTCGTTCATCTGGATAGCGCTCATCACACGGCAGGGAACATCGTTGTGCTCGAAGGCATCCTGCAGGGCAAGCGCGTTCATAACGGTTGCCAGCATGCCCATGTAGTCGGCCTGGGCGCGCTCCATGCCACCGGCAGCGCCGGCCATGCCGCGGAAAATGTTGCCGCCGCCGACAACGACGCCGACCTCATGGCCAACGGCGAGCAGCTCCTTGACCTGCTTGGCAAGATGATCGGTAATCTTGGGGTCGATGCCATATTGGCCGTCGCCCATCAGTGCTTCGCCGGAAAGCTTCAGAAGCACGCGTTTATATCGGATGTCGGACAAAGCGATCCTCCTTTAATTAGACTCTCAATATGATATCAAAGGCTCTGATAAGAGCCATGAAAAAGCAGGCTGTGAGTAAAACCCACAGCCTGCTCATTACCAGCTACAAGAGCTTATTTACTCGCCACGGACCAGGCGGTCGAAGGCAACGACGGTAATGGTATCGCCGAGCTCCTTGGAGACCTGCTCAGCATACTTCTTGATGGTGAGGGAGCTGTCCTTGATGAACTCCTGCTCGGTGAGCACGGACTGCTTGTAGAACTTCTCCAGACGGCCAACAGCCATCTTCTCCTGGATAGCCTCGGGCTTGCCGGACTCGGCAGCCTGAGCCATGTAGATCTGCTTCTCGTGCTCGACGGTCTCAGCCGGAACCTGATCGCGGGTAGCGCAGATCGGGGCGACGGCGGCAACCTGAAGGGCGACGTCGTGAGCGAAGGTCTTGAAGGAGTCGGCCTGAGCGGTCTCGGCCTTCTCGAAGGCGAACTCGACGAGGACGCCGATCTTACCACCCATGTGGATGTAAGAAGCGAGAGCGCCATTCTCGGCCTTGCGGGCGGCGAAACGGGAGATCTTCATGTTCTCGCCCATGATGTGAATCATCTCGGTGAGCTCGGAGGAAACGGTCTCCTCGCCCATCGGCTTCTCGAGCAGCGCGTCGACGTCAGCCGGCTCGGTGGTGGCGACAACCTCGGCGACCTTAGAAGCAAAGCCGGTGAACTTGGCGTTGGAGCCGACGAAGTCGGTCTCGCAGGAGAGCTCGAGCAGAGCGCCGGTCTTGCCATCCTCGGAGACGAACGCGGCGACAGCGCCCTCGTTGGTCTCACGGCCAGCCTTCTTGGCAGCCTTGGCGAGGCCGTTCTTGCGCAGAACGTCGACGGCGGCGTCCATGTCGCCGTCAGCCTCGACGAGAGCCTTCTTGCACTCCATCATCGGGGAGTCGGTCATCTCGCGGAGCTGCTTGACCATAGCGGCAGTAATCTGGGCCATTGTGGTTCCTTTCAAAGAGATGAAAAAGACTTAAATAGGACTGATTTACTCGGCCTTGGGCTCGGCGGCCATCTCGGCCTCGGAGACCAGCTCCTTACCGGAGCCAGCGAGGCAGGCGTCGGCCATGAGCTCGCACATAAGGGTGACTGCGGAGATGGCGTCATCGTTGCAGGGGATGCCGTACTCGACCTCGTCGGGATCGGAGTTGGTGTCGATCAGGGCGACGACGGGGATGTTCAGGCGCTGGGCCTCCTTGATGGCGTTCTCCTCGCGCTTGGTGTCGATGACGAAGAGAGCCTGGGGCAGACCCTTCATGTCGCGGGCGCCACCGAGGTTGGTCTGGAGCTTAGCGAGCTCCTTGCCGAGCACTGCCTGCTCCTTCTTGGGCAGCACTGCCATGCGACCGTCCTCGACCATGGCCTCGAGCTCCTCCATGCGGTTGATGCGGGAGCGGATGGTGACGAAGTTGGTCAGCATGCCGCCGAGCCAACGCTGGTTGATGTAAGGCATGTTGGCGCGCTCAGCGGCGTTCTTAACGGCCTCCTGAGCCTGCTTCTTGGTGCCGACGAACAGCACGTTGCCGCCCTTGGCAACGTTCTTGACGAAGGTGTAGGCCTGGTCGGCGTCAAGGATGGTCTGCTTGAGGTCGAGGATGTAGATGCCGTTGCGCTCACCGAAGATGAACGGCTTCATCTTGGGGTTCCAGCGACGGGTCTGGTGACCGAAGTGGCAGCCGGCCTCGAGCAGGGTGCGGATATTAATCTTGGTAGCCATATTAAACCTCCTGTGGTTTGCCTCCGCGCGGGGTCATCCTCCAAAACCAACCCGGACATGTGCTACCAAAGCCCGGGCACCACGGTATGAAGTAGCCGCGCGTGCGTGATAAAAACCTGTTGCCGTGAAGCAACCCGATGAATGATAGCAGGATTGCCTCTTCCTGCCAACCCGCAATCAAAACCACACACCTCGGTGCGCGCGGGAGGCCCTTCTCCTACTCGCCGCGGGGGTGTGCCTGACTCACGGCGCGCTTTAGTCGGTCGGGCGTGAGGTGCGTATAGATCTGCGTCGTGGACAAGCTCGCATGCCCCAGCAGCTCCTGAACCGAGCGCAGATCCGCGCCGCCCTCGAGCAGGTCGGTCGCAAAGGTGTGGCGCATCGCATGCGGGGCGATGTCGGCAGGAATGCCGGCAAGTGCCGCAAGCATGTGGAACCGCCTTCTGAGCATGGCGGCACTCATGCGGTTTCCGCGCGCCGAGATAAACAGCGGATGCGCGCCGTTCGCACCGTCGTTACGCTTTGCCTGTGCAAGGAGCTGCGGCCTCCCTTCCTCAATATAGCGGCGGGTAGCCTCGAGAGCGCGCCGATACAGGGGCACGATACGCTCCTTGCTCCCCTTGCCCCAAAGTCGCAGCGTTCGCTCGGACCAACCAATAGACTCCACGTTGAGCGCCGCGAGCTCCGAGATTCGCGCGCCGGAGGCATAGAGCAGCTCGAGCATCGCCGCATCGCGCAGCCCCGCAGGCGTCGAGGTGTCGGGGGCCTTGAGCAACGACTCGACTTGCCGGGTCGTCAGCACACCGGGAAGATCGCGCGGCAGCTTGGGCGAGGATATCGCCGAGACCGCATCGCCCTCAACGATTCCCTCGGCAGCCATCCACCGATAGAGCGAGCGAATAGCAGACAGGTGTGCCGCAAGGGTCCGAGCCGCCACCTGGCCACGCGACAGCTCGGCCAAATAGGAGCGAACGGTCCGCACGTCGGCGGCGCGAGCGTCGATGCCCTCGCGGTCGCACCACGCGGCGAAGCGCTCGAGCCGCGAGGCGTAGGCGGTTACCGTATTGGGGGCAAGCCCTTCGACACGTGCAATGTAGGCAATGAACGAGTCGACGGCATCGTACAGGTCAAAAGCTATGACCTCTCGCCTCCAAACAGATCGGAGCGCGTTTCCAGATAGGCGTCCAGGGCCTTGAGGGCGCGATCCGCGTAGGCCTGGTAACGATCGCGCTTGCTGCGACGCTTACCGTCCTCGAGCGGCGGAACAAGGCCAAAGTTGACGTGCATGGGTTGATAGCCCACCGTAGCCGGATCGGTCGCATACCCCACGAGCGCGCCCAGGGCGCCCACGCGCGGCAGCTCGACGCCCGCGGCACCGATAGCCTCGGCATAGGTGTTGAGCGCGGCGAGCAGACCCGTCGCCACGGCCTCCATGTACCCCTCGGTACCGGTGATCTGGCCGGCAAGACGCACGCTCGTGCCGGGAACGGCAAAGGTGCCGTCGAGCACGTGCGGAGCATCGACAAAGGTGTTGCGGTGCATGACGCCGTAGCGGAAGAACTCGGCGTTCTCCAGGCCGGGAACCATATGGAAGACGCGCTTCTGTTCGCCGAAGGTCAGGTTGGTCTGGAAGCCAACCAGGTTATAGGCGGTCTTCTCCTTGTTCTCGGCGCGCAGCTGAATTGCCGCCCAGGGACGACGACCGGTGCGCGGGTCGGTGAGCCCGACGGGCTTCATAGCGCCAAAGCGGATGGCATCCTTGCCCGTGCGCGCAACCTCCTCGGCAGGCTGACAGGCCTGGAACAGGTCCCCGCCCTCAAAATCCTTGAGCACCACGCGATCGGCCGTGGTGAGCGCCTCGATAAAGACCTCGTACTCTTCCTTGTTAAGCGGGGCATTCAGATAGTCGCCACTCCCCTGCTCCTCGTAGCGCGACTGCGAGAACAGCACGTCCATATCGAGCGTCGAGGCATCGACAATCGGGGCGGCCGCGTCAAAGAACGCCAGGGCGTCACCACCGACAAGCTTCATGACCTCCTCGCTCAATGCCGGCGAGCACAAGGGACCCGCGGCGATAACCACATGACCCTCGGGGATCTGGGTGACCTCACCGTGGGCGACCTCGATATTGGGGCGGGCGGCAACCTCGGCCTCGACGAGCTCGGAAAACTTGACGCGGTCGACCGCCAGGGCGCCGCCAGCGGGAACGGCCGCACGATGAGCACAGTCGAGCAGCACCGAACCCATGCGCTCGAGCTCGGCCTTCAGCAGACCGGCGGCGGAATCGGGACGGGTCGACTTAAATGAATTGGAGCAGACGAGCTCCGCCAAGTGATCGGTATGGTGGGCAGGAGAGCTTACCTGCGGGCGCATCTCGCACAGCTTTACGGCGAACCCGCGATCTGCCAGCTGAATCGCGCATTCCGATCCCGCTAGACCGCCACCGATAACCGTCACCTGATCAAACAGCATCTGCAAACACCTTTCTAATTGACACGTTTTCCATTGTGACCGAAGGGCGTCTGGGCGTGAAGGGCAAACTTGGAGGGCGCATACCTTCCATCCATCATGCGCTCGATGAGGCCCTCGAGCTCGAGCGAGCCCAGGAGCTTGAGCACACCGACGGCATCAAGGGAGACGAGTGTGGCGATGTCTTCAACCTTGAGCGGCGAGGCGATGAGGGCATGCATCACGGCCTGCTGTGTGGGGTCCAGATCCGCGATACCGGGCGCATCGGGACGCGAATAGCGCAGGGTACCGTAGATTCGAGAGATGGCCATCTCGATGGACTCCTCGTCAATAATGCAGCAGGCCCCGTTGGCAATGAGATAGTTGGTCCCGCGCGACTCGGGCGACAAAATGGAGCCCGGTACCGCAAGCAGTTCGCGCCCCAGGTCCATGGCGGCCTCCGCCGTCGAGAACGTGCCCGAAGGCATGCCGGCCTCCGACACGAAGAGTGCCTGCGAAAGCGCGGCAATCACCCGGTTACGCCGCGGAAAGGCAAACTTACGCGGCCCCATGCCCCAAGGCGAGATGGACACGACCGCACCGCCCGTATCGATCGTGCGCGCGATAAGCCCCGCACTCGAACGCGGGTAGACCACGTCGGCGCCCGTACCCAAAACCAAGACGTGCCTGCCCCCGGCGTTGACCGCGGCCCAACCCGAGGCCTGGTCGCAGCCGACCGCACCGCCCGAGACCACCGTCACCCCCGCCTCGACCGCAACTTTCGCGGCCAGCTCTGCCACGGCAAGACCGTACGGCGAGGCCTTGCGCGCACCGATAATCGAGAGCGCCGGCGTCGAGAGCACCTCCGGGTCGCCACGGACGAACAACGTCTGCGGCACATCGGAAAGTTCCAGAACAGTAGCGGGAAACAGCCCATCACCGGGATGCAGTTCGTAGCGGACCTCACCCATCACTGATCCCTCCTTCCCTGATACATCGCGGCCTCGAGCACGTGGTCTTGCGTCACCCGCTCGCTTTCTGCGACATCGGCAATCGTGCGTGCGATGCGAACCAGACGCACGATGCCGCGTCCCGTGAGATGCGTGCGCTTCGACAGGCCGAGCACGCACGTTTCCGCCGCCTGATCAAGCGCAAAGGTCGATACAACACCATCGATAGAGCGGGGCTCGGCATCCTCGGCCTCGGAGTCTGCATCGTCCATATGGGTCTCGCGCCAGGCACGAAAAGCCCGACCGCGGACAACGTAGTCGCGCAGCTCGGCCGACGACATACCCTCGGCGCCCTCGATAATCACCTGCGGATCGGGGCGGGTCACGTCGAGCATCAGGTCGATGCGGTCGGCCAAGGGACCGCGCAGCTTGGACCGATAGCGCTCGACCATCGATGCCGAGCAACGACACGGAACCTCGCGATCGCCCAAAAAACCGCAGGGGCAGGGATTGCTCGCCGCAAGCAGCTGAAAGCGCGAGGGAAACGTGAAGGCGCCGTCGACGCGCACGATCCTGACATAGCCGCGCTCGATAGGCTGACGAAGCGTCTGCAGCACACCGGTGGGAAACTCGGCAAGCTCGTCCAAAAAGAGCACGCCGCCATGGGCAAGGCTGATCTCGCCCGGATGCACCGGGCGCCCTCCGCCAATAAGGCCCGCTGTCGAAATGCTGTGATGGGGGCTTCGAAACGGCCGATGCCCCGCAAGCAGGCCATCGATGTTCTCACCCAAGACCGAATGAATGCACAGCGCCTCCTGCTGATCCTCGACGGAAAGCTCGGGCAAGATACCCGTCATGCGGCGCGCAAGCATGGTCTTGCCCGATCCCGGAGACCCAATCATAAGCAAGCCCAGCTCCCCTGCCGCCGCAAGCGCTATGCCGCGCTTGGCGACCTCCTGCCCCAACACGTCGGCATAATCGAGCTCGGGCTCAAAGGTGGCCTCGAGCACTTCAGAATCCAGATAGTGCCGAGCTGCCTCGCCCATACCGCGGGCAAGCTGCGACAGATGATCGATAAAACCGCAATCGACCCCCGCGAGCGGAACATGCTGGTCGGACCTGCCGGCGATAAAAGACAGCCCCATGTCGCGAGCCAGCAGCTGGAACGCCACTTCGCCCTTGACGGGAAGCACCGTGCCATCCAAGCCGAGCTCGCCGGCAATGAGGCAGCGGTCGAGATTGTCGCGTGGAATCTGACCGTCGGCCGCAAGCACCGCAATGGCTATCGGCAGGTCAAAGCCGCTACCGGTCTTTCGGATATCGCCCGGCGCCAGATTGACCGTAATGCCCGAGCGCGGGATCTCGAATCCGGCAGAGCGCATCGCGCAGCGAATGCGCCCACGCGACTCCATGACCTCCATACTCGGGATGCCGAGCATCTGGATGCCCGGGATGCCGCCCGCAAGCGAAACCTCGACCGTGACGGGAATCGCCTCAACGCCGCGGATACAGGCTGCGTGAACGGCAAACGTCTCGAACGCCATCACGACACCTGCCAATCGAACGCATTGTACTGGTGCTCGATCTCGGCGATATGCCCGCCGCGAATGGTGACGCCCACGGCATCGAAGCGGATCGCCTTGAGCGGATAATGCTCCATGAGATAACAACTCGCGATGCGACGATAGCGCCGCTGCTTTTGGGCGTTCACCGCTTCCTCGGGAAACACCCGCGTATCGCAATCCAGCGCAACACGCCTGGTCTTGACCTCGGCCATCACCACCACATCGTCGAGCTCATCGAGCAGCACCAGGTCGGCCTCGCCCTCCGAGCATCGATAGCCTTGTTCCAGCAATGCATAGCCGCGCTCGTTAAAGTAATCGATTGCGATAAGCTCGCCCAGCATACCGAGCTCGCGAGGACTGAGCCCCTTGATAAACTCGGGCGTGATCGACCCGCAATCGAGCTCCCCCTCTTCCCAACGCTCCTTGAGCTGCTGCGTCTTGCTCATTTTGGCTGCGGCACACATGGGGTCTCCTTTCCCACTTCCTGCATTGCCTCGATAATGAGGGCAGGTTTCATGCGGGTAAGTACCGGAAGCAAACCAAAAACCAACCAAATGCCGACAAATGAGGGGCCGCGCGCAACAATAGCGTTGCACACGGCCCCTACCAGCAGGTTTATGGAGCCCTTAAGGTCCCAGTCTTCACAATTGGCCTAAAAAAGGCGCTCAGTCTGCAGAAAGTTTCCGCAAAAGCTCACACGGTGCAGCGGACAAAGTCCATGTTTGCGAATCGCCTCGATGTGCTCGGGGCTTGCGTAGCCCTTCGACTCGGCCAAATGGTACTCGGGATATTCGGCATCGTACTCGACCATCATCTCGTCACGCGTGACCTTTGCCATGATGGATGCCGCGGCGATACAGGCGATCTTGGCATCGCCCTTGACCACGTCGCGCTCGTGGGGCACGGCGCCCAGGGGGTTACCGTCCATAAGCACGCAATCGGGCTCAAGCCCCGTATCTGCCACCGCACCCGCGACAGCGGCTCGAATGGCGCGGGCCATGCCCATCTCATCGATATCCGCAGGAGCGATATGGCAAAAGCCGATAGCAGTCGCCACCTCGGCAATCTTCACCGAAAGCAGCTCGCGGCGCGCCGGCGTGAGCTTTTTGGAATCGTTGATGCCCCAGATGCGCGGCTCCATCGGAAGACACACGGCACACACGGTCAGGGGACCCGCTATCGAGCCACGGCCCACCTCGTCGACGCCCACGACCACGCCATCACCGCCGAGCTCATGCATAAGCTCGTACATGCCGTTGACGCGCTCGCGTTCGGCAAGTTCCTTGGCATGGCGCTTAAGGGCACGTTCGCAAGCCTTGATCACCTGCTGGCGCGGATCCTCGCGATAATGCTCCACGAGGGCGGGAATCTCCTCGAACGTGGCGCTCGCCAGCTCGCCGGCAACCTGCGATGCCGAAACCGAGCTCGTCATATTGGCCATACCAGGCCCTCCTTGCATGCAAATCAGATAAAAAGAAGGGCCACCCGAAGGTGGCCCTTGTGTCCAAACGAGTGGACGGACGCTGCGATCTTCTTAGCGCTTCTCGGGGATGCGAGCAGCCTTGCCCACCTTGTCGCGGAGGTAGTACAGCTTGGCGCGACGGACGCGACCATGACGAACGACCTCGAGCTTGGCGATCTTGGGGCTGTGAAGCGGGAAGGTACGCTCAACACCGACACCGAAGGAAATCTTGCGGACGGTGAAGGTCTCGCGGGCACCGGCGCCGGCCATGCGGATGACGTCGCCCTGGAAGACCTGGATGCGCTCGCGGTCGCCTTCCTTAATGCGGTAGTGAACCTTGACGTTGTCGGCGACGCGAACCTGAGGAATGTCCTCGCGGATCTGCTGACGCTCGATTGCGCGGATGTAATCCATGTGCAATTCCTTACTCTTCTAGAGGTGCCGTTCCACCTAGGCCGGCACGTAGTTGAACAAACGTATTCGAGTATACACGCGCGGGTTTCTGCTGCAAGAACAATTTTTTACGCAGACAAAAAGACAAAACCCGCACATGATAACCGCCCGCCTCACGAATGAGACGGGCGGCGTGAAGGGGGCTACGCTAGGCGCCCAAACCCAAAACGTTAGGCGGAACGCTTGGCCTCGAGCTTGGCCTGGGCGGCAGCCAGGCGCGCGAGGGGCACGCGATAGGGCGAACAGGACACGTAGTCCACGTCGGCCACGTTAAACAGGGCCTTGATGGACTTGGGGTCGCCGCCGTGCTCGCCGCACACGCCAAAGTGCATGTCGGGGTTGGTGGCGCGACCTTTCTCGACGGCCATGCGCACGAGCTCCAGCACCGCCGAGTCGATGGTCTCGAAGGGGTTGTCCTTCAAGATCTTCTTGTGCAGGTACAGCGGGATGAACTTGGCCTCGGCGTCGTCGCGCGAGAAACCGAAGGTCGTCTGGGTAAGGTCGTTGGTACCAAAGCAGAAGAAGTCGGCGTGCTGCGCGATCTCGTCGGCAACCATGCAGGCACGCGGCAGCTCGAGCATCGTGCCCACGGGAATATTGAGCTCGACGCCCTCCTCGGCGGAAACCTCGGCGATCACGCGCTCGATGACCTCGCGAGTCTGAACGTGCTCGGCCGTAATGGAAACGAGCGGAACCATGATCTCGGGGCGCGGGTCGACGCCCTCCTTGATAAGGCGGGCAGCAGCCGTGGCCACTGCGCGAACCTGCATGAGCGGCAGATCGCTAAAGACGACGGACAGGCGCACACCGCGCAGGCCGAGCATCGGGTTGGACTCGACCATGCCGTCGATACGACGCAGACGGGTGCGCAGAGCGGCAAGCTCTTCCTCGTTGGCGCCAGCGGCTTCCTTCTTGGTGATGGCGACCTCGAGCTCACGCGGATTATCCAGGAACTCGTGCAGCGGCGGATCGAGCAGGCGAACGACCACATCGCGACCGGACATGGTCTTGAACATCGCCAGGAAGTCCTCGGTCTGAACCTTGAGCAGGTCGGCGAGGGCCTGCTGCTTCACGGCCTCATCATCGGACAAGATAAAGCTCTGGATGATGTTCTTGCGGTCGCCCAGGAACATGTGCTCGGTGCGGCACAGGCCAATAGCCTCGGCACCAAACTCGAGCGCGAGCTCGGCATCCTCGGGATTGTCAGCGTTGACGCGCACATGGTTGGCGTGGCCGACGGTCTCGTCCAGGCGAATCTCGTCGGCCCAGGACAGGATGGTGTCCAGGTCGCCGGTGAGCTCGGCCGAAACCAGATCAACGGCGCCGTCGACGACGATACCCTGGGTGCCGTCGATGGAGATGACATCGCCCTCGTGCAGCACACGATCGCTGCCTTCGATGCGTACAACCTTCTCAGCCGCGTCAATGTGGAAGCGCTCGACGCCGCAGACGCAGGGTGTGCCCATACCGCGAGCGATAACGGCGGCATGACTCGTCTTGCCACCGTGGCTGGTCAGGATGCCCTCGGCGGCAACCATGCCCTTCAAATCGTCGGGGTTGGTCTCCCAGCGAACCAAAATGACCTTGCGGCCCTCGTTGGCGCGCGCGACGGCATCGTCGCTCGAGAACACGACCTCGCCCACGGCGGCACCAGGGCTGGCGTTAAGACCGCTGGCCAGAGCCTCGTACTTCTTGGAGGCATCAAACTGCGGGTGCAGGAGCTGGTCGAGCTGCGCGGGATCGATACGGGCCACGGCCTCCTCGCGGGTGATCAGGCCCTCCTCGACCATTTCGATGGCGATACGCAGGGCGGCGGTGGCGGTGCGCTTGCCCACGCGCGTCTGGAGCATCCAGAGCTTGCCCTGCTCGATGGTGAACTCGATATCGCACATATCGCGGTAATGATCCTCGAGCGTCAGGAAAACGCGCTCGAGCTCCTCGCCCGCGGACTCGAGGCCCGGGGTGGTCTTGAGGTCGGCGATGGGCTCGGTGTTGCGGATGCCAGCAACAACGTCCTCGCCCTGGGCATTAACCAAAAAGTCACCGTAGAACTCCTTGGTGCCGTCGGCCGGGTTGCGCGTAAAGGCGACGCCGGTCGCAGAGGTCTCCCCCTTGTTGCCAAACGCCATGGCCTGCACGTTGACGGCGGTGCCGAGCTCGTCGGAAATGCCGTGCTGCTTGCGGTAGATGCAGGCGCGATCATTCATCCAGCTGCCAAAGACGGCCTGGATGGCAAGGCGCAGCTGGAGCTCCGGATCGTGCGGGAAGACGGGCTTGCCGTCGACGACCTCGAGCTCGGGATACAGGTCGGCCTCGACGTTCTCGGAGAAAATGCTCTTAAAGGTCTCGACGAGCTCCTGCAGGTCTTCGGCCGAAAGCTCGGAATCGACGCGAACGCCGGCGACCAGGCGTGCCTGGGTCAGCGCGTTCTCGAACAGGTCGGCGTCAACACCCATAACGACGTTGGAGAACATCTGGATAAAGCGGCGGTAGCTATCCCAGGCAAAACGCGGGTTTTGCGTCTGAGCAATGAGGCCCTGAACGGAGTCGTCGTTGAGGCCCAAGTTGAGGACCGTATCCATCATGCCGGGCATGGAGAACGGGGCGCCCGAGCGAACCGACACGAGCAGCGGATCGGAGGCGTCGCCGAGCTTCTTGCCGCAGCGGGCCTCGAGGTCGGCCTCGGCGGCAACGATCTCATCGAGTGCGCCTTCGGGCCAGACGTTGCCGGCGCCGGAGTACTCGACACAGGTCTGGCAGGTAATGGTAAAGCCACCGGGAACCGGCAGACCGATGCGGCTCATCTCGGCAAGGTTTGCGCCCTTGCCGCCAAGCACGAAGTTCATGGACTTGTCGCCCTCAGTGACACAGGTGCCCTGGGTGTCGGTTCCAAAACGGTAAACCCTCTTGCAATCGCTCACGATACTTCCCCTTCTATGCGCTCTCGCGCACGACCGTGGTGACGAATCGACCCGCCGGATGCGGGCCGTGAGGGAACTATACGGCGGACGTTGAGCGGGCTTGCGTAGAGGGTGCGGGGTTTGGTAAACGAGGTAAATGTGGCGGTAAACGGTAGGTAAAGGTGGTCACATTATGAAGATACCAATGCAAGAGAATTGCAGGTCAAATGCAAGTTCTTTGCTAAATCGCTTTACCAATATCGTGCATTATTTATAGGTAGTCTTTTTAAGACGGTGCATTTTTAGCTACCCCAAAGAGTTAGCTTTGCTGGGCTCGGCGGGCGGCGCGGCGGGCACGGGCTTCTTGGATTTCCTCCAGGTGACCGATGATCTCGGAGGCACTCTCCTCGATCGCCTTGCCGTCGGTGCGCACCACAAAGCAGCCCAGACGCTTCATAAGGGCGCGGGCTTCCTCGAGCTCGCTGCGCACACTCTCGGGCTCGACATAGGAGCCGGCAACGGCGCGAGCATAGTCATCGCCCAAGCGGCTATCGCGAATTTCAGAAATAACGTCGACGGTCGAAATCAGGCCGAACAACCGCATCGGGTCGACCTCGTAAATTGACTTCGGCGGCTCCATGCCATGGGCCAAAGGAACATTGGCAACCTTGTAACCCTGATAGGCCAAATACATCGACAGCGGCGTCTTGGACGTACGCGACACACCCAGCAGCACGATATCGGCACCCGACAGATCGTCGCAACCGCGCCCGTCGTCGTGCTCAACGAAATACTCCATGGCCTCGATGCGATGGAAATAGCGGTCATCGGTCTTGTGAATCACGCCCGCGACGCCCTTGGGCGGCACACCGATGAGCGACGACAGCACGGCGAGCGCTGGGCCGATCAGGTCAACCGAACGAATATGCAGCATGCCCAGGTAATCGAGCACGCGGGCGCGAAGCGCCGGATCGACAATGGTGTGGAACACGGCAATATCGCGATGGTCCGCATCGACGCGCGGGCCCACAAACGACTTGACCTGCTCCACCGAGTTCACCTTGGGCAGGCGCAAGAGACGAAAAGCCCCTTCATCAAATTGCCCGGACGCCGCAAGCACCACCTCACAAGCGGTATCGCCGAGAGAGTCGGAGATAACGATAACGGTGGGACGAACGGCGACCGGGCAATCCATGCGGGGCTCCTTTTGCGCTTACGCGCAGGCTGGCTTACTTTTGCGGGCAAGCTCACCGATGTTGGCGATGCCGGAGAAAACGGCCTCGAAGCGGTTGAGCAGCTTAAGGCGATTATCGCGAAGCTGCTCGTCCTTGTCCATGACCATAACCTCGTCGAAGAAGCGGTCGATGGGGGCACGCAGGGCGGCAAGGGCGGCAAATGCGGCCGGGTAATCCTCGGCAGCAAGGGCGTCATCGACAGCGGCCTGAGCAGCCTCGGAGGCGTCGGCGAGCGCGAGCTCGACCTCGCCCATCAGGCTGCGGTCGTACTCCGCACCCAGCTCGGGCTTGGAGATGTGCGCAGCGCGGGCATAGGCGGTAGCCAGGTTATCGAAGGTCTCGGCATCGTTCTTGCGAGCCTCGTCGAGCGCGGCGCAGCGGGCGAAGAAGACGGACGGAGCGATGATGTGCACCGCGGAAACGGCGGCGACGGTGTCGGCAGGAATCTTCTCGTCGCGGGCCATGCTCACCAGGCGGCCATGGAAGAAGTCACGGACCTGTTGGGCGACCTCGGCGGAGTCGAACTCAATGCCTTGCTCGCTATAGAGCTCAAGGGCAAAGTCAATCAGCGACGTGGGGTCAATCGGCAGACGATCGCGCAGGATGTTGATGATGCCGATAGCGGCACGACGCAGCGCATACGGGTCGGACGAGCCGGTCGGGGGCTCGCCGATGGCAAAAATACCGGCAATGGTATCGAGCTTGTCGGCACAGGCCACGATGCAGCCAGCGGTGCCCTCGGGCAGCTCATCGCCGGCGAAGCGGGGACGATAATGATCGCGAATGGCGTGGGCGACCTCGTCGTTCTCCCCCATCGCGATAGCGTAGTAACCGCCCATCACGCCCTGCTGGCTCGTGAACTCGACGACGGCGTTGGATACCAGGTCTGCCTTGCACAGGTGCGCAGCGCGAGCAGCGTCTGCAGCAAGGTGGGCGCCCAGATGGGCCTCACGGGCGATGGCGAGCGCGAGCTGCTCAATACGCTCGGACTTGGCGAGCACGCTACCGAGCTTCTCCTGGAAGGCAACCTTGGCCAGACGCTCACGGAACTCATCGAGGGAGATCTTCAGGTCCTCCTCGTAGAAGAACTTTGCGTCGTCCAGACGGGCGCGCACGACGCGCTCGTTGCCGTCGATCACGCGCTCGGCATTCTCGGGTTTGCTGTTGGAAACGACCACGAACTCACGCGTGAGCCTGCCCTCGCCGTCATATATCGGGAAGTAGCGCTGGTTGGTGAGCATAGACTCGCAGATGATCTCGTGCGGGACCTTGAGGAACTCCTCGTCGAAGGTACCGACGAGCACCGTCGGCCACTCGCAAAGGTTGATGACCTCCTCAAAGACCTTCTTGGGCGTGTCGACATGGCAGCCGGGGCGAGCGGCCTCGACCTCGGCGATACCGGCAAGGATGGCCTCACGACGACGCTCGGCAGAGAGCACGCCGGCGTCCTCGAGCACCTGCTCGTAGACGGCGGGGCTGGCGACCACATGGTCACCGGGGCCCAGAACGCGATGTCCGCGCGTGGTGTTGCCACTCGTCACATCGGCAAAGGACACGGGCACGACATCCTCGCCCAAAAGGCAGCAGATCCAACGGACCGGACGAACAAACGTAGCGTGCTCGTGGCCCCAGCGCTGGCTGCGGTAGTTGGGCCACTGCAGGCCGGCGATGGTCTTCTCGCACAGAGCCGTCAGGATCGGGGCGGCCGGTGCGGAGGGAATGTTCTTCTCGGCGAACACGTACTCGCGGCCGTCGGTGTCCTCGCGACGGACCAGGTCCTCGGCAGCCACACCGCACTTGCGGGCAAAGCCCTGGGCGGCCTTGGTGGCGTTACCGTCGGCATCAAAGGCAATGTTTGCCGCGGGGCCGCGCTTGACCTCATGGACCTCATCGGTCGCAGTGGCGACGTTGGCCACGAGCGCAGCCAGTCGACGCGGGCTCGAGATCACGCGGACCTCGCCATGGGCCAGACCGGCCTCGTCGAGACCCTTGGCGATCATGGTGCCGAGCTGCTTGACGGCATTGTTCAGCGGTGCGGAGGGCATTTCCTCCGTACCGATTTCAAACAGGAAATCCTTAGCGTCTGCCATGGCTTACGCCACCTCGCCTTCCTGATCGGCATTCTCGTTGACTCCGGCGACCTCGGCCATATAGGCCTCGCAGCACGCCTTGGCGACGGCGCGGACGCGCAAGATGTAGTTGGCACGCTCGACCGCAGACAGTGCGCCGCGGGCATCGAGCAGGTTGAAAGCATGGCTGCACTTCATGACGCAGTCGTAAGCGGGCAGCGGCAGCTTGCGCTCAAGGCAGGAGTGGCACTCGGCCTCGTAGTCGTCAAACTTCTGACGCATCATCTCGACGTTGGCGACCTCAAAGTTGTAGGCACTAAACTCGCGCTCGTTCTCCAGGAACACGTCGCCATAAGTCATCGGCGTGCCGTCGGGCAGATAGCTCCACACCAGGTCATAGACGGAGTTGACGCCCTGGGCGTACATGGCGATACGCTCCAGGCCATAGGTGATCTCGACGGGCACGGGGTCGACCTCGATGCCGCCCACCTGCTGGAAGTACGTGAACTGCGTAACCTCCATGCCGTTGAGCCAGACCTCCCAGCCAAGGCCCCAGGCGCCCAGGGTCGGGCTCTCCCAGTCGTCCTCGACAAAACGGACGTCATGGTCGTTGGGGTCCAGGCCAATGGCAGCAAGAGACCCCAGGTAAAGCTCCTGGGCGTTGACCGGCGACGGCTTGATGAGCACCTGGAACTGATAGTAGTGCTGCATGCGGTTGGGGTTCTCGCCGTAGCGGCCGTCGGCGGGACGGCGGCAAGGCTGAGCGTAGCAGGTGCGCCACTCGGCGGGACCGAGCGAGCGCAGCGTGGTCGCGGTGTGGAAGGTACCGGCACCGACCTCGGAGTCATAGGGCTGCATAATGACGCAGCCCTGCTCGCCCCAGTACTGCTGGAGGCGCAGGATGATGTCTTGGAAGGAAAGCGATGAAGCGTTCATGCCTCTAATATCCCCTCGTCGAAACGATTACACGGTTAGGTACTGTACTATAGCGGTTTTTAGTCGATAGCGCCGATGCGGTTGAGCGGCCAGTAGCGCACAAGCGCCACGGCGATCAAATCAGAGCGATCGACGGGACCAAAGTAGCGTGAGTCGGCAGAGTTTTCGCGGTTGTCGCCCATCACCCACACGCACCCGTCGGGAACGGTGTAGGGATAGCTTACCTGAGCGCCGGGAGCCTGGACCGAAAGCGGCCAGCTCATGCCGGTCGTGTAGTCCTCGTCGAGCGCCTGGCCGTCAACGACCACCTTGCCGTCCCGAAGGTCGACCGTCTGGCCGGCCGTGGCAATAACACGCTTGACGAGAACATCGTGCTCGGAGGTGCCATCGGGGTTGTGGAACACCACGATATCGCCTTGGCTGACGGGCTGGCCGAGTTCAAGGCTCACCTTTTGCGCCAGGATCTGGTCGCCGATCTCGATCGTGGACTCCATGGAGCCGGTGGGCACCACAAAGGGTTCGACCACAAACGAGCGAATCAGGAAGGTGGCGACCAGTGCGATCGCGACGACCACGATCCACTCAAACGCACCCTTTAGCACGGAATGCTGCGATGGAACCATTCTCACTCCTTGCTCTGCGAATACGATGCGTCCAGGATGTCCTGCGCGTATGCGCGCTCCTCGGGCGTGAGCCGCGCCGTCTCGATCAGGTCGGGACGCCAGCGGCAGGTGCGCTCGATGGCATTCTTACGGCGCCAGGCGTCAACCTTGGCATGATCGCCGCTCACGAGCACCGGCGGCACGCCCTCGCCGTTGAACTCGGCGGGGCGAGTATACTGCGCGTACTCGAGCAGGCCACCGTCCTCGGCAGTCGAGAACGACTCATCGACGTTACTCATCTCGTCACCAAGGGCGCCGGGAATCAGACGCACGACGGCGTCGGCAACGACCATAGCGGGAAGCTCGCCGCCCGTAAGCACGTAGTCGCCGATCGATAGGCGCTCGTCGGCATACGCATACGCGCGCTCGTCGACACCCTCGTATCGACTGCATACAAACAGCAGGCGCTCGCTTTTGAGCAGGCGCTCGGCCACATGCTGCGTAAAGGGTTCGCCGCAGGGCGTAAAGAACACCACGGTGGGCTTGGGACCCTCAGAGCTAATAGCCTCGATGGCCTCGGCGATGGGCTCGACCTTCATGAGCATGCCCTGCCCGCCGCCGTACGGCTCGTCATCGACGGTACGATGGCGGTCGTGCGTCCAGTCGCGCAGGTTATAGGCCTTAAAATCAAAAAGGCCGGCCTTGCGGGCGCGGCCCAAGATCGATGTGGACATGACGGGCTCAAACATCTCGGGAAAGACCGAAAGGGTCTCAATCAGCATGTTGTCCTCCCTACTTGTCCATATCAATCAAACCGTCCATAACGTGGACGGAAATTGTCCCCTGATCGGGAAGATCGAGCACAACCTGCTCGATCACGGGAATCAGCACCTCGCCGTACCGATCGCCCTCGACAACCCAAACATCGTTGGCGGGAGTCGACATGATCTCGACAATCGTGCCGAGCAAGCCAAAGCGCTCGTCGACCACCTCGCGACCCATCAGGTCGGTATAGGCGGCATCGAGCGAATCGAGCTCAAAATCGTCACGGTTTGCCAGCACGTAGCATCCGGTGATGCCCTCGGCGGCCGTCAAGTCGTCTATGCCCTCAAACGAGACCAGATCGCCATCGCCCGTATCGATGACGGATACGACCGTGCAAAAACGGTCGCGCTTGAGCGCCGGTGGCGTCAAGGCGACGCGCATACCCGGCGTCAATACAGAAGGAAGCCCCCGCAGCGGCTGCGCGAGGACCTCCCCCTTCCTTCCGTGCGGCTTGACCACACGGGCGATGTTTTTGTACTGGGACCTCAAGGTCCTAGCCCAGAACCTCTACCTCGACTGCAGTGTCGAGGCGAGCGGCCAGTGCACGGGCGAGCGTGCGAATGGCCTTGATGGTACGGCCACGACGGCCGATGACCTTAGCGACGTCATCCTCGGCAACCGAAACCTCAATCGTGGAGGCGTCGTCACCATCGATGACCTCAAGGCTCACGGAATCCGGGTCGTCGACGATCTGAACAACGAGATATTCGACGAGATCGGCGATGCGATCTGAGAGCATTGCCTCACCCTCGAGCTGTGCAGCGTCAACCTCAGGCACGATTTACTCCTCGGCGCCCTCAGCGGCCTCAGCGGCAGCCTTAGCGGCCTCGGCCTCTTTGGCGAGCTGCTTCTTGGACTTCTTGACGACGGTCTCGGTCTTCTCGCCCTCGTTGGCGGCCTTGACCAGAGCAGCGACAGCGTCGGTGAGCTGAGCGCCCTTGGACTGCCAGTCAGCGATCTTCTCGAGATCGAGGTTGATGGTCTTGGGGGCGGTCATCGGGTTGTAGCGGCCAACCTCCTCGATGATACGACCGTCACGCGGGGCGCGGGAATCGGCGACGACGACACGGTAGTACGGACGCTTCTTAGCGCCGTGACGAGCAAGGCGAATCTTGACTGCCAAAGGAAACTCCTCCAACCAAGCAGCTTTAGGCTGCAACTACAAACAAACAGTTGAACATAATACGCCATCGACGCGGGCAGGTGAAGTCCGTGAGACCAACTTCTTCGGTGTAGTCGAAGGCAAATCCATATCTTAGACAAGAATTCGCGATTTGCAAGCACATCCACGCACCCCACATGAGCTGCGCGGTATACTCATGCCATGAAAAGACGCGAACATACATACGGTTATGAGGATGCTGCGGGCGTCACGCCTCCGCCCTGGACGGGACCGGCGGTGGGCCTCATGGATCTCGATGCGTTTTTTGCGAGCGTGGAGATGCTCGACCATCCCGAGTGGCGCGGCAAGCCGCTCATCGTGGGCGGCGATGCCGATTCCCACGGCGTCGTGTCCACCTGCTCATACGAGGCACGTCGCTTTGGCGTGCACTCTGCCATGCCCTCGGCCGAGGCACGGCGCCTCTGTCCGCAGGCCATTTGGACGCATGGGCATTTCGATCGCTACCACGAGGTCAGCGCTCAGGTCATGGCGATTCTCGCCGACGAGACCCCGCGCGTTGAGCGCGTATCCATCGACGAGGCCTTTATCGACATCACGCCAGGTCGCTTTGCACCCGAGGACCCGCTGCTGGTTGCACGGCGCATCAGTGATCGTGTGGCGGCGCTGGGGGTGACCTGCTCCATTGGCGTGGGCTGTAACAAGACGGTCGCAAAGATCGCAAGCGAGCGGGACAAGCCATTTGGGCTGACCATCGTGCGCCCCGGAACCGAGCAGCGCTTTTTGGCAGCGCTGCCGGTATCTGCCATGAGCGGCATCGGGCGCTCGGCAGAAGAGCGACTGCGCCGCATGCGCATCTACACGCTCGGCGAGCTATCCCGCGCACCGAAATCCACCTTGGCCTCTATTTTTGGCATCAACGGCGAACGCATGCGCCAGCGTGCGCTGGGACTCGAACTCTCCGAAGTCACGAGCCTCGATGAAGAGCGCGAGGTCAAGTCGGTCAGCAATGAACGCACCTTTGCGAAAGATTTAACTGAGCGTGGGGACATCGAAGCGGCGATTGCGCTATTGGGAGAGTCAGTGGGACGCCGTCTGCGCCGTCAGGGACTAACGGGCGCCACGGTGACGCTCAAACTCAAGTATTCGTATGGAAGCGGTCGCTCGGCACAGCGCCGGCTGCCCCATCCGACCGACGATGAGAACATCTTCGTGGCAGTGGCGCTCGAACTGCTCGACAACATCTGGCAGGAAGGGATGCATGTGCGCCTGGCGGGCGTCGGCATGAGCGACTTCGACCATCAGGGCGGTATCCAGACCGACCTGTTCTGCGAAATCGACGACCGCGGAGCCCAATCCAGCGACCGTCGCGACCTCTCGGTCGCCATCGACGCCGTCCGAGACAAGTTCGGCGACACCGCTCTCTCCTTCGGCCGCCAATCCCGCTTCAACGATTAGTCCCTTAGACAAAAAGAAAGCCGGGCAGCTGCGAATGATGCAGCTGCCCGGCGAACGGTAAAGGTTAGCTAAAAAGCCCGTCCCAAATGAACTACTAAAGGAGGTCAAGGGAAAGCTGGGGGGCGTCACCCCAGAGCTTTTCGAGGCGGTAGAACTCGCGCGCCTCGGGAGTGAAGACGTGGACGACAACCGAACCGTAGTCCATGAGCATCCAGGTCTTCTGCTCGCGGCCCTCGATGGAGAACGGATGCTCGCCGCAAGCCTCGGCGACCTTCTCCTCGATCTCGTCAACGATGGAATCGACCTGGCGGTTGTTGGTGCCGGTAGCGATGACAAAGTAGTCGCACACATCAGAAAGCTCAGTCAGGTCGAGCACCTGAACGTCCTCGCCTTTCTTGTCGTAGGCGGCCTGCGCGGCGGCGCGGGCGACATCCTCGGCGGCGACACCGCTCGCGGACAGCGAGGCGGCAGTGCGGTCGGGCGTGGCAACGAAACTCTTGTGCTCCACGCTTTCAAGAATCTGCTCGTCGGTCATGGTCTCGTCGGCCATGGAATACCTCTTTCTAGACAGCCCGAGCTAGCGCAGCTGGGCGTAATGGTTGTAAATCGTAATAGCCGTGGGATAAAGATAACGCCCGGTCTGGATCACATAGACCAGACCCTGCGCAAAACAGGAGAAGAACAACTCGTCGAGCGAGGACTTCCCCACCATCTTGCGCAGCGCATGGGCATAATCGCCGTGGCGGTTGGGTTCGATGGCATCGGCCACAAAGACCACCATATCGAGCGGCGTCATGTCGCAAGCGCCCACGGTGTGACGGTCGACAGCCTGAAAGACCGCCGGCGACAGCTCGGGAAAAAGCTGCGGAAGCTCATAGGCGGCAACCGGGCCATGCAAAAGCGGCGTCGCGGCAGACGGAGAGCCGGCAATCTTAATGCCGTAATGCAGAGCGCGCGTGACCAGCTCGTCGTCGGAGAGCACCTTGTCCCAGTCATGGATCAGGCCGGCGGCAGCGGCATCAAAGCGGTCGACACCGTACACCTCGGCTAGGCGCAACGCAGTCTCGGCAACCCCGAGCGAATGCACGTAGCGCTTACGCTTATCCTTCATGCGAACATCGAGCAACTCGTGGATACGCGTCAAGAGCGCGCGCTCGTCGCCCTCAAACTGATCTTCTACCGACAACGTTCTCCCCCATCAATCAAAATCGTCTTGCCCAAGATCGGCATACAGGCCGCGTTTACGGATATAGCCGAGCACGGACTCGCTCGTAAGATAGCGCACGCTCATGCCGCGGGCAACCCGCTTGCGAATGTTAGTCGAGCTAATCGCCAACGCCGGAATCTGAATATAGCGCACGTCGAATGGCAGCCCCGATTCCTTAATCCGCGCCCGGGCCGTATCGATGTCAAAGCCAGGACGCGTCGCAGCAATAAAGGTTGCCAGTTCGGCAATCTCATCTGCATTGTGCCAGGTTACAATATCGATAATCGCATCGGCACCCGTAATAAAATAAAGCTTCACCTGTGGCGGGTAAAACTCGCGAAGGGCACGCAGCGTATCAGCTGTGTAGGTGACACCGGCACGATCGATCTCGAAGCGGCTTGCCAAAAAGGCCGGGTTCGCGGCGGTCGCGAGGACCGTCATGGCATAACGGTCCTCAGCAGGCGTCACCGGTTTGTCGAGCTTAAAGGCAGGCGAGCCCGCAGGCATAAAGAGCACGGCGTCCAAGTCAAGGGACTCACGCGCCTGCTCAGCGGTTACCAAATGCCCGTAATGAATCGGGTCAAAGGTGCCGCCCATAATGCCAAGCCGAAACTCGTGTCCATCCTTGATGGGAAGTTCAGGCAATCCGATTCCACCGCGCAGCGACATGGCTTACTCGCCCTCCGGGGTCTCAACAACGTTGACTTCGGTAGTGCCTTCGGAGCCCTCGGTGGCATCAGCCACGTCCGCACCCTCGGCCGCTACGTCAATAACCTCAACGTCTGCATCCTCGAACTCGTCCTCGAACTCCGAGAAGTCCTCGGCGCCCTCAAAGTCAAAGGCGCGCTGGCAAATGCGAACCTCGTCGCCGGCACGGCAACCGGCCTTTTCGAGCGCATCGTCAACACCCATGCGGGAAAACTTATGCTGCAGATAGATGACGGCCTCCTCATTTTCCCAGTCGGTCTGGATAACCAAGCGCTCGATGGCGCGACCGACCACGCGGAAGGCATGAGGCTCTTCTTGGACAATACGGAACCGCTTCTCGCGCTGCAGGCGGCGACGCTCCCACTCCTCGTCGCGCAAATCGACCGGCTCATCAGAGACCGCCAGCTCAGCGCGGAGCTTGGCCACCTGCTCGCCCACGGCAAGCATCAACGTGTTGAGACCGGCACCCGTCACAGCGGACACGGCAAAGAACATATGCCCGTCGTCGAGCGCCGCACGCTTAAGGTCGGCAATCTTGTCGGCCGTGCCCGGCGCATCGCACTTGTTGGCGACGACGATCTGCGGACGCTCCGAAAGCTCAGCGCCATACTGCTCAAGCTCACGGTTAATAATGCGATAGTCCTCAACCGGATCGCGATCCTCAAACCCGCCCGTCATGTCAACGACATGCATGATCAAGGCCGTGCGCTCAATGTGGCGCAGGAACTGATGGCCCAGGCCACGACCCTCGCTCGCGCCCTCGATGAGACCGGGAACGTCGGCAACGACGTAAGAATATTCGCCGGCACGCACCATGCCCAGATTGGGCACAAGCGTGGTAAACGGGTAGTCGGCAATCTTGGGACGGGCAGCGCTCATACGCGCGATGAGCGAGGACTTGCCGACCGAGGGAAAGCCCACAAGCGCGGCATCGGCCATGAGCTTCATCTCGAGCTCGATCCAGTGCTCCTCAGCCGGCTCGCCGAGCTGGGCAAACGCGGGCGCGCGACGCACCGACGTCACAAAGTGAGTGTTGCCCAGACCGCCAGCACCACCGGGCGCCACGACAACGCGCTCGCCGTCGTGCACCAGGTCGGCAATCTCGAACATCGGGGTCTGCGTCTCGGGATCGAGCTCGCGGACTACGGTGCCCATGGGGACTTTCAAAATCAGGTCCTCACCGCTTTTGCCGTTGCGGCGGGCACCCTGGCCATGCGTTCCGCGCTCAGCACGGAAGTGATGCTTAAAGCGGTAATCGATCAGCGAGGACAGCTGAGCGTCGGCCTGAATGACGACGTTGCCGCCACGACCGCCGTCGCCGCCATCGGGGCCGCCCTTGGGAACAAATGCCTCGCGCCTAAACGACATGCATCCGGCTCCGCCGTCGCCGCCGCAAACGTTAATTCGGCTGATATCGGTGAACTGTGACAACAGAATCGCCTCCTACAAAAAAGAGGGAGACCCTTGAATCCTAAAACTCAAGTGCCTCCCACATATGTGCTCTATGAAGGGTGAATTACGCGTTCGCGAGCGGGCGTACGCTGACCCTGTGCTTGATACCCTTGTGGAACTCAACGGTACCGTCGACCAGCGCGAACAGCGTGTCGTCCTTGCCACGGCCAACGTTCTCACCCGGGTGGATGTGCGTGCCGTGCTGACGGACGAGAATCGTGCCCGTGGTTACCGTCTGGCCGGCATAGCGCTTCGTGCCAAGGCGCTGACCGCGGGAGTCACGGCCATTACGGGAGGAACCGAGTCCTTTTTTGTGTGCCATTGTGTATACCTACTCTTTCGTTACGAGTGTAATCTACTCGGCGACGGGAGCCTCGGCAACAGCCTCAGCCTCTGCCTTGACAGCCTTCTTGGCGCGGGAGGTAGCCTGAACCTTCACGATCTTCAGCTTGGTGAGCTGCTGACGGTGACCCTTCAGACGACGATAGCGCTTGCGCTTGTGGAACTTGAAGACCAGCTGCTTCTCGCCCTTGAACTGCTCAACGATCTGAGCGGTAACCTTGGCCTTGGCCAGCTTGTCGGGATCGGTGACGATCTTCTTACCATCGTTGAGGAAGATAACCGGCAGGGTGATCTTATCGCCCTCATTGCCCTCGATCTTCTCGACGGTGATGACATCGTCGGTGGCGACCTTGTACTGCTTGCCGCCCGTGTTAACGATTGCGTACATGTTTACTTGCCCTTCATGCATCAGTTAGTGCAACAGCCGAATATAGTAGCAGGCGATAATACCCCCGTCAACGAGTATGTGGAGCAAATCCACAAGTTCGCACAGGTATGGGGCTGACGAGTCGGCCCTCGTCGTCCTCGCATGCTTGATTCTGACGCTCGACATCGTAGGAGCAGATGGTCACGAGGTCTTGCATACCGGTGGAAACAATAGGTGCATCGACGCCCGGGGTCAAGCCCTGCAACAAAACATCAGCGGCGGAAAGCAAAATTTCCGGACGCATGGAGCCCTCATTATCGGCATGTGTGTCGAGCATGAGCACCAGATGGTCCGGGCGCTCCCCTGCCGTGAGCTCATAGCCCACGAGCGTATGATCCAAGTCCAGGCGTTTGCTCTTTTTGCCGCGTGCGTAGTCGATGCCGTGGCCCGCGCGCAGCATATCGATTGCGCGACGCACCTCGTCGGCGGACGCCGGCGCCTCGGGATTCAGATGCAAGTCGATACGATAGGACAGACGCGTGAGTTGCGCTGTCAGCGCCGGTGTGCGCACGTCGATGTATGCCGCCTCGATGGGGGCAAGATCGGCCGGAGATGCCGCCGCTAGGCGCTCAAACGCCTCGTCGAGTGCGACGAACTCGGTCATAAACAGGTCATACCACTCACAGGTCGACGACGTTCCCACCGGCAGCGCCGACGAAAAGCCCACGCGCATGTGCGGAGAGAAGCCCTGCGTCACGGCATAGGGCAGCCCCGCGCGACGCACGATGCGCTCAATGGTATGAATCACTTCGAGATGGCCCAGGTACTTAAGACGGTCACGCTTGCCATAGCGAACGCGAAGCCTAAAGAGCGTGGGGTTGTCGGTCAGGCGCTCACTCATGCGCGATCACCCACCAATACGTTCTTGGCATGGAGCGTGGGGCAGATTCCGCAGCCGGTGCACGAGGTGCGGGTACAGTCGGGTGTCGTGACGCCCTCCAGCGAGCGGCGGTATTCGCGCTCGAGGAAGCCGCGCGAGCAGCCGGGACTCACGTGCTCCCAGGGCAGGCGCCAGTCCAGTTCGTAGGGCAGGTGCACGAGCTCGTTGAGATCGATGCCGTTTTTGGCCGCCGCCTCTTTCCAGTTATCGAGCGAGAAATGCTCCACCCACGCGTCAAAACGCGAGCCCGCACGCCAGGCGTCGATGATGACCGGCGTCATGTCGCGACCGGCGCGAGACAGTGCGGCCTCGATAAGCGAGGTCTCGGCATCGTGGTAGTGCACGCGGACCGCACGGTTGCGAACGCTCGTGATGAGGAGCTTCTGACGGCGCTTGACGTCGTCGTAATCGAGCTGCGGGCACCATTGGAACGGTGTGGCGGCCTTGGGAATAAACACCGACACCGAGATGGACACCGAGATGGAGCCGCGGCGCGCCTTGGGAACCACGGAGCGGCCGAGCTCGAGCACATGGTCGGCCAGGTTGGCGATAGCCACGATATCCTCGTCGCGCTCGCCGGGAAGGCCCATCATAAAGTAGAGCTTCATGCGGTTCCAACCAGCCTCGAAGGCCGCCTTAGCCGCACGGTCCAAGTCCTCCTCGGTCACATTCTTGTTGATGATGTCGCGCATGCGCTGGCTGCCGGCCTCGGGGGCAAACGTCAGGCCGCCCTTCTTTTCGCCGGCGACCGACTCGGCCATATCCACGCCAAATGAATCCAGGCGCTGCGAGGGAATGGACACGCGAATGCCCGTATCCTCCAGGCGGCGGTTGAGCCTACCGAGCACATCACGGATGCAGGAGTGGTCGGTGGTCGAAAGCGAGGTGAGCGACACCTCGTCGTAGCCGGTCTTCTGCAAGCCCTGGATCACCGAGGACACAATCTGGTCGGCCGAGCGCTCGCGCACCGGACGATAGGTCATGCCGGCCTGGCAAAAACGGCAGCCGCGGGCACAACCGCGCAGAATCTCGATCGACAGGCGGTCGTGAACGAGCTGCGCGTAGGGCACGCACGACTGCGACAGCGGATTGGTAGCGCCAAAGTCCTCAACGACGCGCTTATAGACTACCGGAGGGACGTCCTTGCCTTCACGCGGCACGGTGTAGCCATGCGGAGAGCAGGGCTCGTCATAGCGCACCTCATACAGAGACGGCACATAGGTGCCACCGACCGTCGCGAGCTGCTCGACAATCTGGGCGCGCGAGACACCCTCATCGCGCAGGCGACGATGCAGCTGGCAAACCTCGAGCAGCGACTCCTCGCCCTCGCCGATCAGGATGGCATCGAAGAAGGCCGCATACGGCTCGGGGTTATAGACCGAGGGACCACCGGCAATGATGATGGGGTCGTCCTCGGTGCGGTCAGCCGCGAGCAGCGGAATGCCGGCGAGGTCGAGCGCCTCGAGGAAGTTGGTGACGGCCATCTCGTGCGGCACATGCATGCCGACGATATCGAACGAGGCCACAGGCGCCGCGCCCTCGAGCGACAGCAGCGGAATGTTCGCTTCGCGCATGGCGTCGCCCATGTCGGGCCACGGCACATAGCCGCGCTCGCAGGAAATGCCCTCGGCCTGATTAAGGATGTTGTAGAGAATGGCGATGCCCTGGTTGGGCAGACCGACCTCATACACGTCCGGATAGATCATGCAGCAGCGGTAGTCGGCATCGGCCTTTGAGAGCGTTCCCCACTCGTGGTCGATATAGCGACTCGGCTTTTCGACCTTGGCGAGCAACGGCTCGATCAGATGAAAACAGTCTTGGTATGGAACGCGCAAAAGAAACCCCTAAGCAGCGAGATCGGATGCATCCTCAAAAGGACTCATGGGACGGGTGGCACCGGCGACCGTGGTCACCAGGTCGCGGACGCGCGAGAACGTGGCGGCAGCCACCTCGTTGGCACGGCTGTAGTCAATATCGCGCTCGTAGAGCGACACGAGCGCACGGCCCATGCCATAGGTGCCCGCGGCGGCGGTCAGCGCCTTGACGGCAAACCCAATATGCGGCGTCTGCTTTACCAGGGCGCGGGTGACGGCGCGGAGCACCAAGCCGCCGGCAAGCACGCCCGCGACCTCATAACCGCGCTCGGGCTTAATGCCGCGACCAAAGATGGCCGCCAGCTCAAAGACCATGCCCACCTGCGCGAGCGCCATCACGGGATAGTCGGCGCCCGGCAAAAACACCAGGGCACCCGTCGCCATATTGGTAAGCGCGCACGAGGTGATGATGCGGTTAGCGGCAGCAATACGCATAAAGGCGAAGTTCGCCGCAAATGCCGTCTCCTTGTCCGTGCGATCGAGAATCCAGCGGGCAAGCGTCTCGAGCAGATACGTCTTATCGGTGGCCGTTACCGCACCGAGCATGGGCGTGGACTCCTGGATAAAAGGCACCTCGACAGCGGACTCGGCCAGCACGCACACGGGGGCGCCGGCAATCACAAGTTCCTGAACGGCGCTCTCAAGACGGTCAGACCCGCACGAAAGCACCAACACCACATCGGTATCGGTCTTGGGGACGATACGGTCCTCACCCAGACGCTCAACGCGCACAATGCCCGACGTCGTCAGCGGCACGAAGGCATCGCGCACCGTCTCGACCAAAAAACGCGACGCAGACGAATCGAGGTAGACGGACACGCGCACCGGCGTGTCGGAATCCTTCTTGGTAGTCGCGCCCATCTTAAAGACGCGGGTCAGCTTATCCACGGGAATCTTCATAGCAAACCCCTCCAGCGGTTACGCGGCGCCCGAACGATGCCGCCATATGGATTGTACGATACCCACCGTCAGCAACTGGATCATCATCGAGGACGAACCGAAGCTAATGAACGGCAGCGGAATACCGGTGATCGGCATCATGCCGATGCACATGCCGATGTTCTCGAAGGTCTGGAATGCCCACATGCCGACGATACCTACGCACGAGAGCCGCAAGAAGAGCGACTCGCACTTAAAGGCGACGCGAATCGTCGAGAACATGAGCAGCACGTACAGGCACAGCAGTAAAAAGGAGCCGCAGAAGCCAAAGGTCTCGGACAAAAAGGCAAAAACGAAGTCGGTGTGGAACTCGGGCAGAAAGCCACCGGCAGACTGGGTCGCATGGCCCAGCCCTTTACCGAAAAAGCCACCCGATCCAACCGCGATGAGCGATTGCTGCAAGTTATAGGCATCGTCCGAATCGGCATTATCGGGGTCGATAAAGACGGTCAGTCGGTTCATCTGGTACTGCTTGATCAAAACGTCATGGCCCAAAAGAGAATCGAGCACCGAATCGAGCGCCAGGACGAGCGCCACCAAACCCACGAGCAGAGCCAAGGTCGACAGCACCCATTCGCGGCGCGCACCGCTCATGCAGATCACAACGGCACCCGACACCAACACGACCAGACCCGAACCCAGGTCGCCCATGGCGACGACGGCCAAAAACGGAATGGACAGCATGCCGCAGAGCTTAATGTAGTCGCGAACGGTATCGATGCGGCCGTTGTACTGCGAACCAAGCGTGGCGATAAAGAAGATCGTGATGAGCTTGGCGAGCTCGACCGGCTGGAAGGTAAGGCCGATACCGGGAATCTTGATCCAGCCCGTCATGCCCAGGCCGCCCGTATAGGACAGGCCCGGAATCTTGGGCGAGAAAATCACAATGAGGTCGATGACGAGCAGCGCCGTCGAGAAGTTAGAGATGCCACGCAGATCGGTACGCCAGACGAGCACCGCAAGCACCGCACCGATGCCGATGCCCAACAGGTGACGTGAGAATGAGGCGTCGGCCTTAAACTGCGAGGCCGACCAAATGATGATGGCGCCATAGGCTACGAGCGCCAAGGCTGCCAGCAGCACGCCGATGTGCACCTTCTGGCGAAACGTGCCGCGCGAGGCCGAAAGCTGCTTGTTGACACGGTCCAGGCTGCTGCGGGAACCGGTTTTAGTTGAGCGGAACAGGTCCGCCGGCGAAAAATCCATCGCAACCTCCTATCGAACCGAAGAATCGCCCGTGGCAGAAGATGTGTCGGGCTCGTCATAGATGGCACCAAGGACATCGCGCACGACGTGCAGCGCGGTATCGGAGCCACCACCGCCCTGTTCCAAGACAGTAACAATCACGTACTTGGGCTCATCGGCCGGCGCGTAGGCGCAAAACCACGCGTAATCGTCCTCGCCGCTCTTCTCGCCCGTGCCGGACTTGCCGTAGACCGTGGGGGTCAAGGAGTTAAAGTGCGCGGCGGTCGAAGTCGACGCAGAGTAAATCACGTCATGCATGCCGTTGCGGACCAGCGCAAGATCAGCATCGTTGTTAATTTGAGCCTCAAGGCGCTTCTTTTTGCCCTTGCCGTTGTATTTGTAGGCATCGCCGTCGCCATCACGCGAGACAGCAGACAAGAACACATGCGGCACATACTGTTTGCCGCCGTTGGCAAGGCCCATGTAAGCGCAGGCCATCTGCAACGGTGTCACCAGAATGTCGCCCTGGCCGATAGCGATGTTCGTCATATCGCCGGCATTCCACTTGCGGTCCTCGGCCGAGGCGTCGGTAAAATACGACTCTTTCCACTTGGCGTCGGGAATGCGGCCCGTGCCCTCGCTTGGCAGATCGATGCCGCAGGTCTTGCCCAGGCCCCAACGGCGAAAAACCTCTTGCAGGCCCTCGGGATGCTGGTCGTTGTAGAAAAACGCCTTGCCCATATCGTAGAACACGGGGTCGCACGAGTTAGCAATACCCGATTGCAGCGTCATGGTGCCGTGGCCAGAATGCAGCCAGCAGTACTTACCCCATGACTTGCCCAGGCCCGTCCAATAGCCCGTGCAGTTCGTGGTCTGGCCTGAGGTATAGGTTCCAAACTCAAGACCGGCCAGAGCCGAGAGCGGCTTAATGGTCGAAGCCGACATATACTGGCCGCTAATGGCGCGGTTGAGCAGCGGATGCGAACCCTTGTCGTCGTTGAGCTCGGTCCACACGTCGTTGGAAACGCCGCCGATGAACACCGACGGATCAAACTTGGGCTCGCTCGCCATACCCAGAATCTCACCATTGTTGGGATCGAGGCACACCACGGCGCCGTTACCGGCGTCACTATGACCCGTGGTCTTGGCAAGCTCAATGGCATTCGCCAGAGCCTTCTCGCAGGCCTGTTGAATCTTAAGATCCAGCGTAAGCTTAATGTCAGAACCGGCCTTGGCGGGAACGGCGCCGGCTTGACCGGTCACGTTACCCGAGGCGTCAACTTTCACGGTCTGCTCACCACGAATGCCCTGCAGCAGATTTTCGTAGTAAATCTCTACGCCCGCCTGGCCCACAATATCGCCCGATTGATACGAGATCTGGCCAGCCGCGCTATCGTTGCCGTCCGACGACTTCTTATTCTGCGCCTCGAGCTGCTCGGAGGTAATGGTGCCGGTATAGCCCAAGATATGGCAGGCGGTCTCGCCATACGGGTACTGGCGCTCGGTGCGCTCGGCGATCTTCACGCCGGGAAACTCACCGGCGTGCTCCTGAATGTAGGCGACAGTAGAGCGGCGCACGTCAGTCGCGATCGTATGCAGGCTCTGCGCGCCTTCGGAATTGTCCTGGATGTTGCGCAGCACCGCGATATACGGCATGCCGAGCACGTTAGCAAGATGGCGCACCAGTACCTTATCGTCGGCAAGATCGCGATAGGCGACGACGGCGAGCGAGGGGCGGTTTTGCACCAGTGCGACGCCGTTGCGGTCCAAGATACGGCCACGCACGGCAGGCGTGGTAACGGTACGGGTCTGATTGCTCTTGGCCTGCTTGTCGTAGTAGTCCGACG
Organism: Collinsella sp. AM34-10; assembly: GCF_003469185.1. Lineage (GTDB taxonomy): Bacteria > Actinomycetota > Coriobacteriia > Coriobacteriales > Coriobacteriaceae > Collinsella. The sequence goes on along the minus strand of NZ_QSIL01000001.1, from coordinate 405,636 downwards.
AGACCATCTGCATGCCCCACAGCTTAACGGCAAGCGCGGCAAACATCGCACCCACGCCCGCGGTGAGGATGGAAAAGCGGCCCTTAAAGGCCGTAGCGGCCGTATTGCCCTCGCCCTCGGTGGCGCGCGGGGCCGTTCCGTGCTGCGTGTCGTAGGTAAAGCGGGAGTCGCCGCGGCGCATGATGACCAGGGCGACCACAATGGCCACGACAAGCACGATACCGGCGACAACAACCGTCAACTGGGAAGACATCTACAGGCCTCCCCTATTTGAGCTTACGGGTCTTGGGCTTAAAGCGCATGCCCGTCTGACGCCCACCGCGCGCGGAGAACCCATAGCCAGACTGCGGCGCGACGCCGGACATCAAAAACGGAACGGCGACCAGGCCGGTCAGAATCGAGGACGGCAGGGCGTGTCCAAAGATCGCCACGACAAAACTCGATTCCAGACCCATAAACAGCAAGATAATGCTGTAGATCACGTTAATGGCAAGCGCAAAGGCGCCCACCGTGATGCCGCGAGCGCTTGGGGTGCCGCCTATCTGACCGGCGGCACTGTGTGTCAGGGCAAAGCTGCCCACTGTCAGCAACAGCGACATCACGCCCACCGGCACGGCTGCCGACAGGTCGTAGAACAGACCGCTGCAAAAACCGCAGATGACGGCCCGCGTGGGATCGCCCGAAAACACACTCAGGCACACCAGGATAATCATAAAGTTGACGCGACCGCCCGCGATGGAGATCTGCGGCGCCAAGCCCGCCTGCAGCAGGACGCAGACAATGGCGGCAATCGCAAAAGTGCGGGAGCCAGTCCCCTGTTCGTGTAGATCCATGGACATGCCTCCCTATTCGCTCGAGCCCGAATCGATCGTGTCGGACGCATCGGAGTTTTCATCCGAGCTTTCGTCTTTGGACTTGGTGGCCGCATCGCGCGAGGTGCCCTGCGGCGTACTGTTGGCGCTGCTCACATCCTCGTCCGAAGCCGACTGCTCATCGGTCAGCGACGTAATGACCAGCACTTCCTCGTTGTTTTCGGCCGTTGTCTGAGCGCGCACGACGATGGTGTAGTACACATCGTTGGCAGACTTCTCCACCGACGAGACCGTACCGAGCGGCAGGCCCTTGGGGAATACGCCGCCGATGCCCGAGGTCACGATGATATCGCCCACCTTCACGTCGGAGTCGACACTCACGTGCTCCAGGCGCAGGGTACCGTCGGGCTGCCCCTGCAGCATGCCCTGAGCACGCGTATCCTGCACCATGGCGGACACACCCGAGTTCTCATCACTAATCAGGCGGACGGTGGAGGTCTTGGCCGAAACCTCGATAATCTGACCGATGACACCGGCAGAACTCGTCACGGGCATGTTGATGGTAAGACCGTCGGCAGAGCCTTTGTCGATGGTAACGGTCGAGGTCCAGGCATCGCCCGACGCGCCGACAATGCGAGCCGCGGTGGACTTGAGGTTGTAGGTCGACTGAAGACCGACCAGGCTCTCGAGTCGCTCGGCGGTCTTTTGAGCCTCGGAGAGCTCGGCAACCTTTGACGTCAGGACCTCGTTTTGCTTCTTAAGCTCGTCGAGGGTGTCTTGCGAAGCCGTAAGGTTTGAGAACACGTTTCCGATTGCGTTAAAGGGCGCGGCCACAGCCGAGCCCACAAAACGCACCGGCGAGGTAATCGTCGTCACGCCAGAACGCACGGCATGAATCGGTCCCGCCTCACCCTCGCGAATGTAAAACGTAAGCAGCAGCACCGAAATTACGCTGAAAACAATCAACGGGCGCATACCCGTTGATTGTCGCTTGGTATTCAGATTTGAAGAGAAACCCGAAGATCGTGCCAAATGGAATCCACCTTTTGGAAATTAAGCATTGGTCTGGACGAAGCCACCGTCAAACGCGTTGGCCTCGAGCACGCGGGCGCAGCCGTTGACGACGTTGTCGAGCGCCGTAGGGCTGACGTTGACCGAAACGCCGGTCTCGTCGCGCAGACGCACGTCGAGGCCGCGCAGCAGCGCACCGCCGCCGGTCAACAGGATGCCGTAGTACATAAGATCCGAGGCAAGATCGGGCGGCGTGGCGTCGAGGGCGTCCTTGACGGCCTTGGCCATCTCGTCGAGCGGCTTATTGAGCGCGCGACGAATCTCCTCGCTCTCGATGCGCACGGTCTTGGGCAGGCCCGTGATCACGTCGCGGCCGTTGACCTCGACGTCGAGCTCGTCCTTGAGCGGCACGGCAGAACCGACCTTGATCTTGATGTCCTCGGCCGTGCGCTCGCCGATAGCCAGGTTATAGGCATCGCGAACGTGGGTAAGGATGGCCTGATCAAACTCGTCACCGGCAATGCGAATGGACTGCGACACGACGATACCGCCCATGGCGATAACGGCGACCTCGGTGGTACCGCCGCCGATATCGATGACCATGGAGCCGGTCGGCTCCTCGACAGGCAAGTCGGCGCCGATGGCAGCGGCCATGGGCTCCTCGATCAGGTATGCCTGGCGGGCACCGGCTTGGATCGTAGCCTCAAAAACGGCGCGCTTCTCGACCGACGTGACACCGGAGGGGACGCAGACGACAACGCGCGGACGCGGGGTCCACGGATAGCGCTTCTCGGACGCCTTGTCGATAAAATAGCGAAGCATGGCCTCGGTAACGTCGAAGTCGGCGATAACGCCGTCCTTAAGGGGACGCACAGCCACAATGTTACCGGGCGTACGGCCGAGCATGCGCTTTGCCTCGATACCGACAGCCAGGATGCGCTCATCGTTCTTGTCGATGGCGACAACGGAGGGCTCGCGAATGACGATGCCCTTGCCGCGCACGGAGACAAGCGTGTTGGCGGTGCCGAGGTCGATGGCAAGATCGCCCGCATAGCTACCGAAGAACATATCCATCAAAGAAAACAACGCAACTCCTGATGTGTTGGATGATTGCTGGAAAACTACTAGCCCATCATACTAGCGCAAGCCCGGCGCCTCACTTGCGGTGAAGCACCGGGCAGCGCCAAATCTCATAAGGTCACTACTGGTTGTCAGCGGCCGAAAGATCGATATCAAGCGAGGAGACGGCCCAACCGATATGGTTGTCGGAGCGCACGAACTTGACGGTGTACTCCTGCTCGCCGCCCTTGGACAGCGACGCCTTGACCTTGGCGGTGGTCTCGGTCATAGACTGATCCATGCCCTCGATGGAGACGGTGGCGCCCTGCGGGATCGAAGAGATGATCATCGCCTTGGCGTCCTCGGACAGGCTGGAAGCAAGACAGGACTCGGCCTTGGCGGTATCGCCGTCACCGGCGGCCTGGAACAGGTCGGTGACAACAGACTCCTGCGAGGGGAAGCCCAGGCCGCGCGTGTAGGCAAAGCCAAGACCGCCTGCGACAAGGACAATCAGCAGAAGCAGAACCAAGAAGACCTTGAGGCCCGTGTGGCGATGGCGACGACGGACCTTGGCCTCCTTGCGGTCCTGCTGAACCATCTCGGACTCGGACAGGGTGAAGAAGCCGGTGTCCGAGGGGTCGGGCATAAACTGACCGGTAGCACCCGTGGGGTCGAGCGGGTCGACGGCGGGAGCATCCATCGCGGGAGCCGGCGCCGTGGCCATGGCCGTCTGGGCCGAAAGCGCAGCGAGGGAATCGTGCACGCGGGCAAGCTCGTCGGACTGCTCGGGCGTAAGCTGGTAGATGCCGTCGGCAGTGGCGGCGTTAAAGGCATCGAGCGCGTCAGAGGGACGACCGGCGGCGGAAAGCGCCTCGCCCATACCGGCGTTAAGCGCACGCGTGTCGTCGCGCGGACCGGCAAAGTCGATGGCCGTGCGGTAGGTCTCTACGGCGTCTGCCGGACGGCCGAGCTTAATGAAGCAACGACCGAGCTCGCCGAGTGCGGCGACAGGAGCCGGGTTGGCGCCGTCGATGGCAGCCTGACGGAAGGCAGTACCGGCATTGGCATAGTCGCCCGACTGGAACAGCGCGTTGCCCAGACCCAGGTAGGCCTTAAACGGCGTGGCATAGGATGCATCCTGCGTTGCGGCAGAGAACGCCTGGGCTGCAGTCACATAGTCACCCACGGCAGCAAGCGCCTTGCCGCGGTTGGTGAGCAGCGCGCCGCGCTTGCCATAGGTACCGTCGTTAAGGGCGGCGGCGTAGGCCTCGGCGGCCTCGGCATACATGCCCAAGTGCATCAAGGCGTTGCCGCGCAGATGGTCGGCCTCGCCCATAATCTCACCGGGGGTCTTTGCCGCACCGAGCATCTGGGCGGCAGCGGAATAATCACCCGCGCGATAAGCGGCGCGGCCCTGTTGGATCAGCTGGCTATTCAAGGAAGTCCCCTTTACTCGTGAACGATCTCGACATGGACGATCTCGTCACCGGCACGCAGCTGCGAGATGACGTCGAGGCCCTCGACCGTGGTGCCAAAGACGGTATAGCCGGAGTCGAGGTTGTGCTGGGCACCCAGGCAGAAGTAGAACTGCGAACCTGCGGAATCGGGATCCATGGAACGTGCCATGGCAAGCGCGCCGTCGACGTGGCTGTTACGCGGGTTGGTAGCGAACTCGCCCTTGATGCAGTAGCCGGGGCCACCGGTACCGGGCATGCCGTCGGGGCCCTCAAGGCCGGCGGCGACATCGGCGCCGGACATATCGCGGGTATTGGGGTCGCCGGCCTGGATCACAAAACCGGGCACATAGCGATGGAACTTAAGGCCGTCGTAAAAACCCATCGTGGAAAGCTCGCAGAAGTTCGCCACGTGGATGGGGGCGCCCTCGCCGTCAAACTTGACCTTGATGGTGCCCTTCGACGTCTCGATCACCGCGCACTCATCGCCGGCAAGCTGATACTCGGGCGTGTAGAGCTCTTTCTTAAAACCAAACATGTGGTTCCTTCCTCGTGCGTTTAAAGCATATTTGGTCAAATTGTAGCAATAAGCACGGGCTTCCATCAATTGCGCACGCAGGTTATGCCGCCGGAGGGCAACAAATTACGAACGTTGCTGCGGTCTCCATGCGCTCACGTTGGCGTCGTACTGGTTAAGCGCGCTGTTGCCGCCTTGTGCGATGGGCGCCAGGATCTCGCTCTGACGGGCGCTCAGCGACTCGCCGTCGGGAATGGACAGCGAGATATCCCAGCTCTGGCAGATCACGTCGACACGCTCGTACATCCACTGGGCAAGCTGCTTTAGATGATCGATGTCCTCCGCATAGACGGTGTCGTCCTGAACCTTGAGGTTATTGAGCTCATCCTGGGTCTTTTTAATCTGATCGCGCAGGGCATAAGCGCTCTGCGACAACTCCTGGCGGGTGGAGAGCGGCGTACGCAGATAGCCGTTATTAAACGAATCGATGACCTCGCCGATCTGATCATCGTCGCTGTACGACACGATGGTCTGGTACAGGCCATCGAGCCTGGCGTAGAGCTGGTCGTCGGTTAAGATGGTCTCCTCCTGAACGACCTCGGACGCATCCTCTTGCTTGGACTCTTTCTCGGTGGCCTCGCCCTTTTGGCGCGACGGGAAGGTGGTCTTGGCGGCCCGGCCAAACTGGTCGTAGAAGCCGGGCATGACGCCCATAGGATCGGCAGTCACAAACCAATACGCACCACCGCACACGGCGGCGAGCACCGCGATGACGATAAGCGGTTTGGGGATATGGCGCTTGTGCTTGTGATAGGCATCCTCGTCGGGATGGACCTTGCGCTTGGCCTTTTGCTTTTTGGGCTGGACATCATCGCGCAGGGACACCGGTGTGGGGATATCGACCTTGGGGATGCCAAAGTCCTTATCGAAGGCAGGCAGCACGCAGGTCTCGTTGGGGTCGGCGGCATCCGAGAGCACCGCGGCGGCAGAGGCCGGCGCATGGGGCACCTCGGTATCGATCTGCTCCTGCGTCAAGCGCGGAAAGCCGGCCGTGCGGCCTGCTGCCAGATCGGATGCAGCCGCGTCTTTGGAAAGGATGCCCGGGGCGGGGCGCCCGCACTTGGGACAGGTGCGATCATGCGGGGACAGGCGTGCGCCACAACCATCGCAGAATACGAACTCGGTATGCTCGGGACCGTCGCCCGGACCAACGTATGCGTTGCAATAGGGGCAGAACGAGGCGCCGTCCTCTATGGTCTTAAGGCAATGCGGGCAGATCACGGCTTCCTCTTTTCGGAGCAATTCATACAGTCGAAGTTAGAGCATAGCATCGCCACGCCCCCACAGGGGCAAGGCACCAATTCAACATCGCCAGGGTAGTCTTTTTGGGGGGATGATTTTTCTGGGACGGGGATTAAAAAATCATTGTGTACCTAATGATTTTTTAATCCCGTCCCAGAAAAATCATCCCCGGGGCAACTGGGGCTAGGCCTTCTTTGCAGGCTTTTTCTTTTTGCTCGGCATCGAGACCTTAATGCCCTGGGCGGACTTGGTCACCTGCGAACGTTTGGTGCCCGCACCTTTCTTTTTCTTGGGCTGGGCCTTTTCCACACCCTCGAGCGCGCGAACCTCGGCCTCGCGAGCGGTGCGCTCCTCACGGCGCTGCGCCATATCGGCGGCGACGCGCTTGGCAAAACGCTGGGCCGTCGAGCCCGTCGAGCTCACCTTGCCGCCACCGCGACCCAGACGGACGCGAACGCCACGGCCAAAGCCAGTGGCAGCATGGCGACGGCGCGGCTTAAGCGAATCCATCATCGTGGCGAGCTTAAAGAACACCGTGCAGGTAAAGACGACGATCGCCAGCAAGATAACGGCCTCGCCCGTCGAAAGATTAGCGATGGACAGCAGCTCCGGGAATCCGATAACACCCGCCAAGATGCCGACGACGACAAATACAAAGAGCACCACGCGCAAGGGAGTGAGCGGCTGTGAGATGCGCCAGATCAGGCTCACGCTCGCCGCACACGACGTAAGCAGGCACATGGTCGAAAGCGTGAGCTGGTTAAAGCCAAACACGCGCGCCACAAAGATATCGAGCGCCGCAGCCATAATAACCGCCAGCGACGCCGGCAGCGCACGCTTGAGCACGTTGGTCAAGAATGACCCCTTCACGCGGGCGTTGTTGGGCTCCAAACCCAGCACAAAGCCCGGCGCGCCGATGCAGAAGAAATTGATGAGCGTCATCTGGATCGGCTCGAAGGGATACGGCGGAAACGCGATACACAGTGCCGCCAAGCCCATCGAGAACAGCGTCTTGGTCAGAAACAGCGCCGCAGAGCGCTGCAGGTTGTTGATGGAGCGACGGCCCTCGGCCACCACGGCGGGCATCGAGGCAAAATCGTTGTCGACCAGCACGATTTCGGCCACGTTGCGCGCGGCATCGGAACCGGCGGCCATGGCCACGGAACAGTCGGCTTCCTTGAGCGCCAGCACGTCGTTGACGCCGTCGCCCGTCATGGCAACGGTATGGTCGCGACGCTTGAGCGCCTGCACGAGTTCGCGCTTCTGTTGCGGGGTCACGCGACCAAAGACGTGATAGCGGTCAACCGCCGCATCAATCTTGGACGGCGTATCGAGCGTCGTGGCGTCGACGTAGGCATCGGCCCCCGGAACGCCCACCACGCGCGCAATCGACGACACCGTGCGTGGGTCGTCGCCGCTGATCACGTTGAGGGTCACGCCCTGCTCGTTAAAGTAGCCGATGGTCTCGGCGGCCGAGGAGCGGATCTCATCGCGAATGGTCACAAAGCCCACAGGCTCTGCCTCGCCCAACATATCGCCGTCGGGCGTAAAGCCATCCACACGGGCCACCACAAGCACGCGGCAGGTATCGGCGAGCTCGGCCACACGGTTCTCGACCTGCGCAAAGGCGCGCTCCGAAAGCACAAATTGCGCCGCGCCCATCACATAGGAGCCCTGCGAAAACGACGCACCGCTCCACTTTTTGGACGACGAGAACGGAATGACAGACAGCGGCTCGGAAACCTCGACCGGGCGGTCAGCGTAATAGTTGAGCAGCGCCTGACAGGTCTCGTTGGCGTCTGCCGAGGTGGCACGCGCCACGTTGGCGAGCGCAAAATCCAGGACCGTGGTCTCGACGGGGACAGCTGCCTCGTCCGAGTCCGCGCCAAAGCCAACGCCCTCAACAGGCAGCGGGTAGGTACCCTCGACCTCCATACGGCCCGAGGTAATGGTGCCCGTCTTGTCCAGGCACAGCACGTCGACGCGCGCGAGCGTCTCGATACAGTAGAGCTGCTGCGCGAGTACCTTGCGGCGCGCCAGACGCACCGTGGCGATGGCAAGCACCGACGAAGTCAGCAGCACCAGGCCCTGCGGAATCATGCCCAAAAGAGCGCCCACCGTAGACAGCAGCGCCGACGAAGGCACGCGACCGGCAAGCAGCTCGGAAAAACACCACGAAAGCGCGCTATCGCCCGGCGTACCGGCGGCATCCCACAGCTCGCTCACACTCGAGGCAAAGAGCGCCAGGCCGAGCGGAATCATAATGAGGCTCGCAAAGCGCACGATGGCGTTGAGCGCATTCATGATCTCGGAATTGACCTTTTTGACGTACTTGGCCTCGTTGTTGATCTTGGCCACGTAGTTGTCGGCGCCAACATGGATCACGCGGGCGCGCAGCAGGCCCGAGTCGATAAAGCTGCCGCTCATGAGCTCGGAGCCGGGCTGCTTTTTGATGAGATCGCTCTCGCCCGTCAGCAGGCTCTCGTTCACGAGTGCCTCACCCGACACCACCACGGCGTCGGCGGGAATCTGGTCGCCGCGCCCCAGGCGAATGATATCGTCGAGCACGATCTGGTCCAGGTCGAGCTCTACCTCGGCGCCGTCGCGCACCGCGATGGCCTTCTTAGAGGTGAGCAGCGTAAGCTTATCGACCATCCGCTTGGAGCGCATGGACTGGATGACGCCAATTGCCGTGTTTAAGAACACCACGAACAGGAACGTCAGGTTCTTAAACGAACCGGTCAGCAACACCAAAATCGCCAAAACCACGTTGATCAAGTTAAACAGCGTGCAGAGGTTCTCGATGATGAGCTCGCGGACCGACTTGGTCTTGAGTTCCATGTTGCGGTTGATCTTACCGGCGGCGATGCGCTCCTCGACCTCGGCGGTCGAGAGTCCGAGCTCGATATCCGTTGCTGCCATACCTTGTCCCATCACGTCGCGTCGGTATAAGAAAACCGCCCGGACCATGCGAGGTTCGGACGGTCTTACGTTCGAGGGTGCCCCATGTTGGATTCGAACCAACGGCCTTCTGCTCCGGAGGCAGACGCTCTAATCCCCTGAGCTAATAGGGCGAACGGTTGGCATTATACCCAAGTGCGCCACGGGCTAACAAAAGAATAGAAAAAGCTTTGCAATTACGTGGGAGACACGGCGCAGAGGCTCACCTTAGAACGCAAAAGTGAAACAATTAGTATAAACTCTCATGCACATATATAACGGCTCGCGATGCGGGCCGTTTTTGCAAGAGCTATCCATCGAGGTGAGAGGCACACCATGATTGCGATTTTAAAGCAGAGCGCCAGCGACGAGGCCGTCGGCCATATCGTCAGCTGGATTGAGAAGAAGGGTCTCAAGACCGACGTCTCGCGCGGCGAGAACGAGACCATCATCGGCCTGGTGGGCGATACGACCAAGATCGACCCGTTCTTGCTCGAGTCCATGGATGTCGTCGAGCGCGTGCAGCGCGTCTCCGAGCCCTTTAAGCGTGCCAACCGCAAGTTCCACCCCGAGGACTCCGTCATCGACTGCGGCCACGGCGTCAAGATCGGCGGCGACCAGTTCCAGGTCATCGCCGGCCCGTGCTCCGTCGAGGGCGAGAACCTCATCCGCATCGCCCGCCGCGTGAAGGCCGCCGGCGCCACGATGCTGCGCGGTGGCGCCTACAAGCCCCGCACCTCCCCTTACGCCTACCAGGGCATGGGCCCCGCCGGCCTGGACCTGCTATGCAAGGCATCCGCCGAGCTCGACATGCCGATCGTCACCGAGATCATGGACCCGCGCGACGTGCAGGTCTTCTTGGACAAGAAGATCGACGTCATGCAGATCGGCGCCCGCAACGCGCAGAACTTCCCCCTGCTCAAGGAGGTCGGCAAGACCAAGACCCCGGTCCTGCTCAAGCGCGGCATGTCCGGCACCGTCGATGAGTTGCTCATGGCTGCCGAGTACATCATGAGCGAGGGCAACGACAACGTCATCCTGTGCGAGCGCGGCATTCGCACCTTCGAGACCCGCACCCGCAACACCTTCGACCTCAACGCCGTGCCGGTGCTGCACCACCTGTCGCACCTGCCCGTCGTCGCCGACCCCAGCCACGCCACCGGCTACACCCGCTATGTCGAGCCCATGGCGCTCGCCGCGACTGCCTGCGGCGCCAACGGTCTGGAGATCGAAGTCCACGACGACCCGAGCCACGCTTGGTCCGACGGTGCTCAGGCCCTCACCCCCGACCAGTTCGACGACACCATGCGCCGCATCCGCGCCATCCGCGAGGTCGTCTGCCAAGAGACCGTTCAGGAGTAACCCATGGGTACGGTGAGAAACGCACGCGTCAACCAGGGTGGACCCAAGTGCGCCGGCATCGTGGGCCTGGGCCTCATCGGCGGCAGCTTTGCCCGCGGCTATGCGCAGGCGGGCGTTCGCGTGCTTGCCTGGGACCCCGACGATGACGTGATGACGGCCGCCAGCATGGGTACCGTCGCCGGCGAGCTCAACGACGAGACGCTCGGCGAGTGCGACATCATCGTCCTTGCCTGCTATCCTAAAGGATGCATCGAGTGGCTCGAGGCCCACGCTCAGGCGCTCGCCGACGCCACCGACACCGATGCCATCATGGGCCCCGTGGTGATCGACACCGTGGGTGTGAAGGGCATCGTGTGTGAGCGGGCCTTTGAGCTCGCACGAGAGCACGGCTTTTACTTTGTGGGCGCACACCCCATGGCGGGCACCCAGTTCTCGGGCTACGCCCATTCCAGCGCCGACCTGTTCCAGGGCGCACCGCTCGTGCTCGTTCCGCCTGCGGTAGACGATGCTCTTAAGCTGGAGCTCTTGGGCCAGGTTCGCGAGATGGTGCGTCCCTTGGGGTTTGGCAAGTTCAGCGTGACCACCGCCACCGAGCACGACCGCGTGATCGCCTTTACGAGCCAGCTCGCGCACGTGGTGTCCAACGCCTACGTAAAAAGCCCCACCGCCCAGGTCCACCACGGCTTCTCTGCCGGTAGCTACCGCGACCTCACGCGCGTGGCCCACCTCAACCCGCAGATGTGGTCCGAGCTCATGATTGACGACGCCGACGCTCTCGCCTTCGAGATCGACCATCTGATCGATTCGCTCGGCGCCTACAGCCGTGCGCTCAAAGACCGCGACCAGCGTTATCTTGAGAATCTCCTTGCCGAGGGCGATCGCATCAAGCGCGCACTCGACGACGAGAGCGCCCACTAGACCACCTATCACGCCAGGTCGAAAGGACCATAGCTTATGGCGATTACCATCGATATCGACACCGCACGCCCCTACCAGGTACACGTGGGCACGTTTTTACTGGAGCAGGCAGGGCCACTCGTTCGCGCCACCGCCGGAGGCACCCGCGCCGTCATCGTGACGGACACCAACGTGGGCCCGCTCTACCAGATGCCCGTTAAGCAGAGCCTGGAGGCGTCAGGCTATGAGGTAAGCATTTGCACCTTCGAGGCCGGCGAGGTACACAAGCGCGCCGAGACCTACGTTGCCATTCTTGAGTTTGTAGCCGAGCACGAGCTTTCGCGCTCCGACGTGATCGTGGCACTCGGCGGCGGCGTCGTGGGCGACGTGGCTGGCTTTGTGGCCGCCACCTACATGCGCGGCTGCAAGTTTGTGCAGATCCCCACGAGTCTGCTCGCTATGGTGGACTCGTCGGTGGGCGGCAAGACGGCCATCGACCTGCCTGCCGGCAAGAACCTAGCTGGCGCCTTTTGGCAGCCGAGCGTGGTTATCGCCGACGTGGGGTGCCTGGCAACCCTCACGCCCGAGCAGTTCGCCGACGGCTGCGGCGAGGTCGTCAAGCACGCCGTGATCGCCGACCCCGAGCTCTTCGCCGAGCTGGAGAAGACCCCGCTCACGCTTGAGCTGCTGAACCGCGACGTGGCCCGCGTGGCGCTCATAATCGCCCGCAATATCGACATTAAGCGCGCCGTGGTCGTTGCCGACGAACGCGAAACCAATCAGCGCAAGCTCCTCAACTTTGGCCACAGCGCCGGGCACGCCGTCGAAGCCTGCGAGCACTTTGAGCTCGGCCACGGCAACTGCGTGTCGATTGGCATGGGCATCATCACGCGTGCCGCAGCCCTGCGCGGCATTTGCGACGCCGAGCTGCCTGGTCGCATCGAGGAGCTCTGCGCGCGCCATGGCCTTAAGACCCGCTGTGAGCTTTCGGCCGACGCCATCTTTGCCGAGGCTCTGCACGACAAAAAACGCGCCGGCGACACCATCGACCTGGTGATTCCGCACGGCATTGGCCGCTGCAGCATCGACCGCACGCCGCTTTCCACCTTCCATGATTTAATTGCCGAGGGCCTCGGCCAGAAGGGAGACGCATCCGTATGCTAGCCCGCATCACCCCCTCCCCGCTCAAGGGCACCGTTCCCGCCATCGCGTCCAAGTCGATGGCGCACCGCCTCATCATCTGTGCCGCACTCGCCAACGGCGAGACGCACGTCACTTGCAACACCACCTGCGCCGATATCGAGGCCACGGTGCGCTGCCTCACGGCCCTGGGTGCCCGCATCGAGACCGTCGAGGACGGGTTCCAAGTCCATCCCACCATGAAGAGTATTGAGTTTGGCCTGCTCAAGGCACTTGCGGGCGGCACGCTCGACTGCGGCGAGAGCGGCTCCACGCTCCGCTTTATGCTGCCCGTCGCCTGCGCGCTGGGGGCAGAGGCCACCTTTGTGGGCCAGGGCCGCCTGGGCGCACGCCCCCTCTCCCCGCTCTCCGACGAGATCATTGCCGCCGGCTGCGACCTGCAGGGTCTGGGCGGCTTCCCGCTCAAGACAAGCGGCCGCATGCGCCCGGGCACCTTTATCCTGCCGGGCAATGTGAGCTCGCAGTACATCTCCGGCTTGCTGCTGGCAGCCCCGCTTTTGGCCCAGCCCTCCTGCGTGCAGGTAACCGGCCTTATCGAGAGCCGCCCCTATATCAACCTGACCATCCAGGCCATGAAGGCCTTCGGCGTCGAGGTCAACGTCGAGCGTATCCCCGCCAAGGACGGCCAGCCCGAGATCACGAACTTCCGCGTGGACAGCGGCTCGTACCGCACTCCAGGCAACGTTGCTGTCGAGGGCGACTGGTCCAACGCCGCCTTTTGGCTGTGTGCCGGCGCCATCGGCTCCGACCCCATCACTGTCGAAGGTGTGTCGCTCAGCTCAGCGCAGGGCGACCGCAACGTACTTGCCGCGCTCTCGCGCTTTGGCGCCCGCATCGTGCGCTCCACCAACGCCGCCACCGTGCAGTCCGACAAGCTCGCTGGCTTTGAGATGAGCGCGCACGACATCCCCGACTTGGTGCCCGTAATCTCGGCCGTGGCATCGCTGGCGCAGGGCCGCACGTTCATCCGCGATTGCGCCCGCCTGCGCATCAAGGAATCCGACCGCCTGGCCACCACCACCCATGAGCTCACCGCACTGGGGGCGCAGGTACGCATTGCCGGCGACGACCTCATCATCAAGGGTGTCGATGCCTTTACCGGCGGCGAGGTCGATTCGCACAACGACCACCGCATCGCCATGATGGCTGCCATCGCTGCGAGCCGTGCCACCGGCAAGGTCGTGATCCACGGCGCCGAGGCCGTCAACAAGTCCTATCCCGATTTCTTTAACCACTACCGCCTGCTGGGCGGCAAGGTCACGCTCGAGGAGGAGTAGCATGTCCTCGACCTTTGGCAACGTTTTGCACTTAAGCATTTTCGGTCAGTCGCACTCCCCTGCTATCGGTTGCTCGCTCGATGGCATTCCCGCCGGTATCGCCATTGACCAGGAGCAGCTGCAGGCCTTTTTGGACCGTCGCGCCCCCGGTCGCGACGAGACCGCAACCAAGCGCCGCGAGGCCGACGCCGCGCATATCATCGCCGGTGTGGTCGATGGACACACCACCGGCGCACCTATCGCTGCGATTATCGAGAACACCAACACGCGCTCCAAGGACTATTCCGAGCTGCGCCGCAAGCCCCGCCCCGGACACGCGGACTTCCCAGCCCGCGTGAAGTACCACAACATGCACGACGTCGCCGGCGGTGGGCATTTCTCCGGCCGCCTGACGGCCCCCCTATGCATCGCCGGCGGCATCGCGCTGCAGGCACTCGAGGCCCACGGTATTCGGGTGATGGCTCACGTGGCTCAAATTGGTGGCATCTCCGACCTGCCCATGGATGACATGGTCTATCGAGAGGCCGACCGCAAGGCGATCCTTACGAACGACCTGCCCTGCATTGACGCCGCTGCTGCCGGTCGCATGCGCGAGGAAATTCTGGCCGCGCGCGACGAGCTCGACAGCATCGGTGGCATCGTGGAGTGCGGCATCTACGGCCTGCCCGCGGGCATCGGTGACCCCATGTTCGACGGCATCGAAAACCGCATCGCGCAGATCGCGTTTGGCATTCCCGCCGTAAAGGGCGTGGAGTTTGGCATGGGCTTTGCCGTGGCCGCCATGCGCGGCAGCGAGAACAACGATCCATACCGCGTTGATGCCGAGACAGGCGAGATTGCGGTCGAGTCCAACAACGCCGGCGGCATTCTGGGCGGCATCTCCACCGGCGCACCCGTCATGTGGCGCATGGCAGTAAAGCCGACGCCCTCCATCGGTCGCGAGCAGCAGACCGTGGACATGGACGCCATGGAAAATGCCGAGCTCTCGGTCCACGGCCGCCACGATCCCTGCATCGTCCCGCGCGCCGTCCCCGTAGCCGAGGCAGCCGCCGCCCTCGCGATTTGGGACGCCCTTCTCGAGGACGCCGCCCAGCGCTAAAAATCTCCGTGGGGGCCAACTCCGGCCCCCACGCCCACCCAGTGATTTTTCTGGGACGGGGATTAAAAAATCATTAGGTACACAATGATTTTTTAATCCCCGTCCCAGAAAAATCACCGACACGTGAAAGGGGTCCCTATGGACCTTGCTGACATCCGCAAGACCATCGATGGCATCGACACCACGCTGCTCAATAGTTTTGTCGAGCGCATGGACATTGCCACCGAAGTCGCCAAATCCAAGATCGAGATGGGCAAGGCCGTCTTTGACCCCGCCCGCGAGCGCTCCAAACTCAATAACCTCGCCAGCCGCGCACCCGAGCGCTACGAGGCCCAGACCATCACCCTGTTCCGCCTCCTCATGAGCATGAGCAAGGCCGAGCAGCAGCGCTACATCAACGAGCTCAAGGGCATAACGGTGTCGCAAAAAGCCCGTGCCACGGCCGCAGCCTTTGACACGCCCTTCCCCCAGACGGCTACCGTTGCCTGCCAGGGCGTTGAGGGCGCCTACAGCCAGATCGCCGCGTGCAAGCTCTTCGACGTGCCCGATATCGCCTTCTTTGAGACCTTCGAGGGCGTTATGCGCGCCATACGCGACGGCTTCTGCGAGTTTGGCGTGTTGCCCATCGAAAACTCAACTGCCGGATCGGTCAACGCCGTCTACGACCTGCTCGCGCAGTTCGACTTCCATATCGTGCGCTCGCTGCGCCTCAAGATCGATCACAACTTACTCGTCAAACCCGGCACCAAGCTCGCCGACGTGCGCGAGGTCTACAGCCACGGCCAAGCCATTGCCCAGTGCGCCGGCTTTATCGAGGGCCACGGACTGCATGCCACCAAGTACCCCAACACCGCTATGTCGGCCGAGATGGTCGCCAACTCCGAGCGCACCGATGTCGCCGCCATCGCCTCGCGCAGCTGTGCCGAGCTGTATGGCCTCGAGGTGCTGGAGCCCAACATCCAGGACTCGGACAACAACTACACGCGCTTCGTCGTCATCAGTCGCGAACCGCGCGTCTATCCCGGTGCCAACCGTACCTCGCTCATGATCACCACGGCCAATGAGCCGGGCGCGCTTTATCGCGTACTCGAGCGCTTCTACGCCCTCAACATCAACCTCATCAAGCTCGAGAGCCGCCCCATCCCCGGGCACGACTTTGAGTTTATGTTCTACTTTGACCTGGACTGCCCCTTTGGCAGCAAGGCCCTCGACGACTTGCTCGACTCAATCGACGACGTGTGCGAGAGCTTCACCTACTTTGGCAGCTATACGGAGGTGCTCTAGATGACCGATACCGTCGCGACCCGCCCCTACGGCGTGCTGGGCCGCGTGCTGGGCCACAGCTACACCCCGACCATCTACAAAGAGCTCGCTGGGCTCGAGTACGTGCGTTTTGAGCGCGAGCCCGAGGATCTCGAGGCTTTTATGACGGGCGATGAATGGGAAGGCACCAACGTGACCATCCCCTACAAGCGTGCCGTCATGGAATACCTGGACGAGCTGAGCCCGCTGGCCGAGCGCATGGGCAACGTCAACACCATCACGCGCCTGCCCGATGGCCGCCTGCGCGGCGACAACACCGACTACTTTGGTTTTCAGTGTCTGGTCGAGGAGCTGGGCGTTGAAGTTGCCGACAAGAAGGTCCTTGTGCTCGGCGCCACCGGTGGCGCGGGCACTACGGCCAGTATGGTGCTCGGCGATCTGGGCGCCATCGTCGTACCCGTGGGTCGCACGAGCGAGGTCAATTACGACAATATCGCGCAACAATCCGATGCGGCACTGCTCGTCAACTGCACGCCTGCCGGCATGTTCCCCCACTGCCCCGACGCTCCCTGCACGCTCGAAGGCCTCGATGCGCTCGAGGGCGTCATCGACATTGTCTACAACCCCGCCCGCACGGGTCTGATGCTCGAGGCCGAGCGCCGCGGCATCCCCTGCATCGGCGGCCTGCTCATGCTTGTGGCACAAGCAGCACAGGCTGTTGAGCGCTACACCGGCAAAGCCACCCCGCGCGAGCGCATCCTGGACGTAACGGAGCGCCTGTCTCACCGCGAGCAGAACATCGCCCTGATTGGCATGCCAGGTTCGGGCAAGACCCGCGTGGGCGAGCAGATCGCCCAGCTCACGGACCGCGAGCACATCGACCTCGATCGCGCCCTCGAGGAGCGCCTGGGCATGCCCTGCGCCGACTTTATCGTCGAGCGCGGCGAGGCGGCCTTCCGCGAGCAGGAGACGGCGGCGCTAGCCGACATCTCCAAGCGCAGTGGCCTGGTGCTCTCCACCGGCGGCGGCGTGGTCACGCGCGATGAGAACTATCCGCTGCTGCACCAGAACAGCCGAATCGTGATGCTTAACCGCAAGCTCGACGAACTCGCTCATAAGGGACGCCCCATCACTGCCCGCGATGGCATCGAAAAGCTCGCCGAGCAGCGCATGCCGCGCTACCGCGCCTGGGCCGACCACACCATCGACTCGCGCGACTGCGCCGCCAACACCGCCCGCGCCGTCCTCGACACCCTCCCACCCGCTCTCTAACAAAAACCACCACAAAGGGGACAGGCACCTTTGTGGTGGTTTTTCATTCCGCCTCACCGCCCGACCAACTCCAAAGGAAGCAACCATGAAAGCACTCGTCATCAACGGCCCCAACCTCAACATGCTCGGCATTCGCGAGCCGGGCATCTACGGCAGCGACAACTACGACCGCCTGGTACAGATCTGCCAGGAGGCAGGCGCCGCGCAGGGCTTTGACGAGGTCGAGGTCTTCCAGTCCAACCACGAGGGCAGCATCGTCGACAAGATCCAGGAGGCTTACGGCAAGGTCGACGGCATCGTCATCAACCCGGCGGCCTACACGCACACCAGCGTAGCCATCCTGGACGCGCTCAAAGCCGTCGCCATCCCCGCCGTTGAGGTCCACATCAGCGCCGTCGAGACGCGCGAGGACTTCCGCCAGGTGAGCTACGCCCGTCTGGCCTGCTTCGCCACCATCACCGGAGAGGGCCTCCAAGGCTACGCCCACGCGTTGGAGCTGCTGAAAGAGCATCTGCTACACTAATCCTTGGGACTAAATAATCAGGTTTGTTTGTCCCAAAGCTTAAGTAGCTGTCCAATTGACATACAAAGGAGCATATCCATGTCCCAGTACGATTACCTAGTCGTCGGCGCCGGCCTCTCTGGCGCCGTCTTCGCTAACGCCGCCAAGCGCGCCGGCAAGTCGGTCCTAGTCATCGATCGCCGCGATCACATCGCCGGCAACATCTATACCGAGGACGTCGAGGGCATCCAGGTCCACCGCTACGGCGCGCACATCTTCCACACCTCCATGAAGGACGTCTGGGACTACGTCAACCGCTTCGCCGAGTTCAACAACTACGTCAACTCACCGGTCGCCAACTTCCACGGCAGCATGTACAACATGCCCTTCAACATGAACACCTTCGCCAAGATGTGGCCGGGCGTCGTCACGCCGGCAGACGCCAAGGCCAAGATCGCCGAGCAGGTGGCCGCCGAGAACATCGGAGAGCCGACAAACCTCGAGGAGCAGGCGCTGTCGCTCGTCGGCCGCGACATCTTCGAGACGCTCGTGAAGGGCTACACCGAGAAGCAGTGGGGCCGCGACTGCAAGGACCTGCCCGCGAGCATCATAAAGCGCCTCCCCTGCCGCTTCACCTACGACAACAACTACTTCAACGACCGCTACCAGGGCATCCCCATGGGCGGCTACACCAAGATGGTCGCCAACATGCTCGAGGGCGTCGTGGTGCGCTGCGGCGTGGAGTACAAGGAGCTGGCCGCCGCCGAGCCCGATATCGCCGCCAGGACGATCTACTGCGGCCCCATCGACTCGTTCTACGACTTTAAGCTGGGCACACTCGAGTACCGTAGTCTGCGCTTTGAGACCGAGACACTCGACGAGCAGGACCACCAGGGCGTGGCCGTGGTCAACTACACCGAGCGCGAGGTCCCCTATACCCGCATCATCGAGCACAAGCACTTCGAGTTCGGCACGCAGGAGAAGACCGTCATCACGCGCGAGTACCCGGCGGATTGGAAGCCCGGCGACGAGCCCTACTACCCCATCAACGACGCCAAGAACGAGGCCCTCTACAAGCAGTACGAGGAGCTGGCGGCGCAGGAGGGCGACGTGGTCTTCGCCGGTCGCCTGGGCGGCTACAAGTACTACGACATGGACAAGGCCATCGCCGCCGCCTTCGAGCTCGTCCGCAACGAGCTGGGCGTGGAGCCGACAGAGGCGTAGGGAGCTCAACGACTCGAGACCGACAACCAAATTCGCAAGAAGCAATAAGCCCGGTGCAGCGATGCTACACCGGGCTTATTGTTGAGGGAGCACTGCACGCCCACATGCCCAAAAAGCAAAGACCCGGCATTATACCGGGTCTTCAAAAACTCTCTGGTGCTCCATGGCGGATTCGAACCGTCGACCTTGGGATTAGAAGTCCCCTGCTCTATCCAACTGAGCTAATGGAGCATAAAGCCGGGCGTCCAAGCGGGTACAAGTTCACACGGCCAATAAATTATAACCTACTTGAACTGGTCGTGGTACGCCTTGCAGACCTCATCCACGGGGCCATCCATGCGCAGATCACCCTTCTCGATCCACACAGCACGCTGGCAAATACGCTCAACCTGCTCCATGGAGTGAGAAACGAACAAGACCGTGACGTCGCCACTCTCAATAAAGTGCTGAATACGGCGCTCGCATTTCTGCTGGAAAAAGACATCGCCAACAGAAAGCGTCTCATCGACGATCAGGATGTCGGGCTCGGTAATCGTAGCGATAGCAAAGGCAATGCGTGCAACCATACCCGAAGAGAAGTTCTTCAGCGGCATGTCGACAAAGTCTTTGAGCTCAGCGAACTCGATGATTTCGTCAAAGCTAGCGTCAATAAACTCCTTCGTGTATCCAAGCAGCGCACCGTTCAGATAGATATTCTCACGCGCGGTAAGCTCCGGGTCAAAGCCGGCACCGAGCTCAATCAGCGGCGCAATATTGCCATGGACCTTAACCTCGCCTTCGCTGGGCTCCAAAACGCCAGCGATGATCTTGAGCATCGTAGACTTGCCGGAACCGTTGGTGCCAACAAGGCCAACGACCTCGCCGCGATGCACATCAAACGAAATGTGCTTAAGCGCGCGGAATTCCTCAAAGAACAGCTCATGCTTAGCGAGCTTAATAAAGTACTCCTTGAGGTTTGTAAGCGACTCGGACGCCATGTTAAAGATCATGGTGACGTCTTTGACCTCAACAGCAAGGGGCTGCTTGCTGTAATCAATAGCAGATTCAGTCATGAACAGCACTCCTTAGATGTAGAGAATGAACTTGTGCTCGGTCTTGTGGAACACGGCATAGCCAATGGCAAGGGCAAGAACAGCCCAAACAACACATAGGCCAACCGTAAGGGCAGAAGGCACGGTATTGAACAGGAAGATGTCACGCATAAACTGGAGGTAGTTGTACATGGGATTGACGACCACCAGAACCTGAATCCAGTGATCCATCTTGCCAATGAAGTCAGTCGTCCAGAAAATCGGCGTCAAATACATCCAAGCAGTAATGACAACACTCCATAGATGCATGACATCACGGAAGAAGACCGCCAGCGCAGACAGCATCAGACCCAAACCCATGCAGAAGCACATAAGCAGAAATAAGCAAACTGGCAGCAGAATTAGATGCCAGGTAGGGACCACATGGAACCAGAGCATGACCAAGGCAACAGCAACCAAAGAGAAGGCGAAGTTGACGAGCGAGAACAGCACCTTTTGCACTGGAAAGACCCAACGGTGCACCTTGACCTTCTTCAACAGCGAGGAAGCCAAAATGATGGACATCAACGCCTGGTTTGTCGATTCGGACATAACAGAAAACGTCACATTACCGACAATCAAATAAAGTGGATACATCTCAGGCGTAACGGAGCCATTGCGACCTTGGGCAAAGATTGTCGAAAACACAATTGACATGACAATCATCATCAACAAAGGATTGAGCACGGACCAAGCTACGCCCAAAACGCTGCGACGATACTTAATCTTAAAATCCTTGGTAACCAGCTGCCTAAGGATAAATTTGTCCTTCTCATAATCATTTTTAGCGTGAGAGGCCGGTTTAGCCACCGCTTTCTGACTCTCTAGGTTGTCAGCCACGGACCATCTCCTTGTCTCGTAAAACATAACAGTGGAAAGTATAGCCCTCCCACGTAGACGATAACTCACCGCAACAAATCTGGAGAACTAACCCATATCTAATCAAAGGGGCGGGCGATAGGTATACTTTCGACCAGATGAGTCATTAAAGGAGGTCCTACATGGACTATTCGAATACCGCCGTCATAATCCCCTGTTACAACGAAGCGTTGACGATTGGCAAAGTTGTCGACGATTTTCATCGAGAGCTGCCCGGCGCAACTGTCTATGTTTACGACAACAACTCGTCCGATGACACTTCGCAAGTCGCCAAGCAGCACGGGGCTACGGTGCGCCACGAGCCTAGGCAGGGCAAAGGCAACGTGTGCCGCCAAATGTTCCGTGA
The DNA here is from genome assembly GCF_003469185.1 of Collinsella sp. AM34-10. Classification (GTDB taxonomy): domain Bacteria; phylum Actinomycetota; class Coriobacteriia; order Coriobacteriales; family Coriobacteriaceae; genus Collinsella. The sequence goes on along the minus strand of NZ_QSIL01000001.1, from coordinate 384,150 downwards.
TATCGATGCCGAATGCTACTTGATGGTCGACGGCGACGATACATACCCTGCCGAAGCCGCCAAGTCACTCTGCAATCCCATCCTTAACGGCGAAGCGGATATGACCGTTGGCGATCGCCTGTCAAACGGCACCTATGCCGAAGAGAACAAACGAGCATTTCACGGCTTTGGCAACAACCTTGTTCGCGCCATGATCAAGTGGATATACGGCTACAGCTTTGACGACGTGATGACCGGCTACCGAGCCATGAGCAAGCCTTTCGTCAAGACGTTCCCCGTTTTGAGTGAGGGCTTCCAGATTGAAACCGAGCTCTCCATCCACGCCGTCGATCACCGCTGGCGCATTCAAGACGTGCCGGTAAAGTATCGAGATCGCCCTGCCGGCTCGGAATCCAAGCTCAACACGGTCAGCGACGGCATCAAGGTCATCGCAATGATTGGAACCCTCTTTAAAGATTATCGTCCGCTCAAGTTCTTTAGTCTTATCGCAATCATCTTTGCCATCGTTGGGCTCGCTCTCGGTATACCAATCGTCGCAGAGTACTTCCAAACCGGATTAGTCCCTCGCTTCCCCACCGCTATGCTCGCCGTCTCGTTCATGTTCTTATGCGGACTAAGTCTGGCAACGGGACTTATCCTCGACTCGGTTGCGAAGGTTGAACGAAAGCAATGGGAGCTACAAGCCTATAAAACCTATTCAAAATAAGAAGAGGTCCGGAGTTAATCCGGACCTCTTCTTATTTAAGACCTAAATACTGTTCCCAGAACTCTCGCGAAGCCATATACGGCATGGCATCTTTCCACGCACCCCTGACGCTCTTGCCTTCCTTACGATAACGTGCCATCAGTTCGTGCTCTCGATGGCGAATGCTCTTGAACCGTGCTCGATCCATCGTGCGTACCGTTCCCTTCTCACGAGTCGGATCAAGAAAGACAAGGGTCTTGCAGCGAGTCGCACTGCCTTCAAGCGTACAGCTGCCGTTCTTAACTATATAGCCAGGCTTGCCACACAGCATCATATCGGGAAGATAATGCTTGTCATAAGGAACAAATCTCCAGAACCTCATAAACTTGGACGGGTGAGATTTGAAATTAACATTAACGAGCACTTGATCCGTAACCCCGGCCCTACGAAGAAGCTCTGGATCCATTTCGGAAACAGGAACCAGCTTTTCATTTAACTTGCCTTTGCCAATCATCGTCGCGGCGCCATCAAGCTTCTGAAGATACTCAGGGCCACGCAGATAGTCCTCAAAGCCATCAAGAATAAACTCGGCAGCCTGGTAATCCATATCGCGCAAGTTCTGACGCACCCCTCGCTGAATACGAAGGACAAACATCTTCTCATCAGCGCAATCATCAAGAGCGATCATGGCAAAGAAGTTGCGGAAGTACTGGTAGCAATCCACCGAAGCGCGAAAGCGGCCCTCAAAGCTTGCGTGCCACACGCAAATGCAATTCATGGTCATGTAAACAGGCTTGTTGCGCATGCCAAACTCAACGTCGTCACAGCGAATGAAGAAGGGCATGGGAAGGCCGTTCTTTTCGATAGCCTTCACCGGAATGCAGCTATACCACCAGGCTCCATAAGCCTGATCAATCTCAACGCTCGTGCGTTCGTTTTCGAGGATGTCGGACAACTCATCAACGTTCAAATCTTCCTTCACACGGCGATAAACACCGGAAGCGTCCACATATGAAACATCCTCATACTGGCGAGCAGGATTCTCCATTGAGAGCATGGCCCCATTAATAAAGGCATTCTTATACTTGCCCTTCGCAAGAGAGAGAAGATTGAACGTACGAATCAAACTCTCGGGCATGATAGAGACATCGTCATCCATCAAGATGATATGAGTAAATTGGTCAGGAGTTTCAGTTGCCGCCATCATTCCACGTGCGAACCCTCCCGAACCGCCCGTATTGGGATTCGGGAGAACAGTGACTAGCTCATCGGAAAGTGATGCAGAATCGAGCGTCTGGCCATTGTCGACAACAAACATGTGGAAATGGTCACGGATCGGGCCTTCCTCTTTAGAAATGCCCGCTTTAACGAGCTCGATATTAGGGAGAATGTACTGTTCATTCTTAAATGTGGTAGTAGAAAGAGCAAGATTGATCGGGTTAATGGAGTCTTCAGGAACATCCGTCAGATAAGAGGCGTTCAAGAGGTCTACAGAATAGCCCTCATCACTCTCAATCCTAAAACCAATCAAGTCGTAGCCGGTTGTATCGATATCAATATCAAGAACGCAAGGATCAACTTTATCGCCATCAAAAGAATTCGATTTAAGCTCGACAGGATTCAGCTCGCCAGACCTTACTCCATGAACGACAACCCGGCCTCTGCCAAATAAAGCCATATGCAAGACAACGCCGTCAACAGACGCATATTGATTCCATTTGCCAGCAGATAAGCCATTTACATACGTCAGAAAGTCAACGCTTCCATTGATATGAAGTGAATGAATATCGTCATCATACGAAGCATCACCGGAGAGCACACGATAGTAGAGTTCGGGATGCATGGTCGCATGTTTATCGACCCGGATGATTATATTTGCAAGTTTAAAAATCATACGTAATTCCTGTATCTAAAATGACTCCAATGAACGGCATGCGAACCCTGAACTTTAGAGGACGCGATCAGGTCTAAATCAGCCTAGCGCGCCTAGCAGCATTATGATTCGGCACACAGACTCCCCACGAGTCGTCGCCAAGGCAACTAAATCATCGCCGCCCAATCCAGCTTGCGCATCTGCTCCATTGTCGACCGCAAACCATTGTCGATATCATAACGAGCCCTCCACCCTAGACCTCGAGCTTTTGAGCCATCCATAAGGGCCAAAGTAGCTACAGAATAACCCGCTGCTTCCCGAGCATCGGGCAAATCGAAGGCAACATTTACGCCTCCATTTTTAGCAACATGCTCGGCAAGCTCCTTCAAAGCAATATCAGACTCCGGATCGGCAAGATTGTATGCCTCGCCATCTAAACCGAGCAACATCACGTACAGTAGGCCAGACACAACATCCGCAACGTGCAAATAGGAAAACCTTTGCGTCCCTTCGCTTTTGAGCACAACGTCTTTGCCGGCAAGAGATCGACGCATAAACTGGGATAAAGCTTTTGAATCGTCATTCAACAGAGTCGGACCGTAGACGCGAGCGATGCGCGCAATTACGGCCTTAACGTCCCTCTGGGAACGATATGCCTGACACATGGCTTCGCCCAAACGCTTGGATTCGTTATAGCACGCACGCAAAGTATTACAGTCAATATTTCCACAATATTGCTCATCGAAGCGTTCAACGTCACCGCGATTCTGGCCGTAAATCTCAACAGACGAAGCAAACAGTAATCTAGCGCCGCTGTCGGCAGAGAACTCAAGCAGGTTCTGGAGCCCGTCGACGTTCGCACGAATAGTGCCTATTGGATCAGACGAGTACTGACGGGGATGTGTGGAGCTCGCTAGGTGCAAAACAAAGTCAGCTGAGCAGGTCGGACGATAGCCAGCGGACGAAACAGAAGCCTCCTCAAACGAAAAGTGGCGCGATTCAAAGTACGGAAGTCTCAGGCGGGCTTTTTCAATACTGCGGCCCAAGGCAAATATATTACAACCTAATTCAGCCGTCTCGTTCTTTCGCATCAGAACGTCAATGAAAAACGCTCCTATCATTCCGGTCGCACCGGAGACAACAACCGTCTTCTCCTTAAGGTCATTCCAAGGAAGATCGAGATTGCATACGGCATCAAGATCGGCAACGTATTCAGTGCAGGCCAATCTATTCATCACGAGCTTCTTTCTCCGCAGCCCATGCGCGGAAGAATTCAAGGTTCTCGGGCGTAGTGAGCTTAATATTCCTGTCAGAACCAGCGGCAAAGTTAAGCCTAACGCCCAGCTGGACCATCATCGTGTTCGTGTAGTTAGACCCGTCAATTCCCACGCCTTTCTCGAACGCCTCATGATACTTGGAGTCAAGGAGATCGAAACGGTATGCCTGTGGGGTTGAAACACGACGGAGCGTTTCACGCGGAATATACTGCGTGGTGGTGGTTGGGTCCTCCTCATCAATGATAAAAATCTGCTCGTTATAAGGCATACTTGTCACGGCATTCCCGTGACTCTGCGCCACACGAATGACGTCAGTAATAACCTCGGGATCGAGCATCGGCCGCACACCGTCGTGCACGATGCAAATATCATCCTCAGAGAGTTTTCCCTCGAGATTGTACACGCCGTTACGAATAGACTCTTGGCCCGAAGTTCCGCCTTTAACGATCCACTTTAACTTATCGATCTTATATTGTTTCGCATACGCGACAAGAACCTGTTCCCAGCCATCTAGGCAAACTACCTCAATCGAATCCACAAGCGGATGGTTCTGAAAGGCCTCGAGAGTATAAACAATGACGGGCTTCTCCCCCACATTAATAAACTGCTTAGGAATCTTCTGCCCCATACGCGAGCCAACTCCACCCGCGATAACGATTGCACAAATCGCCATGATGCTCTACTTTCTCTTAAGCGAACCGCTGTCACAAAACACTTAAAGGCCGTTCAATGGCATACAGAGACGAACGGACCACTCGAAATTGCAATCAAAAATCAACTTGTGCATACGCTAGCCAAGCAGCTGGCGAAGCGCGCCGGCGGTAGCGCCATCAGCAACATCAGTATGTTTAAAATGGGAAGCAATATCATTTGGAAGGTTAAAAGGGTCGCCATAATGCTTCGTTAGCAATTCTATATACTTGCAGGGCGCCTTGATTTGCATTCCCTCAAACTCAAGGTCGATAAGAGGGAATATCTCGTCTAGCGGCGAAACCCAATGGAAATTGTCAACACCAACGGTGTTGTCGATTGACCAGATAACTGCCTTTGCGTCGTTCCTATCACACACAAAACCAGCTGTCTTTTCCTCATTTATCGCATTCGAAAATAAAGAATCAACGATGCCCATATTGGGGTCAGTGGCAGGAACGCACGACTTATCGATCCAAGACGAAAGACAAGAGTCATTGCGCATGCGTTCGACCATTGCCTCACGAATTTGAAGTTGTTGGTCGTAGATCTCAACATTGTCGGTTGACGCCCAGTCAAAAATAAAAATGTCCAAGAATAAAGGGATAGATTCGTCCGCGTATTGGAATCTCACCTGACGGCACTGGACAAATCCATCAAAAGCAACTGAGACGCGGAATCGGTCGTTAGATTGGACCAGGCCTATCAAACGCTCGATATCCTCACGCAGCATTCCAAGATCGATGTCGTCATCCCAAGGAATAAAACCACTATGGCGCGCCGCCCCAAGCAAAGTTCCACAGGTAGCGAAATATGGGATGTCATTATCCCTACACAGGGAGTCAAAGTCAGCCAGCAACTTAGCCGATCCAAGCTGAAGCAGCCTCAAGCTGCCCGTGGCAGCAGGAAGCGATTTAAAGAAGCGCTTTTTGGCATCAATCAGCGCCTCCCCCTCCTTGCGATATTCTTCCCATGCAAAGAGCATGGCCTTCTCGTCGTGGGATTTAAAATCGTCCCTCAGAGCTTTAACCTCATTCAGAAGCTGGACACTTACATCCCAATGCAGCTCATCGTGAATTCCGCGTGCCTCAGAAGCCGATAGCATGTTTGCCTTAATGTCTTCAACGTCCTTCGAAAGCAATGCGAAGCGCGATAAAGAAACAGGCAGTAGTTTCTTTACAAAATTCTTCATGTCTAAAACAACCTCATTAACAATTAGCAATCGGAAGTAGAGTTAATTAACCGCGTCCAGTCAACTTATAAATAAGACGTTGAGCAGAGACATACGCCTTGGACTCAGCAATTCTATGGGCAAGCCTCTCAACAGCGACCACTCGCTTCTTTCGATCGCCGTATAAAGGCAGCAGATAATAATAGGGCTCATCGTATGCAGAGCACTCCTTTATCAACCCATGGTTGATGGAGGCTTGAATAGCAACGAGCTGTTCATATACTCCCGGATCCTTAATCTGTTTTAAAATGGCATCTGAGTAGTCGCGGTTAAAGCGATTGACAATCGTCACGTATAGCTCACGCATTTTCAGCCCATCAGCAATAGCAAGATTGTGACCCATGCCCCAAAGCATGTCTCTGACCCTACCAACAGTCCATTCGGTCTCTTTGTAGCCGACCCTATAGTGATACACGTCAACCGGAACGACCTTGCAGCAGCCCGCCTTCTCCACTGCGCGCAAGAAAAAGACGGGGTCTTCATACCAATTCAGTTGAGGGAAACGAACCTTACCGTCGACAAACAAGGACGAGTCGTACATAAAACGAATCCAACCGTAGTCAGTCCAAATCTGCTCGAGAGGCACTTCGCGCTCGCAAGAAACATGATAGAAAGACTCATCAAATGAAAACTCAGACTTAATCTTTCCGGACGGCTTTAGCAATGAAAGAGAGCCGCCACAAATTAAAGCCCCCGACCTATCCATGGCATCGATCAAATCGGAAAACACATGCTCGGTGGCAAATTTGTCATCCGGGTCAATGAAAATTAGACGCTTACCCCTAGCAAGCTCAATGGCTCTATTACGGGCAGATCCAGCGCCGCAATTAAACTGACTCAAGACGCAAACACGCGAATCACGAGATGCGACCTCTTCCAGCAGGTCCAAAGAGCCATCGGTTGAGCCATCGTTAACAAGCAACACTTCGAAATCTTTAAAAGACTGTTGAAGCACGGAATCCAGACACTCTTCAAGATAGTTACTAACATTGTATACGGGAACGACTACGGACAAGAACGGCGAATTATCCGAATAGGCATGAGGAGCAAACAGCGCATCAACGCTTGCCATAGAGTAGTATTGTTCGCGCAAACGGCAGGCCAGGTCCCAATCGAGAGCCGAATACCCCTTGCGGACCGAAGACCACACGGAGAGAAGCTGACCGTAAAGCAACCGTACCTTTTCATAGGGCTCAGACATGCCAAACAAGCAGCATGCCATTTCTTTTGCATCATCTATGGCAATGTCGAAAGCCCCAGCCCCGATTTCAGGCGCACAAGGAGAACAAAGCAAAGTCGCCCAATTAGCCGGGAACTGCTTAATTTGATTTAGATCAAGCTTCGCAATTGCACACAATGCAGCCGTTACAAGCGTAGAAGAACCCTCGACCCGCAGCTCAACGTCTCGAAGGGCATAGTTCTTACCATCAGTCGAATAAACATCTTCGCCATCAGCAGTAGCAGCAAGATCGTCAAAATTGGCGTCTCTCGCAGCAAGGGCAACAATAGAAATGTTCTCAGTACGGCATGCGCCCGCATCACAATGACCCAGAAGGCGATGCTGAAGAACGTCAGCGTCGCTGCGAAGTCTGCCCATTCCTTCAAATTCATTTTTAAGCTCAAATACAAGGGAATCAGAATCAGGTGAGACAACAAATACCTCGTCATCATCTGATAACTTATCGAGCAAAGCACGCACGGACGTTTTTGCGTCCGTAACCGAAAGCGCGTTGCAGCAAACTAAGATTGATCGCCTAGGCTCAGTGGACCCATATTGTTCCAAGAAATAAGCCTCAGAATTATTGGTCATTCTATTTAAGCGAGCCAAGGTACGCGAGTCGAATCGATCGGAATCAATTAGCCCCGCTGCTTTAATCTTACTAAATTCCTCGACATATCTTGGATAAAAACGTTGTTGCAGCTCAGGAGCAAGACGATTTAGATTCCAGAGATAGCCCTCGTATTGTTGACGGGGAATCCAGTACTTAATAATCTGAAATTTATCGTGGTCTCGTTTGGCGTAATCCCAAACCTCAGCGTATTCATCACACACGCAAAAGAGTTTATTCTGATTCTTTACAGAAGAGCTGGCGTTATCGATTCGATAATGGAGGTATCCATCTTTAAGCAGCTTGACTCTGTTTGCTGCATAAAATGCCTTAAAATAGAAAGCCGTATCCTGGAACGAAGCCCCTGGCGTGGGCAGGAAACGCACTTCTTCCTTATCGATCATCGATTTTTTATAAATGCTTGTCCAAATTGCAGGCTGGCACATAAAGACGCGCGGATTATCGATCGGATGAAAGACCTTGTCGTACGAACCGCAGGCAGCAAGATTTTCGACCAGATAATCGCACGACGAATCCTCCCCCGTACGATGGGCATAGTAATTTGAACGGACGACATCGAGATCATTTTTAGCCGCTTCTTTATAAAGCGTTTCGAACATATTGAGGGAAGCAAAGTCGTCGGACTCAACAATTCCGATATACTCGCCCCGAGCAAGTTCAATGCCTTTGTTCATCGAATCGCCGTACCCACTATTGGGCTTATCAATTACAACGATACGCTCATCCCGTCGCTCGTATTCGCGAATAATCGACAAGGATGAATCGGTTGATCCGTCATTGATGCAGATGATTTCAATTTCGCGAAGCGTCTGATTTACCAGACTATTAAGGCACTCGCGCAAGTAGCGCTCAACATTGCATATCGGCACCAAAATCGAAACTTTAGGATTTTTCAACATAGCCCACCGTTAACGTAACGAATACTACGGGTCTAATACTATCATCCACTTCGTATAATTAGATAAAACTCATTGCCCGAGAAGCCCGTAAAGGAGAATCCCTTTGTTTCCTCTAACAGCGTTCCTCATAGCGCTTGCAGTCCTCTACCTTCCTGGCTGCATTATTTGGAACAACCGCTTTGACAACCCAGCAGCGACTGCCGCAGCGGCGCCCCCAACGAGTATTTTTGCATATGTGTTAGTCGGCATCTTGTGTTCGAAATTACATATTGCCATCTCAGCGATTAGCATATTTACTTTCACAGTTTTGCTTTCAATTGGCATCTCTCTATTCTTCCTGATTGTTTCAAAAACTAGGAAGTCAAATCCTTCAATAGCCAAGCCTAATGGACAGGATTTCTTACCCCTACTAATTTGCATAGGAACCGGCTTCGTCTTTGCCTATTGGTTCTTTTCACACTCCTTGGCAGACTGGTCCCATCTAACGCAATCCGAAGACAACATTCGTCACTATGCCTACATACGCAGCCTTCTCAACTCAACGGATTGGTCGACGCTAAACGTGTCAATGTATGGAATAGGCGTTTCCCAATCGCTCAACCCCTATTTATCCCAGACAGGAGGATTTTATCCCCTTGGATGGCATATTCCGTCTGCTATAACCTGCGCACTGGCATCGACTAGCATAGGAATTGGGACAAATGTAGTTAATTTCGCTCTTATCGGCATTTCACTGCCTCTGGGATCTTATTACTTAATCAGCCAAGTATTTCCAAATGAATCCAAGCTGCGCGTCGCCACCGGGGCCATCGTATCTCTGGTTTTACCGGCATCACCCTGGGTATTGCTCGCAGTATGGCCTCTATTTCCCAATCTTGCTACAATGTGTCTTGTCCCGGCTGCAGCCGCCTTATTTATCGATGCAACAACTGATTCAAGCGCTTATAGGCCAACCAAAATCGTCAGTTTTATTCTATGCTGTGGCGGTATAAGCGTCACGCAGCCCAACGGCATTTTCGTGTGTGCCGTATTACTTATTCCATATACTGTATGGATCTGCTCAAAGCATGGCTGTGAAACGAAGTTTGCAAATAGGATCGGAATAAAAAAGGCAAGATTAATTGTCGGCTCCATTGCAACCCTTTCTATCTCATTGATATGGATTGCTTTATATAAACTTCCACCTTTTCAGGGCGTAGTATCTTACTACTGGAGCCCGATAAGCACGATTTGGCAAGCGATGGTCGACTGCCTATTAACTGCTTACCCCATTCAGCCAGCAAGTATTTTTATAGCATTGTTATGCGCGGCAGGAGCCCTACACTTACTTCGCAAAAAACTATATTGGCCCGTTATTTCATGCTCATTGGCAGTAGTTTTGTATGTTGTTGCAGCAGCTTTTGGCGATAACGTTATCAAACATGTGCTGACTGGGTTTTGGTACACCGACCCTTACAGAGTTGCAGCAATGCTGGCCTTCTGCTGCATCCCCGTAGCGTATTCTGGATTCACCTTACTTTTAGGGACAGTCAAAGCAATCGCCGATCGCCTTGATATGCCAAGCAAGTCCTGCATCGTTGCCATTGCCGCAGTCCTCGCGCTCTTTATCGTATTTGCCCTGCCTTCTTTTGCCATCCGAGGTGTCACGGAAATTACCACTCCTTATTCGACCATGACCGCAAACATGAGGGGATTTACAAGGGTTGATGAGGGAGCAATTCTAACTGAGTCCAAAATTAAATTCTTGAATAAGGTCGCTACGATCACTGGTCCGAATGCCGTAATCGCTAACACCCCATACGATGGAAGCTGCTTTGCAAAAGGCATCGCTAACCTTAATCTACTATTCTGTAACGATGAAAACTATACCGAATTAACCACAAGCAGCTGGGCCATTAATCTTCGGTCTAACCTTAGCAACTACGTGAGTTCAAGTTCAACAAAGAAAAACGTCCGCGACAAGGACGTTCAGTATGTGCTCAGTCTTGAAGAAGATGAGGGGACCATGAAAGCATGGTATCCGGCTTTTGAGCAGTCACGTTGGACGGGAATTCTCTCGATTAGCGAAGCAACGCCAGGTTTCGAATTGATCTTGCAAACAGGGGATATGGCACTATATAAAATCATTAATTAGCAAAGCACGCCATAAGACGTTACAACGAAAAGATTGATACCGATCGATTCAAAAGGCTACAAGCACTATACAGCCGAAAGGGCAGACCGTACTCATGTGGGCATCTTTTATAGCTGCTTTTCTTTGCGGCATTTTAACAATAATTGTTCCGGGCTACTTCATCGGAAGAACCTTATTTAGTAACCCTTTACAAGCAATCGCTTTCTCGCCGGCAGCATCTGTTGCACTATTCATAGTTGTGGGTTTAATTGCATATCCAATTAGCATGTCTGCGCTCCATATTTATTTGCTAGTTTTATTGCTTAGTCTCACGCTATTCATGCTATTTAGAAGAAAAAGATCGGCACTGAATGCCCGCCAGTATTTAACTCTATCAACTTATGTACTTGTGGGTACAGCCCTGACGGTCTTAATATTCCTTCGAAATATAGACGGGCCGGCATCTTATTCGGTGCAGACCGATACAACTTTCCATTTGTCGTGCGCAAATGCCATGCTCGATTCGGGCAGGTATTCGATTCTACATGCCTCTGAATACCCAGACTTAATGAACGCAGGAGAAGGCATATTCTATCCCGCTGCTTGGCACATCATTACTGCCGTTGCAGGAGGACTATCAAAAACGAATATCATCGTTGCACACAATGCGATTAATTTCATTATCTGCGCATTTGTGTACCCCCTTTCAACATGGCTTTTTCTTTCTTCCGTTTTTAAAAACGAGCAGGGTCTCATTTTTGCAGGCGGAGTTACATGTAGTCTATTTTCCTATTTTCCTTGGGCTTTTTTAATTGTGGGACAATTTGATTCTAATTTACTATCAAACGCGCTATTACCAGGGTTTCTCTTTACGTTCTATCAATTAATTACAAGCATTTACCTTTCAAACAAAGGGTCAATCGAAAAGTCAAAAGCAAATACACTGTCTTCCGCACCAAGCGCGATAATTATATTGTTTATATCATTCATTGCTCTTGTAGGGTCACAGACTAATGCGGTTTTCTCTGCCGGCGTAATTTGCATCCCATTAATCATCCAGTTTTCGTGGAAAACAGCGGGGCACCATTCCGAAAGAATCGACTTACGCCTTTTAGCCTCGGCTCTAGTACTTGGACTAATTATCGGCCTCTGGCTATTAGTATATTCCCTACCATTTATCCAGCCTATCGTCAGCGTATATAGAGAGCCAATCGCAACACCAGTAGAAGCCATTCAGAACATTCTTCTATTAAAATTCGGACAGCCCGTCAATGCGCAACCCATACTTGGACTATTAGTGGGCATTGGATTTGTCATTGCCTTCGCAAGCACTAGATATCGATGGATGTCTCTATCATATATATTAGTTGCCATTCTAGCGTTCGTATGCATGACACTGAACCACCCGCTTCGTCAGCTTATCTGCGGCTTCTGGTACTCAGGAATTGTCAGACTAGATGGAGCGCTCGCGATAGCTGCCACGCCGCTTGCCGCAATCGGGCTATGCAAAAGTATTAATTTAATAATTCGGCCTTTAATTAATCGTGACAGAATTGGGTCTGTTGAATTATTGATACCTGTGCTCGTCTCATTCATGGCCGTCCTCATGGTTTTCGCATACTCAAAACCCATTTCATACAGCAAAAATAATTACAAGTATCTCTGTGAGCAGATACAAGTCAACTACTCGTTAACATCGGGAGTTTCTATCTCGCCCGAAGAAAGGCGATTTGTTGACAAAGTAAAACAAATCGTTGGAAATGAGACTGTAATCAATATCCCCTCAGACGGGAGCATATGGCTTTATGCATCTGACAATATAAATGTAATCTCTCGTCAATTTTACTCTACGCCTTATAAGGAATATGAGCTATTTAAAGCATCACTTTATGAGGCTTCAAAAAACAATGACGTCTTAGATGCAATACAGAAAACTGACGCTCGTTATGTGCTTATACTTGATGAGACTGTAAATGTTGGTTACTTTGATCCGAGTGAATGGAAGGGCATTCTTAACATCACTGAGGAAACCCCTGGATTCACTTGCCTGATCTCTGACGGCGAAATGCGACTATATCTAATAGATTACTAATGTTTAAACATAAGTAATCGCATAATTGCATAGTCATTGCCTGGGATAATTAACAAAATTATCCCAGGCAATGACGCACCCTAATCCTTAACATTAAAATCAAAATCACTATTGGAAGATTTGGAATCAATGCTATTCCAATGTAAAGCAGATGCCTGCACAAGAGAATTCAATCGCTCCTCCTGCTTAGCGAGTCTTACAGAAATGGTGAAATCACGTACGACTAAAACGGCTATCACGTATAGAAAAACGAAATTCGAGGCAGACATAAACCCCAAAAGGCTGGCGATACGCACCGCAATATCAGGAAATACACCGAGTAGAACAAAGCTAGTACTAAACAAAAGCCAAAACAGTGAATCCAGAACCTGCATTTGCGCTTTCTTCAATTTCCTGACAACGAAATAAAAGACAACAAATGCAGAAAAAACCAAAAGTACGCGAAGCGTAAATGACACAGCAATCACCTAAACCATTGAACTATCAGCAGCGTAGCAAACACTCTAAGCATATACTGCATGGACTTGACCGGATTTAAGTAACTCTCTCCACCTTGGCGTTCACGCATTGAAACCTGAACTTCGGAGACCGAGTATCCTTGTTTTAAAAACAAAGCAATCGATTCCGGCTCGGGGTTAAGAGTGTTGTCGTAATAGTATCTTTCGAGCACGGCGCGACTAAACAGCCTAAAGCCAGAAGTGGGATCACTAATGCGATGACCGGTAAGCATTTTAATCAAAACGGTAATCATACGTGAACCGACCATGCGCATCGATTTATCTTTGCGGACAGTCAGAAACCTAGAACCGATAACAATGTCGGAATTAGTATTCACCGCCCTCTCAACAAGAGCAACCAAATACTCCGGACGATGTTGCCCGTCAGCATCAAACTGAATCATATAGTCGTAACCATGATCAACAGCATATCGAGCCGCAGTCTGAAACCCAACAGTCAGACCGCAATTAATTGGCATGGTAATGACCTCGCAGCGTAACGAGTCGCAAATCTCGCCCGTTCGATCTCGAGAGCCGTCATTGATAATAATGAAGTCGAACTCTGGCGCAATCGAGCGGAGTTCTTTCACCGTGCCTTCAATGCACTCCTCTTCGTTATATGCAGGAATTGCAACGAGCACATTCGATTTAGACGACAATCGAGCACCATTCTCTCGTGGTAAATCAGTAGAACCTGAACAGCCATTCAATATATCTTATAAGTAGCTGAATCATACGCTTATTATATATTCACTCCTATCGCATTGGCATATACGATAAGAAACAAACGGGCATAGCCCATTCATGCAACAATCGTCCTTTACCGTTGAGATAAGGAATTCAAATGAAAGCGACAATTATCGTCCCAGTCTATAACGTTGAAAAGTACCTTAGTCGCTGTCTCGATAGTCTCGTTCACCAGACTATCTCTGATTATGAAGTTCTCTGCGTAAATGATTGCAGTCCCGATAATAGCGATCTCATTCTCGCGGAATACCAAGAGAAATACCCCTCAAGAATTCGAGTTATAAATAATGAGTGCAATTTAGGACTTGGACGAACAAGGGAAAGAGCCCTCGAGTATGTTTGCAGTGAATATGTCTTCTTTGTAGATAGCGACGACTATGTCGCTCCCAATTATATCGAAACTTATCTTCAAGCAGCCGATGATGGCGACTACGACATCATCGCAGGAGGTTTCATAAGGGATATTGATGGCAAACTGAAAAGGCATCGCATATCAAACAGCGTATGGAGTACGACAACTTATGCGATTGCATGCGCAAAACTTTTTAAAAAGTCCTTTATCGAAGAAAACAAACTGGGCTTTACTGGTGTCCCTTGCGGTGAGGATATTTACTTTAGCCTCTGTGCCTTTTACTGCAACGCAAAAGTGAAAATCATTCCATACGAGGGCTATTATTACTACTTCAATCGCCAATCCATCACTGGTTCAATGAACTACAAGAAAAATCATGAGCAAATCATGGCGGAAATGTTTGATCTTTTCCTTCAGAGCCACGATCTCTCAAAACTTCCGAAAAGCAGATTCGATGTTATTGAATACACCTATTTAGCAAACATGATCAATGCCTTGGTTGTTTTTAATAGGGGTTGCGGACCAAAGCTAATGAGATCAAAGTATTCTTTTGTGTTTTCACATGCAAGAAAGAATTTCCCGAACTATCTAAAAAATCCTCACATAGGAATTCTAAAACCAAAAGGCCAGACATTAAAAATTCGCCTAGGTGTAGGGGTGATGCTGGGATTGCAGAAGTTACACCTTGACTGGCCTGCATACTACATTATTTCTAAGCTGTAATTCCCCCTAATAACACCAGCCACTTAACACAAAGGATAACTATGCGACGAATATTAATTGTCAGCGCATACTACTCCCCTCACATGGGAGGAGTGGAACGGTACACTGAAAATCTCGCCAAAAAATTGACTGAGCTTGGCAACGAAGTTGTTATACTCACTTCTTCCAATTCAGAACGAAGCTACGGAATCACTAGTGACAACGGCATCTCTTTAATCGAGGTACCCTCGTTGTCTCTAATGAATGACAGATTTCCTGTTATCAAACCTATACCAAGCACATACCGGATTTTTAATCAGATAATGAAACTGTCCATTAGCGACATCATTATCAACACTCGCTATTATCCAATCTGTCTTCTTGCATGCAGGATTGCTGCAAAGAAGCACATACGGCCAGTTTTAATTGATCATAGCTCTGGATACTTGTCTACAGAGATAAGTCCAATGGGTTATCTCATGCGATTATATGAAGGACTGTCAACAAAAATCATTTCTAGAAGCAAGCCGGTTGCCTGCGCAGTTTCGAATCGAAGTTTACAGTGGATAAAAAGCTTGGGGTTTTCACCCCATTCCGTAATACCCAACTCGATTGATGCTGATGCATACTGCTCATCTGCATCAAATAGAGACTGGAATTCTGAGCTTAATATATCTCCCGACGCATTTGTTGTTGCATATGCCGGTCGCCTGATTGAAGAAAAAGGCGTTATGAAGGCAATAGAAGCAATCGACGGCATTCACGGCAAAAACATTCATTTGATTATTGCGGGCAGTGGCCCATTAAATACAGCGGTGTCCAACGCGCAAAATGAAAGAATCCATTTTGTCGGAAGATTAAATGAATCTGACATGTCATCCTTACTACGCTATGCTAGCTGTTTTCTTATGCCTAGTGAATATCCAGAGGGCATGCCAACCGTTCTTCTTGAGGCTGCAGCTCAAAAATGCGCAATCGTAGTTAGTAATTGCGCAGGCGCATCCGATATCATTCCCGAAAGCAATTTCGGTACAGTTTTGCAAGACTGTGCAATTGACTCTATTCAAAAGGCTGTCCTTGTATATTTCGAAAACCCGGATTTACTTATTGAGCACTCTCATAATGTTCATAATCTAGTCTGTTCGCGATTCACATGGAGTCAGACTGCCTTGAGTCTATGCACGAATGTCCTAGATACGCTGTCTACCAACAATAATTGAGGGCATCAGGCGGCAATTTAATCCCCCGTTGCCCTCAACCCATCAAAACCATGATACTTTAGGGCCCACTACTGCCCCTGTGCCCTGTAGCGGGCCTCGGTGGCCTCCTTGGCTGGGCGCCACCAGGACTCGTTCTCGACGTACCAGTCGATGGTGGCCCTCAGGCCCTCGACGAAGTCGGTGTGCGCCGGCCTCCAGCCGAGCTCGCGCTGCAACTTCGTGCTGTCGATGGCGTAGCGGCGGTCGTGGCCGGGGCGGTCGGCGACCCAGTCGAAGTCCTCGGAGTCCTTCCCCATGGCCTCCAGGATCATGCGCAGGACCGTGATGTTGTCCTTCTCGCCATTAGCGCCGATGAGGTAGGTCTCCCCCGTGCGGCCCTTGGTGAGGATGTCCCAGACGGCCGAGGAGTGGTCCTCGGTGTGGATCCAGTCGCGGACGTTCTCGCCGCGGCCGTAGAGCTTGGGGCGGACGCCGTCGATGATGTTGGTGATCTGCCTGGGGATGAACTTCTCCACGTGCTGGTAGGGGCCGTAGTTGTTGGAGCAGTTGGAGATCGTGGTGCGCAGGCCGTAGGTGCGGGTCCAGGCGCGGACCAGCATGTCGGAGGACGCCTTGGTGGAGCTGTAGGGGCTCGAGGGCCTGTAGGGCGTCTCCTCGGTGAACTTGGCGGGGTCGTCGAGCGCCAGGTCGCCGTAGACCTCGTCGGTGGAGACGTGGTGGTAGCGGATACCGTATTTCCGTACGACCTCCAGCAGGCGGAAGGTGCCCTCCACGTTTGTGCGCAGGAAGGGCTCTGGGTCGGCGATGGAGTTATCGTTGTGGGACTCCGCGGCGTAGTGCACGATCGCGTCGTGGCCGGGGACCAGCCTGTCCAGCAGCCCGACGTCGCAGATGTCGCCCACGACGAGCTCCACGCAGTCGGAGGGCAGCCCGGCGATGTTCTCGGGGTTGCCGGCGTAGGTCAGCTTGTCCAGGACGGTGACGTGGACGCTCGGGTGGTTGTTCACGACGTAGTGCACGAAGTTGCTGCCGATGAAGCCGCAGCCGCCCGTGACGATGATGTTCTTAATCATGGAATTTGCATTATTCAAACACACATCACTTTGAACCAGCCAACATCAAACGATAACTCGAAATCATTTAATAATTAATCAACGATTTTCCAGCACATTCGCAATATATTCACTCGCATGACCATCACCGTAGGGGTTAGACGCATTGCTCATTGCCGCATATTCTGTTTCATCAGAAAGCAGGCGACTAAACTCGCGATAAATAACATCTTCCTTTGTTCCAACAAGTTTTAAAGTTCCGGCCTCTATACCCTCAGGACGCTCAGTAGTGTCTCGCATGACAAGAACCGGCTTGCCAAGACCAGGCGCTTCTTCCTGAATACCGCCAGAATCGGTAAGGATAAGATAACTTGCCGCCATGAAGTTATGAAAATCAAGCACTTCAAGCGGATCAATAATATGGAGTCTTTCAAAACCATCGAGTTCTTCGTGTGCAGCCTTACGTACAAGAGGATTCATATGAATCGGATAGATAGCCTTAGTATCTGGATGCTCTTCCATCACACGACGTATTGCGCGAAACATCCTATGCATGGGTTCGCCCAGATTCTCACGACGGTGTGCGGTAATTAGTATTAGACGAGATCCATTCGCCCAATCTAGTTCGGGATGGGAATATGTACCACAGACAGTCGTTCTCAGGGCATCAATACCGGTATTACCTGTGACCCAAATCTTTTGCGTCGACTTCCCTTCATCAATCAGATTCTGCTTACTCTTCTCCGTGGGCGCAAAGTAATATTCACTTATGATGTCAACTGCCTGTCGATTAAATTCCTCAGGCCAAGGACTATAGATATCATGCGTACGAAGACCAGCTTCTACATGTCCGATAGGAATCTGCAAGTAGAAACAAGCAAGCGCGGCAGCAAAACTAGTAGAAGTATCTCCATGAACAAGCACGACATCAGGTTTTTCATTCTCAAGAATAGCCTTGAGTCTCAATAAGACATTACTTGTCACATCAAACAGAGTCTGTCCCGGTCTCATAATAGCAAGGTCATAATCAGGCTTGACATTGAAAACGCGCAGGACCTGATCAAGCATCTCACGATGCTGCCCCGTAACAACGACGGTAGTATCAAATTTGTCGGAACGACGCTTAAGCTCATTGACAAGTGGGCACATCTTGATTGCCTCAGGGCGCGTTCCAAAAACTAACAGAACCCTTTTCTTACGTATCATTTATTTCCCCTGTCTAACTCGATCAATAGCAATGACACCCAAATCAAACTGTAACAGTGCCCCAATCCAACGAATCGGTTTGACCGTCTTGATCGGATTCGCGGTAAATGAATTCACGAAATAATCCTTAGCGCTTAGAAAAACTAAATATTACGAATAATTGGTCCCATAAATCTTCTAGCGAACTCTCTCTCATAAGCATCAAAGCAAAAATGAATAGAAACCACCGCATAAAGAAGTGAATAGATCAATCCTCCAGTAACCAGTGCTGACCAACCATGCCAATCAAAATAAGTCCAAATAGCATTAAACCCAAAAGAGATAATTAGGAGAGGGACTAAAATCGATAGAATATTCTTCCAAAACTGAAAAATGTCCATATCTAACTTTATTGCATAATACCAGTTCATAATAAGGCCATTTCCTATGGCAATTGAAACAGCTGTTGATATGGCTGAACCTATTACCCCGAACAACCTGCATAGAAATATAGAAATAAATACGTTAATTACAGCAATTGCAGCATTCATGTAGCCTCGAAATTGGTATACATCCTTGACCTGCATAATTGTAAGACCCAGATTTTGAATGATATCAACCGTAAATGGCACCATAACTATCATGGCAACCCAATAAGCATCAGCGAAGTCGTGCCCCGCCCAGAGGGTAATAAAATCCTGACCAAAAATCGCAAAACCGCTGAGAACAAGAAATGCAACATAAAAGGAAATTCTTCCAACTTTGATGAAAAGCCGAGAAAGATCAGTAGCTGCATCAACCGAATGAAGCACAATATCAGTAACCTTTGGAAGAAATACAGTAGAAATAGATGTTCCTAAAACCATATAAACAGAGTAAATTTGTGCACCTATCGCAAATACAGCAATTAAGTCGGCACCATAAAAATATCCTAGAATTAGTTGGCCTGATTTCCAGAAAACTTGATCGGAAAAGGCAACCAATATTACCGCCGAAGAAAACAGCAGCATCTCCTTAGCGAGCTTCCAATCCATCCCGTGAAAAGTGAACTTTGTCTTCAAAACATTAGATACGAATATGCGCTGGATTAAAGCACAGAGAAGATTTGTAAGAAAAGTCATGCAAGTAACTAGCAGCGCAGAAGGCCAGAGCCGCATGAACACGACCACGAGCAGGGGCTGAAGAATTGCAGTAACCAATTGAGACAGACGCAGAAAAACAAAATTCTCATGAGCGGTGATAACCGCAATACTAATGATGTTATTCATAACCACAACCATATCTGCGGCCAAAACAACAAACATTAATGACATTTCGTAGAGCTGAGCCGTGCTAAACGAATTCGAGTATGAATAGATGACAATTATCCCCACAAATAGTATTACGACAACCGCAACGAACGAGATAATCCAAAACAGTCTTTTCGCAATTGCAAGAGTGTTTTCCATCAATTCAGAATCGTCCTGAAGATATGCCTTGCTATAAAACTTAGTCACGCTCGAAGCAAGAACGGTATTGATTACCGTAAGATAAGCCATAATGGAGCCAACGAATTGGTAGAGACCGTATTCGGCTTGGCCGATGCCCCTTAATAAGATGGGAACATATAGCAACTGAACAAGAATCTGAACAATTGAATAGGCATAAGATATAATTACGCCTGCTTTTCTACTGGATTCGATCTTCACACGGGAACCTTTCAAACTCATATTTGAGATACGTAAATCTGAATTAACATAGAGGCATTGAAGTGAAACAGCTTTGCATTTTTACACCTACATATAATAGAGAACATACCTTGAAGCGGTTGTATGAAAGCTTGAAAAAACAAACTGACTCTCGTTTTTATTGGCTTGTAGTCGACGATGGCTCGACGGACGGAACGCAGAGCTTATTTGATTCATTTGCAAAGGAATCAGCTATCGAAATCGAATATATAAAGGTAGCGAATGGAGGAAAACAACGAGCCTGCAATTTAGCTGCAGAAAAATGCACTTCAGAACTGTTCATGTGTGTTGATTCCGACGATTATCTCACACCTGATGCGGTCCACTTCATATTAACGGCGTGGAAAAATGCAGGGGATGCCATTGGAATTGCTACGCCCAGGTCCGCTCGTAACAATCAATTTCCCAGCAACACCACTGCGAAGTTATCATCCCTCTACAGCAAATACGGTTATAAAGGGGAGACTTGCATTGCAACGTTAACGAGCGTTATCAAATCACATCCTTTTTACATAGCCGAAGGAGAGAGCTTCATTCCTGAAGTATTTCAGTTTGATCAAATTGACCACGAGTATTACCACCTGCTATGCAACCGGGAAATATGCAAAGGGGAATACTTAACAGACGGTTATACAGCCAACTATAAACGCTTATTGTTAAATAATCCACGAAGTTATGCCGAATATAAAAAGCAGTGCATAGAGTTCAGTGACACACTCATACAGAGATTCAAGGAGACTATTCTTTATCTAATGTGGTCAAAGATTGCCGGAGATAGCATCCTTTTTGCATTTAAAAAAGCAAAGTCTGTTGGCGCCATTTCTCCGGCAATACCATTTGCCGCAGTATTAGAACCATTGTTTAAGAAATACATGAATAGAGCCTAATCATTGATTAGGCTCTATTTTAAGACCATTCAAATTAATTCCGGTTTGCAAAAAAGGCTTTCAATGCTGAAGTCAAAGGCCTGAAGTCATTTGTTTTAAATCCATACTGGAGCCGTACTATTAATCCGGCCAGCATTGGATTGACCCAAGAATGACGGGTGAGGAAACGACGCCTTTCTTTCAGCAAACCCCGCTCAACCTCATCGATCCAAGACCCGTTAAAATGATGTATGGTAACGGAATTTTCAGTAAGATGAATATCACCAGATTCATGACTCTTGGGACAAAACCAATCGCTTGGGTACAGTGTGAATCCATCAACTGTCTGCATTGTATTATCAAGCTTTAGTCCGAGGGCCTTACAAGCTTTTGTAATCACTACAACATTTGTCGTTAAGTCGTACGATCCATCGCTTTTAATAAAAGAACGTACATCGTAATCATTCAAAAGCTTCCGGAATAACGGAAATCCTTTTTCACAAGCCATAATTCCAGTTGGCACAGAAGCGTCCGATTCGAAACCTGAAAAAGCACGGTTGGTCAAAAAGGGATCAAGAGACTTAAGGACCTCTACGTCGGTATCCATATAGATACCGCCTTCATTAACTAGAATCCATAAGCGCGCATAGTCACTTACAAATGCCCATTTCTTAGCTTCATATGCCTGTTTAACATAATTGTTAGAAGATAAATCGAAGTTTGATTCATCCCAACGCTTTATCTCATAATCTGGGCAAAACTTCTTCCAGGACTCGATGCACGCGATTGCCTCTTCAGGCAAATCATTATTCCCAAACCAAATGTAGTGAATCACTTTTGGGATATGGTTCTCGTTCAACTGAAACTCCAAACTCAATCTACTATTTAATCAAAACAACGCTCTGGTTATATTCACTTTTATTTGCATTGTTAAAGCAAGGACCAATTAAATTGCCCGGCAAAATCTGATGCCACATCTTGTTCTCATAAGGGGTATCGCCCCAGAAAAAGCCTATATGGCAATCAATAGCCCCATTCGTTTTAAAGAAGATAATATCGCCTTTCTGCGCATAACCGCTATTCAGCATATCGCGAACCGTTCTAAACTCATACATCTTGCACCCTGAGTCACAAGCATAACCATACCAGCGCCAAGCGTTAATATAGCCTCCCCCACCAGGCCCGCCGGCCCATGGCGAGTGTGCGTTATTCCTGCCTATCGCTGCAACATCCCCGCCAACAGCAGCATAAGCATGAGCAACAAATCCGGTGCAGTTCATACCCGTATAGCCATCCCATCTTGGACTTCCGTTGGGATAAAGACACGTGTCATATGAGAAGCCGCCGGAATAACGCGTACCCAGATAATAAGAATCATACTGATGCGAAGTAAGCCATGTCAGCAGGCTAATTCTGCTTACGCCAAGAACGGTCGAACTTCCAATCGGATTGTAATAAACCTGCGTAGACTTAGTATGGACTGATCCATCGGGATAGGTTACATCGCAATACAAAGCATAGTAACCCGAACCTAAGCCCAAATCGGATGGATTAAAGTACGCATTGTTAATGGTTGATTTCGCTCTCAGGACGCCCCATTGACTCCAATCCGGTTTCGCCCAGACAAATTTAAATTCAAATTGTCCAGATTTTTCCGCATCAAGAGTCCCCATATCCGCACGAACGCCCCATGAGTAATCTCCATCAGTAGATATAGCTGTAATTCTCGAATAGTCCCAAACCCCGATATGAATCCTGTGAGTAGTTACCTTACCGTCAGAGCCGCTCACATCACAATAAATATCATACTCGCCGGGTTTATCAGGAGTCCAAGATAGGGAAGCATCGGAACCATTCTGCGCAATGCCCCAATTTGACCAATTGTTTCTACTCCAAACATACCTATAGTTCAGAAAACGAGTATCCCCCGAGCACTCAGATGTTACGGACACTTTATCGCCAGGCTTAACAAAAGCGTTGGAAACGGATATGCCTTTATAAGACCAGTCTTCCGGGATAAAATAGCAGACTTTTTTACACGTAAGTGTTTGTCCAGTTAAAGTATCAATTACATCTATATAGAATGAAATCTCCCCGGTTTTTGTAACAACCCAATCTAGTGAAGAGAGACCTTCCCCTGAATCTATAACGCCCCATTCATTCCAATTGTTTCTCATCCAAACGTACTTATATTTAACGCCTTTATTATTACGAACAATCAGATTGGGAGTAATAGCAACTGTATCCCCAGCGGAAACTGATCCATCAGAGGGCTCCACGGAAATCGATGTGAAATTAGACAAGTTATTGTCCACATGCACGGGGAACTTGCGCGTGGTGACGCGGCCGGCCGAATCGATGGCGTCCACCCAAATGTTGACGTCTCCGGCCACCTCGGGGGTCCAGGGGCAAGACGCGGAGGGCTCGCCCTGGCGGATTGACCCCCAGCGAGACCAGCCGCCCTGCTCCCAGACGAACTTGTACCTGACCGAGCCCGCATTGCCGGAGACGGACAGGCCCAGCTCGCACTCGTTGCCGAGCAGGGGCGACCCGCCGTCGGTAGCCTTCGCGGAAAGGCCGTCGAGGGAGAAATCCTCGGTTATGCTGACGGGAAGCACGGAGGTCGCGGAGAGGCCGCCGACGGAGACGTCGACGTAGACCCTGTACGAACCGGACGACGCGGGCTCCCAAGCGCAGGATGTCGCCTCGGACGGCCCCTGCGCAACCCCCCACTCGGCCCAAGAGTCCTTCTGCCAGACGAACTTGAGCTTTGCGCCGGGCGCGGCCGCCGCACGAATGGCGACCTTCATGCCGGGGGACCACTCCAAGTCGGGCCCTCCGTCAACCGAGAGACGGCAGGCGTCCACATGCACGGGGAACTTGCGCGTGGTGACGCGGCCGGCCGAATCGATGGCGTCCACCCAAATGTTGACGTCTCCGGCCACCTCGGGGGTCCAGGGGCAAGACGCGGAGGGCTCGCCCTGGCGGATTGACCCCCAGCGAGACCAGCCGCCCTGCTCCCAGACGAACTTGTACCTGACCGAGCCCGCATTGCCGGAGACGGACAGGCCCAGCTCGCACTCGTCGCCGAGCAGGGGCGACCCGCCGTCGGTAGCCTTCGCGGAAAGGCCGTCGAGGGAGAAATCCTCCGACAATTCAGACATCTTAATAGCAGGATCGACGAAAAGAGATGAAGCGCCTCGATCTGTCGCAAAGGAATGCGAGGCGGCCATAGGCCAAATCAAAAAAGCAACAAATAATGCAAGGATGAGCTTACGGCAAACTGTCTTCATCGGAATCAGGCATCCTAACAAACGAAGCTGTATAACTGAAATCAAAGACGACTAGCGCTGAAGGGAAAATTGCATCGTTAGATCATTCTGTTAATAATCGCCGCGATTCTTTGGCCGTAACCATCCCCAGGGACAGCCCATAAACCATTGAGGTCCTCTAGGCACGGAGCGATGCCCAGATATCCCCTATCAACAAGTATTTGATAACGAGGATCAACACAAACATTGTTCAAGGGCATACTGGTCGCATAGCCTTTTAAATGCTGAGATTGAGCAAGCAGCCCCTGATATACGTTGTCAAACCTTGCCCCACCGACTTGAGGACCAGTAGCCCCTAAGCCAGCAAAATTGCACTGGTCTGCGGATACCGAACCCCCAAACTGGAGCCATCCAGTCTCCAACATGGCTTGGGCAAATACGACTTCGGGCCTAACGCCTTCAGAGGAGGCAGCCAAAATTACCTGATTGCAGAACTCAGCAATGCTAGAAGCGCCCCTTTGCGAATAGACTTCAGAGGGATAGACATGTCCGGTAGAAACATACAAACGAACCATAGAGCCAGCAGATGTCGAGAGCGCTCCCATAATTGACGTGCCATCGACCGTCACCTTGCGGGTGAGGTGCTTGGCCTGCTCGCCGTCGATCACGTCGAGGTAGAGGGTGTACTCTCCGGGCTCGGAGGGGGTCCACTCGCAGGAGGAGGCGGAGCTGGAGCCGCCGCCGACGGTGCCCCACTTGGCCCAGCCGCCCTTCTCCCAGACGAACTTGTACTTGAGGCCGTCGGTGTCGCCGGAGACCCTGGCCTTGAGCTCGAGCGGCTTGCCGGAGCGCGCCTCGCCGGAGACGTCGAGGCCCTCGACGGACCAATTGACTACTTTATATTTGGAGGTGCTCGATATGTAACCATTGGAGTCAACAACATCGGCATAAATTTCGTATTCACCAGCTTGCGGCAAAGTCCAAACAACTGACGGGGCGGTCAAATCTTGACCGATCACGCCCCAGTTAGCGTCAGTCCAATCTGCCCCAGCCCTATGCCAAACAAACTTATATTTGAGTCCGTCGGTCTTGCCGGTAACATTCACTCCAACTTTAATCGAAGATCCAGCGCGCCCCAATTCTTCCGAAAAGGTAATTCCATCAATGGAATAAGGATGAGGAAACTGCGCAATAATAGCAGCGGCATCAGCCTCGCCAAGGCGACGGCAGCCGTCGTCAGAGAAATAGTTAGCGACATCGCCGGAATTCGAAATGAAGCCGTGCTCAATAAGAATGCCGGGGATCCCCTGCTCGCGTGCACAACGAATCACAGCGAACTCGTCGCCTACTTCCATTTGGAAAACACCACGATAGGAAAGGCCCATGGCAGCAAGGTTATTCATAACCTTATTGGCAAGCTCAACAGAAACCTGTGTATAGTCTGATCCATTTGCGGTGGGAGCGTAAACCTCAGCACCATGAGCAGCAGAGGAGCCGGAATTAATATGGAAGCTCACGAAAGCCTGCGCACCCTGATCGATGCAACGCTGAACGCGATAAAGAAAATCATTACCGGAGTAATTGCCGTACTGCTCACGAGCAAGAACGACCTTAAAACCATATGCTTCAAGCTTATTCTTGCAGGCCGTCACAATCTTCCAGGTAAGATCATCTTCACTTTTACCATTACCCTGCGCACCGGGATCAGATCCACCATGACCAGCATCAAGAGCGATTACGCTAACGTTGCGAGCGGAGCGAGCGGCATAAGTAGAAACACCATCCGGAGAATCGGCGCACTCCAACGCCTGCTGAATAGACTGTGCCTCAACAGCATTTCCGTCCCCATCTGCATAATAAACAGATGTGCCCTCGGAGTTCATAGAGCTGTCTACGACGGTGAACGAATAATCTCGGTCAGAGAGATCGATCTTATGCTCAGTCCCATCTCCCTCTAGATAATACGAAATCGAAGTGAGGAAATAAGTATTAGCTTCGAGTTTTGCGCCAAAGGTAAAGGCGGCAGAATTATCAGCCGTAGCAGACGCGTCGACAGAGCCCTTTACGCCGTTGGCGCTCACATAGCCAAGCGTAGCAGAGGAAAGAACTTCACCGTCATTATGAGTAGCAAAAGCAATGACTTGATTGGATCCAGAGGGAAGGCTTGGGTAGGCCAGGTAAACGTATTGAAAGTCCGACTCGACCGAATTGACCTCTTGCTCGGTCTTGACATCGCTTTCAGCTGCACCTTGGCTCAACGAGTCGATAGCCTCAAAATCCCCTTCAACCGGAGACTGGTCGACGGTGGCATCGCTGCCTTCAACATCATCGCCGCGTGCAGCCACTCCGTCATCACCTGCGGACGCCACATCCGTCACAGCTTCAGCGGGCTTCGCCTCGTTCAAACCGTAGGCAGCGACTACGGGACTCATCAACGAGGAAAATGTCAGAAGTGCAGCCAGAGAAAAAGTGGTTGTGACACGTAAAACCTTTTTCATATCAAATCCCTAGTCAAAATGATAATTCCCAAACATAGATTATCTAATAAATGGGCCCATATTAAAAATAAATTTAGGAGAAAGGACTTTCGGGAGCAGCGAACGCATGGAAATAGAAGTTGCAAATAACTGGCTTCAGATGCCAGTCCTTCTTCATGAACCACGTTCAAAAGACGCTAGGGGCGGTTTCGCACCTCAGCTCAATCAGCTCCAACAATATCGATCTGAACTCCACATAGGGCTGATGAGAAGCTACTCGTCGACCACGAGCAGGCCGAGCGTGCCGTGCTTACGAACGAGCTTGCGCGCGCCGTTCGTCCGTTTGCGGCCCTCCCACCAGAGGCCCTCAAGATAGAGCTGGAGGATGCAACGCGACCCTGCACTCCTGACGCATGCTACCTTCCCGAGCGCCGAGGCGAAATGGGAGCTAGCGCGCACCAGCCCGGATTCGCCACTGCCGGGAAAACAGCAGCGCGTAGGCCACCTCTTCGGACATCCCCTCGACGTCCTCCAAGAAGACGCCCCACTCCCTCGCGGCCTTGCGCACGTCTTGGCCGTTGTGCTTCGAGACGAGGGCGGTGTGGGCAATCACGTTCTGGGGAGACCGTTCACCGACCCCAGACCCCTTGGCCCTGGTCATTCTCACCGTGTGGAATCTCCTCGTTCTCTGGACTGCATGGCTGCCCGAGCGCAACAGGGGGATGGACAGCGGGACGTTTAATAGGAGTGCTGAACGGAAATATTCGGCCGGGTGGACTGCGGTGCCGATTTGCGATATAGGTGCTGCCGAAAGGGCCTAGTACTCAGCCAGTCGGAGGAGCTCCGGTGCGCACCCAGAGCTACTCACAAAAGTACAGAACAGGTCATCTCCCGTAACTTTAAAAGAAAAATACTTAATTGTTTCCATAGCTAGGAGGCAGAATGACCTTTGCTACCGCATTTCTTTTAACGGCATCATTGAATAAGCTAATGTCGTTTTTATCGGCCTCCCGAAAGCTCCAGTTAGACTTAATACCGTCGTTCGACTGAAATAATTCAACACCTACGAACGGAGAAACTGGAAAGAAATGAATATGTTTCTCTGAATCGAAGAAAGAAGGGTTATCTGACGTGAATAACTCACCTCTTTCGCTATAAATAAATTTGGCATGCAATTTACAATACAAGTCAATCTGTTTAGCGATACAGCCTCGTCCCTCGAAATAGGCTAAATATTGTTTGAGCAAGATGGAGTGCTTGAATTCGTTTCTATCTTTATCCAATTCTTGGACATGATTCGTTGCATCTTTACCCAACAAACCGATTAATAGATTCCAGGTGGAATCAAATGACTCATTTAGTTGCTGATTTTGATTTAACCCCCTCCAATCCATGGCAACAATTACCTGAATTAGCTTGCCTAAATTAAATGGAAGGATCAAAGGCTTATGCTCAGACTGCGCCCACCGTACGATAAGATCCTTTAGGTTTTGCCAATCGTTCTCAAAATCTTCGGACCAATTTTCCTCGATAGAAGTATCGCGAACCATACTAAGTGTTTGCTTTATAGTACGCTCATCTTTACCACAAAGCGGAATTCCGTTCTTTACAAAAACCCAGTTATTGATTTCAGATGCGTAATTCCAAATCAAATCTTCGGCTATGCGTTCATCATTTAAATAGACTTCATAACCTTTAATTTTGTCTAGAATAAGGTCTTTATAGTCCTTAAACCCCAACATTCCGGGCCTTATGGTATGAAAGTTATTTTCATAGAAACTATTTTTCAAATTCAGAGGCTCGACGCAGGGATTTAGCCCACGCGCATTAAAACACAATACTGAATTCTTATTGACAGACCATGCTTTTAAATAGCACTTTGGAACAAGGTGGTGCTTCTTTGCTTTAGCCATACAAATCCCAACAAAAGTCATTTTATAAATCGGTATAACTGTTTAGCCAAGCGCTCATCTCCAATGGCTTAAACTGATTACTTTTTCCAAGCAGCTCATGAGCCCACGGGTCGCAAGATACATCCGCGCGGCATCAAACATCGAAACCCTCGATCCATCTGCAATCTTGTCCGACACGCGACGAACAGTCGCTTTTGCAGGCAACCCCGGCCAATCCTGCGCCAAATGCCCCTCAAGCTCATCCTTAACGCGAGCGGCAACCGCGGCATAGTCCCCTGCATCCAAGCGCGCAAGGTCGAACACAACCAGATCCAAGAACCACGTCACAAGCTCACCGGGGCACAAATCCAGCAGTCCTCGCCTGTCCCAGCGCTCCAGCACTTCATGAAGCACCAGCAAATGGGCATCGACCTTGTCCATGCGCTTGGCGCCGGCGTTAAACACATGCGTCAGCGACTTTTCCTGCATCACGTAGTGATACAGCCTCTCGGGCGCAAGGACCGTCCTGACAGACAGCGGATACGATTCAAGCTGAAACACAACGTCCTCGGCAAACCGGACATTTTCGGCAAAACGCAAAGACATACGCTCAATCAGCTCGCGAGAGTATGCCGCACGCCAGACATAGGGCTGCGCATTCGCGGAAAACAGCAGGGCCGGATCAAATGACTCAAACCTGCGCGCTTCAGGAGAAAGTAGCTGCTTGATGCGCTCAGAAGCCAACTCGGCAGGCTCGCACTCAGCTCCAAACACAACAATCTCGGGATGCTCCTTAGCAAACGTATCGACCAAGAACTCGGCAAGATTAGGCTCGACGTAATCGTCCGAATCGACGAAGTCGATAATATCGCCGCGCGCAACATCCATGCCCGCATTACGGGCAGACGACAGTCCGCCGTTAGATTTCTCGACAACGCACACGCGAGAGTCCTTGCACACATACTTGCCAATAATCGCAGCAGAGTCATCCGGCGATCCGTCGTTAACAACCACGATCTCGATATCCGGACAGGTCTGCCCCAAAAGGGAGTCAAGACAACGAGGCAGGAATTCCTGGGTGTTATAGACCGGAACAATAAATGAAACCCTTGGGTTTGCCATAATTTCCCTACTTCTTAATTGCATCCAGGACGAATGCGGCAACCACGCCCGGGCCGCCGATGCGCGCATAATGCCTCGCGCGACCCAAAGCGCCGGCACCGGCAAAATCCTCAGATTCAGTCAGCCACTTTTGCGGATCGTTGACAATGGCCTTCAGGTTTGCGCGCTTCCACGGCTTAAGATCCGTGAGCTCAAACTCATGGACCTCAAGCGCGCCGCGGAACTCCTGGGCCATACGGTCCAAAAACTCAGCGTAAAACTTGGGATTCAGGCGAATGTAGCTCCACATATACGAATCGTATTTAATGATATTTGCAAACCTAAGCAGCTTGGCAACGTCCAGCGAAGAGTGCGTCTCGGCATAATCCTCAACAATCCAGCGATGAATCTCGGCATACTCATCATTAACGCAATGAACTTTATTGGGCGAATTGACCGAAGAGCCCTCGTTATCCTGGCGATATGAAAGTACGGAATCATGTAGGTAAACCGCAGTATCGGCAAGGGCGAACACCTTAAAGGTAAACGAGGCGTCCTGAAACGCAGCGCCAGGCGTCGGCAAGAAACGAATGGCATTACGGTTCAAGAAGTCTCGACGATACACCGCAGACCAAATCGATGGCTTAAGCGAGAAGGCATCGACGGTAGCGCTCGGGTGAACCGGCTTGCCGCAGTCCTTAGCTTTAAAGAGCTCCATCAGCTCTCGGCGCTCCTCCGGCTTCGACCAATACAGGTCAAAATTCGCCTTCGCAAAATCGGCGTCAAAGCGCTCGGCCGCTGCCACAAGTTTCTCCAGCGCATCGGGCGCCATAAAGTCATCGGACTCCAGAATGCCCACATACTTGCCGCGCGCCATATCGAGTCCGCGGTTCATCGAGTCGCCGTAGCCGCTGTTGGCCTTATCGATCATCTTCACGCGCGCATCGCGCTCCATGTACTCGCGGATGATATCCGGCGAGCTATCGGTAGAGCCGTCGTTGATGCAAATGATCTCAATGTCCTTGAGCGTCTGCGCCACGGCGGAATCGAGGCACTCGTGCAGGTAGCGCTCAACGTTGTAGATGGGAATAAGCAGCGACAGGACAGAGCTGCCAGAGGAATTAGTAGACAAATGTGCTCCTTAGGAAATACCTGACGTTAATGGTATCAAAGGGTCGTCCCGCCCGCGGGCGTTTATATAATCTATGGAGCCCGCAGAGGCAAACCGATACGAAAGGACGTCATGCAGCCCAAAGCCGCACGCAACATATCCATCGAAGCGCTGCGCTTGGTCGCGGTCGCTGGGATTGCCATATTCCACACGTTTCAGTGGACCTTCCAAGCCGTCTGTACCGGTCTACCGGAATACGCGCCGCTCGCTGCCTTCCCTTACTCCGGCGCGCTCGGCTTTATCAACCTGCTGGGCTGCTGGGCCAACGAGGTCTTCTTTATGATCTCGGGATACTTCCTTATTCCCTCGGCGGTACGCGCCCTCCAAAACGGTTCATCCGCGCAGTACCTCTCTCGTAAATCGTTTGCGCGGTTAAAGAAGATCGTCTTGCCCACGCTCTTTTATTGCGCTGCCTGCCTGCTTGTCTCGATGTACGTCTATCCCCTGCCCGAAATCTCACTACATGAGATTGGCTGGCTTACGCTGGGCATCGAGTTTATCTGGGTCTACGCGGCATCAGTATTGCTCGTCCCAGTGATTGCGTTGATGCGGCAGCGAATCGGCAGCAAAAGAGCCCCGTTTGTCGTAGCACTTCTTGTGCTCGCAACATTTGGAATCAACTGCTACATCGCGGCGACGGCAAACGAAGCGGCCGGTATCATTTTGTGGCGCAAACTCATGAGCGCCGTTACCTACCTGGTCGCGTTTATTGCAGCTGGAGAAATGCGCTTTGTCCTCGAATGCCACGGCAACGCATCCGGCGCTCAAAAATCCAAGATCGTACTCATCGGACTCGTTGCCGCCACCATCGCGCTCGAGCTTCTGCTATCGGCAAACAGCCAGTACAACACGTCTGGAAGCTCTCCTACAAGTCCACTTCCGTCATATCCTTTATCTTGGCCGCCGCATCCGTTGCCGCCGCAGCACTCCATCAGCCGCGCCACAAAGTCACTGCTGCAGACGAGACAATCATATCTCTCGCCGCAGGAACGCTCGCTTTCTACGCCGTGCAGTCGTTTACCTGCAACGTCTGGCGACCCATCTTCGACAATGCAATCTACACCATGGCAACAGGCATCCAAACGGGAATGCCCCGTCCAGCCGCCGCCATTTTGCTCGGAATCCTTATGAGCCTTTGCCTCGCGCTTTCCCTGCTCCTCGTGGATATCGTGCGCAGGGCCGTAGTCGAGTCCATCAAGGCCCATATGAACGGCTAAGCGACCTTCTGACTCCTCAGACCACGAAGCGCGCTTACACCCGAAACAAATAAAATCGCAAAGACAATCGCCCAATTCTTGCAGCCAAATACCGGAATATGAACGATCGCATGGTCATGCATAACAACGAAATAACCCAGAACAACAACCAGAGGCAGTGCCATGAGCAGCGACTGGATCAACACCTTTCGACGACGACCGCCTTGCGCGCCGCCCCGTATCGAGCAAACGAGCACGGCAATCCAGATCGCCAATACGGCAGCAAACGAAACAAGGCAAACGACGTTCGAGATCATCGCATAACCGGCAGTTGAGCAAATGGCGAACAGCTGCGGGCTCATGCAATAAAACTCCTTCAAAATCTGAGGCCAGTCAGCCTGGGGCAACAGTGACGAAGACCCATGCGCAGACCAAAGGCCCATCTCGCCCAGAACGTTCGAAAAGACCTCGTCCCAGCCCAGCACAAATACCGCGACAACCCATTTCATCGCCCAGGTAAACACAAACGAAAGCCCAAACCCAAAGAGCGCCTGCAGCATCGTGACGACGCAACGCTTGGGGCGCTCACCCTTGGGGAGCGCAATGAAGGCGAAAAAGCAATGCAGGGCGACAACTGCGGCAGGAATCGTTAAAAAGTCAAGAAACGAAAAAACGGCGCCCGTCGCTATCGACCAAAGGACAAGGCGGCTTGTGAAAACCCGTGCGTTCGGGGCCGAGCCCAAACGAAGGCTCATGCAAGACATCATGATGAGCGCCACAAAGAACGAGATGCACAGCAGCAGATCACCGATAAAATTGAAAAACAGATTGGTCGAGAACAGCAGGATTGCAAGGAAACCCAACGTCACTGGCTTTGAAAACCGCTTCCGCAAGGCAACGTAAGCGCAAGCGGAGCCGACAATCGCCAGAGCGGCCGCAGGCACCACGACAACGTCGATACCGCCAATAAACAGGCAGGCATTCGTAAGTAGCTGCCATCCATGCCAATACCGGTAGTACTGCTGATGCGTAATCCCACCGGCTTTCGTAACGTCATCAATCTCGGCAACAGTCATCGTCTTAAATGGAGAACCTTGGTCCTTTTGCTGTGCGACTTCAATGATAAAGCGATTGTTATCAAAGCAAACAGGACCAGCTGCAACACGGTGGTCGTAGACATACATGTCAGACAACAGGGCAGAGGACTCCGAACCCTGCACATGCGACTCGATGACGGGCCTCGGCAGACAATTTGCCGCGGTATTGCTCAGGACAAATGCGGCCTGAAGAACCAAAAACAGCAACATGACCTTGACGGGAAGGCTATCGGCAAAGGAAGCTAAACGAGTTTTATTCACAGGGCATCCAAACACAAAGATCGCGTCCACGGGATTCGGCACCTATGTAATACCACAATGCGCGCTTGCAATCTCGCCGCGCACGCACGTCAACCAGGCTTGTAGCAAACGTTCTTGGTGATTAGTGGAACATTAACCGCGGGCGCCTACCTACGCTTACAATAGTCGTGTCCCATGGGACACGTTGTTTATTCCGCAGGGCCGATATGCTGCCCACGCGAAAGGATATTCTCGTTCATGACTTCCACCCTTCCCGCTCCCATCGATAAGCTCGCCATCGTTGTCGTTACGTACAAGCGCCAGGAGCTTCTGGCCAACCTGTTCGACTCCATGACCGAGCTCACGGCAACGCCCTGGCGCATCGTGATTGTCGACAATGAGAATTCGCGCGAGACCGAAGCCATGTGCGTCGCATTCAACGAGCGCCTCGCCAACCTGTGGGGCATCGACACCGACCAGCCCGACGCAAAGGGTGGCACCGACCGCGTTATCTACGCGCCGCAGCTTGAAAACGGTGGCGGCGCGGGTGGCTTCTCCGCCGGCACCAAGTGCGCCTACGACTTGGGCGCCCAGTGGTTCTGGGTCATGGACGACGACGTGCTCGTCATCCCGGAGGGCATCGAGCGCCTGGCAAAGTGGACCGACCGCTACGACGTTATCCAGGGTTCGCGCCTGGACTTCGACGGCGGTGCCTTCTTTTGGCAGTACCAGCTCATCCTTTCGCTCGGTATCCCCAACCCCATCGCTAAGTGGGACCTGGGCCCCGAGGGCTACCGCGCCATGAACCAGCTGTGCTTTGAAGGCGGCCTGTTCTCGCGTCGCGTAGTCGACAAGATCGGCCTGCCCGATGCGCGCTTTTTCATCTACGGCGACGATGCCTGCTACGGCTATGTTGCGAGCCAGCACTTCCCCGCCGCCGTGGTTGCCGACGTGGTGCTCAAGCGCGCCCGCGCCGTCTCTAACTGGGACATCGCCGGCAAACGCCAGCTCAACTCCACGAGCGACACCAACCGCTACTACATCATGCGCAATCGCGGCTTTTTGGCCCGCTACATGCAGATCTACGGTGACTACCACCCCATGCTGTTCCGTCTGGGCAATGCCGCGACCTTTTGCAAGGAGTTCATTCGTCTGGCAGCGGTCGACAAGTGCTTTAAGACCGGCATCCCGGCGCTGCGCCGTGGCATGAAAGACGCCCGCAAGATTATCAAGGACCCCGACTGGGAGCCCATGCCGCCCATGAAGGACGCAGAGTAGCGGGCACACTTACAGTATCACCTGCCCCTACAGCCGCTGGCACACCGCTGCCACATGCTGTCCGTCAAACCCGAACCCCCAGCGCATGCGGCCCACACCGGGTCGCGGTACGCGAATCTTGTCGATACCGTCGCGCTCTATGTCGAGCAGCGCCTGAACGGCCAGCAGCTCTAGGCCCAGCGCGTTCACACCGGGGTCAAACATCATATTGACCGTTATCAGCGGACGCTCGTCGAGCATGCCGATCGTGTCTGCCACGTCAAACACGGTGCCCGTAGGAAATGCCTGGATGTCCCAGCGATCCGCGCCACGCTTTCGCCTCGAGGCAGGATTGGCATAGCCCGGCAATCCAAAGCAGAGCCCCTGCAAGAGCAGGTGATATGGCAGCTGCGCATCTGGGTTGTTCGCACCGATTCCCGCATCTCCCAGGATGCGGTCTAACGCCTGTCTCACGGCATTCTCATCCCCGCGGCACAACCCATCTCGAAACGTATCGACGTCTCGAACGTCCTCGGCAGCACGCTCAAACCAATCAATAATCACCAGACGAAAGGCCTGACGAAGCTCGTTATTGGGCAACCGCAGAGCACGGAGACGACCACCATGCTCCGGCTCCTCAATCAAATCCGTCGTCAGGAAACCGGACAGATACAGCGCCGTCCACAGGCCATCATCAGGCGAGGCCTCTGGCCCCGCAGCGCCCAAACCAAGCGAGACCTCAACGCATCCATGAGCCTCGAGCAAATCGAACAAGACCGAAAGGCGGTCGAGATTCCACCCGGCAACTACCCTACTCAGGCAATCGGCATACCCATACAGATCGGCTCGCACAGGCGCTGTGCAGCCTCGGTCCAGAAAACCGATCACACGCGTCGGACTCGAGCAATAGGCCCTGCCAAACCGATATCCCTCGAGCCATTCACGCGCATCATCCAGGTATTCCTCGCGTCCAGCATGACTCAACAGAGCCTCAACCTCGGCATCCGAAAAGCCGAACCAACGGTCGCACCACGTCGAAAGGGGCGTCGAAAGACGATACGAGCAGCTGCGCGAAGAAAGCGCCTCCTCGGCAGGACCGGGACGCTCCCCCATCAGACACGTCAACCGTAGCGAATGGCCCGCGGTGGCAATGGCGTCGAACAGCACGCGATCGAGCAGCTCCGCCGGACCGACGACGGAAGCGTCCCTCGCGCTCGCACAGCGCGACCACGCCGCGTCGTACCCATCAACGAGCAATACAACCTGCTCATCGCAGGCAATCTCCAGCAGCTCAATGAGCAGACCAAGCGCCGAGTCAACCTCGGCCTCGCTCGCCACGCCACGCGCAACGCGTTCAATGTGACGTACCTTGTCTCGAGCTAAATCCGGAGCTTCCAAGAGTGGCATCAAGCGAGCGCATTCGCCCGAAAGAGCATCACGCACGACGCCGACAACAGAGGCACCACGCCTCGCAGCGCCAGAAAAGTCCAGCGATATCACTGGATAGCACGCGTACTCATTCCGATAGCGCCCGCCATCCGCACCCCAAATCAGAGTATCGGCAAATGAAATCCGACCGGCGCGACCGACTGCGGGACGCTCCAGAAAAGCCTTGAGCATCGACAAGTTCATGCTCTTGCCAAAACCCTCGGGTCGGCAGCACACCAAAACGGACGCATCGCAATCCAGCATATCGGCAATAAACATGGTCTTGTCGACCAGCGTGCAGCAACCAAGAGCCTCCGTATAGTCGTACATGCCGATGGGCAAAACCACATCGTCGGTACAGCCGATTAGACGCACGCCAAAGCCGGCAGCACAACCATTATTTGCCTGTTCAGACATCGCAACGTTCCCCTTAAATCACAGCATGATGTCAATTGTAATGACCGCCACGAGCTTATTGATGTAGGCACATAAACATATCGGGCAACGGTAGCAACATGGGGCGTGAGGGGGGCACAACTAATCGTTGCACAACAAAACAGGGCCCGATGCATTCGCACCGGGCCCGTCCCGACTCTTTAGCTATCTGACAACCGAGGGGCTACTCCTCAGAACCGTCCTCACCAGCAGTCTTATTCTGCTGATCGAGCTTATGCTTGCCACTCACAATAGACGTGGCACCCAGCGTGGCCAAGCTTGCACTGGCAAGGCTCGCCATAACGATGAGGTCGCCCGTCTTGGGCATGTTACCGCCCGAAGACTTGGTCGTGGTCGTGGTGGTCACCGTTTTAGAGCCATTTTGCTCCTGGTTCTGGTTGTCGGTCTTGCCCTTTTCCTCGTCCTTCTTCTGAGCGGACTTCTCGCCCTTTTCCTCAGAGCTAGTACTCTTATCGGACTCGGTCTTCTCGGAATCATCGTCCTTGGAGTCGCCCTTTGCGGCCTCGGCCTTTTCCGTGGAAGTCTGATCAGAATTGTTCTTGTCAGGAGACAAGCTGCTTGCGCCAGCCATCAGCGAGGAACCAAACGTGTAGCCAAGCTGCACAACGAAAGAGGGCTTCTTGTCCGTCGAAATAACCGGCGCGTCCGGCGCCTTATTCGAGTCGTCCTTGGAAGCACCGGAATCAGAAGCGGCGTCAGAGTTAGAGTCATTGCTAGAACCAGTATCGGCGGAAGAATCGCTCGAGCCAGTGGAAGAGTCAGAGGAACCAGCGTCGGTCGAACCAGAGGCGGCACTGCCCGTATTGCCGGCAGAACTTGAAGACGAATCGCCCGCAGCAGAGCCGTTCGAATCGGAGCCGCTCGAGGAAGAGCCGTCGTTGGTAGTGCCACCAGCAGAGCCATCGCCGTCAGTATCGGTCGAGGGCGCATCCGTATCATTATCGTCGCCCGCACCGTCATCGGTACCAGGCGTCGGTGCGGCGGGAGCAGCAGGCGCCATGCTCGGACCAGGCGCCGGCGTGGGCTCGGGCTGCACGGGCTCCACAGGCGTTGCCGCGGCAGCCTCGTCCTCGGCGATATAGACCAGACAATCCTTGAGCTCATTGCGGTAGCGGTTCTTCCAGCCCTCATGATACTGGGGCTGGCTTGCATACTTGGTCGCCACGTTATTGACCACGCTGTTGGAAAGCGCCGTCACAAACTCGCGGTCCGTCATGCTGTTGGAAAGGTTTGCCCAGCGGAAGAAGTCTCTGCAGCCACCGGTGCCGCACATGTTAGTAATACTCCACACCATGCCCTTGACACAGTCGGCGCGGCCGGAGATATCAATGCCGAGAGCACTCTTGAGCCACGCCTCGGTCACCGCATAGTACGAGTTATACGCATAGGCATCCTGCAGCGCCGAGAACTCAGCAGGGTCGGTGTTATAAGCACCCTGGAAGGCCTCCTGCGCAATACGACCCAGCTCGGTGAGCTGGCCGTTCGCATACATGGGGTTGTTCGCGTTGGAAATCTCGCCACCGCGGTCAATCGCGTCCTTAAGCATGCTGTACTTAGCAGAGTCGTAGTTATAGACCTGTTTCATAAACGGAACAAGCGACCAACGGCGGTCGAACTGGTAATAACCTAGCGCGTTATAGCCATCGCCATACGAAAAGCCCTGGTTATAGTTGCCATGGCTCTCGTATTTGGTGAAGTACTTCATCTCGGCAGTCACGTTGACAAACGAGACCCCCTGAACCGACCTCAGCACGCCCGAAAAAGACTGCTGGGTGTAAAGGCCCTTATCGATATCGGTGGCATCCGAGGCAACACCCGGCGCGGGCTCCTCGGCAACAGCAGTCACAGGCGCGGCAACGGCGCCAAACGAAAGCGCCAGCGTCAGGCCTGCCACAATCGCGGAATGCTTGGGCTGCATAAGATCCTCCCTGCATTGGTGTAGTTAAAGTGAAGTTTGCAAAGATAAAAATAAGTATTGCAGCTCGCCCGTTGTTGCACAACAACCCCTCGGTAAACGGCAACAACCCTCCGCGAAATCTTAAGGAATTAAACAAACTGGTCGTCAGGCGCCAACAGAAGCTCGCCGTAACGCTCCATCAGCCCGTCCCTCAACTGGCAGAAAGCAGGGATATAGACGTCCAAGATGCGCTGAATCAAATCTTGAGCGAGCTTGTTGTCGTAGATATGGACGTTCGTATTGCGGTCTCTGAGCATATCTAGCCAGGCTGCCTCATCAATAAAGTCGTAGAATCGGTAGGACTCCTTCAAGATGGCACGAGGAGACCCCGACGCGGCAAGCGTGGCACCCTCATACTCGAGCAGACGCTTAAGGAGCTTCCAGCTCAGTTCAAATTGAAGATTGAACTTATTAATCAATCCACTCTGAACAAAATCATTGTTGAGATCCTGATTGGGCGCATCCTCAAGATTCGCCAAGGCGCTGGCAAAGTTCTCATATTTTTTCATACAGAATCACACCATCCCTGGCAATTTCATCGAGCAATTGCTGCGATAAGGACTCATCGAGATTGACGACATCTACATCTAAAAGAGTATCAAGACGCTCCTCGATCAAATATGAGAAACGGCCGAAATCCCGGCAACCTGCTACGGCGATGTCAATATCGCTCTTAGGCAAGTTGTTGCCTCGAGCGCGAGACCCAAACAGCACAACTTTCTCGGCGTCACATTCCCGAGCAAAATCTTCGATTTGCTTGTACACCTTGTCGAGAGATGCCATTTGCAGCCCTACAGCTTAATCTCAAAGTTGATCTCGGGGACGGCGGCTAGGTCGGCCAGGGTCACGCCGTCGACATACTTTTCGATCACGTCGTCCAGACCGCGCCAGAACTTGACCGTTGAGCACAGATCACTACGGGTGCAGCTGTTGTCGATGCCGTCGCACGCCACCGGAGCCGTGCTGCCCTCGACGGCGCGCAGGATGTCGCCGGCACGCACCTCGGCGGGGTCCTTGGCCATCATGTAGCCGCCGCCCTTGCCGCGCACGCTCTTAAGCAGGCCCGACTTCATAAGCGGACGAACCAGCTGCTCCAAGTACTTTTGCGAGATATGCTCGCGGTCGGCGACCTCGCGCAGGGCAATCTTGCCTTCGGCGTCGCCCAACGCCGCGATATAGATCATCAGCCGGAGGGCATAGCGGCCCTTAGAAGAAATGAGCATACCTACCCTCTCATCGTTGCCGGGACAAAATACCAGGCCTATTTGTCCCAAATCTTATGCACGCGGGGCAAACAAACCTGATTATTATGTCCCACATCTAAAAAGTCGAGTGGATTAGTCGGGTTTTCCCTTGACTAACGCCGAACCCATAGTAACTTTATTCCGAGAAGATTCCTAGGGTTTAGTACACCTATGAGTACACCATATACAGAGAGGGACAGCATGAGCGCAAATCCGCTGCTTTCCATCGAAGGTCTGACCGCCTCCGTGGACGAGAAGACCATCCTCCACAACGTCAACCTCAACGTCGCCGCCGGCGAGACCCACGTGCTGATGGGACCCAACGGCGCCGGCAAGTCCACCCTCGGCCACCTGGTCATGGGCGACCCTGTCTATACCGTCAACGACGGCCGCATCGTCTTTGACGGCCAGGACATCACCGAGCTCACCACCGACAAGCGCTCGCGCGCCGGCCTGTTCCTGAGCTTCCAGGCCCCGGTCGAGATCCCGGGCGTGCCGCTGTCGAGCTTTTTGCGTGCCAGCATCGCCGGCCGCCCCGGCCTGGAGATGAAGGGCAAGGAGTTCCGCCGGCGCGTCAAGGAGCTCGCGGCAGAGCTCAACATGGACACCGCCTACCTCAACCGCGAGCTGGGCGTGGGCTTCTCGGGCGGCGAGAAAAAGAAGGTCGAGATGCTCCAGCTTCTGCTGCTGCAGCCTAAGCTCGCCATCCTGGACGAAACCGACTCGGGCCTGGACGTCGACGCCCTGTCCACCGTCAGCCATGGCATGGACGCCTACCGCAAGAGCTGCAACGGCTCCATGCTCATCATCACGCACAACACGCGCATCCTGGAGCATCTGGATGTCGACCGCGTCCACGTTATGGTCAAGGGCCATATCGTGCGCGAGGACGACGCCTCGCTGATCTCCTGGATCGACAAGAACGGCTTTGAGACCTTCGAGCGCGAGGCCGCCGAGCAGCGCGCCCAGGCCGAGGCCGCCGCTGCCGAGCAGCAGGCGTAAAGGGGCGACGCAATGACCAAGAACCGCACCGAGGTCGCGGACATCGACCGCAGCCTCTACGACTTCACCTATGGCGAGGAGGGATTCGAGCGCCTCGACGCCGGCATCACGCCCGACATCGTGCGCGAGATCAGCGCCAAGAAAGACGAGCCGCAGTGGATGCTCGACCTGCGCTTAAAGTCCCTCGAGATCTTCAACCGTTTTCCCGACCCGACGTGGGGCCCCTCCATCGAGGGCCTGGACATGGACAACATCGTCACCTACGTCAAGCCCAACACCGACCAAAAGCACGACTGGGAGTCGGTGCCCGACGACATCAAGAACACCTTTGAGCGCCTGGGTATCCCCGAGGCCGAGCGCAGCTACCTGGCAGGCGTCGGCGCGCAGTACGACTCCGAACTCGTCTACCACAACATGCAGGACACCGCGTCCAAGATGGGCATCGTCTACTCCGGCATCGAGGAGGCCCTGCACGATCCGCAGTGGGAGCCGCTCATCCACGAGAAGTTTATGACGCTCATCCCGCCCACCGACCACAAGTTTGCGGCCCTGCATGGTGCCGTGTGGTCGGGCGGCTCGTTTGTCTACGTGCCCAAGGGCACCAAGCTCGACTTCCCGCTGCAGAGCTACTTCCGCCTTAACGCCAAGGGCGCCGGCCAGTTTGAGCACACGCTCATCATCGTCGAGGACGATGCCGACCTGCACTTCATTGAGGGTTGCTCCGCGCCCAAGTACAACGTAGCCAACCTCCACGCCGGCGCTGTCGAGCTCTTTGTGGGCAAGCGTGCGCACCTGCGCTACTCGACTATCGAGAACTGGTCCAAGAACATGTACAACCTCAACACCAAGCGTGCGCGCGTGGACGAGGACGGCGACATCGAGTGGATCAGCGGCTCCTTCGGCAGCCACGTGGGCTACCTCTACCCCATGAGCGTGCTCAACGGCCGTCGCGCCCGCTCGAGCTTTACCGGCATTACCTTTGCCGGCGCCGGCCAGAACCTCGATACCGGCTGCAAGGTCGTGCTCAACGCGCCCGACACCTCGGCAACCGTCGAGACCAAGGGTATCTCCAAGAGCGGCGGCATCCAGACCTTCCGCAGCTCCATCGTGGCCACGCCTAAGGCCGAAGGTTCCAAAGCAACCGTGAGCTGCCAGTCGCTGATGCTCGACGACCAGAGCCGCTCCGATACCATCCCCGCCATGGACATCCGCGCCAAGAACGTCGACATCGGCCACGAGGCCACCATCGGCCGCATCGGCGACGACAAGGTGTTCTACCTGATGAGCCGCGGCATATCGGAGGAAGAGGCCCGCACCATGATCGTCAACGGCTTTGCCAACCCGGTCTCCAAGGAGCTGCCGCTTGAGTACGCCGTCGAGATGAACAACCTGATCAAGCTCGAGATGGAAGGAGCGATCGGATAATGAAACAGGAAACCAACACCGCTGCTACCACGCTCGAGCAGGTCAACGCTATGCCGGCCGCCACTTGGGGTTGGCTCAAGATGAACCAGACCAAGCTCGAGCTTTCGGACGAACTTGCCGCCGCTCCCGCCGAGGCCGTTGAGGTCGAGGGCCTGGACGAGCAGTTTGCCGGCTCGGCCGACGCCTTCGATACCGCCATGGACGCCATGGCCGAGCGCTTCCCCGAGCGCCGTGCCTCCGCCCCCGGCGACGCCGTCGACCGCGCCCGCATCACGCCCGAGACCGAGCTCGACGTGCCCGCCACCTCCGTCTACCAGGCCGGCGCTATCAAGCTCGAAGAGGAGCTCTCCCCCGCTGAGGCCTTCGAGACCGGCATGGGCGAGGCCGCCTACACCTATCTGGCCGATCACGCCACCAAGCGCGTCGTCATCGATGTGCCCGCGTACGGACGCGCCACGGTTACCGTGCGCGTGAGCGGTGTCGACGCCGCCACGGCCATCGCCGCTATCGACGTCGTCGCCCGCCCGCAGGCAACGCTCGACCTGCAGATCGCCCTAGACTCCCCCGTCAACGGCCAAGGCGTCGTGGGCTCCGTGCTACGCGTGTGCGCTTACGAGTACGCCACTGTCAACGTAACCTGCACGCAGACGCTCGATGACAGCTGGATCGCGCTCGACGACACCGGTCTGTTCCTGGACGAGGGCGCGCGCGTCAACGTGCAGCACACCGTCCTGGGTGCCGGTGCCAGCGCCACCGGCCTTGCCGGCGACCTGCTGGGCGACACCGCCAAGGCAACGATCGATACCGATTACCTTGGCGCCCGCGAGCAGGTGCGCGACTTTAACTACGAGCTGCGCCACCGCGGCCGCAAGACCGAGTGCGAGATCGACGCCAACGGCGTGCTGACCGGCACGTCCAAGAAGGTCTACCGCGGCACCATCGACCTCGTGCACGGCTGCAAGGGCGCAACCGGCACCGAGCGCGAAACCGTGCTGCTGGCCAACAAGGGCGTCGACAACAAGACCGTTCCCGTCATCCTCTGCGACGAGGACGACGTCGCCGGCAACCACGGCGCCACCATCGGTCACGTCCGTGACGAGCAGCTGTTCTATCTCGCCTGCCGCGGCCTTGACCAAAACGCCGCCGAGGACCTGTTCATCCGCGCCAAGCTGGAGGACGCCGCGCTTTCCGCCACTGACGAGCGCACCCGCGCTGCCGTCGTCCGCTTGGGCAATAACCTGATCGATAACTTTGAGGAGGAGCTCGCATGATCGACACCGAGCACGTTAAATGCGACACCTGTACCGCACCGGAGCCTATGGAGCTCGACGCCAGCGACGAGGCCTCGCGCGGCTGGCCTACCGTCGACATCGAGACCAACCCCTACAAGGCGCAGTTCCCGCTGTTCCAGCAGCACCCCGAGATCGCCTTCCTCGATAGCGCCGCCACCGCGCAGCGTCCCGCCTGCGTGCTCGACGCCGAGCGCGACTTCTACCAGCGCATGAACGCCAACCCCCTGCGTGGCCTGTACTCGCTGTCCGTCGAGGCCACCGAGGCCATCGCGAAGGTGCGCCAGCAGATCGCCGACGTCATCGGCGCCCCCCAGGCCAACGAGGTCGTCTTCACCCGCAACACGAGCGAGTCGCTCAACCTGGTCGCCAAGAGCTTTGCGCCCACGGTCCTCGAGCCGGGCGACGAGGTCGTCATCACCATCATGGAGCACCACTCTAACCTGATCCCGTGGCAGCAGGTCTGCCGCGAGACCGGCGCCAAGCTCGTCTACCTCTACCCCACCAAGACCGGTCAGCTCACGACCGAGGAGGTTCTGTCCAAGGTGGGCCCCAAGACCAAGATCTTGGCTGTGGGTCAGGTCTCTAACGTCCTGGGCGTCGAGAACCCGGTCAAGAATCTCGGCAAGCTCGTGCACAAGTACGGCGGCTATCTGGTCGTCGACGGCGCGCAGTCGCTGCCGCACATGCCGGTCGATGTGGCCGATCTGGGCGCCGACTTCTTTGCCTTTAGCGCGCACAAGGCCATGGGCCCCATGGGCATCGGCGTGCTGTGGGGCAAGATGGACCTGCTCAACGCCATGCCGCCCATGCTCACCGGCGGCGAGATGATCGACTCGGTCACCGAGCAGGACGCCGTCTGGGCGCCCGTCCCCGAGAAATTCGAGGCCGGCACGCAGGACGCCGCCGGCATCTTCGCCACGGGCGCGGCGCTTGACTACCTGGTCAACACGGTAGGCTACGAAAACATCCAGACCCGTGAGAAGGCACTCGTCCACTACCTGATG
This sequence comes from Collinsella sp. AM34-10, assembly GCF_003469185.1. Taxonomy (GTDB): domain Bacteria; phylum Actinomycetota; class Coriobacteriia; order Coriobacteriales; family Coriobacteriaceae; genus Collinsella. The sequence goes on along the minus strand of NZ_QSIL01000001.1, from coordinate 339,581 downwards.
GGCGAGCTCATGCAGCTCGACTTTATCCAGATCATCGGCTCCATCTATTGGGACAACCACCACGGCGTCGTCAGCTTTAACGTCAAGGGCATCCACCCGCACGATGTCGCGAGCATCATGGACATGGACGGCGTTTGCATCCGCGCCGGTCACCACTGCGCGCAGCCTCTGCTCACCTGGCTGGGCGTCGAGAACCTTGCCTGCTGCCGCGCCAGCGTGGCCTTCTACAACGACAAGGCCGATATCGACAAGTTCATCGCCGGCCTGCATCACGTTTGGAGCACGTTCAATGGGTAATCTGTACACCTCTACCACGTTTATGGAGCACAACTCGCACCCCGACTACAAGTACGAGATGGATGCCCCCACGCACGAGCACGACGGCATCAACCCCAGCTGCGGCGATGAGCTCACTCTGCAGCTGCGTGTCGAGAACAACGTGATCGAGGAGGCCTCCTTTACCGGTCACGGCTGCGCCATCAGCCAGGCCAGCGCCGATATCATGGCCGACCTCATCACCGGCGAGACGGTCGAGGAAGCACGTCGTCTGGCAGGGCTTTTCCTCGCCATGATCCGTGGCGAGCAGCTCTCCGAGGAAGACCTGGAAGACCTGGACGAGGCCGCCCAGCTCCAGGACATCTCGCACATGCCCGCCCGCGTCAAATGCGCCGAGTTAGCCTGGCGCACCCTCGACGGCATGCTCGAAGGGTAAACTAGCCAGAAGCGGATGCCCCAGATCAAAGGGTTTGATTGCCGAGCCGCCCAATACGGGCGGCTCGGCTTTTTCATAACGCCTCGGACACACAAAGTTCGCGCGTCCGGCGCTCGCCCTGTCATTTACCGAACAGCCAGCCGCAAACACGGACGTTTTCCACAGTGCCAACGGCTAGCGACAGAGCCACGGGCACCCCAAGCAACGCCCCATGCCCCGTCCTGCTGGGCTCCGGTTCGCTTCGCGCCCGCCACAGACGGGTCCCATAGGGTGCGGCGTGCATTTTTGCGAGCTTTCAGCACGCCAAGTTGCGTGTATACGCATTGAAAGCGTTAATCAACGTCTCCAGGCACCCTTTTATATCGTTTTAGAACAAGCATAGTGGTCTCAGGGGTCACAAGCATGCGCTTTGGAGGCACATCGGCAGGCATAAATGGCTTCGGGACCCATATATTTCAAGATTACGGCGGTGCCGACAGCACCACGATGCTGAAAACTCCGCTTTTTGCACGGTGTGGACGGGGGTAGGCGCGGGTAAAACCGGACTGAGCCGTATTTTTATGCAAGACGGCAATCGTTCTATGCATATCAAGAAGTGCAGTCAGCGTACCAAGCATTTAGAACGCAGGTTGCGGCGCATGAACGACCCCAGCCGCGGTGCACAGGCAGCCCTACATCACGTTTCCGCCAGCCCGCATCGCCGTCCCCGTGCGGGTCCGCACAATACGAGAAACCGTACTTTTGCCAATCCCGGTATAGTGCTCAATCTGACGCACCGTAAATCCGGCATCGCGCAATCCAACGATAACGGCATCGCGCCGCGCCGGCGGTGCGGCTTTAACCCCGTGGAGCGGAGCCCCGAGGCTCTTCGCCAACCTGTCGGCAAAGGCGTGGCGTTCCCACTCCGTCTCTTTCATATCGCACAGCACCGGTTCGCCGCCGTCGGGCATCGCTAGCGAATAGGCAATAAAGCCCTCGGCAGAACCAAAAAGTTCAAGTACACAAGAAGGATCGGAAAATCCCCTCGTGACATCGGCCGCATCGCTGTCGTAAGCGCGCAGATGCTCCGCAAAGCTGCTCCAGGGATAACGCTCGATTAGGCTAATGCCCTCCTCCTGCGGATCGGCGTGTACGGAGCGAATAGCCTCCATCACCTGCCAGTCGGTATCGAGCGAGCGGCGCTCAAAACGCTCACGAAATAGGCAGCCCGCGCGCCCAGCGCGCTTATTGAACCGACGAGCATACGTCAACAGCAGCCGCTGCATAGCAGCGCTCATTTCGTCCTCGTAATCCAAAAGCACCAGATCCACGTAGTCGCTCATGAGACACCAGGCCACAATCGTCACCTGGGCATCGCGGCAGCAGTCGCGCATCAGTTCCAAAAACTCCCACCGGTCCTCGTCGCTCTCAAAGATCAACTGCCCGCCCATACCGCGGGCACAAACATGGTAAAAACCGGTGATCGTTTTCCAAACGCGCTGCATGGCGCTCCCTTCGCCGGGATCTGCTTACCATCCAATACATCACGATTGAAACGTGCCATCAAAACATTCACGCAAAATGGCACCCGTCGACGGTAAAAGGCGGCAAACCGACGGCGAACGGCAACATAGCCACAGGTCAGGAAACACGGCCTTGCCAAACGCTTGACCAGAACCGACCCCCTTCAACGGACCGCACAACAGCAAACAGTCTGGTTAAATCGTTTCAATTGAAAGTTCCGCGCTTCTCGCTACGAAAACTGCGCCGTTCGCCGAATATTCCGTGCATTTCGCGGTATTATAGGGGCTGCATGTCATGTCCCTTTCGAAGGGTCGCCCGGCAATCGCCAGCCACGACCCCAGACGGGACGCCAACACGATAGAGAGGAGAGGCATGCAGTACTCACAGGAAGTGGAGAACATGTGCCCCGTTGCCAAGGGTGCATACCACGGCCCCGCACCCATCCCCGAGGAGGGCAAGTGGGTCCAGGCTAAGGAGATTTCCGACATCTCCGGTCTTACGCACGGTGTGGGTTGGTGCGCACCTCAGCAGGGCGCCTGCAAGCTCACGCTGAACGTCAAGGACGGCATCATCGAGGAGGCCCTCGTTGAGACCATCGGCTGCTCGGGCATGACCCACTCTGCCGCCATGGCTTCCGAGATCCTTCCCGGCAAGACCATCCTCGAGGCCCTCAACACCGACCTCGTCTGCGACGCCATCAACGTCGCTATGCGCGAGATCTTCCTGCAGATCGTTTACGGCCGCAGCCAGACCGCGTTCTCCGAGGGCGGCCTGCCCGTGGGCGCCTCCCTCGACGACCTCGGCAAGGGCCTTCGCTCCCAGGTCGGCACCATGTTCGGCACCAAGGCCAAGGGCGCTCGTTACCTCGAGCTCGCTCAGGGCTACGTCACCCGCATGGCTCTCAACGACAAGAACGAGATCATCGCGTTCGAGTTCCTGAACCTCGGCAAGTTCACCGACGCCGTCAAGGCCGGCAAGACCCCCGAGGAGGCCATCGCTGGCGCTATGGGCCACTATGGTCAGTGGGAGAACGCTGCCAAGTACATCGACCCGCGCACCGACGAGGAGACTCACTCCGTCGCCAGCGTGTTCCCGGTTCACGAGTAGAAAGGGAGGGAAATAACTATGACTGTTACGTTCGAAGGTTACGAGCGCCGCGCTGACAAGATCAACAAGTGCCTCGCCGACAACGGCATCGCCTCCCTCGAGGAAGCTCTGCAGATCTGCACCGACAAGGGCTTCAACCCGCGTGAGATCGTCAACAACACCCAGTCCATCGCCTTCCAGAACGCCGAGTGGGCCTACACCCTCGGCTGCGCTCTCGCTGTCAAGCGTGGCGCCAAGACCGCTTCTGAGGCTGCCGCCATCATCGGCGAGGGCATCCAGGCCTTCACCGTTCCCGGCTCCGTCGCCGAGGACCGCAAGGTCGGTCTGGGCCACGGTAACCTGGGCGCCATGCTGCTCTCCGACGACACCGAGTGCTTCGCCTTCCTGGCCGGCCACGAGTCCTTCGCTGCCGCTGAGGGCGCTATCGGCCTGGCTCTGAACGCCAACAAGGCTCGCAAGAAGCCGCTGCGCGTTATCCTCAACGGTCTGGGCAAGGACGCTGCCCAGATCATCGCCCGCATCAACGGCTTCACCTATGTGAAGACCCAGTTCGACTACTACACGGGCGAGCTCAAGGTCGTCGAGACCATCCCCTACTCCGATGGTCCCCGCGCTGCCGTTAACTGCTACGGCTCCGACGACGTCCGCGAGGGCGTTGCCATCATGTGGCACGAGAACGTCGACATCTCGATCACCGGTAACTCCACCAACCCCACGCGCTTCCAGCACCCCGTCGCTGGCACCTACAAGAAGGAGCGCCTCGAGGCTGGTAAGAAGTACTTCTCCGTCGCTTCTGGTGGCGGCACTGGCCGTACCCTGCACCCGGACAACATGGGCGCCGGCCCTGCCTCTTACGGCATGACCGACACCATGGGCCGTATGCACTCCGACGCCCAGTTCGCCGGTTCTTCATCCGTGCCTGCGCACGTCGACATGATGGGTCTCATCGGCATGGGCAACAACCCCATGGTCGGTGCCACCGTCGCCTGCGCTGTCGCCGTCGAGGAGGCCCTCAAGGCCTAATCGCGCCCGCGCGATGCTCATATAGTTGAGCTTTAGAGCCGCTACCCACCCGGGTAGCGGCTCTTTTTTGTCGCCACAAAGCGTTCGAGAGCCGATATATCAGTTCTGATGGAACATGAAGTGTGAGGAGAAGGAGCCGCCAAGTGGCTTCAACGTCCACGTGCCATATTTGCCCTTTGCCGATTTATCCCATCTTTGCGATGCCTTTGCCGATCACCCATGCGACAATGCGCGAACGAGAAAGGAATCCTATGGAATCAACTGATGTACTGGTAATTGGATCTGGCATCGCGGGCCTTTGCGCCGCCATAGAAGCAGCACGCGCGGGCGCGACCGTTGCCATCGCATGCGCCGGCAAGACCATGAGCGGATCGAGCTTCTTCCCGGGCACCTGGGGCCTCGGGCTTATTGGTCCCGTCGACAAAGACGACGAACAAGACCTTATCGACACCATCCAAACCGTCGGTGGCGGCGTTGCCGACCCCGAACTCGTCCAGACGTTCGTCCACGGCATTCCCCAAGCGATTGACTGGCTCGAACAGGATCTGGGCGTAGAACTCCAGCGTCCGCAAAGCGCCGAAAGCGCCCAGCAAAAGCAATTTATCCCCTGCTTCGACCACAAGACGAGAATGTGGCGCGGCCTCACCCGCAAACCCCTCGAAGACGCGTGTACGGCCCAGATCGACTCGCTCGGCATACGCCTGCTCCCCCGCCACGAGCTTATCGATCTTGTTGAGGATACGAACGGAAAAATTGTCGGCGCCGTGCTCTTCAACCAAACGGACGAGCGCATTGTGACCTTTACAGCCAAGGCCACTATCATCGCCGCCGGCGGTACCGGCGGTCTATTCGAGCGCAGCCTCACTTCCGCCGACGTGCTCAGCTCATCACAAGCCATCGCGCGGTCGCACGGTGCGTCCCTTACTAATATAGAGTTCATGCAGATGATGCCCGGCTTCATTGAGCCTAAGCGCAACCTTGTCTTTAACGAAAAGACCTGGCGCTATGTCAAGTTCGACCAACCGGTCGACATTGCCGACGAAGAGTTAGACGATCTGCTTGAGCAACGCTCAGGATATGGCCCCTTCACTTCGCGCTTGGCTTCTCGCGCCATCGATCTTGCCATCGATCAAGCGGGTGTCGAAGGTCTGGCGCTCCACTACGACTTCCCTCGCGAGGATGTTCCCGAGTTCGTGCAGACCTTTGCCACCTGGCTGCAAGACGAGCACGGTATCGCGCCGAGCGACGAGATGCGCGTGGCGATGTATGCCCACGCCGCCAACGGCGGCATCAAGATCGACAAGACCGCGTACACGGGCGTTGAGGGCCTCTACGCCTGCGGCGAGGCAACAGGCGGCATGCACGGCGCTGACCGCATCGGAGGCCTGTCGAGCGCCAATGGCATCGTATTCGGGCGTATCGCGGGCGCATCGGCGGCTCGAGCAGCACTGGACGCTCCCGAGGCTGACGCACCGGTGGATGTCGCCCTCCCCGAGCATGGCATCGCTACAGCAGTCGCCGAGCGCCTAACCCGCTGCCTCAAACACACAATGAGCACCTACTGCATGATCAACAGGACCGAACCAGGCCTATCCGAGGCGCTTCAAGAGCTTGAAAGCCTACAAGACGAGGCGACGTCGCTGCATAAGCCGCACGCCAATGACAGCGAAATCGCTGCCCTCGCCCGCCTAAAGTCGCAGATTCAGCTGGCTGCGGAGATGGTCAAAGCCATGCGCAAACGGACTGAAAGCCTCGGTTCGCACTATCGAGCGAATTAAACTGGACGCCTATCTAACGCAGAACACAACTAATCGATATCCATGGGTCCCGTGAGCTCGAAGTGACACGGGGCCCATTCGTGTCCGCACGACAGCGTATCCTTATTCTGAATACAGAGCGGGCAAAGCCCGCATGGACAATAGGCCAGCGAGGAGGAGATATGGATAGTAGAGATATCGAGAAGTGGCGTGTCGAACTTGATAGCTACGCCAATGTGGAAGACGGGGTTGAGTATTGGCTCGCACGCGATTTAATGGAACCCATGGGATACACTCGATGGGAGAACTTCGCCGAAGTTGTTAAGAGGGCAAAAGTCTCGTGCGAAACAAACAAAACTCCAGTTGATTCCCATTTTCGTGACACCACGAAAATGGTAACTGCCGGTGTCGCCGCTCGCGCGGTTAAAGACTACAAACTTACGCGCTATGCATGCTATTTAATCGCCCAGAACGGAGATTCAAACAAGCCAGAGATCGCACTCGCCCAGGCATACTTTGCCGTGCAGACGCGCCGCCAAGAGCTCATAGAGCAGCGCTTCGCAGAGATTCAGCGATTGCAGGCGCGCCACTCGCTATCCGATTCAGAGAAACAGCTCTCGGGTATTGCGTTCAAACGCGGCGTGGACTCCAAAGGATTCGCGATCATCAAGTCGAAGGGCGATGAAGCGTTATTCGGCGGCAGAAGCACGGCGGAAATGAAGCAGCAGCTCGGCGTACCCAAGAGCGCGGCATTGGCGGACAGGTTAGCCGATGTCCTCATCAAAGCAAAGGACCTTACGAACTCGATGACTGCTTTCAACGCAGAGGAACACGACCTGTACGGTCTGGACCAGATCAAGCAAGAGCACGTCGAGAACAACACAAGCGTGCGTGGCAGCCTCATCGACCGCGGAATTGTCCCCGAAAATCTACCACCTGCCGAGGACACAAAGAAGCTCGAGCGTCGCGTGAAGGCAGACGAGAAGAAACTCAAGGAGGGTACTGACGGCTTTGCCGATCCACAGGGTAGACTCGATTTGTAAATATTCCGGGTTACTTTGGTGGGCCGTCAGGGGGTCAGCTTGTTGCGCAGGCGGCCGCTGCGGCGCCAAGGCGCCTTGCGCGCTGCGCTGGCAAACGCTTACGCGTTTTCTAAGCTCCGCGCCCTTTCGGGTTCGACCCCATGTGAGGTCAACAAAAAAGACGGCCAACTTTCGTTGACCGTCTTACATGCTTTGGTGGGCCGTCAGGGGGTCGAACCCTGGACCTTGGGATTAAGAGTCCCCTGCTCTACCAACTGAGCTAACGACCCAAAGCTAAAGTCCGTTGTCCGGACTTTAGAGGAGATATCGTGTGGTGGGCCGTCAGGGGGTCGAACCCTGGACCTTGGGATTAAGAGTCCCCTGCTCTACCAACTGAGCTAACGACCCGATATCAACACGAAGCAAGAACTGGGGTGGGTAAAGGGACTCGAACCCTCGACCTACGGGACCACAACCCGTCGCTCTAGCCAACTGAGCTACACCCACCGTGTCCTGTGCGCTTCGCGCTCGACTATTATTGCAAGGAACGCCATGCGATGCAAGCCCCAATTTTCAAGAATTTTGAAAAGAGTTTTTCGAGTGCGTTTCGAGCAATTCCCACCCTTTTCATAGGAGTAAACTTGCCCCACCCAGATGTTCGAAAGGACAAGCATGAAAGAACTCTCCAATCGCACGGCAAAGTTTACCGATTCGGTCATCCGCCGCATGACACGCATCTCCAATAAGTACGGCGCCGTCAACCTCTCGCAGGGCTTCCCCGACTTCGATCCCCCGACGCAGCTGCTCAATAGCCTGAGCTCCATCGCCACCGACCCCAAGCCGCTCTACCACCAGTACTCCATCACCTGGGGCTCCCAGGCCATGCGTGAGGCGCTTGCCGCCAAGCAGGAGCACTTTATGGGCATGCCGGTCGACCCCAACCAGAATATCGTGGTCACTTGCGGCTCCACCGAGGCCATGATGGCCGCCATGATGACGGTCACGAACCCCGGCGACAAGGTCGTCATCTTCTCGCCGTTCTACGAGAACTACGGCGCCGACACGATCCTTTCGGGTGCCGAGCCCATCTACGTGCCGCTCAACCCGCCCACATTCGACTTTGACCGCGAGACGCTCGAGGCCGCCTTCCGCGACAACGACCCCAAAGCCATCGTCCTGTGCAACCCGTCCAACCCCTGCGGCAAGGTCTTTACGCGCGAGGAGCTCACCTTCATCGCCGACCTGTGCAAAAAGTACGACGCCTACTGCATTACCGACGAGGTATACGAGCACATCGTCTACGCGCCCCACGAGCACGTCTATATGGCCACGCTACCCGGCATGTTCGAGCGAACCATCAGCTGCAGCTCGCTGTCTAAGACGTACTCCATCACCGGTTGGCGCCTGGGCTACACCATCGCCCCGGCCCAGATCACCGAGCGTATCAAGAAGGTCCACGACTTTCTCACCGTGGGTGCCGCCGCTCCCCTGCAGGAAGCCGTTGTCACCGCCCTCAACTTCGACGACAGCTATTACCAGGAGGTCCTCGACCTCTACGCCGCCAAGCGCGACCTGTTCTGCCAGGGGCTCGATAGCATCGGTCTTGTGCATAACGTGCCGCAGGGCGCCTACTACGTCATGATGGACATCTCTGAGTTTGGCTATGACAGCGACCTCGAATTCTGCGAGGATCTCGCGTCTAAGGTGGGCGTGGGCGCCGTGCCCGGCTCGAGCTTCTTCCGCGAGCCCGTCAACCATCTGATTCGTTTCCACTTTGCCAAGCGAGACGAGACGCTCAACGCAGCGCTGGAGAACCTCAAGTCGTTACGTGATAAAATCAAGCCGCGCGGGTAAGGACGGCCCAGCAACTAAAGCAACCAAAGAAGCCTCGCACCGCCCGCCGCGTTGCGAGGCTTCTTTTTATAGCGCTTTCTTACATGGTTTAGAGCCCTATACTTTAGTCACGGAGCAACTCGTCCCAGTGAGAGGAATACTATGGCAGAACAGCAGCTTATCGGAGCGCTCGAGGCCGGCGGCACCAAGATGGTCTGCGCCACGGGCTATGCAGACGGTACGGTCCTGGAGCGCGAGCAGATCGCGACCACGACCCCGCAGGAGACCGTTGAGGCCGTCAATGCATGGTTTGCCGACAAGGGCATCGCCGCGCTGGGCATCGGCGCCTTTGGCCCCACCGCGGTCAACCCCGCCTCGCCCCAATACGGCAAGATCCTGGAGACGCCCAAAACGGCATGGCGCTACTTCGACCTGCTGGGCACCATCCAAAACGAGCTCAATATTCCCTGCGGCTACGACACCGACGTCAACGTTGCCTGCCTGGGCGAGGTCACCTTTGGTTGCGCCCAGGGCCTCACAGACGTGGTCTACCTGACCATCGGCACCGGTGTGGGCGCCGGCGTGCTCTCGGGCGGCCAGCTCGTGCACGGCATGATGCATCCCGAGGCAGGCCACATCCTGGTCACGCGCGACCCGCGCGACACCATTGGCGAGCACAGCGCCTGCCCCTTCCACGACAACTGCCTCGAGGGCCTCATCGCCGGTCCCGGCGTTAAAAAGCGTTGGGATGGCAAGAGCGCCGGAGACATGGCCGATGACCCGGAGGCCATGGACCTGCTCGCAGGCTATCTGGCACAGGCGCTCATGACCTACACGCTGTGCTACGCACCGCAAAAGATTATCATCGGCGGCGGCGTGGCCGACCACACCCCCATCGTGCCGCTCGCCCGCAAAAAGTGCGCCGAGATGCTCAACGGCTATATCGTCACGCCCGAGGTCAACGACATCGATACCTACATTGTCAACAACAGCCTCGAGGGCAAGCAGGGCATCATGGGCTGCCTGGCCCTGGGCGCCCAGGCGCTCCAGTAAAGGGTGCATCAACGGCGCACGGCGTAGCCAAGCTCGCAAAACGCCCGGACAAAACCGTCACGCCCCGCAGAGGCCCTCAAACGAACAAAGCCGCCTAGGACCAAGCAAAACGTCCTAGGCGGCCTTTTTGGTGTAAATCAGCGACCGTAAGAGATATCGGAGCACGACGCCTGTCGTCGCCCCGCAGCAGTCGATCATCACATCGGTAATCATGCCGGCGCGACCGGGCACAAAAAGCTGGATCGTCTCGTCGATAGAGGGAACAAGCAGCAAGAACACCGCCGTGGGCAGCAACACATCAAACGTGCGCCGGCCTTCGAGGTCAAAGGCGTGCGTCGCCAAGATGCCAAGCACCATGTACTCGGTAAAATGAGCGCACTTGCGCACGACGAAGTTGGTCACCCACTCGTATGGAAGCCCCAGGGCCTGCAAAAAGCCGCGAATGGATTCCATGATCGACAGGCTCAACGAACCAGACCCCGTACCGGGAACCAGCGAATTGCCCCAAATGACGAGCACCATGGCGCAGGCGGCAAGCGCCCATTTTCGATCGAGCTTAACCATGAGGCAATTATGCCTCCGCGCGCAGCGGTGTAAAGCTGGCGGTACCGCCCTCGATAACGCTCAGATAGGCACGGCCCGTGCGCTTGACGGCCGCAGACTGTAGACGGTTGATCTCTTCCTCGAGAATCTGATTGACGCGCTCATGGCGACGGTTTTCCATAACGCCGGCAGCGATAGCCTCGGCGCGCTCGATACCCTCGCGCGAGATACGCGCGGTATCCTCGGGAAGCACGGAGCTGTGGCGGCCGACATAGACGGGAGCAACCGAGACAGGTGAGGCTGCAGGCGTGGGCACCGCCACAGGGGCGGGCTCGGCAGCCTCGGCCATGATCGCCATGGCGGCGGCCCACATGTCCTCGTGGCCCGAATAATCGGCCATGGGGACATCTTCCTCAAGAGAGGCATCGGGGAGACTGTCGGTATCCACGCGATCCTGGGCGTCGATAGACGCAGTGATGGCAGCAGGCTCGTCCAGATCGGAGAGATCCACACCCTTGGCATCGGAAATGATGGGCATGCTGGCGAGCTTGGCGTTGTACGGCGCCGCCTCCGCGGCCTGCATTTGGGCCGAAGCGCCCCAAAGCGAGCTTTCGGCAGCTCGGCGAGCGGCAATGGTCTCCTCGTCGACAGCCAGGGGCTCATCGGCAAGGGGGTCGGCGACAGGAGCCGCCTGAGCTGCGCTCTGTTGGCCGGCCGAAGCAGCCGACGCGGCAGAGGCGTACGCAGCCGACGACGCGCCGCTATAGGCGGCATTGTTGGCGGCGTTGGCCACAAGCGCCACGAAGGCTGCGGTACTACCCGCAGGGGCGGCGTGAGAGCCCGAGACGGCGCGTGCGGCAGCGGCAATGTCATCGCGATTGTAAGAACCGGTCTTTCCACCGTTGGTGAGCTCATCGATTGCGACCTGGTAGACATCGCGCGAACGCACGGGATCGCAGCTGACCGGGGAATCGTCATCGAGCATGCTGTCGATCATAGACCAGGCCTCGGCCTCATCCATGGCGTTAGCCGCGCGCGCGATGGTGGGAACGCCATCGTCGGCGTGACGGCGCTGGAACGCACCGGTCAGGCCGGAGAGAAATGCGGAAGAAGGCTGTGCGGCATTGGCCTGATCGGCCGGAGCCGCAGGCTGAGGCATCGCCCCCTGCTGCTGCGCGGGAATCGAGGCGGTCTTGAACTCGCTGTGGGTCCGGCCAAACTGAGCGGCGCCGCCCACGGCATCGGGCTCAAACAGGCGGCCATCGTGCTCGGCGCGATACTCGGAGATGCCCAGCGAGGCTGCGTAGATGCCCACGCCCGCCACCGCACCAACGGCAAAGGGAACAGCGCCCGCGACAACCGTCTCGTTGACCGACGAGAACGGCAGCGTCGCGGCATACATCACCACGGGGGCGGCAAGGCCGATCCCGCAGGAAAGTCCGGCAAGGACTGCTCGTTGTGTTGCATCAGAAGAAGCCATGAGCTCTCCCCATCTTCCAGCACCCAAATCGCATCATTTAGTTGGCTGCGCGAGAGAAGATGAAGCGGGACATGCGTCCCAAAGCAACGGTATATAGTTCGTTTCATCTGCGTTTTCCGTCGCGAAGCTTAAAAGCTATTATGCGAAACCGACCCTCCGATTGCAAGCGATGAGGTCGGATTATGGCTCGAAAACTGCTGCTTGTCGGTCATAAGGTCAGAAAATGTTGCCGAGTGGCGCCGTAAAGAAAGGGCCGGGGCATAAACCCCGGCCCGATTGCCCGTTCTTATGGCGATATAGCGTGCGGCTTTTGGTCTAAAACGTCTGCTCGTAGTCGCTGTGCTTTTTGGCCGAACGCACCAGGAACTCCTGGTTGGTGTTGGTGCCCTTAAGACCCTTAATAAACGACGCCGCCGCGCGCTCGGTGTTGTTCATGCCGGCGAGAATGCGACGCAGGCCGAAGACAAACGGGCGCATCTGCTCGTCGACCAGCAGGTCCTCGTTGCGCGTACCGGAGGCAACGGGGTCGATGGCCGGGAAGATGCGACGGTCGGCGAGGTCGCGGTCGAGCTTGAGTTCCATGTTGCCGGTGCCCTTGAACTCCTCAAAGATGACCTCATCCATCTTGGAGCCGGTGTCGATAAGGGCGGAGGCGAGGATGGTGAGCGAGCCGCCGTTTTCGATATTGCGGGCTGCACCCAGGAAACGCTTGGGCGGATAGAGAGCTGCCGAATCGACGCCGCCCGAAAGGATACGACCCGAGGCGGGTGCCGCCAGGTTGTAGGCGCGGGCAAGACGCGTGATGGAGTCGAGCACCACCACGACATCGCCGCCCAGCTCCACAATGCGCTTGGCGCGTTCGATGACGAGCTCGGCCACGCGGGTGTGGTTCTCGGCAGGCATATCGAAGGTCGAGGCCACGACCTCGCCCTTGATGGAGCGCTGCATATCGGTGACCTCTTCGGGGCGCTCGTCGACGAGTAGGCAGATGAGGTGCACCTCGGGGTTGTTGATCGAGATGGACTGGCAGATCTTCTTAAGGATCGTTGTCTTGCCGGCCTTGGGCGGCGACACGATCAGGCCACGCTGGCCCTTGCCGATCGGTGACACGATATCGATAGCGCGACCGGTAATGGAGTCCTTGCCGTGCTCCATACGCAGCGGCTCGTTGGGATAGACCGGGGTAAGGTCGCCGAACTTGGGGCGGTTGCGGATCTGCTCGGGATCCATGCCGTTAACGGTCGTGATCTTGGCGAGGCCGGCTCGCTTGTCGCCGCCGCGCGAGGGGCGCAGCGAACCCTCGATGACATCACCCGTGCGCAGGCGTGCGGAGCGGATGAGGTAAGCGGGGACGAAGGCGTCTTCATTGGACTTCATGTAACCGTGGGCATGGATGATGCCGGAGTTGTCCGGGCGAATCTGCAGGATGCCCTTAATATCACGGAAGCCCTCGGCCTTCGCGGCGGTCGTGTAGATCTCCTCGACAAGCTCGGCCTTCTTCTTGCCGGTCGTCTCGATCTCGAACTCTTTTGCCTTCTCGCGCAGCTCGGCTACCTTCATGGCCGCAAGCTCCTCGCGCGAAAGCGTGGGCTCGGTGGGGGCGGCGTTGCGCTCCTTGTTGCGCTGTTTGCGGTCGCGCTGACGGCTGCGGCGGTCGTTGTTGCGATCGTCCTTGCGGTCGTTGCGCTCGTCGTTGCGCTTGTGCTGACGGCGGCTGGGGCGGGCGCCCTCTTCGGTCTCGGTGCCTTCGGCAGCCGCGGCTGCGGTTGCATCGGTGCCGGACGGAGCCTCGCCCTCTGCCTTGGCGTCGGCGTTGGCATGGTTGCTGGGTTCGGCGTCGCCCTGCTGCTCGGCACCCTTGGCCCTCGCGGACTTCTTGCGCGTGCGCTTGGGCTTCTCAGTTGCCGGCTGGTCGACGTTCTCGGCCTCGGAAGCGGCATCGGCGTTTGCCTGGGAGGACTTGTCGTCGACGGGCTTGGCCTCAGCCTTGACCTTCGCCTTCGTCGAGCGCTTTGCCGCGGTGCGACGGCTGCGGCCGGGACGGACATCGGCGGGCTCGGCATCGGCAGATGCGGGAGCCTCGGTGGACGGAGCGTCCTGGACCGGGGCATCAACCGTGGCCGTAGGCTCGGCCGTCACCGCTGCGCCCTGGGCAGCAGCTGCTGCGGCAGCGGCTTTCTCGGCCTCAACATACGCCTTGGGCTTGCGGCCGCGACGATGCGGGCGCAGAGCCGGATCAACGACGGGAACCTCGTTGACCCCAGCGTGCACGACGGGCTCAGCGGAGGAAGCGCCCTCCCCTGCCGCAGAACGAGCCGGAGCTTCAGCGACCTCAGGAGTCAGCTGCTCGACGGGCTGCTGCGTCTTGGCTGCCGCACGGCGACGCGTGCGCGGTGCCGGCTTCTCGGCCGACTGTTCGGCAGCAGGAGCCTCGGGGGCGACCGGCGCAGCGAACTCAGTCAATGCCGCGGCCTCGCGCTCGGCAGCGCGACGGCGGGCACGCACAACCTGGGCCTCGCTAATCTGCGCCAGCGCACGGGCCTGCGCGACCTCATCGGAAATGGGGGCCGAAGCATCGGTGGCAACGGGGCGCTTCGCGCGCGTGGTGCGCGTCGTACGACGCTTGGGCTTTTCGGCATCCTCGCCGTCCGCAGCAGGCTTGGCCAAACGACGCGTGCGCTTAGGCTTAGCGGGAGCAGCCTCCTCGCTAGCAACGGGCGTGGTGGGCGCGGCGGCCTTAAGCGCCTCGGGAGCCGAGACCTGCGCCGGCGCGGAAAGCACGGCCTGGTCCGACGTAACCGGTGCAGCGGGAGCCGTTTGCGTCGTCGTTATTTCGTTTTCTTGTTGTTGATCAGACACAGTGTTTGCTCAACTTTCTTTTCAAGCCCTGTGATCACATGCTCCCTGCATAAACCTTCAGGGCGGCTAAACAGTCTAGCTCCGTCAAATACCGACGGACATCATTGATCTGTATAGAGATGATTGTGTTATATACGCAGCGTTAGTGTAACACAACCGCAACCACCTGCAACTTAGTCATCGGGGACGTTCTTAAACGACTAGTCAAAAGGGATGCTCTTTACAAAGTTCCGGCGTACACCATCGCCACATCAAAAGCTGCGGTGAAATAGTTCCCAAATCCCGGCCGGCACCCCTCAAGCAGGAACCATTCCACCGCAACTCATAAGAAGAAGGCAGATCAAGCCTCAAGCATCGAGAAAACGGAACAGCTAAGGGACAAGGGCATCGGCCCCAAGATCGATGTGCCACGAATCGCGCCCATCTACTACGTTTGCCCCCGCACCCCTGACCATACTCACTATTTTTCGAAAGTCGCAGACCTGCTACCTGCGGTTTTAATATTGCGATTTTCGGCGTGGTTCGGGGTACGCACTTAAACGTAGTAGATGCCCCCGATTCTTGGCAGAAGGTATCCCACCGTTCCTCCACGGGACAAAAATGATCCGTTTTCCTCCGTCCCCTAGGGTCATTTTCAAAACTATGGCTGTTTACTACGATGAATCGCTCAACCACGACCACGCCAAAAACCGAAATAATAAAACCCCAGCTAGATGGCTTGCACTTTTCGGTGAAAAGCCCGTGTGATTGGAATCCCTCGATTCATCGTAGTAAACCGGTATAGTTGCGATTTGGTAGCATTTTCCAGCAAGCCAAATTGTCTCGCTAAACGCAAAAAGCCCGACCTCCGCATGGGAGATCGGGCTTTCGAGGCTCAGTCAAACCAAACCAACGCAGTCAAACGACCAGCGCTTACATCTGCTCGGGGGCAGAAACGCCAACGAGGGTAAGCACCAGGGCGAGCGTCACACGGACGGCGTCGCAGGCGGCCAGACGGGCGCGCGAGAGCTCAGGGTCGACGGGACGGCCCTCGCTCGGAAGGACCTGGCAGGCGGCGTAGAAGCTGTGGAAGTCGCCAGCGAGCTCCTCGGCAAAGTGCGTCAGGCGGAACGGGGCGCGATCGCGAGCACAGCTACCGATGAGGTCGGTGAGCTCGTTGAGCTTACGCGAAAGGGCAAGCTCGGTCGGGTCGGTCAGCAGCGAGTAATCGACGTTCTCGCCAATAGCCTTCTCGGCGACGGCCTTCATGCCCATCTCGGCGGCCTGCTCGGCGGTAACGTCTGCGGCACGACGCAGGATGGAGCACACGCGAGCGTGAGCGTACTGCACGTAGTACACCGGGTTGGAGTTGTCGCGCTTCTTGACGGCCTCGATATCGAAGTCGACCATCTGGTTGGAGCTCTTGGAGATGAGCGTGTAGCGAGCAGCGTCGGAGCCGACCTCGTCGACGAGCTCCTGCAGGGTCACCATGGTGCCCTTGCGCTTGGACATACGGACGGGCTTGCCGTTGCGCAGCAGGTTGACGAGCTGGCCCAGCAGAACCTCAAACTTGCCGGGATAGCCAAGAGCGTCACAGACGCAGCGGACGCGCTCGATGTAGCCGTGGTGGTCGGCGCCCCAGATGTCGATGACGTGGTCGACGCGCTGGAACTTATCCCAGTGATAGGCAACGTCGGAGGCGAAGTAGGTGTACTCGCCATCGGACTTGATCAGGACGCGGTCCTTGTCGTCGCCCAGGTCGGTGGAGCGGAACCACAGGGCACCGTCCTTGGTGTAGAGGTAGCCCATCTTGTCGAGCTTCTCAAAAGCGCGGTCGACGGCGGAGGTGCCGGCGGTCTCGCCCTCGGTGTCCTTCACGTACAGAGAGCGCTCGGAGAACCAACGATCAAAGTCGCAGTTAACGGCGTGGCAAAGGTCGCGCATGTTGTCGACCATCTTTACGTAGCCGCGCTCGCGGAAGCTCTCCATGCGCTCCTGCGGATCGGCGTTGACCCACTTATCGCCGTCGGTGCGCCAGAACTCGGCAGCCTCGTCGATGATGTAGTCGCCGCCGTAGGAGTCCTTGCCCAGAGTCTCGGCAAAGTTGTCCTGATACGGATGGGTCTCGGGATGCTCGTCGCTCTCGTCGGCAACAAAGGCGTCGCGGTCGGCGATCAGAAGCTTGTGAGCCTCGTCGATATCCACGCCCTGCTTGGCGATGATGTCGGCAAGCTGCATATAGCGCGTACTGATGGAGTTACCGAAGGTGTTCATCTGAGAGCCGTGGTCGTTGATGTAGAACTCACGCTGGATGTCGTAACCGGCGTGGTCCATCACACGACAAAGGGAGTCGCCCAGAGCGGCCCAGCGACCATGACCGATGTGCATGGGGCCGACGGGGTTAGCGGAGACGAACTCGACCTGGGTCTTCAGGCCGCCACCGACGTTGGACTTAGCGAAGTCCATACCCTTCTCGCGGGCCTCGCCAAAGATGGCGTTCTTGACGGCGACGGAGAGGTAGAAGTTGATGAAGCCAGGACCGGCGATCTCGACCTTCTCGATTGCGGGGTCCTCGGGCATATGGGCGACGACGGCCTCGGCGATCTTGCGCGGGGCGCAGTGAGCCAGCTTGGCGGACTTCAGGGCCATGGTGGAGGTCCACTCGCCATGAGAAGTATCAGCCGGTCGCTCGATAGCGCAATCGTCAAGTTCAAATGCGGAAAGGTCGCCGGCCTCCTGGGCCGCAGCAAGCGCAGCGCGTACCAGCTCTTCAATCTTCTCGGGCATAGATCCTCCTTGTGTTAAAGCCCCCGAGCTCTTGATCACTCGTAGGGCAAAAGCCAGAGTTTGTAGCACTCTATCACAAGCGGTAACTACTGTCGCAGGGTAAAGCTAATAGATATTGCATATGCACAAAAATGACTACCGCTTGTATGGAGTCACTCAAAGATGCCGGTCTGCCTGCAGATTATGCAGGCGTTGAAAATGCATAAAGGTGTGAATGAGCTGCGTCTGTTATCGAATACTCTTACCTATCGGAGTTGTGTGCTTTTCCTGCATAAAGTGATGGTTTGCGCACGTCAGCGTGGTATTCTTAACATACGTAAATTCGTATAAGTTGGAGGTAGCATGTTCTCAATCGGTCAACACGTCATTCATCCGGGTCAGGGAGTCTGCACCGTCGTCGGCTTTAGGGACGACACACCGCAGCCCATGTTGTTGCTCGAGACCAAACAGGGACATGCGCAGACGATTCTCATGTACCCCGTGGCGCAGGCCGACCGTCTGCATGCCGCTATCTCCCAGCAAGATGCAGAGCACCTGCTGAGCCACTACGATGAGCTGGAGTGCGACACCTTTACCGAGCGCAATAGCTCGCTCGAGGAGACGCACTTTAAGCAGCAGCTCAAGCTGGGCGCGCCCGAGACGGTTCGCGTGGCAAAAACCATGATGCACCGTATTCGCCAGGCCGAGGAAGCAGATAAAAAGCCCAGCTCCTACTACATGCGCGTACTCAAGGAAGCCAAGCGCCGCTCCATCGAGGAGTTCGCCGTGGCCCTGGGCGTCACCGAAGAGGCCGCCGAAGCCCGCCTAGCCCAAGCCGCCCTCAACTAACCTGCCAAAAAGGGACAGGTTTATTTTGGCAGGTTTTATCTGGCCAAACGTCAACAAACAATCAGTAAATGGCCGGGTGCTCCGTTTTGTTTGTGAGCGCCCGGCCATTTTTCTATATCCGTAGAATACGTGAAGCCCATTTGCGATGACATCACGCGGGGGCCGTCCAGATCGACGCAACCAACGGCCGCATCCACAACAAGCGCGCCTGTCTTGCTCAATTACCATTAAAAAGCATCAATTTGAAAACGCAATAACATTTCGGCAGGTAGCAGCTATAGTCGGTGAACTGAATCTCGACAACCGAAGCCTCCGAATGAGGTATCTTCAGCCCATCCAAGCTAAAGGAGGGGCCATGCCGAGAAAACCTCGTTCAAAGTCACCAACCGGTTATTTCCACATCACGTTGCGTGGAAACGGAGGGCAATTGCTGTTTGACGATGCCGAGGACCGAATCGCCATGCTTCAGATCCTCGATGCGATCCTCCCCAAACACAATATCGAGCTTATCGCTTGGTGCCTTATGGGAAACCACATTCATCTGCTCATCGACGATCCGGACGACCGCAAGAGCGACGCGATGCACGCGGTAGCAGTATCGTATGCGGGCAGGTACAATGCGCGGACGGGGCATATCGGCCACGTGTTTCAGGAGCGGTTTTGGGATTCGCCCATTAAGTCAGAAGTATATTTACTCGAGGCAATTCGATACATTCATCTGAATCCACAAAAAGCGGGACTGGCGGCATACGACGAATATCCCTGGAGCAGCCATCGCGAGTATCTAATGAGTGCCAGGTCACGGCCGCATGTTACCGGCAGCGTTGTCGGTGTTTTATTCCCAACACCTCGCTCATACCTTCGGCTCATGGAAAGTACGCCGTCGCTTCCCTATCGCCCCAGCGCAACAGCCAAGGTTCGCGAGGAAGATCTATGCGAATTTGGCACGGCAATCGTGCAGAGTGTCGCAGGATGTGCTCCGACGGAACTCAAATCCGTCTCCAAGCCACTTCGCAATGAGGCGATTCTCGCGCTTCGAAAACAAGGGCTAACGGTTAAGCAGGTTCAGCTGCTTACCGGACTGGGAACATGGATTATCAAGAACGCGTCGTAGCGTCGCGTTTGCCGAGTTACGGATACGGCGAAGCGCAGCTGTCTGCCGCGAGGCGCCGCCATTCGCCAGCGTCACCATGTCAAACAGAAAACGCTTCCGCTGAATAACATCCAACGGAAGCGTTTTCCCAGATAAAACCTACCAAAATAAACCTGTCCCTTTTTGGCAGGTTAGGCCTGGAAGGTATCGCGGTCGGGGGCGAAGGACTGCATGGCCGCGATGGTGCGGTCGAAGAGCTCGGGGAGCTCCCAGCCCAACATCTCGGCGCCCTGCGAAATCACGTCGCGCGAGCAGCCGGCGGCAAAGCGCTTATCCTTGAACTTTTTCTTGAGCGACTTAGTCGTAAAGTCCATGACGCTCTTGCTTGGACGCATGATGACGGCGGCACCGATCAGGCCGGTGAGTTCGTCGCAAGCGAACAGGATCTTCTCCATCTGCAGCTCGGGCTTGGGCAGCGAGCTGTTGAAATCGGACGTGTGCGTCTGGATGGCACGGATAAGCTCAGGCGATGCGCCTTCGCCTTCGAGGATCTCGGCCGCATAGATGGTGTGGTTCATGGGGTCGTCCTCATGCTCCTCCCAATCCAGGTCGTGCAGCAGGCCGACGAGCCCCCAGAACTCCTCGTTCTCGGGGTCGAACTCGCGCGCAAAGTAGCGCATGGTGCCCTCGACCGTCTCGCCGTGGGTGATGTGGAACGGGTCTTTGTTGTGCTCGTTAAGCAGTTCGAACGCACGGTCGCGGGTGATTCCGGCGGAAAGCATCTGGGACATGGCAATACCTCCAGGTGAGTCGGTGCTAGGACACGGTGTCATTATCGTATATCGCCGTAGCTCAAGCCGAAAGGCAGAAAAGGTATACGGAGAAAAAAGCCGGGCAAACGTGTCGCCCGGCAAAACCGCAGATAAAACCTGCCAAAATAAACCTGTCCCTTTTTGGTAGGTTTAGGGGCGAACCTGACCGGTGCCGCGGAGCTTGTATTTATAGGTGGTGAGGGCCTCGGCGGCAAAGGGGCCGCGGGCATGGAGTTTTTGGGTCGAGATGCCAATCTCGGCGCCCAGGCCAAACTCGCCGCCGTCGGTAAAGCGCGTGCTGGCGTTGGCATACACGGCCGAGGCATCGATCTCATCCAGGAAGCGCTCGCAAGCGTCCACGTCCTCGGCAACGATGGCCTCGGAATGCATGGTGCCATAGCGGTTGATGTGCGCGATGGCCTCGTCCTCGTTCGCCACGACCTTCACGCTCATCTCGAGCGCCAGATACTCGCGGCCCCAGTCCTCCTCAGTCGCGGCAACATAGTCGTCGCCCTCGGCAAGACCGGCGTCGGCGCACGCGGCGCACGTGGCCTCGTCGCCGTGCATGAGCACGCCGTGGTCATGCAGCACGGCAACGACCGCGGGCAAAAACGCATCGGCCACAGCACGGTCGACCAGCAGCGACTCGGCGGCATTGCACACGCCTACGCGCTGGGTCTTGGCATTAACGATAATGTTGAGTGCCTTATCAAAGTCGGCGGATTCATGCACGTAGATATGGCAATTGCCCGTACCCGTCTCGATCACCGGCACGAGCGACTCGCGCACGCAGCGCTGGATCAGCCCTGCACCGCCGCGCGGAATGAGCACATCGACGATACCGCGGAGCTTCATGAGCTCGCCAGTGGCCTCGCGGTCGGTGGACTCGATCATCGACACGGCCTCGCGCGGGAAGCCCTTGGCCTCGAGCGCATCGGCCAGCAGCTCGGCGATCATGGCGCACGAGTGATAGGCCAGCGAACCGCCGCGCAGAATGCAGGCGTTGCCAGTGCGGATGCAGATGCCCGCAGCATCGGCCGTCACGTTGGGACGCGCCTCATACACCATGGCGACCAAGCCCAGCGGCACGCTCACGCGGGTCAGATCCACGCCGCTTGCAAGCACGCGGTGGTCTAGTACGCGGCCGACAGGATCGGGCAGCTCAGCGAGCTTCTCCAGGCCGGCGGCCATGCCCTCGACGCGCTCGGGCGTCAGCAGCAGACGGTCGAGAAGCCCCGCCGAGGTGCCCGCATCACGCGCCGCGGACATATCGAGCTCATTGGCGGCAACGATGGAATCGACGCCGTCGCGCAGCGCCGCGGCCATGGCGCGCACGGCCTCCTGGCGCTGGACATCGCTCGCCGTGGCAAGCGCGCCCGAAGCGGCCTTGGCCTCAACGGCAAGATCGTGAACGTAGGTGGCTATATCGACCGACATGAACGGCCCTTTCTCTTAGATGTTTGCCAACCATGGTAGCCGATTTGCACGCATCCTCGCAGACGGCGGTAGAATTGGTCAACCCGAAACACCGCAACGAACGGAAGTAACGCATGGCCCTCATCACTTCGTACCACGTCCCCGGCCTCTATGTCGAGGACCACAGCATCGACATCCCCTTGGATTGGCGCGGCCTGGAGCCGATGCTGTTGGCCGTCGGCAGCACCATGCGCCGCGGCGCCATGCCGGCGCCCATCGCCGGCGCGCCCGAGAGCATTAAGCTTTTCTACCGCGTGGTCTGCGCACCTGACCGCATCAACGACGATCTGCCGCTGCTCCTGTTTTTGCAGGGCGGCCCCGGTGGCGAAAGCCCGCGTCCGCTGTCGCCCACGAGCGACGGCTGGATTGAGGAGGCCGTCAAGCATTTCCGCGTCGTGCTGCCTGACCAGCGTGGCACCGGACGCAGCAGCTGTGTTGACGGACGCACGATCGCGGCCCTGGGCGAGCGCGCCGAGGCAGCAGGAGCCAATGCGGCCCACTCACAGGCGGACTTCCTCAAGCGCCACCTCGCCAGCTCCATCGTGCGCGATTTTGAGTACCTGCGCCTGGTGGGCTTTGGCGGCAGGCCGTGGGTCACGCTCGGCCAAAGCTACGGCGGCTTTTTAACGCTGAGCTATCTGTCGCTCTTCCCCGAGGGCGTGTCGGCGAGCTTTACCTGCGGTGGCATTCCGCACGTGCCGGCGAGCGCCAGCGAAGTCTACGCGCACACCTTCCCGCGCATGGCAGCCAAGACACAGCAGTATTACGACCGCTACCCCGCCGACGTCGAGCGCGTGGCGGCCCTGGCAGATGTCCTCGAGGAGCAAAAGCCCGTGCTGCCCGACGGCTCGCCGATGACGGTCGAGCGCCTGCAGCTCATGGGCAGCGACTTTGGCATGAAGCCGAGCTTTGAGCGCATGCACTGGATTATCGATCACGCGTTTGTTGATGGCGACGGTTCGCTGAGCTGCGGCTCCTCGGTATCCGACAGCTTTTTGATGCGCGCCTTCGAGCGCACCAACACGCGCACGGATCCGCTGTACTGGACGCTGCAGGAGTTCATCTACGCCGATGGCGACACGATGCCCATTGGCTGGGCCGCAGCAGAGGAGAAAGCCCATCGTGCCGAGTTCGACACGCTCGCGCGCCCGCTCATGTTTACCGGCGAGGCCATGTTCCCGTGGATGTTTAAGCAGATGCCCGAGCTCAAGCCCTTCAAGCCCGCCATGGACCTGCTGATGGAGGACACCAGCTGGGACAAGATCTACGACGCGCAGCGCCTGGCCTGCAACGAAGTGCCGCTCCAGGCCGCCGTGTACTTCGACGACATGTACGTGGACTCGGGCATGCAGCTCGACACGCTCAGCCGCGTGGGCAACTCGCATGCCTGGGTAACGAACGAGTTTGAGCACGACGGCCTGCACGGCAGCGTAGTATTCAAGCACCTCTTCGACGAAGCCCTCAACCGCGGCGACCTGCGCCAGATCTTCTAGCAAAGGAGTGTCCCCATCTGCCGGCACAAAAGGAACGTCCCCAAGCGCCGAATAAGTGCCGGCAACGACGATACCGCAGGTAGAGAACGGAAAGCGAAAACGCCCCTAAGCGAGCAAGGTGACGTGAAAGAGGAGAGCATTGACCTTTTGGTCATGCCCGACGATTGAACGTCAGATTGCCGCTTAGGGGCGTTTGCAGCGTCAATTGGTTAGGCGAAGACCTGATGGTCATGCCTCACCTTTTGAATGACAAATTGTCGCTCTGGGCGGCGCGCAGCGTCGACCCGTTAGGCGAAGACGATTAAATTATCTCGATGAATCGCGGGCTTCTCGGCCAGGTCTGCCAGCAGGCGGTTGCCGGCAATCTGGTCCTGGCGGCGTCCGGCTGCAAGCTCCAGCACGTCCGAATCGGCCTCGGCAATACCACGCGCGACAACCATACCGCTCGGGTCGCACACATCGAGCACATCGCCCTCGGCAAACGTGCCATCGACCTCGCGAATACCCACCGCGAGCAAGGACGAGCCACGGCTGACCAGCGCCTTCGCGGCGCCGTCATCGACCGTCACCGAGCCATGCGCCTTGTCGCCCAGCGCGATCCACAGCTTGCGGGGCGCAATGTCCAGACGCTCCGCCGGCGGATCGAACAGCGTGCCCACACTCTCGCCGCGAGCGAGGCGCACGAGCGCATCGGGCTCCTCGCCCGAGCATATCACGCTCTGAATGCCCGCCGTCATCAGAATGCGGCTCGCGCGGATCTTGGTAATCATGCCGCCCGTGCCCACCGATGTGGAAGAATCGCCCGCCGAGGCGATGATCTTGGCATCGATCTTATGCACGACCGGGACAAACTCGGCCGTGGGGTCCTCATGCGGATTGGCGGTATAGAGGCCATCGATGTCCGAGAGCGTCACGCACAGATCGGCAGAAACCAGGCAGCTCACAAGCGCCGCCAGCGTGTCGTTGTCGCCAAACTTGATCTCATCGACGGTAACGGTATCGTTCTCGTTGACGACCGGCACCACGTCAAGCTCCACAAGGCGCAGCAGGGCGTCGCGCGCATGCAGGTAGGATGTGCGGCGGGCCGTGTCGTGGCGTGTGAGCAGCACGAGCGAGGTGAGCAGGTCGCGCGCATGAAACTCCTCGTCGTAGGCCGACGAGATGATACACTGACCGGCCGAGGCGCAGGCCTGCAGGCTCGGCAGGTCGCCGACCGGCTTGCGGTCGAAGCCCAGCACGGGATAGCCACAGGCGATAGCGCCCGAGCTCACCACGACCAGACGCCAGCCGAGCTTGCGCAGGGCTGCGGCCTGGTCGGCAAGCCCGCCGATAAAGGCGCGGTTGACCTTGCCGTCGGCACCCACCACCGTGGACGAACCGATCTTTACCACCATCGTTTTATAATAAGTCGTCATACGTCAAACCAATCGAATGTTGAGCAGGCGGGCGAGAAAATGATCCGTTTTCCTCCGTCCCCTTCGGATCATTTTGCCCAGGGGAAGGCCGAAGCCGCGGCCATGTTCTTGCGCACGAGCTCGTCGCGCACCTGTGCCAGGCCCTGCTCCATGCCCACCACATAAGTCTGCGGGTACAGGAAGCGCTTGTAGACCGGATCCAGATGGTCCAGTGCCCAGGTGCAACGCTCGCGTGCGTCCTCAATGCTCTCGCGCGGGGCAACGGCACTGCCATCGCGCACGATCGGCGCCAGCAGCTCGCGATACTCAAGCTCGGAAACGTCGGTCACCAGGGCGGCATCGTTCACGGCCACGAGGGTATTGCCACGCGCGGCGCCCTCCCCCGCCAGATGATCCTCGTCATAGATCATGTCGCAGATCGGGCCGCCAAAGCCGTCGTAATAGCGGCGCACGCGCTGCACGCCCGGGATCGTGCGCTTGTAGGGCTGCTCGGAGAGCTTGACCACCGGCGTCCACGGGTCAGTCTCGCTCGCACGGCGGGCGGAAAGCTTGTACACGCCGCCCAGCGCCGGCTGGTCATAGCAGGTCGCGAGCTTGGTGCCCACGCCAAAGCTATCGATAGGCGCACCCTGGTCGAGCAGTGACTGAATCGTGTACTCGTCAAGATCGTTGGAAACCGAGATCCCCACATAGGGCAGGCCCTCGGCATCAAAACGGCCGCGCACATACTTGGAGAGCTTGGCGAGGTCGCCCGAGTCAATGCGAATAGCCGACAGGCGCTCGCCCACCGCCTCCATCTCCTTGGCAACCGTAATGGCATGCTCGCAGCCCTCACGCACATCGTAGGTGTCGATGAGCAGCGTACAGTTCTTGGGGCTCGACTTGGCAAAGGCGCGGAAGGCCTCGAGCTCGGAATCGAAGCTCATCACCCAGCTGTGCGCATGCGTGCCAAAGACGGGAATACCGTAGCGGCGACCGGCGAGCACATTGGACGTAGAGGAACAGCCGGCCACATAGCTCGCGCGCGCGACGGCCAGGCCGCCATCGGGACCCTGGGCGCGGCGCAGACCAAACTCGGCCACGGGACGACCGTCCGCCGCCAACACCACGCGCGCCGTCTTGGTGGCGACAAGTGTCTGGAAGCCGACGATGTTGAGCAGCGCTGTCTCGAGCAGCTGGCACTCCAGCGCGGGGCCGGTGACGCGCACCATGGGCTCGCGCGGAAAGACGAGCTCGCCCTCAGGGACGGCATCGATATTTACATGCGCACGAAAAACGCGCAGGTAGTCGAGAAATCCAGGCTTGAACATCGCGCCGCCGGCCGGGGCCTGGAGCGAGGCGAGGTAGTCGATATCCTCGGGCGTAAAGCGCAGGTTCTCGACCAGCTCAGGCAGCTCGGCGGTGCCGCACATGACGGCGTAGGCGCTACCAAAGGGATGGTCGCGGTAAAACGCGGTAAAACAACCCTGCTCATTGGCCTTGCCGCTCTCCCACAGGCCCTGGGCCATAGTGAGCTCGTACAGATCGGTGAGCATTGCGATGTCGGTGGGATGCGAGATGTCGGTCAAAGCCATGGGGCGACCTTTCGGATGCGTTGTGCAGAAGTTGAGGGTTGGACGAGGCGGACGTGCGGGCATGGAGCCCGGCACGAACAGGTTAGTGCAGGCCCATGCTGCCCGTGATCGTGTAGACCATAAAGACGATAAACGCGATGAGGGCGAGCACAATGATGATTTTTTGAGCCGGAGCCATGCCGGGGATCTCATTCTCACCCGTAGGCTCCTTGGAGGTGACCATGCGCTGGGCAAAGGTCATCTCGTCACGGCTCGGCTTGGGCTCGGCGGGCTTGGGATGAGCCACCTTTTTAGGTTGAGGTTTGGGTGTGGCAGGCGCAGGCTTCGCAGTGGCGGGCTTGGGCGCGGGCGCGGGCTTGCGCTCGGATGCGGCCCTCGTGGCGGCTTCCTCGGCCTTTGCGCGCTCGGCACGCAGGGCAGCCAGCTCCTCACGCTCGCGACGAGCCTCTTCCTGAGCCTCGCGGCGGGCCTTCTCGGCGCGGAGCTCTTCCAACTCGGCGCGCTCCTCGTCGGACAATGGTTGGAACTCAAGCTCGGCCATAGTACCGCCCTTTCTTTTTAAAAAAAGCCGCCGACACAATGTCAGCGGCTTATCAAATCCAAGGGTGGAGACGAAGGGAGTCGAACCCTCGGCCTCTGCCATGCGACGGCAGCGCTCTCCCAACTGAGCTACGTCCCCAGGACAAGTTGTTATTTTACCTACGGCTCGCCAACTGTCAACGCCCAATACCCAGTCTTTTTGGGACGGAGCCATTTTGACTACTTTTCGAGCAGGCAATCCTCTCAATGATTTTTTAATCCCCGTCCCAGAAAAATCATCGGTGAACGCGCTACTTTGCGCTGGTGAGGACACCGGTGGTGTCGAAGGCCGGGGTAAAGCTCTCGTCTACCGCGCCGCCCTCTTGCCAGAACATCGTCGTAAAACCCAGGTCATCGGCATGGTCGAGCACCTGCTCGTACTCCTCGCGCGTCACAGCACGCGCCAGGTCGCCGCCCTGCTCGCGCATGAGCGCATTGGGCGTGTACTGGTTCATGACCGAAATCGGCACATCGCCCACCGTCTGCCACACCAGGTCCAGCACGCGACACGAATCGTCTGCATGTCCCGGCAGTACCAGATGGCGCACGATCATGCCGCGCTTCATGAGCCCGTCCTCGTCCACCAGCTCTCCCCCGCGGCGCTCAATCTCGCGCGCCATTTGCGCTAAGCCCGACACGGCCACGCGCGGGTAGTCCTGAATATGAGACAGTGACTGCGCAAGCGCCGCATCGGCATATTTAAAGTCGGTAAGCCACACATCGACCAGATCGCCGAGCGCCGACACGGCACTCGCACGCTCATAACCGCTCGTGTTGTAGACGATTGGGATGGCCAGCCCGCGCGCCCGTGCCGCGGCAATCGCAGCAGGCAGCAGGTGCGCGTAGTGTGTCGCCGTCACCAGATTAATATTGTTCGCACCCTGGTCCTGCAGCTCCAACATAATCTCGACCAGACGCTCGGGCGAAATCTCAAGCCCAAAATTGCCCGTCGAGATCTCGTGGTTCTGACAATAGACGCATTTGAGCGAGCAGCCGCTAAAGAAGATTGTGCCCGAACCGGCCTCGCCCGAGATAGGCGGCTCCTCCCACATATGAAGCGCGGCGCGGGCCACCTTGAGCGTGTCGTTAGCACCGCATACGCCGTGCGCGCCCTCATCGCGCGCCGCACCGCAGCGGCGCGGACACAAATGGCAGGCGGGCGAAAAAAGTTCGGTCAACGACGTCGGCATAAAAACATGCTCCAAAACAACGATTCAGCAGCTCAAACGCAAAAGGGCCAACCGCACAGACGGCTCGAGCCCAAGGCGCCGTAATCGTCCGACACGATTTTTGTAATGTCAAGACTGGAATCCACAAAGTGCCGCTTTATGATGTAGGTATTCCGCCCCCCGCGGAGCAACTGGGTGAACCGTCGCGTTTATTTAGGGAGCCCACACAGTCGTACCTAGTACAGGTATCCTTCGTTGTTAAGGACGCTGGAACAGTCGATGAGGGCACCCACCTGTTTTAGGTGGGTTCATTTTCGTAACGTGGGGGGTGGTTTTCTTTTGCCGAAAATCGCCATTGCAAATCCCGCCATGATTCCCAAAAGGCACCAGGCAGAGCCCCACTATCACTCGAATATCTGGTAAGCGCGTGATTATCGCCCCGTGCAATTCCTCACACCCTCCTTGGTCGAGTATCATGGGTCAGCTATACCCTTTGCGGCATGGCATCCTTTGACCTTTTCCTTCGACGCTTGGCGGTTTATCGATTCATGGCTTCCTCCACGAGCTTCATACCGTACCTTTGCGTGGCGGTCGCGGCTTTTATCACGACCTTCCTTGCGGTGCCCCTGGTCAAGCGCCTGGCAATCAAGCTCGACGCCGTCGATTATCCTTCCAAGCGCCGCATCAACACTAAACCCATC
This sequence comes from Collinsella sp. AM34-10, assembly GCF_003469185.1. Taxonomy (GTDB): domain Bacteria; phylum Actinomycetota; class Coriobacteriia; order Coriobacteriales; family Coriobacteriaceae; genus Collinsella. Next base: position 310,783 of record NZ_QSIL01000001.1, on the reverse strand, counting down.
CCGCGCATGGGTGGCACGGCAGTCTTTTTGGGCCTCGTCGTCGCCTGCATTGTTCAGATCCTAGGCACCTGGTACCTGGGCTGGCCGCCCGCTTTGGTGCCCCACCCCCGTCTGCACATCAGCTACCCCATACTTGCGCTTTCTTTTACCGTCATCTTTGCGACCGGCGCGATCGACGACGTCTTCCAGCTCAAGCCCAAGCAAAAGCTCGCCGGCCAGGTCCTCGCCGCGCTCATCGCCTGCGTGGGCGGCCTGCGCATCGGCGTCATCGTCAACCCGTTTGCTCCCGGCGAGATCATGCTCGGCTGGCTCGCCTACCCCATCACTGTGGTCTACCTGGTGGCGTTCACCAACATCATCAACCTTATCGACGGCCTCGACGGTCTGGCCACGGGTATCTGCGGTATCGCGTCGTTCACCATGTTTTCGGTCGCGGTGCTCTCGGGCCGCATCGACGCCGCCGCGCTCTCCATCGCGCTCTTTGGCTCGTGCCTCGCCTTCTTGCGCTATAACTTCAACCCCGCGAGCATTTTCTTGGGCGACTCGGGATCGCTGCTTCTGGGCTTTGCGCTGGGTTCCATCTCGCTGCTCAACGTGAGCCGCACCGCCGCGCTCACCTCGCTCATCATCCCGCTCATCGTGGCCGGCGTGCCCATCATCGACACGTTTAGCGCCATCGTGCGCCGCAAGCGCGCCCACATTAGCATCGGGCAGGCCGACAAGGGCCACATCCACCACCGCCTCATTCAAGAGGGCTACAACCAAAAGCAGGCCGTACTGCTCATCTACGCCTGGTGCATTATGCTTTCGGCCGGCGCCGCCGCCATCAATCAGGTCGAGGTCCCCATGCGCGTGCTCATCTTTACCGTGCTCGCCATTGGCTCGGCGGTCTTCGCCAAGCGCCTGCATCTGTTTGAGCCCGTGCTGCGCCACCATTACAACAAGCGCACGCACGAAGACGAGCTGGTAACCCCCGACGACCCCGCCTTTAAACAGGAGGAGCTGGCAGCCGAGGAACGTAAAGAAGAGCGCCACCACAAGCTCTAGGATAAGCTGCCGAGGATGTGCCCAGGTGCCGCTGGCCAAGCGCAGCCGCGCCGCACCCATCGCACAAGCCGCCCCTCTCCCGCCCCTCGCTTTCTTACGTCTCGCCCCTGCAATAAACGCGTTATCATCTTGACCCATGAACATACGTTAGGAGCAATCATGCCAAACGAGAACAGCTACGAAGTCGCGCTGCAAAAGAGCAACGCCATTCGCGAGGGCCTGGCCAAGACGCCCGAGAAGTTCACCATGCTCACCGGCGACCGCCCCACCGGCCGTCTGCACCTGGGTCACTACTTCGGCACCCTCAAGGGCCGTGTTGAGCTGCAGAACATGGGCGCCAAGACCAACGTGCTCATCGCCGACTACCAGGTCATCACCGACCGCGACACCACCGAGCACATCCAGGACAACGTGTACAACATGGTGATGGACTACCTTGCCTGCGGAATCGACCCCGACAAGACCATGATCTACGCGCACTCCGCCGTGCCCGCCGCAAACCAGCTCATGCTGCCGTTCCTGTCGCTGGTGTCCGAGGCTGAGCTGGCGCGCAACCCCACGGTCAAGGCCGAGATGGAGGCCTCGGGCCACGAGCTCACCGGCCTTCTGCTCACCTACCCGGTGCACCAGGCCTGCGACATCCTGTTCTGCAAGGGCAATGTGGTGCCCGTCGGTCGCGATCAGCTGCCGCACATCGAGCTCACCCGCACCATCGCCCGCCGCTTTAACAACCGCTACGGCAAGGTGTTCCCCGAGGTCGATGCGCTGCTGTCCGAGACCCCACTGCTGCCCGGCCTGGACGGTCGCAAGATGAGCAAGAGCTACGGCAACGCCATCAACATCTCGATGACCGCCGAGGAGACGGCCAAGCGCATCAAGAAGAGCCAGACCGATTCCGAGCGCATGATCACGTTCGATCCCGAGAACCGTCCCGGCGTGTCCGGCCTGCTTTCGACGGCCGCCATCTGCACCGGCCGTTCCGAGGTCGAGATTGCCGAGGAGATTGGCATGGGCGGCTCCGGCCAGCTCAAGAAGTACGTGACCGAGGCCGTCAACGAGTACTTCGCGCCGATCCGCGAGCGTCGCCAGCGCTACGAGAACGATCTGGACTATGTGAAGGACGTGTTGCACGAGGGCAACCGTCGCGCCAACGAGATCGCCGAGCAGACCCTGGCCGAGGTTCGGGACGCCATGGGCATGGTGTACTAGACCGACCTGCTGGTTTGAACTTTCGATTGCTATAGGGCGGGCGCTACGGCGTCCGCCTTTTTTTGGTGCCCGACCGGTTCGGCTCCGCCCATCGCACTCCCCCGACAAACGGGAACGGGCCCGCCGGCAGTCAGTTGCCAGCGGGCCCGTTCCCGAAGTACACCGTTGAATCGCACAGAGGGGAGGGATGCGAATCAAACTCAACAGGGCAGGCTTTTTCATCGCCTATTGCCCGCTCCGTTGTTGAATAAAATATAGTTCACCGTGGTTTACTTTGCAGCATCAATATGAGCCGCCATAGCTTCTCCATAAGTTAGCCCCGGTAAACCTACAACGGAAAACCGCCGCAAAGGGGACAGGCACCTTTGTGGTAGTTTTGGCCACGGCAGATCTGTTAGAGTCCGGCGGGCCAGCGACAGGCGCCCAGATCGACGTGCATGGGGTCGACAAACGTCACGCCCTCCCCTAGCAAAAGCTCACGTTGAGCATCGGGACCGCCAAAAGCAAAACCCTCGCATATGCGCCCGTCGGCAAACACCACGCGATGGCAGGGTATCTCGCCGGGGCGCGGATTGCTGTGCAGGGCATACCCCACGTACCGCGCACTTCGTGGACGACCGGCAAGCAGCGCCACCTGACCATACGTGGCGACCATCCCTTCGGGGATCTGCTCGACCACCTCGTACACCCGTTCAAAAAAGCCCTCAGACGCCATCGCTCGCTCTCTTCTCCGCATTAACAGCATAAAGAAATGATCCCTTGGGGACGGAGGAAAACGGATCATTCGCGGCCTCCGTGCGGTCGATGATCCGTTTTCCTCCGTCCCCAAGGGATCATTTGTTGGCAGGTTGGTTAGTTGGCGGGCTGGAAGAAGGCTACGGCTACGGCACCGGGGCCTACGTGGGTACCGATGGTGGCACCGATGGTGTGAACGGGCAGCTCGCCCTCGGTGTGGCCAGCCCACAGTGCCGCGCTGTCCTCGATATACTTCTTGAGCACCGCATCCGAAAGGCCCGTATAGCCGAGCGCCAGCGGCATGGAAAAGTCGATGCCGCCCGCCTTTTCGACCTTTTGGTTCAGCAGGTTGCGGCCGTTCTTGGAACCGCGCGCCTTTCCCAGCTGCACAATCAGACCGTCCTCGGCAGCTACCACGGGCTTTACGTTGAGCAGCGTACCCACGGCGCCGGCAGCAGCAGACAGGCGACCGCCGCGCACCAGGTACTCCAGCGTCTCGAGCAGGCCGATAACCACCACGCGGTCGCGCACGGCCTCGACCGCCGCCGCGATCTGGGCCGCGCTACGGCCCTCGTCCACCAAGCGCAGCGCATACTCAACCAGAATGCGTTCACCCAGGGTGACGTTGTTGCTATCAACCACGTACACATCGCCGCCCGGCGCCTCGGCTAGTGCGGTACGGGCGCTCTGATTGGTGCCCGACAGCTTAGCGCCCACGGTAATAATCACAGCCTCATCGCCGGCTTCGCGAATCTCGGCGATAGCCTGCGAGAACGCGTACGGGTTGACCTGGCCGGTCTTGGGCAGCTCATCGCGCTCCACGAGCATCTCGTAAAAGCGCTGGTGATCGATGTCGACGCCATCCATGTACACATCGGTGCCAAAGGTGACGGACAGCGGCAAAACGTCCAGTGCCGGGTGCTCGGCCGGCGACATATCGCTTGCGGAATCGGTAATAATGCGGACGGACATAGCGAATCCTTTCTTGCGCAGGTCCCGCGCAGGGAATTTTGACAGCAATGCCCCGGCACGGTATACGCGCTCAAACGGGACGATGCAGTTGTTAATGGGAAGCAAATGCCTAGGCGGCCCTACAGCTCGCGCAAGGTGTTGAGAATCGTACGCAGCGACGCATACATCTGCTCACGCTGCTCCACGCCCATGGCCTTGCCGGTGGTGTCGAGCACTTCACGAATAATGCAATCGGCCTCGTTCATGCTCTCGCCGCCCAACGTGGTCAGGCGAACCGGGGCGCGATACTTAACGGCGGCATCGCCCGAATCGTCGACTTCGACGTAGCCGCCCTCCTCCAGATGCGCCAGCGTGCGCGAGACGGCAGCGCGGGTCACGCCAGCCATGCGGGCGAGGTCGGCACCAGTCAGGCCGTCCTTGCTGCGCTCAAGATAGTACAGGCACATGATGTCGGAGCCCTTAAGGCCCAGCCTTGCGCCCTCAGATGTCTTAATGCGCTGGATCTCCTTGTAGAGTCCACTGATCAGTCCGACAAAGTCCTCGAAACGTGTCTCGTCGCTCTGTTGCATGGGAGACGACCGCCTTTCGCTTGCATAATGCTAACGGGTAAACATCTTAGCCGTACCCAGCGACCGCAAGCCCCGCACGCCCTATTTGTTAACTCATCAACATAAAAACCACCACAAAGGGGACAGGCACCTTTGTGGTGGTTTTGACCGGCGAGTATGATTTGCAGAAGTTGCTACAGCTCCACGCGGGGATTGTCGCGGGTCACAAGCGTCTTAACGACAACCGTCGCTCCCAGATAGCGCTCGAGCAGATCGGCAAGACGGTCGATGGCGGCCTGGCAGTCCCCCATTCGCTCGGGCTCTACGCACTCAATCGCCAGGAATGCGTCGGCCGAATCGTCGGATAGAGCCGTTCGAACGCCGTCGCGCCAGTTCCAGCAGCGGCACACGGCGCCCGCATCGTCAATGTAGGCGAGCTCGCCGGGCAGCGTCGGGTCGTCCGCTTCCTCGCCAAGCGGCAGGAACGCATCCCCGCCGTCGGTCACCTTCAGGCGAAGGTCCCCCTCAATCGCATGCAGATCCTCGCCTCCCACGGGCAGTGCATAGGACAGCGACACCGTGTTATAGATATCCACCGCGGGCGTAATGTGGCCCACCGGCTTGCCCTTGAGCACACGCTTGAGCAGGTTCTCGATTGAACAGCGCGCGCCCTTTTTGGTCTTGAACAGACGATAGGCCTCGCGCCATGCCTTGACCGGTGCGTTCTCGCTGATTGTATCGCTGATCAGATGACGCTCCGCATCGATATTGGCACGGTCGAGCAGCGCCGCTATCGCGTCCACATCCTCTTGAGGTATCTGGGCCGCGGGCTTCATACCCTCCACGACCACAACACCGACCGCCGCCTGAGGAAACAGCTCCCAAAATGAATCCTCGGCAATAAAGCTCTTCATACATGCTCCCTTCACGATTCGCGCCCGAGCGAGGGCACCCAAACAAAAAGCGCCCTTACGACGGCCACCTTCAAAGTCCTACGGTGCCGCCACAAGAGCGCTTACGCTGCCCCCATCCGGAGAAGGGGGCGAGATGTCAGGCGTATTGTAACCCGAGTCATCCGCGCGAGCAAAACCACCACAAAGGTGCCTGTCCCCTTCGTGGTGGTTTTGGGTCTAAGGCGGCGCTAGCGGCGGAGTCCCAGCAACCCGCGGCCGCGATGACGGGCCTCGGCGGACACCTGGGCGTGCGGGCCGGCGGCTTTGACGGACTCGGGCAGGTGCGAGTACTTCTTCTCGAAGTTCTCCTCAAACATCACGGCCAGGTTGTGCGCGGCCTCGTCGTAGCGAGCGGTGCTCTGCCAGTACTGGCGCGGCACCAGAATGCCGTCGGGCACGCCATGGCACGTGGTGGGAATGTCGACGTTAAAGATGTCGTCGTGCACGAACTCGCTGTCCTCGATGGTACCGTCGAGAGCGCGGGCCACCAGGGCACGCGTGTAGGCAAGCTCGATGCGATGGCCCACGCCGTAGCCGCCGCCAATCCAGCCAGTGTTGACCAGATAGACGCGGGTGCGACCGTCGGCGATACGCTCGCCGAGCATCTTGGCATAGACCATGGGATCGAGCGGCATAAACGGCTCGCCAAACAGCGAGGAGAACGTGGGCGTGGGCTCGGTGACGCCGACCTCGGTGCCGGGGATCTTGGCCGTAAAGCCCGTCACAAAGTGATACATGGCGGCGTCGGCCGTCAGGCGCGAGATGGGCGGCAGCACGCCAAAGGCATCACAGGTCAAAAACAGCACAACGCTCGGGGTGGTGCCCATGCCCTTGGTCCACGCGTTGGGAATGTGCTCGACGGGATAGGCCACGCGCGTATTGTGCGTGATCGAGACATCATCATAGTTAGGCTTGCGATTCTCATCGAGCACCACGTTTTCGCAGATGGCGCCAAAGCGGACGGCGTTGAAGATCTCGGGCTCATGGAACGCGTCCAGGCCCTCGCACTTGGCATAGCAGCCTCCCTCGATGTTGAAGATGCCCATGTCGGACCAGCCGTGCTCGTCGTCGCCGATCAGCAGGCGCGTGGGGTTGGCCGAAAGCGTGGTCTTGCCGGTGCCGGACAGGCCAAAGAACACGGCAGTCTCGTGCGTGACAGGATCCATGCTGGCCGAGCAGTGCATGGGCAGCACGTCGTCCTCGACGGGCAGCAGGTAGTTCATGACGCTGAAGATCGACTTTTTGATCTCACCGGAGTAGCCGGTGCCGGCGACCAGAATCACGCGTTCCTGGAAGTTGATGACCACGGCGGCGCTGGAGTTGAGGCCCTTAATGGCGGGATCGCACTGGTAACCGGGCGCTGCGAGTACGCAGAAGTCGGGCTCGCCGGTGCGTGCGATTTCGCGGGCGAGCGGGCGGGCGAGCATCTGCTTAATAAAGAGTGCCTGGCTGGCACGCTCGCAGGCAACGAGCAGTCGACGCGTGTGGTTGCGGTCGGCGCCTGCCATGCCACGGGTGACGAACACGTCGCGCTCGTTGAGATAGTCGACGATGCCGGCCTTGATGGCCTCATAGCTCTCGACGGACAGCGGGCGGTTGACGGCGCCCCAGGCGATCTTGTCGTGCACGTCGGGCGTGTCGGCGATAAAACGGTCGTTGGGCGAGCGGCCAGTGCGCTCTCCCGTCTCGATCACCAGTGCGCCGTTGGAGGCCATGCGGCCTTCGTTGCGGCGGATGGCGTGCTCGACGAGCTCGGCTGCCGGCAGGTCAACCAGCAGGCGGGGCTGGTTCTCGGCGGGGTCTTCGACCAGCGTAATGCCAAAGTTGGACAGAACTTCTGCAGGGGTAACACCAGACATGGGGCCTCCTTTAAAAACGCGACACGTGGGCGCGGCGCGCACTTTACTCACGTAAAGCCCGTTGTACCCGATATGCAAAAACGTTTTTGCGGCAACGGCGAAGCGCCCGCCCAACGGTCAAAAATCGCACGCAAGCGGCCTAGTCATTGGGGACGTTCTTAAACGACTAGTCGTTGGGGACACTCTTGAACAGGCAACAACCAAGGAGCGTCCCCGGATGCCGGCACTTAGGGACGTTCCCAAAGTGCCGGCACATAAGGAACGTCCCTAATTGCCGACTGCTGAATGGCACCGCCGAAATTATTGAACAGCCTGTTCAAAAACACGAGCGAACACCGTCGCGTCTATACTAGAGCGCAGCAATAGAAAGGACTCCGCTTTGAGCATCACGCCCCTCGATAGCATTCGCCGCGCCATCGCCCGCCGCAATGGCGTCGCCGACCCCACCGTATCGGACGGGGCGCACGGGCAGGGCGGACGCATCGAGAACGGCCTGTTCCCCGCATCGCACACCGCCGAGGAGCTCGCACGAATCCAAGAGCTGAGCCAGCGTAACGCTGGCGGTCCCAACAGCAGCCAGGCCACACGCCGTCGCCGCGAGCGCGATCGCCAGCCCGGCCCCATCCACCGCATGGTCAATGCCTGGTGGAACCGCCTGCTCGGAGCCGTCTACGGCGGCGGCTTCTCCACGCAAGAAGCCGAGTACGAAGATCACGCCACCCGTCGCGACTACCTTTGGAATACCCTGGGCACCGCCGTATGGGGCTTGGCGTTTCCGCTGCTCACCATCGTGTCTACGCAGCTCGTGGGCGCCGAAGAAGCAGGCAAATTCTCCATCGCCTTTGTCACCGGCACGCTCATCATGATCGCGTGCAACTACGGCGTGCGCAATTTCCAGGTCTCGGACATCGACGAAAAGACGTCCTTTGCCTCCTACCAGCTCAACCGCTGGCTCTGCGGAGCGCTCGCGCTGGCATGCGGCCTGGTATACAGTAGCGCCCGCGGCTACGATGCGCAGATGGCCACAATCGGCCTGGGCGTCTACCTCTATAAGGTGATCGACGGCATTGCCGACGTGTACGAGGGCCGCCTGCAGCAGGCCGACAAACTCTACCTGGCCGGCATGAGCCAAACACTGCGCTCCGTCGGCGTCATCGTGGTCTTTAGCATGGCGCTGTTCCTTACGCGCAGCATGCCCATCGCGGCCATGGCCATGGGCATCGCCGCGATCGCCTCGCTCGTGCTGGTCACCACGCCGCTCGCCCTGCTCGAAACCGAAAAATCGCGCCGCGTGAGCCTGCGCGAGGTCGGTCACCTGTTTATCCAGTGCGCCCCGCTTTTTGGCGCGCTGTTCCTGTTCAACCTTATCGAGAGCATGCCCAAGTTCGTGATGGAAGGCACGCTGGCCTACAAGTATCAGCTGTACTTTAATGCCCTGTTCTTTCCGGCGCAGGCTATTTTGTTGAGCATTGGATTTATCTATAAACCGCAGCTCCTGCGTTTGTCGAGCATTTGGGCTAATCCTCGCAAGCGTCGTCGCTTTGACCTGATTATTGTTGCCGTTATGGCACTGATCGTGGTCATCACCAGCGTGTGCGCCGCATTTATGGCAGGTCCCGGTATTCCCCTCATGAGCTTCATGTACGGCCTCAATTTTGAGCGCTACCGCACGCTGGCACTGCTGATGGTTGTCGCCGGCGGCGTCACCGCGGCCATCGACTTTCTCTACGCCATCATCACGGTGCTGCGCCATGCCGGCGACGTCACCAAAATCTACCTGGTCTGCTTCGCCGTAAGCGTAGTGCTGCCGGTGATCCTGATCAACCTGCTGGGTCTGATGGGCGCCGTGGTGAGCTACCTAGCCATCATGGCCCTACTCCTGGTGCTGTTGATTGTCGAATACGCCCACATCCGCCAACGCATCGAGCGCGACCGCAACCCGTACGGCGCCTAATTGGCACAATGGGGGGTCTCGTTGCGGACGATTTGCGACACGCAAAACTAAGTGAGTAGACTTTTGCCGAATCCCTGACCACACCGGCAAAACACAAGTCAGTGACCTGCGGTTTTGTTGAGGCAAATTTGCCGGCTGCTCGGCATTTCCAAAAAAGTCTACTCACTTAGCCAGCGGGCAGCCAAAAAAGAACCGTCGCAACGTCGTTTGACTCCGTTGCGACGGTTTTTCGAGCATTTTCGCACTGCCGAGGACGCAGACGCTCCTCATTTCTCGCGCTTACCGAGCAAGAAGGCGCTATTCTCCGAAAGTAGTCAAAAAAGCTCCGTCCCAAATTAGCTACCCTTTGCACCGATTATTCGCCTGGGTTGATGTTCGCATAGAACTCGGCGCCGTCATCAAGGCGCAGGATACCGACGCGGCCGAACTCGGAGCCGGTGGCGGCGGCGCAGTCGATATCGATACGATCGGGCACGCCGGCGGTATCCTCGCCACCCAGGCGCACAATCTGCCCGCGGCCCGACTCCTCATCAAGCCCCGCCAGGCCGCCAACCTCGCAATAGCGCCCAAGCGACACCGTGGGCGTGTGGCCGCTCACCACGACCGGGCCCTCGCCCTCGGCAGAAAGCAGTCCCGTCGGCGCATCCCAATAGCCGTGACGAATCCACAGCAGGTCATCGGACGACTGCACCGCGAGCATCTGCTGCAGCAGCTCGCGATCGGCACCCACCGCTCCGACGCCATCGGCACAATCGACGCCATGCTCAAGTAAAAACGCGCGCGCCGCCTTCATCTCAATTCCAGCATGTACCAGCAGATACGGGCGCTCCTCGGTCTCGGCCACCGCGTAGAGCGGCAGCGCGGCCATCCATCGCACGAGCTCCTCGTATGCCTCAAATTCCATGTCGTTGAGCTGCTCGCGCGTCGTCCAGCCACCGTTGATATCCCAGGTCTCGGCATCGAGCGGATCCTGGCCAATGATAGCATCGAGCATGATCTGCTCGTGATTGCCCTTGAGAACGCGGGCGTTAGGCAGCGAGCGCACGAGCTTAATAACGCCGACCGGATCGGGCCCGCGATCGATCATGTCACCCAGTACGTACAGCGTATCGTCGGACGCCAGCGAAATCTTGGACAGGGCCTCGTCAAGCGCACGCACGTGCCCGTGAGCATCAGATGTCACATAGATCGCCATGGTACGTCTCTCCTTGCATTGCGGCCGAAGCCCGGCGCCGCAACTAAAACTTCAAGTTGAACTTAAACGTTACCCATTGTACTCCGTTGCAATAAAGCTGGAAAGGGTTTCCGAGCAGAGGCAAAGACGGCAGCCGTCTATGACGATATCGCGCACGCCCGCAATCCAACCCCATAAACCCACCATCTTTGGGTACAAATAACCGCAGACAACTGACCGTGCCACGCCAACCACCCAGGAGCGGACACTACCCATGAACCAGATACTTCTCTTTATCGGCCTCGTCATCATTTTGTGTCTGACCATCAAACCCGTCGGCAAAAAGCTCCCCTTCCCCACCCTGCTCATCTTTATCGTGCTCGGCATGCTGTTGGGCGTCAACGGCCCGGCGCATATCGACTTTAGCGACTACGCACTCACCGAAACCGTCTGCAGCACGGCGCTATTGTTCATCATGTTCTACGGCGGCTTTAACACCAACATAGACCGCGCCAAGCCCGTCGCTGCGCCGGCGGTGCTGCTGAGCACGCTCGGCGTCGTCATCACTGCCGGCATCACCGGCGTGTTCGCCCACTTCGCGCTGGGGTTCGACTGGATCGGCGGCCTGCTGCTGGGATCGGTTGTAGCATCCACCGACGCGGCGAGCGTCTTTAGCGTTCTGCGCGAGCACAACCTGTCGCTGAGGGGCGGGACTGACTCGCTGCTCGAGGTCGAATCGGGCTCCAACGACCCCGTCGCCTACATGCTCACCGCCGTGCTCGCCACACTCGCGGCCGCCGGCGACATTAACATTCCCGCACTGCTGGCCAAGCAGATTATCCTGGGCGTGGGCCTGGGCCTCGCCATCGGCTGGGCGGCGGGCCGCCTGATTGAACGCGCACACGCAACGGCCGAGGGTGCGCAGACCATCTTTTTGTTCGCGGTGGCCATCGTGGCCTACGCGCTGCCGAGCTACCTGGGCGGCAACGGATTTTTGGCCGTGTACCTGGCCGGCATTGTGCTGGGCGCGAGCGACATCACCGGCAAGGTCGAGCTGGCGCACTTCTTTGACACCCTCACCGAGATGGCCGAGATGACGATCTTCTTCTTACTCGGCCTGCTCGTAACGCCCGCACGCCTGCCGCAGATGCTGCTGCCTGGCCTGGCGCTCATGGCGTTTATGCTCTTCGTGAGCCGCCCCATCGCCGTCGGCGTGCTCCTGGCGCCCTTTAAGACGAACCCCCGCCAGGTCGCGCTCATAAGCTGGGCGGGCCTGCGCGGAGCAGCTTCGGTCGTCTTTAGCCTCTTTGCCGTGGTGGCCGGCGTTCCCGGCGGACACGACCTATTTGACCTGGTGTTTGTGATTGCCGTGTCGAGCATCGTGGTGCAGGGCTCGCTGCTGCCGGCGGTGGCGAAGAAGCTCGATATGATCGATGCGACCGGCGACGTACGCCGCACCTTTAACGACTACCGCGACGAGGACGGCATGTCGTTTGTAAAGCTCAAGGTGGGCGCTGGACATCCGTTTGCCGGATGCTCGCTCGCGGACATTGGCAGCGCCACCGACATGCTCGTGGTCCTGGTGCTGCGCGACGGGGCGCACCCGGTACTGCCCAATGGCGACACCGTGATCCAGGAAGGCGATCTGCTGGTGATGGCCGCCCCAACGTTCGAAGAGCGTGCCGAGGTTACGCTGCGCGAGGTCACCGTGACGTCCCACGGTCACCTGGCCGGCCAGCGCCTGCGCGATGTGCCGCAAGGCAAGCATCCGTTTATTGTGGTGATGCTCAAGCGCGAAGGCCAGACGATCATCCCCGACGGCGACACCCAAGTCCAAGCCGGCGACGAAGCCGTCATCGCCACACTGGCGTCATAGGGGCCAGAGGCAGCTAATTTAGGACGGGGCTCCTTTAGCCACCCCAGCCCCTCCTGAGTCGCGATGTAACAGGAACTGAAAAGAGACCTATCCACATGGCAGCATTTGAACGCGGCTCGATCTCAAGCTATAAAGAAGTCGGTACCCTCGAATAGAGGGACCTCCAAGAGCCGGGGGCTTACCCCCGGCATTTTTTATGCGTAAAGTCGCCGAATGTGACAAGGGGACAGTCCCTTTATCATATTCCTGAGCAGCAAGTGCGAGCGGAAGCCAAGGCCAAGAGCGCGTCATATTCTTAAAACCGCAGGCAGATTGGCGAACATTTGTTTGGATATTATAATTATCACTTGAATAGACTCCTCGTCTCGTGGTATAAATGGATTGGTACCCTCGAATAGAGGGACCTCCAAGAGCCGGGGGATGTCCCCCGGCATTTTTTTGCGTAAATTGGAGGTCGCCTCGTGAAGGAACTCTCAATTTTTATCGATGAATCCGGCGACGCGGGGCCTGTATCTAGGTACTACATTGTCACGCTCGTATTCCATGAACAGGACAAACCTGTTGGTCCTCATATCAATAGCTATGAGCAGCTCATAAAAGATCAAAGTCTCGACATCATGCCATTTCATTTCGGGCCGCTTTTGACCGGACATGACGACTATAAATGGCAGGATATTCAACGACGAAAAAAGCAACTTTCCGCCTTCACGATGCTCGTGCAACACCTCCCCATCACCTACCAGCCCTTCATCTACGACAAGAAGCAGGGCCTTTACGAACCCCAAAAGCTCTCCGAAAAGATCGAACGCGACGTTGCGATATTTCTCAGCGACCACCTGGCGTATATACAGAGCTTTGACCACGTTAAGATCTACTATGACGGAGGCCAAAGCGTTGTAACGCGAGCGCTTCATGGCGCCATCGAGAAGGCCATTTCCCAAAAGGCCACGGTATATCGCGATGCTTCGCCCAGAACATACCGACTTTCCCAGGTCGCCGACTATATTTGCGGAATCGAGCTCACGTTCCTTAAGTTCCAGAATGGAACAGCGACGAAAACTGACACTGAGTTCTTTGGCTCGATTACCCCATTCAAAAAGAACTTCGTCAAGAAGCTAAGGAAAAAGAGGATTGAGTGAGCCAGCCATTCGCATCGGAACCATGGTATAAATGGCTTGCGTTCCTTTATGAAGGGCAGTCAAGGGCCGGGGGATCCCCCCGGCATTTTTTATGCGTAAAGTTGCCGTAACTCCTGTTTAGCCTCTAAGAGGGCGGGAGTAGCCAAAGGAGACACGTCCTAAATTAGCTACATTGCGGACAGTATGCTTCTCGCAAAACTAAGTGAGTAGGCTTTTGCCGAATCGCCGACCACGTCACCAAAGCACAACTCTGTGACCTGCGGGTTTGTTGAAGCAAATTTGTCGTGTGCTCAGGATTTGCAATTAAGTCTACTCACTTAGTCAGCGGGCAGTCAAAATAAAACAGTCGCGAGGTCATCAGGCTCCATCGCGACGGTCTATCGTGCTTTTACGCGCAGCCGCAGTCCCGAATGTGACAAAGAGACTGTCCCTTTGTCACATTTCTAATCGTCATCGACGGCAAAGTCGTGGAGGTCGAGGCCTTCGCGCTCGGCTCGGGCTAGCAGCTCTTGGGGCGACTCGTCCTCGATATCCATCACGTCGAGCATAGCGGCCGGAAAGCCCACGCCCGCCGCACTCCCCGCACGGTCAAGCAGACTCTCGCGCAACTGGTCAACATCAACGTCGATCTTCATGGTGAAACCTCCTATCAGGCCAGGCACCTACTCGGCAGCACCGAGCGCATCAACGGCAGCAACAAAAGCTGCAACCTGCTTATCGTCCATCTGCATAGCCAAGCGCCCCGCCGGCTCGTCGTAGGCAAACTGCACTTTATCGATAAAGCAATCCCAAGCGCGCTCGTCCACGCGCACAGCGGCCTCGCAATACTGGTTGAGCTTTTTGAGTCCATACCAAAACGCATTCACATGGCATGCGGGATCCTCATCCAGCACACCATCGTAGCGACGCGCGTTAAACTCACGCATGCGCGCCACGGCAGCCGCGAGCGAGTCGCCGCCATCAGCAGAAGCCTCGTCCACTAACTCGGGAATCGCGACCTCGCGCCGAACATTGTGCCTAGTAGCGCCGTCGTACTCGCCCACCAACACATCTTCATCAAACCGAGCATCGTAGTCGAAATAACTACTGCCACGGCAAATCCCATGCGGCGAACCGGCACCGAAGGCACAGAACAACCCGCCGTCGGCAACAACGCGCCTGTAGGTCTCAAACGACTTTTTAACCTGAGCGAGCAACTCGGAAAGCTCCCCGGCATCGCACGCCGTCTCGCACACAACGCAAGCAGACTGCGGCAATGACACCGGCTCCACCGCGCTCCCCGCAACGCGGGCGGCGCGCTCGGCCCGATACGCTTGGGCAGCCAAGCGCGCCCGCTGCGCAGCGCCGCGCACGTTGGTAAGCTCACGCTCCAGCGCCACGTCGCCGGCAACATCGCCAGCAACACCACCAGCAAACCCGCCAGCATCCCGCGGCCCGGTCGCACTCAGCTCGGACTCAAACGTCGCTGTGATCATGCCGGCAAGGTCCGTTGTATCGGCGGCGCAACGCAGCTGCTCCAGCTGCGTGCATAGCAGATCGGCATCCAAGGGTGCGGCATCCACAACGCGCACGTCACTCAGACGCGCCGCGCCCTGCAACACCAAAGCCCCCGCAGCATCGTATGCCGCACGAACCCTGTCCGCCGTATTGGCACGCAGCTTTACCTCGATAAACGCAAGCGTCTGCTCCAAGCGGGCCAACAGCTCGGCCTTGTCCTCCATACGCAAAAAGGCAGCGTAGCGCCGCTCCATCTGCAACGGGCCCACAACGCCTACCTGCTTGCGAGCGCGCGCAAGAGAATCAAATTCAACGCGGCGTACATACCCGTCAACGGCCCGTACGGCAGACTCACGCGCAGCACGCTCGGCAGCCTCGACACCCTCGATCACGCCCAACAACTCGCGGGAGCGCGCCTTGCGCAATAACTCCCCGCGATCGTACTGCTCAAGCGCCGTCTGACGCTTGGCTACCGACTCAAAGCCAAAGAGCTCATCGAGCAGCTCGCCAACAGAACGTTCTTCCGCCATGGCAAGGCCTCCTCACGCGCGACGCGCCAACACGTCCGCGGGCTTGCGCGCACGCCCGCACTCCTACAGATCCAGCGCCTTCTTCGCGGCATCAACCGGGTCGCCATCCATGTAGAACACCGGGCTCAAGCCCGAGATAATCTCGGACGGCACGCTCTGCAGGCCCGCGATGGCGCTCAGCGGCAAAATCACGCGCTTGGCGCCGGCGTTTTTGGCCACGCGCATAATGTCCTCGAGCCCGCGAATCTCGTCCATAGAGCCCGACATGCGCAAGATTCCCGGAACCGCCAGCGCGGACATCACCGGGCGGTTGCACGCCGCGGAGCACAGGCCCACAAACTCGGCAAGAGAGACCTCTTCGGACAGGCCCTTGCTCTGCAGGTCGTTATAGAACAGCAGATAGTCCTTGGAGCCAATGTGCATGCCCGGCGCCACACGGTTCGCCAGGTTCACAAAGTTGTCGAACGCGGCCTCCAGCGTATCGCGCACCGGCTTGTTAAAGGCAACGCCCTCGTGCTTAAACTTGCACTCGCCGGCGACAGCCTTGTTCTCCAGCTTGTACACGGCAACCTCGCCGCCCTGCGACCTGCCCACGCCAAACACGTGACCGGACAGCAGCGGCCCGTCGGGAATCAGCGTATCCTCGGACTGCTCGGGCACGCGCACCACGTGTACGTCCTGCGGATTGTCGGCATCCATATAGCCCAGGTTGACGTCGATAAACTCGACGCCCGCCATAATCTTGAGCTGCTCCTTTACGCGGCGACGGCCCTCGATGGCGTAGTCCAGCAGCCAACGAACGTCGTCCTTGTCCATGGCCTCGTCGGGGAACAGCAGCTTGGCCAGGCCGCTAAAGGTCTTGCGCACGGCGATCTCGTCACGCTTGTTAAAGTCGCTGTTAAAGCGGAAGTAGCGGTCGATATGATGCGTAAAGTCCTTACGACGCATCTCCTTGCAAAACTCCGACAGGCAGTCGGTGATCAGGCCGTAATGTCCGGTCAGCAGGCTCGAGCGCATCTTGGGAATCTCCCAGCCCGGCAGGTAATAGTGGATACGGTCGAAGAAGGCCGAATCGTTGTTAAACTCCGGCGGGAACGGATCAAACAGGTGCGTGGTCTTAAGGACGTTTTGCACGGTGTCGTTGATGTTGCCCTCAAAGACCATGGAGGCATCGGCGTTAATCTGGTCGCGGCCGCGCGCGTAGCTGCCACTCGCCATATAGTCCTTCATGATCTGCACGGCGTTGGTGTCCTTAAAGCGCATGCCGGCGACCTCGTCGAACGTCACGCAATCCCAATGGCCCACCAGGCCCACGCGATCGGCGCGCATGGAGTTCATACGGCCGAACAGGTTGGCCGTGGTGGTCTGCCCGCCCGAAAGCAAGATGGCGTAGGGCGAAACCTCTTTGTAGATATGGCTCTTGCCGGTGCCGCGGGGACCAAGCTCGCACAGATTGTAGTTGCGCTCGATCAGCGGCACCATGCGCTCGATAAAGTGC
Organism: Collinsella sp. AM34-10; assembly: GCF_003469185.1. Taxonomy (GTDB): domain Bacteria; phylum Actinomycetota; class Coriobacteriia; order Coriobacteriales; family Coriobacteriaceae; genus Collinsella. Next base: position 293,792 of record NZ_QSIL01000001.1, on the reverse strand, counting down.
AGGCGCTCCTTCTCCGAAAGCTCGCTGGGCTCATAGCCGGCAGAGCGCAGCAGCATGTTGAGCCACTCGTCGCGCGAGAAATACTGGCGCTCGTCGATCATGGCCTCCAGGTCCAGGTTGGGCATCTGGATGGGTGTGAGCGACGCCACGCTAAACGGAGAGTCCTCGGGTCCGCGCTTTTTGCGCTTGGCCTTGGAACGGCGCGGCGCATCGTCGCCAAAGACCTCCATGCCAAACTCGTCTTCCTCTTCCATGGGATGACGATACTCGATGCTCATGATGCACCAAATGCCGCCCTGCAGAATCTTGGAGTAGTCGCGCACGTACTCGGCCGGCATCACAAACGGCTCAATGGTCAGATTGGCAAACGACGCCACGTAGATGTCTTTGTATTCGTCGAGCTTGGCCGTCACCTTATCGATAATGGTAAAGCGACCCAGCTCACGAATCTTGGACTTGATGCGCTCGGACTCGTCGGGACGCACGTAGTTATCGGTGAGGATCTTGCGGATGCGCTCCAGGCCCTCTGCCACGGCATCCTCGTCATCGGTTGAGCAGTACATGCCCAGCAGGTACTCCAGCACAAAGGTGGGCACGTTGGCGCCACGCTTCATAAGGGCCGTGAGGTCCTTGCGCACGATCTTGCCGCCAAAGTGCTCGAGCAGCTTACCGTCCAGTCCATCCATGTCGTAACCGTCATCCTCGGGAGCGTCGGCCACGGCCTGGGCATAGCCATCGGTCGAGGACTCGTCCTCGGCGGGCGCCGCAGCCTCGGCGGGCGTCGCAACCTCAACGGGTACCGCGGTCTCCGTCGGCTCCGGAACAGGCGCGGCGGCCACGGCCTCCGCGGCAGCCTCAGCCTCCGGGGCAGGCACAGCCTCCCCTACAGGCACCGCAGCCTGCGCCGGCACATCCACATCAATCGAGGGAACTTCCCACAGATCGTCGTCATGGCTATCAAACATAGGGCACACTCCTAAAAACCAAAGTCAGCAACAGGGGCAAACGAAACAGCGATGGTGTACGTCTCGCGCCAAACGATCTTGCCCGTCTCGCGCTCGCGGCAGACCAGATAGTACGGACCCTTGGCCGAGAATCCATCCGCTGCATGCAACGCAAACTTGGCATGCACCACGCGCTCCTGCGAGTTAACAGAAGTCTTGTTGGCATGCGCCTTGACCGTATCGCTCACCTCGTTGCCACTTGCATCGGTAAACACCAGCTCGTACTCGCACGGCAAGACCTTACCTTGGGCAGGTTCTTCCTGGATCAAGTTGACCGAGAAGAGCGAGTTGGTCACTCGGCGTCCCTCACTTAGCACGCGCAGCGTCGCCGCGCGCGTGTCGACAAAGTCCTTGGAACCCGAGCGCGCACGCCAAAAACCGATAACGGGCACGCAGAGCTCCTGCAGGCTCATGCCGCCGTGGACGTAGTTGTTAGTGCCGCCGGGACGCTTGAAGTGCACGTTCTCGCGCGGGGCAAATCCCTCAAAACCGGCACCCAAACGTCCCATGCCAACATTAGCAAACACCCCGCATGCCTCTTCCGAAAGCTTGGCCACGGCCTCGTTGGGTACCACCAGATGACGCTTGCCGTGCATGACGGGAGCGTCAAGGAAGGGAAGGTCTGGCTTGCCGAGCATCTGGCACTCGCTGAGCTCCCGACGCGTGTAGATAAAGCCGTGGTCCGCCGTTATAACAACACGCGCGCCCGGGGCGTCGGTGCACACGCGACGCGCCAACGCAGAAAGTTCCTCCACGGTGTCCGCACAGGCATCGAAGACGTCATCCTGCGTAGCGGCCTTCTCGCCCGTAGCATCGATCTTGTTGTGGTAGAGATAAACGAGCTTGGAGTCCTTGAGCAGCGCCTTGCGCTCGGTTCCCGCCATGTTGAGGTATGCGCTCGAGCGCAAAGCGCGGGCCGTGGGCTCAACGTGGGTAAGTACGGCCTCGCGCTGCGGAGTCGTCGCAGTGGGCATGCCGTCAGCCAACACAAGCGAGCCATCCGCTGCAAGTTCAAGCGCTTGGTGCGGCAGCAGCGCGGGCATGCCCACCTCGGTGATGGAGGGAAAGACCGCCTGCATGCTAGAAACCCTGACGTTGCCGCCGCGCTCGCGCTCGAGAAGCGCCGCGACATCACGGGCCACCTCATAGCGCAGCGCGTCGCTTACGATAACGACCGTCGTTTTGGCAGACCCCACAAAGGTGGGCAGCACATGCCAGTAGAATTCATCCTGCCGTGCAGGGCCATCGATGTAGCCGCAATCGGCCCACTCCCCTTGCGCAGCTGATGTCCAGCAGGCATTGGCATCGGCCAAAAACCAGTTGCTGTAGAGATTCTCCGCCCAGTCCACCACGGCTCGGGCAGGTTCCTCGAGTACATCGCACTCGACGGAGCGCGCCCGCAGATACGCGGTGCACATATGACGATAGGCGGCATCCATGGCATACCAATCGGACGTGTAGGCATCCCACACCTGCTGGGGCTGCGCCAGATGGAACCCGCCCGCGTGCACCTGCCTAAACGCGCACATATCGGCCACGGCGACAAGCAGGTCAAAGTAGCTCTCGACACGGCGGTACCAGCTCAGGTCGCAGCGACGCGCCGCAAAGGTGCGCGCGTCCTCAACACGGTCCGCGCCCTGAGCAAACGAACAGAACAGCTGCGCGAGCACAGCCTCGTTGACGCACGGGAACACATCAAGCGAGGCCAGCACATCGATCGGCAAGGCCTCAAACCGTGCAAAGAGCCCGCGGGCATCCTCCACCAAACGGCAGATCTCAAATAAATCCTCGCTCGACACCTGAGCATCGGCAGTCTGGTCCCACGTACGCACCGCCTCAAGGCAATAGGGGCCGTATGCGGGAACCACATAGCTTTCGAGTCCCTTGAGCGCCCCCTCGGGAAGCGCGGTGGATGCCGCCGTAAGGAACACGTGGGATGCCAGTGCAAGCAGCGAATCACGCTCATACAGCGGCCCCTCAAACCCATAGCAACGCACAATGAAGGCAGAGAGAACATCACGCACACAGTACTTGTCCGCCAACTCGGCCAGTGCCTCGGGGCCCTCGTGCAGCAGCGTGGTCATACAGCCGCGCAGTACAAACGCGGGCCGCGCGTCGCCAACCTCTTTACCGCCAAAAATCACCGTAAGGATACCGAGTTCGATATCGGATGCGCCCGAGGCATGCGGAACACACGCGGCAAACTTAGCGCAGCGGGTCTTGGCATCAAAGAACGCCTTGTGCTCGCGCAGACTCTCGCGCACGGCGTCAATATTCTCGATACCCAGCTGATCGGCCAAAAGCGAAAGATAGTCAGCCTGGAACTGATCGGCATACAGCTCAACATCGGCAAGCCAATCGCCCTCAAGCCTGCCGCGCGGGCAACGGCGATATAGCAAGATATCGCTCGCAAGGTCATTGCGGTTGATAAGCTTCTTAACGGCAAACATGCGGCCCTCACAGGCCTCAACAAACCGTACCGGGCGCTCAAAGTCACCGTGGGCGGGCATAACGCCATCATCGGCCCCCGCGCCGCCGAAACCCTCGGCGGCCAATCGCTCAAACTCAGGAGCGAACTCGCCGTCCGCATCGTGCCAAACCACCACACGGCGGGGCATGCATGCAGGCAACGGTTGCAAAAACCGCAGCTTAAGCTGTTCTTCTACATCAATCTTGGGCATGAATATCCTTACCGTATCTGCAGTTACTTAATCTTTGCCAGCACATCCTGAAACTTGGCGTAGTTGACCTTGACGCCGTCATCCAGGTCGATCTTGATCATCTGGTCTGCCAAGTGGTGCAGTTTCTCTTCGTAGGAAATGGTCTCTTTAAGCTGGTCATTGAGCTTTTTGACGCGCTTGTCCAAACGCACGCGCTCGCCGCGCTCGGCGCTGGCAAGGGCATCGTTGGCATAGCCGATCTGGGCACGGTAGCGCTCCTGCTGCTCATGCACATAGTCGGTGCGGATGCGAGCCAACAAGTCGGGCTGGTAACGATGCATGTAAACAAGGCACTTGAAGCCGTTCTTTTTGCCACTGTCGAACAGCCAGTAGATGGGGCGCTTCTTATAGGTCTGGCAGTGGTCCTTAAAGAAGTCCTTCAAAAAGTAGGCGCGGATGACCTCGCGCGAGGTGCCCTTACCGCCGAGCGCCTCGGCAATAAAGGCCAGGTTCTGCTCGAGCGTCTCCTCGCCGTACACGGTGCGCACAAAGTCGATAAAGTAGCGCACGATGTCGTCGTCAAAGTACTCGTCATCGGTAATGGGCAGCACGTTATCGCTATCGGGCATAAAGGTCACGCGATCGGGATCGGGCATCTTGGCCAGATAGTCATCGACCGTGGCCCCCTGATCGGCCAGGACCAGCCCGTCCATATCCAGCGAATAGCGCCCAAATATGCAGCCCACGGCATAGCTTATGAGCGAGATGATCTCGTCGCGCTTGGTGCGCACGTATTTGTTGCCCTTATAGCTCTCGGGAATCTCGTCGGCGGTGTCAAAGATGCGCGCCACCGAAACGTACTTGTCCTCGACCTCGATGGGCACCTCCCCCTCCATGTTGTAGATCTTGGCAAAGATTCGATTGAGCTCTTCCTCGTTAGCGCGGAGCTGCTCAAAGCGAGCATTGACCTCAGCCTTGCGGGCTTCGTATTTATCTTGAAGCAAAGTGGCCATAACTACAGACCTTTCAATTTATCAATACAGTAGAAGTTAGAAAACCCGAGCCCATTCCATCAATCAATAAACACCAAGACTCGTGAGCTGAAAAACAGCGAAAGCCTTCCGATGCTCGACCGATATCTTCAGGACAAGTCTGGCTATCAATAAATCCCATAAGTGAGAGACGACAACTACAATAAAGTCAATAAAAGATGGGACAGAAAAACGAATGCCATGATTAATGACAGAACAGTCAGGCCAGTTGATATTTTCAATCGCTTCCACATGTTGTTATGTTTCAAAAGGTAAGCCCGATAGGTAATGTTTAGGGAAGAGCAGTAGGACTTAAGCAAGTCCCGTTCCCTAATTTGCCCGCCCTCGTCGCAAGCCTCTTTGTAAGTAGTCGAATACCTATCAAATTGTTCAGAAGGAGATGCGAGTGCAATATTGCTCCTTAAAAATATTGCACTGACAGCTATAACAAGAGCACAGCCAAGAAGACCAAGAAGAATCAAATAGACAAACAGTATTTGCCTCGTTGAAATCCCATAAACTTCCTCAAGACCTTGAATATTTGAAATATAGTCGAGAGGCGCCAGGTACGCAACGGACAGAATCGTGATGGTAACCATGAGGTTATCAACGTAGCGATTTAAGCTATCCCCCCTCTCTTTTTCAAATTCAAGTGAGGAAAGAACAATGTCTCTCAAGTAATCGCTAATCTGCCCCTCCTTGGAGAGAGCGCTTTTATCGACGTCATGTCGCTTGTTCTTTTTGCCCATGAAAGTCACCTTTACTACTTGGTTTTTCGATCAGGTAAACCCGCCGGTTTTTCATAAGTAAATTGCGTTAACCTTGTTATGGGTCCAGGAATCGTGACCGGCTTCTTTGCTCCCGCCCCTTCATCTTTTCTTTTCTTGTCATCTTTCTTTTTTTCAGACATATTTAATTTCAATCCAATCTATCCAATGACGTTCTTTTGTTAAAGATAGGTGAGTCCTAACAAGACAGCTAAATTAAAGGATGACGCTTGAAATCCCAAGAAGTTTCAAACGAGTCATAGTCAGCCTTTGAAATTGAGCGAGAGTCTTCAACGAGTGAACAAACAGTCGGTTCGGCGGCCTTATCTTGGATGATCGGTAACTGACCGATTTGGCCTACCTCAAAGTTTAGAGTCGGCGACATAAACGCCAAATCAATTTCGGCAATGGAACAGTTGCAGAAAGCCTGGATGTATCGAAGCTCGTTCGGCTCCGCAAAAAGACATGCTCCAGCTACCTCAAAAAGCATCCCTCGAGGTGCAAACCTAAAGGAGGCGAGGCTGGAAGAAATTTTAGACCAGGAAACTGCGGGCTTGAAATAGTCGTTCTGGTTCTTGATCACAAAATCAGGTGTAGAGAGATAGGTATACTTGGACAGAATTGCTTCCTTCATCTCCCGACCGTCATCAAACCAATTAACCACCTCATCGTAGTCACCCCACCACTTTCGATAGGAGCCGCCCCGAATAATCGGAAACCAACGGGAACCACTTTGCTTTGCCTCGGGCCTGCCACTGCAATCTCGCGATGTGTTGGAAGGCACCACTTCCCACCATTTCCTCAAAAAGCGGCCATTATCGCTCGTCGCCAAGCCCTGTCGCGGAGTAGCAATGGCATCGAGCCTCTTTCCTTTTGTGAACGATTCAACAAGAGCATCGCTGGCCCAGTAGGCTATGGGGGTGCCGGGGATTTGTTTGAAGGTGTCGGCGTTGCGGCGGTAGAACCAGCCACAGTCGGGGTTTTGGATGGCCTCCAGCGCCTTGGGAGCCTGAACCGCGGGGCCAGTAAAATCGGCAAGACGAACGTATCCGCCTTTATAACCATCGATATGCGAATTGTGATAGGTAAACGTGCAGATAGGCACGGTTGCCCCTGCAAAGCCAGAATACTCGAGCTGAATGAGCGTGGTTAGGGTCTTGTCATCGATAAGCCTATTTCGAAGCTTCTCGTAGCTACCGATAAACATCCAAACAAATGGAGTCATCATTCCGACTTCGCCGTGCTCGCCAGCAAAGTCCATAATGCGCACGATGAACGAAGAGAACAGGTCACTCTTCACGTCGGGATAATTTCTCTTGACCCACTTGCTCATGAATGGATTAAAGCTGCTGCTGCCCATATACGGAGGATTCGCAACGGTGCAGGTAAAACGACGGGACAGCTTCTCGCAGATGGCGGCAGCGCTTTCGAGCTTAGTTTTGGCCGTAGCGGCAAAAAGGTCATCGGAACAACTCGCGGCGGCAGCCTTGAGCTCGTCGATCTCGTCCTCTGAAGGATTGAGAAGCGAACCGATCTCGCCCAAATGGCTCAGCTCCTCGGCGAGCTTCTTGTTGCCCGGCAGCTCATCCTCTCCCAGCGGGATGCTCGAGAGCACGGTAACGTCGGCGCGCACGGCGCGCTTGAAAAAGCGACGATCGTGTTCGCGGGCGCACATGGCAAGCGCCAGTTCCGCGATCTGCGCTGCACGGGGATCGATCTCCATGCCAGCGAGGTTTTTAGTAAGAATGAGCTCGGGAATTTCGCGCTCACGATAGCCGCGCTCCTCGTACATATGGAAGAGCAATTCGAACGCATAGACCAGGATATGGCCCGAGCCGCATGCGGGGTCACAGAGGGTTATCTCCTCGGGGCTCGAGATGCGTATGAAGTCCTCGTGCTCAGCATCGGGCTCGATGTAATATTCCATGCGCTCGCGCAGCGAACTTCCCGGGTTATTGAGCATCCACAGACGGCCGAGCGAGTTCTCGACCATGTAACGCACGATCCACTCGGGGGTGAAGAGCTGCGTGGCGGGCGCGATGTCCGCCGCCGCTGCCTTGCGCTTGGACTTGAAGAACTCGTCTTTAACGTCAGCGTTGTAGTACTGATACATCCAGCCCAGAACGGTCACGCCCTTGCGCCAGTCCTCGTCAGTGAGGACGGCATTGAGCTTGCCCACCACGCCGTCGGACATCATGAGGCCCTGGGGCAACAGCAGCTCCATGGCTCCGCCCACGCGTTCAAAGACGCCCGGTAGGCAATCGGCAAGCTCCTCGCACTGAGCAACAAACAGGTAGCGCCACAGCGGTTCATCCAAGCCCGCCATCTTGAGCTCGGCTATGCGATCGGTATCGGCCGTCGCTATCTCCACGTCCAGTGCGTTCTCCACGGCCTCGCTGCCATGGCTGCCGTCCGCACGACTTAGCATGCGCATGCGGCTGGGAAGCCATCCGCGTGCATCCATAAAGCGAATGGCCACGATGCGGTTGAACCAGGTGTAGGCCGCACGGTCGCGCAGCACCTCGTGACCCACCTCTGCCTGCATGCGCAGCAGTTCGTCGCGTTGCTCAATCTCAGCCGGACTTAGGGGCAGGCCGCTAACGGTCTCGGACCCAACGGGCGCGGGTGCAGGTTCGGTGATGCCGTAGCGCACCATCTGCGCCTCCACGCCTTTGATGAGCTCCGTACGGGCCCAGGTGCAGAAGCTCTTAAGAGCAGAATCGTTCATGGTTGATGAGCCTTTCTAAACGCCATAAGCCACCGGTGCGCGCTTTGGCACCGGTGGCTCCGCGGGTTAGTTGATACGGATCTCGTCGTTTGCAGCGAGCGCCTGCATAAGGCGGGAGCGCAGGTCCTCCACGTAGCGTTCCACGTCCCCTACGGACAAGAGACGACTCGGCTTGGCCAGATCGGCGCGGCGCACAGTCTTGATCTTGCGCTGGGGCACGGGTGCAGGCGTGGGTGCTGACGACGCAACGGCCTTGCCGGAGATCTTCTTGACCACCTCACCCGTACTCGTGACCTCGGTGGTGCGGCGCTCGTTGTCCATACGCATGCGGGCCGCATCCACAGCGTCGTACATCCCGTTGGTTGCTGCGCTGAGCCAGTTGGCCCAGTTAGTCGCGGCAACACTCAGCTCGTTGAGGCTTTGAGCACTGTGGGCACGGTTTTTGAACGACTCGTATTTGGCGCCGGCGTCTGCTATGGCATCCTTGGCTTGATTGACAAAGCCCTTTTGACTCTCAGCCTGTGCCTGCAGGTCTTGCAGATCGCTCTCGATTCGGCACAAAAACTCATTGCGGCGGATGCCCAGCAGCTTTTTCATGTCGTCCTCGACGGGATCCATAAGCGGCTGCAGGTCTTTAATGCGGCCGTAGGGCTTGGGATCTTTGAGAACCTCACGCACCTTTGCCACATTCTCAACCGCGCTGGGAATGTCATCGGAGGCATACTCGATACCCTCGGTGCGGCTCAAGAAATCCTTGGCGTGGTCAAACGCTGTTCGCTGGTTGGACTCGAAGAACTCAACCACCTTATCAAAGTCTTCCTTGGCATCGAGCAGGCGGTCCTCATGCTTGGTGAACGTGGTCAAGAACGCCTCGGCCTCGTTCTGGTCCTTAAGGACGTCGGCCACCTCCGAGCGCATCTTCTCGCACTCGCCCTCACCGGGATACGGGTAGGCCGGCTTGATGCCCGTGTAGTAGTCGCGTGCCAGGGCGACGCACACCTCACGCAAGTCCTCAAGGCGCTCCTTGAGCTCGGCCACGAGCTTATCCTCGTTGGAGGGCACGGTCTTGAGATCAAACAGGTCGCGCATGAGCTCACCCGCACCGCTCAGCAAACGGTCGTTCATGCGCACGCGCAAGCGCACCTGGGCCTTATCGGCATCCTTGCGCAGGAGTGCCACCATGCGGCTGTCGTTAGCTTGAACCGTCTGACCGCCAAACAGCACCTGCGCGCGCTGCTCCACCACAAGCTGCGCCACCACATTTGCGATATCGACCTCGCGCCAGCCAAAGGGCCTTTGCTGGTACTGGCGCTGGATATCGCCCATAGCGGTATCCAGATGGCGCTGGTGCTGCACTTTGAGGTAGTCCTCGATCTCCTTGAGCGCACGCGTGTTACCCGCGTCCATGCCAGCGAGCCCCGCTTGAACGTTGCCCGCCAGCGTGGAGCGGATATCGGAATCGCTCGTGACCGGCGCGCCGATATAGTCGGCCTTTTCAAAGACCACATCACACAGCTGCGCCAGCACCTGCTCAAAGACCTGGGCGGGTTTGGCCGCGCGGACCTCAACCATGCGGCCGTTGACTGCGCAACGTGCATGGAGCACGGCCTCGCCCAAAAGGGTATCGGCCTCTTTCTCGTTATAGGCCGCCTCGCGCATCTTGGACTCGACGATCTGGCGCGTACTCGGCTGAAGCTCCTGGAGATTTCGCGTCTTGGCGTACTTGCGGATCTTGGCGGCGCTGACGAGCGTCTCCCAATAATCCGCCTCGTCACTCAAGGCCACGATGGCTTTGCCCGAAGAAGCCAAGGCCAGCTCGGTATCGTCCGCACGGCCCAGGTTGCTCGCCATAGTCGCCACGTAAAGCTCCATGCCGCCCATGCTGGTACCGTGGATTGAGCCGTCCACATAGCGGTCAAACGGGAAGTCGTTGGCCCCGCGGTTGACCTTGCGCGCGGTGTAGATGCTGTCGAACAGGCGCTTTTTGATAGACTCGATCACCTGTGCGTTGTCGATCGGGGTGCGTGCGATCTCCTGCGCTATCTCCTGCTCCTCGTCGGTGAGGAAGCTATAGGTATCGCCCTGGCGTGACACGTAGTTCTCGCGCTCCAAACGGGCGAGGGATTCCTTGACGCGGTCCTTGAGGGCGCGCTTGTCCACGTCGAGGCTATCGATCATGAGGATGGAGATGTTCTCGACCGTGGCCTTGACGTAGCCGATGTAACGAATCAGGTACAGGAGCTTGAGCACCTGAACGTCGTAGGGTTCAAGGCCCTCCGCGTTCTCGGCCGCACGGACCGCGCGGTCAACCACCTGGCTGATGCCGTGCTCAAGATCTTTGGAGATAGTGTCGAAGAAGCGCCAGAACGGCACGAGCGCACCGGTCTGGTCATGCTGGATGACCTGAGCGCTCTCCTGGAATGCGCTCAGCATGGAGCGCTCGCCCGTGGACATGTGCTTGGCCTTGACACCGTGCTTGCGCACCTCGGTCATCACGTCGGGCAGGAGCTTAAACTGATAGCCCACAAACGGGTAGCTGGCCACAAAATCCTTGGAGTTGGCGTAGCCGGCAAGGTCGGAGCGCGAGCCACCCTCAAAGGTAAAGTTGTTTTTGAGCACGGCGGTGTCTTGCTCGTAGACCCGTGCAAGCATATCGGCCGCCGGCGCGGTCTTCTCGAGCACACGGCGCTGGATGACCTCGTCCACGCTGGAACTAGAAAGCGAAAGGCGGGTATTGAAGCGGCCTTGAATCTTTGAAAAGTCGTTGCCCACGGGCAGACTCAGGTTGTCGATGGCCTCCTGGCTCGTGACCATCACCCACACGCGGCCACCGCAGGCGGCACCCAGCTCCTCGACGATGGTCTGAAGGCTCAGCATAAGGCTTGGGTCCTGGTCGTTTGTAATAAACTGACCCACCTCATCGACCATAAAGAGCAAACGGAAGTTGCCGCCGTGGGCCGCTGCCTGAGCGTCCACGTAGTCCTTGACCTTTTTGGCAAAGACATCGGGGGCCAAAACCTCGTCCTCAGAACCCTCGAGCCAGTTCCATGCGGCCTTTTCGCTCATGCCGAGCACGCTCTGCAGCACCTCGACGACGTCGTCCTCAAAGTAGCTGTAGGTGTCGCGGGCCTGGAGCCAGGACTCGCCGTTGACGCGCTCAAAGGCCTCGCGGAACTCCTGGGTTTTACCCAGGGAATCGATGTAGTCCTCGAGTTTTGCAAGCTTGAGGTCCTCGCCGTAGAAGCCGCGCGCCTCGTAGAACATGCGCTCAAAGCCGCGAAGCAGCGCCGTGGGAGCCGTATCGCCTTGCTTCCACTGGCCCGCCTTGCTATCGATGTTAAAGAGGATGGCCTGCGTGGGCACCGAGCAGGCGCGCTCCATGGCAGCCGCGACCATGGGGTCGACGATCTTGCCGTCAAAGTAGCGGATGGCGCTCTTGCCGCCGATCTGGCGATTCTCGAGCAGGTAGCTCAGCATCTTGAGGAAGTGCGATTTACCGGAACCGAAGAAACCACTGATCCACACGCCGATCTTGTCGGTGCGCGCATCGATGGCATCGCCGTAGGCCTTGAAGAACGTGGCAAAGTGCCTCTGCAACTCGCGCGTCACCACGTACTCGTCAAGCTCCTGGCGGATGGACCCATCTTTTGAATCCTGGACCTTGACCACGCCATTGATGGAGCGGTTGATGTCTTTTGCAAAGAGGTCGCGAATGATCGTGTTGTCCATGGGTGCTCCTTTGGGTTTGGGAACGTTATGGCAAAGGGTTATTACCGGTGGCAGGGCCTTATCTGCGGGGAGCCGTGCTTACGAGATATCGATGGCGCGGTAGTAGTTATCGGCAGGCAGACGGTTAAAGAGTTGGAAAGAAGAGCCGTTGAAGCTGCCCGGATAGGCAGCGATCACAGGCACCTCATCAAAATCCGCAAGCATGCAGTGGAGAAGCGTGTGTATGCGAAAGAACGGGAAAACCTCGCCCGCGCCGGTGAGGAGAACGACGTCTCCAGGCGCGTGCGGCTCGGTCTGCTCAAGGATGTACGCGGCGACTTTCTCGGGCGAGGCGAACTTGGCCACGTCCTCGAGCACGCGCTGGGTACCGCGGCGCTCCTCTTGGCGTGGGATGGCCTTAAGGACACGGCGCTTTTCGAGAATTGCCAGCACGGCGTCGTAGAGGTTCACGACCTTGAGCGTGCACGGAAGCTTGTCGGCCTCGGCATCGCGTGAAAGGGCGTCAAATAATGCACGCGCTTCAAACTCCAGCGCGGGGTCATAGCAAAAGGTGTGGAAGCCGATCTCATTGCCTATGCCCTTGTTGGCCAAAAAGTCCTCGCTGCACAGGCACTCGCGCAGAAGCTGCGCGCGTCGCTCAAATTCCTGACGGGCGTGCTCGGAGCGGACATGCGCCGCCACGACGCTCTTACGGGAATGGATGCCGATATTGGTGGTGAGATCGGTCGCCGGGGTGATAGCAGGTTCGGCGGCGCTGTTGACGGGAGCCACGCTACATCACCACCCTGCCGGTAAGGGCCGCGATAAGCGGCTGCTCGCCCAGCTGCATCAGAGCCTGCTCAACATCGGGATCGAGGAAGAGCGGGGAAAGGCGTTCGGACTCCGGACCCATGCCCTCGCCGATAAGGCCGGCATGGCGGAGCGTCTGACGAAGCGAGCCTTTGATGCGCGTGACCGTGGACTCGGTCCAGCGGGCGGCGTCCGGATACTCCGTGGTAAAGCGCGTCATAAAGGCGTTGAGGTCAACCGCCGTAAAGGCATAATCAAAGTTTTGCAGGCGCTCCCCTACCTCGACGAGCACGAGCTCGCGCACGATGTCGTAGCGGCAGATCATGCTGTAGAAGATGGTCTGGTCCGCCTGCGTGGGAGTGCCGGATGCCATAAGGCTGGTTAGGGATGATGCGGCCTCGACGGCGGTATTGGGGTCGATGCCGCGCGCGGCGCATGCGGCGTCCGTGGGCACCATGGCGTCGAGGCGGCGAAGGCACACGGTCGCGCGGTTAGCGACCATGCGCTCCGTGGGATATTGAAAGAGGTTATCGCTCTTTACGCGTACAATGACCTGCTCGTCGCTTGCGCCCTGCGTACGCAGGCCAGCGACGATGCGCATCTCATACGGGAGGAATTGCTCGCGGGTGAGCACCCCCCCCCCGAACGCTTTTTGTGGTTACATCCACAGTGCACGCTCCAAGGGTGTCAGAGGCTGTCATAAGTGCGCCGCAGCCCGGTAGGCAGGCGCGGCGCACATGACAATAATCATACCTGTTAGTAAAAAAGTTACCACGCCCAGCGTGTCAAATGTTGAGCAACAAAATTAAATCCGGTTAACGGTTTTTTTCGCAGCTCAGCTGCTTTGACGAGATCGCCCCAAATCACACTTGCCAGATAAACGCGCGGCTACCCCACCTGGGCAGACAAAGTGCCCGACAGCCCCCAGCCAAAACTTGAGGTGCCGTTCGTACGTTTTAGGCCCAATGGCTGGCAAATACAATCAGCATAGGGTTATTAACCCTCCCCCATGTAACCATCCCGTAAATCATAGCGGCACACTCGGGTTTTACCGTGATGCGGTCGCGCCTGGCGCTCCACTGTGCTAAAGTATCCCGAACGTTCAAACGACTACGAGGGGGACCTAGAAGATGGCACGTGTGCACAACTTCTCAGCTGGCCCGGCCGCACTGCCCACAAGCGTGCTCGCCGAGGTCGCCGACGAGATGATGGACTACCGCGGTTGCGGCATGTCCGTGCTCGAGATGAGCCATCGATCTAGCATGTACCAGCAGATCATCGACGACGCCGAGGCAACCCTGCGCCGCCTGCTGAGCGTCCCCAACAACTACCGCGTCCTGTTTTTGCAGGGCGGCGCCACGCTGCAGTTTGCGGGCATCCCCATGAACCTCATGCGCGGCGGCCGCGCCGGTTACGTCGTGACCGGCAACTTTGCCAAGAAAGCGTACAAGGAGGCCGCCAAGTACGGCGAGGCCGTTCTGCTCGCGAGCTCCGAGGACACCAATTTCGACCGCATTCCCACCATGGCCGACATCAACGCGCGCATTGCCGCCGAGGCCGCGGGCGACGGGCTCGACTACGTCTACATCTGCCAGAACAACACCATCTTTGGCACCATGTACCACGAGCTGCCCAACTGCGGCGATGTGCCGCTGGTCGCCGATGTCTCGAGCTGCTTTCTGTCGCAGCCACTCGACGTTGAACGCTACGGGCTCATCTACGCCGGCGCGCAGAAAAACGCCGGTGCCGCGGGCGTAACCGTGGTCATCGTGCGCGACGACCTCATCGCCAAAGGCCCCGCCTTTGCGCAGACGCCGCAGTACCTGGACCTTAAGACCCAGGCCGCCAAGGGCTCCATGCTCAACACGCCCAACACTTTTGGCATCTACGTGTGCGGCAAGGTGTTCCGTTGGGTTGAGCAGACCGGCGGACTTGCCGCCATGGCCGAGCGCAACTGGGCCAAGGCCAACCTGCTCTACGACCTGCTCGAGCACAGCGAGCTGTTCCATGGCACCACGCAGGCCGACAGCCGCTCCATCGCCAACGTCACCTTCCGCACCGGCGATGCCGACCTCGACGCCGCCTTTGTCGCGGGCGCGGCCGAGCACCAGATTCAAAACGTCAAGGGCCATCGCCTGGTAGGCGGCATGCGCGCCAGCGTCTACAACGCTGTGACTATGGACGACGTGCAGGCACTGGCAGCGTACATGAAGGACTTCGAAGCACAGCATAGTTTGAGTCCGCGATCTAACTAGCCCGCAACGCGCGGACGACTAGCCACTTCAAACCACCTGTTTAAACCAAACCTGCTAAGGAGTTTTCCATGCGCAAGATTAAGACCATCGACGACATCACCAAGGACGGCAAAGTCGAGTTTGGCGAGGGCTACGAGTTTGTGGGCACCGCCGAGGAGGCCGACGCCATCCTGATGCGTTCCACCGACCTGCACGGCTACGAGCTGCCCGAGGGCATCCGCGCTATCGCCCGCTGTGGCGCCGGCGTCAACAACATCCCCGTCGAGGAGTACGCCAAGAAGGGCGTCGTCGTCTTTAACTCCCCCGGCGCCAATAGCAATGCCGTCAAGGAGCTCGTCCTGGGCATGCTGGTGCTCTCGAGCCGCGGCGTAGTACAGTCGATGAACTGGGTGCGCGACAACGCCGACGACCCCGAGATTCAGGTCGATGCCGAAAAGGCCAAGAAGGCCTTTGTGGGCCGCGAGCTCAAGGGCAAGCGCATCGGCGTCATCGGTCTGGGCAACGTGGGCTCCAAGGTCGCCAACGCCTGTGTCGACCTGGGCATGGACGTTTACGGCTACGATCCGTTCATTTCCGTCGAGCACGCGTGGGTGCTGAGCCGCGAGGTGCAGCGCGTGGGCACGCTCGAGGATCTGTGCCGCGGCTGCGACTACCTCACCGTGCACGTGCCCAGCAAGGCCGACACCATCGGTATGATCAGCACCGAGCAGATTAACCTGCTGGCGCCCGACGCCGTGCTCATCAACTACGCGCGCGAGACCATCATTGACGAGGACGCCGTCGACGCCGCCCTGCGCGAGGGCAAGCTCAGCTGGTTTAGCTGCGACTTTGCCACGCCCAAGACCGTCAAGATGCCCAATACGTTTATCACCACGCATTCGGGCGCCGGCACCGGCGAGGCCGAGGCCAACTGCGCCGACATGGCCATCAGCGAGCTCAAGGATTACCTGGAAAACGGCAACATCGCGCACAGCGTCAACTACCCCGCCTGCAGCATGGGCAAGGCGCGCGCCGCAAGCCGCATTGCCTGCCTGCATGCCAACGTGCCCAACATGATCGGCCAGATCACGGCCATTCTCGCCAAGGACAACGCCAATGTGCAGCGCATGACCAACGAGTCCGCTGGCGAGAACGCCTACACCATGTTCGACACCGATGAGCACCTGGACGGCAGCACGATCGAGGCGCTCAAGCAGATTCCGTCGATGTATCGCGTGCGCGTGATTAAATAGCGCCGGTGCCAAGCCTGCCAGACAGACCACGAAGCCCATTCGCCCCCCGTTTTCACGAAACGGGGGGCGATTTTGTTGCTCCGGCTGGTTTTGAAAATGCTACCCATAATAAGTTTTTTCGGATAATCGACAGTTATATCAAAATCACTGAGCGCACCTGCTTTGATAAACAGTTTTATCAGGGGCTTTAGTAGGTAAAAATCGATCTCTATATGCGACATCCAAGTTGACTGTCGATTTTCCGAAACAACTTGTTCTGGATTACATTTTTAAAGCCCTTCCAAGGCGAAACTGAAGCGTTTTTCGCGCCCAAAACTTTAGCTCGCGCGACCGTTTTCCATCTGCACGACTACATTCCCGCCCAATCGATAAAAATCTCCTCACGAAGCCGCCGTTCGAGCTCCTGCTGTCGCGGCGTCTTGTCTTTCAGCGGCACATCGAGATAGGACATGATGAGCTCCATCACCACGCGGAAGGCATCGGAGTCGGCCAGCTGACCATAGGTCATTAAAACGACGGGATATCCCATCGCTTGCAGCGCCGTCGTTCGATCGGAGTCCGAAATCTTGGATTCAATGGATCCGTGAATGGCTTTACCCTGGCATTCAACCAGACACTCTCGGCTGCCGTCCTTATTTGCCAGCAGAATATCGGCATAGCGCCTATCAAGCCCCGAAATCAGGCGGGCACTGCGCGTCAAACGAATCTCAACGTTATTGGTAAGGCTCAGCCCTTCGCCGCCGCGCAACCTCGAAAGGCTAAACAGCATCGAAGCCTGGACCTCGAGCGGCGATGCCGCCACCCCCGTAACGCATTTTGCGGCACGTGTGAACGATTTAGCGCCGCGGAGCCCCGGGATCTTATCGACGTACTCTGCAAGTTCAGAGAGCTCGATCAAGGGAGGTCGTTTCCACAAGTCCGTTGGATTCCCCGAGACATCCTTTACGTTTTCCCAGCCCGACCGTGCGTCACTCCATCGGCTCCCATATGCCTGCTCAAGTGCCGACTTTACCTGAGGCGCAATCTTGCACACGGCAAAGGTGCCGCACATCTCATACATGCACATGATTAGACGCTCGTTTGAGACCGAGGAAGCCAGGGTCAGCAGGGTAAAGAGCGGGGACGCGACATCGAGGCCAAACTCCGTCTGCCGCACGGAATCAAACGGCCTCTCCCCGTTCCAAACATGCCTGACAATGCGATCGCCCTTGCGCCCGCAGACGCCCTGCGCCAACACGTGTAACGGGGTGCCCAGGAAATGCTTGACGAGCGGGTGCTCACAAAGGTACTCCCTGCGCGGATCATCCGCAGAATTTGGCAGGTCCGGCATTATTGCCAAGACCTGTGGAGGTATCCGGTGATACCGAAAGGCAGATATGTCGCACAGCATGTCGTCCATGAAGAGTACGTACCCGCTGCATCGTTTGTGAACCCGCTCAGACGGCGAGCGCGATGGCTCCGCCTGCGAACGGTAAATACCGCCACGTGCATGTCGCAGATCTCTCAGGGGGCTTACAATCGGTTTGGAAAGCAAACTGATTGTGAGGTTGCATATGGTTGATGAGGATTTTGCTTGGCGGCTTGCGCAGGAGCTCGTGCGGATCGACAGCTCAGACCCGGGCGCGTATGAGGACGAGATTGAGCGCTTTGTCAAAGCGCTGGTTGAGGCTCAACTGGAGCGATTGAGTCATCTGGTGCTCCATGCCGTGCAGATTGAGGAGCTCGAAGTACTCCCCGGACGCCGCAACCTTATGATTACCGTGCCGGGCGTAAGCGACGAGGCTCGACTCGTCTACATCTGCCACATGGATACCGTTACCTTGGGCGATGGCTGGGACGCAAACACGCCGCCGCTCGGGGCGGTTGTGTGCAACGATAGGCTCTACGGCCGCGGTGCCTGCGATATGAAGGGTGGCCTGGCCTGCGCCATTGCCGCACTGGTCCATACGCTCGAGCGCGTGGCGGCGGATGGCGCGCTGCCCCGCCGCGGCTTTTCGCTCATCTGCTCGGTCGACGAGGAGGACTTTATGCGCGGCTCCGAAGCGGCCATCGATGCCGGCTGGGTCGGCTCGCGCGAATGGGTGCTGGACACCGAGCCCACCGACGGACAGATCCAGGTGGCGCACAAGGGGCGTACGTGGTTCGAGATTGAAATGGCTGGCGTGACGGCGCATGCGAGCCAGCCTTGGAAGGGCGCGGATGCTGTCGCCGCCATGGCCGAGGTCGTGTGTTCGCTTCGTCGCGTGTTTGCGGCGCTGCCCGCGCACGATGAGCTGGGGCCTTCGACCATCACGTTTGGCCAAATCGAGGGCGGATATCGCCCCTACGTCGTACCCGACCGCGCCAAAGTCTGGGTCGACATGCGCCTGGCCCCGCCGACCGATACGGCCACCGCAATCAATATGGTCGAGCAGGCCATCGCCGGCGCCGAGGCCGCGGTTCCCGGTTGCCGTGGCAGCTATACCGTAACGGGCGATCGCCCCGCCATCGAGCGCGACCCGAACTCTCCTCTTCTAGCAGTGCTCAAGCGTGCCGCCGATGACGTGACGGACGAGGACACGACCGTCGGCTTCTTTACCGGCTACACCGACACCGCCATCATTGCCGGCAAGACGGGAAACCGCAACTGCATGAGCTATGGCCCAGGCTCGCTCGCGCTCGCGCACAAGCCCAACGAGTATGTGCCCCATGCCGATATCGTTCGCTGCCAAAACGTGCTCATCGCGCTCGCCGATAACGTACTCTGGGACGCGAGCGGCCAAGTTGGGGCATAATAAGCCGCGAACAAACCGACTCGCGCGTTAGGACCGCCCATGAAAGCACTTCCGTTTCCCTGCATCCGCCCGGCTCAGGACCGCGTGCTCGAGGCGCTGCCTGCGATGGGCGGTATCCTGAGCGGCAACGATGCTCTGCGCGGAGCCATTGCCGATGGCCTGATGCTCAAGGATCCAGGCGCAGCGTATTACGTGTACGAGTGTTCGGGAGAGCTGGGACGCGTGACGGGCGTTGTGGCAATTTGCCCGACGAGTGTACTTGCGGGCGGCAAGGGCGATGCCAGCGCTGACGTGGCCGCCGCTGCGCACGCGATCGTCGAACTCAAAGTTCAGCCTCGCCCCTTGTCGCTCGCTTACGAGGCGTCGCCCGTCATGGATATCATCCTGGGTGCTGCCAAAGAGGGCGCATCGCTCTATGCCGTCACCGACCCCGCCGGCATTACGCACCGTGTGTGGGAGGTCAAGCGCGAGGACGCCGTTGCCGCCATCCGAGCCATGCTCGACCAGGCACCCGACCCGGTGTTCGCCGGTGACTCCGCCTATGCCGCCGCACTGGCTGGGGCATCACAGATTCTGGCCGATGAGGCCCGTGCCGCCGGAACGTACACCGGCAAAGAGCCGTTCAACTTTGCCGTAGCTGCGCTCTTCCCCGCCGCGCAGGTCAGCGGCGGCGCGGCGCAGGTTCCGACGGGTCTGCTCACGCACCAGATCGCGCGGTTCTAGCAAAACCAGACCGCCCAGCGCAAAAATCGGCAGCTCAACAAACAGGGGGCGGAGATGCAGCAGGTACATGCATCTCCGCCCCTTTTGCGTAGAGAAGTTATGCCGGCGACCCGTGCCGCCGCGCTCGCGTTATCCGCGCTGCGGACCTGCAGTAGCCACAAGCGGTTCAAGCCCCAGCTCGCGCGCGTAATCCTCCTGCGTAAAGACTTCGACCAGCTCAAACGTGTCGGATTCGTCGTCAAACGCAAAGTGCAGCACTGAGCAGTTGCCCGGCACGCGCTCGTGCTCGTCGGCCGCCGCTCCCCTCACGTGATCCAAAAACTCCTTGATGGCCGAGCCATGGCTCACCGCGAGGACGCACTCGTGGTCCGGGCGTCGCACAAGATCGGTCAACGTCGCCACCATGCGCTCGCGCACCTGCATCTGGCCCTCGCCGCCAAACTGGCGATAGAAGTCGCGCCACGGGCGCTCGGGCATGAGCATCACGCGCTCGGCCTCAAAGTCGCCAAAGAACCACTCACGCAGGCCGTCCAGGCGCTCGTACGCCAAGCCCGGCCACAAGTTGGCGATAGTCTGCTCGGTGCGATGAAGCGTGGAGGTGTAGGCATGATCGGGCTCAATGCCGCGCGCACGTAAAAACATGCCGGCGCGCGCCGCCTGGTCGCAACCCAACTGCGTAAGCGGCGAATCACTCCACCCCTGAATGATACGCTTAAGGTTGAATATCGTCTGTCCATGACGGACCAGATACAGATCTTTATTCATAGGGGTCCTTTCGTTCGTTACCAACCCAAGAGCGAAAACGCCCCGTCGCAATAGCCAAAATGAAGCACGGCACCGTTGTCGGGCAGCTCTCCCCCGCCAGTCACATACTCAAGAAACTCCTGGCAGGCTGAGCCATGGGAAACCGCCAGCACGCAGTCGTGCTGCGGCCTGGCCATGATGCGGGACAGCGCCGCGACCATGCGCGACTGAAGCTGCACTTCCGACTCGCCGCCAAAGGCCACCGGATAATCGCCCCAGGGCTGCGGCGGCATCTCGCGATTTGATGTGCCCTCCAGCGAGCCAAAATGCCACTCACGCAGGTCATCGACCAGCTCAATGGAACGGCCCTCGCCAACGATAAGCTCGGCCGTATGCCGCGCCCGGCCCAACGGCGAGGAATACACATGGTCAAAGGTCACGCCACGCGCTTCAAACGCCGTACGCACCGCCAGCGCCTGCTCGCGCCCGCGCGCCGTAAGCGGCGAATCGTGCCAGCCCTGCAAAATGTTCTGCACATTGAACTCAGTCTGCCCATGACGCACCAAATACAGATCGGCCACATGCCCTCCCCTCGCACCACCGCAAAGGAGACAGCACCTTTGTGGTGATTTTGCCGCCGGATTGAACCGCAACGATGCTCAACTACACCAGCACGTCGGCGAGCGAACGCTTGGGTACGTGGTGCACCTGCGCCTCGTCGCGCCAATAATTGATGGAGCCGTCGGGGTTGGAATCAATCGCATCGACCACCTGCGTCTCGGCCGGAACGCCAAACGCCATGGTCAGCTTGAGCTCATACTTGTCGTTATCGAGCCCCATGGCATCGATCGCGTGGGGCGTAAAAGCCTTGAACATGCAGGCTGCCACCTCGGGCGTGGCGCTGCGGGCGGCGAGCATCATCGTCTGCGCGGCAATGCCCGTGTCGACCTCGGTAATGGGAGCGGCGGGCTTGCCCGGAACGGCGCGCTCGGCCAGAATCGCGATATAGCCGGTCGGGCGCTCGCCCTCGGCAGGACCCGGCCAATCCTTAAGTGCGCCTGCCCATGCGAGCTCGTCAAATACACGCGCGCAATCCTCGGCACCGCTCACCACGTGAAAACGCAGACGCTGAGCATTGGCGCCGCAGGGAGCCAGGCGCGCCAGTTCCGCCAGCTCGAGCAAAAACTCGCGCGGCACGCGCATGGACTCGTCAAAACGGCGGCACGTGCGGGCACGACGGACCAGCGCATCAAACGCTTCCAGACCGAGCTTTTCGCAACCTTGCTTTGCCATCGATTCGACACTCGACGGTGCCTCGGGAACTGCTTCGTTCATAGGGACCCCCAATACAAGCCAATTGTCCTTAGGAAAATCTAACCTAAAACGTAGGCAATAACGAACAGGGCTGCAATGTTCTACACCTGTTGAATAGAAAACCGCGACGTGGGGAACAACGGAAACAATTCGGGACCTTTGGGTTACGTTTCGCCCTCCCCGACCCATACGCCAGCGCCTTTAAGCGATACTGGTTGTAACGATCAAGGCTTACGCCGCACGGAAAGGAGACGTTATGGGTATCTTTAGGAACGATGACCAAAAATCGAGCCAGTTTGGATTTGACGAGAAAAGTATGGCGGGCAAAGCCGTCAAGGCCGTGCGCTGGATCTACGCCATCACGGGCGTCGTGGCGCTCATTGCTGGCATCGCGCTGCTTTTTGCACCCGCCAAGTCCCTCGTCTTTTTGACGACCGTCCTGGGTTTTTACTTTGTAATCACCGCTGCCATCAGGCTGTTCACTGCCATTTTTGAGCCGCTGCTGCCCACTGGCTGGCGCGTGACGAGCATCATCTCCAACCTACTCATTATCCTGGGCGGCGTCATAATCCTGCGCAACCAGGCCTTCTCGACCGCGACACTCACCACGATGGTGGTTATCGTGGCCGGCTTTGGCTGGATTGTCGAAGGTGTCATGTCCATTCTGGAGTCCGAGCTTTCGTCCAACCGCGCCCTTGCCATCCTGAGCGGTGCACTCTCCATCATCGCCGGCATGTTCGTGTTTATCTATCCGCTGTGGTCGGCCAAGATGCTTGTCATCTTTAGTGGCGCCGCGCTGCTGGTGTTTGGCGTAACGCTCATTGTTCGCGCCATTCAATTTGGCAAACTGGTGCACTAGATGCCGCGAACGCTCTTTATTGATGCCGACGCCTGCCCGGTCACGCGCGAGTCGATTGACTGCGCGCGGCGGGCGGGCGTCGCCGTTGTTATCGCCGGCAACAGCACGCAAAACCTGGAACGACACATTCGCCGCGACGACCCGCGCGATGCCGAGCACGCGCGACGCGGCTTTTGGGTCACGACGCTCGACGTGAGCGTGGGCGCCGACAGCGCCGACTTTGCCATTGTCGAACGCCTGCAGGCGGGCGACGTGGTCGTGACGCAGGACATTGGCTTGGCGAGCATGGTGCTCGGGCGCGATGCCGCCGCCATCGGTGTGCGCGGGCGCGTGTACGACAAGGCGACTATCGACATGCAGCTGTTTATTCGCCACGAGGAAAAGAAGGTACGCCGCGCCGGCGGACGCACTCGCGGTCCGGCAGCATTTACCAGCGAAGACCGCGCCCGCTTTAAACGCAACCTCACCGAGTTGCTGCACTAACCAAGGTAGATTTTTGAGACATGCCTAAAATCTACCTTTTTGTTTTGAGCGGTGTGAGCGCTCGGAATCCATGGCTCAACAAAAAAACGGGCTTCAAAATGCCATGCGTCGCCGCATTGCGCAGGCGCTGAGCATGGCTATTTGAAGCCCATTTTTTAGGCCTACTTAGAGGCCAACGGCGGAGAGGATGAGGCCCCAGCCAGCGCCGATGACGTACATCATGATCAGGAACACGGCATTTTCGCGGGCGCTGCGGTTGGTGCGGAACAGCACCAGATAACCCACGCCGGCGGAAATGAGCGTGCCGGCGAGCATCGGCGCCAGTTGCAGCGCGCCTTCCAGATACAGCTGTGTAATGACCACGCTCGCCGAGCAATTGGGAATCAGCCCGACAAGCGCCGAACCCAGGACAGCGAGTGTCTCGTTGCCGCGCAGGAACTGCTCGATCGCGGACTCGCCGAACGTCTCGAGCACGGCGACCAGAATCAGCGTCACCAGAAAAATGAATACCGAGACCTGCACGGTGTGCGAGATCGCACTGCGGATGATCGACAGGACAGGCGTCCCTTCGTGGGAGTGAGAGTGACCGTGACCATCATGGTGTTCATGTTCGCCCTCATGACCGTGATCGTGGCCATGTCCGTGTTCGTGCTCGTCCTCGTCTTCATCACAACCGCAATGGTCGCGCTCGCACAGCTCGTGGATGTGGTCGGCGCTCACGCCTGCCTCGGCCACCTCGTCGATGATGTCACCGCCGCTGTGGTCGTCGTGCGCGCAGTTCACGTGGGCCGGGTTGGCCGCGGTTCCCAGCACGGTACGGCGAATCGCCGCGTGCGCGCGGGCGTTACGGCGCAGGCCGCGAATGGCAGCGTCCACGATAAAACCCGTGACCAGTGCGATCAGCGCTTTCGAAGCCAAAAGCATCGCCATAGTCTGCACGGGAACCTGCTCGGCAAGCAACAGCGGCAGCATCTCATCGGAGGTCGAAAGGAACACCGCCACCAACGTGCCCAAGGTCACGACACGGCCGGCGTACAGCGTTGCTGCCATGGCCGAAAATCCGCACTGCGGCACCATGCCCAGCAGCGAGCCAACCACGGGACCCGCAGCGCCGGCGCGCTTGATAGCGCCGTTGACGCGGTCGCCCGCAACGTGCTCAAGTGTCTCGAGAGCAAGATACGTCACCAACAAAAACGGCACCAGCGACAGCGTGTCCTTGCCGGCGTCGAGCAGAATATCAATCAGTAAATCCATGACGGATGGAACCTTTCGTGTCTTTCGGCAGCATTGTAAAAGTCCTAGCGGTCAACTAGGGTATTGTAGTTGTCCCGGGCGCGGTGCCAATAGTTGCCTATGGTAAACTATCATCTCGCCATAACTCAGTAACCTAGAGCCGCACAACGCGGCCCGTCCAAGGAGTAGCATATGAACGTATCGCAAGCACTCGAATACGAGCGCCAGCCGTTTATCCCCATGTTTATCTACGGCGACCACGGCGCCATGGAGTCCGAGCGCCAGAAGGGCGAGGAGGCCCTCAAGGTGCTCGAGACCGAGTACTTTACCGCCGAGGGCGACCCCGGCTTCGACTTTGCCACCGTGCGCGACCTGGCCGACCGCAACCGCGACCTGTGCGACCAGATTGGCGAGGCGCGTCTGCGCAACGTGACGCCCGCGACGCTCTCGCGCGGCCTGTCCGATGCCGACACCTGCGCCGCCATCGGCAAGATGCAAAAGCGCACCGCCGCGTCCGTTATGCGCGAAATCCGCGGCGACCGCGACGCGCTCGGCGTGGCCTACGCCCGCAAGCCCATCCAGGGCACCGTGCTCGGTATCGACATCGAGACCACCGGCCGTGCACCCGAGCGCGGCTATATCATCAACGTGGGCTGGGAGATCATGGAGCTCACCAGCGACGCCGTCCCGCATGACGCCGAGGCACACTACTGCGGCCTGCCCGACATCTACCGCGGCGAGGATGTGCCGTTGTCGAATATCCACCACATCACCTGGGACGACATCGACGGCAAAAAGCCGTTCCGCGAGAACAAAGAGCTGCAAAAGCAGCTGCTCAAGCTTATGAAGAAGTACCCGTACATGGCACACAACGCCGCCTTTGAGGACAGCTGGTTCAAGATCCACCTGGACGGCTACGCCGAGGCACGCCGCGCCGGCAAGATCATCGTCATCGACTCGCGCCAGATCTGCCGCAGCCTGGACGCCGACGTGCGCTCGCTCCCCCGCGAGTCCGCCCCAGCCGCGCTCGAGAACTGGGCGCGCCGCCGTGGAACCCTCGCCGCCGACGCCAACGAGCAGCACCTGGGCTTGGACGACACCGACCTCATGCTCCGCACCGTCCAAGCCGAGTTCAACCTCAAGAACCTATTCGCGAAATAACCGATCCATCTGCGGGAGCGCCTGCCAGGCACAGCGCAATCCGTCTGGGCACACCGGCACGCAGTAAACTAGGGCGCAGCCTTATGGCTGCACCCTAGTTTTCATCAAAACGAGCAAATACGCGTGCTTCACATAGTCGGCAGGTTGGCCCACCTACATTTTTCGAGTTGTTCGGCCAGCTGAACCACTAGTCAAGGCCCCTTGAACCGCAATCGAGCGCTATAGTCGCCCCAATTTCGCAACCAAGCCCTATAAATCTACCTGAATCAATTCGAATAGGACGTTGCGATCGCACCATTCGTATAGGATAAGGCCGAATAACTCAAATTATGTTGGTGAGGCATCTGAGCGGTCGGCAAAAACGCTTAGAAGCTACGAATCCGCAACTAAAGTTCACCAAAATGGGGCAGCCGACAGAAACCTCCCCAGCCGAAGCTGCCCATTACAGTCTGAAGTGGGCCACCGATAAATTTCGATGGCGAGCATTCGGCGCATTGCCTACGATACGGGCAAGCCCCGAGGGGCCGCCGATCGGGCGCCTCCGGATGGCCGTCTGCCCCTGCCCCGTAGAGGGCCCGGGGGGTGTTGCCACCGGGGGCGCTCGCCGCTCCGGACGACTGATAGGAAACTGCCGGGCGCAAGCGCCACGGCCAGGTAATGTGGGTGTCGCAGGGAGGGGTTCCGATCGGCCTACCGATTGGAGGATAACACCGTGGCACCACCTAGAATGCCGGAAGCCGTCATCGGGCTCGATGTCGGGAAATTGTCCCATTGGGCATGCGTCGCGACCCGGGACGGCGAGATACTGCTGAGCGCCCCCGTCGCGAACAGGGAGGGCGATCTGGACTCGCTGTTCGGCCGCTTCCCCGACGCGCTCGTGGTTGTCGACCAGTCGCGCTACATAGGCGCCCTCGCGCTCGCCCGCGCCAAGGCGGCCGGGATGTCGGCGGCGTACCTGCCGGGACTCGCGGCACACGGGGCCGCCAGGCTCTTCGCCGGCGACGCCAAGACCGACGAGCGGGACGCAATGGTCATCGCGAAGACGGCGCTGGGCATCCCCGACGCACTCCTGCCGGTCAGGGATCCGGGCCCGACGGTCGCGGCGGCGAGGGCGCTGGCCGCCCAGAGAAACTTCCTGAACTGCGAAAACACCAGGAGCAAGAATCGGCTGCGCAGCATCCTGCTGGAATCGTGCCCCGCCTTCGAGGCGTTGGTCGACCTGTCCGACGGTCCCCAGCTGAGGCTCATGGCATCCCTCGGCGGGGCCTGGTCGGTGGCCGACGCCGGGCCCCGCAGGGCGGCGGCGCTCACGCGCGGGGCGGCGCGCGGCAAGATCGAGGCCCTCGTCCGCTCGACGGCCTCCTCGACAAGGCCGGACGCGGCGGCCATCGCCGCCGAGGACCGGGCGGTGAGGCTGCTCGCGCGCAGGATCTCCGAGAACTCGGCGGAGATCGATGTGATCACGGCGGAGATATCCGCCCTCCTCGAGGGCGACGATACCTACCGATGCCTCCTGACGGTGCCGGGGATCGGCCCCAAAACCGCTTCCGAGCTCGCGATCTCCATAGATATCGAAGACTTCCCAAGCCATGACAGGCTCGCGTCGTACTGCGGCCTGGCGCCGCGCAACCGCCAGTCGGGGACCTCGATTTCCTCGGTGACGGCATCGCGCCAAGGCAACAAGAGGCTGAAGAACCTGCTCATATTCTCGTGCAACTGCCTTACCCGGACAGAGGGAAGATGGGGCGATTACTACGCTAGGTGCCGAGAGCGGGGCATGCCGCACGGCAAGGCGCTCAAGGCGCTGGCACGAAAGAGGCTGAAGGTCATCTACGCGATCATGCGGGACAGGGTGCCCTACGCCGCCTAGTCGAAGCGCTCCGAACAGATTGGAGCCCATCGGCCGAAAGGCCTGGCGTTAGCATGTCGCGATTCAATCTCGAAAACAGCATTGCCCAGTTGACAAAACTATAGGAACACCCCCCTCAATACGACAGCTCAAAAACCCACCGTTCGCAGAAGATAAGCCGCGCCCCAATACCGTTGCCCGAAGTTTCGAGCGTATATGGCGTCCGCTATGCCATCATGCGCGTATGGGAATCGTTCTGTCACATACCACGGCACGCGCTGTATACCAAACAGTCAACTCGCTCGCAAGCCACGCGACCGATCCCATATCTATGGAAAAGATCAAGGTGTCTGCGCCGACCACGTCCAACCTGGAAGCGGCGCGAGCATGGCTCAACAGAAAGAATGTCGATTCTGAAAGCATCCATGTGCTGACGTTTTCCAATAATGCCAAAAGGCACCGCAAGGGCTGCATCTGCCACTGCACGCGCTATACGTTTGATGCAGAAAGCTACCTAGAACTCGAGCCGAACGTCTACATCGTCGATATCAAGCTGTGCGCGTTAGAAGCAGCAGCCGACCTCAACCTTTCGGAGCTCGTTGAGTATTACTTTGAAATCTGCGGCTCCTACGCGCTTGGAACGTCCGACGAAACTCAATATCGCGAGCGCCCAGCCCTAACCAGCGTTGAAGAGCTCAGAGCCTTCTTTTCAGAGGCATCGGGGTATCGTGGATCTAATAAAGCACTTAAGGCACTTTCTTATGTACGCGAAGGCTGTCGCTCCCCACTCGAAACGGCGTTTGTCATGATGCTGACAATGCCCAAGTCAATGGGTGGCTTAGCCATACGCGCTATCAAAACGGACTATCCGATCCCAGTCCCCAAAAGATACGCCGCCCTAACGCGACGGACGGTTTTCTACCTCGACGCGCTGCTCGAAAATTCGATGACCGATATCGAATACAACGGCTTTTACCACGACGAGCCCGAACAGCAATCAATTGACGAGGAACGCCGAAACACGCTGCGAAACATGGGATATGCCGTTATCACAGTTAGTCGTCATTCGTTTTTCAAGCAGTCCGCTTTTAGGCGGGTCATGGAAGCGATTCGCATTCGCGAGAAGATATGGCCCGGTCGACTCCCGGATAACTTCGCCATCCTGCAAGAAACTCTTCGTCAATTTGTCTTGCGGCGCTACTTCGAATACGGTCGCCGCGTCCTGGAGACACTCAAAGAAGAAGAGGCCGCCAAGCGCGAAATTGCAAGCCAATATCCGCAAGCTGATGACCCGAGCATCAACGATGTACCAGAACCCGACGACATGCAACACGTCGGGGCCCTTGCTGAGGAAATCAATGGGCCTTGGGAATGCGACATGTTCGCAAAAATCGATGAAAACCGCACGGAAGACGACACGATTATTGATCTAATTGAGAATTCGCTCTTCTAAAGGCGATCTCTGCGGATGTCCACCTACATTTTTCGACTTATTCGGCCACCGATGTGCCAGATTGGCTGCAGCAATGCTCAATATAACTTTAGATAAAACTGATTCTGCAGGAACTCCCGTAGAGGAAGAACTGATTCTCGCGGTATTCAACACGATAAAGTACAAATATGAACAGTTCTAATGCTTCTCAAGGTGGCTTTCTTAGCATGCTGGCCGAACATCTCGAAATATGTTGGCGAGCATTGCGTCGATGTCTCCCAACCCGCAGAAAATCGCAGAGGCGGCAAGCAGTCATCGAAATTAACGTAAATTGTATTGACATATGAACATGCGCTCATATAATCGGAAGTAAGTTATATGAGCGCATGTTCATATGAAAGGATGTTGCAATGAGCAGCCACGCTGATGAAACAAAGACTGGCATCGAGGCCACCGAGCCGATCGTCCCCACCACCTGCTCGCCCGAGGACCTTCCCGACGAGGAGCTGTTGTACGACCTGGCCGACCTGTTCAAGGTCTTCAGCGACACCACACGCATCAAGATCCTCTATGCCCTCATGGGCCGCGAGCTCTGCGTGGCTGACATCGCCGAAGCGACCGCAACCTCGCAGTCGGCAGTATCGCACCAGCTGCGCACGCTTAAGCAGTCGCACCTGGTCAAGTTCCGCCGCGACGGGCGCAACATTCTCTACTCGCTCGCCGACGATCACGTCTACACCATGCTTAACCAGGGCATGAGCCATATCTGCGAATAGCAATCAACCACGGTATCAGCGCGGCCGGCACCCAGACCGCTAACACAGGGAAAGGAACCCACCATGAAAAAGCAGTTCAAGCTCGACGAGATCGATTGCGCCAACTGCGCGCGCGAGCTTCAGGACGAGCTGGCCAAGCTCGATGGCGTCAAGTCCGTTTCGGTCAACTTTATGACCCAGAAGTTAACGCTCGAGGCCGATGACGCCGAGTTCGACGAGGTCCTCGACCGCGTCGTGGAGTTTACCGCCGACGCCGAGCCGGACTGCGAGATCATTCTCTAGCCCAGATTACGCCAACCTGCAAGGTCGCGCTTGCCGCGGCCTTTGCTCGCGAAATTATATGAGCGAGTGTTCATACATTCAAATGGGAGGATTGAATCATGGCAACCGCCGATCCCAAGAAGAAAAAGAAGAAGCGTAAGAAGAAAGAGTCCCTTGAGCATAAGCGCAACCGTATCCTGGTAGCGCTAGGCATTTTTGCCGTTGTTTATGCCCTCGACGAGCTCGGAGCTCTCACTATCGCATTTGGGGAGCCCGGCAACGTCTACGCCAGTTTCGTGCTGTTCCTCGTGCCGTTTTTAATTGCCGGCTACGACGTGCTCCAAAAGGCATACAACAACATCCGCCGCGGCAAGGCCTTCGACGAAAGCTTCCTCATGGCCGTCGCGACCATCGGCGCGTTTGCCATGGTGCTCTTCCCCGATACCGATCCGCACATGGCCGAAGGCGCCGCTGTCATGCTGTTCTACCAGGTCGGCGAGCTGTTCCAGGCATACGCCGTGGGCAAGAGCCGCAAGTCGATCAGCGCCATGATGGACATCGCACCCGATTATGCCAACGTCGAGCAACTCGACGGCACACTCGAGCAGGTCTTTCCCGATGACATCGCCGTCGGCACCGTCATCGTCGTCAAGCCCGGCGAGCGCGTGCCCATCGACGGCGTCATCGTCGAAGGCGAGACGCAGCTCGATACCGCCGCCCTTACCGGCGAGTCGGTCCCCCGCCCGGCCAAAACCGGAGACGATATCATCAGCGGCTGCATCAACATGACGGGTCTCATCCACGTGCACACCACCAAGCCATTTGGCGAGTCCACCGTCGCGCGCGTCCTGGAGCTCGTAGAAAACGCCAGCGAAAAGAAGGCGCGTACCGAGAACTTCATCACGCGCTTCGCCCGCGTCTACACGCCCGCCGTCACCGGCGCGGCCGCGGTACTCGCGCTCGGCGGCGGCTTGGTCACCGGCGCCTGGTCCGACTGGATCCTGCGCGGCCTGACCTTCCTGGTCGTCAGCTGCCCGTGCGCGCTCGTGATCAGCGTCCCGCTCAGCTTCTTTGGTGGCATCGGCGGCGCGTCCAAGCTGGGAGTTCTCATCAAGGGCTCCAACTACCTCGAGACGCTCGCCGATGTGGATACCGTCGTCTTTGACAAGACCGGCACGCTCACCAACGGCACGTTTTCGGTCGTGGCGGTACACCCCGAGACCGGCTATACCGAGCAGTCACTGCTTGAGGTCGCGGCCCTTGCCGAGTCGTTTTCCGATCACCCCATCGCGCAGTCGGTACGCACCGCCTTCCAGGGCGAGCTCGATCCCAAACGCGTAAGCGACTCCACCAATGACGCGGGCCATGGCGTGACGGCGAATATCGACGGCAAGCGCGTCATCGTCGGCAATGCCAAGATGCTTGCTGCGGCCGGCGTTGAAGCACCGGACTGCGAGGTTGTCGGCACGATCCTCCACGTGCTCGTTGACGGCGTGTACGCCGGCCACATCGTGATTGCAGACACCGTTAAGGCCGATGCGGAGCAAACGATTCGCGACCTGCATGCCGCCGGTATCAACCGCACCGTCATGCTCACGGGCGACCGCGAGGAGGTTGCAGCGTCTGTGGCCAAGCAACTCGGTCTCGACGAGTTCCACGCGCAGCTCCTGCCGGGCGACAAGGTCGAGCGCGTTGAGGCACTACTCGCGGCCGAAAGTGGCAAGGGCAAGCTCGCCTTTGTCGGCGACGGTATCAACGACGCGCCTGTGCTTACGCGCGCCGATGTGGGCATTGCCATGGGCGCCATGGGCTCCGACGCCGCGATCGAGGCCGCCGACGTGGTGCTGATGGACGACAAGCCGTCCAACATTTCCCGCGCGATCCGCGTGGCGCGCAAGACCATGTCGATTGTTTGGCAGAACATAATCTTTGCGCTGGGCATTAAGCTGCTGATCCTTGTGCTGGCAGCGCTGGGTATCGCCAATATGTGGCTTGCCGTCTTTGGCGACGTAGGCGTGGCGATCATCGCTATCCTGAACGCCATGCGCGCGATGGGTGTCAAGAACCTGTAGCGCCTGTGGTCCCTCCGGCCGGGACCGGGCTTGGTTTTTGAAAACGTCCTCGACCAATGAAGCGCCCCCGTTCTGCTCCTTCGGAGCTACGAACGGGGGCGCTTCTGGTCTGCGGAGTGTTTTCAAAAACCAAGCCCGGCCCCGGCCTGCGGTGACGTTGCTGGCGGTTCTTGGGCATCGCTTGCTGGCGGGGTTCCTTGTCTGAGTTGGACTTAGTTGGCGGGGCTATTGATCCCGGTCGCTACCCCGTCTCAGCATCGATCTTAGCTTCTCGAAGCTCTCCTCGCTCAGGCAGTGCTCCATGTGACATCCCTCTTGCGAGGCAACCTCTGCCGAAACGCCTGCGTCCTCTAGCAGCCCTACAAAAAAGCAGTGGCGCTCCCACATTTGACGGGCAACCTCAAGACCGCGTTCCGTCAGATGCACGTCGCGTTTGCCCATCTCCACGTAGCCGGTGCTCTCCAAGGCCGCCATGGCTTTAGAGACGCTTGCCTTGGTTACGCCCAGGTATTCGGCAACGTCAATCGAGCGAACGACGCCCTGGCGCTCCGAGAGCACATAAATAGATTCGAGATAGTCTTCTCCAGATTCACGCAGGGCCATGGGCCGCCTTTCGCGATGGCTTCTAGTTAGCCTTTGGATACTTTTGCTTGATTTACTTTACCGCAAAAGTTGCCTATGTCTTACTACGTTGTCTAAAAAGTTAACCGTGTTTCACAAAACGCACGGGACGAAAACAAAGCGGGGACACGCCCCGCAAGGAGTGCCCCCGACTGCCGGCGCAAAAGGAACGTCCCCAAGTGCCGAATCCGTAGCTATAGCAGGCCAAAGTGCTCGGCGGCATTGTAGATGCCGTCGTCGTCTACGGCGGTCGTCACGTAGGTCGCCGCGGCCTTCACGGTATCCTGCGCGTTGCCCATGGCCACGCTCGTGCCCACGGCGGCAAACATCGACAGGTCGTTCTCGCCGTCGCCAAAGGCAATCGCCTCGCTCGCGTCGATACCAAGCCGCTCGAGCGTCGCCGCCACACCCAGGTCCTTGCCGCCGTTAGCGGGAATAATGTCGCAGAACAGGTCGCACCAGCGCGTGGTGAGCGAATGCGACACGGCGTCGGTCACGATATGCTCGTCGGCCGGATCCACAAAGGCGCAAAACTGGTAGACCGGCGCGTCAAAGGCGTGCTCAAACGGCTCCTCGTGGTAGACAATTCCCGCGTTGCTGCCGGCCGTCACCACGCGCTTGGACAGACGGTTCACAAACGAATTCTCGCCCTGCATGCACAGTGAGTCGTAGCGTCCCTGCGCCACCTGGTCCACAATCACCGCAACGTCGTCCGGATCGATCGGGCAGCTGCGATAAACGCCCTTGGCATCAAAACAGTGCTGACCCGAAAGCGTAATGTACGCATCCCAACCCAAGTCGAACAGCCAATCCGGCATCTGGTAGGTCGGGCGACCCGTGGCGATTATGCACGCAATCCCCTGCTCGCGAAAGCTGTCGAGCGCCTGCTGCGCCGACGCCGGAATCCGATGGGTCTTAAAGCTCAGCAACGTGCCGTCGATATCGAAAAATGCGGCCTTGATCATCCTTGCCTACTCCTCGCCCTCGAGCTTCTCGCTCGCCTCGAGCCACGCCATCTCCAGCTCGTCCATGGCGGCGTGAGCCTCGTCAATCTTTGCCTGCTGCTCGCCCAGCGCCGTGTAGTTGGTGGGGTCGACCTGGGCCATCGCGGCCTCGGCCTCCTCCACGCGAGCGCGCTGCGTCTCCATTTTGCGCTCAAGCGAGCTCACCTCGCGGCGGAGCTTCTGGCGCTCGGCGTTGGAAAGACCATTGGGCTGGCCGCTCGACTTGGGCTTTTCGGCCGCAGTTGCCGCGGCACCGGTGTCAAACGTGCCGGTCTTGGCGCTCGGCGCACCCACGGGCTCGCCCTCGGCGGTGGCGTTGCACAGGCGCAGGTACTGGTCGACGCCGCCGGGCATATGCGTCAGATGGCCGTCAAGCAGCGCCCACTGCTGGTCGGTCACGCGCTCCATCAAGAAGCGGTCGTGCGTCACCAGGATCAGCGTGCCGGGCCAGCCGTCGAGCAGATCCTCGACAATCGCGAGCATGTCGGTATCCAGGTCGTTACCGGGCTCGTCCAGGATAAGCACGTTGGGCTCGTCCAGGATCGTCAGCAACAGCGACAGGCGACGGCGCTGGCCGCCCGAAAGATCGCCGATGCGGCTCCAGAGCTGCTGGGTCGTAAAGCCCAGGCGCTCGCAGAGCTTCTCGGGCGAAGTCTCCTTGCCGTCGATGACGTAGTACTTCTTATAGTTGCCGAGCACCTCGCGGATCGTATCGCCCATGTAGGGCTCGAGCTCCTCGAGCTGCTGCGACAGCACGCCAAAGCGCACCGTCTGGCCAATCTTCACGCGACCGCGCAGGGGCGCGATCTTGCCCTGGATCACGTCGAGCAAGGTCGACTTGCCGGCGCCGTTCTCGCCCAAAAGACCATAGCGGTCGCCCGCGCCGATAAGCCAAGTCACGTCCGAGAGCACCTGCTTGGGCGCGCCATCGGTATCCGCATAGCCGGCGTCCACGTCGACCACGTCGATAACCTGCTTGCCCAGGCGGCTCACCGCCAGGCGCTTGAGCTCCAGCTCGTCGCGCACGGGCGGCACGTCGGCGATGAGCTCGCGAGCGGCATCCACGCGAAACTTGGGCTTGGTGGAGCGCGCCTGGGCGCCGCGGCTCAGCCACGCGAGCTCCTTGCGCGCCATGTTGCGACGGCGTTCCTCGGTAACGGCGGCCATGCGGTCGCGCTCCACGCGCTGCAGGATGTAGGCCGAGTAGCCGCCCTCGAAGGGGTCGACCTGTCCGTCGTGGACCTCCCACATGCTGGTGCAGACCTCGTCCAAGAACCAGCGGTCGTGCGTGACCACGAGCATGGCGCCCTGACCGCGCTGCCAGCGGGCATTTAAGTGGCGCGCGAGCCAGTTGATGGTGCGCATGTCCAGGTGGTTGGTGGGCTCGTCGAGCATAAGCACGTCGTAGTCGCCAATCAGCAGGCGCGCGAGGTCCACGCGACGGCGCTGACCGCCCGAAAGCTCGCCCACCGTGCCCTCCCAGGGCACATCGCTAATAAGACCGGCCAGAATCTGGCGCGTACGCGGGCTCGAGGCCCACTCGTACTCGGGCGTGTCACCGACGACGGCATGATGCACGGTGTCGGTATCGACCAGGTTGTCCTTTTGGCCGAGCAATCCGATCGTCGTGTCGCGGCGATGCGTCACGCGGCCGTCGTCGGGCTCCAACGTGCCGGCGAGTACGCTCAGCAGCGTCGACTTTCCATCGCCGTTTTTGCCGACGATACCAATGCGGTCGCCCTCGCCCACGCCGAGCGTCACGCTATCGAAAATATGCTTGGTGGGAAACTCTAGGCTGACGGAATCGCATCCCAAAAGAATCGCCATATGCCCTGCTCCTTCGTAGAAATTCAACGTTGTCCATGATAGCAGCGAAAAGGCGGGCCGCACACGACACAAAAAGGCGGGCCATCTCACGCAAGAGATGACCCGCCTCTCCAATCAGTCCCGCGGCAACCGTGGCCGCCGCGGGCCTCAAGCATGTCCCGGACTAGGAGAACATGCCGGTGAGGTAATCATTCAGCCGCTTATCCTTGGGCCGTTGGAAAATCTCGTCAGTCTCGTCGTACTCGACCATATCGCCCATGTAGAAGAACGCCGTGCGGTTGGACACACGCGACGCCTGCTCCATGTTGTGCGTCACGATGACGATGGCGCGGTCGACAACGATCGATGACATGAGGTCCTCGATCGCCAGCGTCGAGATGGGGTCGAGCGCCGAGCAGGGCTCGTCGAACAGAATCACGTCGGGGTTGAGCGCCAGCGTGCGTGCAATGCACAAACGCTGCTGCTGGCCGCCCGAAAGCGCGTAGGCACTCTTGTCGAGCTTGTCCTTGACCTCGTCCCACAGCGCCGCACCACGCAGACTTTCCTCGACCATACGATCAAGCTCGTCGCGGTCGGTAATGCCGTGACGCCTGGGCGCAAACGTAATGTTGTCGCGAATGGACTTGCGGAAAGGGTTGGGCTGTTGGAATACCATGCCAATGGAGCGACGCAACTCGTAGGTGTTCTCGGTCTTGGTGTTCACGTTGCGCCCGCGGTAGTTGATCTCGCCCTCCACGCGGCAGCCGCGAATCTCGCGATTCATCAGGTTGAGGCTGCGTAAGAAGGTCGACTTACCGCAGCCCGAAGGCCCGATGAGCGCCGTGATCTCGCCCTTGTGAAAGTCGAGCGACGTATCGTGCAGGGCATGGTGGTCGCCATAGTACACGTTGACGTCCTTGGTGGAGAGCACGACCTCGTCGCTCACGGCCTTGCCGCTCGCGCGCACGCGCTTCTCGCTCTCCCCCACGCTCGACAGGAAGTTCTGGGTCTCGGACGGTGCCGCTTCGGCTGCGGGTGTTGCTTTCATCTCGCTCACTCGGCCGTCATCCTCCTTGCCAGTTGCTTGCCCACGATACGGGCGATTACGTTAAACAGCAGCACGCAAATCATCAGCAGTGCAGCGGTGCCCCAAACGATCTGCTGAGCCTCGGGGCTGCCCTCGCCATAGATCTTGTAGATGTGCACGGCGAGCGACTCGCCGGGACGGAACACGTTCCAGGCGCAGGTGGGGCTCGACAGGTTAAAGCTCAAGAAGTTCAGACGCACCGGCGAGCTCATGCCCGAGGTAAAGAGCAGTGCCGCGGCCTCGCCAAACACACGGCCGGCCGAAAGCACAATGCCGGTCACGATGGCGGGCATGGCCTCGGGAATCAGGATGTGCAGCGTGGCCTCCCAGCGGGTAAGGCCCATGGCCAGGCATGCATCGCGCTGGGCCTGTGGCACGTCCTCGAGCGCCTGCTGGATCACGCGCACCAGGATGGGGATATTGAACATGGTGAGCGCGACAGCGCCGGAGATGATGGAGTACTTCCAGCCCAGCTGCACCGAGAACACCAGAAAGCCGAACATGCCGACGACGATGGAAGGCAACGAGGACAGCGTCTCGATGGCGGTAGAGGCGATGTCGCGGATAGGGCCGTTCGGCGCGTACTCAACCAGGAAGACCGCCCCGCCCAGACTGATGGGCACCGAGATGACCAGAGTGATCAGCAGCAGGTAGAACGAGTCGAACAGCTGGTAGAGCACGCCACCCTGGGTACCGTTGGCGCGCGACGGCTGCGTGAGAAAGCCCGGCTGGAACAGCGTCGAGACGCCCTCGAACAGGATATAGGCCACCATGGAGACGACGATGAGCATGACGATGGCGGCGATCGCCGTCAGCACGCCCGTGGCGATGCGGTCCTGCTTTTGGACGCGCCCGAACCTCGCCTCGTCGATATGGATGCGCGTGCTAGCCACGAGCCTTCGCCCCCTTGCGGCCGATAAGGTGGATGATCAGGATGAAGATGAGGCTCATGCCCATCAGCAGCAGACCGAGCGCCCACAGAACATCGTCCTGGGCCGAGCCCTCGGCATAGACCGCCATAGACGTGGTGAGCGTGGTGGTGATGGTGGACGCCGGCGACAGCAGCGACGTCGGCATGGCCTCGATGCCGCCGATGACCATACGCACGGCGAGCGTCTCGCCAAAGGCACGCGTCATGCCAAGGATGACCGCGGTCATGAGCGACGGCATGGCGGACTTGAGCACCACGTGCCAGATGGTCTGCCAGCGGGTGTAGCCCAGAGCGAGCGAGCCCTGGCGGTAGCTGTCGGGCACGGCGCGCAGACCATCGACCGAAAGGGTGGTCATGGTCGGCAGGATCATGACGGCCAGCACGATGGCGCCGGGCAAGATGCCCAGACCCGTGCTCACGTGGAAAACGCTCTTCATAAGGCCGACGACCACGTGAAAGCCGATGAGGCCAAAGACGACCGAGGGAATGCCGGTCAAAAGCTCAATAAGCGGCTGAAAGATCTTGGAACCAAACTTAGGTCGAATCTCGACCGCAAAGATGGCAGAGCCGATGGCGATGGGCAGCGCGATGAGCGTGGAGAGCACCATGACCGCAAACGAGGTGACGATCAGGGGCAGGGCGCCGGTATAGGGCAGGCCGTTTTTAGCCGTGTTGGCCAGGTCCCACTTGGTGCCGGTAAAGAACTCGACGACCGAAACGCCGTCCTTGAGAAAAGCCGAGAGGCCCTTTTGGGCGACCATAAAGATGAGCGCGGCAACGACAAGCGTCACGAGCGCTACGCACGCACCCGTGACGCCCAGGCCCACGTTCTCAAGGTCGCGCTTTGGCAGTTGCTTTGCCATTGCAAACCTTTCCGGGGCGATTACTTATTTAGCAGAAACCTTGCCGCTGGCGTCCTTGACGACCTTCATGGCAGAGACGGGGATGAAGCCCTGCTCCTCGACGAGCTTGCCCTGGACGTCGTCGGAAAGCATGAACTCCAGGAAGGCCTTGGTGGCCTCGTCGGCGTCCTTAGCGCAGTACATGTGCTCGGTAGCCCAGATCTTAAAGGAGTCGTCGGTGACGTTTGCGCTCTTGGGCTCCACGCCCTCGACCTTGATGGCGTTGAACTTGGAGTCATCGAAGTGCGAGAAGTCCAGGTAGGAGATGGCGTTGTCGGTGCTGCCCATCTGAGTCTGGACATCGCCGGACTTGTCGAGCTCGGCGTCGCCCTTAAAGTCGACGGCCTCGTCGCCAAAGACGGCTGCCTCGAAGGTGGCTCGGGTACCGGAGCCGGCCTTGCGGTTGAGCACGACGATGGTGGCGTCGTCGCCGCCGACCTCCTTCCAGTTGGTGATCTGGCCGGAGAAGATGCCCTTGAGCTGCTCAAGGGACAGGTCGTCGACCGTCACGTTCTTGGAGACGACGGGACCCATGCCCACAACGGCGACCTCGTGGTCGACGAGGTTCTTGACCTGGTCGGCCTCGAGCTTGGTCTCGGCGAAGACGTCGGAGTTACCGATGGTAACGGTACCGGCGGCGACAGCGGTCAGGCCCTTGCCCGAACCGTTGCCCGAGCCGGAGACGGAGACGTCCGGGTTGGCATCCATGAACTTCTCGGCAGCGGCCTCGACGAGAGCCTGGAACGAAGAGGCACCGTCGTAGGTCACCTCGCCGGAGACGGACTCGGCAGCAGCGGCGCTACCCTTGTCGGCAGCGTTGGAAGCGCCTGCGCCACCGCAGCCAACGAGGCCGAGGCCGACGATGCTGGCAAGACCACCAGCGAGGCCGAGGAACTGACGACGAGAATAAGCCTGATCGAGCATGATCTTCCTTTCATACATGCGAATCGCGGGCACCCTGCCCGCTTTGCTGTTTGGAAAGATACGGCCCCGACCGGGCAGCGCTCGCGCCAACTGCGGTTTCTTACGGGCATCTGATAGACCCTTACCGCAAGCGCGGCTCGGCTTTACAAACGAATAACAAATTCACCACCAAGCATGACCCGCCTTTTACACCAATAAAAACGAAGTTGCGGTGAAATAATTCCTGTTTGGCCATCAAATGGCCCATTCTAGGAACTATTCCACCGCAACTTAGATTAGGAAACCGCGTAACCTTAAAGCTCCAGTTCGTTTAGACGAAGGATTGCCACGATATAGATCTTGAGTGCTTGCTTGAGCTGCTCCTCGTTGGCGCACTCGTTGGGGCCGTGCATCTGGCCGCCCCATGCGGGCAGCTCCAGGCCGGTCTCCTCTGGGCCAAACGAGACGGCGCGGGCAAAGTTGCGCGCATACGTGCCGCCGCCCATGGCAAAGGGCTCGGCATGCTTGCCCGTGAACTCGTTATAGGTATCGATAAGCGCCTTCACGGCCGGATCGTCGGCAGAGACCGAGAACGGCACCTTTGCACGACCCACACGACACGTCACGCCAAAGCGCCCCACGAGCGGGTCGAGCTGCTCGCGGATGGTATCGGCACTCGTGCTGTCGGGGAAGCGCACGTCGATGACCTGCTCAATATGGCCATCCGCCACGCGAATGACGCCAGCGTTGCAGGTAAGCGGGCCAAACGCCGGACTCGTCGCATCGATACCCAGGCCGCGGCCATAGGCATCCGCATGCACAAAGGCCAGGAACTTGACGAACTCGTGCTCGGCAGGCGTCAGCAGGCGCTCATCGCGTGCACCAAACGCGTCCTCGGCCTCGCGCAGATACGACACGATCAGGCCGACGGCGTTGATGGTGCCCTCAGGCATCGAAGCGTGGCCGCCAATACCGTGGGCGAAAATCTGCGCATGCCCGTTATCAAGCGCCGTGATCTCCAGGCGGTCGACGTTCTCAACGGGCGCCGGCAGCTCATCGGCGGCAATTGCAAGCTCGCAGATGGACTGCGACGGAATGGCATTGCTCGCCTCGGAGCCGCTCCACGACACGATGCGCCCGCCGTCGATCTTGGGGCTCACGAACGTCGCCCCAAACTGGCCCTTCTCGGCATTGCAGACCGGGAACTCGGCATCGGGCGTAAACAGAAAGTCAGGATTCGCGTAGTTCTCCAGATAATGGTGAACGTCGGACATGCCCACTTCCTCATCGCAGCCCAGCAGCGCGCGGAAGGTGTAGCGCGGAACGATGCCGTGCTTGAGCAGGTAGGCGCCGGCGTAGAGCGACAGCACGGCCGGACCCTTGTCGTCGATCACGCCGCGGCCGAGCAGCCAGTCCTCGCGACGCTCCATCGCAAACGGGTCGGTGTTCCAGCCGGGGCCTGCGGGCACCACGTCCACATGACAGATAGTCGCAAGCTGCTTATCGCCGCGGCCCGGGATATCGGCAATGCCCACATAACCCTCGTCATCGCTCGTCTGGTAGCCGAGCTTTTGCGCGATGCCGAGCGCGCAATCGAGCGCATCACGAACCGGGCGGCCAAACGGCGCACCGGGCTCTGCATCAGCAGAAACTGCCACGGACGGATAACTCACCAGCTGCTCGATATCGGCGACGACATCCTCCCAGACCTCGTCGACATACTCGGCAACGCTCTGCTCCACCTGATTCATGGACGACCTCCTTAGCAATGAGCGGCGAGCGTGCCCGCCCCTCACATCACGTCATTAGATAGCGAAAAGTTTAGCAAGCTCGGCCACCGAGTGCACCACCGCATCGGCGCCCGCTGCCTCGTGCTCCCCCGGCGCCGCCGCACCCGAATAAATGCCGATGCACGGCACGCTCATCGCGTGCGCGCCTTCCACGTCGTTAAAGCGATCGCCGATCATCACGGCATCGCCCGCCGTCGCGCCGAGCGCCGCCAGGGCATCGCGAACCGAATCGGCCTTGGTCTCGCGCCCCTGCGACGGATTCATGCCGACCACCGCCTCAAACTGAGAAAGCCCGAGCTCACGTACCATATCGATGCACTTTGCCTCCATGCGCGACGTCGCCACGGCCATACGCTTGCCCCGGGCGGCCAACCCATCCAGAAACTCGGGGACCCCGTCGAACACGGGATACTCCTCCGGTCCCAGCTCATCAAAAAAAGCACGGTACTCGTCGGCCACCACAAGCGACTCCTCGCGGGAAAAGCCGTAAAAGTCGTGAAAGCTCTTCCACAGGGGCGGCCCGATCATGCGGCGCAGATCACCCATCTGCGCCTCCGAAAACCCGCGCGCAGCCAGCGTCTTGCACGTCGAGGTCATCACCGCCCGGCCCGTATCTGCCACCGTGCCGTCAAAATCGAACAGCACGACCGGCCGTTTGCCTATCTCCAACGCCCCCATCGGCATTCCTCTTCCCCAGTTGACGATTTCCACACCGACACTTCAAACTGTTGACTATTCAACAATTGAACCTAGTAATGTGGAACGACTCTACTATACTT
Organism: Collinsella sp. AM34-10; assembly: GCF_003469185.1. Classification (GTDB taxonomy): domain Bacteria; phylum Actinomycetota; class Coriobacteriia; order Coriobacteriales; family Coriobacteriaceae; genus Collinsella. The sequence continues at coordinate 252,093 of NZ_QSIL01000001.1, read as the reverse complement.
GTCGCACTTTGCTCTCAGAAGGCGGCGCACAAGCGCTCCAACGAAAGGTGCAATTATGTCTTTTGCCATCATAACCGACTCCACGTCGGACATCTCCCCCGCCCGCGCCCAAGAGCTCGGCATTTACGTGATTCCGCTGCATGTGATTATCGAGGGCGAGGATCTGCTCGACCAGGTGCAGATTACCGCCGGGGAGTACGTCGCGCGCATGGCCGGCTCCGAGCAGCTGCCGCACACCTCGCAGCCGAGCGCCGGCGAGTTCAAGGCGCTCTTTGACCGCGTGCTCGCCGACGGCCATGATAGTGCCATCTTTATCTCGCTGTGCAGCGAGTGGTCTGCCTGCTACGCCAACGCCAGCCTGACGGCCGAAACGCACGAGCTCGACGTGCGCTGCATCGATTCGCGCACCGGTTCGGGCGCCGAGGGTTTGCTGGTGGAGTACGCGCTGGCCATGCGCGAGGACGGCCGCAGCCTGGACGAGACCGAGGCGCAGATCCGTGCGACGCTGCCCGACGCCCATCTGCTGCTGATTCCGCGCACACTCGAGAACCTGGTCAAGAACGGCCGCGCGCCCAAGCTCGCTGGCCAGCTGACGCAGATGCTCAACATTCGTCTGGCCGTTTCGCCGGAGTGGAAATCGGGCGAGATCAAGGCCATCAAAAAGGGCCGCGGCGCCAAGCGCATCGTCGCCAACACCATGGCCGATTGCCTCGCATTTTTGGCCGAGCACCCGGGCTCTAGCGTGCGCGTGCTCACAACCGGCGCCACCGAGGAGCACGAGCTCGTCAGCCAAGCGCTCGCGGGCCAAGACTACGTAGACGCCGGCACCGGCCCCATCGGCTGCACCATCGCCACCCACGTAGGCGTCGACGCCATCGCCATCAGCTACTGCCCCCGCTACCAGCCCATCCACTAGGGGCACCTTTACCACTTGCGGTGGAATAGGGACTGTTTTTTGGCGTATGGCCACAAATCAATCCCTATTTCACCGCAACTTCTTTTGCTGAGCCATCCATATACAAGATATGCTGACGATCGGCGCATTCCCAGCTGTTTAGGGGAGCTTCGACTAGCCCCTAGCGGTACCCGGTGGGCAAAAAATGGCAAATATGAGTACTGTCATAAATTTAGTAACAGCAAAATTTCGCTGAAATTGCCCGCTCCCACCGATTTCAAGCTCCATAAAGCCCCGAATCGTCGTGTTTAGGGGGGGGGTGAATATACTAAAACTCAGTCAATTGGTCTTAGATGCTTCTCAAATGATATGAGACTAACCGGGCAACAGTACTCATATTTGCCATTTTTTGCCCACCGGGTCTGAATGAGGTCCGCTCTTTACGCCTCCGGCTACCCATATGACCGCAAACCCTGATTATCAAGGGCCGTCGCGCGCCTTGGCATCGACCGAAAGCCGCTCGCAGAATAATCCCTTGCCATTAGCAAACTTGAATCGAAATTACATATCCCAAAAAGCCGTAATGCCGTACCCTCGTCTCAACAACTCCAATACAAGGACGGCATTCAAATGGGCAACGCCATGCATCAATACGCCCTCTTTGGGACCGCACAATTTAAATACGATCAGACGATCACACATATATCGGACCAACACCGACAAATCGTCATTTGCAACAACGGTTCAGACGTACGCTACGCAACGCTAGAAGAGTGGGAAGAAGCTGGCGCTTTGTTCGATGAACGAGCACAAATCGAGGGCATCGTCACCAGCGCGAGCCCAGCACGCGATAAACTCGAGCTCTTTCGCAGTCTCTTTACCGGGCGCAAAGATGTTTACGCTCATGGATATCGCAGAAAGGACGGGGGCATTGGCTATACGCCTGCTTGTGCTAATGAGTGGGAGCCAGGAATTTGCCCCAAAGCAGCCCATCAAAGAGTTAAATGTGTAGAATGCAGCAATCGCGTCTTCCCGGAATTAAGCGATGCCGCAATCATTGCTCACTTTAAAGGCAACGATGACCGGTTCCGCGATGTCCTCGGGCAATATGTTCTCGATAGGAACTGCAACACGAAAGTTCTCGTCATCGATTTTGACAAAGCGGACTGGAAAGAGGCAACAAATGCCGTACGGCTTGTTGCAATACGACGGGGCATTAACGCCGCCGTTGAGCGCTCAAGGTCCGGCAACGGCGCCCACATCTGGTTTTTCTTCCTCGAGCCAATCAGCGCAAAGGCTGCCCGAGAGTTTGGAAGTTGCCTCATAACCGAAGCTGCGGCGCATAATAAGACAATCACGTTCGAGGCCTTTGATCGAATGCTACCCGCTCAGGCCACTATTCCCGATGGAGGCTTCGGAAACCTCATCGCACTCCCCTTTCAAGGCAAGGCGCAACGTGAAGGAAACAGTGTATTTGTAGACGAACAATTCAAGCCCTTTCCCGACCAATGGCTCTATCTATCACAAGTCCAGCTGATTCCGCGCTCGACGGTGCAAGATCTGATTGAGGCCCCTGGAAACAACCCACACGGACCAGCAACAACTACGGTGGCAAACAAGGGCAAACGGTATGCCCAAAGACCACGAAAGCGACTACCACTCACATCGCGGGACTTTCCCTCATCGCTGCCCGTTATTCAAGCCGATATGCTGTACATCCCCGAGAAGTCTCTGAGTCCAGCAGCTCAAATGGAAATCCGCGGACTTGCGACATTTGCCAATCCGGCATTCTATCGCGCGCAGTCCATGCATCAATCAGTATTCGGCAAACCGCGACTCATAGACCTTAGCGAACTGAGAGATGGTCATGTTGCAATTCCCCGGGGCTGCAAAACTCAACTTGAGCGGCTAGTTCAAGAGACCGGCGTTACCGCCCACTATTCAGACGAGCGCAAATCGGGCAATCCGATTGTTATGGCATTTAAAGGAGTCCTTCGCCCTGAGCAGCAAATCGCCGCTGATCAGATGCTCATATACGAAGACGGAATCATGTCCGCGCCGACAGGCTTCGGTAAAACAGTCGTCGGAGCTTATCTTATTGCATCCATTGGTCTTCCAACGCTCGTCATCGTTCCCAAAACCGCACTCATAACCCAATGGAAATCCCAGCTCGAGCGATTTATCGACATTACGGACAACAGGGAGCCCGTCCGAACCCCAAAAGGACGAATCAGCAAAAGGCAGCCTCCGGTCATCGGACAAATAGGAGGAGGCAAAATGGCCGTAAGCGGCCTCGTCGACATCGCTTCGTTCCAGTCGTTATCTGGCAAAGACCGTCAAACCGGAGAGCCGATAGTTAAGGGCCTTGTTCGTAATTACGGCCTCATTATCTGCGACGAATGCCACCATGCCGCCGCACCACAGCTCGAGCTTATTCTCAAGTCCGCCCCGGCCAAATACGTATACGGCCTTTCTGCGACGCCCGAACGATCCGACGGCCTTACGCGGGCGCTCTCCATGCTCTGCGGCCCGCTCCGTTATGTTATCGATCCAAAAGCGCAAGCGATTCAGCAGGGCATCCAGCGCATCGTACGGCCTCGTTTTACTGGAATTCGACTACCCGCCTACGAGCCAGGTGCAAGCTTCAATCAGATTCTCGACCTGCTGTGCACGCATGCAGCTAGAAACGAATTGATTGTCAACGACGCTATTGAAGCTGCGTCAAACGGCCGGCATCCGCTCGTGCTGACTAAAAGGAAAAAGCATGCCGAGGAGCTGTTCGGGATGCTCAAAAACCAAGGACACGAACCCGTTCTCCTGACCGGGGAAATCGACGCCAAAGAAAGAAAAACGATACTGAGCAGTCTTCCCCGCTTCGAGCATGAACATCGAATCATCGTCGCCACCGAAAGCCTTTTGGGCGAGGGCTTCGATCTGTCCTACCTTGACACTCTACTCATTGCCACGCCGATATCGTGGGACGGCAGCATCACGCAGCAGGCAGGCAGGCTCCATAGAAGCCACGAGGGCAAGCGACGGGTTGAGATATTCGACTACGTTGATTTATCTATACCCATGCTCGCCCGCATGTACCAGAAGAGACTCAAGACCTACGCCAAGCTCGGGTACGAAGTCTACGTGACCGGAGGCAGCGAGCAGTCCGATCAAAACATTCTCATAGAACCGGCTAATGCCGTAGAGACTCTGGTTGAAGACATCGTTGGCGCCGCTAAGAGCATCTTCATTGCCGCGCCCTACGCATCCGCCGCCTGCCTCGCAAAGCTCGGCGATGCAATCAAAGGTGCCACTGCCCGAGGGATTGCTCTTGAGTTTTTCATTGCCTCGACTCCGCGCGAAGATGCAAGCGAGACTTTGGCAAAAATGAACGTCGAGCATGCCATTAGAGCAGAAGGACGTTTGTGTGCAGCGATAATTGACGAAGAAACTATCTGGTACGGAACGATCCCGCTACTAGCTTTCCCCAAGAAAGAAGACTGCAGCATCAGGTTCAAAAACAGCGAGATCGCAGCGGAGCTCTTAGACGAAATCAACCACAAGGGAAAGCCAGATGCCACGTCAACAGGCAGGACATCCCCACCACTTGCGGTGGAATAGGGACTGTTTTTGGCTTATCAGCCGCAAATCAATCCCTATTCCACCGCAACTTAGAAATCGGCAATCAGCCCTGCGGGCCCCGGAACAGTTCCTCATGCGAGCCCATTCTGACCAGTCGGATCACAGGATTAGTCTTATGCGGCAAGTACAGAACGACCACATCGACCAACCCATCGGATAGATGGAAATCGATGTGGCCGTTGTAATTGCCGCCCGGGTTTGAAAGCTCATGGGCGCCATATTCCGCGGGAAGCGAGCCGCGAGCTGCAAGCTCTGCGACTGCCGCCTTAAACTCGGTTTTTAGCTGCGGATGGATGCGCGTCGTCCGTTTGTAATCCGCCTTAAACTGAGCCTCGACTTTAATCTCAAACATCGCTAGTCCTCATCGAGGAACGATATAAGCTCATCAGCGTTATTGAATGACGGGCTGTCGTCTGGCAGAATCCCCAACTCATGAGCCTCGGCAATCACCATGGCGCGCCTCGTCGCCTCGTTGGGAACTTCGGGCCGACCCACAATCTCAAACGGAATCTTTCGCTGATTTACCAGCTGCCGAACAGCAAGGTTGAGATACGAATTGAGACTCAGGCCAACTGTATCCAAGAACTCAGTCGCCTGTTCCTTGAGCCCCTCTTCGATGCGAACCGTCGTAGGCTTAACCGTTGCAGTAGACATACGCGACCTCCTCGCTCTCGTCTTTTGCATCAGTATACCCAGTTTAGAAGGCAGACTGATGTTAAATAGCATCAGTCTGCCTTCTCGTCACTACAACGACAGGCGCGCTCGCCCTACATCAGCCCGCTCAGGGCGATATCGACGGCCTCGTTGAGGTCGTCGGTAATGTGCACCAGCTCCGGATCGAGCGGGCTAATCATACCGGCGTCCATCACCGGGCCGTTGAGCCAATCGAACAGGCCCTGCCAGTACTCGGTGCCCACCAAAACGAGCGGCATACGCTTGACCTTGTGCGTCTGCACCAGCGTGAGCACCTCGAACATCTCGTCGAGCGTGCCAAAGCCGCCGGGAAACACGATGGCGCCCGAGCTGTATTTGACGAACATGGTCTTGCGCACAAAGAAGTAACGAAAATCCATGCCGAGGTTCACGTATTTGTTGAGCCCGTGTTCGTGCGGAAGCTCGATACCCAAGCCGACCGACTTGCCGTTCACGCTCGCCGCTCCCCTGTTGGCCGCCTCCATGACGCCGGGGCCACCGCCGGTGATAACCGCCACGCCGCGTTGGGCGATTTTGCGACCGACCGTGCGAGCCGCCTTGTAGAGCGGATCTGTCTTGGGCGTGCGGGCACTGCCGAAGATGGTCACCGCAGGACCAAGCTCGGCAAGCGCGCCAAAGCCATCGACGAACTCTGCCTGAATGCGCAGCACGCGCCAGGGGTCGGTGTGCAACCAGTCGGTCGAGTCCTCGGGTGCCAGCAGGTTGGCGTAGGTGTTGTCCTTGGGAATCATGGGGCCGCGCATGACCACGGGACCGCGCCGGTACGTCTCGTCGTAAGCCGGCTCGCCCTCGACGTTCTCATTCTTAATCATGGGCACTCCTATCGAAAATAGAAACGGGCGGGGTCGACGCCATGCGTCAAACACCCGCCCGAACATCAACTATTCGGTATGGTACCCACGATGCATCAAGTGCTTGCAAGGCATCGGTCAGCGGTCGCGGCTCTTAGTAATCCACCGCCGCAGGACTGTTCATCCAGTCGCTCACAAACGCGCCGTAGCGGCCCTCGATAATGGCCTGACGGGCACGCTGCATAAGGTTGAGCAGGTAGTAAATGTTGTGCATCGACAGCAGAATACCGCCGAGCATCTCCTTCTGCGTGACCATGTGACGGATGAGCGCACGGCTGTAGCCGCCCGTGCACACCGGGCAGGTGCAGGTGGGGTCGATGGGGCCGTCGTCGTGCGCAAAGCGCGCGTTGCGGAAGTTAAGGCGACCTTCACTGGAGAACGCCGTACCCATGCGGCCGGTGCGCGTCGGCAGCACGCAGTCGAACATGTCGATGCCCACGCCAACGCCGCGCACGAGCGTGGTAGGGTTGCCGACGCCCATGAGGTAGCGCGGCTTGTGCTTAGGCATGTACTCGGAAACCAGCGGTGCCAGCGTCTCGAACATGGTCTCGTGGTCTTCGCCCACCGAATAGCCGCCGATGCCGTAACCCGGGAAGTCGCCGCACTCCTCCAGATGGCGCAGCGAGCGCAGGCGCAGGTCCAGGTGCATGCCGCCTTGGACGATGCCAAAGAGCGCCTGGTCATCGCGGGTATGCGCCTTATAGCAGCGCTCGGCCCACATACTCGACAGCTCAACGGCGCGCTCGACGTAGGCGCGCGTGGCGGGATAGCCCGGGCACTGGTCGAGCTGCATGCAGATATCGGAGCCGAGCTTCATGGCGATTTCCATGTTGTCCTCGGGCGTCCAGAACACGTGGCGGCCGTCGTAGTCGTTGACGATAAAGCGCACGCCCTCGTCGGTGAGCTTGACGGCGTCGTTGTGGCTGAACACCTGGAAGCCGCCCGAATCGGTAAGAATGGGGCCGTGCCAGTTCATAAACTTGTGCAGGCCGCCCAGCTCGGCAATGGTGTCCTCGCCGGGACGCATGGACAGGTGATAGGTGTTGGCAAGCACGATCTGGGCGCCGAGCTGTTTGACGGTCTCGGTAGGAATACCCTTGACGTTTGCCTTGGTGCCCACGGGCATAAAGATTGGCGTCTCGATATCGCCGTGCGGGGTGTGCAGTACGCCGGCACGCGCGTGCGTCGTCGGGTCCTCGGCGATCAGGTCGAATTTAAAAAGGCTCTGGTCCATAAACTGGAACTCCTTGGTTGCGGTTCATACGCAAACCATTATACGGGCAACCCGCAAGGAGCACCGACTCGACAGAAACTGGTGCAAAGGGGCCATAGTCGTTTAAGTACGTCCCCAGCGACTACATCCAACAGCCAAGGCAACGCCGATGTTCTAGCAACGTCAGCGAGCGGTCGCCAGAGCGAACAAATTGGCATGAAAAGAGGGCGGCATAGACCTTCTGGTCATGCCGCCCTCTTTGAATGACAAGTTGTCGCTCTGGTGACCGCGCAGCGTCGAGCCGTTACGCGGTTTGGTAAAACCGCGTAACCCCTAAGGCCGCTGGCCCATGCCACCCTCGAGGGTGACGGTCTCACCGTTCATGTACTTAAAGTCGGGGCCGCAGAGCTGAACGACCACGCGGCCGATCTCCTTCTCGACGTCGCCGTAATGACCCGCCGGCGGCATATGGACGTTGGCCTTGAACGCCTCGGGATAGGCATCCTGGAAGTTCTCGAGCGCAGCGGTCCAAGCAAGCGGGCACACGATGTTGACGTTGATGCCGTCCTTGCCCCACTCGTTGGCGGCAACGCGGGTCAAGCCGCGGATGCCTTCCTTGGCGGCGGCGTAGCTGCACTGGCCGTAGTTGCCAAACAGACCGGCGCCCGAGGCAAAGTTGACCACGGAACCCTTGGTCTCCTTCAGGTGCGGATAGGCCTTCTGCATGTACAGATAGGTGGCATACAGGCCGGAGTAAATGGCCAGGTTAAACTGGTCCATGGTGTGATCGGCAATGGTCACGCCCGAAGCGCTGGCCTGGGCATTGTTGACGACGGCGTCGATGCGGCCGAACTCCTCGATGGCCTTGTCGATGACGTTCTGGACGACGGCCTCGTTGTCCTGACCAGCCGAGACATCGGCCTGAACAGGCAGAACCTTGACGCCGTAGTCGGCCTCGAGGGACTCCTTGGCAGCCTCGAGCTTGGCAACGTTGCGGCCGGTAATGACGAGGTTTGCGCCCTCCTTGGCAAAAGCGATATCGATGCCGTAACCGATGGAGCCAGCGGAACCGTCCTTGAGCGTGGCCTTGCCGCCGCCGGTGACGATCACGGTCTTACCAGTGAAAAGTCCCATACAAAGTCCTTTCGAATCGCGACGGGCACACCCGCCGACTGCGCGTATCCAACTTCACGCGCCAAAAGCTGAAATGCAACTTTAGCGTGTTCAAGTGAAAAATAAAGACCGCAGCAGGCGAACGGCGCAACGTCATTCGGCGAAGGGAATGTCAAGCGTAAACTGACTTTAGAGGATGAATTTTTGCTATCCAAGCGAGTCATCGAACACGTTTTGAAACTTTGCTGCGGGGCGCGGGATGTCGGCGCGAGACTTTATCATAGGGTGACAAACAACGATGAGGAGCACATGCCTATGACAGACGAGCTGGACCCCCAGACTCAACAGCATATTGATGATTCAGCAGACGTCGCCGCAGATACTGACGCTGCGACCTGCAATGATACCGACGTCGACGACGCCACTCTAGATAACGGCGCTGCGACGGAAATCCCTACGGCCGAAGATGCCGGCGAGCAAAACGACGATTCGGCCGCTCAGGACGACGCCCCCGAAAAGGACGCCGCCCCGCAAGCAGAAGGCCCTATCGAGGTGTCTTCGGAAGAAGAGCTCGATGCCGTCATGGACTCCATGATGGATGCCGTCAAAGCGATGAAAAACGCCGTGGCCGACGCCGATATTGACGCCGAAGAAGAGGAGGCCGCCGAGGCCGCCTCGACCTTCGTGCCCGGCGAGACCCCCGTTGCCGACCAAGGCAGCACCCTGCCCTCGTTCCTGCAGCTTGAGCACCCCACCATTGGTGCCGATGCAGTCGACCCGCACGCTGCCGGCTTTTCCGTAGTCGAGGGCGGCACCGGCAGCATCGCCACGCCGCAGACGCCCGATGCGGGCACGGCGAACGCCGCTCACCCGACCGCCCTGCACACCCCAGCAGCCAGCCGCGATCTGGGAGGCGCCGTCTCAAACACCGCCAGCGCCGTGGGCGCCTTTATCGCCCAGGGTGCCTCGGCCATGCGCGAGATGAACGCCGCAAAGAAGGCACTCGCGGACGCCCGTGCCCACCTGGCCGAACTTGAGCAGCGCATCGCCGATCAAGGCGAGGAGCTCAAGACACGCCAGGACATCGCAGGCCGCTACGACCAAATCGTCGCCGAGCAGCGCCAGACTATCGACACGGCACAAAAGGCCGCCGCGGCGGCAGAAATCGGCCGCGATACCCATGCTGCCAAGGCAACAGAGCTCAAGGCGCAGCTCGAGCAAATAAAAGAAGAGGACGATGCCACCGAGCGGCGTCTCAAAGCCGCACTCGATGCCGTGGAGGCGCGCGAAGCCAGCTCGCGCGAGACCGGTAACCGCCTCGTTCGCCGCCTCGAGGATTCCAAGCGCATCCGCGACAAGGTGCAGGCCGAGCGCGACGCCGGCGTTGCCGCAGCGCAGCAAACCGTCGATGCCACGCGCGCTCAACTCGAAACGCTGCGCCGCGAGTATGCCGAGCTGCAGCGCAATCCTTCGGCGAATCCCGCCAATTACACGGTGCGCACCAGCGAGCTTTCGATGCAGATCTCCGACACGGCCGATGCCCTGCGCAAAGCCGAGGAAGATGTCCCGCACATCACCGCCGATCTTGAGCACTCACTCGCGGCCGCCGAGCACGCCGTCGAGCAGGCACAAGCCCCCATCGCTGACGCCAGGCGTGCCCATCAGGCCGTGACGGCCGAGGCCGATGCCGCGCGCGACGAGCTGCAGACCGCAAAAGCCGCCGCCGCAACGCGCCAACGCGAACTGCGCGAGAAGATCGCCGTCGAGGACAAGGCGCGTCGAGAGCAGGAGCAGGCTATTGCCAATGCCCAGGCGGATGTAGCGCATGCGCAGTCGATCATCGAGCAGGCGACCGAGGTGCACGACCATCCCGAGATTACCGAATCGCTCGCAGGCTCCTTGGCCCGCGATAAGGCCGAGCACGCCGAAACCGAGCGCGAAGTGGCTCAACTCGAAGCCGCCGAGGACGACGTGCGCGAGCGTACCCGCGACTCACGCATCAAATTCACCGGAGCCATCGTCTGCATCATCGCCGTAATCCTCGTGATCGTCCTGATCGGGCTCTTCGCGAGCAAGTAAACTAGCTGCCAAAAAACACTCAAGGCAGTTGCGGTGAGATAGTTCCTGTTTAGCCATCAAAAAGGCCAATTCAAGAACTATCTCACCGCAACTTATTAGATTGATGCAAGGCAACCTATCCCTCTTGTACCAATCTCTTGACATAAGGAACGTCCCCAGGTGCCGGCACAAAAGGAACGTCCCCAAGTGCCACATTGACAGCCAAGGCAACGCCGGTGTTTTGGCACCGACAGCGAAAACCCACCAGAGCGAGCAAGGTGCCTTGAAACAAGGCGGCATTGACCTTCTGGTCATGCCGCCGAAGTTGAAAGGCAGATTGCCGCTCTGGCGGGTTTGCAGCGTCAACCGGTTACGCGGTTTGGTAAAACCGCGTAACTACAAAGGTCATGCCCGACGATTGAACGTCAGATTGCCGCTTAGGGGCGTTTGCAGCGTCGAGCAGTTACGCGGTTCGTAGAACCGCGTAACTAACAAATAAGCATGGCGTCGCCAAAGCTGAAGAAGCGGTAGCGCTCCTCGATGGCGGCGGCGTAGGCATCCATGATCTGGTCGCGGGTGGCAAGTGCGCTCACGAGCATCATGAGCGTGGAGCGCGGCACGTGGAAGTTAGTGATCAGTGCGTCGACCACGTGATAGGTCGAGCCGGGCATGAGGTAGAGCTGCGTCGTCGCGTTCTCGCGCACCACGATATCGCCGCGGCCGAGCGTGTCAGCGCCGTCCTCGCGGCCCTCAAAATAGCGCGCCGTCACAGCCGGATCGGACACCGGCGCCTCCGCATCGAACGCACTCTCGAGCGAACGCACTGCGGTGGTGCCGACGGCGATTACGCGGTGCCCCTCGGCCTTCGCCTTATGCACGGCGTCGACAACTTCCTGCGACACGTGGTAGCGCTCGGTGTGCATGACGTGCTGCGTAGGGTCGTCCTCCTCAACCAAGCGGAAGGTGTCGATGCCCACCTCGAGCTCAACGGCGGCAAACTTCGCACCCTTGGCCTCGATAGCGGCCATGAGCTCGGGGGTAAAGTGTAGGCCCGCCGTGGGAGCGGCAGCCGAGTGCTCCTCCTTCATGGCGTAAACGGTCTGGTACTTCTCGGGATCTCCCTCGTAATCGGTAATGTAGGGCGGCAGCGGCACGTGGCCGGCAGCATGGATGGCCTCGTCGAGCGTGCGCGGGTCGCCGGCGGCATTGCACCCGGCCGGCTCAAAGCGCACCAGGCGGCCACCGCGGCTATCGGTGACAAAGTCGACAACCTCGGCTGTCAGCACCACGGGAGCCCCCTCGGGCGCATGGGCGCCACCGGCGCGATACTCAATCTGAGCACCGGGCTTCAGACGCTTGCCCGGCTTGACCAGGCACTCCCAAACGTGACCCAGCGGGTCAACATCTTCGCGGCGCTTGAGCAGCAGCGTCTCGACCACGCCACCCGAGCCGGCTTTGCGACCGATCAGGCGGGCCGGCATCACGCGCGTCTTGTTGATGACGAGCACATCGCCTGGCTCGATATAGTCGATGATATCGCGGAAGATACGGTGCTCAACGCTACCGCCGTGCTCCAGCGGCGTTCCCGCCTGGGAGCCCATGCGATCCACCACCAGCAGGCGGCAGGAGTCGCGCGGCTCGGCAGGAGCCTGGGCGATCAGTTCCTCGGGAAGGTTGTAGTCAAAATCATCGGTACGCATAGACACGTCGGATACTCCTTATATAGCTAAAGTCCGCTCTACATCCTAGCAGGCTGTCAGCCCAAAAGAACTACTTTTTGGACGCTTTGCGCTCGTCGCGGATGCGGGCGCGGTCCATGGCCGCCTCGACGGCCGAGAATCGGCAGCCGCAATAATTCTGCCGATACATGCCCAGCTCGCGCGAACGACGCGTGGCCTCGGGATAATACGGGCGAAAATCGCGAATTACCGGAGTTAGACCGCGGGCGGCAGCCAGACGCTCCAACACATCATTGCAGGTTTCGAACAACTGATACGGCGAGACGGCGAGCGTCGTGCCCACAAACTCAAACCCACGCTCCTGAGCCACACGGCATGCCTCGGCCAGGCGCAAGGCATAGCACGCGCGACAGCGACGGGGTCGATCGGCGCCCAGCGGGGCCACGCCGACCTCCCAGCGCTCGCGGTCCTCCCCCGCCTCGATGAGCTCGATGTCGCCATCGGCACACCACCGGCGCAGCTCGTCCAAACGCCGCCGCCATTCATCACGCGGTTGAATATTGGGGTTTGTCCAGCAGATTGTGGGTTCAAACCCTTCCTCGCGCAGCAGGCGAACCGGCTCCAGCGAGCACGGCGCGCAGCAAGCATGCAGCAGCAACGGCTTCATGGACATCTCCTCTCCCACAATGATTTTTTAATCCTCGTCCCAGAAAAATCATCCCAAAAGACTACCTTGCGAAAAAGCGGACGCCAAAGGACGTGTCCTCGCAGGCGACAATGCGGCGGTCGCGCAAAATGGTCCGCACGTAATACCAGTCGCCCACACAGCCCGACAAATGCAAGCCGGCAGCCAGGTAGCACAGCAGCGGATAGCCCGAGAACGCAAACCCCAGGGCAAACGCCGCCGTCACAACAACCGTCGGCGCCAGGCAAACCGCCACGTACCGCCGGCGCGAATACACGACACCCTCGGCGCAGGCATAGATCATCGCCGTCTCGCGATTCGCCCCAAAGGTCACCTGCGCGCCCGCAGGCGCCAGCAGCTTAAAAAACACACCGTGCACCAGCTCGTGCACGGCAAATGACGCCGCCGAAACCGCAGCCAAGCCGACCAGCCAGCCCAAAACGGCCATCCAACCGCCCGCGTCAGCCGCATCCAAGTCCGCGGGCCCACCCAGCAGCATAAACACCGGCACCAGGCACACGGCAAATGCGCCAAGCACTGCCATCCCCCACACAAAGCAGGCGTGCAGAAAATCCTCGTCCTCAAACGCATGTATGTTGGAAATCTCATTCATAGCATCTTAGGATAGCGCCCCTGCCACGTACCCGTCCGCATGTGCGATAATGTCGAACGATATGCACGAATTAACCACCGCGTCGCCAGGCCTTGCGCCCGGCCGCGCTCTCACCATATGCGAAGGAGTCCCATGGCATCCAAATACTCCATGAACGACCGTCCCAGCTGGCCTCGCCGCGCCATCGTTACCGCCGGCGAACCCTACGGCAACAAGGGCCTTCACTTTGGCCACGTCGGTGGCGTCTTTGTCCCGGCCGACTTCTTCGCCCGTTTCCTGCGCGACCGTCTGGGCCGCGAGAACGTCATCTTCACCTCGGGCACCGACTGCTACGGCTCGCCCATCATGGAGAGCTACCGCAAGCTCAAGGAGAACGAAGGCTACGACAAGTCCATCGGCGAGTATGTCGAGTCCAATCACTCCCGCCAGGCCGCGACCCTCAACAACTACAACATCAGCTGCGATATCTACGGCGGCTCGGGCCTTGAGCCGGCTGCGCAGATTCACAACGAGGTTACCGCCGAGATTATCGAGCGCCTGCACGAGCAGGGCACCATCTCCAAGCGCTCCACGCTGCAGTTCTACGATGCCAAGGCCGGCACGTTCCTCAACGGCCGCCAGGTGATCGGCCACTGCCCCATCCAGGGCTGCAAGTCCGAGAAGGCGTACGCCGACGAGTGCGACCTGGGTCACCAGTTTGAGCCCGAGGAGCTCATCGCGCCCAAGAGTCAGCTCACCGGCGAGGTGCCCGAGCTGCGCCCGGTCGACAACCTCTACTTCGACCTGCCGGCCTACCTCGACTTTATGAAGACCTACACCGCCAAGCTCGCCCAAAACCCGCAGGTTCGCTCCGTGGTCTCCAAGACCATGGAAGAGTGGCTCCTGCCGGCGCAGCTCTACATCCAGAACAAGTTCCGCGAGGCCTTCGACGCCGTCGAGGACCAGCTGCCCGAGCACACCGTGCTGGAGCCCGAGGGCAACAAGAGCAGCTTTACCGTCACCTTCCCCAGCTGGAAGGAGCGCGACGACGCCCACGCGGTGCTCGCCAACGGCGGCGTGCGCTTCCGCAGCGGCAAGGCGCTCGTGCCCTTCCGCATCACCGGTAACATCGACTGGGGCGTTCCGGTGCCCGAGGTCGACGGCGTGAACGACGTCACCTGCTGGTGCTGGCCCGAGAGCCTGTGGGCGCCCATCAGCTATACGCGCACCGTGCTCGCACGCGATGCCAAGGCCGCCGGCGTAACTGAGGGTGTCGCCGCCCAGGATGCCGCCCTCATGGGCGAGCCCTCCGCCGATTCCACGCAGGTCCCCGCGCCCACCTATCAGCACAGCTCACTCGACTGGCGCGACTGGTGGTGCTCGGACGACGCGCAGATCTACCAGTTCATCGGCCAGGACAACATCTACTTCTACTGCATCGCGCAGACCGCCATGTGGGAGGCCCTGGGTTGGAACCTCACGCAGAGCACCGTCAGCGCCTGTTACCACCTGCTCTACATGGGCAAAAAGGCCAGCTCGTCCTCGCAGACGCCTCCCCCGCCGGCAGACGACTTGCTCAACCACTACACCTGCGAGCAGATGCGCGCGCATTGGCTGTCGCTCGGTCTGTCCGAGAAGCCGGTGAGCTTTAGCCCCAAGGCATATGACACGCGCGTGACCGGCAAGGACAAGGACGGCAACGAGGTGCGCGCCTGCGACGACAAGCGCGTCATCGATCCTGCCCTTAAGGAGAGCGCTCTTTTGACCGGCGTGTTCAACCGCCTGGCCCGCAGCTGCTTCTACGGCGTCGCCGTCAAGGAGGGCGACGAGAGCCCGTACCGCAACGGTTGCATCCCCGCCGGTGCCGCCTCTGCCGCCGTGGTCGAGGCTGCCGAGCAGGCCGCCCTTGCCTTTGAGCAGGCCATGTACAAGTTCGAGACGCACCGTGCGCTCGCCGTGTGCGACGACTACCTGCGCGCCGCCAACAAGCGCTGGAGCGACGCCTCCAAGGCCGCCAACAAGCTCGAGGGCGAACCAGCCAACGCCGCCATGAAGCAGGCCCTGGTCGACGCCTTTACCGAGCTGCGCGTGGCGACCGTCCTGATGCACGGCATCGTCCCGGCCGGCTGCGAGCTCATCTGCGAGTACTTCGACGTCGACCCGGTCGCCTTCTTTAGCTGGGACAACATCTTTGCCTCCACGGACGAGTTTATGGAGAGCCTGGGCGAGAAGCCCGGCGAGCACCGCGTAAAGCCACTACCCCCGCGCTTCGACTTCTTTAGCAAGCACGAGAGCCAGTACTAAAGCGCGCCAGCAGCAACGTACCCGGAAAGTAGTCAAATTGGGACGGGAAGGAAAGACGGATGTCCAAGCCGCGTCGTCGTAAGCAGAAAAAGCAGGTTAAGCCCGAGCTCAAGCTTAGGCAGTTTGCCGCTACCGAGCTTTCCGACCGGCTTGCCGCCCTTCCCTGCGCCGCCGAGCTACCGCGCTTTATGGTCGACACGGTTGCCGGCGCTTATACGCCTGCCGATGCCGAGCTCATGATCGAGGGCTTTGGCGCCGCAGCCACGCGCCCGGTCACGCTGCGCGCCAACACGCTCAAGGCGACCGCCGAGGACATCGCCGCGGCACTCGACGCCGCCGGGATCGCCCACCGCTCCGTCGCATGGTACCCGGACGCTTTCATCCTGCCCGAAGCCCAGGTTTCCGACCTGTGGGACCTCGACATCTACCGTGACGGCAAGATCTACCTGCAGAGCCTGTCGTCCATGATGCCGCCTTTGGTGCTGGGCGCACGTGCCGGCGAGGACATCCTGGACATGTGCGCGGCCCCCGGCGGCAAGACGACGCAGATCGCCGCCCTCACCCAGGGCCAGGCTCATCTCACAGCCTGTGAGATGAGCATTCCCCGTGCCGAAAAGCTCGAGGCCAACCTGGGCCGCCAGGGCGCCAAAAACGTGCCCGTCATGCGTATTGACGCACGCAAGCTTGACGAGTTCTTCCGCTTTGACCGTATCCTGCTCGACGCCCCCTGCACCGGTACGGGTACCGTCATCAGCGGCAACGAAAAGAGCCTGCGCGGCCTCACCGAACAGTTGCTCGTCAAGTGCGCCCGCTCGCAGCGCGCGCTTCTGGATCGTGCCATGGGGGCTCTCAATCCGGGCGGCACGCTCGTCTATTCGACGTGTTCGATCTTGCCGCAGGAAAACGAGGATGCCCTGCAAGAGGCCCTCGACAAGCACATGGACTGCGAGCTCATCCCCCTCGACGGCACGCCGAGCGAAAGCGAAGCGCGTCGCGCACAGGATACCGGCGACAAGCCGCGTATCGAATGCAACGCCCTTACCGAAGCCATTGCCGAAGGCCACGTCTCGGCCATTGCCAACGGCATGCCCGGCACGCTGACCATTCCGCCCAGCCGCGACTTTGAGGGCTTCTACATCGCCCTGGTCCGAAAACGCAGCTAGCGCACGGATTCAAAACTCAACAAGCTATCGCCGTGCGCGCCTGTCCTGCTGGTCACGGTGCTGCTTAAGTGCCTCGCGTTCCTTGCGCTCGGCCTTTTTACCCTTAATGGCCGTGACCACAAAGTAGATGACCGCGGCGGCAACGATTGCGCCCACGCATAGGCCAATCGAGCCCAACATTGCCGAGAATTCCATACCGCGTCACCTCTCTTTTGTATACGGGACATTCAAGATAGCACCTCGATTCCCGCCACCACAGCTCCTTCACGTTCGCTGGCCCTTCAGTCTAACGGATGGCGCGGCGGGGAAAAATCAACTCGTCAAACGATTTAGCAATCGTAGCGCCGGTCGTACACTGCCGACCGCACAACATAGAAACGGACCGCTATGGATTCTCTCAACGACCTAAACGAGCGCGTCGACGCCTTTGTCGGCACCAGCTCCTTCGACACGCCGGTCACGGCAAACGACCAAGCCCCCATCGATGTTCCCGCCGAGGTTCACGAGGACGTCGTCGCCTCGGTCGACTTCTCCGAGGTAGAGCTTGCAGACGAATTTACCGAGCCCCAGGTGGCCGTAACCCCCAACGGCCTTTTGCCCATGGAGCCGCTGCCCATCGACGGGCGTCTGCGCAAGGCGGCTCTCCGCATGCCCGATGAGATCGAGGAAGCCAGCGGCTTTACGCTCTTCGGTCGTCGCATCAAATCGCTCATCTACACCACAGACGTGGCGGTCATCCGCAACTCCAATGCCGACGCCGTGTTTGCCGTCTACCCCTTCACACCGCAGCCCGCCATTACGCAGGCGCTGCTGACCGTTGCCGAGTGCCCGGTCTTTGTGGGCGTTGGCGGCGGCACCACCACCGGTAAGCGCTCCGTGCAGATGGCGGCCGTCTCCGAGATGCAGGGCGCGGCAGGCTGCGTGGTCAACTCCCCCGCTACCGCCGAGATGGTCGAACACATTACCAACATCGCCGACATCCCCGTCATCGCCACGGTCGTACGTTGCGACGATGATGCGCATGCCAAGGTGCGCGCCGGAGCCAAGATCCTCAACATCGCGGCCGGCAAAAACACGCCCCAGGTCCTGCGCGAGTTGCGCGAGCACTATCCCAACCTGCCGCTCATCGCACCGGGCGGCAAGACGCCCGAGAGCATCCGTGAAACCATCGCCGCCGGCGCCAACGCCATCATCTGGACGCCACCTTCGGCACAGCAGCTGCAGACCGACATGATGCAGCGCTATCGCAAGATGAAGGAAGACGCCACGCCTGTCATCTCGCACGACGATGTGCCCATTATCGACCAGGTCGCCGCCGCCGAAGTCAGCCAGGTCGAGAACATGAATCCCGACGTGCCAATCCCCGACGAAGTCATCGAACGCGTCGCTTCGATCCACGATCACATCGAGGAGCGTCGCGCCAACCGCGGACTCAAGCCCTCGCTGCACGGCTTCTTCTTCCGCGGAAAGAAACACTAGCCGCAACAGCAAGGCCCGCCCCGCAAACAACGGGACGGGCCTTTTTCTGTTATCGAATGTCAGGAAGAGCAAGCGCAGCCGTTAAAACCGTCAGCCAGCCCACGAACGTTAGTCCACGCGCTTGTCGCCCATAAAGAAGACGGCCACCGTACCAGGGCCGGTATGCGAGCCAATCAGAGCACCGATGCTATTGATCTCAATCTTGCCTTTGAGCTGCGGAACCTGTTCCTCTATCAGTGCCGCAACGGCCTCGGCGTCCTCGCGGCACGCCGAGTGCGACATGATGCACTTGCCCGAATAGTTCGCGCCGTCCTGCAGATGCGCCATCACGGTCTTGGCCATCTCGGAGATCGCGCGCTTCTTGGTGCGAATCTTCTCACGCGGCGCCAGCTCACCTTCGCAATCGACCGTCATGAGCGGGCAAATCTTGAGCGCCGTGCCGATGATCGCGCTCGCAGCCGAAATACGACCGCCGCGCAGGTAGCTCGACAAATCGGTCGAGAAGAACCAGTGGTGCAGGTTGAGTTTATGCTCCTCGATCCAGGCAGCCGTCTCGTCGAGCGAAGCGCCGCTATCGCGAACGTCGGCGGCACACTCCACCAGCAGGCCAAAGCCCGAAGACGCCGCCAGCGAATCGATGACGCGCACCTTGCCGCCCTGGGGATAGCGATCCGCGAGCATCTGCGCCGCAACGCAGGCCGATCCATACGTGCCCGAAATACCCGACGACAACGCCAGGTGCAGGACGTCTTTACCCTCGGCAACGAACGGCTCCCAAAACTCCTCGTACTCACCCACGCTCACCTGAGACGTCTTGGGCATGGCGCCCGCGGCAATCTGGGCAAAAAACTCGTCCGGCGTAATCGCCTGATACAGATCGTCCGTATAGACAACATCGTCGATCTCGTAATGAAAACACACGACAGGGATATTGCGCGATTCAAAGAACTCACGGGTTCGATCGGCGGCGGATTCACAGGTCAGGACAAAATCACTCATATGAGGCTCCTTACTCATTGCTGCGCAAATTATTGCACAGCAAGCGTGAATACGGTACAAATGTCCACTATTTACCAAATTGAACCAAAGGTAGTGAACATCTTTACCGTCATCATCTCTATCGATCCCGGAGGCATGCGTCTGCAAAAAAACGACCCTACGTCTCCATTCAACCGCCATATCCACCTCAACTAAATCGATTTACCAAACCGTTCGGCCAACAATTCGACCTCCCGTCCCCAATCGAAACAAAAGCAGCGCATACTGATAAACGTTTGACGCTGTTTATCAGTTTTACCAACCACATCGGAAGGTGCTTCATGGTCGCATTCGATCGCAATCCGCAAGACTTCAAGTATCTGCGCCTGCTGTCGAGACAGTTCCCCACCGAGCAATCCGCATTCACCGAGATCATCAACCTCTCGGCCATCCTCAACCTGCCCAAGGGCACCGAGCATTTTATGAGCGATGTGCATGGCGAGTACGAAGCCTTTATGCACATCCTCAACAACTGCTCGGGCGTCGTGCGCGAGCATGTCGATGAGATCTTTGGCGACACGCTCTCCTTTGACGAAAAGGGCGAACTGTGCACGCTCATCTACTACCCGCGCGAGAAGATCGACCTGGTCCGCAGCCAGCGCGAGGACTCACCCACCTGGTACAAGACGATGCTTGACCAGCTCATCATGGTCGCCCGCTCGCTTTCGAGCCGCTACACCCGCTCCAAGGTGCGTAAGGCCATCCCACGCGATTACGCCTACATCATCGACGAGCTGCTGCACACGCATCCGGACGAGAACAACTATCGCGTGCGCTATCACGAGCGCATCGTGGAGTCCATTCTGGAGACCGCCAGCGCCGACGACTTTATCGAGTCGCTTGCCTCGCTCATCAAGCGCCTGGCCGTCGACCACCTGCACCTGGTGGGCGACATCTTCGACCGCGGCGGCGGCGCGGCCAAGATTATGGACCGCCTGCTCACCTACCATTCGCTCGACATCCAGTGGGGCAACCACGACCTGCTGTGGATGGGCGCCGCTGCCGGCGAGCCCGCCTGCATCGCCACGGTGTTGCGCAACAACCTACGCTACGACAACTACGAGATCCTGGAGAACGACTACGGCATCTCGCTGCGTGAGCTTGTCGCCTTTGCCGATGCCACCTACACCGCCGGCGAGTGCATCAGCCCGCTGATCAAAGCCATCAACGTGCTGCTCTTTAAGCTCGAGGGCCAGATTATCCAGCGCCATCCCGAGTTCGACATGACCGACCGTCTGTTACTCGACAAGATCGATCACGACACCGGCACGGTCACGCTCGCCGACGGCAGCGCGTGGCCGCTCACGACCAACGACTTCCCCACCGTCGATCCGGCGGACCCCTATACGCTCACGCCCCAGGAGCAACACATCATCGACAAGCTCGTGTCCGAGTTTGTCACCGCCGATCACCTGCATCGCCATATCGATTTCCTCTATTCCCACGGCTCGATGTATAAGGTCGCCAACGGCAACCTGCTGTTCCATGGCTGCGTGCCGCTCAACGAAGACGGCACCTTTAGCAGCATGAACTGCCTGGGCACCTGGCACGCTGGCCGCGATTATCTCGATTTTTGCGACCACATCGCCCGCCGTGCCTGGCGCGTGGGCGACCGCGACGCCCTCGACTGGATGTGGTACCTGTGGATTGGCTTTAACTCACCCGCCAGCGGACGCCTGGTGCGTACCTTTGAGCGCGCCTATATCGCCGATAAGAGCACGTGGGTCGAGCCGATGGACCCGTACTTTACACTTACCAAGTCGCCCTCGGTCTGCGACGACATCATGCGCGAGTTTGGCGTCGCTCCCATGGCATGTTCACCGACCGGTCACATCATCAACGGCCACACGCCCGTTAAAACCACCAAGGGCGAGCAGCCCATCCGCGCCAACGGTAAGCTGCTGGTCATCGACGGCGGTTTCTGTCGCGCCTACCACCCCAAAACGGGCATCGCCGGCTATACGCTCATCTCGAGCTCGCGCGGCTGCCGTCTCAAGTCGCACCGGGCCTTTACGACGGTTGCCGAGGCACTCACACGCAACGTGGACATCGAAAGCGAGACCAACCGCTTTGACGAGGCCGACCGTCGCCGCATGGTGAGCGACACCGATTCCGGAGCCAAGATCCGCAGCCAGATCCAAGACCTGCGCCAGCTGCTCGATGCATATAGAAACGGTGCTATCGAGGAGCGCGCCTAGCCCCGCCTTCGGGGATTGGCTAAACTTGCTGAGTTTGTCATCCCCACGGCGCTGCGGCGCCACCTTAAGGCAGGTTCCATGCAAAAGCTCCTCGCGCAGATCATGAAGTTTGGCGTCGTCGGCGTCATTGCCACCGTCATCGACTTTGGCATCATGAATCTGCTCCACTACGGTCTGGGCCTCAATATCCTGATCGCCAACACCAGCGGCTTTATCGTCTCGCTCGTCTTCAACTACGTCGCGAGCATGAAGTACGTGTTTGCACACAAGGAGGGCATGAGCCGCCGCCGCGAGTTCATCATCTTTGTCGTGTTGTCCGTTATTGGCTTGGCGCTCAACGACGGCATCGTGCTGGCCCTCAACGCCGGCCTGGGGCTCGAGGCCAATATCGCCAAGATTTGTGCCACCGCGCTTGTTATGGTCTACAACTTTGTGACCCGAAAGATTTTCCTGGAGGGCGACGAGACCAAGTAGCTCGGCTTTCCCGCACAGCTACGGGGACCCACGGATGACGCGCGTCGAGCGCTGTGTTGTTCGTGAGCCTTGCTCGTTTACGGGAAGATTTGCAACGTTTGCGGATTACCTCTTGAATATTTGGCGAGTTCGTATAGTTCTTGCCAAAGACCTTACGTTTCCCATGCAAAAGCTCTAAAGTATCTCGTTGCTCGATTCATCAACGCATTGGATGTGATTACGTGCGCAAGGCACTGGCACAACCTCATACCAAGCAGTTCCTCAAGTTCGCTGTCGTGGGTCTCATCTCCTTTGGCATCGACTGGGGCATGCTCATTGCGCTCGTCGAGCTGTTCCACCTCGACTTTTTGATGAGCACCACGATCTCGTTTACCACGTCTGTCGTGGTCAACTACTGGCTCAGCATGAAGTACGTGTTCGACCATCGCGAGGGCATGAGCCGCAAGCGCGAGTTCACGATCTTCACCATCTTGTCGGTGATCGGTTTGGGCCTCAACGACCTGTACATGTTTGTGGGCGTCACGTTTTTGAGCATCGGCTACCAGGCCATGAAGGCCATCGCAACGTTCCTGGTCACCTGGTACAACTACTTTAGCCGTCGCTTCTTCCTCGAGGGCGCACGTTCGTAGACGGCCCGACATTTGCTTGAAGGTATAACCGGTTGGAATTCTCGTTCCAACCGGTTTTTTGTTTGCAGAGCCTGCCGAGGAAGGCGCACAAGGCGAGAAACTGCATCCCGTTCGCATAAAGACGGGCGGCTCGGATGTTTGTCCGAACCGCCCGTTTGACGTGTTATGTCGAGGCATTTAGCCCGTTACGTAATACCAGACGACACTGTCGCCGTTGGATAGGACGTAGTTGCTGCACGCCGTGTTGGGCGCCACACCGTTAACGGAATACATCCAGCCACTCGTACCGCCGTGTTCCTTCTCGGCCAAACCGCCAATGGCGGCGACATACGTGCCGTACGACGAGCCATGTGCATTCACGGAAAGGCCCAGGGCGCACAGGGCATCGTAGGCAGTTGCGCCCTCATTAAAGGTGAAGGTGCCACCAGAAGACACGGGATTGCCCACAGCGCTCGATGTGACCGCAACCGTCACCGTGACGTAACCAGGCTGCTGCGAGCCGCCCTGATTGCCCGCAGAGGCGTTGCCACCGTTGGATGCAGACCCACCGCCAGACACCGAGCCGCCGCCCGAAGAAGAGCCGTCAGAAGAACTCGATCCACCGGCGGATTCGGAGCCCTGTCCAGCAGACGCGTTGTTGGACGTCTTGCCGCCCTTGTCTTCGGACTTCTTCTCCTTCGAATCCTTTTTGGAGTCCTTATCCGAAGATTCGGAATCGTCCTTGGATTCCGATTCATCCGACTCCTTGGATTCAGAGTCCACGGCACCAGAAGACGAGGAACCCGCCTCTGTCTTGTGAGAGGCAGCAGAGCCAGAGTCGGCAACGCTCTTCCCCGCCACGGCCCGAGTGATCCAATCGATGGACCAAGCACCGCTGGAAGAAGGTTGGACAAAGCCTAGCGACACAACGATCAAAACGGTGCAGGCGGCTGTCAGAACGCCAACAAGTGCCTTGCGCCGAGGGGCGGACGCCGCCGAAGCGGCGCCCTTTTGCTTTACATCGTCAAGCTGGATGAACGACGAGTCGGGCTGCTTGGACTCGGCGTCCTGAGGCTTACTGGACACAGCCCTCACCTACCGGCGCTTGGTGAACACGAACACGCCGATGACGGCGAGACCGATCACGCCAGCCGCCACGCCAGCGATGGCGAGCGGATTGAAGCCAGACTGCTGCGAGGGAGCCGCAGCGGACTTCTTGGCAGTGGTCGCTGCAGACGAGCCCGTGTCGGACTTGCCGGACTTGTCATCCTTCTTGCCGGACTTCTTGTCCTTCTTGCCGGACTTATCGGATTTCTTCTTGGAATCCTTATCGTCCTTGGTCTCGGTCGTAGTCGTGGTAGACGACACCGGCTTCTTACCCGGAGCAACAGCACCGCCAGCCTGCTGGCCGTTTGTGCCGTTACAGGAGCCAGAACCAGCACCGGCATTACCCGAACCGCCGTTGCCGCCAGCGGAGCCAGAGCCACCGTTACCACCAGGGTTAACAGCATTCTTGATCCACTTGGCATACAGCGTCATATCAGCCGTCACCGCAACGCTAAAGTCATATGCCTCCGTACAGGCCTCGTCGGTATACCAACCAGCGAAGGTGTAGCCTTCGCGCGTCGGATCGGCAGGCTTGGCGATAGAGCCGTTGGCGGCCGTAGTCTGAAAATCGACCTTGGACCCCTCGCCAGCGCTAAACGAAACCTTAACGCCAGCATTCAGCTTAAACAGCGTGCCAGAGTCGTTAATGTAGTACAAGTTGCCCTGGGCATCACAAGCGATTGGCGAGTCACAGAAGTTGTAGTGGCCCGTTGCGCTAAACACACCAGAAGCCTCAGCGTCACCCAACTTGTAACGATATACGCCACCGCCTGAGGTGTAGTTAACGAAATCAGGGCTCTCGCCGTAGTTAACCGTGAAGTAGACATACGCGTCTTCGCCCTGGACACTTACGAGCGGAGCGCCCTTGATGCCGCCAGCAGGAAGCGCAGTGCCATCAGCAGACGAAACCAGCGTCTTGGCAAAGTTGTTGGCCGGATCAATAATCGCCAGCGCAGAGCCGCCAGCAACCTCGCCGCCAACAATCAGCTTGCCATCATACGTCGTCGTAGGCACGCATGCACATCCCGTAAGGCCAAGATCGACCACACGCTCCTCGGTAATAAGCGAAGCGGCATCCGCATCGCGTGAGTCGCCATCAGAAATCGCCAAGACGTGCAGCTTGCCGTCGCGCGAGATTAGATAGGCATGGCTGTCGTCAGCCGAAAGCACACAGGTGGAGTTGACAACAGCACCAACCGAAACCTTTCCGAGCACATCGCCCGAAGACTTGCTGAGCATCTCGACGGTACCGGCACTGGTGGGAACCAAGACAAAGTCATCGCCCACCGTCGCGCCCGTCCAGTAATAACCCTCGTCGGCATTGACATGCTGCCAAGAAACAGCGCCGGTCAGGATGTTAATACGCGTCAGATGACCGTTATTGTACGTACCCTTTCCATAGTCGACATCAACGGTGCCGACATAGAGGTAATTGCCATCAATTGTCAGCTGAGAATTCGACTGAGCAGTCTCGCTCACGGAGTCGGTGACCCAAACCGTTGTGAGCGCGTCAGCCGTCAGAGCCTGGACCGCACCGCCGTCAAGCGGAACAATAACCAAACCGTTCGCATAAATCGGGCGCGAGGTGTAACCGACCGCAGTCTTAAGATTCGACTCGGCAAGGACCTTGCCCGACTTGGCGTCAATCTTTAGCAAACGCTTGTTGACGGCAAGATACACGTTGCCGTTCACGACAATAGGTTCACTCGCGTTGGGATACGCCGAACCAGAATACGCCTTCCAGTCGAACGTCCAAGAGCTCGCTAGCGCACCCGTAGGCGTCGAAACGTTCTCGACCGCCGCATTGGACTTGCCGTCCCAATCGGACTTCCAATCGGTCGGACGCGGGGCGCTCGGATTGACTACGACCTCGTCGGGATTAGGCACCGTATCGCCGGCAGCATAAGCCCAGACGATCTTGTCACGCGACTTGAGCACGTAGTCACTATCGAGCTGAGAACCGGGAACACCGTTAACAAAGTACGACCAAGCGCCGGCCAACTTAGTGCCGTCAAGCGGAGAGACAAGGCTGTGAACGCCCCAGAAGCCCAGCTGATCGTACATCTCGGACTTGATGCCCAAGGCATCAAAGTAGGCGGCAGTGGCGTCCTTGATCGTCGTGCCCCCAACAAACACCTGCTTCGAAGGATCGGTCCAGCGCTGTGCCTTATCGTCCTTCTTGCCGATGATCTCCATCGAGACAGAAACCTGACCGGGCATGGTGCCATCGGAACCATAGACCCAGGCAATCTCATCGCCGGCCTTGAGCGTGTAGTTGCCGGCGCCGACATTGGCCATCTTGCCGTTGACAAAGAACTGCCAGTATTTCCAGGTACTCTCGTTAACCTGCTCGGTCGAAAGCGTCACGTTCTTTTCGAACGGCGAGGTCAACGAATTGAGGAACCAACCGTACGAGCCCGTGCCAGTGTCGGCGCCAATACCGACCTGCTTAAAGACCTGCTCGGAAAGATCGGCGGCAGTTGCGCCCTCTTCCACCAGCGAGGTCGTAGGTTGCGCCCACGTCTGCTGAGCACCTGAAGCGTCCTGACCGACAACGGTACAGCTTACCGAAAGCTGGTCGGTGGGCGCAGCGTCACCGTACTTCGAGTAACACCAGACGACAGAGTCGCCCGCCTCGAGCTTGTAGTTGCCAGCACCCACCGACGCAGCGACGCCGTTGATGAATAGTTGCCAATAGGCACCCGTAGCAGTGTCGTATGCAAGGGTGCGATCGGCATCGAAAGGCGACGTAATGGAATTGAGCACCCAACCCCAAGAGCCGTTGGGGTCGTAGTCGGCCTTGAGGCCAGCCTGCTTAAAGAGCTCCTCGGAAAGATCGGCGGCAGTCGAGCCGTTCTTGAGCGTGTACTGCGAAGCGGCAGCCCACGTCTGCTGCTTGCCCTTGGCGTCGACGCCAATAACCGAGCACGTCGCTGTGACCTCGGGGCTGTTTTGACCACTCGTGCCCACGACCGTCAACGTTGCCGAGACATCCTGGTTGGCAAGCTTGGCATACGTGGCATTGTCGGGATAGCGCTCAGCATAGCGAGCGTACTTCTCACTCGTCAGGCGCGAGGAAACGACAACCTTCGTGTTGTACTGCGGCTGCGTGACCTTGAGATTCTCTGCGGAGACAATAGAGCTGTTGCTCGACTTAAACAGACGCCAATCCTGCCCGGACATCGCATCATAGCCAGGCAGATCCTCCGGAACAATACCAAGGGACGTCGAATCGGTCGTCGTCTTGTTGTAGCTCCAGGCAAGGTTGCCGTCGGCATCGAGATACGCCTTCTGGAACGCGTGCATGTCCGCCGAAACGGCATTGGCGTCCTGGCCATTCAGAATGGCGGCAGCATAGCCGGCCTTCGCCTTTTCCATAAGAGAAAGCTCGGCATCGAGCTCGCCCTGGTCCTGCGGAGAAATCGCAAAGTCGAGGGTCTTGCTTGCCGTGACCTCGGCGTTGGACTTATCGGTCACCGTAAGGGTGATCTTGGTCTTCGCTGCCTCTTTGCCAGGCAGTGGCTGATAGACCGTGCCCTTGTAGCCGTTGAACGTGATGTCATCGGTGCTGGCGGAGTACTCGACCTTGTAGTACTTGCCGTCGATATTAAGCGTGCTCGTGCGCGGCATCTGCAGATCGGCGGTCAGGCCATCCTTGTTAGCGACCGCGTCGGTGCCGGAGTACTTGATATTGTCGTAGGTAAAGGCCGCATCGACCTTCTCCTGCAGCGCCTTCTTGTCGGCGGCGACCTTCTCGGGATCACCCTTGACCGTCACGGTGAAGTCGTGCGCGCCCTTAACGTCAGACGGGCCACCGCTCACAAACGAAACGGTCGCGGTCAGCGTTACGGTGCGATCGCTCGAAAAGCGCGTCACCTTGCCGGTGTAGTCGTCCCAGCCATAACCGGACGGCCAAATGACATCGCCGTCGGAGCTCTTCCATTCAACCTCGAACTTGCTCTTGGAGCCTGCGCGGTACGGAAGCGTGAGATTCGACGTGACGGACTCGGCCGAATCGCCCGAAGCGTAGCCTATGGCAATTTGCTCGGCAGCATCGTCGAGCATCTGCTGAACGCGGGCTTCGTCCCAAGCAACCTGCACTGTCTTGCTGGGCTGATAGTATTCGGTTTCGTCGCCACGCGACAGCTCAAACACGACCTCGGCGCTACGCAGACCGTCGATGTTGTAACCGGTGTAGTCGTTGGGGTCAATGAAGAAGAAGGTCACATCGCCGTTGGTCTTATCCTGAGCGTCGGAGATACCGACCGTGGCTTTGTCATCCTCTGCATTAAAGGCAACGCCGCCCTCGGAGACCTTGACGTCAATATCGGTAAATCCCAAATCGGCAAGCTGCGCCTTCAGCGCGTCATTGACGTTGCCGCCCTTAGCGCTGTAATCAACGGCGATCTGTTTATTGGCATCGTTGAGCTTTTGGACTGCGGCCTCAAGAGAGCCTGCGGCGATCACGGGATTGGCAGAGACAAGCTCGACCGTCGAGCTGCCGCTCGTGGCGACAGCCTTCAGATACTTGCCCGCGGCAGAAGCCGAAACCGTTGCCGTGGCGCCCGACATGTCGGGCAGAAGTGTCCAGTCGGCCGCAGAGGCCTTCGCGTCGTCAGCCGCGTACCAGACAACAGTCGCTTGATCGGTGACGTCGATACCGTTGGTGGTCGAGCCGTCAGCGCGCTTAGCCTGCGCCGTCGCCTTCACGCTATCGCCCGAGACGAGATGGATCGAATCGCTATTGATCTGCGGCGTAGTGGTCACGCGCAGCAGGTTATACTCCCCCGCCGCGGTAACGCTATCGGAAGAAACCCACTCAACCGTGTTATCGAGAGCGCTCGCCGTAACTTTAATGCGCTTGCCAACAAGCGCGTCCGAAATGGTCAGGCTGCCATCGGTCGTATCGATGCCGTCGGTGAGCTCGGTCCAATCGGCATCGCCCTCGCCCTTGGCGTACCACGCCATGGTCAACTCGGCATCGTCGGGCACGTCCTTCGTCGAGCCCGACCAGCTGCCCGGAACCTGCACGCTCGGCGTGATCTTTGAGCCCACACTCAGCGTAACGTTCTTATCGGCAAGTTTGATGCCCGCCAGCTTGTACTGACCCTTGAGCGTCACGGGGCCGAGCGGGACAACGGACTGCGTACCGTACGAGCTCTTCTTCTGCGTGCTGAAAACGGTATTTTCGCTCGTCACATTCACGCGCAGGTACTTGCCGGCATAGACGGCGTCAACGGTATAGGTAGCCTTGGTAGCACCGGGGATATCGGTGTAAGCGGAGTCGTAGCTCGAGCTGGTATTTGCATACTGCCACTGATAGGTCACATTGTCGGTACGTTCGATATAACTGTAGTTCGAGCCGTCCTTTTTGCGTACCTTGGTCTTGAGCGTATCGCCCACGTGCACGCCATTGGTGGCGGGAGAGCCCTCAAACTGTACGTCGTAAAGCTCAACTTGGCCAGCGACGGACACAGGACCCGCCGCATAGTACGGCTTCTGCTCGCCATAGCCGCCATTGGCCTTAGCCACGACGTAGTAGCCCTTAAGGGCGGCGGTCGCCGTCAAGGTGCTGCCGGTCTCGCCCTCGATAGGCGTGTTGCACGAGCTCGCGTATCTCGAGGTGCCCTTATACCACTGCCACGTGACATGCGAATCGGTGGTAACGTCGGTGGAACCCACCTTGGCGGTCGCCGTAATCGTGGAGCCAACCTCGACTTTGCCCGAAGTCGGGCTCATAGTCACGCTCGTGACATTAATTGAACCGGCGGCAGCAACGAGAGCACCCGTCGAGTTGGTCAAGCTCGAAGAGCCGATCTTCGAAGACACCTTGCACTTGAGGTACTTGCCGCCCAAAGCGTCGGTAAGCTCGAGGGTCTCACCCGTGGCGCCCGCAATGTCGGTATACGTGCCACTCTTGGTGTCAGAGCACTGCCACTGATAGTTGAGCTTGCTCGCGTCGACGAATGCGCCGTACGCGCCGCCCTTCTCCTTGGCGCGGGCCTTAGCGGTATCCCCCACCGCAAAGACACTCGTGTTGTCCTTGGTGTTGATGATGGACACGGCCGAAATCTCGACCACACCGGCCTGTTTGACCTTGCTGGAAGTGGTCTTGCTCACCGTGTTGACGCCGGCAGTGGCCTCGACCTTAATGTACTTGCCCTCGAGGTCATCGGTTACCGTGAGGGAAGCGCCCGTCGCGCCCTCGATCTTGGTGAAGCCCGAGGACTGCGAGGTGGATGCGGACCACGTGTAGGTAACCTTGGCGTCGGAGCCCGCGGGGCTCGACCAATCCTTGTACGGAGTCGCCGTAAGGGTATCGCCTATGCTCGGCGTGTCGCTACTGAGCTTGACGCTGCTAAGCTCCATCTGCCCGGCGCCCAACACGGGACCGGGGATGAAGTTGGCATTGATGCCCGAGCCATCAGAGACGGACGGACCGTAGTAGTCCTTACCGTCCGCGGTCACCTTGCAGATGAAGTATTTGCCTTCCATCGCGGCGGTGACGGTGAGCGACTGCTCGTGGCCTACGACCTCGGTGTAGTCGGCGACATTGCTGCTGGCCCTGGTCGTGCCGGCGAGCCAGGTGTAAGTCCAGGTGCCAGGATTGGAGACGGAATAAGCCGAACTGTAGTAGTCGTCCTCATCCTTATCGTACATATTGGCCCAGAGCGTATCACCCGCATTGAGCGCGCCGGACTTCGTGGAATACGAGTAGTTCTCATCCTTGGTGTCCTGGATGCAGACCCTGGCCACGCTGGAAAGCGTCGTGGCAGAAGCGGCAGCGGCCTTCGGCTCGCCCTGCTCCGAAGCGACAGCAGGCATCGCGGTGGAACTGCCGGAATCAGCCGCATCACCTGCGGCGTCATCGCCCTTCGCGGCGCCCGAAGTCGTACCCTGACCGGCAGCAGCGTCACTGGTACCCGTGCCGTCCTCCACGGCAGCATCGTTCGCACCGGTATCGGCGGCAGCAGTGCCCTCATAGGCCGCCGCGCCCTCGCCGCCCGTTGCGGCCTGAGCCACGGCCTCGGCAATGCCCTCGGCGCCCTCGGCCCAAAGTTGCGCCGGCGTGGTGCCAAAAGCCATGGCAAAAGCCAGGAACGCCACCAGACCGCGCTTGGCTACGCCACGGGCAATCGCTCCATGACGACGCCACGAGGCGCGCTGGCACTCGTCCTCAAACATATCCATTTGTCTCCTACTGTCTGCACTGGGAGCATTGCCCAGCGGCTGCCCCACATCATCGCGCATATTGCGCTTGAGTACCCCCATCGGGGTCCCCCTTCCCTCCAGAGCCCAACGCGTACCGGCGGCATGCGCCGCGCCCGCGTGCAAGATGGGAGGCGATCCGACTTAACCTTACCGACCCGGGCGCGCCGTCCGATCTGCGACGTGACCATCCCGGGCCAAGAGGAATTACGGTTACTGGTACAGCCGGGGACTTGCACCCCGATTCTCCCAAACGCGCAGGAAAACCGCGCATTCGTGCGTCTCCGCACCACCATCTAGGCCATCGATTATTACTGTCAGTATGGTATCACGCAAAAGGGCCCCACACACAGGCGAAGCCCAAGGTAAAAGCTATGGTTTGCGATAGAAAAGGGTGGGGATGGAGTGCCGAGCAAAATAACCCGTTTCCCCGACCCCGGGAAATCGCTAACGCTTGCCGCCGTGGCTGTTGCGCCAAATCTCGCGGCCCAGCATCAGCGCCAGCACCAGCGCACTCACGTAGCCCATAAAGCCGATGACCGGGATACCAAACACAACCGGCTCGATGCGCGCGTAGTACACCACCGACGAGCCGATAAACAGACCGGCGATCACAATTGCCATCGACATGCGGTCGATAATTCCACCCAGCTGCCGCAGCGCCTTATCGCTGCTCATAATCTGCGTGTTCACCTTAAGCTGGCCGCGCGTGAGCATGCGCGACGCCAAGCCCAGATACTCGGCCGCCTCGAGCGAGCCTTTTGCCGCGCGATAGCTGCTCGCGGCAAGATCGCGCCCCATTTCGCGGACGCGCGCATAGGTGCTCTTCTCGTTTTTGATGTGCGTCTGGATGATCTGGATCATGTTGACGTTGGGCATGTACTCGGTCAGCAGGCCCTCGAGCGTCACCATGCCGCGCGCGAACATCGTCACCACGCTCGGCAGCTCAACGTCGTTTTTGCGCGCCAGGTTTAGCAGCGAGGTCAAAAACTCGCCGATATCCAGGTCCTTAAGATCGAGGCCCGCAAAGTCGGCGACGATAAAGTCCAAATCGGACAAAAAGGCCGAATGGTCGAGCTCGGCCGAGTCGCCGCGCGTCACGGCAAAGCGCATAAGCGAATCCTTGAGCTTGGGCACGTCGCCCTCGGCCACGGCAAAAATCATATCCTTGACGATACCGCGGTCGTGGCTCGACATGCGCCCGACCATGCCCAGGTCAATAAAGTAGACGATGCCGTCCTTGAGGATGATGTTTCCCGCATGCGGGTCGGCATGGAAAAAGCCGTCGTCGAGCACCTGCGTCGAATAGTCCTCGACAATCGCCGAACCGATCTTTTCCAGGTCATAGGCCTCGGCCACCAGGCGCTCGGGATCGGCAATCGAGATGCCGTCGATGTAGTCCATGACCACCACGTGCTCGGTGCAAAGGTCCAGGTAGGACTTGGGGCACGACACGCCATGCACGCTTTTGTGGAAGTCGTAGAAATCGTTGAGGTTTTTGGCCTCGGCCAAAAAGTTGGTCTCCTCGCGAAACGAGGTCCACAGCTCTTCGACCACGCCGTGCAGGTCAACAAACTGGTCGGTGTTGACGAACTTGGAAACGATACGCACCACCGAGCGGATGATGTCGATGTCCTGCGCCATGACCTGCTGCGCGCCAGGGCGCTGCACCTTAACGGCCACGTCCTCGCCCGTCACCAAGCGGGCGCGGTGCACCTGCGCGAGCGACGCGCTACCGAGCGGGTTGGGGTCGATCGCGTCGAACATCTGCCCCAAGCGCTGGCCGTATTCCTCTTCCAGACAGCGGAGCACTACCTCATACGGCACCGGCTCTACGTCGGAGCGCAGGCGACGCAGCTCGTCGCAAAACCGCTGCGGCAAAATCTCGGACCGGTTGGCCAGAATCTGCCCCATCTTGACAAACATGGGGCCGAGCTCTTCGAGCAGGCGGCGCAGGCGCACCGGCGTGAGGTTGTCCCAGACGCGGTACTTCTTGATTAGGCGAACGATCTGACCGATGCGTTCGCGGCGGCCCGCCGGCGTGAGCTGGTATTCCTCGTCCGGCGCCATCGCGTCGGGCTCCTCGGGCACCATATCGACAGCGCGCGGCTTCTTGCGAGCGCCCGAGACGGCGGCCTCAACCTCATCGACAACCGACGTCTCGTCACCCAAGGGATCTTGATTGTTGTAATCGGTGGTGGAATCTGCCATCTGCGCTGCTACTCGGCCTCTTCGGCGTCCTCTGCGTCGTCGGGCTCAACAGACTCGACGGGCACCGAGGTCACGTTGTCCTCGACCGAATCGACGATGTCGCGCACATGGGCCAAAAAGGCCGTGCGCTCGGGGGCGGTCATAACGCGGACGCGGGCCAGAATGAGCTCATCGAGCACGCGCTGTGCCGCGGTCTCGCCCTGCATGCCCAGGCGCTCGGTGAGGTCGGAAATGGTGCCGCCGGCCTGCTCGAACATGTCGGACACGCTGCGGGCGATATCGGGGGTGCCGGCGTCCTTGCGCACCTGCTCGCCCTTAGTATTGAGGTCGTCAAGGACCTTCTTGCCGCCCTCGACGGCAACGGCAGCGGCGCCGAAGCCCACGTTGATGGCACCGTTAACAAGCTGATCGAATTTCATAACCATGGTTGGCTCCAATCGTGAACAACTGCATTGGCGTTCTTGTACCCAAGATTGGGCGAACGACACAAAATCGTTTTATCGCCGGGATAGAAATCGAGCGGGGCAAATCCTTTGACGGCGTTTGTCCCGCTCGCTCGTTGCAAGGTTATCTTTACCTTACGTTGTCGTTCATCGCGAAGGAGTTCTTCATGGCACAGCTCGTGGTGTAGAGTACCTTGCCCAACAGAGCATCGGTCTCCACGCGCACGAGCTCGGCAAAGGCCTCGTTGGCGCAGGCGAGCTCGGCAGGCACCTCGGCCTCGGGCAGGGCGGCAACGGAGGCGTCAACGTCGTGAATCTGCTTGTGGCCCATGCCGCCGATCTTCTCCTGATAATCCTCGACGGCGCGACCGCACTCATGGAAGCGAGCATCGGCCAAGGCACCGATCAGGCGATTTGCCCAATAGAAATTCTCGGACGTCACGCGAGCCTGCGTGTCGGCATAGTACTCGGGCATGGTCTCGACATTAGCGTACAGCGGCACGAGCGCGTTAAACGAGTTGGAGCCAAACGCCATCCACTGTACGGCGCGATACGCCGGCTGTGCATAGGGGCGCAGCTGCAGCACGGCGAGCTGGCTGTTGCGGTTGATGCCGATGGGACGATAGGCGCCGCGCGTGGCGGGCGTGCCCTTGCTGCCGTAGCAGTCGTACTCCGTGCCCTGGTAGTGGCTCGAAAGCACGTACTTGATGTCCTCGATGGTCACCTTGCGCTCGGGCACGCGACTCCAGGGGATGTCGTCGCTCTCGGGCGTGTAGTCGGCGTCGGGACCGTCCCACACATCGCTGGGATTGAGGCAGCGCTGCATGTACCAGGCGCGCGGCGTGTTGTAGACGTGGTCGCTGTCGCTGTGCGAGCCAAAGGCCTCGCGCGGGTTAAAGACCGCGGCCGGGCCGTCGCCCTCGACGCCCAACGTCAGGTCCAGATGCCACTCGGCCATCCAGGAGCGCAGGTCGGCGGAGCACATGTGGTCGGCCTGGGCGCCCTCGGCGTCATCCAGGTCAAAGCTATCGATACCCAGCTGGTTGGGCATGGTCACATAGGCGTCATCGGGCACGCGCTTGGCGATCCAGTGGTGGCCGCCAATGGTCTCGAGCCACCAGATCTCGTCAACGTCGCTAAAGGCGATGCCGTTGTTCTCGTAGGTGCCGTAGCGCTCGAGCAGGTCGCCCAGGATACGCACGCCGTCGCGGGCGGACTTGGCATACGGCAGCACCAGGGTCACCATGTCCTCCTCGCCCAAACCACCGGGCTGCGCCGGAACATAGCCGTCCTCGCCCTCGTTGCCCTTGGCGGGCACGTAGTCCACGAGCGGATCGGCGCCGCGGACACGCTCGTTGGTGGTGAGCGTCTCGGTCGCGGACATGCCAACATTGAGCTCGTTGAAGCCGGCCTCGGCCCAAATGCCATGGCCCGGGACAACGTCGGGGACGCTTGTGTAACGCATGGGATTGTCGGGCAGCTCAACGGTCAGGTGGCTCAGGACGCTCGTGTAGACACGCGGCTGCTCGTCGGGGTGCACCACGCGCATGCGCTTGGGCTCAAACACCCCGTTGGACGAGTCCTCGTTGCGGGCAACCAGCGTCGACCCGTCGTAGCTTGCGTTTTTACCGACCAGAATCGTTGTGCACGGCATGCGCATCCTCCTTGAGCGAAGAAATCAAACGGCAACAGTGTATCGCTTCGGCGCAAATAGGGCGAAACAGCTGCCCCGGCAACCCCTGTGGGCAAAAAACGCCTATTTCGATGCGCGCTCCGCCGCCTCGATCACGTGCTTGGCGAGAATCGCCGTCGTTACAGCCCCCACGCCGCCCGGCACGGGAGTAATTGCGCCAGCGATCGGCTCCGCAGCATCAAAATCGACATCGCCGACCAGCTTGCCGGCGGCCTCGTCCCAGTTAATGCCCACATCGATGATCGTCTGGCCCTCGCGAACCGCATCCGCGCCAATCGTGCGCGCGCGTCCAACGGCCGCAACCACAATATCAGCCGCACGGCACTCGGCAGCCAAGTCACGCGTATGCGTATGGCACGTCGTCACCGTGGCATTGCGAGCCGTAAGCATGGCGGCTACGGGACGGCCAATCACGAGCGACCGACCGACGACCGCGACCTTGGCCCCATCCAGCTCAACGCCGTAATGGTCCAGCAACGCCAACACGGCCTCGGCCGTGCAAGGAGCAAAGCCCTCGCCTCGCCCCGAAAGCGTGGTAAGCAGCGAGGCCGGCGTCATGGAGTCAACATCCTTGGCGGGCTCGAGTGCCGCGGCAACTGCATCCTCGTCAAGGCCGTCGGGCAACGGACGAAACATCAGGCAGCCGTGAACAGCGGGGTCAGCATTGATGTCCTTAATAGCCGCCAGCAGCTCGTTCTGCGAAACATCGGCGGGAAGCAAGACGCGGCGAGCCTCAATGCCAACCTTCTCGCAGCGCTTGAGGGCGCCGCGCTCGTAGGACAGGTCGTCCTCGCGCTCGCCCACACGAACGATGGTCAGTGTCGGCACGATGCCCTGTTCGCGCAGGGCGGCGCAACGAGCGGCAAGCTCCTCGGTCAAAGCGCGGGCAACGGGAGCGCCCTTGAGCAGCTCTGCCATGGCTATCCCCTCTTCCTTGCGGCGTCAGCAGCACGGCGCGCCAGTGCATCGGCGCGCGGCAGCCACGTATCTAGTAGTTCATCGCACGCCGCCTCGAGTTCCTCGGCGCGCGCCCGGTCTTTCATAGATGTGGTGTTGGCAAAGAGCGTCAGGCTCGCACCCTGCATGGCGGCGCGGCAGAACACGGCACCGCACGCCACGTCGGACAGCAACTGGCGCGAGCCTTTGTCTGCCATGTCCTCGAGCAGCGCCAGCGCGCGCCCGCAGGCATCCATGATCCGGTACGGCGGCATGGCCGCCACGCGCAACGCGTCCTGAATCGCCGCGGGTCGAGCCGGATCCTCGCGCGGAATACCATACGACGCGGACACCTGGCCGTATGCACGAACATCCTCGGCAACCAGACCCACTAGTTCCTGCGCCAACTCGTCTGCCTGGGCAAATGCACGCGTCAGATCGTCCGCCCGATCGCTAAGCGCGGGATTGGTCGCCCCGTAGCGAGCGACCATCCCGCAAAGCGAGGCGCCCAGCGCGCCCACAAAGGCGCTCGCGCTACCGCCGCCGGGAACCGGCTCGCGCGCGGCCAGCGCCTCGGCAAACCCACGGCAGGTCTTGTCCATCATCTCTTGGCTCATACGTATGCACCTTCAAGTCATATAGATCGGTCGGGCGGCAACCGCCGACCAACCGCATCAAACACGTAATGATGCTAAGTCTAGCCCATAAGCACATGAGCGTCAGCACACCTGGCCATCGCGGATTTCTATGACGAACGATAGGCGTCGGCGCCGCAAACATGGGACACATGGCCCACCTTTCGAGACTCCCGAACGGCACAAACTGGGGCATATCTATAAGTAAGGAACCCGTTGGGGCACGGCCGCGCAACGGCCACAAGCGGTGAACGGAGGCATAAGCCGCACAGTACACAGAGACATCCGCCGCCAGCGCAATCAGTACCCCAACAGCATGCGGCGCCGTGATGTCATCGGCAGACAAGGAGGACGCCACCATGAAGAAAAAGACCCTATCGATCCTTTCCCTTTGCATCGCCCTCTTTGCCGCGCTCGCCCTCGTGGGCTGCGGCGGGAACGCATCGGGCGGAGGCAGCAGCGCCGCCAAGGGCGAGAGCAAGGAAAAGGCCCCCGTCGCCAAGAAGACCGACTTTATCTGGTTTAAGGTCGAGATGCCCGAGGGCGTTGGCGTAAGCGACTCGGCAGGCAAGAACGCCGACAGGGTCCAGCTCACCTTCCCCGAGAACGAGAACACCACAGTCGACCGCTTTATCCCCGTTTGGGAAGAGAAGATGACGGCAGAAGAAGCTCTTGCCGATGAGGGTCGAAAGAACAGCATGTTCCAGTGGAAAGTTGGCGACCCCGTCGAGCACAACGGCAGGACATGGCTCACCGGAACGTGCGAGGACAACCGCGGCACCCATACCTATCTCTTTACCGACGTTGAACCGGGAAGCGTCTGCGTTCTCATCGCGAACTTCGATCAGCACGAGAAAGAAGCCGAGACGCTCCTCAACTCCATCGAGTTCCCCGATGACATGGCGAAGGCAGTTGCCGAGGCACGCGAAGTTGAGATTTCGAGCATCGAGATCAAGTAACGGGACCCCGCACACGCCCACGTACGCGCGCCCCATTAAAACAACGGGCACCCAACCCCGGGGAGGGCCGACAACATCGGCCCTCCCCTCTTTTGCGCCCGAACATATTGCCACTTAACGGCGCAAATCCGGCCCTCAGAATGGGACACATGGCCCACCCTAGCGAACCGTCCACGCGTACAGTAAAGACAGGTAATCCATGGGCGGTTACAGATCGAGGAGGACACGACCATGAAAAAGAAGGCCTTTGCGATTCTCACCCTCTGCATCAGTCTCTTTGCCGCGGTTGCCCTGGTGGGCTGTGGCGGAAGCGGCGGCGCTACCGGGAGTGGCGGTGGCGGCGGAGCAGAAAAGCCAGCCGTGGATATGAGGACCGACTTCATTTGGTTTAAGGTCGAGGTCCCCGAGGGCGTCGAGGTCACCGACGTCGCAGGCGATACCGCCGACAGGGCCCAGTTTAAGTTCACCGAGAGCGAGCACGCCAGCGATCGCTTCATCCCCGTCTTCGATCCTGACAAGAACGCCGACGAGCTGTTCGACTACGAGGCAAAGTGGAATGCCAGCTTTGAGTGGACCGAGAATGACTCCGTCAAGTACAACGGCAAGACTTGGCGCAACGCTTCCTATACACACTCGGGCGGCGTGACGACTGAGTACTTCACCGAAGCAGGCGGCGGCAGCGTGTACGTGCGCATCGACAACGTCGAGGAGCACAAGGACGCCGTCGAGACCATGATGAAGTCTCTGGAATTTGCCGATGACATCGCCAAGGCCAAGACCGAGGCCATGGATGTTAAGCTCGACGATATCGAGATTAAGCGCTAAGCGACTCGCGAGCGCAACGGGAAACACGAGCGCAGTGCTAACAAGCGGCAGTGCCCCAGTGCTTCGCACCCAGGGAGGGCCGGTAAACCGACCCTCCTTTTCTTATGCCGGTAGCCGACGAACGCGAGGATGCCGGACGCCGGAACCATCCCAGACGCGGTAGCAGCAAAAATAGACAAGCGCCCCAGCACGTCCGCCCGCCGATTTATAGCGCCGCGCACACAATTAAAGCCGGCGCCTTTAAACATCTGGGCAGTATAGTGACCAAAACTATCGCATAACCGCACCCTGCGAACGGAGGAGTTATGACCGAACACCACGCCATCAGTCGCCGAGCGTTTACACTGGGCCTTGGACTCGCCGCGTTGTCGCCATTTGTAAGCCTGCCCGAAACCGCGGGATTGGGCCTTCCCGTGCGCGCGGCATTTGCAGACGACGCTGCCACAGCGTCGGTCAGCCTCGACAATTTCGTCATTCGCCTTCGTCCCGCGGGCTATTTTCGTACCGCGAGCGTCAACGAAGACGGCAACGTCATCGGCAACGTCTGCCACCTGTTTAATGACGGCACGTCCAACAAGCTCATCCTCGAGCACGTGGCGACCGATACAGATAATACAAATTGGTATGCCATTCGCACCTTGCTCAATTTCGAGGAGCACAAGAAGACAGGCTACAGCATTTGGTCGGTCGACGGCGACTCGGACAAAGATGGAAAGGTTATCCACGTATGGAGTGGCGAGTACGACCATAAGGACAGCCGCGCCTATACGTTTGACCCCCAGTCCGACGGAACTTATATTATTCGAGACCGCATATACACGAAAAACGGCATTAACTACCTGGCCATAGAATCGAAAGGCAAAGACCAAGACAACAACAAGATTTGCCAAAAGAAATATCCCATTCCGTGGGAGCTCGAGCTTGTCGGCTACAGCATGGACAAGACCAATGCCACAGTTAGCAGCATCGACTGGACCACGTATAGCAGCTACGTCGACGGACCATGTTGGATGAGCCACGTCGATGACAACAAATACCTCGACGAGCTGAGCATACCGGGAACCCACGATTCGGGCACCTGCAGCGTGGACAACGACACCGAGCCCCAATCCTCACAAGCAAAGTGCCAGCAGGATTACATCCCCACGCAGTTGCTCGAAGGCATTCGCTATTTTGATATCCGACTCGGAAAGGACGACAAGAACGGCGACCCCGGCATCGACCATGGAAGATGCTACCTGCTCAAAAAAGACGGGGGCTATATGCATCTCTCCGATGTCATCGGTTACTTCAAAACATTTTTGAGCGAAAAGCCGTCAGAAGCGCTCATCATGCTTGTGTCACGAGGCAACGACGAGGCTACCGACGAAAGTGTTACGACGGCCTTCGCCAAGGTTATGGGCAAGGATCCCGACCTGTTCTATACGTCGAGCCGCGTTCCCACACTGGGCGAGGTGCGCGGAAAGATCGTCCTGCTACGTCGATTTGGACTCGCCGGCAACAGCGCAAGCGGCCACACGTGGGGACTCGACCTCACCCAATGGGACGACAAAATCGCAGCACACCCCGACAGCTCCTCTATGTGTCTCGTCCAAAACGCGCAAGGCTTTGAAGCCGAGGGGAAAGCAGGCGACAAAAAAGCCTATTGCACCAAGGTATATGCCCAGGACCATTACGAATGCACCGGAACCGACAAGATCGAATGGGTCGATATGGCACTGCGGGAAACGGCCAATCTCACCCGCGGCAAGGTTGACGTCATGGACAATGATGGGTCCAAGGAGCAGGTCTTGGAGCGCTGTTGGTCCATCAACTACACCAGCTGCACGAATCACAAACAAGGAAGCAACCCATTTACCGCAGCGCGAGTGGTCAACGAGCATCTGTACAAGAGCCAGTACATCAACCCCAGCGGCAACGAGAAAACAAAGTCAGATTGCCTCAAGCACATTGGCATCATCGCATCCGACTTTGTTGATGCGGCACTGGCGCGGAGCATCTACCAGCGCAATTACGCACAGCACAAGCAGACAGCTTCGTACTACCTCCCGACCCGCATGCACATGACATACGGCGACTCGCTGAGCGATGCCTCACTCCAAGATGGCAAGACCGTTGGCGAGGGTCATTTCCGCCTTGTCAACAGCAGCAACGTACTCAACGTGGCGGCTTCGGGCCATGCGTTTGCCATCGAATATGTGGACGTCGACGCCTTGGGCAACGAGACCGTTACGGAGCTGCGGGGCTCCGTGCCCATCGATATCGATCCACGCGCGCTGACGCCCCATTTTGAGGGACTCGAAGGCCTTAAGGCCGGCGAAGACGTGCGCGCCAAGATTGCGGCATCACTCGAGGGCAAGCTCGAAACCGATGCCTGCACGGCCCAGCTCGAGTTTGTGCACGACGCGAACGGCGCTCCGGGAACGGCGATGGCCGAGGGCGAGGCATTTGCCGCGGGGACGTATTGGGTGCGTGCGAAAGGCCTGTTGGGCGACGCGGCGCAAAACTACACGCTTGCCACCGACGGAGCCGCAAGCTTTACTGTGACGACTTCGGGCAGTGCAGGCGGCACCGGCACCGACAGCGGTACCAACGCGGACAGCGCCGACAAGAACGGCAAGGGCAACAAGAGCAAGGGCTCGGCCGGAAAACTCGCCGACACGGGCGACGGCTCTGGCATCGCCGCCGGGCTCGCCGCTGCCGCCGTGGCGACAACGGTCGCTGGCGCGGCAATGCTTGCCAGTGACCGCGAAAACGCTGGGGACGATAGCGAATAGGCAAGCCGGCCTTTTAGACACATCGACTCAATCGGGGGCGTAGGACACCGTTCTGTGCCCCCGATTTTTACCCTGGCCCGAACGCCGCCATAGGCTACATCACTATGTTCAGCACGTTGACGAATTCCTGAGCCCGGGAGCGGCTGCTCAGGCTAAAGACACAGGCGGTCAACAGCCTGTTGCGAAGAAAAACATTGCGGCCCTTGATCCTGCTGACCCCCGTGATGTCCTTAAGGTAGACAATCTCGGTGTGCTTGCCGCCGAAAGTGCCCTTCTTGAGCACCTCGATACGGTTAGGGTAGATCTTGACGTCTTTAAACCTGCCCGAACCTTTGTCCTGGAACAGCAAAGTGTTGTTATCCATGCGTGTCACTCCCACGGGGTTCGCTAAAACTGCCTCTATGGCCACATTTTAGTCACTTCGGGAATCCTGCACGAAGGCGCTAGGCGACATTGAAATTCGAGTCCGCGCGAGGCTTTAAACTAAATACAATAAAGATGCATTCCACAAGAGGAAAGTGGGGCGACAGTGATGGGCGAACTGGTAAACCGTGGAGAATCGGCAATCGTGCCAGAAGTTTTTTACAAGCAGGTTTCCTCGATTCTCAACGCCGCTCGCGACAAGGCCTATACCGCCGTTAACTTTGCGATGGTTGAGGCGTATTGGGAGATCGGCAAGAGCATTGTTGATGAGCAGGGCGGAGAGGAGCGCGCCAAGTATGGAGAGGCGCTGCTCAAGGCCCTCGCAATCAGACTTACCAAGGATTTTGGTAAAGGTTTTGAAGCAAGAGAGCTGCGTAAAATGCGTCAGTTCTATCTTGCATTTCCAATTCGGGACTCACTGCGTCCCGAATTGAGTTGGACACATTATCGCAGGTTAATACGCATTCCTGACCCCGAAGCTCGCACCTGGTACATGAACGAATGCGCCGATTCTCGCTGGAGCACGCGTCAGCTCGAGCGCCAGATCAACACCATGTTCCGCGAGCGCCTGCTTGCCAGCAAGGACAAGGAGGCCGTCACCCAGGAAATCCAAAAGAGCGCCCCGGCTCGTCGCCCCGAGGATATCATCCGTGACCCATATGTACTGGAGTTTTTAGGTTTCTCGGACGATACTGCGTTTCGCGAGAGCGATCTAGAGCAGGCGCTCATCACGCATCTTCAGAAGTTCCTGCTGGAGCTTGGCCGTGGTTTCGCTTTCGAGGCGCGCCAAAAGCGCATCACCTTTGATGGGCGCCATTTCTATATTGACCTTGTGTTTTACAACTATCTGATGCGCTGCTTCGTGCTCATCGACCTTAAGACCGATGACCTTACGCATCAGGACCTGGGCCAGATGCAAATGTACGTGAACTACTACACGCGCGAGCTCATGAACGAAGGCGACAATCCGCCTATAGGCATCGTGCTCTGCGCGGACAAAAGCGACTCGATTGTCGAGTACACGCTGCCCGAAGACAACGACCAAGTGTTTGCCGCCAAATACTTGCCGTATCTTCCAAGCAAGGAAGAGCTGGCGCGCGAGCTGAGTGCCGAGTACCGCGCCATCAACGAAGCGACTAATGGCGAAGCGCAAGGGTAGCAGCACGTTGCGACCGATACCCCCGACGGCGTTTCATATCCCCCGACATAAGAGGAGCGCTCCATGACAGACAGACCGAAAACGACACTGCGCGACTGCATCTATGGGCTTGCCGTCGGCGACGCGCTGGGCGTTCCTTACGAGTTTAGGCCCCGCGGCACGTTCAAATGCATGGACATGATCGGCTACGGCACGCATGGGCAGCCCGACGGCACCTGGAGCGACGACACGTCCATGATGCTTGCTACCTGTGACTCGATTAGGGAGCTCGGGCACATCGACACCGCGGACATGCGCGACAAGTTCGTCGGCTGGATTGCCCGTGACGAGTATACAATCGACGGCGTTTTCGATTACGGCGGCACGACCGCCCGCGCCTTGCACACCGGCAAAGGAGGCTCCGGCGAGCGCGACAACGGCAACGGCTCGCTCATGCGCATCGCGCCCCTGGCGTTCACCGATGCGACAGACGAAGAAATCCGTGAGGTCTCTGCAATCACCCACGCTCATAGAACATCGACCGAGTCATGTGTCACGTTCATCGAGCTGTTGAGGTCCGCGATGGACGGAGCGCTCCCCGAATGGGTACTCTGTCTGAAAGATGTACCCGAGCATGAAATCAGATCCGGTGGCTTCGTGCGCGACACGCTTAAGGCAGCCACCTGGTGCTTCGTCAACACTAACAGCTACGAAGAGTGCGTGCTTGCCGCCGTCAACCTAGGCGACGACACCGACACCACCGCAGCCGTCGCAGGCGCCCTCGCCGGCACGGCCTACGGTATCGACGCAATTCCGCAGGAGTGGATCGATACCCTGCGCGGTAAAGAGTTGATAGAGCAGTGTTTGTTTTAGGACACGCCTTTAACG
Organism: Collinsella sp. AM34-10; assembly: GCF_003469185.1. GTDB lineage: Bacteria > Actinomycetota > Coriobacteriia > Coriobacteriales > Coriobacteriaceae > Collinsella. The sequence goes on along the minus strand of NZ_QSIL01000001.1, from coordinate 208,149 downwards.
AAGACAATGTCAGTCAACGCAAATGATTAAGGGACCGCATAAATGATGATTACAGAGCGCGCCGTCATGGGTCCGTTCGTCACAGAGCAAAGTACCGTGGGGCCGTACACCGTGTTGGTATTCGAATCCCCGCTGCCGCAGAAAAGGGCCGGTTGCCCCGGCCCTTTAGACATTAGCACCTGCGTTGCCCGCGCTTCCAAAGTTGACCGACTGAGGAGCGGGTTCCGCGGCACACCTTGATTTTGCCCGGTGGGGCGGCTCTTTTGCAGCCGTCCCACCGTTTATTTAGATCTACCACGACGGACAGCTCGCACTACTGCGCACTGTCCCGTACCGTTCCCCTACTTCCCAAAGATCGCTGCAAGCAGCCCCTTGCGTTTGGGCTTTTCTTCTCGGTAGGAACCCTCGGCAACCGCTGCCACCTGACGCGGCTGCTCGCCGCCTCCCTTACGCACGATCTGGTAGAGGAAGGGCGATTTAACGTATTTGACCTCGATGGGCGTGGCGTGCACGGTGCTTTCTCCGGACAGATGCAGACTCGGGTTGAGCGGCGCCACGATATGCGTTTCGCGCTTGTTGCCAAACACCACCGCGGCCGCGCGGCCCGTCTGGCCGTTTACGGCAATGCGCACCTGCTCGCCATCGCGGCTGTCCGTCGCTGGGCGATCGACAAAGTAGACCGGTACCATCACCAGGCCGTCCTTATGCTTGCGAGCCTTGCGCGCCCAGGTGCGGATGCTCTTTTTATTGAGCCCCAGCACCGCCTCGGCATCGTTGCCGGCAATGTCGAGCGCCAGCTTATCAATGACCACCTGGTCCTTGGTAGACGCATCGACGGAGACAACGCGGAAGTCGCCTTCCTGCATGGCGGGATCGAACGGGCCGACCTTGGCAAAGTCCCACGGTTCCAAAATGCCCATGAGGCGAACGTCCAGGTAGTTTGCCCGCGGATATGCCCAGTCAAGCACCTCGTAGTACACCAAGGTCTCCTTGCTCATGCCCTTGCCCGGGAAGGACGCCATCATGCGCAAATCCGCGAGCGCCATGGGGAAGTAGAAGAGCATCATGTCGTTTTGGATCGCATCTTCCACGTCGTGCCCGGCAAAGGCGTCGGGGTACTGGCGCACCAGCTGCAGTGCGTTGGCACGTGCCTGCTGCGGCGAGATTTCGCAGGGAATACCCTGCCCAGGTACATACTCCGCACCAACGCCCAAGGTCAGGCGCTTGCTAAACGTCCCCGGCTTGAGCAGGTCGGCAATGCCGATCTTGTTGCCGCAGGACGGGCACTCAAACACACGCTGCGTTGACTCGCCCTCAAAGGACGCTCCACAGAAGGGGCAGGGAATGCTCACGTGCGTGGCTTCTTGGAACTCCTGCGCCGTGCCGCGGTCCTCCCACAGCAGATGCTCCAGAACCGACTGATTGCGCCAGTGTGAATTAAAGAAATACCAGTCCGGGTCCTCCGGGCGCTCGAGTTGCGACACATGGGTGAGCTTAAGCAGCCCATCGACAACCGTCAGCGGCGTATGGCGAATGCCCAGGGCGCTCTTGGGCTCCCCCGCATCGGCCTGCCACGGAACGACCGTGCCGCAATAGGCGCACTCAAAACTGCGTTTAGCCTGGTTTGAGTACATAGGGCCGCCGCAGTTTTGGCATTTAATGGCAAACATCTCGTCCATGGATACATCCTCCTTTGCGCAGGGGCTGTCGACATTAAGTATGTCGGGCAGGCAAGCACATGACCATACCCATGTGGCCCAAAATGGAGCACCTGGTCGGACAAGAAGGGCCGCTCGTTAGCTCCAGCAGACCATTGCTGCATTTTCTGAGCATCGGCGCACGGTGCGCCCATGCGAGCTACACTATCCCCTTAACCATGATTGTGAGGACGATTGCCATGCTATTTGTAAATCGGCTGGTACATACGCTTGTTCCCGGCAGCAAGGACGAGCCGGTCGATACGGCTTGCCGTACCAACGCAGGCTTTGCCGCAAGTCTCATCTGCATTGGCCTCAACATTACCCTGTGCCTAGCCAAGGGCATCGCGGGTCTGCTCGCCGGCTCCGTCTCGCTTATCGCCGACGCCTTCAACAACCTCTCCGATGCGTCGAGCAACATTGTGAGCCTGCTCGGATTCCGACTCGCCAGTCGCCCGGCTGACGAAGGTCACCCCTATGGCCACGGCCGCTACGAATACCTCGCCGGCCTGTTTGTCGCCGTCCTCGTTTGTGCCGTCGGCATCAACCTGGTGCTCGAATCCGTTACCAAGATTATCAAGCCCTCCCCCACCGCTTACACGCTCGTTTCCCTTGCGGCACTGGCTACATCCATGCTCGTTAAGTTCTGGATGGCCGCGTTCAACCGCACGCTGGGCGATCGCATCGACTCGGAGACGCTTATCGCCACGGCGCAGGACTCCAAAAACGACGTCATCACCTCGGGCTCGGTCTTGGTGGCGGCGCTTATTTCGCAGACGACCGGCTTTGACCTCGATGGTTGGGCGGGCCTGGGCGTGGGCATCTTCATCTGCATCAGCGGCCTGGGCCTGGTGCGCGACGCCATCAGCCCGTTGCTTGGGCAAGCGCCCGACCCCAAGCTCGTCCAGGAAATCCGCGACAGGATCATGTCGTACCCCCAGGTCCTGGGCACTCATGACCTCATGGTGCACGACTACGGCCCCGGCCGCCAGTTTGCCAGTGCACACGTGGAAATGCCCGGCGAGGGCGATGCCTTTGAGCACCACGAGATTCTGGACACCATCGAACACGATATCAAACGCCAGATGGGCATCGCCATCACGTTGCACTGCGACCCCATTGCAACAACCGGCGATGACTTGCGCGGCTGGGTCAAGCGCGGCGTAGCGCAGATCGACCCCGCGCTTTCCATCCACGACTTGCACGAGCACGACGGCTTTGTTTCGTTTGACCTGGTGCGTCCCGACGGCTTTGACATATCCGACGAGGAGCTGCTGGAGCTCGTCACGCGCATCGTGCACGAGCGCAGGCCCGATGCATCATGCGTCGTCACGTTTGACTCCGGCTTTAGCTCGCCCGAGCGTCCGGCAGAGCAGTTGTAGCCCCGCCCCGCTCAGCCGCTAGTTTCCCTGTGCGCCCGAAATGCCGTTTTGCAGCGCGTCCCAAGCATTGGTAGCCATATCGCCCAGGTTCTGCGCGGTATCGTCGAGGTTCTGAGCCGTGTCGCCCAGCTCTTGAGCCTTATCTCCAAGCTCCTGGGCCTTGTTGCTCAGGTCCTCCAGCGTGTTGGAGCTCGAGCTGTCCGTGGTGCCTTGATCGCCGGACGCATTGCCCGACGAGCCGTCCTTGCGCGTAAGCTGGACCTCCAGGTTGCCGTCAGCGTTGTAGTAGGCAGATGTGACGACCCAGTTGGCATCGACAACAGGCGTCGAGCCGTCGTCAGTCAGAATCACAGCATTCGAAAGATCGGCCCCGCGCGACTTGAGGAGCTTCTTGGCGTTGGACCAGTACTGCCCCGGGATATCGCTCAGATCGACGGTGTTAGATGAGGCGGACTCGGTTTGCTCGGCAGTGGTATCGGCCGTTGAACTCCCCCGTTTGTTGAGCATGCCCGACACAATGGCGAATACAACCGACAGCGCAAAAAAGATCGCCAGCACAATGAGGATCTTCTTGATCACACTCGACGAACGCGACGGCGCCTCTTCCTCGTCCTCACCATACTGCGGAATCGACTTGGGGTACTCACGATAAGGCTGGCGCGCATACGGATCGCGCGACTCATAACGAGGCTGGGACTGTGCCGTGCGCGGCATATACGTCGTCTGCTGAGGCTGCGGAATGGGATTTTGCGGCAGGTTATTATAAGCGCCTGCCGCCGCATTGCCATACGGGTCCGGCGTCGCATTGCCATACGGGTCCTGCGGTGCATAATCAAACGGATCCCGCGGTGTATCGCCATAGCCCATAACTCGTGTGGGTTCGGCGGACGCCTGCGTCGCATCGGGGGCAGCATTGCCGGGGTTCGACACAACGCGGGTCGCATCGGCGCTATCGTCAGCCTGCGCGGAACCATATCCGCCCATCACGGTCGTCTTGTCCTGGTCCATGCAACGTTTCCTTTCCGTCGCCTGTAAGCATCAAGTTATCCATGCATTCTACCCGCGCAAAAGCCTATGATGGGCAAAGGCCGTCGGTATCTACAAGACATGCGCGTGCCTAAGGATCAAAAAGCCCCGCCGGGCCTTGGTGGGCGCGGCGGGGCGGGCAAGCGGCTATAAGCAGCAGGCTTAGAACAGGCCGGTGATATTGCCGTCGTTGTCGACGTCGATGTTCTCGGCCGCGGGAACCTTGGGCAGGCCCGGCATGGTCAGGACGCTGCCAGTCAGCGCGACCACAAAGTGAGCACCGGCGGAAACCTTGAGCTCGCGCACGGTGATGCGGAAGCCCTCGGGGGCGCCCAGCGCCTTGGCGTTGTCGCTAAAGCTGTACTGGGTCTTGGCGACGCACACCGGCAGGTTGCCAAAGCCGTTCTCGCGCAGCTCGGCGAGCTGACGCTTGGCAGCCGGCGTAAAGTCGACGCCGTCGGCGCGGTAGACCTTGGTGGCGACGGCCTCCAGAGCATCGGCAACATCGGCACCGTCCTCGTAGGCAAACTTGAGCTCGCTCGGCTGCTCAATCAGGCGCATGACCTCATCGGCCAGCTCGAGGGCGCCCTCGCCGCCCTTGGCCCAGACCTCGGAAAGCTTAACGTTGACGCCGAGCTTCTGGCACTCGGACTCGATGAGCGCAAGCTCTGCCTCGGTGTCCGTCGGGAAGCGGTTGATGGCAACCACACAGGGAAGACCATAGACGCTCTGGATATTGTCAACGTGGCGCAGCAGGTTGGGCATGCCGGCCTTGAGGGCATCGAGGTTCTCGTCGTTAAGGTCGGCCTTGGCAACGCCGCCGTTGTACTTAAGCGCACGGGCGGTGGCGACAATCACGACGGCGCTGGGACGAACGCCCGTCATGCGACACTTGATGTCGAGGAACTTCTCGGCACCCAGATCGGCGCCAAAGCCTGCCTCGGTAATGGCGACATCACCAAAGCGCATGGCCATACGCGTGGCCATGATGGAGTTGCAGCCGTGGGCGATATTGGCGAAGGGACCGCCGTGGACAAATGCGGGCGTGCCCTCGAGCGTCTGCACCAAATTGGGCTTGAGCGCATCCTTAAGCAGCGCGGCCATGGCGCCCTGAGCCTTAAGGTCGCGGGCGCGGACGGGCTCGCCGGCATAACTGTAGCCGACGACAATCTCGCCCAGGCGCTCCTTGAGGTCGTTGATGCTCGTGGATAAGCACAGGATCGCCATGACCTCGGAGGCAACGGTGATATCGAAGCCGTCCTCGCGCGGCACGCCCTGAGCCTTGCCGCCGATGCCGTCGATAACATGGCGCAGCTGGCGGTCGTTCATGTCGACGACGCGCTTCCAGGTGATGCGCTTGACGTCGATACCGAGCTGGTTGCCCTGCTGAATATGGTTGTCGAGCATGGCGGCCAGCAGGTTATTGGCGGCACCGATAGCGTGGAAGTCGCCGGTAAAGTGCAGGTTGATGTCTTCCATGGGGATGACCTGGGCCCAACCGCCGCCGGCGGCGCCGCCCTTGACGCCAAAGACGGGGCCGAGCGAGGGCTCGCGCAGGGCCACAGCGCTCTTGACACCGCGACGGCGCAGGCCATCGGCCAGACCGATGGTCGTGGTGGTCTTGCCCTCGCCAGCGGGCGTGGGGTTGATGGCGGTCACGAGGACGAGCTTGGCCTGGTGATCGGTCGGCTCGTTGAGCAGCGAATAGTCGACCTTAGCCTTGTCGAAGCCGTACGGAATCAGGTGCTTTACGTCGACGCCGGCGTTCTTAGCCACCTCGGTAATGGGCAGCGGCGTGACGGAACGTGCGATTTCGATGTCAGTAGGCATGGGCGGTCCTTTCGTTACCGGATGAGAAAAAGACCAATTCAGCATAGCACGGGCGCGCAATAGTAAAACACCCGTAACCGATGAATGGCGATATGTTTATCCAATGCTCAGCGATAGCCTACAGACTAGCCAAAACAAACCCGACTCTAAACGGCTGGCTCGATACCCAAATGCTCAAAGGTGCGAAGCGTTGCCTGACGGCCCTGGGGCGTGCGAATCATCAAGCCGCACTGCAGCAGATAGGGCTCATAGACATCCTCGAGCGTACCCGGGTCCTCGCCCACCGCGCTGGCAAGGGTCGTCAGGCCCACGGCACGGCCGGAGAACGTCTTGGCGAGCGTCTCCAAGATGCGAATATCCATCCAGTCCAGACCAAGCTCATCAATCTCGAAGAACTCGAGTGCCTGGCGGCAAATATCAAGCTCAATAGGACCGTTGCCGCGCACCTGCGCATAGTCGCGCACGCGTTTGAGCAGACGGTTGGCCAGGCGCGGCGTGCCACGCGAACGCGAGCCGATCTCGAGCGCACTCGGATGGTCTATCGTCACGCCCAAGATGGTCGCCGAGCGGGTCACGATCTGGGCAAGCTCCTCGACCGTGTAGTAATCCAGGCGATACGAAATGCCAAAGCGGTCGCGCAGCGGGCCGGTCAGCATGCCCGAGCGAGTCGTTGCCGCCACCAGCGTGAACTTAGGGATATCCAGGCGAATCGAACGTGCGGCCGGACCTTTACCGATCACGATATCGAGCGCAAAGTCCTCCATAGCGGGATATAGGACTTCCTCGACCGACCGGTTAAGGCGGTGGATCTCATCGATAAACAGCACGTCACCCGGCTGCAAGTTAGTCAGGATGGCTGCCAGGTCACCGGTACGCGCAATAGCGGGGCCGCTCGTCGTCTTGATCTGAGCGCCCAGCTCGTTGGCGATAACGGTGGCCAGCGTGGTCTTGCCCAGACCTGGAGGGCCCGAGAAGATCACGTGGTCGAGCGTCTCGCCACGGCTCTGAGCCGCCTCGATCAGCACGCGAAGGCTCTGCTTGATATGCTCCTGACCGCAGTAGTCGTCCAGGCGCTGGGGACGCAGGGTACGGTCGACATCGAGGTCTTCGGGCGTTAGCTCCGAGCCCACCATGCGCTCACCGTGCGCCATGGATGCCGCCGGCGAGTTGCCGGGCGTCGCCCACAGGTCCTGAGAGTCATCGGCTTCCCACATCACGCATCCATTCCGAGTCGCTTAAGCGCCGCGCCGAGCAAATCCTCGACACGCATATCCTGCCCATCATACCCGCTCAGGGCAACCTCGGTCTCCTGCGGGCTAAAGCCCATGGAAAGGAGCGCCGCGCGGGCGTCATCGATCGCCGAGGGAGCTGCAGCGGGAACCGGCATCGCAACCTGACCGGGAATTACGTCGACCGGAACAAAGCCCTTGTCCTTGGCAAAGGTACTCTTAAGCTCCAGGATCAGACGCTGCGCAGTCTTTTTACCCACACCGGGCACCTTGGCCATGCCCTTGTCATCCTCGGCCATTACCAGGGAATACAGCTGTCCCACGGTATAGGTGGAAAGCACGGCAAGCGCCAGGCGCGGACCGACGCCCGAGACAGAAACGAGCCGATCGAACATCGTGCGCTCGTCCTTGGAGGCAAAGCCAAAGAGCGTCATGGCGTCCTCGCGCACCTGCATACGGGTATAAAGGCGAACCTCACCGCCGGGCGTAGGCAGCGTGGCGGCAGTGCTGCCCGAAATACCGAGCTCAAAGCCCACGCCCGATACATCGACGACGGCCGAGCTCATCGTGGCCTCGACAAGCGTTCCATGGAGCTGGGAGATCATCAGTATCCGGTTCCTCTCTGTTGATAGAACTCGCCGCCGGTAAGCGCCCGGGTGCGGCTGAGGTTAACGTGGCAGATGGCGCAGGCCAGAGCATCGGCGGCATGGTCGGGATGCGGGTCGTGATCGAGCTGCGTGAGCGTGCGCACCATGTAGGCAACCTGCCGTTTATCTGCAGCGCCCGTGCCCACCACGGCCTGTTTGATCTGCATGGGCGTGTATTCGCCAATCTCGAGCGCGCACTCCGAAAGCGCCACGAGCGCAGCACCGCGGGCATGCGCCGTTGGGATAGCCGAACGAACGTTAGCGCCAAAGTAGATGCTCTCGATAGCCGCGGTATCGGGGCGATAGCGTTCGACGACGCCCTTGAGGTCGCGGGCGATATGCGACAGGCGCACCGCGAGCGGGCTGCCCGCACTGGTCTCGATACAGCCGTAGGCACGGCAGCGAACCTCGCCACGTCGCTCCTCGATAATCCCCCAGCCCGTATGGGCCAAACCAGGGTCGATACCCAAGATAACCAAGCCGACCTCCCCTCGTCACAAGCACAGCGCAAGGCAAGGCCCCGCGCATCATTCACGAACGTCTGTTCTAGAATAACACAACGGGGCCAAGACGCTTAGTTGAAGTATCGGGGTTGGGAGCGAATCCCATCCCATAGTTAGTTCTGGCTGAAGAACGGAAACTGTCGGGGATCAACCGGCGGATGCGGCATCGGACCTCCCTGGGACCCACCCTGCGGTCCGCCCTGACCGCCCATCATCTTATCAATGGCGTCCTGGACCTCGCCCTCAAACTTTTTCATGCCCTCATGCAGACGACGCTGACCGTCCTCGGAGCGCAGCTCTTCCATCTGCTCGGGCGAAATACCCAACAGCTCGCCCAATATGCCCATCATCTCGCCGCGCATACGGTCACTCGTATCGTCGTCGGCAAAGCGACGCACCTCGGCGCGCGCCAGCGAATCAACCGTCATGCGCTCTTTACCGCTAAGGCCAAGATCGGACCACGCAAGCATGTACGGCCAGGCGCGCTCGGCAAACGAACGGGCCGAAACGATCGGCGCCGTCGGTAGCATGCGACGGGCAGCCTCACCCTGGCGCACGAGCATCAGCAGCAGCGAGCAGGCCTCGGGCTTGGCGGCGGCCATCGGGATGTCGTCAAAGGGACGGTTGCGGTCCACGTGCGACTCGAGCGCACCATCGACCTCGCCCGGCTCAAGCCCGCCAAGCAGCTGCGCCGCGCGATCGAGCATATCAACCGGACCGGCGAGCGTCGAGAGCGCCTGCGCCAGCACGCGATCCATGCAATCCTCCACCGCGTTGAGCGTCACGAGCTCTTGGGGCACCACGGCCGAGGCGCGGTTGCGCACGCGTGCCACAAACTCGAGCGTCGACAGATACACATCGCCAAAGGGCGCAAAGTCGCCCTGGTAGCCACCGGACAGCGCGGGCGCCGCCAGCGCGTACTCGGTCTTGGAAAGCGGGCTCAGCGCCGTAGCGCCCAGCTCGAGCGCCGTATCCTCGAGCATCAGGCCCAGCGCGCGCGAACGCAGGCGCTCGGCATCGCCCGCCGACACGTCGCGGTCGAGCACGCGCTCCGCATCCGGCGCATCGCGCTCGACGGTGCGAATGTGCAAGCGTTCGGCGATTGAGCGAACAGCAGAACAGCGGGCGGCCTCGGCCTCCTCCTGCGCCGGCGTAAAGATGCGGTTGCGTCCCAGCGCTAAGCCAATTACGTTACGAGGACCCAAGGCATCGACGGCAAGCGCTGCCAACAGGGACGACGGCAAATCGCCCTCGAGCGCCACCACGGCACGCGACGCACCGCGGGCGCGGGCATTGTCGCGCACGGCAAGCACCAGCGCCTGCCACAGCCACTCCTCGGAGCGAAACTGGGGCAGCTCATGGTCCTCCAGGGCATCGAGCATCACGCCGCGTTGAATCTCCTGAACCAGCAGGCTCTCCTCAAAACACGGCGCCTGGGCCACCACGCGACCGCAATCGTCGAGCACAAACGACCCGCCGGTATACACCGACTCGTCATAGGCGCCGACCGGCGCCATGCAGGCAAACCATACGCTGCGCTTGGAGGCGATCTTGCGGTAGGCACCGCTGCGCACGGCGGCGACGGCGGCGGTCTCGCGATCGGTCATGTCAAACGCATTAAACTGGAAATAGGCAATGAGGTCGACGCCGGTCGGCAGCATTTCGAGCTCGCGGTCCAGGTCAAACACCACAGCGATGCGCACGCCGTCCACATCAAACACCGGAGGTGCCCAACGCGCATCGTTGCTCTCGCCACGCTGCAGGGCAATGCTTGCGCGCGCAGGCACCACGCGACCATCCTTAAGCATCATATAGTCAAGCAGGGGCTGGCCCTCAAACGAAACCGCAGCGGGCACGATGCAGATCATGTCGAGCTCTTGGATGCGCTCGGCAACGCCCGTCAGGCCCGTCAGCATATCGTGCTCAAAATCGGCAGCGCCCACCAGGCTGCCCGGCATGGCGCCCATAAAGAGCGGGGCCGGAACGCACAGCACGCGCGTGCCGCGCTCATGAGCCAGGCGAGCCTGGTCCTCGATGCGACCACAAATGCCTTCGATGTCACCCAGGCGCATATCGATCTGTGCAAGTGCGAGCTTCATGGCCCAGCCCTTTCCGTCGTAAATCGTCGTTGTCGTAGTAAAAGCGCCGGCCGCATAATGCAGCCGGCGCTCGCATGTGCATATGCTAGCTATGATACCCCGAGCGGGGGCGCACTCCTAGAACGTCGCGGACCACAGCCCATGCAGATTGCAGTAGGCATAGACGGTACCGGTCTTGGAGCCGCCAGCGAAAAACGTCGTGGGCTTCATGCCGGGCTCAAGGTAATGGATCTCCAGGCGGCCCTCGGCCTCAAGCGCGATCCACTCGATGTAGTGCTCGGGCAGCATGGGGTGCTCCGTCGAGCCCACGCGCGCACGAATAACGTGGCCGTCGCGCTCGATCTCGACAACAGGCACGTGCTTCTCGTGCGCCGCATCCTCGGTGTTTGCCGTCAGCTCCGTGCAGCCGGCAGGGGTCGCAACGCCGTCGCCAAGGGCGGCAACGAGCTTGCCATTGGAATCCTTAAAGAATTTCGCCATGATGTTCTCCTTTGCTGATGTGCCAATATTCCTGATGCTTCTTATGCCCAAAGGCAGGCGAACCATCCACGGCATGGCAAATGAACACATAACGGGCGCGGCAAGCGGTCGGGCCAGGACGAACCGGTGACCTGGTCCGACTCGGCAGCCCCATCCCGCGCGCAGCTAGCGACCGTCGCCACCGAGCAGTGCCAGAACATCCTCGCGCGTAAACAGTGCCGATGAGATGCCGTCGCCGCCGAGCACGCTGTTGACCAGATCGCGCTTGGACTCCTGCATCTGCATAATGCGTTCCTCGATCGTGTCCTTGGCGATGAGTTTGTACACGGTCACGGTGTGCTGCTGGCCAATGCGGTGGGCGCGGTCAGTCGCCTGGTCCTGCGCGGCCACGTTCCACCACGGGTCGTAGTGAATGACCACGTCGGCAGCCGTCAGGTTAAGGCCCACGCCGCCCGCCTTGAGCGAAATCAAAAAGACCGGCACCTCGCCCGCTTGGAACTGCGCAACCATCTTGGCACGGCCCTCCTTGGACGATGCGCCCGTGAGTTTAAGGAAGGCGATATCCTCCTTGGCCAGGCGCTTGCCGATGATATCGAGCATGCCCGTAAACTGGCTGAACAGCAAGATGCGATGACCGCCGTCGAGCGCGCCGTGAACGAGCTCCATACACGTATCGAGCTTAGCGCTTCCCGCCTTGTAGTCCGCATAGTGCAAATGCGGGTCGCAACAGATCTGGCGCAGCTTGGTGAGCTCGGCAAGCACCTTGAGCTTATCTTTCTTAAACTCCCCGGCCTCGCGATGCTGCACCTGCTGGGCGATGCGGTCCTGGTTGGCCAGGTAGAGCTTGCGCTGTTCGCCGGTGAGCTGAGCCATCACCGTATCCTCGATCTTCTCGGGCAGGTCGGCCACCACATCTTCCTTGACGCGACGCAGCACAAACGGCGACACGAGCGCCTGCAGACGAGCGGCGCTGTCACCCTCGGCATGCTCGACGGGACTCTCAAAGCGCTTGGCAAATGAGTCACGCGTGCCCAGAAGACCCGGCATCAAAAAGTCGAAGATACTCCAGAGCTCGGACAGGCGGTTCTCGATGGGCGTTCCCGTCAAGGCAAAGCGCACGCCGGCCGGCAGGCGCTTGGCAGCACGGGCCACCTGGGTGAGCGGGTTTTTAATGTACTGGGCCTCGTCGAGCACCACGCGAGCAAAGTCCTGCTCGACGTATTCGTCGATGTCGCGGCGCATGAGGTCATACGACGTCACGACCACGTTATGCTCGGCGGCACCGGCAATTTGCACGCGACGCTGGGCCTTGGCGCCCACGATGGCGCACACATCAAGCGAGGGGGCAAAGCGCTCCAACTCGGCAGCCCAGTTGTACACGAGCGACGCGGGGCATACCACGAGCGTGGGCTTGGTGTCCCCCGCCTCCACGCGCGCCAGAATGTGCGCGATCATCTGCAGCGTTTTGCCCAGGCCCATATCGTCGGCCAAGATGCCGCCGAGGCCCAGATGCTCAAGCGAGCCGAGCCACTGGTAGCCGTCGACCTGGTAGCCACGCAGCGTGGCCTTGAGCGAGGCGGGTACCGTAAAGTCCATCTTGCCGAGCGTGTCCAGGCGCTCGACGGTACGGCGGAACGCGGCGTCGCGATCGGCCTCGAGCGTCGGCGTGCGCGCGAGCATGCTATCGACAAAAAGGGTGCTCGACGCGGGAAGCGACACGCCGTCGAGCAGGTCGACGGCATCGACGCCCAGGTCCTCGGCAAGGCCAAACGCAGCGCGGGCACCTTCATCCAGGCGAACGATGTCACCCGACGTGAGACGTGCAAACGTCTGGTGACGCTTGTAGGAGTCAAGGTAGATGGCAAGGTCTGCCGCCGAAAGCCCGCTCGCACCCAGCTCGACGTCGAGCAAGTTGCTCTTGACGGTGGCGCGCACCGAGAGCTTGGGCGCAGGACGGACCGAGATCTGGCGCAGGCGGTCGCTGAGCATGACCTCGCCCAGCTCGGACAGGGCAGACAGGCCCTCGGTCAGCAAGTGAAACAGGCGGGCGTCGTCGCGCTCCTCAAACGCCAGGCCGCCCTCGTAGAAATCGAAGTACAGGGCCGCCGTGTCCATAACGCGAAACTCCGCCACCGTATCGCGGGGCGGAACGCCGGGGCGTTGCTCTTCGAAAGGACTACCCGGAGCACCAAGACTAAAGAGATCTGCCGACCAATCACCGTAGGATACCGTAATCTTGCAGGTCACAAGGCCATCGTCGACGCCAATCGCCACGGCAAAACTCGGCTCGGGCGCCACGGCATCGAGTGCGGCGGGGGCGGTCAGGTCGGTGTAGTCGCGCAAGATAGGCAGCGCCATGCGGCAGAACTCGCCCACCTGGTCGGCGGCGATATGGACCGGTGTGCGGCAGGGCAACAAGTGCGAAAGGAACGGCGCCGCATGTTGGGCAAACGCCGTGTCGGTACGGCGCGCGCGGCGCGTATCGACCAGATAGGCTGCGTCACCAGCGACAAAACAGTACATATCGGCCGGAAGGCGCAAGTCATAGCTGCCTCCCGCCGCCGGTGCAATCTTGGCGGCAAGGAGCGGCGGGCGCTTAGCCGGGACTTCGCCCTCCCCCTGCGGCGACGGCTCGACGGCCACCTCGTAGGAGCGATGCGTCGTCGTCCCCCGCGACCAAGCAGGCTCAAAGGACATAGTCCTGCCACGCAGCAAGTCCAGCACGGACACGACGGAATGCTCGGATACCGGCAACTGACGCTCGGCGACAAAACCGTTGCGGACAAAGTCATACGACGCCGAGCGCGAGCTCGTAATATCGCCTAGGTAGGCGACCGTCATTGCGACAAAGTCGAGCAGCTTTGTCGACACGTCATCGAAAGCCTCGGGCACATGGACAAACGTAAGCTTCTTGCCATAGGAGAACGTACCGCCGCGCACATAGGCATCGGCCATGCCGTCGAGATCCTTAACCACGTAGGACACCGAACCGCAGCGAATGCGAAACTCGAGCGCCCAGTTAAAGCGATCGGCAAACAGCGGGTTGTAGTACGGCACCAGCGAGGGCTCCAGCACCGCTTTGGGCGCATCGGGGTCAATGGTGCTGGCGAGCTTGCGGCGCATGGCCACGAGCTCGTCCATGCGCGCGTCCGAAAGGTCGGAAAGCGCCGCCACAAGGCTCGGGCTCGTGGGGACGGGCGCCGGGAAGGGAAAGTTGGGGTTGACCGTCGGTGCGGTGGGCGCGGAGCGCATGGGCTGCTTGGACTGTGCGGTCGGTACCGTAAACGTGCGGACCGGCGTACGCAAGCCCTCGACGGGCTCGGCGCCGCTGGCATCCAGATACGCCAGCGCCGTGGCGATGGCGTGCTTGCACATGCCGGAATAGCGGAAGGCGGCGGGACAATCGCAGTCGTAGTCGATAACCTCGTGCTCGTCCATATCGAGCGCCACGTGCGTCTTGTACAGGTCGCCGCGCGAGCCACGCACCGTGCCCTCGATGTTCACGTTTTTGGAGAAGCGCGAGCCGGAGTCCTCAAACGACAGCACGGCGCCGTTGAGCATGAGCGAACGCCCCTTCATAAAGGTACTGCTGAGCGCCGCCTCCTTACGAAGCGCCTGCACAAACGTCCCCTGCGCCATCACTTCCTCCAATCTCGCATGCCAAATGATTTTTCTGGGACGGGGATGAAAAAATCATTCCCGTCCCAGAAAGACTGGTCTTCCGCCACACGTCACCCAAAATGATTTTTTAATCCCCGTCCCAGAAAAATCATTTTAGATCACCGTCACGCGGCCTTGGTTACCCACGATGGCCTTTGCCTCTGCCAACAGCGGAATCGAGCGTGCGTTGACCTTGGCCGGTACCTCGGCACGCAGTACGCGCCCGTCCACCTGCTCGATAAAGATCTCCACGCGGTCGCCGCCCGGGTTGGCGGTAAGCACCGTGGCAAGACGCGCCATATTGCCCTGGCTAAAGCGGCTGTTGGGCACCATGACCTCAAACACCTTGGGCTTGTTGTTCTCCTCGTTAAGCTCAAGCGGCACGATCTCCTGCGCGATGATCTGGTCGCCGCGGTCCGAACGCTCGAGCTTGCCCTTAATGCGCACAAACGCATCGGACAGCTGCGCACCGGTCTCGGGATCGACCTCGCCGTACAGGTACCCCTCGGCCTCCTTGTAGGTCTTGGGGAATACCACGACCGTGGCCTCGCCTTCCATGTCCTCGAGCTGCACGATGCCCATGGGGTCGCCGTTTTTGGTCACGCGCTTGGACACGCTCGAGACCATACCGGCCCACCACAGCGCCTTGCCCTCGGGAATCTCCTGGTTGATGGTGCCGCCCGTGGGGTTTTGCACCTCATAGCCGGTGTCGATCTGCGAGAACGAGAAGTCGCGCGCCTTGGCTAGCGCATACTCAAACGGGCGCAGCGGGTGGTCCGAGACGTAGATGCCCAGAACCTCCTTCTCCTGGCTCAGCTTAAGGTGACGATCCCACTCCTGGCCATCCGGATCGGGCACGCTCACCTCAAAGCCCGAGCCCTCAACGTCGCCAAACATATCGAAGAACGACGTCTGGCCGCTCGCGCGATCTTTCTGGCGCTTTACCGCGGCATCGATGATGTTCTCGGGGTTGTTCTTGTCCACAAAGTGCATCATCTGGCGACGCGGATACCCCGTGGAGTCAAAGGCGCCTGCCTTGATGAGCGATTCGATCACGCGGCGGTTTGCCTGGCTCGAGTCCACGCGCTCAACAAAGTCGTGCAGCGTCTTAAACGGGCCGCCCGCCTCGCGCTCGGCGATAATCGCCTGCGCCACGCCGGTGCCCACGCCGCGGATACCGGCCAGACCAAAGCGCACGCCTTCCTTGGTAGCCGTGAACTCGGTACCGGACTCGTTGACATCTGGCGACAGTACGGGAATGCCGTCGTGACGGCACGCCGAGACGTAGTGAACGATCTTGTCGGTCTTGCCCGTATAGGACGTCAGAACGGCCGCCATGTACTCGTGCGGATAGTGCGCCTTGAGCCATGCCGTCTGCATAACCAGGATGGCGTAGCCGGCGGAGTGCGACTTGTTAAAGGCGTAGGACGCGAACTCGAGAACATCGTCCCAAATCTTCTGGGCGACCTCGCGCGTGTAGTTGTTCTTGATAGCGCCGTTCATCCAGTGGTCGTAGGTGGTCTCGTCCGAGCCATCCTCCCAGTGGAGCACCGTCGACGTGAGCAGCTTGATCTTTTTCTTAGCCACGGGCTTACGGATACGCGAGTCCGATTCGCCCTTGGAGAAGCCGCACATCTCAACGGAGATAAGCATAACCTGCTCCTGGTAGACCATGGTGCCGTAGGTTTCGCCCAGGATGTCGTCCAGGCGGTCGTCGTAGGAGACGGCCGGCTCCTTGCCGTTCATACGGTTGATGTAGGACGAAACCATGCCGGCGCCCAGCGGGCCCGGGCGGTATAGAGCGATCAATGCCACGACGTGCTTGTACTCGGTGGGCTTCATGTTCTTGATCGTGGCCGTCATGCCGGCGGACTCGACCTGGAAGACGCCGGCGGTGTGACCGGAGCCCATGAGCTTAAAGATCTCGGGGTCGTCAAAGGGAATCTCTTCCTCTTTGATGTCGATGCCGAAATTCTTTTTGATGTTTGCCTTAGCCTTGGAGATAACCGTCAGCGTGCGCAGGCCCAAGAAGTCCATCTTGAGCAGGCCCATGTCGGCAACGGTATGGCCCTCGTACTGGGTAATCTCAACGCCGCCCTTGGTATCGAGCTTGGTGGGCACATGCTCGTTGACGGGGTCGCGGCAGATCAGAACGGCGCACGCGTGCACGCCCTCGCCACGGGTGAGGCCCTCAATCGAGAGCGCCGTGTCGATGATGCGGCGGGCGTCGTCGTCCTTTTTATAGGCCTCGGCAAAGTCGGGGTTAAACAGATCCTCTTTGCCGGGTTGTTTTTCGAGTACCTGCTTGAGCTTGACCTTGGGGTCGCTCGAGACCATCTTGGACAGGCGCTGGCCCATGTAGACCGGGTAGTCCAGAACGCGCGCGGCATCGTTGATGGCCTGCTTGGCCTTGATGGTCGAGTAGGTGATAACGTGGGTGACCTTCTCGGGGCCGTAGAGCTGGCGAACGTGCTCCACGACCTCGAGGCGCCGCTCATCGTCGAAGTCCATATCGATATCGGGCATCTCGGTACGCTGCGGGGACAGGAACCTCTCGAACATCAGGCCGTTCTCGAGCGGGTCGAACGCGGTGATGTTCATGGCGTAGGCGACGATAGCGCCGGCGGCCGAGCCACGGCCGGGGCCGACGCCGATGCCGTTGTCCTTGGCCCATTGCACGTACTCGGCAACTATCAAGAAGTAGGCAGCAAAGCCCTTGTCGCAGATGACCTTGTATTCGTACTCAAAGCGCTCTTTGATGTTGACGCCACCGATTTCGCGTGTGGCCCAGTCATCGCCATAGTGTTGGCGCAGGCCCTTCTCGCACTCGCGGCGGAACTGGCTCTCGTGCGTCTCGCCGGGGTCGAGCAACGGGAAGCGCGGCAGGATGATGGAGTCCCAGTCCAGCTCCACGTAGCACTTGTCGGCGATCTCGAGCGTGTTGTCGCAGGCCTCGGGGCAATACGGGAACATCGCCCGCATCTCCTCCTCGGTCTTCATGTAAAACTCCGAGCCGGTCATGCGCATGCGGTTGGGGTCGTCGACCTTGGCGTTCATGCCGATGCACATGATGACGTCCTGTACGGGCGCGTCCTCGCGGCGCAGGTAGTGGAAGTCGTTGGTGGCGATGACCTTGACACCCACCTGTTTGGCAATGTCGATGAGCGTGCGGTCCATCTGCTCGTCGGTCAGGCCGTTGTCGGTGGTAATGCCGTGTTCCTGGATCTCGATGTAAAAGTCGCCAGGGTCGAAGGTGTCGCGGAAGGTCTCGGCCCACTTGATGGCGCCCTCCATGTCACCGCGGTCGATGTATTTGGGAATGATGCCCGCGATGCAGGCGCTCGTGCAGATCATGCCCTTGGCATGGCGACGCAGGTTGTCGAGCGTCACGCGCGGCTTGTAGTAAAAGCCCTGCACAGCGGCCTCGGAGACCGTCTGCATCAGGTTGACGTAGCCCTCCTGGTCCTTGGCCAGAAGAATCATGTGGTAGAGCTCGGGCTTATGGTCGCGGGCGAGCGTCTCGTCCGGCGTAAAGTAGACCTCGCAGCCAAAGATGGGTTTGATGACCAGGGGCGGCTTGAGCTCGTCGATGTTGCCCTTCTCGTCCCACATGGCCATGTCCTTCACATACTGGGCATGCTCGCGCGGGCTTTCCTCGGGATCGGGCTCCACCAGCTCGTCGCGGCGGTCCTTTTCCAAGAAGGCCTTGTCGTGACTCCAGGTTTTGTACTCGGGCGTGTTGTGGTTAACGGCGTCGCAGGCCAGCGCCAGGTCGGGCACGCCATACATGTAGCCGTGGTCGGTAATGGCGACGGCGGGCATGCCCAGCTCAACGGCACGGTTGACCATATCCTGGATACGGGTTGCGCCGTCGAGCATGGAGAAAACAGTGTGATTGTGCAGATGGACGAATGCCATGTAATGAGCTCCGATGCGGGTTCGTGATCTTAGGGTTACGATTCTACCGCACAGCGCGGACGGCACCCGAACCTAGCCCAAACCCACACGGCTCCTCTTGCAGTTGCGGTGAAATGCGGACTGTTTGGCGGCTTTTTTGACCAAAACAGTCCGTATTCCACCGCAAGTTATCTGAGGACTAGAGGTTGTAGGTGACCACTTGAGGTTCGGCGGGATTGACGAAGATGGTTGGATTCGCCCGCTCCACGCGAACGAACTTGACGGTCACGACCTCAAAGCCCGCCTTGTGCAGAACGTCGGCGTAAACGCGCGCCTGCAAGGCGTGTTTCTCGAGCAGCTGCTCCGGCGTCTCATCCGGCGTGCCGCCCGTCTTGTAGTCGATGACCAGTGCGCGCGACGGATCCGCCGGGTCGGTTGCCAAGGCATCGATGGCGCCCTCGGCATAGGCGCCGTAGCGGGCGATATCCTCGTCCTCGCAGCCCAGCGAGAAGAACGGCACCTCGGCACGGATGCACGGCCACGCGAGCAGCTCGGCACGAACCGACGACTTGAGCCAGCGATCCAGAGCGACATCGAAGCGCTCGCGCTGTTCCGGCGTCAGGCGCCACAAGCGAGCCAGGGCGTCGGCACGCTCAACGGGCAGCGCATCGGCACCCATCTCGATGAGCCACTGGCAAGCGGCGTGGAAGGCCGAGCCCAGCGCCATGGGGTTGCCGGCGGGCTCGACAGCAGCCACGTCCGCATCGGCCATCTCCGAGCCATCCGACTCCGCATCATCGCCGGACTCGTCCATGGGAACAAGCGCCTCGGCGGCACGGTCCTCGGACTCGGCATGCAGCGCCACGGCAATTGACGAGTAGCTATACGAGTCACGCACCGGGAACGGACAGATGCCCATGCGCACGCCCACTGCCTGGGGATACACGAGCTCAAACGCATCGGGCTTGGGGTCGGCAGGACCGGGCACAGTTGAGCGCGCAGCATTATCAGCGACATCGACATCGCCGCGAACGAGCCTGCCCTCGGCATCCAGCGAAGCGTTAGCCTCAAACGCCTGCTCACCAAACGTAAAGTCCGCCAGCGAGATGAGCTCGTAGTCGCCCGGCTGGGAGTTGTCGAACACCAGACGGTCGCTATCGAGCTGCGGCATGTCCAGACTATCGGTCGGCAGGATGCGGCGCAGCACGTCGTAGGTCAGATCCGTCTCGACATCGAAGGTCGGCGCCATCACCTTGCCGCGGCTCACACCGGCATCCATCGCCAAGATCACCAGCTCGCCCGCTCGCGTCATGGCAACATAGAGCAAGCGGGCCCGCTCCTCGAGCGAAAGCTGCAGGTCGTCGTTGCGCAGGCGAGCAAATGCCTCGGCGGGAGAACCCGTCGCACAGACGTCCTCCATGAGCTCCGGCGGCAGCCACAGCGACGTACCCTTGCCCTTAAACGCGTGTTCAAACTGCTTTTTGACGTCATCGCCCTTCACGAAGGTTCCGTCGGCAAGCTTAACGCCATCGAAGCGCGCCGGCAGCGCCACGACTTGCGCTCCGCCCTCGACGCGACCCATCTGTGCCGCACCGGACGATTTGCGCACGCCAAAACACTCGGCAACCGCCACGACCGGATACTCCAGGCCCTTGGACGCATGCACGGTCATGATGCGCACCGCGCCGTCGCCCTCCTCGTTGAGGGCGCCCGGGGCCTCCTTGCCCGCCAAGAAGCGGTCGAAGGCGAGCGCGATGGAGCGCGGAGAATTGCCGAGCTCGGCCTCTGCCTCGGCCACGGCGTCGAGCGCCTTGAGCACGTTGGCGGCAATGGCCTTGCCCTCGGGGCCGCGCTGCGCCAGACGCACGAACCAGCCGGAGGCGTTGACCACGTCGCGCGCGATGGCAGCGAACGAATCACGCCCCACGCGACGCAGTGCGTAGCGCAGCACCTCGCGGGCGCGCGTTACGAGCGGCAGGTTCTGCAAACCCGGCACATCGGAATCGCTCATGATGCCCACATCGATATTGCGGCGCGACGTCTCGCCCGTCTGCTCGTCGAGCTTGGTCGCCAGCGCCAGGAACTCCTGGGCGCCGAGTGCAAACATCGGCGAGGCCAGCAACGGCATAAGGCCTTGGGCCGTATCGGCCGGATTGGCGAGCGCGCAGACCAGGGCACGCACCGTCTGCACCTCGGCCGCCTGGGCAAAGACCGAGCCGCCTGCGATGACGCAGTCGAGTCCTTGGTCGCGGAAGGCCTGCGCGTAGACGTCGGCATTGGTCATGCGACCCAGCAGCAGCACCATGCCGCCCTGGGGCTGGCCGGCATCGGCAAGCGCATGGAATCGCTCGGCGATCGCACGGGCCTTGGCCTGCGTGCGCTCCTGCATACTGCCGCCGGCAACGAACAGCGCCTGGCGGCGCGAAGCCTTTGCCTTGAGCATGTCCTTGCGTTTGTCGCTCGGTTCAAGATCCAAGAACCCCTGCATCAAACCACCGGTGTCGCCGTCAAAGACGCGCGCCACATAGCGCAGCACCTCGTCGTGGCTGCGGAAGTTGCGCACGAGTTTGACGAGCTCGCCGGCGGGAGCATCGGACGTGGTGACCGTCTCGGACGCCGTCGTCGAACCCACCTTGCGCTCCTGGCGGCGAAACACCTCGACCTCGGCACCACGGAAGCGATAGATCGACTGCTGCGCATCGCCCACCGTGCACAGCGCGCGCTCGCCCGCACCCGTCAAATAGCGAATCAGATCGACCTGCATCTGGTCGGTATCTTGGAACTCGTCGATCATGACCATCTTAAAGCGGCCCTCATAGGCAGCTCGAATAGCCGGGTAGTCGCGCAGCGCCTCGTACGCCATGCGCAGCAGGTCATTGTTATCGAGCGCGGACTGGTCGGCCTTGAGCGCACGGTACTCCGCCTCTACGGCACGGGCAAGCCCCACCAGCGCATCGAGCGCCGGGCCGCCGCAGGCAAGCACGATATTGATAAACGCATCAGCCGCCTCGGCCTTGAGTAGCTCCACCTGCTCCTTAGGAAACGCCTTGCTCGCGCGCGGCATGCTGCACGACATCATGAGTCGCGCCGCATCCTCCATGGTTTTGCCGCTCGCCTCAAACGCGTCGATGGCGTCGAGTGCCGCCTGCGCTTTCTCGGTCGTGGCCTTGCTTGCGCCCAGCGCCGCACGATAGGCATCGGCAAGCGCCGAGGTGTCGGCCTGGCCGCGCGCCACGCACACATCGTCCATGCCGCCCGGCAGCTGGCTCGATAGCTCCAACAGGTCGCGCACCAGGCCTTTGATGGTGGTACCGGCGCCAAACGGCCCGCCCTCGCCCGCCATGGGATACCAAGCGTAGAGGGCCTTAAGCGAGGCGGCAAGCTCGGGCGCGGCATCGGGCGCCGTCGCGCGCCCCAGCACATGCTCGACAGCCTGATCCATAAGCTCATCGGTATCGGTGAGCACCGTGAACTCAGGATCGATGCCCAGCTCCAGCGCGTGCGCGCGCAGGATACGCGAGCACATGCCGTGGATGGTCGAGATCCAAGCGTCGTCGACCGTCAGGGCCTCCTCGTCCATGCCCTCTTCGATAAGCGCACAGCGCACGCGGTCGCGAATCTCGGCCGCGGCGTCTTTGGTAAAGGTAATGGCGAGCACCTGGTCCAGATGCTCGACAAACGGACCGGATTCGGGCGAGAGCGCATAGACGATGCGGCGCGTGAGGGTAAAGGTCTTGCCCGAGCCGGCACCCGCCGAGACAAACAGCGGGCGGTCGAGCGTTTTGACGACTTGCAGCTGTTGCGGCATCAAGGTCGAAAGATCCATGGTCTACACGTCCCTCCTTACAAACGTTCCTTCGTGGTTATACGAGCAGCGCGCATGCGCGGCCTGAGCCGACGTTGGGTCGACAGCGGCAACGTTGCCCGCCTCGAGCTCGCGCAGGCGCTCGGCAATGCCGGTCTCCACGCGGTCGAGCAGCGCATCGAAGTCCATGTTGCCGCCCTCGCCCGGAAAGCCCTTCTTGAGGCCCGGAATGCGGCCGTCGCCGCGCTCTTCCTCGAGCAACTCGGCACTTGCGGCACCACGCAGTGCGGGCTTGCCGCCCTTGGTCGAAAAATAGAGCGCCGCACGGGCATCTAGACCCAGCGCCCGGCGCATGGCCTGCGCGTAGATGAGTGTCTGGGTATGGGGCGGCAGCCAGCGCGGATCGTCGATGGGGGCCTCGCCCGACTCCTCGTCGCGCACCGTGGGGTCGGCGAGCTTAAACTCCTCGACACCCGAACGATGCTTGTAGTCAATCACCACAGCGCGGTTCTCGGCGTCCACATCCACGCGGTCGATGCGCCCGCCGAGCGGCCAGCCGGCATACTCGACCTGGAGCTCGTTGAACGCAAACTCCAGGTAGCGCGGCGCGAAGGGCGCGAGCGCCTCGGACTCGTAGGCGAGCACGCCCTCCAGTTGCGGCAAGATCTCGGCCGCCTGGCGCTCCTCCACTGGAGAGAGCGGCACCAGCGGGCCCTCGGTACCGCGCTTGCCGGCGTGCTCGGCCAGGGTCTCGGCAAAGACCTCGTGCAGCAGCTCCTTCGCGCGCGGCAGATTCATGGGCGTCACGCGCTCCATGCCCTCCTGCGGAAGACGTGCATGCAAGTGCTCCAGCACGTCATGGACAAAGTTGCCCTTCTCCATGTTGCCAAAGCCCGCATCGATGGACTGAGGTTTGACGCGATACGAGACGAACCAGCACAGCGGGCAGGTGGAATAGGCCTCGATCTGCGAGGCGGACGTCAGGCGCGGCACGAGCGGCGCGTCCTCGCCCTCGCCATCGCGACGACGCAGGACCAAATACGGCACGGCCTCGGCACTCAGATGCTGAGGGGCTTCACAGGTCACGCGCTCGCGCTTGAGACCTTCGCCTGCCGCGGGATCGAAGTCCCTTACGATATCACCCTCACCCACGCACTTCGCCTTGTCGGCGCCAGCGGCTTTAGCGTCACCAGCGGTCTTAGCGTCGTCAGCGATCTTAGCGCCGTCAGCCTCGGCATGCGCCCGCAACTCGGTCCACACGGCAGCCGGATAGCACTCGCGCGCCTGGCGATCGTGGGTCACACGGGCGAGCGTAACCGGGCCGCGTGACGCCTGCATCGCGTGGCCAAAGCGCGCGCGCAGCAAGGCCGCGGGCTCAAGCGTCACGCCCTCGCGACCAAGGCTCGCCGTCAGCGTGGCCAGCGGCCCCTCCTCGTGCGAGAGCGGATAGCTGTCCAGATCGACATCGGCAAACAGTACGGCATCGTAGCTGCCGGGGCGCAGAGCTGCCGCATCGGCAAGCGAAGCAAAACGAACCTGAGCACGTGGCGCACGGTCAACCTCGTAGGTCTCGTAATCGTAGGCGGTGCTACGCTTGTCCACCTTGGTGCGAATGCCATCGAGCACGGGCACGGTCGCGGCCTGCGACACGTCGAGCACGCGGGCGCCATTCATAAGGATGTCGATGGCGTGGCGCAGCAAGGCCACCTCCGCCTGGCGACGAGCCTGACCGTCAAGGCCTCCAAGGGCGCGATCGGGCAACGCCTCGGCAACGGCAAGCATGGCCTTGAGCGCCGTCACGGGCTTGTCACGCCACAGAGCCTGGAACACGTCCGAGACCACACACGGTACGTTCTTAAACCAGTTATCGTCGCTCGCCGCCTTGCGCGCGCCCCTCACCTGGCCTTGGACACTCTGCAGCAGGCTCTTAACGCCCGCGGTAGTCTTGCTGCGCGAGAGACGCATATTCTTATCGAAGGTACGGGCATTGACGGCATCAGCGCCCGAAAGCGGACTGTAGATCCAGTCGGTAAGCTCCGGCGCGGGCCACCACTCGGTCTTTGACGCCATGCCCTCATCGGCGGCCTTCATACGCTCGATCAGACCGGCAAGCGCCGCAAACTGCCTGCCCGCAATGGATTGGGAAAACGCCGTGAACTCAGCTGTCTCGGCGGCGATATGACGAGCCGCCAGACGAGAGGCGAGCTCACCGAACAGCTGGGGTGCCCGGGCAGAAACAACGAGCACGCGCACGGGGTCGGCGGGCGTTGCAGTAGCTTTATCGGCCTTGGACTCCTTGTGCACTTTCACCAACTTATCGATGGCGTCCGCATAGACATGAGCACGGGCATGGGGCCCGGCGACCTCAATAAAGGCAGGCTGAGCGGCGGTCCCGCAAGCGGCATCAGACGCGCCGACACCCTCCCCCAGCGGCCCGACCTCAAACAGCACACCGCGGGCATCAAATGCCGTGGCAAGCTCATCGCGCATAGCCGCCTGCTCGTGGGCAAGCAGCACGACGACCTCTCCCCCATTGTTCGCCACGGCAGACAGCAGCTCGAGCAGTCCGTACGTAAACGACGTGACACCACGTACGCATACGGCGCGGGTGCACGCCGGCAGGTTATCGGCCAGGACACCGGCCATAATGTCAGCTGCCTCGCAGGGCTCGACCATATCTCGACGGTCCAAACCGCCCGCGTAGGCACGCAAAAGCTCGAACACGCGAGCCTCGGCATCGCTTTTTGGCTCAGGCTGGCAATTGTTGCCACGGCATCGCTCGGCCGTCGTCCCCGCCACACCCGGCAGTACATCGCGGGCCATACGCGCGAGCATGCGCACCGTGCCCTGGCTGCGCGAAAGCGGCTGCAGGTCGGCATCATCGAGGCGCGTGACCATGTCCGAAAACAGCATCTGGCGCTGCAGGTTGTCGACGAAACCGCGCCCGTCGCCCAAAAGCTCCCAAAGCGAGCGAAGCCACGATGTAGGCGTCTTGTAGTCGATACCCAGCGAAATCCCGGCTTCCGCCGCATCATGACGGCACAGGTCGAGCTCGGCAAACGTTGGCGCCAGCAGCACGGCACGCCCGTGGCGGGCAATAAGGTCGGCAAGCAACGCCGACTCGGCATCGCTCAAATCCGTGCCGGCATTGGTGGTATAGATTCGAACAGGCATGGTCCTCCGCTCAAACTGTTCGCAATAATCAATGTATCCATCCTACCCGCCCAAGCGGACAGATTTGCCCCACGCCAACAGATTTGATCCCCTGGGGACGGAGGAAAACGGATCATCGAGGGGGTCAGTCTAACCCGGTGATCCGTTTTCCTCCGTCCCCAGGGGATCAAAAAACCGCCCCCGGAGGGACGGCTCTTCGTAATTCAATGTTGTCGCTGGCCTACTCGCCATCCTCCAGTTTAATGAGGATCTTGCGGTAGCCACCGTACTCGCCGTTGAGCGCCTTGGATACACGGCTCACCGTGGTGGACGAAGCGCCGGTACGCGCCTGAACCTCGACATAGGGCTCGCCCTCGTCCAGGTAACGCGCGACTTGCAGACGCTGCGATAGATCGCAAATCTCACGCGGCGTGCAGATATCGGTCAAAAACGCTTGGATATCTTTCTCGTCGTCCAAAAGGCTAAATGCGTGGACCAGCTGCTTGACATCAGGCTTGTCAAACATGTTCTCGATATTCATCGATCACCGCCAAACCCGCCAAAAGGCATCGAAGTTGATACTGACATCGGGCATCGTTCACCCGTAATATGCAATAGGGCAACGCCTGTGGCTTTTGCCCGTAGCAGTTTAGCACACCACCAAACTAAAGCGACAAGACTCTCTGCCAGCGGCACGTTTTTTAGGACGAACGCCGTTTTGAAACCGAATGCGCACGCAAGCTCCACGAATATCTGGAACAATGGGTGCCCAAACAGGGCCGTGCCCGCGCATCTACCCGAGTTGCAAAGGCATGTGCCTCTCACGCCTCTTTGCCACGTCTTGCGCAAGAAAGGATTCACACCATGCGCTTTATGCTTAACTGGCTCTTTACCTCAATCGCCATCGCGATCGCAACGTTTCTCGTCCCCGGCATTCAGCCCTTCGGCATGGCCGACGCCTGGGTGTGTTTTGCCTTCGTGGGACTGTTCCTCAACATAGTCGACTCGCTCGTAAAGCCGTTCCTGACGGTCATCTCGCTGCCGCTCACTATTATCACGCTTGGTATTTTTCAGCTTGTGGTCAACAGCTTTATGCTCGAGCTGGCCAGCTACCTGTCGGTCAATCTGCTGGGCGCGGGTATCTCCATTGCCAGCTTTGGATCGGCCTTTATGGGCAGCATCCTGGTATCCATCATGCGCAGCATTCTCGACAGCGTCGCCAGGAACTAAAGCGACCGGATTCGGACCGCCACAACACACCTAAAGAAGGCCGTCCATCGCAACGATGGGCGGCCTTATCATTTGTCGAGCCTCAGAGGGCAAGAAAATCCAGCATTTCTGCCCCGTCCCCAAATGACAGGTGGGGCTAGATGACGTAGTCGTAGCCCTCGTTGGGGGCAACGAGCGCATCGAGCGTCACACCGTCGAGGTAGTCGTTGATGAGCTTGTCCAGGTTCTTCCACACGTCGAGCGTGGGGCACTCATCAGCTCGCGAGCAACCCTTGCAGTCGCCATCCAGGCAGGCGACCGGTGCCAGGCTGCCCTCGGTCAGGCGCAAGATCTCGCCCACCGTGTACTGCTCGGGCGGGCGCGTGAGCACGTAGCCGCCACCCTTGCCGCGCATGCCCGAGAGCATATTGGCGCGGACGAGCGTAGCCAAAATGTTCTCCAGATATTTCTCAGAAATCCCCTGACGCGCCGCGATCTCTTTGAGGGGAATGCGGCCTGCCGCCTGGTGCTCGGCCAGGTCGACCATAACGCGCAGGGCATATCTGCCCTTTGTGGAAACCAACATATATATTGCTGCCTTTCGGTCTTTTAATTCGTAGAAATTCTAGCCGAAAAATTGGTTTTGAAAATACCTATTCCCGTCAAGCTGGTTAATCGACTCGCAATAATCTTCTATTTCCTATTGCGTTACTAGGCTTTACTGTCTACTATGCTTGCCAACAGCAAAAAGAACAACCCATAAAGTTTGTGGGTTTGCTGCTACACACACCGTGAACCCACACGGTATCCAGCCATTTGAACACTTTGGAGGTTCACCATGAGCAATGTTTATACGTCCATCGATCAGCTTATCGGCCACACCCCGCTTCTGGAGCTCACTCACTTTGAGGCCGATGAGGACCTCAAGGCCCGCGTGCTCGTCAAGCTGGAATACTTCAACCCCGCCGGGTCCGTCAAAGACCGCGTCGCCAAGAACATGATCGACGAGGCCGAGAAGGCCGGCAAGCTCGTGCGCGGCGGCGACTACACCATCATCGAGCCCACGAGTGGCAACACCGGCGTCGGCATCGCCTCGGTGGCGGCGGCTCGCGGCTACAAGGTGATCATCACCATGCCCGAGACCATGTCCGTCGAGCGCCGCAAACTTATGCAGGCATACGGCGCACAGCTCGTGCTCACCGACGGTTCCAAGGGCATGAAGGGCGCCATCGCCAAGGCCGAGGAACTGCAGAAGGAGACACCCAACAGCATTATCCCCGGCCAGTTTGTAAACCCCGCCAACCCCGCCATCCACAAGGCCACGACCGGCCCCGAGATCTGGGATGACACCGACGGCAAGGTCGACATCTTCGTCGCCGGCGTTGGCACCGGCGGCACCGTGACCGGCGTGGGCGAGTTCCTCAAGGAGCAGAACCCCGAGATTCAGGTTGTCACCGTCGAGCCCGCCACTTCCCCAGTGCTCTCCAAGGGCCAGGCCGGCCCGCACAAGATCCAGGGTATCGGCGCCGGCTTTGTGCCCGACGTCCTCGACACCCAGGTCTATGACGAGATCATCCCCGTCGAGAACGACGACGCCTTTGCCACCGGCCGCGCCGTGGGCCACAAGGAGGGCGTGCTCGTGGGCATTTCGTCCGGCGCCGCCGTGTGGGCCGCACTGCAGCTGGCCAAGCGCCCCGAGAACGAGGGCAAGACCATCGTGGCTCTGCTTGCCGACACCGGTGAGCGCTACCTGTCCACGGCACTCTTCCAGGACTAGGGCCTCGCCCATAGGTTGAGCCCAGGACGAATCGGTCTCCTCTCTCCCGGCAGTCTAAGCCCATCCCATCAGGGCGCTCCACGAGTCGTCCGAACTTGCTACAATGTCTGCGGCGCGGAACCAGCCTCCCGCGCCGCTTTTCTTTTTTGGCCACATGCCACCAAGGAGAACCTCCCCATGCACAACAAGCGCGTGCTCGTCGCCATGAGTGGCGGCGTCGATTCCAGCGTGACTGCCTACCTGCTCAAGCGCCAGGGCTACGAATGCGTCGGTGCCACCATGCGCCTCACCTGTCCCGCGCCCGATCCCGTCACGGGCATGAGCAAAGTCGACCGCGACATCGCCGATGCAAAGGCCGTCGCCGAGCGCCTGGGGATACCCCACCACGTGCTCGACCTGCAGCAGACCTTCGACCGCAACGTTATCGAGCGCTTCGTGACTGCCTATCAGGAGGGACTGACGCCCAACCCGTGCATCATCTGCAACCGCCATATTAAGTTTGGCGCGCTGCTCGATGCGGCACTCGATATGGGCTGCGACTACATCGCCACGGGTCATTACGCCAAAACGAGCCAGGCGTCCGACGGAACCTGGCAGCTGCACCGCGGCGAAGATCCCAAAAAGGACCAAAGCTACTTTTTGTATTCGCTCACACAAGAGCGCCTGGCACGCACGATCTTTCCGCTGGCCGGACTGGACAAAGAGCGCGACGTGCGCCGCATAGCCGCCGAGCAGGGCTTTACCAACGCCCAGAAGGCCGAAAGCGAGGACATCTGCTTTATTCCAGACGGTGACTACGCGGGCTATATCGAGCGCCGCTGCGGACATCCCACTGCACCGGGCGACATTGTGTGGCGCGACGGCAGCGTGGTCGGGCGCCACAACGGCGCGCTGCGCTACACCATCGGCCAGCGCAAGGGCCTGGGCGTCGCGATGGCGCATCCCGTGTACGTAACGGGCGTCGATGCCGCCAACAACATTGTGCATCTGGGCGAGGCCGAGGACCTGACGGCCACAGCGCTCACGGCCAATGACTGGATCTGGAGTGCCCCTGCCGACCACATGGAGGCAGAGCTCACGTCCGGCGGCATTCGCGTGGGCGCCAAGTACCGCTACCGTCAAAAGGACCAGGCAGCAACCCTTACGCGTGACGCCAACGGACAAATGCTGCTGACCTTTGACGAGCCACAACGAGCCATCGCCCCCGGCCAAGCCGTTGTAATCTACCGCGGCGACATCGTCCTCGGCGGCGGTACCGTGACCGGCGCACTTAAGTAGCCACGGGTTTATCGCCGCACGTGTCGAAGTACCTCAACAGCGGCACTAACCTCGATTACGCGACGCTCGAGGCCGCGGCGAATGGACTCGAGCCGACCCTCCGCCGTCGCCCATTCGCTCTGCGAAAGAATCTCGATCGCCTCATCAACAAATCCGTTGAGCCGAGATGAATCGAACCAATCGAGCGAGTCCGCAAGCGCCAGCTGAGCGGAAGGGTCGGGCCCAAACGGCTTAGCGGAAAACCCAAACTCCCCAGCCGCGAGCAAGACGGTTGGCACGTTATACCACAGACAGTTGCCGCTATCGAACAGCGGTGCGGGTTTTATCTCCAGGGTGTCGACATTACGGATGATGCCGAAGTTTCGCCAATGGCGGTCGCTGTTGGCCAAAAGGGCATCGCAGACAATCATCTGCGACATGGACCTTCTCACAGCGGCCTCATCGGCACCATGCTTGCCAAGGTAGCGACAGTATCGATCGTATGTCGAGTCTCCCCGCTGGCTACCAAGTGCGCCCTTAACGTAAACAGCCGGAACGTATTCCTCGCGGCCGTCAAGAAAGTCGTCGCACAGACACACAGGGCCATCGAACATCCGCTCAACCGTATAAGGAACAAACTCGCCCTCCGACAGCAAGCGACGATGCAGAGCCGTTGCAACCGCCTCGTTAAAGGGACGCTGATCGTCCACGCCGCATCCTTTAGCCAAAACGCGAATGCCGTTTCGGATCATCCACGATTTAGGGAGCTCGCCCTCGGACGTGTTATCCGGATTTTTAAGACCGATGCCTTCCAGCCAACCCGAACGCCCCTCGGGCGCCGATCGCTCAAATTCGTTCTCAAAGTAATTGAGGTTTCGCCATTCGAACCCGTCGCATTCTGCCGGCCGCAGCCAATAGCAATCCGAAAGCGAGAGACCCAGGCACTGAACCGGCACCTCAATGCCACTGGCAATTCCCAGCTCGCGGTAGCGCGAGATAAGCCCAGGACGAACATCGGGCACCGACCGATGCCCCCACCACGCGTTGAGCTCCCGCTTATTCACCGTTGGAGAAGAGCTCGAGCATGTGCCAAACGGCATTCGTTGCGCATCGAGGACCTCGGCGATTTCGAAGGGAAACTCACGCGTCGGATCAAATGAGACATGCGCGACCTCATGGTCGGCCGACATCAGCGTAAACTTGCGTCCCACATCGGCCGCAGGACGGCGTCCCCGCTTGCGGACCTTTTGATAGGCGAGCGCAGAATTGTACTCGACCAACTTCCGGCCGCCCACAATATCGCACACAAGCGTTCCCGATGCGGCAAGTTGAGATATGCGGGCTTTCGTAACGCCCAACAGGCGGGCAGCATCACCCATAGACAAGTACTCAGACGTGTCCATACACCGCATCACCTCGTTAAGTAATTTACACGTTTAGTTAATAGATTACAGACATCATAATACTAAACAACCAAAAGTGAAAAAAGGCCCGAGAAATCGGGCCTTAGCGATTGGTCAGCCGAGTCGCAAGCTGCTCCCCTAGCGCTGAACGTAGGCGCGAACCAGCTCGTAGGTATTGCGCACGCCGTCGATGTGGCTGCGCTCGTAGTTGTGGCTCGCGTACACGCCGGGGCCGATCAGACCATGGCGAATGTCGTAGCCGGCCGAGAGCGTGGCCTCGACGTCGGAACCGTAATGCGGGTACACATCGATGGCGTAATCGAGCTCCAGCTCGCGCGCGATGTTGGATAGTGTGGTTACCAGGTCGTAGTTGTACGGACCGCCCGAATCCTTAGCGCAAATCGAAACCATGCGCTCGGTGCAGCCCAGGTCGTCGCCCACGCAGCCCATGTCCACGCTGATCATCTCGCGCGTGTCGACCGGCACAAAGGCGCCGCCGTGACCGACCTCCTCGTACACGGTAAAGAGCAGCGACACCTTGCGCGAGAGCGTCACCTCGCCAGCGGCGACGGCACGCGCCAAGCCCAGCAGAATCGACGCCGACAGTTTGTCGTCAAGGAAGCGACTCTTAATGTAGCCGCTCTCCGTCACCGTGGTGCGCGGATCCATGGCGATGATGTCGCCAGTCTGAATACCCAGCTCGAGCACATCGTCCTTGCTGTCAACGTTCTCGTCGAGCAGGATCTCCATGTTCTTCTCGATGGCCTTGACCGGCTCATCGGCCACATGCGCCGAAGGCTCGGTATTGAGGACCACGCCCGTATAGACATTGCCATCGCGCGTGTAAACGGTGCAGTTCTCGCCATCGGCCGTAGACCACTGATGCCCGCCAAGCGTCGTGGGACGCAGGCGACCATTGTCCTTAATGGAGCGCACCATGGCGCCCAGGGTGTCGACATGGCTCGCCAACACGAGCGGCTCGCCCTCGCCGCCAAGCTCAACCAACACGTTGCCCTTATTGGAGCGCTCGGGCCCAAAGCCCATATCGCGCAACGTTTCCATTAGATAGTCAGTAGCCGCACGGGTATAGCTCGTAGGCGAAGCAATAGAAGTCAGAGCCTTAAGCTGCTCAGTGATATAGGAGAGCGTCTCCTCCAACGAAGCATCATTATTAGAAGCCATATGTATCCTTCCATATAAAACTAAGACCGAGCCCCGATTTTAACCGTTCTGCACGTGCAATGCCCCAGGAGCCGAACCGCCTCCAGACGTCCCCGCACCGGTTTTCTGCACGCGCACGGTTTATAATCCCAATCTTGCATAAATCCTATCGGTATCTGCATAGAAATGAGGCATCTTTTTGCTTCGTCTCAGGGTACCCCACCTTAGACCGTGCAAAAAACGGAGTATTCAGCACCGTGGGCCCCAACGGCCCCATCACAAACAACATAACGACGCGGTTACAGCAGTGTTGCAGGTCGTCGCAACCCAAAAACGCGGCGACAGCCCCCTCCGCTCATCGATAGCCCACCCACAAGGGCTGTCGATGAGCGTCTGCGGGCCACTGCGGCCCATTCACAACGTTATGCATTTTTCAGAGCTTGCTGAATACTCCCAAAAATGCACGCTGGGAAGTGCACCACCTATCCGCAGCGGGCAGCATGCCTTAGTTTTGCTCGCCTCAGGGCATCGACGCAGCACAAAAAGCCCCGCCGTGCGTAGCACGGCGGGGCCAGCAGCAAGTCAAAAGACCATACGCCTACGGGCGAAGGACCACCAAACTGGGCTAGGCAGCCGGGCAGATCTTCTTGAAGAGCTCGATGACGTCGTCGAGCGTCGCCTCGCGCGGGTTGCCCGGGAAGCAGGCGTCGGCCATGGCGTCCTTGGCCAAGACCTCGATCTCGTCGGCCTTCATGGCCTCGCAGACGTGCGGGATGTTCACGTCGGCAGAGAGCTGCTTGACGGCGGCGATGGCGGCGTCGGCGGCCTCATCGGTGCTCATGCCCGTGGTGTCAACACCCATGGCAACGGCAACCTTGGCCAGGCGCTCGGCGCAAACCGGCTTGTTGAACTCCATGGCGATCGGCAGCAGCATGGCGCAAGCGACGCCGTGCGGGGTGTCGTAGTGAGCGGACAGGGTGTGAGCCATGGCGTGGTCGATGCCCAGGCCAACGTTGGAGAAGCCCATGCCGGCGACATACTGGCCAAGCGCCATGCCCTCGCGGCCGGAGCCGGGCTGGCCGGACTTGGCCTCGGCGACGGAGTCGCGCAGGTTCTCGCTGATCAGCTTAATGGCCTCAAAGTGGAACATGTCGGAAAGCTCCCAAGCGCCCTTGGTGGTGTAGCCCTCGATGGCGTGGGTCAGAGCGTCCATACCAGTGGAAGCGGTCAGGCCGGCGGGCATGGAAGCCATCATGTCGGGGTCGACGACGGCAACCTCGGGGGCGTCGTTGGTGTCGACGCACACGAACTTGCGGACCTTCTCGGGGTCGGTGATGACGTAGTTGATGGTCACCTCAGCAGCGGTACCGGCGGTCGTCGGCACGGCGATGGTGAACACGGCGTGGTTCTTGGTGGGAGCAACGCCCTCGAGGCTGCGGACGTCGGCGAACTCGGGGTTGTTGATGATGATGCCGATGGCCTTGGCGGTGTCCATGGAGGAGCCACCACCGATGGTCACGATAGCGTCAGCCTCGGCGGCCTTGAAGGCCTCGACGCCGTCCTTGACGTTCTGGATAGTGGGGTTGGGCTTGATCTCGGAGTAGAGGCTCCAAGCGATGCCGGCGGCGTCGAGCTCGTCGGTCACCTTAGCGGTAACGCCAAACTTAACCAGATCGGGGTCGGAGCAGACGAAGATCTTCTTGTAGCCGCGACGCTGGAGCTCACCGGGGATCTCCTTGATGGCGCCGGAACCATGATAAGAAATGGTGTTGAGAACGAAACGATTAGCCATTGATAGCCTCCCATCGTGTGCGGGGCACCCATTACGCCCCGCGCTATAAGTCCCATCCTAACGCTTTTGAAACAAAAAACGCGTGAGAACATCAAAGGTGTTAAAGCGTTTCAACATAATAATAGAGCCCTAGTCCTTTCCTCCCGACAGCAGCGTAGGCTAGATTATAGGAGCACTCGCCCAAAGAATACGGCCCGCTCAGTCTATAAATTGTTTCTGTTTTAGCAATATATGTTTGACAATACGTTTATAAAAGGATACTTTATAGTAAATAATATGCATGCAGCAAATAGCATCATTCATTTTGTTAGAAATTGCCCATGCTGTTATTGCAGCTGCATGTACTACAACGTACAGCGTAATTCTCCGCACGAAGCAGAAGACGGCTCCAATTCGATCGAGGCGATGACGCGTGATAGCTACTGGTCCTAAATCGAGCAAGACGGCTACAAACGAATATCGAATCTCAATTGAAGGTAACCCTTATCCGCATGCTCTAGCTCTCATCAACCCAGCGGGAGACAACCTCAACATCAAAAGACATGGGTTCACGGGTCCACTAGGACAGCTATTGAGTCTTAAATATACCGTTTATGACGATGCAAATGAAAAACTCTTTACTGTCGTCGACGGTGGTTTTAGTAACATGCCCAGGGTTGCGCTCATCATCGAACACAAGGAAGTTGCGGTGTTCGATTATGGCCTAAACAGACTTGAGATGAAGTGCGTAACGAACATACCGAATTACACAATAAAAGGTAACTTCCTATTTGGAGATTACGATATATTCAGTCAACGGGAAGTAAAGCTATCTTCAGTTAACGTCCTTCAATGTGATAAACAATCGTGCTTTAGCATACAGGTTTTGGATAAAGCCGAATTAGCCGTCGCAATTGGAATACCCACAGCCATTGCCCTTCTGAGGGCTCGGATTGAAGAGCATCTCGAATAAATCGCAAAAAGCAGTTCGTTGCAACGTTCAGGAGCTAGATATTTTTTCTGGCTCCTGCAACTGTATTACATAGAGAGGAAAAATATTGCGGCAAAGGGACAACCCCTCTGCCGCATTCGGTTACTTTCGACAGCCCTCTTTCCAAGCCTCGGCCGCAACCTTCCAGCGAAAACGCAAGTCGCGCTCGCGGTCGATGAACATGATGGCAAACGCGACAAACAGCAGCACGCTCGCCACGACGATGGCGTGCAGGCCTATGCGCTCAATACACCAGTTGCCCAACACAGCGCCAAACACAAAGGTAAAGATCACGCCAAAGTACAGCAGGCCGTTTTCCAAAAAGCCGCGCTTGTGGGTGATGATGTAATCGTCCACGTTTTGCAGGGCGTTACGGAGGTTGCCGATGCACATGGTCGTGGCGATGCCGTGACCGTGGATCTTGCGGAAGCTCTCGACCTGCATACCGCAGGCAAACGAAGTGAGGCAGTTGGCGAGCAGGTTGAAATCGCCACCGGGAATAAAGCTCACGCCCAGCAAGATAACGGCTTCAAAGAACACCGTCACCTGGCGCCAGTGAATCACACTGCCAAACCGCTCGTGAACCAGGTCGGCAAGCATAATACCCACGGCAAACGACACCACGGGAAAGAAATAGCGCCCCGCCAGCGCCCAATTGCCCTCTGAGATGCTCACGCCCACCAGCAAGATATTGCCCGTCTGCGCGTTGGCGAAAACATGATCGCGCCCAATGTACGAATACACATCCATAAAGCCACCGGCGAGCGCCAAGATGATGCCCAGCTCAATAGACTCCGATATCTGTTTGGCACGCTGCATCGTCGTGCATCCTCCTTGTTGACGACTCTCTCGTGCGTTGGCGGACATATAACCGCCGTTCATACTGTAACCCATTGACAACATGGCGTGCGCGCGAGACGGGTTCTCCAACGCGCAGATACACAGTCTGGAAACAAACGGCGGGCGAGGCGCCGACACCCGCATCGACGCGCCGATCCGCCAGCTCATGTACTCCACCAGTCTTTTTAGCCCCGTCCCAAAAAGACTGGTTACAATTACGTGCAGCATACAAACACCGGGAGGGATCGTGGCAAAAAAGCCTCAGCACGCTCAGAACAACCAGCGCAGTCAGCAGGGCAAACAGGGCCAGCAGCAAAAGCGCGGCGGCAAGGCGCAGGGTGGGCACACCACTCATGCTCCAGCAGCGCCCTCACGCCCCTGGCGACCGGGCCGCGACAAGTTCCTCCCCGTCAGCCGCGCCGACATGGATGCGCGTGGCTGGGACCAGTGCGACTTCGTCTATATCTGCGGCGACGCCTACGTGGACCACCCCAGCTTTGGTATGGCCATCATCAGCCGCGTACTCGACGCGCATGGCTACAAAGTGGGCATTATC
Organism: Collinsella sp. AM34-10; assembly: GCF_003469185.1. GTDB lineage: Bacteria > Actinomycetota > Coriobacteriia > Coriobacteriales > Coriobacteriaceae > Collinsella. Next base: position 171,776 of record NZ_QSIL01000001.1, on the reverse strand, counting down.
TGTCAGCCCGACTGGACCGATCCCGCCAGCATCAGCGTGCTCGGCGAGCCGCGCTTGGGCTTTCTCGTCAGCGCCGGCAACATGGACTCCATGGTCAACCACTATTCGGTGACCAAGCACCGCCGCCACACCGACGCCTATACCCCCGGTGGCGAGGAGGGGCGCCGTCCCAACCGAGCCGTCACGGTCTACGGCAACCTCATCCGCCAGACGTTTAAGGATGCCCCCATCATTATCGGCGGCATCGAGGCGAGCCTGCGCCGTCTGGCCCACTACGACTACTGGCAGGACAAGCTCAAGCGTTCGGTACTGCTCGACTCGGGCGCCGACATCCTCATCTACGGCATGGGCGAGCACGCGATTGTCGAGATCGCCGATGCGCTCGACGCGGGACTGCCCGTCGACCAGATCACCTATATCAACGGTACCGTCTACCGCACGGGTTCGCTCGACGAGGTCTACGACTACGACCTGCTGCCCAGCTGGGACGACCTTACCGCCGACAAGCTCAACTACGCGCGCAGCTTTAACGTGCAGCAGCAGAATATGGACCCCATCACCGGTCATCGCCTGGTAGAGCCCTACCCCAACAGCGTCTATGTGGTACAGAACCCGCCATCGGCGACGCTCACCACCGACGAGATGGACGAGGTCGCCGAGCTCCCCTACGCACGTGACTGGCATCCCGACTACGACGCGGCGGGCGGCGTGCCGGCCTTTGCCGAGATCAAATTTTCCATCAGCTCCAACCGCGGCTGCTTTGGCGAGTGCTCGTTTTGTGCCCTCACCTTCCACCAGGGTCGCGTGCTGCAGATGCGCAGCCACGACTCGATCATGCGCGAGGCCGAGCTGCTCACGCGCGATCCCGAGTTTAAGGGCTATATCAACGACGTGGGCGGACCGACGGCAAACTTTAGCCGTCCTGCCTGCGACAAGCAGCTCAAGCACGGCGTGTGCAAGAACAAGCGCTGCCTGTGGCCGAGCGTGTGCAAGAACATGGTGGTCGACGAGAGCGGCTACACGCAGTTGTTGCGCGACCTGCGCCAGCTGCCGGGCGTCAAAAAGGTCTTCGTGCGCAGCGGCATCCGCTTTGACTACACCATGGCCGATGCCTCGGACGAGTTTTTGCGCGAGCTGCTGGAGCATCATGTCTCGGGCCAGCTGCGCGTAGCGCCCGAGCACGTGAGCGACGCGGTGCTCTCCGTGATGGGCAAGCCGAGCCGCGCCGTCTACGACGCGTTCTGCCGTAAATTTGAACGCCTGAACCGCGAATACGGACTTAAACAGTATGTGGTGCCGTACCTGATCTCGAGCCATCCCGGCTCAACGATGAAGGAAGCTGTGGACCTTGCCGAGGCCGTGCGCGACATGGGCTACATGCCCGAGCAGGTGCAGGACTTCTACCCCACCCCGTCCACTATGTCGACCTGCATGTACTACACCGGCGTGGACCCACGCACCATGCAGCCGATCTACGTGGCCCGCGACCCGCACGAAAAGGCCATGCAGCGTGCGCTCATCCAGTATCGCAAGCCCGAGAACTACAAGCTCGTGCGTGAGGCGCTGGAAAAAGCCGGCCGCCGCGATCTGATTGGCTACACCAAGCATTGCCTGATTCGCCCCGTGCCGCCGCGCCCGGGCGAGACATCTGCTGGCGGTGGGCATGGCACCGGCAAGAAAGGCGGCAAACCGCATGGCGGCGGCGCCGGCAAGGGACCCAAAGGCAGCAAGGGGCACGGCGGCATGTCGCGCGCACAGAACACTGCCGGTCGCAATCGCGCAGCCCAAGGGCGTCAGGGCGCCAACGGAGGCGGGCGTCGCAACTAGCGTGGCGAGGGCCGGCCGGTGTCTCTTGGCCAGTCGGCGTCTCCTCATCGGCCAAGCGTGTTTTCCCTAGGGGAAACACGCTTGGGCTGTCTCCAGTCGTGATTTCCCTAGGGGTAACACGCTCAGACACGCCTAGCCGTGTTTTCCTTAGGGGAATCACGCTTGCTGGTAGGGACGATCCGTCTGGCACGTCAGTTTGAGCGACCGCATCGCCTCTACCAGCACAAAGCCGGCGATGGCAACCGTGATCACTACGTCGAGCGGCGTGTTCACAAACCACAGCAGGCCCATGAGGTACGACCCGGCATTAAAGGCAAAGTGCAGCAGAATCGTGTAGCGGAGCTTTCCGGTCGTCACGAGCACCCAGCCAAAGATGAGGCCGGCGGCACCCGCGTAGCAACCCTGCACCCAATTCATGTGCATAAAACCGAAGATTGCCGCCTGCAGCACAATCGCCGCGGCGATACCCCACGTACTTGGGGCCGCCCAGGGCACCATGGCGCCGTTCTGCGCGCTCGCACGACGCGGGCGCTTCCAAAGTGGGCGGCACTGCGGATTAAACGCTCGGAGCGAAAACTCAAAAAAATGCCGCGCACCAGCAGCTCTTCACAAAATGGGGCGCCGAGCACCGTAGTCAGGACGGCGAGATAGCTGGTGTCGCCCATACCTGTTTCCTCGACAAGCTCGCTGTAGTCGGCCGCGGCGTCGGGCAACAGCGACAGCACGGCGTCGGTCACGTAGCCAACGACCACCTGCAGGGCAAGGCCAATCACGACAACGCAAGCGATGCGCTTCCATGCAGCACTTGCTCCCCCGCCGAGCGGACGTTCACCTTGCCGGCGCGCCATGAAGGAGCGGGGCCACAGATAACGCCACCACAGCAGCGCCATCAAAAACGACGCCGTCTGAGCGGCAGCCTGGAACCATTGGATATCGAGATTGTCGATCGGATAGCCCGTCAGCACCGATACGGCATCGAGAACCGAAAACAGAACCACGCTCAGGGCTATATCGGCAGCGACAACGCCAAAACATGCAAGCGCCCACGCCATCGCATTGAGCATGCCAACCTCCTCAAAACCGTTCCCTAGTTCTACCACAACTCGGCAGAGAGCTGATCCCATGGGGACGGAGGAAAACGGATCACTTATTGATGAGAATCGGGTGCAGTGCCAAAGGCCCCGCTGGGCGAAATGTCGAACGGAAAGGTGCCGCAGCGATTGAACGCAGCGATAAACATGCGGATGGCGTTGGACGGCGTGGTGCCCACGAGCTGAGTTGCCGCCGCGAAGGCTGCCTTTTCCTCGGGCAAGACCTTCGCGACTACGGGGGTCATGTGTTCTGCCATGGCGCTTCCTTTTTGAAACGACGGTGGTGCGGATAGATGCGGGCCACGCGGCTGGGCGACGGGCTGTGAAGGCAACCCGATTGGCCCGCATCTGGAGTTTGTTTCTACGGCGTTGGTATTACTTGGTATTCCTAAGTATTACCCCGCAGATAGAATAGCACATCTGATCCCTTGGGGACGGAGGAAAACGGATCATTTTGTTGCTGAATAAGTATTTAGAGTGTGATGATGTCCGAGATATCGAGGGCCTGAGCATCGGCGACATCGTGCGTGGCAAGCAGGAGCATGCAGCCGTCGAGCGCCGGCGCCCAGGGCGCGCGATCGACCACGGCAAGCGCAAGCTCCGCCGCAGCCCCGCCATCAGCAGGGCCGCCCGCACGCCCATAACTGCCCTCGCCTTTTGATTCGCGCACGGCGCGGAAGGGACGCGGCGAACGTCGGCGTATGGCGCGCCCAATCTGGGCATCCGGCGCATGGCGCCCTATTGTCTTGCATATTTTCGCTTGTGCCATGCATAAATAGACGGGGGCGCCCCTTCCCGTCCCAACGTACCCCCGCTTGGACCGTGCAAAAACCGGAGTTTTCAGCATCGCGGCCCCCGCCGGCGGCGCCTCGAACCGGGAACGCCGCGCGATCGGCATCGTTTTGGGGGCACGGCACGGCGCGAAACGCGCGTTATCGCCGCGCCGGGCCCCGTCTGCCAACCCAAATCGCCCGTCGAGGGATCTCGCGAGATCAAATAGACGCTTCCGACGCGTATGCAGCCACCCCGGCTTGCTGAAAACTCCCGAAAATGCACGGCGCGCCCCGGGGGACCCGTGCGTGCCGTGAAAAAACACGCCCGCATCCAGAACAATGCGAGCGTGAAAGTCAGATGGCAGCAAGGGCGCCAGGCAGCGAGCGGAATCCCGAGTGTGTCTGCCCGAGCACTGAGGCCACCGTGCGTCAGTAGGGAGCTTCACGTTCTCCGTCTATGCCAGAACCCCGCATACGCGAATCTCCAACTAAGCCGATAACCCACATCTCTTGCCGCGACCGTCTCCGTGCTTTTTCGTGAGGGGGCCGGCCCACCTCAAACTGCGCCCACAAAAAGGGCCCCGGGCATAATCTGCTCGGGGCCCAAACTCGTCTCGCCTTACCGCGCGACGCGTGTGTTACTTGCGCTTGCCGCCACCGTCACCGGGGCGACGGGAGCTGCCGCCGCGCTTGCCACCACGGCTGTTGCCATAGCTGCCACGGTTATCGCGACCGCCGGCGCGGCCGCCACGGGAGCCGGCCTGGTTACCGCCGCGACCACCACGATAGCCGCCGCGACGCTCCTCGCGGGTATCGTCGTAGTTGCGCCAGTCATCGCGACGATCGCGGCTGGCACGAGGATCTCGACGATCGCGCGACTCACCAGAACGGCCGGCGCCGCTGCGCCCGCCATTGCCGCGAGCACCCTCGCGACGCTCGCCACCGCGGCCGCTACGCTCTTCAAAGCGCTTGCCGCCACGGGACTCACCGCTGCGGGTGCCACGCTCACCGCGGCCCTCGCCGCCACGACGCTCGTCACGGCCACCGCGCTCGTCATTGCGACCGGAACGACGACGATCGCCCGAGCCACGCTTGCCGCCACGCGAACCACGGCCCTCGTCTTCGCGCTCAACACGACGACGACCGCCACGGTCCTCGTCCTCGCGGCGACGGCGATGTGCCTCGCCCTGGAACTGCTTGGCACGGCGCTCGGCGCGGTTGCCGCGCGGGACCTGCTCAATGGCACCAGCACCACCGCGCTCCTCGGCAGCCACCTCGCGGGCTACGCTCTCCACAGCCTCGTCCACGCGAGCCTGAACGCCCTCGCGCACGCGGGTCTTGCCGCCGCGCTTGGGACGGCTCGGACGCTCGCCGTCGCCGCGACGCTCGTCGCGACCGCGGTTGGAACGACCGGCCACATCACCGTAGTCATCGCCGTTGCGCTTGCCGTCGCGACGTGCCTGCTCGAGCTTCTTCTTGCTCTTGGACTTGCCGCGCTTGGTCTTCTTCTTCACCTTAAAGGCCGAAGGGTCGCGCTCGGGATCAACCGCAGGCGGGTTGGGACCCACATGCAGGTCGCCGGCCTCGTAGATGTCGGCGGTCTTGTCCATGAGCTTCTCAATCTCGTAGAACTCGTCCACGTCCTGCTCGGTCACAAACGTAATGGCCCAGCCCAGCTCGCCGGCGCGGCCCGTACGGCCAATACGGTGGATGTAGTCGGTCGGCTCGGCTGGCACGTCAAAGTTCACGACGTAGCGCACGTCGCTGATGTCGATGCCGCGGGCAAGCACGTCGGTTGCCACCAGCACGTCGACGGTACCGTCGCGGAAGGCCGAAAGGGCACGCTCGCGCTGGGCCTGGCTGCGGTTGCCGTGAATCGCGGCGGCCTTGATACCCTTGCGCTCCAGGCGACGGCAGCAGCTGTCGGCGCGGTGCTTGGTGCGCATAAAGACGATCGTGCGCTCCGGGCCTTCCTTTTTGAGGAACTCGGGCAGCAGGTTGTTCTTGGCCTCGATGGACACCGGGAACACAAACTGGTCGACGGTGTCGGCGGTCGACGTGGCCGGTGCGATCTCCACGCGAGCCGGGTCGCTCACCAGGTCGGTGATCTCGCCCACGGCTTCCTCGTCGAGGGTCGCCGAGAACAGCAGCGTCTGACGCTCGGCCGGCGTCTCGCGCACAATGCGGCGGACGGCGGGCAAAAAGCCCATGTCGAGCATGCGGTCGGCCTCGTCGAGCACCAGGACCTTAACCTCGTCCAGGTGGCAGGCACCCTGCTCGATCAGATCGACCAGACGGCCCGGCGTGGCGACCAGGATGTCGCAGCCGTACTTGAGGGCAGCGGTCTGCGGCTTGTAGCTCACGCCGCCCACGACGGTCACGGCAACATGGCCGGTGACGTCGGCGATCTTGCTCGCGACTTCGTCGATTTGCTGGGCAAGCTCGCGCGTAGGGGTGATGACGAGCATCACGGGGCCACGGCCGTTGCCCTCGGGCCTCTTGGCACCGCGCCGGCGGTTGCGGCCGCCGCGCTCGCGCACGGGTTTGGGAGGAGCGATGTGCTCCAGATTGTTCATGGTCGGCAGCAAAAAGGCGGCCGTCTTGCCGGTGCCGGTCTGAGCGGCGGCAAGCAAGTCGCGGCCCTCGAGCACCACGGGGATCGAACCGGCCTGCACGGGCGTCGGCGCCGTGTAGCCCAGGTTCTCGATAGCACGGAGCATTTCGTCGGAAAGGCCCAGTTCGTCAAAGGCGGGCAGGCTCTCGGTAGCGGACTCGACGGCCTGGGCGGCACTGGCCTCATCGGCGGCATCGAAGGCAGCCTGGGTCATGGCCTCGCGGGTCTCGTCCAGAATCTCGGCGTCCGTGACGTCGGATACAGAATTACGCATATGTTGTTGTTCCTTATCTGCACGCGCAATGGGCACGGCATGCGGCCGCGCGGGCGTGCTTGGTAGTGCGCTAATACATACAAAAACAGGTGCGCACAGAGAGGACGTTGCTCAGCACGCTGGCGATCGCTTTGGCAGCCCTATCACGCGCCGTCCAGACGCAGCAGCTCTAAGCGATGGAGCAGATTCGCCGCGGGTTAGTATACCCGTGCTTCGCATGCCCCCACGTAAACCACAGATGACGAGGCGGACGGGGCGGGTCTAGGCCGCCTCGTCTCAATCTGTAACAGTTAGAGGCCATTCGCCCTGCTAGATGTTACAGATTGAGATGTTTGACAGGAATGGTCAACGACTGAGCAGCTGTCCCCAACTGTAATAGATCTTCATACTATTATCTTCCCACTGGACACCCCCAGGGGGTATGGGTGTATAGTATCGGTAGGTTAACAATTCCAACACCGAACTACAGAAAGGAGAAGCCATGGCTCAAGATAAGTTCGACGTGGGCGGCATGACGTGCGCCGCCTGCCAGGCGCATGTTGACCGCGCCGTGAGCAAGCTCGACGGCGTCCAAAGCGTCGCGGTCAATCTACTCGCCGGTTCCATGCTGGTGGACTACGACCCCGCGCAGGTCAGCCCCGATGACATCTGCACCGCCGTCGATCGCGCGGGCTATTCGGCCTCGCCCGTCAGCACGGGCACCGATGCCGCCGGCTCAAGTGGCAGCGCGCAAGCCAGGTCCGGCGCCGCCCATATGGAGTCGCCGACCAAAAAGTTGGAGGCCGCTGCCTCTGCCATGCGCACCCGCCTCATCGTCTCGATCGCATTCCTCATCCCACTGTTCTACATAGGCATGGGGCACATGCTCGGCTGGCCGCTGCCCGGCATTTTTACCGACCACACGCACAGCATGACGCTCGCCCTCACTGAGCTCGTCCTGCTCATCCCCATCGTCTATGTCAACGACGCGTACTTTATCAACGGGTTTAAATCGCTCGCGCACGGCGCGCCCACCATGGACGCCCTTATTGCCGTGGGCGCCACCGCTTCCATCGCCTGGTCGCTCTACGCCATATTCATCATGGCCGACCAATTAGCCGCGGGTCAGGTCCACGAAGCCATGATGACAGGCATGGACAATCTGTATTTTGAGAGCGCGGGCACGATCCTGTCGCTCGTCACCGTGGGCAAATACCTTGAGACGCGCAGCAAGTCCAAAACCGGCGGCGCCATCGAGGCGCTGATCGACCTGGCGCCCAAGACCGCGACCGTCGTGGCAGAGGACGGCAGCGAGACCACCGTCGACGTCGACAACATCCTTCCCGGCCAGGTCCTGCACGTACGCCCCGGAGAGTCCATCCCCGTCGACGGCGTGGTGCTCGAGGGTAGCTCGGCTGTGGACGAGAGCGCGCTCACCGGCGAGTCCATCCCCGTGGAAAAGACCGCCGGCGACACCGTCAACGCCGCCACCGTCAACCGCACCGGTTCGTTTACCTTCCGTGCCACGCGTGTGGGCGCCGAGACATCGCTCGCCAAGATTATCAAGCTCGTCGAGGACGCCAACGCCACCAAGGCGCCCATCGCCCGCATGGCCGACAAGGTCGCCGGCGTATTCGTGCCCGTGGTGTTCGCGATCTCGGCCGTGACCTTTGTGGTGTGGATGGCACTGACCGGCAGCGTGAACGAGGCACTCACTTCTGCCGTGGCCGTGCTGGTGATCAGCTGTCCGTGCGCGCTCGGCCTGGCCACGCCCGTCGCCATTATGGTAGGCACCGGCAAGGGCGCCGAGATGGGCATTCTGTTCAAGAGCGCCGAGGCGCTGGAGAACCTGCGCAGCGTGGGAACCGTGGTGCTCGATAAGACGGGCACGGTCACCCGCGGCAAGCCTGCCGTGACCGATATCGTGGTGGCCACGCGCGCCGACGGCTCGCCCGCCATGAGCGAAAAGGCGCTGCTCAAGCTGGCCGCTGCGCTGGAGCGCTCAAGCGAGCACCCGCTGGCCGAGGCGATTTTGGCCGAGTGCGAGGCGCGCGGAATTGTCGCGCGCATGGTCGAGGACTTTGCCGCCGTGCCCGGTCGTGGCGTGACGGCGCGCGAGGGGCAAAACACCATTGCAGCCGGCAACGTACGCCTGATGGACGAGTTGGGCGTTACCGTGCCCGCGGGTCTTGCCGAGCAATTTGCCGCCGAAGGCAAGACGCCGCTGTTCTTTGCCAAGAACGGCGAGCTCGTCGGTACCATCGCCGTGGCTGACGAGGTCAAAGAGACGAGCGCCGAGGCCATCGCCGCGCTCCGCAAGCTCGGCGTCGACGTGCGCATGCTCACCGGCGACAACCGCGTGACGGCCGAGGCAATCGCCTGCCGCGTGGGACTGAACAGCAAGCAGGTCATCGCCGACGTCCTCCCCGCCGACAAGGAGCGCCACGTACGCGAGCTGCAGGATGCGGGCAGCAAGGTCGCCATGGTGGGCGACGGCATCAACGACTCCCCCGCCCTGGCGCGCGCCGACGTGGGCCTTGCGATCGGCACCGGCGCCGACATCGCCAAAGAAGGGGCAGATGTGGTGCTCATGCGCAGCGACCTCATGGACGTCGCCCGCGCCATCGAGCTGTCGCGCGCCACGATTCGCAACATCAAGCAGGACCTGTTCTGGGCGCTGTTCTACAACGGCATCGGCATTCCGCTCGCCGCGGGCGTGTTCTTCCCGCTCACCGGTTGGCAACTCTCGCCGATGTTTGGCGCCGCGGCCATGAGCCTGTCGAGTGTCTGCGTCGTGTCCAATGCACTGCGCCTGAAATCCTTTAAGCCTAAAGTGGCAAAATAGGCTCACCATTTAGTCCATTTAGAACGGGTTTTCCAGGTGCCCGAGATTGACCTGAAAGAGGAGCGACGCGTACTTTGGTACGCGAGCGACGGCTTGAAGGTCAAGGTCGGGTGCCTGGGAAAGCCGACACAACAGAGAGGAATACCCATGCGTTACACAATCAAGACTTCCGGCCTCATGTGCGGCCGCTGCGACGCCACCGTCGAGACGGCGTTGCTCAACGTGGCCGGCGTGACCGACGCCGACGCCGATCACGAGACCCAGACCGTCCAGGTGGAGTGCGCCGACACCGTGACCGCCGAGCAGCTCGCCGCCGCCGTCGAGGCCGCGGGCGAGAAGTTCCACGCCCTGTCCGTGACCGCCGCGTAGCAGACGCTGCCTACTCAATCCTCAGAAGTTGCGGTGAAATAGTTCCTGCTTTAGCGCTTCAAGCCTGCAAACAAGAACTATTTCACCGCAACTGACGGGGGCATCCGGAAGATCGACCAGAAACGAGGACCCGACATGATGGCAGACCACAAATCGGTGACCCGCATGCTCAAGACGGCACGCGGCCAGATCGACGGCATCTTGCGGATGGTCGATGAGGACCGTTATTGCGTCGATATCTCCACGCAGCTCATGGCCACACAGGCGCTCCTCGCGCGCATTAACGCCGACGTGCTCAAGGCGCATATCGAGGGCTGCGTGACTTCGGCAATCGAATCGGGCGACGAAGACCTCAAAGCCGCCAAGCTCGCCGAGATCGAACGCGTCGTCGACAAGCTCTCCAAGTAATTGGGGCATTGGGGACAGACTACTTTGCACCGTCTTGGTGTTCCGGGGACAGGAATGTTTGCACCACCTTGGTGCAGATTAACCTGTCCCCCTTGCTCTAAATCGGGTATAAAGGCGTGCAGCATATCGAACGAAAGGCAATTTGCATGAATGACTTTATGAAAGGACGCAATGGCGCCGACGAGCTCACCATCGTGATGGGTTTTGCCGGCATCGTCATCGCGATGATCGGATCGATAGCCCGCATCCAGTGGCTCAGCTGGATCGCCATCGCCGTTATCGTGATTGGCGTGCTGCGCGGCCTGTCCAAAAACATCGATGCACGTCGCAAGGAGAACGAGGCCTTTGTCGCCGCGACTGCAAACGTACCCGGCTTGGGCAAGTTTGTAGCTAGCTTGGGCGGCGGAGCTGCAGCGGCCAACGCCTCGCGCGCAGCCGGTACCAGTAAGGAAGACTTTGAGCGCGCCAAGCGCACAGCCAAGAAGATGTGGAAGGGTCGCAAGACTACGGCATACCTCAAGTGCCCCAACTGCGGCCAGATGCTCTCCGTCCCCAAGGGCAAGGGCAAGATCCGCGTCACCTGCCCCAAGTGCCACGCCAAGATGGAGACGCGCTCATAGCTGCCATACTATGGGACAAATAAAAGCCGAGGCCTCGCACTGGGACCTCGGCTTTTTCTGATTATGACAAAAGGATTGTCCCTTTGTCGCATCGCCATATCGCGCGCTTACGCCACGCCATCGCGGGCAAGCTCCTCGGCCAACGCCTCGGCAGGCATGGCCATAATCGCGTCGAGCTCGGCGTCCACCTCGGGAATACGCTTCACCTTGAGCTTGCGCACCAGATCACCGCGACACATCACGTGCGTCGGATCACGCAGTGCGCACAGGTCATCGAGCGGGTTCTCGCGCGTCACCAGAATATCGGCGGCCTTGCCGCACTCGATTGTGCCGGTCTCGCCGCCCAGCCCCAGCAGCTCGGCATTGACCTGCGTGGCCGTATGCAGCGCGAAAGCGTTGCCCACGCCGACATACTTGGCAAAATAGGCCACCTCACGCCACATGTCGTACTGCGTCACGAACGGGCAGCTCGAGTCCGTGCCAAGGCCCACCTTAACGCCAGCTTCCAGTGCGGCACGGGCGCTCTCGATGATGCCCGAGCACACGATGTCACCGTTCTTCTTTTGTGTATCGGTCGAATGGGTCTTTTCCGGGTCGAGCAATACAAACGGCAGCGCCGGGCTGATAGTGCAGGTAACGCTGGGCGCACGCCCCTCGAGCTGCGTGCCCGCGGCGCCGCGGTACAGTTCCAAGATCTCGGGAGTCATCGGGGCACCGTGCTCGATCGTATCGACGCCGGCCTCAAGCGCGGCCTTCACGCCTTCGGTGCTCTCGACATGAGCCATAACCGGCAGGCCCACCTCGTGCGCCGCCTTGCACGCCGCCGCGGCAACCTCGACCGGCATACGCAGCACACCCGGCTCGCCCACCTCGGTAGCGTCGAACACGCCGCCCGTCACGAACAGCTTGATGACGTCGGCACCGCGCGCATACAGGTCGCGCACCTGTTCGGCTGCCTCGGCGGGACTGTTGGCCACCTGGGCGAACAAACCCGCACCATGGCCGCCCGGCACCGTGACACCCGTTCCCGGCGCCACCAGGCGAGGACCTTGATACTTGCCGGCATCGATAGCATCGCGCACGGCAAGATCGGCAAACAGCGGGTCGCCCGCGCCGCGCACCGTGGTCACGCCACTTGCCAGTTGTTGTTGGGCGCTGCCCTTAAGAATATGGCGCACGATGGCGCGCCCCACGGGATTATCGAGCTTCTTCATCAGCGCGCCCGCATCGCCCGCCGAAACCGGCTTGCCCGAACCGCACAGATGCACATGCATATTGATGAGGCCTGGCATGAGATACGCACCACCCAGGTCGATAACCTCGGCACCCGCGGGCGCCTGCGCCACAGCACTCGGCCCCATCCATGTGATGACACCGCGCTCAACGGCCACGGCCATATCGGGTTGCGGCTCCATATGTTCCGAACCATCCAAGACGGTCGCATTGATAAACAACGTGGAACGATCGGCAGACGCCATATCGAGCTCCTCCCTCACAATTAACTTGAACATTTGTCCATTATCGTCCAGTACGGCAGGGTTGCTGCGGACATATCGGCTAACGGAAGAAAGAGAAGGGCATGAGGATGAACAGACCAGTGCAGCGATGCTTCGGTCGTTCCAGCAAAATGTCTCGATCTGTAACAGATAGACCGTCTTTGACCTTCCAGATGTTACAGATCGAGATCTTTCGGCACCGCGTCCAACCCTTGTCTCAATCTGTAACAGTTGGGTCGAATTTTGGCCGTTACATGTTACAGATCGAGATATTTTCCAGCCCTGTCGTCAGACGTCTAAATCTGTAACAAGTAGACAGGTTTTCGGCCTCTAGATGTTACAGATTGAGATCTTTTAGCGGTAGCCAACCTTCTGTCTTGATCTGTAACAGTTACGAGACCAAACGGCCCCTTGTTGTTACAGATTGAGACGAACTCGTCCGGAACAACCACATCCGCGTTAGTCGTACCCCTCAGCGCCCATACCACTGACGCTTCCATTCCTCAGCCAAATCGACCCGCTGCGGAATACCTGCTAGCCCCATCTTTTCGACCAGCTTCCCCGGGTTCTTGAGCTCATCAAACGTAAACCGAAGCACCTTGTGCCCGAGCATTGTCAGATGACTTTCCCGCTGACGCTCTGCCACGAACGGGTCGACCGACTCCCGACCCTCGCCATTCTGCAAGGTATACTTCCCCTTTCCGTCGAGCTCGCCAATCACGCACGTCCCGTCCTCGAGCCTCCAGAAATAATCGACCCGAAACACCTGGCTTGAATCGAGCGGATCGCGAAACTCCCCCTGCAACTCCGGCACCGGAAAACCGTATGCAATAAAGAACGCTCGAAACCGAGACTCGCCACCGTTTTCGGACAGCCCGTCCGCATGCGACGCAATCACCTGAGCTCTGCGATACCCTCGTCTGCCCTCGCAATCGGCCTGGAGGCGTTCGCAGAGGTCGTTGCGCGACATGCCCTTCGCCCGCAATGCGGAATCGGCGATTGCCAGACCATACGAAAACGGTGCACGCAGCAGACAATCCTCCACCGTGCGCCAAAACGGCGTCACTCGCACGCCGTCGACGCGCTCAAGCGCACCCGCCGCCTGCGGACGCAGCAGCCTATATCCCGTACTCAACGCCACCGAACAACCCGTCTTGACCAAGTAACGCGGCCCGAGCAGATCATTCGGCACCTCCAGACCCCACAAAAGTGCCGCGTCATAACCCCAAAACGCCCAATCGGGATAAAACTCCGCAAGCCCCTTGATGGTCAACCGCGCCCGCTCCGGCGGCGTCGATGCATCCCATTCATGCTGAAAACAGAATAGGTGCGATTCGGGCTCCGCAATATCGTCTGTGCCCACATGGCGCCGCAGCCACATGAGCTCAGCATTGTCGTGCGTCACAAGCAGCACGCCTTGTTCAGCCGCCTCCGTGAGCCTGGCAAGCATCCTATTCCGCGCCAAGGTGTTACGTGTTGCATGCTTGTGTTTAAAAACGGTATTAGACACTTCTATCACCATCACATCGGAAAAATGGGCCATCGCCGCTGTTGCCGCTGCCGACAAACGTCTCGACCTGTAACAGTTACGGGCACAAGCAGCCGCCAAACGTTACAGATCGAGACGTTCGCGCAGCATTGCACCTCTTTGTCTCGATCTGTAACAGGAAGACCGATTTTTGGCCTCTAGATGTTACAAATCGAGATCTTTCGGCACCGCGTCCAACCTTTGTCTCGATCTGTAACAGTTAGGTCGAGTTTTGGCCTGTAGATGTTACAGATTGAGACATTCCCCCAGCCAGGTTCCAAACGTCTCGACCTGTAACAGTTAGACGTTCTCCAGGCCCCTAAACGTTACAGATTTAGACAAATCAGCGGCGCCCAAGCATTCGTCTCGATCTGTAACAGGTAGACCGGTTTTTTGTCCCTAATCGTTACAGACCGAGGCAAATAGACAGGCGACGGCGCTGCGACTGTCCATCCCCTACTCCCACTCCTGCTCATAAACATTGAGGGACTTTACGTAGCGCCCCTGGGCACCCATGATGTCGCGGACCAACCTCAAAAAGAAGCTGATACACGAGGTATCGAAGCCGTCTTCCAGGTCTTCCGGATGAACGGCGCCAGGCCCGTCGACCGCCGTATCGCTCAGGCGCGCTATGTCGTAGAGGTAGAGCTGTCCCGCCGTCAGCCAAATATCGTCAACGCACGCGATGCGCACCGCAATCGCACCATCGCGCCAGCGCTCTTTTTGCACGATATGTGGGTCGTAGACATCAAAACGACGGTCGGTGCGCGTGTCGCGCAGCGCGACCATACCAGTCGCAGGATCTTTGTCCAAAATACCAAAGCGCGAAAAATACTGCGTGTCGCGCACCTGTTCGAGCCGCCTGAGCGAAGCAGGCGAAAGCGACGCCGGTGGCTCGTCCACATACAGCTCAAGCAGCGTCTTGCCGTGGTAATAGGGACGCTCAAACAGCAGCCAATCGGTAAACGCCATGTTGTAGGCCATGATTTCGCTTTGCGAAGGCTCCTCGCAATAGCTGAGCCATGGATCGACTATCACTTCGAACTGCGTGCGCGCCGACTCCAAAAACTGAAACTTGCGTAGCATCCAAAACTGGGCCATGTCGGCAATATCGTTACCGACGGCCTCGGCCAGACGTCCCCGGTCCAAAACATGATCAGCCATGGCATCCTCCTCAAACTGATGAACCTCAATTTGAGCTTACGAGGAGGGCCGCTGGTCGCCGCCAGCGCGGGCGAAATGGGCATAAGGCTGCAAACCAGATGCTGACCGAACACTTGACGGAATGCTTGACCGATACGTCATACCGAAGCAAAAGCCCAGTTAAACATAGACAAATAAACAGAGATTTTGAGCTGCCCAGCCGCAGCCATCACGAAAACAGCAAGGCGCCGCGAGCCCGCACGTCAGCAAATGAGCAGTCAGACATCAAGGGCGTCCCCAATGACCAGTCGTTGGGGACGCTCTTGAATGACTACCTTACAGCCCCAAGGCCTCGGCAACCTCGGCAGCGCAGGCCAGGGAGTCCGCCATGGCGCTTACCACGAGCGAGCTGCCGTTGCGGGCATCACCGGCCACATACACCGGCGCGGCATCCGCAGCAACGCCATCCACGCGGGCCGCAAGGTGCGAGCCTTCGGAGGCCATCACGGGCAGCGGGCGGCCCGCCGTGGCAGCGGGCACGCCGACGGCTTCGAACACGCTGTGCTCCGGACCCGTAAAGCCGCAGGCGATGAGCACCAGCTGCGCCGGCACTTCGCGCTCGGAGCCCGCAATGCGTTCGGGCTTGCCGGCCGACCAATCCAGGTCGACCACGCGCAGGCCCGCGGCCGCGCCCTTCTTGTCCAGCAGCACCTCAAGCGTATCCACGCCCCAGGCACGCATCTCGCCACCCATCGCAGCGATAGCCTCCTGCTGGCCGTAGTCGGTCTTCTTAACGTTGGGCCACTGCGGCCAGGGGTTGCTCGCCGCGCGCTTATCGGGCGCAGCCGGCAAAAACTCAAACTGGCGCACGCTGCGCGCGCCCTGGCGCACCGCGGTACCCACGCAGTCGTTGCCGGTATCGCCGCCGCCAATGACCACAACGTCCAAGCCGCGCGCGTTCACCGCGGGCTCACCGCCATCGAGCACCGAGACGGTCGAAGCCGCCAGATAGTCCACGGCATACACTACGCCCGGGGCATCCACATTCGTAGCCGAAAGACCGCGCGGGGCACGGGCACCAGCTGCCACCACGACAGCGTCAAAACCATTGAGCTTGGCCGCCACCGCAGGGTTCGTAGCGTCAGTGCCCAGCTCAAAGACGATACCCAGCTCGCGCATGAGCGCCACGCGACGCTCGACCACAGACTTCTCGAGCTTCATGTTGGGAATGCCGTACATGAGCAGGCCGCCCGGGCGGTCGTCACGCTCAAACACCGTCACGCGGGCACCGCGACGCGCAAGTTCCCATGCAGCCACCAGACCAGCCGGGCCAGAACCAACCACGGCGACCGAGGGCGCGTCCTCCCCCGCCGGCTCAAAGCGACGCGGGCCACCGTTTGCCCATTCGTGGTCGCTGATTGCGCGCTCGTTATCGTGAATCGTCGTGGGCTGGCCGTCGACCGATCCCAAGTTGCACGCGGCCTCGCACAGCGCCGGGCACACACGGCTCGTAAACTCGGGCATGGGCGAGGTGAGCGACAGGCGCTCGGCAGCCTCGTCCCAACGGCCGCGGTACACCAGCTCATTCCACTCGGGAATCAGGTTGTGCAGCGGACAGCCGCTCGGGCGCGCCCTGCCAAAGCTCGCGCCCATCTGGCAAAACGCCACGCCGCACATCATGCAGCGGCTCGCCTGGGCACGGCGCGCGTCGTCATCGAGCTCCACGTACAGCGGGTCAAAATCATGGCTGCGCTCCTCCACGGGGCGAAGCTCGTGGGTCACGCGATCGATATCAAGAAAAGCACCGGGCTTACCCATGGCACTTACGCCTCCTTCTTGGTCGAAGCAACAGAGCTGGCAGCCACGGACGCAGTGCTCGCAGCACCGCCCGCGACATCGAAGCGAGCGACATCCGCGGCGCTCGCGCGACCGGTCACAATGTCAAACGCCAGCTCCTCTGCCTGCGCATGCGTCTTGCCGGCAGCCTCGCCCGCAGCGACAATCGCCAGCACGCGCTCGTACTCGGTCGGAATGACCTTCACAAAGTGCTTGCTCATCGTCTCAAAGCTGTAGAGCAGCTTAATGCCGCGCGGGCTCTGCGTCGCGTCCACGTGCTCCTGGATGAGTTCTCGAATCTGCGCCAGCTCGCCGGCCGTCGGGGCCTTGAGCTTAACGCTCTCGTGGTTCACACGAGCATCGAGCGTGCCGTACTGGTCAAAGACATAGGCCACGCCACCCGTCATGCCGGCGGCGAAGTTCTGTCCGACCTCGCCCAGGATGAGCGCCAGGCCGCCCGTCATGTACTCGCATCCATGGTTGCCGCAGCCCTCGACCACCACGGTGGCACCGGAGTTGCGCACGGCAAAACGCTGGCCGGCAAGACCGTTAATGAAGCCGCGGCCGCTCGTGGCGCCAAAGAACGCCACGTTGCCCACGATAATGTTCTCGTCGAACTTGTAGGTCGCATGCGGGTTGGGGCGTACCGACACCTCACCGCCCGAAAGACCCTTGCCAAAGTAATCGTTGGCGTCGCCGCACACGTTGAGCGCAATGCCGCGGGGCAGGAAAGCGCCAAAGCTCTGACCGGCCGAACCGTCGCAGTCGATGGTGATGGAGCCGGCGAGCAGGCCCTCGGGATGTGCCTTGGTCACCGCATTGCCCAGGATGGTGCCCACGCAACGGTTAACGTTGGCGATGTCGGCATGGAAGCGAATCGGGCGCAGGTGCGCACGGGCATCGGCCGTATAGGGCACAAACAACGTGGAGTCGAGCGTCTTGTCGAGCTCACTGTCGGCAGCCATCTGGGGCAGGAAGTGGCGACCGTCGGCGCCCGGAATATGAGCACCGAACTCGCAGGTCGCGCTCGCCAGAACGGGCGACAAATCGAGCAGGTTGGCCTTGCGGTTGCCCGGTACCTCAATCTGACGCAGGCACTCGGGATGGCCGACCATCTCGTCGATGGTGCGAAAGCCCAGGCTCGCCATGATCTCGCGCAGCTGCTCGGCCACAAAGAGCATAAAGTGCTCAACGTGCTCGGGCTTACCGCGGAAGCCGTGACGCAGACGGCAGTTTTGCGTCGCGATGCCGGCCGGGCAGGTATCCTGCTGGCAGTCGCGCTGCATGAGGCAGCCCATGGAGATGAGCGGCATGGTCGCAAAGCCAAACTCCTCGGCGCCCAGCAAGCAGGCGACGGCGACGTCGGTGCCGTCCATGAGCTTGCCGTCGGCCTCGAGCACCACGCGCGAGCGCAGGCCGTTTTGCAGCAGCGTCTGCTGGGCCTCGGCAAGGCCAAGCTCCAGCGGCAGGCCGGCGTGCCAAATGGAATCACGTGCAGCGGCACCCGAGCCGCCATTGTGGCCGCTGATCAAGATCTTGTCGGCAGCGCCCTTAGCCACACCGGTAGCGATGGTGCCGACGCCGGCCTCGCTGACCAGCTTGACCGACACGCGCGCACCGGGGTTGGCGTTCTTAAGATCGAAGATCAGCTCTGCCAGGTCCTCGATGGAGTAAATATCGTGGTGAGGCGGAGGCGAGATCAGGCCGATGCCGGGCGTGGACTGACGGACCTCGGCGATCCAGGGATAGACCTTCTTGCCGGGCAGGTGGCCGCCCTCGCCGGGCTTGGCGCCCTGGGCCATCTTGATCTGAATCTCGAAGGCGCTGCAAAGATAGCGGCTCGTCACGCCAAAGCGCGCGCTTGCCACCTGCTTGATGGCGGAGTTCTTGGAGTCACCGTTGGCCAGCGGGGTCTCGCGACGCGGGTCCTCGCCGCCCTCGCCCGAGTTGGAACGGCCATGCAGGCGGTTCATGGCGATGGCCATGCACTCGTGCGCTTCCTTGCTGATGGAGCCGTACGACATGGCGCCGGTGTTAAAGCGGCGGACGATGTTGAGCGCGGGCTCCACCTCGTCGAGTGCCACCGGGGTGCGGCCGCTGGCATTAAAGTCGAGCAAGTCGCGCAGGCGCACGGCACGGCCGGTGCGGTGCAGGCGGGCGCTGTACTCCTTAAAGGTGTCGTAGCTGTCCTCGCGGCAGGCGGTCTGCAGCAAGTAGACAGTCTGCGGATCGATCAGGTGATCCTCGCCGCCGAGCGGGCGCCACTTGGTCAGACCCAGCGTGGGCAGCTGATCGGGAGCCGGGCTCTTAAGGATGGCAAGCGCGGCGTCATAGCGCTCATTCTGCTCGCGTTCAACGTCCTCGACACCCATACCGCCCACACGGCTCACCGTGCCGGCAAAGTACGCGTTGACGAGCTCCGGCGTAAAGCCCACGGCCTCGAAAATCTGCGCCGAATGGTAGCTCTGCACCGTGGAGATACCCATCTTGGACATGATGGAGACGATGCCCGCCGTCGCGGCCTTGTTGTAGTTGGCGATGCCCTGCTCGGCCGTCACGTCCAAATCGCCGCGTGCCGCCAGATCTCGGATGCACGCATGTGCGTTGTACGGATAGATGCCACTCGCAGAGTAGCCCACCAGTGCCGCAAAGTCATGCGGGGACACGGCGTCGCCGCACTCCACCACGATGTCGGCAAAGGTACGCACGCCGGCGCGGATCAGGTGGTTGTGCACGCAGCCCACAGCGAGCAGCGACGGCACGGGCACCTCGCCCGCAGCGGCACGATCGCTCAACACCACGATGTTCACGCCGTCGCGGACCGCAGCCTCAACGTCCTCTGCAAGCTGCTTGAGCGCAGCCTGCAGCGCGCCCTCGCCGGCATCGCGGCGGTACACGGCACGGAAGCGACGGGTCTTAAAGCCCACGCGGTCGATGGCGCAGATGCGGTCGAACTCCTCCTCGCTCAGCAGCGGGCGCTCCAGGCGCACCAGCTGGCAGGCCGTACGGGAGTCCTCGAGCAGGTTGCCGTGGTTGCCCAGGTAGAGCGTGGTCGAGGTGACCATATGCTCGCGAAGGGCATCGATCGGCGGGTTCGTGACCTGGGCGAACAGCTGATAGAAGTAATCGAAGAACGAGCGCGTCTTCTTGGACAGGCAGGCCAGCGGCGCGTCGATGCCCATCGAGGCGAGCGGCGCCTTGCCCTGCTGGGCCATGGGACGCACGACCTCGTCAACGTCATCCCAGTGGTAGCCGAGCTTGGCCATACGCACGGCGACGGGTACCTCGGCGTCCTCGGCGGGCGTTGTCGCAACGGGCTCATCAAGCGCGTCAACGGTCAGCGTCTCCTCGGCAATCCAGTCGCGGTAAGGCTTTTCCTTGGCATAGCGGGCGCGCAGCTCGTCGTTGTAGATGACGCGGCCGCGGGCAAAATCGACCTCGAGCATCTGGCCCGGCCCCAGACAGCCGCTCGTCAGGATGTTCTCGGGGCTTACCTCGATGGTGCCCACCTCGCTTGCCAGCATAAAGCGACCGTCGCGCGTCACATAGTAGCGGGCGGGGCGCAGACCGTTGCGGTCGAGGGCGGCGCCCAGCGTGCGGCCGTCGGTAAAGGCGATGGCGGCCGGGCCGTCCCACGGCTCCATGAGCATGGACTGGTAAGCGTCGTAGGCGCGGCGTTCCTCACTCAGGCTGTCGTTGTGGTCCCACGGCTCGGGCAGCAACATGGACGCGGCACGCGTGAGCGGACGACCGTTCATGACCAAGAACTCGAGCACGTTGTCCAGAATCGCGGAGTCGGAACCCTCGCGGTTGATGATGGGCATCACGCGCTCAAGATCATGCTGCAGCACGGGGCTGTACAGGTTGGGCTCGCGGGCGCGGATCCAGTTGACGTTGCCCTTGAGGGTATTGATCTCGCCGTTGTGGATGATAAAGCGGTTGGGGTGCGCGCGCTCCCAGCTGGGCGTGGTGTTGGTGGAGTAGCGCGAGTGGACGAGCGCCACGGCCGTCTTGACGGCGGCGTCGTTGAGGTCGATGAAGAAGCGGCGCATCTGCGTGGCGACCAGCATGCCCTTGTACACGATGGTGCGCGAGCTCATGGAGCACACGTAGAAGATCTTGTCGCGCAGGGCAAACTCGGCGTCGGCCTTCTTTTCAATGGTGCGGCGGCACACGTACAGGCGGCGCTCGAAGGCATCGCCGGCGGGCGTGTCGTCCGGACGGCCCAGGAAGGCCTGCAGGATAGTGGGCATGCAGGCGCGGGCCGTCTCGCCCAGGTCGTGCGGGTCGACCGGCACCTCGCGCCAAAAGAGCAGCGGCACGCCGGCCTCGGCGCAGCCCTCCTCAAACACGCGGCGGGCATCCTCTACGCCCTTGTCGTCCTGCGGAAAGAACAACATGGCCACGCCATAGTCGCCCTCTGCCGGCAGAATCTGGCCGCACTTTTGAGCCTCTTTACGGAAAAAGTGATGCGGAACCTGGAACAGGATGCCAGCGCCGTCGCCAGTGTTCTTCTCGAGTCCCGTGCCGCCGCGGTGCTCCAAGTTGACCAGAATGGACAGCGCGTCGTCCAGAATCTGGTGATGGCGCTCACCGTTGATATCGGCAAGCGCGCCGATGCCACATGCGTCGTGGTCGAATTCGGGGCGATAAAGGCCCTGCTGCTGAGCGGAATCTGCCTGCATCGCGATCCTCCCCTAGATATTAGACAGTCAGTTGAATAGGCATACTAGGAGCATCGCCGGCCCGTTGTGTTTCCCGCCCGTTTCGAAACAATCGCGTAACGCGCGCCCTGCGAGTGGACACCACCGACCTCAAGGGCGACAACATAGGCCCCAAGTTCGGCCTGTAAGCTCGCCGCTTCAAACATCTCGATCTGTAACAGGAAGACCCAATTTCGACGACTAACTGTTACAGATTGAGATGTTTTCGAGAGACGGTTCCGAATGTCTCAATCTGTAACACGAAGGACCGGTTTTGGCGGTCAGCTGTTACAGATCGAGATATTCCATAGGACCATTTCTTCCTGTCTTGATCTGTAACACCTAGGCCCAATTTCCATCCCTAGTTGTTACAGATCAAGACATTTCGGCAGCCCCCTTTCACCATCCCATTCAAATACAAATATTTTGTTAGTCTTGGTTAACTTTTAAGCCTAAAACGGGTATCCTTTGCGGCGTCAAGCAAACGGCACGCACACCGTGCCAGATCAAGGAGGCCCCTATGGCGCACCAAGCAGACCGACAGACGATGCAACTCGTCCTTATCCGTCACGGAGAGTCCGAGTGGAACAAGCTCAACCTGTTCACCGGCTGGACCGATGTTGAGCTCACTAACACGGGTCGCGAAGAAGCCGCAGCAGGCGGCCGCGCCCTCAAAGAAGCCGGTTTCGACTTTGACGTCTGCTACACTTCGCGCCTCAAGCGCGCGATCCACACCCTCGACATCGTGCTCGGACAAATGGATCGCGAGTGGCTGCCCGTCATCAAATCCTGGAAGCTCAACGAGCGCCACTACGGCGCGTTGCAGGGTCTCAACAAGGCCGATGCCGCGGCAGAGCACGGCGACGAGCAGGTGCTCATCTGGCGCCGCTCCTTCGATGTCTGCCCGCCGGCACTCGAGCCGAACGACGCGCGCGATCCCCACACCCAGGAGCAATACCGCGACGTCGCGCCCGATCAACTGCCCTATACCGAGTGCCTCAAGGACACGATCGCCCGCGCCTGGCCTTATTTCGAAGACGAGATTCGCCCCCAGATGCTCGCCGGCAAGCGCGTGCTCATCGCCGCGCACGGCAACTCCCTGCGCTCACTCGTCATGAAGTTCGAGCACCTCACGCCCGAGGAAATCCTCAAGGTCAACATCCCCACCGGCGTGCCGCTCGTCTACACCTTCGACACCGATTTCAACGTCCTCGACAAGCGCTACATCGGCGACCCAGCGACCATCGCCGCCAAGATCGACGCCGTGGCCAATCAGGGCAAAGCGCACAAGTAGCCCCAACCCAAAACCGACGCGTGGCGCCGCACGCCCCAGATGCGACGCCACGCCGCCCATACGCAGGAGCGCACCATGCTCAACCATCTCAAACAACACTTTAGCTCGCACCGCACCGGAGGCCACGGAGGTCTGGATATCGCCCGGCACATCGGCCCCGGACTGCTCGTGACCGTCGGCTTTATCGACCCGGGCAACTGGGCCTCCAACATGGCCGCGGGCTCGCAGTTTGGCTACGCACTGCTGTGGATTGTCACGCTGTCCACGATCATGCTCATCGTCCTGCAGCACAACGCGGCGCACTTGGGCATCGCCACGGGCGCCTGTCTTGCCGAGGCCACGACCCGCTTTCTCCCCCGCATCGTGGGACGCGCGGTGCTCGGCAGCGCCTATCTCGCGACCATCGCCACCGCCATGGCCGAAGTCCTGGGCGGCGCGATTGCCCTTCAAATGATCTTTGGGCTGCCCGTGCGCGCGGGCTGCGTCATCGTGGCGGCAGTATCGATGGCGATGCTCATGACGAGCTCCTACAAGCGCGCCGAACGCTGGATCATCACCTTCGTCGGCGTGGTAGGACTCTCGTTTTTGGCCGAGCTTGCACTAGTCAAGGTCGACTGGCCGCAAGCCGCCGCAAGCTGGATCACGCCTAGTATGCCCACTGGCTCTGCCGCGATTATCGTGAGCGTCCTGGGTGCGGTCGTAATGCCCCACAACCTTTTTCTGCACTCTGAGGTCATCCAATCCATGCACTTCGAAGGCCAAGGCGAGCAGGTTATCGAAGAACGTCTGCGCTACGAGCTCTTCGACACGCTCTTTTCGATGGGCGTGGGCTGGGCAATCAACTCGGCCATGGTCATCCTGGCCGCAACGACCTTCTTTGCGCACGGCATGGTCGTAGACGACCTCGCCGTCGCAGCGGCCACGCTCTCCCCCATCTTGGGCCCGGCGAGCTCGACCATCTTTGCGGTAGCGCTGCTGTTCGCGGGATTATCGAGCAGCGTGACAGCGGGCATGGCGGCGGGAACCATCACTGCGGGCATGTTCGACGAGGAATACGACATCCACGACCGACATTCCTCGGTCGGGGTGGCGGCCTGTTTCGCCGGAGCAGTGGCGGCGTGCCTGGTCGTTCCAAATCCTTTTGAAGGTCTCATCTGGAGTCAGGCACTGCTGTCGCTTCAGCTGCCGATTACGGTCTTTGTGCTCATACGGCTCACCAGTTCACCCCGCGTCATGGGCAAATTCGCCAACTCGCGTCCACTCAACGCGCTGCTTGTAGGGATTGGTGCCATCGTGACGATTCTCGATGTCGTGCTGTTAACGGGGATGTAATTGGGATGGCGTGGCTGTCCAGATATAACGTCTCAATCTGTAACACGTAAGGCCGTTTTAAACCGTCAGATAAATCAAAAGGGTCCCAGCCGGAATATCCAGCCGGGACCCTTGGACAGAGCTCTGTATGGCTAATCGCCGTGCGTCTACGAGCTACTCCTCGACGAGCTCAAACTGATCGGGACCGACGCCGCAGACCGGGCACACGTAGTCCTCGGGCAGCTCGGGCGTGTCGACCTCAACCTCGTAACCGCAAACGGTGCACACGAACTTGTACGTCTTCTTTTCCTCAGCCATGATGTTCTCCTCTCGAACGTGACTACTGGTGTACTTGCTTATTAGTATATGTTCTCAATAATATAATGCAAGTATTTTTAAAACATTTCTAGCCTTGATACGAGGACGCCTTCGGAGGCGTCTTGCCCTTCAGCACCTTGTGGTAGTAGTCATAGGTCAACGGTGTCTCGCCGCTCAGACGCTCGGCATCCTCAACCTCGCCGATAAACAGCAGATGCGTGCCCACGTCCACGGTGTCGATCAGACGGCAGCTAAACAAGGCCGCCGCGTGCTCGGGAACATAGGGCATACCCAGCGCGGTCTCGCGCGTCTCGTACTTGGCAAATTTGTCATAGTCGCTGCTGGTGCGGAATCCAAAGTTGCCAATGTAGAGCATATCGGCCGTCTGATCGATCACGGTCAGCGCGAAGGCCTTGGCAGACGCAATAACGCCAGACGTGACGTTTTCCTTGTTCACGGCAACCGAGATGCGCGGCGGCGCGGACGTCACCTGCACTGCCGTGTTGATGACGCAGCCGGCGCGCAGTCCATCGGCCGCGGCGCTCACCACATAGAGCCCGCTCGGCATCGTAAAGAACGCAGCTTTGTCCATAACAACCACTCCCCTAACCCGGGATCGAACCTCATGGTTGTATGTACCCACAAAAAAGGCGGCGCCCATAACGGACGCCGCCTTTGAGATATATGTGTCAAAACAGTTAGGAAGACGGGACACCCGCAGTTGCGGTGAAATAGGGACTGAATAGCCCCTCAAACAGGCAAAACAGTCCGCATTCCACCGCAACTTATACAGAGTGCCTAGCGGTTGCGCTCCTTTAGCGCGCGATCGATTTCACGCTGAACGTCGCGCTTGGCCATGTCCTCGCGCTTGTCATAGAGCTTTTTGCCTCGGCCCAGGCCCAGCAGCAACTTTACGCGGCCGTCGGTATTAAAGTAGAGCTCCAGCGGCACCAGCGCATAGCCGCGGTTGCGCAGCTTGCCGTCAAGAAAATCAATCTCCTTGCGATGCAGCAGCAGACGGCGCCGGCGATCGGGATCACGATTCCACACACCACCGTGGCTATAAGGGTGAATATGCAGGCCCACGAGCCAGCACTCGCCGCCACGGATCAGTGCAAACGTGTCGGTGATCTGGCAGGCGCGCTCGCGAATCGACTTGACCTCGGTACCGCTCAGCTCAATGCCGCACTCAAACGTCTCGTCGATAAAGTACTCGTGATGTGCCGAACGATTCTTGGAGATGAGCTTGTGCTCGCGCTTACTGGGCATCGCCGGCCTCCTTGGCGCCATCGGCGTTTGAGCCCGCGGCGTCGCGCTTTGCCTTGCGCTCGGCGTTGAGCTCGGCGTCGCTCTCGCGCACCAGTTTGATGATCGCCGCGCAGGCCTCCTCGCCCACCAGGTCGCGGGCACGGACCGTCAGGCGCGTAGCTTCCTGCTTGTCGCCGTCGCTCGCAGCGTCGGTCGCACACATGATCAGGCAAATGGCAATCTCGGCCGAAGGCGAGGTCGGCACGCCCTGCAGGCTCAGCTCGCCCATCACATGGTCGTCGCTCTCATCGGCGGCATCGGGATAGGCAGTATGAATCTTGTTGAGCAGGCGCGTCGTATGCGCATCGCCAGGCGCAAGGCGCAGGGCCAAGCGGGCACAGCCCACGGCCGCCGAGACATTCTCGGTCTCGGGCTCCAAGAAGTACTGGCCCAGGTTGGCATAGGCGCGGGCGGCACACTTGCCGTCGCTCGCACGCTCCAGCACCGAAAACGAAAGCGAAGCCCACTCCTGCTTGTCCTCGAGCGCGCGGAACAGCTCGGCCAGGTCCAGACGATAGGTGCAGTTCATAGGATCCCAGCGCACGGCCTGCATCAAAGCGTTGCGAGCACTCACATAATCCTGTTGGCGAATGTAGGCGAATGCCATGTCGGAGTACAGACGGTCAAACGGCACCTCGACCTGAACCAGCTCGCGCGGATCATTCTCCACGCGGCGATAGGCCAAGCGCTCGAACTTGCTATCAAAGCTAAAGTATTGACGCTTCTCTTCCGTCTTGCACTCGGCATCGATATACTCCTCGGCAAGCTCCACCAGGCGCTCCAACAGCGGCGTCGCCGTGGCCAGATCGCCCTGCGCCAGATAGTTCTCGGCATACGTGATGTCTTGCAAGCTGATGGGCAGGTCCATGACTACTCCTCAAACCGGACGAAACGCGGCAAATGTCGCGTGTGGGGTGAATACACAAAGCCCGGGTCTCTTGCGAGGCCCGGGCGTTCATTTTGTGGTAGCCCGTACCAGATTCGAACTGGTGATCTCCGCCTTGAGAGGGCGGCGTCCTAAACCGCTAGACGAACGGGCCATATGTAGCAAATGCAATGGCTGGGATGGAGGGAGTCGAACCCCCATTGACGGAACCAGAATCCGCTGTCCTGCCATTAGACGACATCCCAATGACTGCATCGCTGCGCTCGGCTGTGCCTTTGCGCAAGAAAGAAATATACGGGAAGAACCGTCGTGACGCAAGCCCCAATTTTAACTTTTTTGAAATTCGGTCAAATTGGCCCGATTTAGCCCGACCCGTGAAGGACCTGTGAAGCTAGCCGTCGCACATGAAGGGCAGAACGCCGCGAACGGTAGCCGTCGACCGTTGGCAGATTCTATCGCGAAAACGATAGCACCAGGTAACACAATCGAAGCGGCAATAATCGCGTAGACATCGAGGCGCTATGGACGAAGAGCTGGATTACCTATGGGAGACCTTGGGGCTCGAGATATCCGCCGGACCTTGGCCCGACCGGGACAAAATCCACCCCACGCTGCGTCCCGCCATCACGGTGATGCAAGCGGAATACCGTCACGCCTCGTTTTTGATTATGCGGACGTCATGGCACGCGGCGCTCCCCGACCTCAAGCGCATCCAGGCGAGCCTCGTCGAGTTATCCGGCATGCCGACCGTCATATCCGAGACGCATCTGGAGCGACGACAGCGCGACCGCCTGCAGCGACAACGGATTCCGTTTATCTGCTCCGGCGTTCAGGCATACCTGCCCTTTATGGACGAAGAGTACTGGAGCGACACGCCCGACAAGCACGTAAAGTTCTACGACCCACACGAATGGGCACGGTTGGAGGACTGACTAGGGCAGGCCCGCCGGCGGAAAGTGCGTCTCAGATTTCAAGCTCAAACTGGTCCCCACTTTCCCGTCGAGCCCTCAACCGGAAACCGTATCCCAGAATCAGCGCTCAAACTGGGATGCACTTTCCGCAGTTGCTACAGCAGCACCTCGGCCCAGGCTGCTTCCTTAAAGCCAGGAATCGCAAAGTCATCGCCCACCAGCAGCGGACGCTTGACCAGCATGCCGTCAGTCGCCAGCAGCTCGTAGCACTCCTGATCCGTCATGCCTGCGTCCAGGCGCGCCTTCAGGCCAAGCTCTCGATACTTCATGCCCGACGAGTTAAAGAAGCGTCGCACCGGCAGCCCCGAACGCGCAATCCAGGTCGCAAGTTCCTCAGCCGAAGGATTGTCTATAACAATATCGCGATCGACGTACTCAACCCCGTGCTCGTCCAACCAGGCCTTGGCCTTTTTACACGTCGAGCATTTGGGATATTCAACAAACAGCACTGCCACGGGGATTCCCTTCTTAGAAAAGACAAGTGTCTGGCAAACAGCGCATCGATGGCCATCTGCGACCGATGCCGATATTGTAGCCGGCACCGACGTACAGGCGGTCGCGGTTTTCCATCTTGAGGTTAACGTCTCGCATGGGCGCCAATGGTACGGTATGGGCGACACGACGGATGTTGGTGCCCATCCACATGCAAACGGGGGCAAGTGGGTCTGGGTGGGCGACGGTAGCCGTTGAGCCCGCGTCCCCGACAGCCCTACTCCGTCTCGCGCATCCAGCGATCGAAGGTCCCCACGCACACACCCAAACGCTTTGCCGCCTGACTCCGGGTAATATTGCCCGCCTCATAGATATCGCGCACTCGTTCAAATTGCGGAGGGCACGGCTTGCGGGGCCGACCAAAACGCACGCCGCGCGCCCGCGCCGCCGCGATTCCCTCCGCCTGACGACGGTGGATGTTCTCTCGTTCCACCTGCGCCACATAACTCAACAGCTGCAAAACGATATCGGCGATCAGCGTGCTGGTCACATCCGATCCGCCGCAATCTCTCGCACGCGTATCGAGCAACGGCATGTCCAGCACAACGATGGCCGCACCAAGTTCCTTGGTTATACGACGCCATTCCTCGAGTATCTCGCTGTAGTTTCGACCCAGCCGATCGATGGAAAGCACCACCAACACGTCACCGGAAGCCAAGGCATGAAGCAATTCCCGATACCGTGGGCGATCAAAGTCCTTGCCGCTCGCACGGTCGGCAAAAACATTCGCCGGCTCCACGCCATAGGCGCTCAGCGCATCCAACTGGCGATTCAAATTTTGATCACGCGTGCTCACCCGCGCATACCCATATACCGTTGCCACAACATCCCCGCTTTCTCGTAAACCCGCCAAAAAGGGACAGGCTTGTTTTGGTAGGTCCTATCTCCCAAAAGCATATGAAGAAGCGGCCGAGCTCATGGCAGGGCAATCAAGAGACACGCAAAGAGGGCGGCCCCGAAAGACCGCCCTGTCCGCTTTGCCGATACTCACTCCGTACCGGTTAATGAATGAGCTTAAAGTCCAAATGTCCGCGAGTAGTGTTGACACGCGAGACCTCGATAATCACGCGCTGCCCCAACTCAAAACGGCGTCCCGTGTCGGCACCCGTCAATGTGAGCGCGTCCTCGTCAAACTCAAACCACTCGTTACCCAAGCTCTTAATGGAAACCAGGCCCTCGACCTGCGTCAGATCGAGACGCACGAATAGTCCCATGCTGCTGACCCACGAGACCGTTCCGGCATAGCGCTCGCCCAGGCGGTCCTCGTAGTACTGAGCAATCTTGATTTTTTGCGTCGCATGGCTGGCAGCGTCGGCCGCACGCTCGGCGTCGCTGCACGCGCGGCAGATTTGCGGCAGGATGCGCGGAAGCGACTCTCTGCCTTTTCCGATCAGCCTCGGCGTACGCACCAAGGCGTCTTTTCCACCCAGCTGCTCGTATGCCAGCTGCAGCTTGAGCACGCGATGCACCACCAGATCGGGGTAACGGCGAATGGGGCTCGTAAAGTGGCAGTAGCACGGCGCGGCGAGCGCAAAGTGACCCTCGTTGCGCGGCTTGTACAACGCTCGCTGCATGCTGCGCAGAAGAAGGGTGTTGACGAGCGGCGCGTTAGCCGTACCGGCAGCGGCGTCAACCGTCGCCTGCAACTCGTCGGGACTTCCCAGGGCAATGCCCGCCGCACGGCGATCATCGATGATGCCGAGCTGCGTCAGCGCCACAGCAGCACCGTGTAGGCTGTCGGGGCTGGGGTCATCATGCACACGATAGCACGCCTCGATATCGCGGTCGGCCAGCCACTCGGCCACGCACTCGTTAGCCAGCAGCATTGCCTCCTCGATAAGCGAGGTTGCGCAGGAACGCTCGCGTGCCACAATCTGCACAGGCACGCCGTCCTCATCCAGCAGCGCGCGAATCTCGGCCGTATCAAAGTCGACCGAACCGCGTGCGCGACGTATGCGACGCCGAAGCTCCGCGAGTTCGTTTGCGGCGACCAGGAAATCGGCCAGGTCAACGTTACAGCTGTGAGCAGTGTCCTCGCACGCAAGCCCGCGCTCAAGCGCTTTTTCGCGCGAGGCTTCGGCCACAGCGACATCCTCCGCAGCGCCCTCCAACACGGAATACTCAACTGCGCCGGCACGCACCAGCAGCGCCTCGGCACCGTCATAGTCCATACGCACACGCGAGCGAATCACACTGGGATAGGGATCATAATGACGCACACGGCCCTGCGCGTCGAGCTCGATGTCGACGGTAAACGCCAGGCGATCCTCATCGGGACGAAGCGAGCACAGGTCATTAGACAGGCGCTCGGGCAGCATGGGAAGCACACGGTCGGCAAGGTAGACCGACGTCGTGCGATGGCGGGCCTCCAGGTCGATATGTCCGTCCCAGGCAACATAGTGCGAAACGTCAGCGATATGCACGCCCAGCTTATAGCCGCCCTCGGGCGTGCGCTCGAGCGAGATGGCATCGTCAAAGTCGCGCGCATCAACCGGGTCGATGGTGATGACAAAGCGATCGCGCAGGTCACGGCGAAGCGGGTCTTTAAGCGCTGCAGTCACATCGAGCGAAAGCGCCTCTGCCTCTGCCAGAGCCGCCTCGGGATAGCCGTCGGTATAGCCATAGCGCGCCATAACATATTGGACGCCCAGATCGGGCGCATCGTCGCCGCCAATGCGGCGATCGATCGTCACCGTGCCCGACTCCAAGCGCGTCGGGTAGGTCAGAATACGCGCGACGACGACATCGCCAGGGCGCACGCCCAGGCGCTCCGCCGAATTGTCCTCAGGCAAAATAAAGAAATCGGCTTTGAGACGCGAATCGAGCGGTTCGATCACACCAAGCGGGCCGGCCGTCTGATACGTACCCACCACGCTGATGGCGGCACGCTCGATGACGCCCTCGATCACGGCGCGACGATCCCCGCGCGGTCCCGCCTTGATGCTTACGGCCACGGTATCGCCGTCCATAATCTCACGCTTACCGCGACCCATGACCTTGTAATCGCCGTTGTCGGTCACGACATAAGCGCTGTGCTCATGGAGCTGAACGCGGCCAGTCATGCTCGGGCGACGCTCGCTGCGCACCGGCCCGCGTTTATTGCGTGCGCTACGCTTATGTTTGTTATTGCGCCCCATGGCGCCTCCTTACTATCGATAGCCGTTTACACCCCAAGAGTCTACCCAAATGATCCCTAGGGGACGGCAGGATTGCGAATCACTCGAATCGACCGACCCCCTAAGTGATCCGTTTTCCTCCGTCCCCAAGGGATCAAAAAACGGGCCGTCCCAAAAGGAACGACCCGTTGGAAGGAACGAATTCCAAGCATGCCTACACGCGCAGGTAACGGCGCATGGCGATGGCAGAGCCAAAGAGGCCGATGAGCACGCCGACAAGAATCAGTGCGGCGTAGGTCACCAGATAGTACTGCATCGGCAGCGTAAACGACATCCAGCCGACACTCTCCTGCAGGCGCGGAACCAGCAGGTTGCGCAGCAACTCCAAAACACCGATGGAAAGCAGCGAGCCCAGAATGGCCTGAAGCACGCCCTCGGTAATGAACGGCCCGCGAATGAAGCCGTTGCTGGCGCCCACCAGGCGCATAATCGCAATCTCGCGACGACGCGCCGTGATGGACAGGCGAATCGTGTTGTTGATAAAGATGAACGCGATAAAGGTCAGCAGGCCGACGAGCACCACGGCGGCGATACGGATGTAGTTGGTCACCTGGAACAGGCGGCTCACTTCCTCCTGGCCATACAGCACGCTCGCGTTGACGTCGCCGTCGTCCGCGATCTTTTGGAAGTCGGCGTTCTTCTTGAGCTTCTTGGCCGTGCTCTCGACCTGAGACGGGTCGTCCATCTCAATCGCGAACGAGGCCGGCAGCGGGTTCTGGCCGTCGAGCGCGCTCATGGTGGCGTCGGCGTTGCCCGACATCTTGCTCGTGTACTCGGCCAGCGCGGCGTCCTTATCCTTATAGGTCACGGACTTGACGTTGCTCCACGTCTTGAGCTCGGCCTCAAAGGCCTGGACGTCTGCCTGATCGGCGTCATCGCTAATAAAGGCATTGATGACAACCTGATCCTCGACGGTACCGATCACGGAGTTCAGCATCGCGGAACCCATAATGAACAGGCCGATGATAAACAGCGAAAGGAAGATCGTGATGACGGCGCCGAGCGAGGTGGTCCAGTTACGGAAGAAGTGGCTGATAGCCTCTTTGAGCGAATAGCCCACGTTAGTTGGTGCCATAGTTGCCGTAACCTCCCCTCTCCTGGTCGCGGATTACGTGGCCGCCCTCGAGGGCGATCACGCGACGGTGCATGCTATCGACCATCTCGCGGTCGTGCGTGGCAACGATCACGGTGGTGCCGGTACGGTTAATGCGCTCGAGCAGCTTCATAATGCCCAGCGAAATCGCGGGGTCGAGGTTGCCCGTGGGCTCGTCGCAGATAAGCAGCGGCGGACGGTTGACCATAGCGCGGGCAACGGCGACACGCTGCTGCTCGCCACCGGACAGCTGATCGGGCAGAGAGTCCATCTGATCGGCCAGACCGACCAGGCGAAGCACCTCGGGCACCTGGCTGCGAATGACGCCCTTGGGCTTGCCGATGCACTGCAGGGCAAACGCCACGTTTTCGTAGGCGGTCTTCTGCGGCAGGAGCTTAAAGTCCTGGAACACGGCACCGATCTGGCGACGCAAGAACGGAACCTTGCGGTTCTTGATCTTCATGAGGTCCTGGCCAGCGACCAAAATGCGGCCGCTCGTCGGCTTGACGTCGCGGTTGAGCGTCGACAGCAGCGTGGTCTTACCCGAGCCGGAGTGACCGACCAAGAAGACAAACTCGCCAGGATAGATCTCGATGTTGATGTCGTCGAGCGCGGGCTTGTTGGGCTGTGCCGGGTAGATCTTGGTGACATGCTCCATGAGGATGACGGGCTCGACACCGGCCTGCTTGGCCATCTTCTTGCGGCTGGCCTGCGGATCGATGGGCGCAAACACCGACGTAAAGTCGGGGTTGTTGAGCGCATTGTCGAGGCTTGCGACCTCGGCGGCCTGATCGCTCTCGACTACGGGAGCCGCGGGCTGCGTAGGATCGGGAATACCGGCAAAAAGACCGGACTGCGCAGGCTGTGGCGCCGGAGTCGCAGGAGCCAAGGGGTCGGGAATACCGGCCATGACAGGCTGCGGCGCAACAGCGTCCGCCTGGGGCTGATCCACGCGAGCGGTCACCTTCTGCACGGGCTCAAAACCCGCGGCCTCGGAAAGCTCGACATCATTGGTGGGATTGTAGGCAAAGGGATCTGATGCCGGCTGTGCCTGATCTGCCGGCTGTGCGGGGATCGGGCTAAACAGCTGATCCTCTGAATCCGGGGTGGCGAAACGAGTGCCCGCGGCGCCTGGCTGCGTCTTGGGGGCGTCATCGCCCGCACCGGAGGTACGGAAGTGGTTACCCACTGGTGCTCCTTATCGTCGTGCGTTTAAACTACATGAGCGCTTTGTATTTTAGCAGCATTAGCTTCGCTGCACATAAGAAGCATGGCGGGGTTTTGGTCCCACCGGCCGCGCGCAGGGTTACCTCCCAAATCGTCCTCGGACATGTCGGAGCCCCCGCTGCGCACTACGTGCGGCGGGGGCTCCTCCGTCCTGCGGAAAGATTTGGGAGGTAACCCTGTGCGCGGCCTGCGGCTACTAAGGAGTCGCCGCGTTTCTATTAGGTGCAGCAAATGCAAGCTTGGGAGGGTCTGAATTGCACTTTGTTGGGATGGGCCCGTTTCCCGGAGGAAGCTCTTGCTTGAAATGGGCTTGATTTGATTGTTGCGCAACTCGGATTTGGATTGTCGATTTACAGTGGCCTCGATGGGAACGCCTATGGTTGTGGGGGCCAGTATGAATTGTCCTTATTGTGGAGCTGAGTTGCGCGATGGCGTGAGGTACTGCACAGCGTGCGGGGCTGCCGTCAATGGCATCTCTGCTGATTCTGAGCTTCGGGTAAAGCCTCGGAACCACGTTGCGGTCATCCTTACCTGCATGCTGGTAATTGGCATTGTCGGCGGTAGCTGTATGGGCCTTCATCTGCGACAGGTGTTGTCGCACTTCGTATCCGCCCATTCGGAACACGCCATTGTGCTGGATGTCACGGCTGCGGGCTGGGACACCGATAACGGAGCATCGCGCGTTCCGATACACATTACGGGCAAGACCATCGACGGAATAACGGTCGACAGGATTGAGTTCGTCGCCTCCGATGGCTCTGGCATCAATCTCACGCAAGGTGTATACACGCTTGAGGCAGCAGGTTCCCCTATCGCTGCGGACGGCACCATCTATCAAATTCCATGCACGAGTGCCACGCTCGTCCTCGATGACGCCTTTGCCATGAGCGAAACGATCGATCTGGCCGAGCTTGCAGAACAGGATTCGATTCTCACCTTCTGCCCCATTGATGCCGCCGATGTGACCAATGACGAAATCTATGATGCCGCTTTGCTCGCCATGACATACCGAGGCAGCGATGCCCCCGATGTCGCCGCACTGTGCCAAGCCGCAATCAATCGTCGCGACGGAGCCAGCACAAGCGGGAACGCCTTCGAAAGTTGCGGTGAAATACAGATTAATTGAGCCTTTAGGCTGGCAAAACAGTCCTTATTTCACCGCAACAGAAACAGGGGCGCTCTCCAAGAGAGCGCCCCTGCCGGGTTTCCATAGTACTGGCGAAGCAGTCCTTGAGATCCGCCTTGCCTTATGCCAGGAACTCCTTGGTGGTCGCCACGATGTTGGCGGCGTCCAGGCCGTACCTGTGCAGGAGCTCGGCACCCGGACCGGACTCGCCGAACGTGTCGTTGACGCCGATCTTCTTGAGCGGCGTCGGGCACTGCTCGCACAGGACATCGGCAACGGCGCTGCCCAGGCCGCCGATCACGGAGTGCTCCTCGACGGTCACGACGCGACCGGTCTTGGTGGCGCTCTTGACGATCAGGTCAGCGTCGATGGGCTTAATGGTGTGCATGTTGATGACCTCGGCGTCGATACCCTCGGCAGCAAGCTGCTCGGCAGCCTCGAGGGCCTCGCCGACCATCAGGCCGCAGGCAATGATGGTAACGTCGGCGCCCTCGCGCATGATGATGCCCTTGCCCAGTTCAAACTTGTAGGTCTCGGGGTCATTAATGACCGGCGAGGCCAGACGGGCAAAGCGCATGTACACAGGGCCGTCGCACTCGTAGGCGGCGCGCGTCACGGCGCGGGCTTCTACGTCGTCAGCGGGAACGATCACGGTCATGCCGGGGATAACGCGCATAAGGGCGATATCCTCGCAGCACTGGTGCGTGGCGCCATCCTCGCCCACCGAGATACCGGCGTGTGTGGCACCGATCTTGACGTTGAGGTGCGGGTAACCGATGGAATTGCGGACCTGCTCAAAGGCGCGGCCGGCGGCAAACATGGCAAAGGTGCTCGCGAAGGCAACGCGGCCGGTGGTTGCGATACCGGCGGCAACACCCATCAGGTTGCTCTCGGCGATGCCCACATCGAAGAAACGATCGGGACAGGCGGCCTTAAACTTGCCGGTCTGCGTGGCGGCGGCCAGGTCGGCGTCGAGGACCACAAAGTCATCGTGCTCGTTGGCGAGCTCGACGAGGGCCTCGCCGTAGCTTACGCGCGTGGCGATTTTCTTGACGTCTGCCATCCTAGAGCTCCTCTCCGGCGGCCGTGAGCTCTGCCATGGCCTGCTCAAACTGTTCATCGTTGGGGGCCTTGCCGTGCCAACCAACCTGGTTCTCCATAAAGGAGACGCCCTTGCCCTTTGTGGTCTCGGCGATAATGGCGGTCGGCTGACCCTTGGTGGCGCGAGCCTCGGCAAAAGCGGCGCGAATCTGATCGAAGTCGTTGCCGTCGGCGAGCTCCACCACATGGAA
The DNA here is from genome assembly GCF_003469185.1 of Collinsella sp. AM34-10. Taxonomy (GTDB): domain Bacteria; phylum Actinomycetota; class Coriobacteriia; order Coriobacteriales; family Coriobacteriaceae; genus Collinsella. Next base: position 135,776 of record NZ_QSIL01000001.1, on the reverse strand, counting down.
CTTAAAGGCGCGGAACTTGTCGGCGAGCGGCATGGGGTCGTTGACCTCCTCGACGGGGCCATCGATCTGCAGACCGTTGTGGTCGACGATCACGCAGAGGTTGTCGAGCTGCTGGTTGCCGGCAAACATGGCGGCCTCCCAGACCTGGCCTTCCTCGCTCTCACCATCGCCCAGCAGGGCGTACGTGCGGTAAGTATCGCCCCAGTGCTTAGCGGCAACGGCCATGCCCACGGCGGCGGAAATGCCCTGGCCGAGCGAGCCAGTGGACATGTCGACGCCCGGGGTGTCGTTCATGTTGGGGTGACCCTGCAGGTGGCTGCCGATGTGGCGCAGCGTCTCGAGATCCTCCTTGGGGAAGAACCCGCGCTCGGCGAGCACGGCGTACAGGCCCGGAGCGCAATGGCCCTTGGAAAGCACAAAGCGGTCGCGATCGGCCTTGCGGGGATCGGCCGGGTCGACGTTCATTTCCTCAAAGTACAAATAGGTCATGATGTCGGCAGCGCCGAGCGAACCGCCCGGATGGCCAGACTTGGCAGCGTGCACGCCGGTGACGATGCCCTTCCTTACCTCGTTGGCAACCTTTTTGAGCTCTTCGTCGCTCATTGTGCCTTCCTTTCATCCTCTTAAGACAAGATGCGCACGGCACCGAAGGTAATCCCAACACAGCCGCAATGCACGTACGTCATTCATTATGCTGGAAACCGATGGCTTTACCAGAGTATTTATCATTATTTGAACAATTGAGCAGGCAGAATCGCTGATGAAACGGTTTACCAATGTGAACGTCTTTTGGATGGAACGTAGTCGGCCCTACGCGTTAATATCCTTGAATCCCTCACCGAAGGCTTCCGTAACGTCGGCGACCGTCACAATGGCGCGAGGATCGCGCTCACGCACGATCGTTTTGAGGGTGTTGAGCTCTCGACGGCTAACGATCACCATGATCACCGGCTTCTCGACGCCCGAATACATACCAGTCGCCTTTAATTTGGTGCAGCCGCGTCCCAGACCATACATGATGTCGGCCGCGATATCGGGAAAATTCTCCGAGATGATAAGTACCATACGGCGCTTATTGCCGCCATCGACCACAGCATCGATCACATAACCGCTAATGACCATCGAAAGGCCTGCATACAGCGCGTTTTCGACCGAGAATACCGGGGCCGAGAGCGCGCACACGGCAACGTCGATCGCCATGACGGTCGAGCCCACCGGCAGCGAGGTGTTACGCGAGATGATTTGGCCAATCGTGTCCGAGCCGCCGGTGTTGGCGCCGGCGCGCAACACCATGCCGTAACCGATGCCCGTGATAATGCCGCCCCACATAGCGGGAAGCATCAGGTCTGCATGTGCCAGAGGCGCTACAAACGGGGCAAACAGATCGGTAAAGAAGCCCAGCAGCACAAAGCCCGTCGCCGTCTGCACTACATAGAACATGCCGCCCTCGCGCATAACGATCAGCAGCAGCAAGGCATTCATCACGATGGTCTGGATACCGACAGGAAGCGACACGCCTCGCGCTGCGCCGACTGCCTGGATAATCGTCGCAAGGCCCGTAACGCCACCGGCTGCAAGACCGTTGGGAATCAAAAACAGGTCGGTCGCGATGGCGGCCAAGGCACACCCCAACATGATCTGGGGTAGATCGTGAAAGAAGTTCATCGAAAGAATGCGCTTGATGTCCAGACGATATGCCATGCTGCCTCCTTCAAAAAAGCGCACCCCATCGGATGCGCTTTGAACTTCTTCATGTATTCGATTCTACCGATTCGCCAAACAAAAACCACCCCTGTGCAGGGTATGTTCTGGATACAAAACCACCCTGCTCGGAGGGTTTTAATCCATTTCCACATAAACTGAGCGGTTTATGCAGACGGGGCCTCCGCGTCAGCGTTGCCGGTAGCCCAACGGTGATAGCCAATCACAAATGGATCCAGATCGCCGTCGTCAAGAACGGCCTCGACGTTGCTGGTCTCCACGCCCGTGCGCAGGTCCTTAACCATCTGGTACGGGTAGAGCACGTAGCTGCGGATTTGGTTGCCAAAACCAATTGTGGTCTTGGGCCCGCGAATCTCATCCAGGGCCTCGGCGCGCTTTTCGAGCTCAATCTCGTACAGGCGCGCCTTGAGGATCTGCATGCACGCGGCCTTGTTTTGAATCTGGCTGCGCTCGTTTTGACACGTGACCACGATACCGCTGGGGAAATGCGTTACGCGCACGGCGGAGTCGGTGGTGTTGACACCCTGGCCGCCCGGGCCGCTTGCATGGTACACGTCGACGCGAATGTCATCGGGGCTAATCTCGATATCGATATCGTCGGGCAGCACCGGAATGACCTCGACGCCGGCAAACGTAGTCTGGCGGCGCTTCTTGTCGTCGGTGGGGCTAATGCGCACCAGGCGGTGAACACCGGCCTCGGCACGAAGCATGCCAAAGGCATCCTTGCCTTCGACGGTAAAGGTCGCGCGATCGATGCCGATAACCTCGGCCGCGGGGCAATCGTTGATGGTGACCTTCCAACCGCGGCGCTGGCAGTACTTCATGTACATCTTAAAGAGCATGAAGGTCCAATCCTGGGCCTCCAAGCCACCCTGCCCGGGCTTGATGGTCACAATTGCGTCGCCGTGATCGAACTCGCCGGTAAACCAGCTCGCAAGCTCAAGCTCGTCGATGGCGCGGGAAAGCCGCTCCGCCGTGGCGGCAGCCTCCTCACGCAGCGCGGCAGCATCGGGGTCATCGCCCATTTCCTCGGCAAGCTCCAGCGCGGCGCGAGCATCGGAAAGCTCACCGCGCGCCGTATCCACGGCGGCGATGTCCTCCTTGGCGCGTGCAATCTCCTCCATCGTGGCGCGAGCGGCATCGGCATCGTCCCAAAAGCCCGGGGCGACGCTTTTGGCCTCGAGCTCCGCCACGCGGGCGCGCTTCTCGTCCAAATGGAGATACGACTCGACCTCGCCGAGTCGGTCCGCAAACGCGTCCAACTCGGCGGGAGTTACCTCTAGAGTCTCGGCCATTAACGATTCCTGCCGTGGCAGTACTTAAACTTCTTACCGCTACCGCAAGGGCACAGGTCGTTGCGGCCCACGTTGACATAGGGGTCATCGCTCTCGGACTTGCGATAGGTCGTCACCTTGCCACCGTTGTTAACGGCAGCCGGACCACCCTGGACGGCGGTGCGGGCCTGCACCTGAGCCTGCTTGCGCAGTACCGAATCGCTGTTGTCGCCATCGACCTCGGCGGGACCAGAGAAGCGCGCACCCTTAAGGGCGGGGTCCTCCTTGTGCTCCACAGCCTGCGGGGCAGCTTTGAGCTCAATGCGCAGAACAGTGCGCAGGTAATCCTCGTACATGGTATCGACGAGTATCTGGAACGCGCCGTAGGCCTCGGTCTTGTACTCGACCAGCGGGTCGCGCTGGCCAAAGCCGCGCAGGCCGATACCGGTCTTGAGGTAGTCCATCTCCTGCAGGTAGTTCATCCAACGCGTATCGATTACGCGCAGCATGACCTGGGTATTGAGCTCGCGCATCAGGTCCTCGCCCAGGCGCTCGGCCTTCATGTTGTAGCACTTCTCAACATAAGCCAAGACATCGGCGGCCAGGGCCTCAAAGTCCTCGTCGGGGAACTGAGGGGTATCGATATGCCCGGTCAGCTCGACGACCCATTTGCGCAGACCCTCAAGATCGCGCTCGCCCTCGTGGCTGTCCTTGGTGCAGAACTCCTGCACACAGCGGTACACGGTATCGTGCATGACCTCGGTGATGTGGTCGGTCAGGTCCTTGCCGTCCAGAATCTTGTTGCGCTCGGCGTAGATGACCTGGCGCTGCTTGTTCATGACGTCGTCGTACTCAAGAACGCTCTTACGCATGGAGAAGTTGATGCTCTCGACCTTGTGCTGGGCATTCTCGACGGCCTTGGAAATGATCTTGTGCTGGATGGGCATGTCATCGCCCATGTCGGCCGTAACCATCATCTTGGAGACGCGGTCCATCCTGTCGCCGCCGAACAGGCGCATGAGGTCATCCTCGAGTGACAGGTAGAACTGGGTCTCGCCCGGATCGCCCTGACGACCGGAACGGCCACGCAGCTGGTTGTCGATACGGCGGGACTCATGGCGCTCGGTGCCGATAACGGTCAGGCCGCCGGCGGCAAGCACGCGCTCGCGCTCGGCCTTGCAGGTCTCCTTGGCCTCGGCGTTAAACTGCTCGAGCTGCTCGGGCGTCACGTCCTCCATGGTCAGGCCCTCGTGCTCCAGGCGCTCGCGCACCAGCTCGTCGGGGTTGCCGCCCAGCAAGATGTCTGTACCACGGCCGGCCATGTTGGTAGCGATGGTCACGGCGCCATAGCGACCAGCCTGGGCCACGATATGGGCCTCGCGCTCGTGGTGCTTGGCGTTGAGGACCTCGTGCGCGATACCGCGCTTAGTGAGGGCGGCGGACAGTTTCTCGGAGCTCTCGATGGAGACGGTGCCCACCAGGACCGGCTGGCCCTTGGCGTGACGACGCTCAACGTCGTCGGCAACGGCGTTGTACTTGGCCTGGATGGTGCGGTAGACCAGGTCCTCGTGGTCAACACGCTGCACGGGCTTGTTGGGGGGAATGACCTCGACGGGCAGCTTGTAGATCTCGCGGAACTCGGCGTCCTCGGTGAGCGCCGTACCGGTCATGCCGGAGAGCTTATCATACAGGCGGAAGTAGTTCTGCAGGGTGATGGTGGCAAGGGTCTGGTTCTCCTCGCGCACGAGCACGCCCTCTTTGGCCTCGATGGCCTGGTGCAGGCCCTCGGAATAGCGGCGACCCTCCATGATACGACCGGTGAACTCGTCGACGATCTTGACCTCGCCGTTGGTGACCACGTACTGCTTGTCGCGGTGGAACATGTACTGGGCCTTCAGCGCCTGCTGCAGGTGGTTGACCAGCTGGCCGGAGAGATCGGCATAGATGTCATCGATACCCAGGCGGCGCTCAATCTTCTTAAGACCGCGCTCGGTGGCGGCGATGGTGTGCTTGGCCTCGTCCATGACGAAGTCGCCCGTGGGCTCCACGTCCTCGGTGGCGGTGAGCATGTCGTGCGAGACGTCCTCACCGCGCTCAAGGCCGCGCACGGCGCGCGCGAAGTCCTTGTAAGTGCTGGCGGACTTGGTGCCGGCGCCCGAGATGATGAGCGGCGTTCTGGCCTCGTCGATCAGGATGGAGTCGACCTCGTCGACGATGGCGTAGCTGTGGCCGCGCTGAACACGCTGCTCGGGGCGGGTAACCATGTTGTCGCGCAGATAATCGAAACCGAACTCGGAGTTGGTGCCGTACGTGACGTCGGCCTGGTAGGCTGGGCGCTTCAGCTCGAGCGGCATGTTGTTCTGCAGCAGACCGACGGTCATGCCCAGATACTTGTAGATGCGACCCATCCACTCGGAGTCGCGCTTGGCCAGGTAGTCGTTGACGGTGACGACGTGCACGCCCTTACCGGCGATAGCGTTGAGATAGCCGGCCAGCGTGGAGACGAGGGTCTTGCCTTCGCCGGTCTTCATCTCGGCGATGTGGCCCTCGTGCAGCGCCATGGCGCCGATGAGCTGTACATCAAAGTGACGCATGCCCATGGTGCGCTTGGAAGCTTCGCGCACGGTAGCAAAGGCCTCGGGGAGCATGTCGTCGAGCGACTCGCCGTTGGCGTAGCGCTCACGAAACTTATCGGTCTGGGCGCGGAGCTCCTCCTCGGTCATCTTCTCAAACTGGGGCTCAAGACCGTTGATCTTGTCGACGATCTTGTAGTAGCGCTTCAGGTCCTTATCGGATCCAAAGGACAGCAGCTTTGACATGAATCCCATGTGGTTTTCCTTTTTGGCCATCGCCCGCGGCATGAAACCTTGGACGAGTTAAACACAGATATTTGTACTTTAGCCAAACAAGGCGCCGCCTATGCGGTCGACACGCTCGACCACGTAATAACTACGACAGCCTGCCAAAAAGGGACTGGTTTATTTTGGCAGCTTTTATCTGGGAAAACGCTGCCTCTCTGCCATTTGGTGCAAATCAACCTGTCCCATTCGCACCAACCTGGTGCAATGGGAACGGGTTAGCTTGCACCAATAAAAAGAAAAGGGCCGCGCACCCAAACGGATGCGCGACCCTTATGCCATGAATGCGAGTGTTTCCGCGGCGAGCTATTTACTCAGCAGCCTCGGCGGTCTCGGCCTCGGCAGCGACCTCCTCGACGGGAGCCTCTGCGGGAGCCTCGGCGGCCTGCTTGGCAGCCTCCTCGGCAAACTTAGCGGCACGCTTAGCCTTCTCGGCAGCCTTAGCCTCAGCGGCGGCCTTGCGAGCGGCCTCGGCCTCAGCAGCCTTGGCGGCCTTGGCAGCCTTGGCCTCCTCAGCCTTCTTGAGCTGGGCGGCAGCGGCGCCACCGAACTTGTCGGCGAAGCGCTGGACGCGTCCACCGGTGTCGACGAACTTCTGCTGGCCGGTGTAGAACGGGTGGCACTCGTTGCAAAGCTCGACCTTCATCTCGGACACGGTAGCGTGCGTCTTGAAGGTGTTGCCGCAGGAGCACGTCACCGTGCACTCGACATACTGGGGATGGATACCCTGCTTCATGGTAGGACTCCTTATTAGTCAGGCGCTGGTTACCGATCAGCGCATAAGGCGTCTTGGTTTCCGACCAAGACAACAAACTCGGCTATGATACCACGGCACCGCGCGTCCCACAAAAGGTTCACGGTCTTTGCGTTGTGCATCGCGCCCAAGGCACGGCAGACGACACGACGAATCGCGGCAAACGGGCGCCTTTGCCCCTTCTCCCATGTTGCAGACGTGTAACGCCGCAGCAAAGGTGCCCTTTTTTGCGCCAGACAGGTACAATGATGAACACTGTACCGTAGCGGAGCGCCCCGCGCGCGCCGCAATCACGCGAAAGGGTTTCCCATGGCCGAGATCTCGTCCTCCCGTATCGTCATCACCGTCCTTGGCAAGAACCGCCCCGGCATCGTCGCCGGCGTCACCCGTGTCCTAGGCGAGGCCAACGTCGACATCCGCGACATCACGCAGTCCATTATCGAGGACATCTTCACCATGACCATGCTGGCCGATACCGCCGAGTCCAAGCTCGACTTCGCCGAGCTGCAGAAGGCGCTGGCCGAGGCCGGCGAGCTTTCGGGCGTCAACGTGTCCATCCAGCGCGAGGACGTCTTCAACTTTATGTACCGCCTGTAGCGAGCAAGCCGCTGGGGATAGCCTGACGCGCGCATGCCCATGCAAGTCACCCCGATGCGGCCCGGAGAGGAGCGCGCATGGCCTACGACGCCAAGAAAATCTATTACCGCTTCGACGACCACCTGAGCCGCCTGGTCTTGGATTACGAAGCGAGCCGCCAGATTTCGCCCGAAAGCGAAAATCTCTACTATGGCCTGCCGACTGACCCTTATGACGAGGGCCTATTTGTTGAGCACAATGTCAAGCGCGGCCTGCGCAATGCCGACGGCTCGGGCGTGGTCGCGGGCCTCACTCGCATCTCGGATGTGCACGGCTACAACAAGGTCGACGGTAAGGTCGTGCCCGATCAGGGCAAACTCACGCTTCGTGGCTACAGCATCGAGGATCTGGTCAACAACGCCCAGGCCGAGAACCGCTACGGCTACGAAGAGGTCGCCTATCTGCTCATTACGGGCTCTCTGCCCACCAAGGAAGAGCTTGACGGTTTTTGCGGACGTCTGGGTGCTTTTAGGCACCTGAGCGACGAATACGTCCGCGAGTTCCCCATGACCACGGTGTCGTCGAGCATCATGAATGTGCTTCAGCGCGCCGTGCTGCTGCTCTACGCCTTCGACGCCGAGCCCGACGCCATTACACCCGAGCACGAAATCGATGTCGCCATCTCCATGCTCGCCCGTCTCCCCCGCATCGCCGCCTTCGCGCATATGGCCTCGGTCGCCAAGCGCCGCGGCTCCGAGGTTCATGTACCGCATCCCACGCCCGGTCTCTCCACCGCCGAGACCATCCTGCAGGTGTTGCGCGGCGGCATGGCATTCACCCGCGACGAAGCCATGCTGCTCGACGTGATGCTCATGCTGCATGCCGAGCACGGCGGCGGCAACAACTCCACGTTTGCCTGCCGCGTACTGTCCTCCTCGGCCACCGATCCGTATTCCGCCTACGCCGCGGCCATCGGCTCGCTCAAGGGCCCGCGCCACGGCGGCGCCAACGCCAAGGTCGTGTCCATGCACGAGGACATCCGTGCACATGTCTCCAATTGGGAGGACGAGGACGAGGTCGCAGCCTACCTGGGCAAGATTCTCGACAAGCAGGCCTTCGACGGCACGGGTCTCATCTACGGTATGGGCCACGCCGTCTACACCCTGAGCGACCCGCGCGCCGAGGTCTGCCGCCACTACGCACGTTCGCTCGCTGCCAAGAAAGATCTGGGCGAGGAATTCGCGCTCATCGAGCGCATCGAGCGCCTGGCACCGCAGGTGATGCGCGACCACGGCATGACCAAGCCTATCTGCGCCAACATCGACCTGTACACAGGCTTTATCTACAAGATGCTCGGCGTACCCGAGACGCTTTTTACGCCGCTATTCGCCGTCGCCCGCATGGCCGGCTGGTCGGCACACCGCATGGAAGAGCTCTTCTGCGCGCACCGTATTATTCGCCCGGCCTATCGTCCGGTGATCGAGCCGCTGGAGTACAAGCCGCTCGCCGACCGCTAGGACGCAGACCGTTATAGAACTCGAGCGTGGTCAGGGCATCACCGCCCTCGGCCACGCTTTTTATGCCAGCAGAAAGGGCTGCATCGAATGATTGTTTTTTCCGATATGGATGGAACGCTGTTGACGAGTGACAAGCAGATGAGCGACGCCACCTGGGCGATGCTCGACGAGCTCGCACGTCGCGGCATTGAGTTTGTACCGTGCACGGGACGTCCGCTGTCGGGCATCTTTGAGCCCATCCTCGCCCATCCCGCCGTACACTATGCCGTCTGTGCCAATGGCGCCAGCGTCTGGCAGCTCGACGACGATGTGTCCACCGATACCTCGCGCGCAACGCGCATCTTGAGCCGACCGCTCGATTGCGGCATTGCCCATCGCATCCACCGCATCGCCGCCGGCCACGATGTGACCTTCGATATCTTCGCGGATGGGCAGTGCTTCCTCCCCCGCTCGCTCTACGCGCGTCTGGATGAGTTCTGCGGCGGCGACCCCCACATCGCGGCTTCGCTCAAGCGCACACGAACACCGATCGACATGGATATCGACAGCAAGATCGACGAGGTCGAGACGCTCGAACGCATCGCCATGTACTGGCACGACCCGGCCGATCGCGACGCCATCGCGGCGGAGCTCGACACGCTCGGAGGCATTGAGGTCACGCGTTCGTACGCCATGAATATCGAGGTCATGGGCGAGGGCGCCACCAAGGGAACGGCCCTCACGTGGCTATGCGAGCACCTGGGCGAGCGTCTCGCCGACGCTTGGGCGTTCGGCGACAACATCAACGACATCCCCATGCTGCAGACAGCGGGCCACGGCATGGCCATGATCAACGGCGAACCCGAAGACCGCGAGGCCGCCGACGCCATCACCGAATACGACAACGACCACGACGGCGTCGCCCGCACCATCATGGCCGCCCTCGCCTAGCAGCATCAACCCGGCAGGGTAGCTAAGTAGTCGTTGGGGACACTCCTCGCGGGGCGCCGCAAAGACTGTCCCCGGCTGCCGACAGAAAAGGAACGTCTCCATCTGCCGAATTAGGCGAGACTCTCCAGCACGCGACGGAGCTCCTGCTGAACGGCGTGGTCGCGGTTGCAGCCTACGACGCGATCGGCAACCGCTTTGAGCGCGGGGCGCGCGTTTTCCATCGCGCAGCCCGTGCCGACAAAGCGAATGATCTCGTAGTCGTTCATCGAGTCGCCAAACGCCATGACCTCGTCGCGTCCAATGCCGTAGTGTTCCGCGAGCTGCGCGATGCCCGAGGCCTTCGACACACCGGGCTGCATAGCATCGATCCACGCGTTGCCCGAAGGCGCAAAAGTAAAGAGCTGACCAAGTTCGCGCTGTAGCACGTAGGCGCTGTCCATAACGACACCGTCATCGCAAAAGATACTCGCCTTGATGATATTTACGCTGGGATCGGGCAGCTCCCAAATACGCTCGGCATTGGGAAGGTCCTTATCGACCTCACGCACGAACTTGCACTCGTCATCGAGCAGGAAGGACTTGGTTCGGTCAAAGAGCGCAAGATGCAGATTGGGAAACGTCGCGACTGCTTGGGCGAGCTTTCGAATCGCCAGGTGCGAATACACCTCACGGTCTACCATTTTGCCGTCGGCGTAGACTTGGGCACCGTTAGCGGCGACAAAGTCCATCTTGTCGCGAACGGGCGCAAAGAACTCGCACAGGCGATCGTAGCGGCGACCTGACGATGCGGCAAAATGCACGCCATGCTCGTGTAGCGCCAGAATCAGTTCGTAAGTCTCGGGAGGCACCTGGCCGTTTTCGTCAAGCAGTGTGCCGTCCATATCGGATGCAATCAGTTTAAACATAGAAAAGCTCCCTTCGGGCCTGTTGGAATCGAACGCGTATCCAATTCCAACGTACCCAAAGGGAGCTCAGGTAAGACTCCGCGGGCGCAAACGTTACAAGGACCTAGCAAATAGCTCACGCGCGTCAGAGGTCCCACGGTCGCAGCGCCAGGCAACACGTCAAAGAGTGTCGCAGGCGACTAGACGTTTAAGAACGTCCCCGATGACTAGTCGGCGTAGGTGAAGGTTGTGACGTCGAACATGCCCTCGGGGCGGATGCGGAGCGTCGGGATAACCGGCAGGGGCAGGAAGATGATGCCCATGATGGGGTCGAGCGGCGGCTCGATGCCCATGGCGCGCGCCTTGACCATAAAGTCGTCGTGCTGCGCGGCGACATCCTCGGCCGTGCCTTCGCTCATCAGGCCGCCGAGCGCCAGCGGGATGCGCGCCACGACCTCGCCGTTGCGCACCAGTACGTGACCGCCCTGGCCCACGGCCTCGACGGCAGCCATCATATCGGCGGCATTGTCGCCCACCACGCATACGTTGTGCGAGTCGTGACCGATCGTCGAGGCGATGGCACCGCCTGTGATGGTGAAGCCACGCACCCAGCCGCGACCGATATGCTTGCCGACAAGACCCAGGCCCGCAGGACCATCACCGTCGGCGCCCTCGGCCTGCAGCGACACGCCGCGGCCATGGCGCTCGATCAGCATAATGCGGCGCAGGCCCTCGGCACTCTCGGGGCGAACCATACCCGTGATGGCCTTACCCGGCACCACGTCGATCACGGCCTCGCCCGGCTTAAAGGCATAGTCGAACACGTCGAGCGAAAGCTTCGGCAGCTTAACGGAGGCGCGCAGCTCGTCGGCAAGGGCCGCAACCTCGGCCATCTCGGGTGCAATCTCGCCCACAAAGGTACCGTCCTGCGCCACCAGGGCACCGGCGGCATATACGCGATGCGGAGCCGTGGCAAACGTCAGGTCATTGAGCACCAGCAGGTCGGCACGCTTGCCCGGGGCGATGGCGCCGCGGAGCTCGTGCGGGTCGCGGCAGCCGTGATCCAGGCCAAACGCCTCGGCCGTGGAGAGGGACGCCATGGAGATGGCGACCACCGGGTCGATGCCGGCCTCGATAGCCACGCGGCAGGCATTGTCGATCATGCCGGTCGAAAGCGCGTCGGAAGGGGCGCGGTCGTCGGTCGCAAAGCAGCAGCGGCGGGCACGGGCGGGGTTTTCCAGCAGCATCGGCGACAGGTTGGCCAGGTCATGGCTGCACGTACCCTCGCGCAGCATCACGTACATGCCGCGAGACAGCTTGTCGAGCGCCTCCTCGGGAATCGTCGACTCATGGTCAGCGATAATACCTGCTGCGGCATAGGCGTTGAGGTCCTTGCCGGCAACGAGCGGGGCGTGACCGTCAACCTGTTTGGACGGCGTCTGGTTGGCAGCGTCGATACGAGCGCAGGTCTCGGGATCGGCCATAAAGACGCCCGGCAGGTTCATCATTTCGCCCAGACCAAAGACATCGCCCGGATGCTCGGCAAAAAACGCCTGCATATCAGCAGCGGTGATGACGGCACCGGCCTGCTCGTCGGGCAGCGCGGGCACGCACGAAGGCATCATGTACTTGATGGAAATAGGAGCGCGACGACCGTCCTCGATCATAAAGCGCAGGCCGTCCAAGCCAGAAACATTAGCGATCTCGTGGCTGTCGGCAATAGCGGTGGTGGTACCGCGCGTCGCCGCCATGCGCGCATACTCGGCAGGGCGGATGTTCGAAGACTCGATATGCAAGTGTCCGTCAATAAAACCGGGGGCAAGATAGCGGCCCTGGCAATCGATGACCTCGGTCGCCTCGTAGGTGCCGGCGGCATCGTCGCGACCATCGTAGAGCACACCGACGATCACGCCATCCTTGACGGCAACGCTACCGGGCGCCACGCGCTGACCGTACACATCGACAATCTGTGCGTTGGCAAACAGCGTGTCAACGGGCACGCGACCCTCGGCGGCCTCGATCACAGACCTCATGACCTCAACGGACATACATACTCCTTTAACCGTAGAAAAAAGCTGCGGAGCGGACATGCCTTCACCGCAGCAAACCAATAGCCATTGTATGCCCAAAAGGAGGCCGCCGATAACACCCCTTCCGCTTAACGGCACTGCCAAATGATCCCTTGGGGACGGAGGAAAACGGATCACCGGGCCAAACCGACCCCCTCGGTGATCCGTTTTCCTCCGTCCCCAAGGGATCATCTAAAAAGGCCGCAGTCGGGAATCCCGGCTGCGGCCCTATTGCACATGTTAGGTTGACCTACTTGCTAGACCAACTTAAAGCCCTTGCGCTTGCCCACGGAGAGGGTGTCGCCCAGCTTGAGGGCGCTGGGGTCGATGTTGTAGCTCTTGGGAGCCACGGCCTTGCCGTTGATCTTGACGCCGCCGCCGTCGATGTCGCGACGGGCCTGGCCGGCGCTGGCCGAAAGGCCCAGGTCCTTGAGCAGGCCGGCGAGGTAGATCTGGCCCTCGTCGTTAACAGTCAGCTCAATGTGCTTCTCGGGGAAGTCGGCGAGCTGGCCCTCCTTGAACACGCGGTCGAACTCGGCCTGAGCCTCGTCGCCTGCACCGGCGCCGTGGTAGGTGTCGCACAGGTCGCGGCCCAGAGCGCGCTTGAGCTCATAGGGATCGGCGGAGCCGTCGGCCAGGGCAGCGTCGATCTTGTCGACCTCGGCCGGGGTGAGCGAGCTCGCCAGGCGGTAGTACTTGCCGATCATCTCGTCGGGGATGGACATGGTCTTGCCGAACATATCCTTGGGCGCGTCGGTCAGGCCGATGTAGTTACCGTAGGACTTGGACATCTTACGGACGCCATCGGTGCCCTCGAGCAGCGGCATGGTGAGCGCGATCTGTGGCTCCATGCCCATCTTCTCCATGAGCTCACGGCCGGCAAGCAGGTTGAAGAGCTGGTCGGTGCCGCCCATCTCCACGTCGGCCTTGATCTGCACGGAGTCGAAAGCCTGCATCACGGGATACAGGAACTCATGCAGGGCGATCGGCGTCTGAGACTGGTAGCGCTTGGTAAAGTCGTCGCGCTCGAGAATACGGGCGACGGTGAACTTGGAGCACACCTGCAGCAGACCGGCCAGATCCATCGACAAGATCCAGTCACCGTTGTGCACGATGGTGGTCTTCTCGGGATCCAGGATCTTCATGGCCTGGCTCACGTAGGTCTCGGCATTGGCCTCGATCTGCTCCTGCGAAAGCTGCGGACGGGTGGAATTCTTGCCCGAAGGGTCGCCAATCAACGCGGTGCCGTTGCCGATGATGAGGGTGACGTTGTGGCCCAGGTCCTGGAACTGACGCATCTTGCGCAGCGGCACGGCGTGGCCCAAGTGCAGATCGGGGCTGGTGGGGTCGACGCCGAGCTTGATGTTGAGGGGCTCGCCCTTCTCAAGCTTCTTGCGAAGGTCGGCCTCGGGAACGATCTGCGCGGCGCCCGAGGTGATGATACGCATTTGCTCGTCAACAGACAGCATTGGGTATCCTCCTTTTGCTATAGCACCCTCGCCGAAAACGGCGGTGCTGGAAGTCCATAAACTCTCTTATGATAACAAACTGACGCGACGCAGCATCTACGACAGGAAAATCCTCGTCCTGCCGCATGCGTCGATGGCAACTGGCAGACGCGTACCGTCACGCTCGACCAGATATCGCACCTGCCGACGACGCAAGCAGTCGCGGCAACGGACCTGCCCCGTCGCATCGGTGGCACAGACGCCCTCGGCGGTCAGCAGGCAGTGCTCGCACACCATGAGCTCGGGACGGTCGGCGTCGACCGGACCCAAGACGCCGGGTTCAGCAGCCAGCTCGGCAATACGCTCCCTATCATTGCTGAGCAGCTCGGCAGGCAAGTATACCCACCCCGCGCCAAGCCCGCGCAGCCAGGCAAGCGTGGCCCGATTGGCACAGAACACCGGCGCCGCCACGTCAAACGCCGTGCCCAGCTCGCGGGCCATCGCCACCTGCCCCAGGTTGCGGCAAACCACACGCCCGGCACGCTGCATAAGCGCCCGAGTCCGCTCGATATCGCCTGCGCGGCACACTTCGTCGAGCACCACCGTCGCATCGGACAGATCCCGCTCATCGCGCGGATCCAAATCCATCAGCTCCCAGGCAAAGACCATTCGAGCAAAAGCCTCATGCTTTGCCGGCTCCGCCGGTCCCGCCAACTCCGTCGGTACACCGCCATCTGCCAGAACGCCCTCAAACGGCAGTACCCCAACGGACTGCTCAACAGGCGCGACCGCATCTGCCTCGACCCGCATGCGCTCCAACACCGTTGCCGTCTGCCCCAGCACGCCGGCACTGCGAATCAGATAGACCTCGCAGCCCGCGTCCACCTTGCGTTTGCAATGCACGACGATGCGCTCTCCCGCAGCGGCGTCCACGGGGCAAGGCACCTGTGGCCAGCGCTTGGGCACATCGGGACGCGCGTCGGCACCCGGGTAAAATCGGATCTCGAGCGTATCGCCCGCCGCCACGGCGGCATCAAGCTCAACCGTCACCTCTTCGTGACCCACCGCCACCAAGTGGCCCACGCGCACGCCCTGGTTGATCGCGCGCTCAAAGCTCATGAGCTCGGCGCCCGAACGACCCCGCAGATACGCATCGGTAAAGCCGCGGTTGAACGACCTTCCCAGCTCGCGCTCAAGCGCCGGCACCGCATCGGCATCCCATGTGCCGTCGCGCAGCATATTGAGCGCCCGACGCCACACCCTCACCACGTTAAAGACGTAGTCGGGATTCTTCATGCGGCCCTCGATCTTGAGCGATGCCACGCCGGCGGCAACAAGCTCGGGCAGATGCGCGATGCCCAGATAGTCACGCGGACAAAGCAGGCGATCCCCTTCGACAGCGACAACACTCTGCCCCGCCTCGTCCACCAGGTCATAGGATAGACGGCACGGTTGCGTGCAATCACCGCGCATCGCAGAGCGGCCACGTCGAAGGGCAGAGAACCCGCACGCACCCGAGTATCCAATGCAAATAGCGCCGTGGCAGAACACCTCGATGGGCACGCCAGTAGCACAAAGCGTCTCAATCTCTGCAACGCTCAGCTCGCGCGCAGTCGTCACGCGCTCAACGCCCAACTCCTTGGCAGCCAACCGCACGGCACCCTCGCTATGAGCGCCCGCCTGAGTGGACAGGTGAATCTCGACCCCCGGAATCGCCGCACGAAGCGCACAGGCCAGCCCGGCATCGGCCACAATCAACGCATCGGCACCCAACGCGCGCGCATGCGCCCCCAACGCCACGGCGTCGGCAAACTCATCATCGAACACGAAAACGTTGAGCGTCACGTACACACGCACGCCATGGGCATGGGCCACGGCACAACCGCGCGCGAACTCATCATCGCTAAAGCCATGCGCGCTCACTCGAGCGTTGAATCCGTCCAGCCCCGCATAGATGGCATCGGCACCCGCCGCAATCGCCGCGAGCATCTGGTCGAGCCCGCCAGCAGGCGCCAGCAGTTCGGGCAGCGCCACTTCAGCCGCCGCCAACTCGCTTTCGCATTGTTCGCTCGATTCCGTCGCCCAAATCGCCATCGGCAAACTCCTTACCAAGGTATGCAATCACTCTGTTAATTGCCGTCAACCAGCATACACGAGGCCTCGCGCGGCCCGATTGGTTTATCGTGTAATAACTTATGTCCATCCTGCCCGACGCATACCCGCCGCCTGGCACGACATACTTGGAGGTCAATATATGGGTCCTCGCCAACGACAGGGACACGGTCGCTCTAAGACGCACGCCCTGCCCGTCATCCTGCTCTCGCTTTTGGGCTTTTTGCTCATCGCGGGCGTAGCATTTGGCATCGGCATGATCGGCAACGTCAACCGCTGGCTGTCCGACCTGCCCGACTACACCGACGCCAACGCCTATCTGGTCAGCGAGCCTACCGAAATTGTTGACTGCAACGGCAACAAGATCGCCAGCTTCTATACGCAAAACCGCAAGTCCATCACCAAGGACCAAGTGTCCCCGTACGTGCTGCAGGGCACCGTTGACGTTGAGGACGAGCGCTTCTACGAGCATGGCGGCATCGACCTCTGGGGCATTGCACGCGCATCGGTGGCAACCCTCACCGGCGGCCACGAGGGCGCATCGACCATCACCCAGCAGCTGGTTCGCAACACCATCTTGCAGGAGGAACAATTCGACTCGACCATCGAGCGTAAGGTGCGCGAGGCCTATATCGCCATCAAGATGGAGGATATGTACTCCAAAGACGAGATCCTCATGATGTACCTCAACACCATCTACTACGGCCATGGAGCATATGGCATCGAGGCCGCCGCCGAGACCTATCTGTCCAAGACCGCCGCCAACCTCACCCTGAGCGAGGCCGCGCTGCTCATCGGCCTTCCCAACTCGCCCTCGCAGTACGACCCCACGGTTAATCCCGACTTGGCGCTGTCCCGCCGCAATAAGGTTCTGGACAACATGCTGCGTCTGGGCCACATCACGCAGGAAGAGCACGATGCCGCACAGGCTGAGCCCATCACGCTTAACGTGACCGAGATTTCGGGCAGTGGCGTCGATGTGTACTCTCAGCCCTACTTTGTCTCCTACGTTAAGCAGCTGCTTGAGCAGGAGTTCTCCACCGACGTGCTCTTTAAGGGCGGTCTGACCGTCAAGACCACCATCGACCCCACCATGCAGCAGGTGGCCGAGGAGGCTGTGCGCTCGCAGCTCGACACGCTTTCGCTCGACGGCCTGGACATGGGCATGGTCGTCGTTGACCCCAAGACCGGCTACATCAAGTGCATGGTAGGCGGCTACGACTACAACGCCGACGAGAATCACGTGAACCACGCTACGGCAAAGCGCCCCGTGGGCTCCACGTTTAAGGCCTTTACGCTGGCAACTGCCATCCAAAACGGCATGAACCCCAACGTCACCCTCAACTGCAACTCGCCGCTCAAGGCCAAGGGCACCACGACCGAGGTGCAAAACTACGGCAACCAGAGCTATGGCAACATCACGCTCAAGCAGGCAACGGCATACTCATCCAACACCGGCTACATTCAGGTGGCCGAAGCCATCGGCAATGACAAGATCATGTCGCTCGTCAAAAAGCTCGGCATCGATCCCGCCAAGGACAATATTGAGGACGTTCCCGTCATGACGCTCGGCACCGGGTCCATCTCACCGCTCGAGATGGCATCTGCCTACGCAACGTTTGCCAACGGTGGCTACTACCGTCAGCCCATCGCCATTACCGAGATCGACTCGCGTACCGGCTCGGTTCTGTACCAGCACACCGACAATCCCACGCAGGTGCTCACCGAAGGCGAGGCTGCCGCGGTTACCGATGTTCTATCCGGCGTCATGCAGGGCAGCGGCACGGGTGCCGCCGGCGCGCTGAACGTCAACCAGCCCTATGCCGGCAAGACGGGCACCACTGACAACACCACCAACCTGTGGTTCTGCGGCTTCACGCCGCAACTGACATGCGCCCTGTGGACCGGTTATTCCGCAGGCGAGATTCCCATCCAAAAGTACGGTTCGGACCTGCTGGGCGACAGCACCAACCTGCCCGTCTTTAAGAAGTTCATGAACACCGTTCTTGCGGGCACCGAGCGCGAGGAATTCCAGACCGGAACGGCTCCCACGTACAAGAACAATAACGTCTGGAAGTTCTACGGCACAAACAACAAAAAGAAAGACGAAGAGGATAAAGACGAGGAAAAAGAAGAGGAAGAGACCACGACCACCACAACGACAACGACAACCACGACCACTGAAACCCCGGGCGGCAACACCACCGGCGATAGCGGTACGACAGGTGGCGACGGTGGCACGGGTGGCAATGGTGGCACGGGTGGCGACGGTGGCACGGGTGGCGACGGTGGCACGCCGACGCCTACCCCCGATCCTACGCCCACGCCCGACCCCTCTACGGGCCAGTAGACGCAAAGCGGCATCTGACACCAAGGCGCCCGAGCAGCACGTACGCTGCTCGGGCGCTTCTTTATTTCGGCAGATGTCACAAGATGCCACGACGGCCCCGGCTGCAGGACCGATAGAGCAACGGGTGCCGGCATGCAAAAGAGCGCTGACCTTCGTCAACGCCCTCGGCAATTACCTATAGCAACAATCGGCACAGCAGCAGTGCCACGCATCCCCTACTTGTGAGAGTTACTCAGCTTGTTGATGAGCGCCTCAAGGCGTTCGCCGTCCTCGGCCGTCTGCGCAATGACTAAGATCGTGTCGTTGCCGGCAAGCGAGCCGAGTACGTCGGGCAGCTCCGCGGCATCGACCGCTGCGGCAATACCAGAAGCCGTACCGGGCTGCGCCTTGATCATAACCAGATTATCGGTGCGCAGTACGCCGGTAACCAGCTCGGAAACCATGCGCTGCAGATGCAGGTCCTCGGCAAGGACATAGATGCCCTCGGGGAGCTTACGCAGTCCCATGTCCGCGATGTCGCGCGAAACGGTCGCCTGCGTGCAATCGAAACCCATGGCGCGAAGCTCGTCTACCAAAACGCGCTGCGTACGTACGTCCTTATTGCGAACAATATCTCTGATGGCATCCTGGCGCCCATTGCGTTTTTTGGCCATACAAAACCTCACTCCAAAAGATGGCGGAGACAATCACTTAGTAATTGAATAGTTTAGCGCTATTTGAGGGTTTTAGTGAATAAGAACGCATTTCGAAACAATTCCATGCAATTTATTTCGAAAATCACGCTACTGGACAGTCCTGACGCCCGAACGATTGAAAAAGGCCGCCAGATGCGTATACAACGCACACCGCATAGGCTTGGCACTAGCTATCGAACCATAGAGCAGACCTAAGCCCCGATGATTGCCCTTAAGAGCCACAACCATCTGACGGGTACGCTGCGCTTCGAGCATATCATGCAAACGGGCCGAACGCTCTATTGAAGACACCCCATGGGGGCTCAGACACAAATTTTCGATGCAGGCAACCAGGCCGGCGTAGTAATACCGCTGGCAGACCTGCTTCAACTGATCGCCACCGCCCGCGACGGCAAGCGAGTCGGCAAGCCTGTCGAGCGCCCCGATATCATCAGAAAGCCTGGCAAACATCGTGGGGTCAAACGTCTCCGTAATCGACGGCGCCACTGCATGAAAACGGGCACGGCCACATCCCGAAACGCGCTTTGCCTGCGAAAGCGCGAACGTCAAAAAAGACACCGTGCGAAACGCATCGCCATGCGCAAGGCACGCCTCAAAAAGGGCGCGATCATACAGCACGCCAGAGGTCTGTCGGATTAAACCACAGGAAACCAATTGGGTCAGGCAAGCCGCCCGGTCCTCATCTTCAGAAACGGATGTCGCGTCCAAAACTCGGGAATGACGTTCGCGGTGAACATCGTAGCGATCGAGCGAAACAGAGGGAAACACGATGTCAGCAGAAGCGTCGCAGGAGCTTTCGACCATCTGCGAAAGGGACTGCGGCGCAAACCACTCATTGGCATTCATCGCAATGATCTGGGAGCCGCGCGAAGCCGCAAAGCCGGCACGCAGGCAGGCACCAGGCGCTGGGTCCTCAACATCAATCAAATCAATATGAATGTCCCTGTCGGCGGCAACTTCGAGCGAATGGCGCACACCGGCTACCACGCCGCGGCAAACGACGACAATTTGCAAATCGTAGAGGTCTTGGTTTTGGATGCTCTCGAGTGCGCGCATCGCATAGCTGGGCGAACCCTCAACAATCAGGATCACCGAAAGTCGCGGATGCGAACCACGTCGAACCAAGTTTTCCGTCCTCTCGACAGCTAGTAACAAACTGTCGTTCATGGTACACCCCGTTAATTAATGCGGGCGGTCGCCCGTCGCGATGCACGTCAAGAACAGATGTTGCACACGCCCCGCCCACAGGCGCCGCACACAAAGATCGCCGTCAGGCAGCCACTTCCCTAATCGAGCACCACAAGCTCGGCGGGGTCGTAGTCCACGCCCATAAAGGTAAGACCGCATGCGGGCGCCGTAGGACCGGCAGCGGAGCGATCGCAGGCATCAATTACCTCGCGCATCCACTCGGGATCGCGGCGATGCATGCCGATCTCGACAAGGGTGCCCACAATGGTTCGAACCATCGAATGCAAAAACGCATTGCCCTCGATGGTAAACGTGAGGATGTCCTCGCCAAAGGCGACCTCATGGCCAAACTCGGCACGCATTACGCAGCGGTGCGTAGGTTTGCCCACGGCAGAAGCGACCTTGCAAAAGCTCTTAAAGTCCTGCTCGCCCAAAAGCGCAGGGCAGGCGGCCGCCATCGCATCGACGTCGAGGGGATAGCGATGCCACCACACTGCACCGCGTGACAGCACGGGTCGCGCATCACGGTCGGCGATGCGATAAGTGTACGTGCGAGAACGCGCGTCAAAACGTGCAGAAAAGCCTTTACGGGCCCTGTAGACCTCGTTTATGGCGATATCTTTGGGCAGCAGAGCATCCATAGCCCGCAGCCACCTACGGCGCGTCAAGGCGAGCTCAGCGTCCGTTACGGGCACGCTGATGTATTGGGCCACCGCATGCACGCCGGCATCGGTACGTCCCGCGCACGTCAGATCGATTGGGCGACGCAGCAACGTCTCGATTGCACGGCGCAACTCACCCGCAACCGTCGTCTGGCCCGGCTGCTCGGCAAATCCGCTATAGGAGGAGCCATCATAGGCCACACGAAATACAAGGGTGGCGTCGAGCTCGGGGGTCGAATTGAAATCAGACGGCGCAGTCATGGGCGCTCCCTACAAACAAGCAACGGTATTGCGACAAAAAAAGAGGGGTACGCGAACGTACCCCTCGAATATAGCCTATGCAGACGGAATGTCTACTCAGCAGTCTCCTCAGCAGGAGCCTCCTCGACAGCCTCGACCTTCTTGGGAGCAGCGGCCTTCTTGGGGGCCGGAGCAGCCTTCTTGGCCTTGGGCGTGCAAGGCTCGGTGACGAGCTCCATGATAACGATCGGAGCGTTGTCGCCCTTGCGGTTACCGAGCTTCATGATGCGGGTGTAACCGCCGTTGCGGTCCTGCCACATGCCCTGAGCAGCCTTGTCGAAGATCTCGGCAACGAGCTGCTTATCGCCGAGCTTGGCGATAGCCAGACGACGAGAGTGCAGGTCGCCCTTCTTGGCCCAGGTGATGATCGGATCGACGACCGAACGCAGCGCCTTAGCGCGGGTCTCGGTGGTCTTGATGCGGTCGTTCTCGAAGAGGGCCTTAGCAAGGCTCTTCTTCATGGCCTTGGTGTGGCTCGCATCGGTGCCGAGCTTCAGGCCCTTCTTAACGTTGTGACGCATGGTCTAGTTTCTCCTCAAATATGCGAAGCATTAAGCCTTCAGGCTCAGGCCCATGGACTCAAGCTTGTCCTTCACTTCCTCGATCGACTTAACACCGAAGTTACGGATGTTGAGCAGATCGTTCTCCGAGAACTCAACGAGCTGACGGACCGAGTGAATGCTGGCGCGCTTAAGGCAGTTGTAGGAACGGACGGAAAGGTCCAGATCCTCGATCTGCTTGTCCAGCTCAGCGTTGTCGTTGGTGACCTCGGGAGCGAAGATCGAAGCCTCCTCCTCGACCTCGGGGGTCTCGGCAAGGTTCATAAAGGCGGCCATATGCTGGTTGATGATATTGGCAGCCTGGACCACGGCGTCGCGCGGGGCGATGGAACCGTTGGTCTCGATCTCGAGGACAAGGCGGTCGTAGTCGGTATGCTGACCGACACGGCAAGCCTCAACGAGCTTGGCGCAACGGGAAACCGGCGAGTACAGCGAGTCGACGTGGATCACACCGATGGGATCGTTGTCGCGCTTGTTGGCCTCGCCAGAAACATAGCCGCGGCCATAGCCGATGCGCATGCTCATGGTGAGATGGCCGCCCTCAGTGAGCGTAGCAATGTGCTGCTCGGGGTTGACCAGCTCAAACTCGGACGGAATAAAGAAGTCCGCACCGGTGACCTCGCAAGGGCCGTCAACCGAGATGGTGGCGGTTGCCTCGTCGGTCGTGCCGAGAGCCCTGAAGACAAGACCCTTGACATTCAGGACGATATCGGTGACATCCTCGACCATGTTAGGGATGGTCATGAACTCGTGCTGCGCACCATCGATCTGAATGGCCTCGACGGCGGCACCCTCGAGCGAGGACAGAAGAACACGACGAAGCGAGTTACCCAGCGTATCGCCGTAGCCACGCTCGAGCGGCTCGACGGAGACACGAGCAGAGGTCTCGTTGATCTCTTCGACCTGAACCTGAGGCCTAATGAATTCTGACATGTATTACCTCCAGCCTCAGCAGCCCGGATGGACTACTTAGAGTAGAGCTCGACGATGAGCTGCTCGTTGATATCACCGCTGATCTGCTCACGCGTCGGCAGAGCGAGCACGTTACCAGACAGCTTCTCGATATCGACCTCGAGCCAGCCAGGGACCTCAAAGCGCTCGGAGGAAATCAGAGCCTCCTTGATGGGGAGGAGGTCACGGAACTTCTCGCCGACAGCGACGACGTCGCCGGCCTTGACGCGGTAGGACGGAATGTCCACGCGCTTACCGTTCACGGTGAAGTGACCGTGACGGACGGACTGACGAGCCTCTTTGCGGGTGCGGGCAAAGCCAAGACGGAAGACGACGTTGTCGAGGCGAGACTCAAGGATAATCATGAGGTTCTCACCGGTGACGCCGTTCATCTTACGGGCCTTGTTGAAGTAGCCGTGGAACTGCTTCTCCAGAACGCCATAGATGAACTTGACCTTCTGCTTCTCACGCAGCTGCATGCCGTACTCAGATTCCTTGCGACGGCGCTTGGGCTGACGGATAGATTCCTTCTTGCTGCTGTAACCGAGCTCAGCGGGATCGATCCCGAGCTGACGGCAGCGCTTAAGAACAGGAGTCCTGTCGATTGCCATATTGATACGATCCTTTCAGTTACACGCGGCGACGCTTCTTGGGGCGGCAGCCGTTGTGCGGAATGGGGGTCTTGTCCTGGATGCTCGAGACCTCGAGGCCAGCAGCCTGGAGGGAGCGGATGGCGGTCTCACGACCGGAGCCGGGGCCCTTAACGAAGACAGAAACCTTCTTCATACCGTGCTCCATGGCCTGCTTGGCAGCGGCCTCGGCAGCCATCTGGGCAGCGAACGGCGTGGACTTACGGGAGCCCTTGAAGCCCACCTGGCCAGCCGACTTCCAGGAAATGACGTTGCCCTGGGGATCGGTGATCGAAACGATCGTGTTGTTGAACGTAGAACGAATGTGAGCCTGGCCCACGGAAATGTTCTTACGGTCCGCGCGCTTCAGACGGGCAGCGCGAACGTTCTTCTTAGCAGTAGCCATCTATCTAGCGCTCCTTATTTCTTCTTCTTAGCACCGATCTGACGCTTCGGGCCCTTGCGGGTACGAGCGTTAGTGTGGGTGCGCTGGCCGCGGACCGGGAGGCCCTTGCGGTGACGAAGGCCGCGGTTGCAGCCGATGTCCATAAGGCGCTTGACGTTCTGGTTGCGCTCACGGCGGAGGTCGCCCTCAACCATGATCTGATTCTTATCGATATAATCGCGGATGGCGTTAACCTCATCCTCGGTGAGGTCCTTAACGCGCGTGTCCACGTTAACGTTGCACTCGACGCAGATCTTCGTCGCAGTGGTGCGGCCGATGCCGTAAATGTAGGTCAGACCGATCTCAACGCGCTTCTCACGCGGGAGGTCGACACCATTAATACGGGCCAACGTAGTCTCCTCTCTTAACCCTGACGCTGCTTATGACGGGGGTTCTCGCAAATGACGAGGACCTTGCCATGGCGCCTAATGATTTTGCACTTATCGCACATCTTCTTGACCGAAGGACGTACCTTCATCGTTCTTCCTTTCGGTAGCGCTCAAACTACTTCCCTACTATCTACTCGCCCAGCCGCAGGCGTTTAAAACTATGGCTGGTCTTCACACGCAAACCGACCGTAGGTTGAGCTAAGCCTGCAGTCGGAAAAGAGCGTGTATGCGTGCCGCTATTTATAGCGATAGGTGATGCGACCGCGGGTCAGGTCGTACGGGGAAAGCTCCACGACAACCCTGTCACCGGGGAGAATGCGGATGTAATTCATTCGGATCTTGCCAGAAATATTGCACAGAACCGAATGACCGTTCTCGAGCTCAACCTTAAACATGGCGTTGGGCAGCGGCTCCTTTACCGTACCCTCGAGCTCAATTGCGTCTTCCTTCTTCACAAGCAATCATCTTTCTCTAGAAAACGACAGCGATTGAGTATTCTACAATACGCATGCACGTATCGTAATATCTTCGTAATGGCTCCACATCTAAGTGGAACTTGTTACATTTGAAATGTAAATGCCGACGAATTTGAACGCGGCCTCTACATCTCGCCTCCTTGCAAGGAGCACCAAGCACCCTGGGCATCCGTGGTAAGAATCACCGGGCCGTCATTAGTAATGGCGACGGTGTTCTCGTAGTGCGCGGCGGGCAGATGGTCGTTGGTCGTAACGATCCAACCATCGGAGCCTGTGCTCACATGATTGGAACCCATCGTTACCATCGGCTCGATGGCGATAACCATACCAGCCTGAAGGCGAACGCCTCTCCCCTTCTTTCCATAATTTGGAACGTTGGGGTCCTCGTGCATCACACGACCGATACCATGCCCCACGTAATCGCGAAGCACGCCGTAACCGTGAGACTCGGCGAGGGACTGAACAGCATACCCGACGTCCCCGATATGGTTACCGGGAACAGCCTGCTCGATGGCAGCCTTTAGGCAATCGCGCGTAACCTCGCACAGGGCCTTGGCCTCGGGCGTGGGGGTGCCGACGAAATACGTCCAAGCGTTATCGCCGACCCAACCGTCGAGAACGGCTCCCGTATCGATGGAGATGATATCGCCATCGCGCAGGATCATATCGGGGTTGGGAATACCGTGGACCACGGCATCGTTGATTGATGCGCAAATGGTTCCGGGGAACCCGCCGTAACCCTTAAAGGCCGGGGTGCCGCCATGCATGCGGATAATCTGCTCCGCGAGCTGATCGAGCTCGAAGGTCGACACACCGGGGCGAACCATGGCCCCAACGTGGCGGAGCGCCATCTTAGATAGCGCTCCTGCCTTCTTCATCTGCTCAATTTGCGTTGCAGACTTAATCTTGATCATAGACCGAGAGCCTCTTTGACATCCCCGTACACGGTCTCGCGAGCCTGATCACCGTTGACCGACTTGAGCAGACCCTGGCCACGATAGTAGTCGACGAGCGGGCTCGTGGACTTCTCGTAGACGTCGAGACGGTTCTTGATGGTCTCGGGCTTATCGTCGTCGCGCTGATACATCTCGCCGCCGCACTTGGGGCAGGTGGCATCGGCGGCGGTGCCGGTGTAACCGCAGGCGCGGCAGGTGCGACGCGAAGACAGGCGGTCGATGATGACCTCGGGGGCCACATCGACCAGAAGGGCGCAGTCGATCTCGCGACCCATGGCGGAGAGCTCGGAATCGAGCGTCACAGCCTGGGCGGTGTTGCGCGGGAAGCCATCGAGGATGAAGCCCTGCTGGGCGTCATCGGCGGCAAGACGCTCCTTGACAAGGTCGATCACGAGCTGGTCGGGAACGAGCTCGCCAGCGTCCATGTACTTCTTAGCCTGAATACCAAGCTCGGTGCCACCCTTGACGGCAGCACGCAGCAGGTCGCCCGTGGAAATGTGAGCGACGCCAAACTCGGCGACGAGCTCCTGTGCGACGGTGCCCTTACCGGCACCCGGAGCTCCGAGCAA
This sequence comes from Collinsella sp. AM34-10, assembly GCF_003469185.1. Lineage (GTDB taxonomy): Bacteria > Actinomycetota > Coriobacteriia > Coriobacteriales > Coriobacteriaceae > Collinsella. Next base: position 109,462 of record NZ_QSIL01000001.1, on the reverse strand, counting down.
TACGAGGTTCATGAGCAATCCTCCTCTAGCCTATTTAAAGAATCCATCGTAATCATACATCTTGATCTGGCCTTCGAGCTTATCGACCGTGTCGAGCACGACGCCGACCATGATGAGGATGGACGTGCCGCCAAATGCCTGGATCAGATGATTACCCGTGAAGGAGAAGATGATCGAAGGCACGATGGCGATGAGCGCCAAAAAGACAGCGCTGGGAAGCGTGATCTTGTTGAGCGCGTTCTTGATGTAGGCCGCGGTAGCCCTACCCGGACGGACGCCCGGAATAAAGCCGCCCTGCTTCTTAAGGTTGTCGGCCGTGTCATCGGGGTTGAACACCATGGAGGTGTAGAAGTACGCGAAGAACACGATGAGGACAACATTAAGCACCCAGTTGAGCCAACCGGTCGAAAGCGCAGAGGCAACTGCCTGAATCCAGCCGATGCCGGGGAAGAACACGGCAATCTGGGCCGGGAAGTACAGCAGCGCCGAAGCGAAGATAATCGGCACGACGCCCGCGGTGTTGACCTTGATGGGCAGGTAGGTGGTCTGACCACCCATCATGCGACGGCCCACGACGCGCTTAGCGTAGGAGACCGGGATGCGGCGCTGGCCGCGCTCAAGGAAAACAATCAGCGGGATGACCAGCAGGATAATGGCGCAGATGATCACCATGGTGATGATGCCACCGGCATTGCCCTCGGTGCTGGAGAAGATCGCCTGCGGCAGGCCGGCCATGATGTTCGCAAAGATGATCAGCGACATGCCATTGCCGATACCGCGCTGGGTGATGAGCTCACCAATCCACATGATCAGCATGGCGCCCGCGGTGAGCGTGCCGACGATCATGAGGTCAAAGATGATCTCGGGAGCGCCGGCGCCAGTAAAGCTGATGCCGAAGCTCTTAAAGAGGAAGAGGTAACCCACGGAGTTGAGGATTGCCAGAGCCAGGGTGAGGTAACGCGAATACTGCGTGATCTTGGTCTGACCGACCTCGCCCTCGCGGGCAAGCTCATGCAGGGAAGGCACAACGGCCTGGAGCATCTGGAGGATGATCGAGCTGGTGATGTAAGGCATGATGCCCAGGGAGAACACCGAAACATAGCTCAACGCGCCACCAGAGAAAAGATTCAGGAGGGCCATAGCACCTGCGGCGACCGAATTGTTATCGGTCGAGAAAAGGCCCAGCATCCCCTGGAAGGGAATGCCGGGCACAGGAACGTGCGCACCAACGCGGTACACGACGAGCATAGCTATGGTAAAAAGAATCTTTTCGCGCAGTTCTTTGATGCGGAAAGCATTCTTAAGACCATTTAGCACGGCAGCTCGACCTTTCCGCCGGCGGCCTCGATCTTGGCCTGCGCAGAAGCGCTGACCTTGTCGACCTTGACCGTGAACTTCTTGGTGAGCTCACCATTGCCGAGCACCTTGACGGGCTCGAACTCGCTCTTGGTGATGCGAGCGGCCTTAAGAGCGGCACCGTCGATCACAGCGCCGTCCTCGAACTTGCGCTCGAGACGCTCAACGTTAACAGCGGTGTACTCGATACGACGGGGGTTACGGAAGCCCGGAAGCTTGGGCAGGCGCATAGCCAGCGGAGTCTGGCCACCCTCGAAGCCGGCACCCTTGGTGCCGCCAGAGCGGGAACCCTGGCCCTTCTGACCGCGGCCAGAAGTGGTGCCGTGACCCGAAGAATTGCCACGGCCGACGCGCTTGCGGTTCTTGGTGGAACCGGGCGCGGGAGTAAGATCGTGAAGCTGCATTTGCTACTCCTCTACAATCTCGACAAGGTGCTTGACCTTGAAGATCATGCCGCGGACGGACTCGTTGTCAGCAATCTCGCGAACCTCGCGGATCCTGTGGAGACCGAGGGCACGGACAGTACGGACCTGGTCCTGCTTGCAACCGTTGGTGCTGCGGACCTGCTTGATCTTGATGGTGTCAGCCATGCTTAGTTCTCCTTACCGACGAACATCTCGGAGACCGTCAGGCCACGGCGAGCCGCGACGTCCTCAGGGCTGGAGAGCTCCTTGAGGCCCTCGACGGCAGCCTTGATGATGTTGAGGCCGTTGTCGGTACCGAGGGACTTGGACAGGACGTTCTTGATGCCAGCAAGCTCGAAGAGGGGACGCACAGCGCCGCCGGCGATAACGCCGGTACCCTCGACAGCGGGCTTGATGATGATGCGGCCGGCACCAAAGTGGCCGAGAACCTCGTGCGGAATGGTGCCCTGCTCGGTCACCGGCACGTGGAACATGTTCTTCTTGGCATCGAGAGACGCCTTGGAGATGGCCATGGGCACCTCAGCGGACTTGCCCATGCCAACGCCGACGTTGCCCTTGCCGTCGCCAACGACGACGAGAGCGACGAGGCTCATGCGACGACCACCCTTGACGGTCTTCGACACGCGGTTGATGTAAACGACGCGCTCCTCGAACTCGGAGGCCTCGCGCTGCTGCTTCTGATTACGAGCCATGTGCTACATACCTCCTAAAACTCGAGACCGGCGGCACGAGCACCGTCGGCGAGGGCCTTGACGCGGCCATGGTAGATACGGCCACCACGATCGAAAGCGACCTTGGTGATGCCGGCCTCGATGGCACGCTTGCCAACGAGCTGACCGACCTTCTCCGCAGCCTCCTTGTTCGAGGTGTGGGTGCCCTTGAACTCGGCCTCGAGGGTCGAGGCGGAGACGAGCGTCAGGCTGGAGCCCTTGCTGTCGTCGATGATCTGGGCATAGATGTTGGCGTTGGTACGGGTCACGCGAAGACGCGGACGCTCGGCGGTACCCGAGACCTTGCCGCGAACACGACGCTGACGACGCTTGAGGCCTTCCAGCTTCGCCTTATGCTTGTTCATACGTAAACTCCTAAAAAGGTTGATCTTGCCAGCACCTAACGGGGTGCTGGTCTTATGCGAGTGAGTCGGTAACGACTACTTGGCGGCCTTACCCAGCTTGCGGCGGATGTGCTCGCCAACATAGTGGATACCCTTGCCCTTGTAAGGCTCGGGAGGACGATGGCCGCGGATCTCAGCGGCGATCTGACCGACCTGCTGCTTGTTGATACCCTTGACGTTCACGTGGGTGTTGTCGGGAACCTCGAAGGTGATGCCCTCGGGAGCCTCGACGATCACGGGGTGCGAGAAGCCCAGGGAGAACTCGAGGTTCTTGCCCTTCTGCTGCACGCGGTAGCCGACGCCGGCGAGCTCGAGCTTCTTCTCGAAGCCCTCGGAAACGCCAACAACCATGTTGTGGATGAGGGCGCGGGTGAGGCCGTGGCGGGCACGGGTCTCACGCTCGTCGTCGGGACGGGAAACGGTGAGGACGTTGTCCTCGACGTTGATGGTGAGCTTCTCAAAAACATCGAGCTCGAGCTGGCCCTTGGGGCCCTTGACGACAACGTTGTTGCCGTTGACTGCCACTTCGACTCCGGCGGGAATCTGGACAGGCTTATTACCGATACGAGACACGGTGATCTCCTTTCCTTCTACCTACCGAGCGAATTACCAGACGTAAGCGATGATCTCGCCGCCGACGTTGTGCTTGCGAGCATCGCGGTCGGTCATGACGCCATGGCTGGTGGAAATAATGGCGGTACCAAGGCCACCACGGACGCGGGGCATGTCGGCAACGCCGGTGTACTTACGCAGGCCCGGCTTGGAAATGCGGCGGATGCCGTTGATGACCTTAGCCTTCTTGGGACCATACTTAAGCGTGATGTGCAGAGTCTTCTGGGGAACGGTGTCCTCGACATCGTAGCCCTCGATGTAGCCCTCCTCGTGCAGAACACGAGCGATCTCGACGAGCTTCTTGCTGCTCGGCATGGAGACCGTGGCCTTGTTCACAGAGTTAGCGTTACGGATGCGCGTAAGCATATCTGCGATCGGGTCTGTAAGGTTCATACAGATTCTCCTTCGTTCTTGATGAACACGTGCTCTTGGTTCTTCGCCGCCCTTAACGGCAAAGCCTATTTAGCGCGTTTTCCCTGTTCCAAACGGATGCTTGAAACGCTGGTAGTGACTTACCAGCTGGCCTTCTTAACGCCGGGAAGCTCGCCCTTGAGTGCAAGCTCACGGAAGCAGACACGGCACAGGCCGAACTTGCGGTACACAGAGTGCGGACGGCCGCAGCGCTGGCAGCGCGTGTACTCACGAGTAGAGAACTTCTGCTTGCGATTGCACTTGACGATCATCGATGTCTTAGCCACTTATATCCTCCTCACATAGAGTATTGTTCGCCCCAAGCGCCGCCCCCTTGTGGGAACGGCGCTTATAGGGCAGGTGAACCTATTTCTTGAACGGGAAACCGAAGGCGTCCAGAAGGGCCTTGGCCTCCTCATCGGTATTGGCGGTGGTCACGAAAGTGATGTCCATACCACGCTGGTGATCGACGGAGTCGAAGTCGATCTCGGGGAAGATGAGCTGCTCGGTAACGCCCATGGAGAAGTTACCACGGCCGTCGAAGCTCTTGGCGGAGATGCCGCGGAAGTCGCGGATACGGGGGATCGCGACGGAGGTCAGACGATCGAAGAACTCCCACATACGGTCGCCACGCAGGGTAACCTTGCAGCCGATCGGCATACCAGCGCGCAGGCGGAAGGTAGCGATGGACTTGCGGGCACGGGTGATCATCGGCTGCTGGCCGGTGATAGCGCGCAGGTCGCGCACGGCACCGTCGATGGCCTTGGAATCGGTAGCGGCCTCGCCGACACCCATGTTCACGACGATCTTCTCAAACTTGGGGATCATCATGACGTTCTCGTACTGGAACTTGTCCTGAAGCTGCTGCTTGACCTCGTTGTTGTACTTGGTCTTCAGACGCGGCACATACTTCTCTTCTGCCATTGTTCACTCCTTCTTGGGGTTTTAAGCACGGGGCGTGGCCACGATGGGTTGTCCTCGTGCCTCCTGGCTGCATCCGCGCCGCTCATGGCATTTTGCGGTTTGGACTCGACGCAGCAGGAGCCGACAAAACAATCGGTACTATACGCGCATTGGGTGCATATTTCCAGAAAAACCTCGTCTGCCTGCACAACTCCACAACTCCCCCGCACAAATGGGTCCCAAAAAGCAGTTGCAGTGAAATAGGGACTGTTTGGCGGCTTAACAGGCTTAAACAGTCCCTATTCCACCGCAACTCATATATGGGGCGTTATTTTTGGCGCGGGAGGACCAGGTTGAGGATCACAGCAACGAGCGCAGCGACGGCAATGGAGGATCCGCCAAAGACGGTGCCGACCCAGGCGGGGAATCCAGCGCCGGCAAGCGCGCCGGCCGTGCGCTCAATGCCCGTGCCAAAGGCGATGGAGAGACCCATGAGCGTGGTATCGCGCTGAGGCAGGCCGTGGCGGGCAAACATGACCACACCGTTCATGCCGATGGTCGCGAACACGCCGATCGTGGCGCCGCCGATTACCGGCTGCGGAATGGACGTGAGCACTGCCGCGCACTTGGGCAGCAGGCCCGCGATGAGCAAGATGGCGGCGGCAAGCGTAAAGACCATGCGGTTGACGACCTTGTTCTCGGCGATAATGCCCACATTCTGGCCAAAGGTTGCCGTGGGGACGCCGCCCAAAAAGCCCGACAGCATACCGACCAGGCCGTTGGCGATCAGACCGCCCGAGATCTGGCTATCGGTCGCAGGGGTATCGAGCGCGGCGGACGACACGGCGGCAAACTCGCCCATAACCTGCACGGCGTTGACAATGGCGACAACGCCCACAACGGCGCACGCGGCAGGGTCGAACACCAGGCGATGGGCGCCCAGGGCCGGCGGGGCGAACCAGCTGGCGGTCGCGATGGCCGAGAAATCGACCATGCCCAACACCGCAGCCAAAACAAAGCCCGCGCAGATACCGGCCAGGATGCTGCCCAGCCTAAGCGCGCCCTTGCCGTAGTTGCCAGCTATAAAGGTGACGACAAACGTCACGAGCGCGACGGCCCAGTTGGTGACACTGCCGAAATCGGCAGCGCCCTCCCCGCCCGCCATAGAAGCCACAGCGACCGGGCACAGAGACAGGCCGATCACAAAGATGACGGTGCCGAGCACCGGGGCCGGAAACAGAAAACTCACGCGCCTAAACAGTAGGCCGAAGAGCGCGACGAGCGCGCCGCCGATTACCTGGGCACCCAGCACGGCCTCAAAGCCAAGCTCGAGACCGACTGCCTTGAGCGCCGGCACGAAGGTGAAGCTCGCACCCATCACAATGGGCAGGCCCGAACCGACGACACCTTTTATGGGGAACTGTTGAAGGAAAATGTCGAGCGCCGAGAGGACGAGCGACGCCTGGATGACGGCGGCCTCCTCCTGAGGGGTAAAGCCGCAGACCGACGCAATGATGATGGCGGGCGTGACGATGCCCGCGAACGCCGCCAGCACATGTTGCAATGCATGAGGCAATACCTGCACAAACGAAACTTTTCCCGTTCGCTCGAACAGGGCATCCCCTGCTGCTGACTCTGCCATTTGCGCCTCCCATACCCTAGGCAGCGGCCCCATGCCGCTCAACGGGCGGACATTATAGGACATATGGCACAGGTAGCATTTTGGCCCGCAATCCTGCATCCCCCGGGGTCAAACAGCAGTTGCGGTGAAATAGGGACTGTTTGACGGCTTAACAGGCTTAAACGGTCCGTATTTCACCGCAACTCATATATGGGGATGAGATTAGCGCTTGCGGGGGACGAGTTTGGTGCGGCGCAGGTGGATCATCTCGGCGGCGATGGAGATGGCGATCTCCTCGGGGTCCTCGGCCTGAATGGCAACGCCGATCGGCAGGTGCAGCTCATCGATCTGCTCCTGCGTAAAGCCCTCCTGCTCCAAGCGGGCGCGCACAAAGGCCGTCTTGCGGCGCGAGCCCAGGCAGCCCAGGTAGGCAGGCTTGGCGCGCATTGCCTGGATCACCACGTCGATATCGGACTTGTGACCCGCCGTGGCGACGACCACCAGGTCGCGCGGGCCGATGGGGCACTGCTTGCTCAGGTTCTTGTAGTCGACCAGGCGACGATCGTAGACACCGGGCACCCATTCGGGCGTCAGCGTGCCGGGGCGGTCATCGCACGCCACAACGGCAAAGCCCGCCGCCGTGAGTACGCGCGCCGTCGCGGCGCCCACGTGTCCACAGCCAAAGATGTAGGTCAGGCCCTCGGGGCAGAGCGTCTCGATGTGCGCCGGGGGAATCTCGGAGGCGGCGTTGGTGTAGGTGACCTTACTCCCCTCCTCCACCAGCGAAAGCTCGGGGCAGCCGGCAATGGTATGGCGCGATGTCTCGCCATGGTACTCAACCACATCGCCCTCGAGCGCGCTCGCGATAAACGGCTCAAAGTCGATGACGAAGTCGCCGATGCGCCGATAGGCCAAGACGTCGGCAACCGACTGGAACAACGGTGCCTGAGTCGCATCCAGATGCAGGTAGCACAGGCAGATGGCACCGCCGCAGATCATGCCGGTATCGGAGTTCTCGCCGCCCATGGTGTAGCGGACCAGACGCGATTGCCCTGCGGCCAGCAGCTCGCGCGCCTCGTCCAGCGCAAAGAGCTCAATCTTGCCACCGCCGATGGTGCCCGCTTGGCTGCCATCGGCAAAGACGGCCATCCAGGCGCCCACGCCGCGCGGCGATGACCCCGCCGTGCCGGCCACGACCACGAGTTCGCACGTCTCGCCAGCACGCAGGGCGGCAAGCGCCGCATTCACCACATCGAGCTTTTCCATTGCCGCCTTCTATCCTCTAAAGACATCGGTGAGCATAGCGAGTGCCTCGAGCACGCCGCCGCCGACCGACGTCGCCTTGTCCGAAATATAGTTGATATAGCTGGCATCGCCGCGCGGATCGACGTCGGCACATTTAAAGCCCTCGGTCACCTGAACGCCGTCGGCCAAAAGGCCGCGCAAGCAGCCGTCAATCTGCGTGACCATGGGAGTATCACCCGCATACCCAACACACTCGCCGGCGCTCACGATGTCGCCGATCGCGCGGTCGGACCTAAACACGCCGGCGGCGGGGCTGTGGATAACGCGCTCCTTGCCATAGCCGGCGATAATGCCCGGCACGCCCGTGTTGGGCTGGGGCGAACCTTGGGTAATGACACGGCCGAGAAAATGCCCGCGCATGGTCTCGACCACGGCGTCGCAGTCAACCGGCGCGGTAAAGCCCGGCCCCACGGCGATGACTGCAGGCGCCATGTCGCGCGTAGTGCCCAGGTTGCGCTTGGCCAAAATCGCGTCGACCACGGCAGCGGGCTTCAGTTCGTCGAGCATCTTGGCCTGGGGGTCTACCACGACGGCAACATCCCCCGCTTGGGTAATCTCGAGCGCCTCTGTCGGCGTCTGCGCCAGGCGAGCGCGAATGCCCTCGACCTGGACCTCGCCCAGGCGAATGGCCTCGCAAAAACTGATTGTGCGACGGATGCACGTGGGAACCGCGATATCAGCCATGACAACCGATACGCCGGCGCGCACCAAGCGAGCGGCGACGCCCGTGGCGATATCGCCGGCACCGCGAACATAAACGAGCATTCCCGGGGCACCTCCCTGTGCTACGGTTTGAGCAGAGCTAAAGCGGTTCGGCCGCTACTCTGATGATTATTTATTATCACAGTATTATACGGCGGTGAACAGATGGAAACGGTTAGCGGCAATCTTGCCTCGGCGCTCAGGATCGAGCCGGGTATTACCGCGATTATCGGCAGCGGCGGCAAGTCGACGTTGCTGAAGACGCTGGGTCTTGAGCTTATGCGCGCTGGCGGCCGCGTACTCCTCTGCACCACCACGCATATGTTTCCCGTCGCCGGCGTGCCATGGGACGGGTCGAGCCGTCGCCTGGACGCCGCGCCCTGGAAGCCAGGTGCCTTACACGCCCCAGGCTGCACCTGCGAGGCCTGCGCGGGCCTTGCGCGTGGAAGCATCTGCCAGGCAGGCGTCTTGGACCCGGAGACAGGCAAGCTCTCCGCCCCCGCTGAGCCGCTCAACGAACTGGCGCAGCGCTTTGACTATGTGTTGGCCGAGGCAGATGGCAGCAAGCGGCTCCCACTCAAGGCCCACGCCGCCTGGGAGCCGGTAATTCCCGCCGCCACGGCAAACGTTGTCTGGGTCGTCGGCGCCTCGGGGCTGGGCAAGCCCGTCGCCGAGGTTGTCCACCGCCCCGAGCTCTTCTGCGAGCGCTGCGGCTGCGAGCCCACCGACGCTGCCACCCCAGAGCGCGTCGCCCAGGTGCTCAATGCTGAGCTGCAGGCGCTGAAGCTTAACAATGCCCGCGTCATGCTCAACCAAGTCGACACACTTGCCGACCCAACAATGGCAGATTGCTTCGGGGCCGCCCTCAGCCGCCCCATCGTCGCCACCAGCCTCAAATAGCCGGCGCTGCCCCACCAGACCTATAAGTTGCGGTGGAATAGTTCCTGAAACGGCCTATTTGGCGGCTAAACAGGAACTATTCCACCGCAACTGCGAAGGGAATCCGGCGCCCTTTCTGCTAGCGGGGCACGTAGCGACCGGGCTGGGCTCCGGTGGGCTCGCCGTCGCGCGCTACCAGCACGCCGTTCACAAACACGGCTTTGGCGCGGCCATGTGCTTCAAAACCCTCGAGCGGCGTGTAGTCCACAGCCTGATGCTGCGTCGCGGCACTGATCGTCCACCGCGCCTGGGGATCCCACACGCACACGTCGGCATCGGAGCCCTCGGCAAGACAGCCCTTGCGCGGGTACATGCCAAACACGCGCGCCGGGTTCTCGCTCATCAGGCGGCAGAGGTCCTCGGGGCCCAGCTGCCCCTCAAAGCTCGTGGCAATCGCGACGGGGCGATGCTCCACGCCGGGCCCGCCGTTGGGAATCGCGCGGAAGTCGTCGCGCCCGCGGTCCTTTTGCCCGTGCAAATTAAAGCTGCAGTGGTCGGTGGCGATGGTATCGATCTCGCCGGCCACAAGCGCCTCGCGCAGAGCCGCGCGGTCGCCGGCATGGCGCAGCGGCGGACTCATCACATACTTGGCACCCGCAAAGCCGTCCTCGCCCTGCTCCAAGTAGCAGGTGTCGTCGAGCATCAGATACTGAGGGCAGGTCTCGACATAGATGTTCTTCTGCCCGCGCGCCTTGGCAGCGCGAATGGCCTCGAGCCCCAGCTTGGTCGAAAGGTGCACCACGTTGACCGGTGCGTCGCCGGCCAAGTGCGCCAGATATAGCAGACGGCTCACGGCCTCGGCCTCGCACACATCCGGACGGCTGAGCGCATGGCCCTCGGGCCCGTGGATACCCTGCTCAAACACGCGCTTCTGCAGCTCATTCACCAGCGTACCGTTCTCGCAATGCACGCACAGTATGCCGCCAATACGCTTGAGCTCCTCCAGCACCTCGAGCGTCTCGGCATCGTCCAGGCGCAGATGGTCGTAGGCAAAGTAGGTCTTGAACGACGATACGCCCGCCTCGCGCATGGCCGAAAGGTCGGCACGGTTGCGCTCATTCCACTCGGCGAGTGCCATATGAAAAGCGTAGTTGGCCGTGCAGGTTCCGTCGGCACGCCGGTGCCACTCGGCCAAGGCATCGGGCATGGTCACGCCGCGATCGGCCGTGGCGTAGTCCACAATGGTCGTCGTGCCGCCGCAGGCAGCCGCACGCGTACCGGTCTCAAAGCTATCGGCCGTCCAGTCCATGCCGGTCCAGCACTGCATGTGCGTGTGGCCGTCGATAAAGCCGGGAAACACCCAACAGTCGGTGGCGTCCTGGACGGCATCGCCCTCGCCCGGCCCGATTGCCGCGGCAATCCGCACAATCTTGTCGCCCTCCATGGCAAGATCGGCGCGGCGAAGCCCCTGGGGCGTCACAAGCGCGCCGTTTTTGATGATGATCATGTTGCTCCTTATTGATTAATACAGTTGGCCACGCGATCAAAATACGAGCAGGCCGCGATATGCTCCGTTATGCGTCGCTGCCCCTCGGCGGTATCGACATCCCACAGCTCATAGGCGCGCGCTTCAACCAGCGCAACGTCGACGCGGCCTTTGAGAATCGAACCGCCGCCGTCCTTGCCCTCAAGACACATAAGTGCATCGAACAGTTCCGCCGGAAAGAGCACCGGGCTCGAAGGTTCACCATGACACGCCAAGCGTACCGGATGATTGCGGCCACGCTCGTCAAACGCACGAACCATAGCCTCAAAAGAATCCGAACTCACGAGCGGCTGGTCGCCCGGCAAAAAGAGGCAGCCTTTCCAGTTGCGTTCGACTCCCCACGAAAGGCCCGCACGGACGCTTTCGCTGCGCAGCGCGCCATTGTGCAGCACGCACGGGCAATGCTTGTCCTCGCAAATCTGAGCGACCTCGGGCCAACGCGTCGAAACCACAACGTCAAAGTCCCGGGGAACCGAATCGATAGTCCAGGCAATCAGCGGCTCGCCATAGATATCGGCAAGCATCTTGTTAGAGCCAAACCGCTTACCCTCGCCCGAAGCCATAATGACGCAACCAAGTTTCATGGCGATACCTCCCCTGAAACCATCGTACCCATAACTCGCGTCGCGGGGCATCTACATCGAAAGCGCTTATCCCTCACGCCCACGATGCAAAAAGGGGCACCCCGCCGGTTGGCAGAGCGCCCCCTTTACATGGCTTACCTCAGCCCAGCTTTAGGCCTGGAACCAACGGGCGGTGTTGCGCTCGTCGAGGGCCTTGAGGGTAGTGGCGGGATCGGCAACCTTCTGCAGGAACATCATGGCAGCGATGGCGTACGGCTTGTAGCTGGCCTCCTTGTACATGCCCACGCGGTGCATGTCGAAGACGTCGGCGTTAACCTCGCCGTGCTCGCAGGAGACACCGGAGATGTCGGCGGGCAGCGGGTGCATAAAGATGGTGTCCTGGCCGTTGGCAGTCTTCTCCATGAGCTCGGTCGTGGAGCACCAGTCCTGATGGGTGGCGTTCTGGGCGAGCAGCTCCTTCTCGAGCGCTGCGATGCCGGCGTCGTCGCCCTCGGCGTACAGGTTGGTGCGCTTCTCCATGGCGGCAAACGGAGCCCAGCTCTTGGGGATCACGATGTCGGCGCCCTCGAAGGCCTCGGCCATGGTGTTGACCTGCTTAAAGGTGGTGCCGGACTCGGCGGCATAACCCTTGGCGCGCTCGACGACCTCGGGCATGAGGTCGTAGCCCTCGGGGTGGGCCAGGGTGACGTCCATGCCAAAGCGGGGCAGCAGGCTGATCAGCGACTGCGGGCAGGACAGCGGCTTGCCGTAAGAGGGCGAATAGGCCCAGGTGACGGCAACCTTCTTGCCCTTGAGGTTCTCAAGGCCGCCAAACTCGTTGATGAGGTAGAGCATGTCGGCAGAGGACTGCGTGGGGTGATCGGAATCGGACTGCAGGGAGATGAGCGTGGGACGGTGATCCAGAACGCCGTCCTCGTAGGCCTGCTGCACGGACTCGGAGACCTCGGCCATGTAGGCGTCGCCCTTGCCGATGTACATGTCGTCGCGGATGCCGATGACGTCGGCCATGAAGGAGATCATGGTAGCGGTCTCGCGGACGGTCTCGCCGTGAGCGATCTGGGACTTCTTCTCGTCCAGGTCCTGCAGCTCAAGGCCGAGCAGGTTGGCGGCCTTAGAGAAAGAGAAGCGCGTACGGGTGGAGTTGTCGCGGAACAGGGAGACAGCCAGGCCCGAGTCGAAGATCTTGGACGAAACGTTGTTCTCACGCAGCTCGCGCAGGGCGTCGGCGACGATGTAGAGAGCCTTGAGCTCGTCGGTGGTCTTATCCCAGGTGTGCAGGAAGTCGCTGCCGTACATGCCCTTAAAATCGAGGCCGTTCAGCTGCTCGACGAGCTCGGTAAACTTGACGTCCATGTAAATGTCCTTTCTAAAGGTGAAACGATCGCAATGAGTAGACGCGCTCCGGCATGCGCGTGTGGCTAGAGCATGCAGAGCGTCATGACGAGGACCCGCCACCGTTGAGGAAGCATGGGAGATAACGACCGCGGGCCCCAAGTCAACAGGGGGTGCCGGGGACACGAGCGGCCCCCGGCTCAACAAAATCGAGGAATGGGACTAATCGATCTTGTTGTTGGTCAGACCGGCGCGGAACACGGTGGCGTCGCCATCGGCCTGGCTCGGATCGTAGAGGTTCAGGGCAGCCACGTACATGGCGGCAGCGGTGACCAGGTCGTCCTTGTAGGTGACCTCGTTGGGAGCGTGAGCCTGAGACTCGGCACCCGGGCCAAAGCCGACGCAGGGGATGCCGTAGCGGCCCTGGATGGAAACGCAGTTCGTGGAGAAGGTCCACTTGTCGCACAGCGGACGACCGGTGCGCTTGTCCATGCTGGGCTCGCAGCCGATGCGCTCGTCACCGAACATGGCCTTGTGGGCGTCGACGAGGGCCTTGACGTGCGGAGCGGTCTCCTTGTTGATCCACGTGGGGAAGTAAGCCTCGGTCTCGTAGACCTCGCCGGTCCAGGACGGACGGTCGTACATGTACATGGAGACCTTCACGTCGTCGCCGTACTTCTTGGCGGCCGGCAGGTTACGGATCTCGTCCAGGCAGGACTCCCAGGTCTCACCGGCGGTCATGCGACGGTCGATGGAGATGGCGCAGGAGTCAGCGACGGCGCAGCGGCTGGGGCTGGTGTAGAAGATCTGGCTGACGGTGCAGGTGCCGCGGCCCAAGAAGCGGGCGTCCTCGAAGTGCTCCGGGTTGTACTTGGGGTCGAGCATCTTGACGAGGCCCTTGATGTCGGTCGACTCGTCGCAGCCGTTGTTGTTGAGGGCGCGGACGTCGGCGATGATGTCGGCCATCTTGTAGATGGCGTTGTCGCCGCGGTCGGGAGCGGAGCCGTGGCAGGAGGTACCGTGAACGTCAACGCGGATCTCCATGCGGCCGCGGTGACCGCGATAGATGCCGCCGTCGGTGGGCTCGGTGGAAATGACGAACTCGGGCTTAATGCCGTCCTTGTTGTAGATGTACTGCCAGCACATGCCGTCGCAGTCCTCTTCCTGGACGGTGCCGACGACCATGATCTTGTAACCCTCGGGGATGAGGCCCATGTCCTTCATCATCTTGGCAGCGTAGGTAGCGGAAGCCATGCCGCCCTCCTGGTCAGAGCCGCCGCGGCCGTAGATGATCTCGTCGGTCTCGTAGCCCTCATAGGGATCGGCGTCCCAGTTCTCGATGTTGCCGATGCCGACGGTGTCGATGTGGGAGTCGATGGCGATGATCTTGTCGCCCTCGCCCATAAAGCCCATGACGTTGCCCAGGCCGTCGACCTTGACCTCGTCATAGCCAAGGCTCTCCATCTCGGCCTTGATGCAGGCAACAACCTCACCCTCCTCGCAGGACTCAGAGGGATGGGAGATCATAGCGCGCAGGAAGCGAGTCATATCAGCACGATGAGACTCAGCAGCAGCCTTGATAGCGTCGAAATCGAGTTCTTTAGCCATTGTTCATAACCTTTCAAACGAAGGAATCTACCTGTGAGGTGGCGGAGCGATACCTATTTACTCCGCCCCAACGATTAGCAAGTGGGATATTCGCCTTCCCAAACAATGCGGCGATACTGGTCGGGATCCGTATCGCCCTCGGTGGAGAAGCAGAGCACAGAGCTCGTCTTGTCCAGGCCGATGAGTTCCTTGAGCTCGGCGTACTCGGGATCGAGCATGAGAGTCTCGACCAGGCCGGTGGTCACAGCGCCGGACTCGCCGGAGATGACGCGCGGGTCGCCCTTCTCGGGAGCGCCCAGGGTGCGCATGCCGCGAGCGGTGACCCAGTCGGGGCAGGACACGAAGGCGGTGGTGTGGTTGCGCAGGATATCCCAGCCCAGGATGTTGGGTTCGCCGCAGCACAGGCCGGCCATGATGGAGGGCATGTCGCCGTCCACGATGCGCGGGTCGCCGTCGCCGGCGGCAGCGCCCTTGTACAGGCAGGCGGCAGGCGCGCACTCAACCACGACGAAGGTGGGCGGGTTATCGGGATACAGGTTGGTGAAGTAGCCCACCACGGCGCCAGCGAGCGAACCCACGCCAGCCTGGACAAACACGTGCGTCGGGCGGTTGATGGCCATCTCACGCAGCTGCTCGGCAGCCTCGGAGGCCATGGTGCCGTAACCCTCCATGATCCAGGACGGGATCTTCTCGTAGCCCTCCCAGGCGGTGTCCTGAACGATGACGCCGCGCTCGCAGGCATCGGCCTCGGCGGCGGCCATGCGCACGCACTCGTCGTAGTTGACCTCTTCGATGGTCACCGTGGCGCCCTCGGCGGCGATGTTATCGAAGCGGGGCTTGGTGGAACCCTTGGGCATGTGCACGACAGCCTTCTGGCCCAGCTTGTTGGCAGCCCATGCCACGCCGCGGCCATGGTTGCCGTCAGTGGCGGTAAAGAAGGTGGCCTGGCCAAAGTCCTCGGCCAGCTGATCGGAGGTCAGGTAATCGAAGGTGCAGTCGGCAACGTCCTTGCCGGTCTCGTCGGCAATGTAGTTGGCCATGGCAAACGAGCCGCCCAGAACCTTAAAGGCGTTGAGGCCAAAACGATAGCTCTCGTCCTTAACGCACAGGTTGGACAGGCCCAGGCGCGCAGCCTGACCATCCAGGCGGGCAAGCGGAGTGACGGTATATTGAGGGAACGACTGGTGGAAGGCGCGGGCCTTCTTCACGTGGTCGAGGCTCATGATTCCCAAGTGCTTGTCATCGCTCTTGGGCATCGTGTTGCCCGCCCACTGGATCTTATCGGCCATACGGTGAACTCCTTAAGTCCTCTCTTGCCGGCCCCCGCATACGCGTTTCAGCCCGATCCCATTCACACGGCTGAACTTTTATGTGGATGCCAAACAAAAAGTTTGTTAGCACTGTTCTATCACACTTTTTGATTGATAAACCTAACGAATTGTTTGTTGCCGCAATCGGTACCTTTTCGCCGCCGAACGGTCATGAATTGCCTTGTTGATGGATTTGTTTGCGGTCAAGTGTGGTTTATGGCAAAGTGAGCCCAAACTAATTTTTAGGAAGGTACCCATGACCCCCGCACAGATTGAGTTTTACAAGCGCCTCGCACACGGTCTGGCGCTCCAATTTGGCCCCAACTGCGAAGTCGTCGTCCACGATCTGGAGACCGAGGACGTGGACCACTCCATCGTAGTGATCGAAAACGGCCACGTCAGCGGGCGCAAACTGGGTGACGGCCCCAGCCATATCGTGTTTGAGTCCATGCACGAGGGCGCCACCGACGTACACGACCGCGAGCCATACCTCACCAAAACCACCGATGGCAAGCTGCTCAAGTCCTCGACGATCTTTATCCGCAACGACGAGGGCAAGCCCGTCGGCATTTTGGGCATCAACTTTGACATTACGCTTATGAAGGCTTTTGAGCGTTCACTCGACGCTTTTACCGGCACCGGCGGCACGGGCTATACCGAGCCCGAGCCCATTACCAAGAACATCGGCGACCTGCTCGAGGACCTGCTGCACGAGTGCGAGCAGTTTGTGGGCAAGCCCGCGGCACTCATGACCAAAGACGAGCGCATTCGTGCCATTGGCTACCTCGACCGTCGCGGTGCCTTCCTCATTTCCAAGTCGAGCGAGCGCGCCTGCGAGTTCTTTGGCATCTCCAAATACAGCTTCTATAGCTACCTCAATGAGGCCAAGGCGGCGGCCGGCGACAAGTAGGCACTCGCCCGGATTGCCCCTCCCCTTTTGGGCGCGAGTTCTGGAAAGCACGAATCCAAGACCGAGCCGCTTGGGAAGTTCCATATAATCGATGAGATAGATAGTTCGAAAGGATGGAACAAGATGGGGTCGAGCAACGCATCACGCAACGGCCGCGGAGGCTTCGCTTCTGCCGCCAGGCATGCGAAACGCGCGTTTGACGAGGGTGAAGACGATCTGTTTGCGTTGAGCCTCGACGACGTAATGAGCGACCGCCCTTGGACCGCCGATGAATTCATGGGCGGCGGGGTTCGCTCGGCAGGCCCAAAGCCCACGTCGGCCGCCGCTCCCGCCCCGGCCACGACGCCCGCGCCGGCATCCGTGCCCGCAGATGACTTTGCCACCCGCCCCATCATGCAGGTACCGCGCCAGACCGCCCCTGCGTCCCGCCCCACTAGCAATCCGTCCGAGACGGCGGCGTTTCTTGCCGCGGCGACGCAGCGCCATGCGCCCAGCAGCACGCCCGCGTATGCCACCCCGCAGCAGCCGATATACGCGGCTCCCGAACCCCAGCCCGAACCCGAACTCGAGCCGCCCGTTATGGATCTGGACGACCTCGCCAACCGCCAGTTTGCCTTCGATTCCTGGGCAGCGGCCGACTTGGACGAAACCTCGGCCGGCATGCCGGCGCTCGATATTCCGGTCAATCCGCTGTTTGCAGCTGCCGAGGAGCGCGACTCCGATTACAACGAAACAACAGCGCACGATGACCGCTTTGACGCCGCGCCCCGCGCCTCCCGCATTGAGACCGAGGGCTACGGCTCCGCATCGAGCGCATACGATAACAGCCCGTTTGCCGACGCGTCCGCTCCCGAGCACAACAAGGCCGGTGTAAAGGCCGCATCGGCATCGTCGTATACCCGCGGCACCGACGACGAGCGCTTTGCCGACTACTACACCGAGGAAGAGCCGCCGCACTTCTCCGAGTTTCCCCAAGCGGCAAAGATCGTCTTTATCGCGATTATCGTGGCCCTACTCGGCGTGATCGCATTTGAGGGATTCCAGCTATTCCGCGGCCCCACCGCGTCCGAATCGGCAACGCAGCAAAAAGAGGACGACAACCAGCACCTGGACATCAACACCCTCAAGGGCGACCCCAATGACGGAGACGAGTAGCGGGGGTTAAGGGAGGGCCGGTAGAGCCGGCGGCACGTTACGGCTCCAAAAGCCCTGCCATAAAGATGGGCAGATACAGCACGTCGCCATCGCGGTGAAGATTACATTCCGCAAGTACCAAGGCGCGATCGATTCCGTAGCCCTTCGTTGCCAGTGCGTTATCGAGCGCCGCGTGGGACTTAAAGCTCTTGCCCGATTTGACCTCGATGGCAAACACTTCCCCATCGAACGTCTCTTCCACAAAATCGAGCTCACCGACCTTTTTGGACGTAAAGTAGCGCAATCTAAATCCATGAGCTTTGAGCTCTTGGGCAACGAAGCCCTCAAACGCCGCCCCCATGTTCATGCCAAAGGGGTCTTCCGCCTCCCCATCAAAAACGCCTTGGGCGACCCTTTTGGAATACGACGACATGAGCATTCCGGTGTCCAAGTAAAACAGCTTGAACAGATTTCGTTGCTCCCCCAATAAAAGGGGTGCCACGGGCGCCGTTACGTTATACACGGGAAGCGCGGCACCCGCCTCCGATAACCAGAGAAAATGATCTGTCACCTGCGAAAAACGTTTGACACCGGTAATCGATGACAGTTTGAATCGCTTGTTTTTGGAGCCGGCCTCGCTGGGAATCAAATCATAGATATCGCGAATAACCAAGCGTAGCTCGGGCGGAGCGTACTTTGCGATGTCATCGCGATACAGGGCGTGAAGATCGCGGTGGATGTTTCGAACCTCGTCGACATTGCGCGTCGCCAAGAAGGAATTGACCGCGTCGGGCATGCCTCCCACCACCACATACTGATGGAACAGATCGAGCAAGCGGTCATACAGATAATCGGGGAGCTCCTTTTCGTCCTTTAGACAACCCCTGAGCATGTCAAACGCTCCGACAGCAACGCCGCTTGCCCAGCAAAACTCCTCAAAGTCGAGCGGGTACATCTGGACCTGCTCGACATACCCCACCGGCAGGGAATCGATGCCCTCGAGCTCAACGCCAAGGAGCGATCCGGTAAGGATGTATCGAAAGTCGCCGCGTTGGACCAGGTATTTGATAAACGTCACCACGTTGGGGCATCGCTGCACCTCGTCGATAACCACGACGGTCTTGTTCGCAACCATCGGCTGCGTCGCAGCGATAGACATGCGCATAAGCAGTTCGTCTGCGCTTTTTGCCGCCAAAAACGAATCGCGCACGGACGCGTCGGCGATAAGGTCGAACGTCACGACATTTTCGAACGATTCGTTTGCAAAGACGTTGACCAAATATGACTTTCCTACCTGTCGGGCGCCCTTGACCAAAAGAGCCTTGTTGGGCGACAAGGCAAGCCAAGATTCAAACTGTGCTTTCGCTTTTCTCTGCAGCATAAGCGTGCCCCTTATTACGTGCTGTTTTAGCATTAGGATACACTTTTCCGTGATTGTTAGGTGCTCATTTCGACACTTTTTCGAGGCTTTAAAGTGTGTATTTCGACACTTTTCCGTACTTTTATACCAGCCAATATTGCACTTTTCCGGATTTAGGCCGAATAATTGCCCGCGATTCCGACACCAACCGACCAAGAGCAGCCTCTCCCACCAGATGCGCTTTACGGTGAAGAGCCACCAACAAATCTGAGGCAATGAAGGCCGGGGGGCCAATTCCCGGCCTTCAACCTAGCACTGCTTTATAAGATCGAGTACCGCGGGAATGTCAACGGCATTCCGAAGGGCAACATAGGTTGGTAGGCCCGGACCAAATCCACCCTGTGTGCGCTTGTCCTGGCACATGGCCTCCGGGTCAATCAGCTCGTCCACACTCTTTGCCAGACCGACGGCAATCCAACCAGCGTTGCTGGTCCTGCCTTCTAGCACGGCATGCAGTTTTCGCTTGCCCGACCTGAAGCCTACATAGTACTTGGCTATATAGGACTCCCACAAAGGATTGGCGTTGAGGATAGACTCGCATATCTCCTCGAACAATTTTTGATTAAGCCCGCCCTCGGCAAAGGTTGGATGGTTCTCTTGCAAGGTCCAGATAGGCGCCTCGTCAGACTCCCCGCGAGAAGGACGGTACTTGTCGACAACGTCTGCCGGAAGGTCGGGATATTTCCATATCTCACACGCCTCTTTCGCCAGATCGTCCGCGCGCTGCCTAATCTCCTCCTCGCCCCATTTTTCATGCGAGGCGATCGACTTGTTTAGGTAGAGTGGACTGCATTTAAGTCCCACGTTCGGAAGATTGAGCTTGTCCGAGAACGACCGGTTTGAGTACTCCTGGTTGTAGCCCGTCAGCGTTAGATTTCCCAAGTTGTTGCACAGCCTGTCGTGGATGTCTTCCCAGTTCTCGCCAAGCGATTCCTTCCAGCCGTGCTCATCATCAATCGTCTGGGGCATGACATGCTCGATCTGGTAATCGTCAGCCGAGATGGACTCCTTCGGGTGGTGCCAGTTCTCCATGCGTTCCAGGTAATAGCGCTTTTTGGAGAAGCGGTTGTAGCAGTCACGCGTCTTAAACTCCTCGACAAAATGCTCGTCTGTCGGGAAGTACGCGGTCATACCACTGCTATGGATAAGGAGCATCGCCGTAACGTACTCCTCTATATCGTCCTGTTGCTCAAGGTTGCGATACATACCGGCAAAGAAATTATTTAGGCCCGTGGTAAGCCTGCCGCAAACCGCCCGTCTGAACAGAAACGACTCGATAGTCTCGCAGATACGTAGAAACGCGTTGCGGTCTAGCTTATTTCCCTCGTAAACCGAGTAAAGCAGCATCAAAAGGGGCCTAATCTGCCTCACATCAAGGCTTGCGATCCTGCTGAACACCCGACGTAGGTCAGCATCCTTTTCTTTGCCGAGGAACAGACTGGCATACCTTTGCGCATACTCGCGCAACTCTTTGAGCAGGTCCTCGGTGTTTCCATCGTAGTCATCGGTGAAGTAGCGTTTAAACTCGTAATAAGCCTCATTCTCCTTTGGCTGCCTATTGGGAACCTTGAGCCATAGCCAGTACCAAATGAAGGCGTTAAACTCGCCCTCGCCCCCTTTTCCAAACAAACGCTCAATGGGATGCCAGTAGCCCTCGTAGAGCTTGGTCTGCTCGTCGTTAGGAAGCGACATGAGAACATAGTTGCGTATGAGATCGATGGGCATGAGGGGCTTACCCTTGGAGTTCATAGACTCAAATATGAGCTGGGCATTATCGACGCCAGCGGTGAGCTTTGTGTCGATGACCTGCACGCGGTTTAGCCCCGCCCAAAGCCTTGCAGGATCGAATGATTTACCGCGCATCTTTTCACGGAAGAACGAATGGTTCTCGACAATGCGATCAGATTTTTCATCTGGTATGGGAGACCTAGACACGATGGAGAACAGCGTCTCTTTATCGTCCTGCGAGAGTACCAGCTTGTAGCGCGCCAGACCGTTGTAGTCATCATCGTTAAAGAGATAGTTCTTTCGCAGCGCTGAGATCTTGAGATCGCCAAGGAAGCCGGCCTTGTCGGGATTACCCTCCAGATAGTCAGCCAAGGCAGCAATCATCAACGAAAACGTCGTCATGCGCTGCTGCCCGTCAATCAGAAGCACGCGCGAAATGCTCGTGGCAGAGCTCTCGGACTCGGGGATATAAAGCATCGACCCCACGAAGTGCGATACGCCATCACGACCCGCTCGCATGACGTCATCCCAAAGCACCTCGCACTCTTTTACACTCCACGAGTAAACTCGCTGGTACACGGGAATGACGAACTGCATCTTCGCCACGCCCATAAGGTCGAGTAGATTTGCCTCGGTTGCTTTCATTTGCGCTTGCTCCCCTTTTCTTGTTTACGCCGTTTGCAGTCAGTCCTCCACTGTGCGGAGGGCGCTAAAGACGAGAGCATCGAAGCACTGAAGCAACCGGGATGCTCATATCGTTAGATTCTACAACGAAAGCAAACACTTACGCCGTCATGGTGGCGCGCGATCGCTGCACGCCATTCCCCAAAATCATACGATGTCAAAAGACTGACACTTGTGTATGCCTTTTGACATTGCCACAGTCTTACGGGCTTCTTGTCTCATATGCCAAGAGCGGATATCTAGATCGCTGCCTCTCCCGCCCAAAGGAGCTCGACAAGAACTGATCGAAGGGCAAATCAAACATCGAGCAAGTCGCCGACCTGCACTCAGCCTCGACAAGTGGCATCGAACACAAGCTCACCGGCATAAATCTTGCGTTAAAAACAAAATGAGCCCCGGCGACTTGTATCAGAGGCCATTCCCGGGGCATCAATATGCAGTGTACCTATTCATCACCCGATGCCGGCAAGCTGTTGAGCGGCTCGCCCTCACCGGCGGTGCCAAGGCGCCTCTGCATCTTCTCGATCTGCTTAAGGGTTGAAGTCAAATACCCAAGACCCCTCTTCAACTGCTTAAGCAACCTGCTATCCCTGCGGTCCCCCTTTCCGTTCTCCTTCTCGACATCCTCTTCAACACCAGCGATGCTACGCTGCACGGCCTCGGCCGCCTTCCGCACCAAAATGGCCCCTTCATGCGGACAGCGGTCAGTTGCCACATCAAGAAAAGCAAGGAGCCTCGAACATTCGACGAGCACGAATTGCGCGTAGTTCTCCCCCATCGATGCCGCCAAGGCAACGCCGCCAGAACCCAATAGACCAAGCGCGGCGCCGCCGCCCGTAATCAAAGCAGTGCCACCGGCCATGCCCATGCCGCCGGCGGCCAAGGCCCCACCGCCAGCTGCAGCAAGGCTCGCATTGACAAGCGCAGCCCCGTGAAGGCCGGCAAATGAGCCTCCGAAGATACCGACAGCAATATCCGGAGCGAGTACCGCGGCCGCCCCTCCTGCGCCTACGGCCGCCGCCACGACAATGACGCCGCCCACCAAGAACTTTGGCAATGTACCTGAAAGCTCGCGGAAGCGTGTCCCGCAACGTTTCTCGAGAGAACGTATGGCGTCCAAATCAACCGCGTCTTGTCTCCTGGGAAATTCGTGTTTAACCCAAGATCCACTCTCCTTCAAACCTTTGTATTCCTTTTTCTCTTCATCTCCCATCTGGGAATAGGGGCGAAACTCAACCAACTCCTGTGCAACAAGCAAGGCACGCACTTTACCGCCTCGCCGCCGCGAAACCGTCTCAAGGGCTCCGTACGCATCTTCCTCGCTCAAAAAGTAGCCGTCCGCATCAATGCCTAGGCCATCCGCGACCGAATCCTGCCACGCGCGGGCCCAGCTCCTCTTTTGCCCTTTGCGCACTTCGTTCTTCTCGTTCCCGCAGTCGTAGTTGATGGCGGCAAGCTTCAGCGAGAAGGCAATCCTCGTCGTTTCTCTATCTAGGCTATAAAAGTGAAATCCATCGAAGATATCCTGGCGGCGCCTGGCGCGCTCAGTCCAAGCCTCGGACATTTCCTCCGCCATATAGCCCCAGTCGGCATGGAGGGCAAACGCAAGGCGTCCAACTCCAACGTAGTTTATTCGCAAGAAGAGCTTCTGGGCGAACACGACCTTGTTCCCCTCGCATTCGATACCCGCCCTGACCGCCGCCGTCGCTAGATTCGCCAAAACGAACGAAGTGCTCGAAACCGTGACCATGCGAGTGAGAACCCTGCTGTTATAGGGCATGAAATGCGAAGCCTTGAGCTTGTGCAAGCCGGAAACCTTGCTCACTTCGCAACGTTCTAGCTCGGCCTTGAGCCTTGAAAGCATGTAGAGACAACGAACGATAACCTCGTTGGCCACGACTGCTGGCACCTGGCTTAAAGCTTGATCGAGCAGGCCGACTTCCGTCCGAAGGTCGAAGCGAATGGGCTTGCCGTCCTCGGTTTTGAACGCCGTTCCGTTAAACAGCTTTGAGATCCATTGCTGAATGCGAATATCCTCGCCCTTATAGGCAATCTGCATGTCTTGAAAAACAGGCAGGGAGGAGAGCTCCTTTAGCAGGGACAGCACGACGCCGGGAATGCCCGTCCCCTTACCGGGGTTTGAACTAGACCCCGCCATGTCGCTCACGAGATGCATCGCCCAGAACAGAGTGCCAAACGCGATCTTCTCTGGAACGTTCCTGCCTACAAGAGGGCAGTCTGGATCGAAGGCGGCGGCAGGCAGGTCAAAGGCGACAAACCGGCCGGCCGTATTGGTACCATAGCCTTTGCACGTGAATTGCGAGAGGATCGAACACGCAAGGCCAACCAAGCTCGGGTGGTGCGAGAAATCCCGCAGATGATGTTGGAGCCCGCCGCCAAACTCGGCAGTCAGCTTGTCCGTGGCAAGAGGAAACTCTTTCTCTAGAAAGCGAATAGCGTCTTCTAGAGTTGCATCCGCCTTTGTCATACCCGCAGACTTGGCAATTGTAAGAACGAATTTGCCAACCTTCTCGTCGCCCCACTCTTTGGCACCCTCTAGGTTGAAGTCTTTCTGCCAAAGGATATTCAACGCGCCCGTGAGGAGCCCGCTAACGGCTGCAAGTTCATAGTCGAGCTTCGTAGCCTTTTCAGCCCGAGGGTCAAAATCAAAGAGGACCTCCTCCCCATCGGGAGCGTCCTTAAAACCAACCAGCACGGCGCTACCGTTCAGCGGCACAGATGTAACTTTGGGCAGTTGAGGCATGGCGTAAACTATCTCGCCAGCACTAAAAACAAGTTCGTCTGCCATACCGGCTTCCTCCTGCAAACGCGTAAAATCAGATTGCTCTACGCCGCCAAATCCCTCTTCGTAGAAGTATTCGAAAATCTCGGTGATGCAGTTGCTCAGAACCTCGTCGGGATAGTTCGCCACTGGCAGCCTATACACCTCATTGTGCACGATGACGCACGCAGCGTCACGGGTCTCTGCCTATCCGTCCAGCGAATCATGTTAGCAAGCCGCTCTTCGATAATGGAAGCCATCTCGATGTCCACGCTCTTGACCTGCTTGGTCCCAGCGAGTGTCAGCGCGTCCTTGAGTAGGATCCCAAACGCAGTCTTCTGCTGCTGATCCTAGAATCCTTCGCGCAACCATTCCGTCCGCTTGTCGCCAAATGAGCCTCCTATCTCCCCTCCGTCTTCAGCTTCAGCAGCAGGTCGCCCAGCTCGGGGCACTTGCTGGAAAGGCGCGTCTGAACTCGCTCGCCCTTCCCCCACCGCTGGCGGATCTCCTGGGCATGCGGGCTCACGTGATAGTCCCCCTCCATCATCTGCTTGAGCAACTTGGCGGTTACACGCGCATCGGCAAGGGCGCTGTGGGCGTGGCCCGTCGACTCGTCAAACTCGATGCCAAACCACGTTGCCGCGTCGCCCAACGAGACGCGCCCGTGGCTGCCCACGTCCATAATCGAGGTGTAAAACGCCTGCAGGTCGGCCCAGTCCGTAGGAAATGCGGAAAGGTCGATGTGCTTTGCCTGACACTCGGTCAAAAGCTGTCGACGGTCCGCCCCGCTCCAGCAGACCACCTGGGCGGAGTAGCGACCAATCCAATCGTTGAGCCTTTTGATCACCACGTAGAGCGGATCGGCCATCGCGGTGTCCACGGCCGATATCCCCGTAAGCTCCCGGACGGAAAACGCAACGCCTTCGGTAAATTCCGTCTGCACAAACTGCGAGAACTCGCCCATAACGTTGCCGTGATAATCGAGCTTGACGGCGCCGACCTCGATAATCTCATTGCGCAGTCCACGACGCTGGCGCTGCTTTGGCACCGGCGCAAACTCAAAGTCCAGCACGATCTGGCGCGCAAAGTTCGTCGTATCGATAGCCGAGATGCACGGCGTCTTTTCAGCTGACACGGTTAGGGCCTTTCTCCGTCAACTGCCGCTTGTTACACAGGCGGCTACATTGCCGTAAGAATAGGCGGTCGCGCGGACATGAAAGCGCCCAGCGTGGCCTTCTGACGCCCTTACGAAAGGCTGCTCTTTGAGGGAATCGCGTTGCTATTATTATCGAACATATATTCGTGTTTATGACTGCACTTTGATAGAATAGCTGTTGTTGACGGCAGTTCCATGTGCCGGGCAGCGCCCTCCATCTGATGGGAGGTGATGCCCATGACCGATCTGATTGATTTCGTGAAGCTCCTGACCGCTTTGATCTCGCTCCTCACGGCGCTTATCGGGCTTACCGAGGCACTCAAGCAGTGTTCGAAACGTAAAAAGAGGGGTCGACGCCGTTAAGGCATTGACCCCTTGAACTAAGTAACGGCGCTGCCCAGCTAACCACAACTTGGGCTGCCGTCGACCTTATTTTACCCACGAGCGCCGGGTTTAACAAATGGATTTTCGGTAATGGAGGCCTGGCGCGCCCGCAAAACCACTACGCCCCAAGTGCCGCCATGGGGATCACTGCCACGCCGTCGTCGCGTGTGTAGGCGATGTTCCCCTTTCCAACCACGACCGCCAAAAACGCCGGCGCAGCATTCTGTGCGGCAGGGTTGGAGAGCACTTTCTTCTCCAGCGCCTTGAGGTTTCTCGCTCCGTCGTCTGCCTTCGCATCACTCAGCTTGACCTCGATGGCTCCCCAGCGCCCGTCGTGCTCGACGATCAGATCGACCTCAAGGCCCTTCTCGTCGCGGAAATAATGGACACTGTCGTCGATGCCGCCGTAGGTGGAAAGGAACACGCAAACGCGAGCTTTCGAGCGCACGTACTGGCTTGCTGTCTCTCGCGCATGCTCGTCCGAAAGCCCAAGGTTTGCAGGCCAACCGCTCCTACAGCGCTAGCATGCGACGTCATCCAGCGAAACTACGCCATTCTCAATGCAGTTTTTACGCCGTTCTCAATGTAGTTTTTACGCCATTTTCATTGTAGGTTTTACGCTTGGCATCATTGGCGCGACGCTCGCTCAACCACCTGACCACCGAGTTAACCGGATTCTGGGACCTGCTTTCCACCCAGGCCTCTACCGGAAAACGCGTCCCGCCCTGAGGGTCGATTCCAGGACACAGTTTCCGGTAGAGGCGCCGTTGGGAAAACGCATCCCGGTTTGAGCCGGTATTCCGG
Organism: Collinsella sp. AM34-10; assembly: GCF_003469185.1. Classification (GTDB taxonomy): domain Bacteria; phylum Actinomycetota; class Coriobacteriia; order Coriobacteriales; family Coriobacteriaceae; genus Collinsella. The sequence continues at coordinate 82,752 of NZ_QSIL01000001.1, read as the reverse complement.
GTCGTAGTTTCCGCTTGAGGGCCGATCCGGAAACGGCATCCCGCTCTGGGGGCGAAATCTGGCACACGCTTTCCGCCAGGGAAAGCAAAAGGAAAGCGGCATCCCATTCCCAGCATCAAATCAGGACGCGCTTCGTTATCCCCGATCGCACATCTCGGCAAGCGAGATCAGTTTGGCGTCTCCCCTGCTCGCTGCAGCCTCCTGGCACCCTTGTGCAAAGCCACGCTTCGAGAAGATCGCGTAGCTTTTGCGCTGCCGTCTAAAGAGCTCGCTTCGGTATACGAGTTTTTCAAGAACATCCTCGCCCACCGGCTCGTTGCGCCATTTGCATTCTGCAAAGAGCGCCGCGCCCTCCCCGTCATCGACAATCAAATCGATCTCTTCTTGCGTGCGCGTTCGATTGTCCGTTCCCCACCAACGGCTCACCGTTGCCGGAACCACATCGAGCTCGCCCGCGCGCGCAAGTTCATACACATACTGCTTGCAAATGAGCTCAAATACCGTGCCCATATAGTCGGACAAATGCGGTTCGATGCGTCCGTACGCCATCTCGGCCATGCCGTTTTGAATCAATCCGATGTTCTGCGGCACAAACCGGTACCAGAACCTAAACATCTGATCGCAAAGTTGATACACGGCCCGTTTATTGCTTGTCTCGTTGAGCGGCAACTCGCGCTCGACGATGCCGAGCGATATCAGTTTGTCAACATACATTTTGACGTTGCTCGCCGGAATCCCCGCGACGCCGGCAATCTCTGAGAGCTTCGAGCGGCCTTGGGCAATTGCTTGCACAATGGCATCGTATTGTTCGGGATTGCGGCACTCTTGCAGTAGCAAGTTGCTCGGCTCTTCAAAGAGATAGCCCGAGGGGTTGAGAAACAGGCGTTTGATGTTGTCTTTGAGCGATGCCGACGGGTCGACCTTCTCGACATAAGCGGGGATACCGCCCGTCATGCCATAGCAAACTGCCGCATCCTCGCGATCCATGCTGTGCCACAAGTCGAGCGTCGTCATAAAATCGAGCGGCATGATTTTGAACTGCGCCGTTCGCCTGCCGTAGAGCGGACTCTCGTAGCCCAGCACTTGCTCTTCCATAAACGAAAGCGACGACCCGCACAGGATAAGCATGAGCTTGGTCTCTTTGTACAAGTGGTCGATCTTTTCCTGCAGCAGCGAGCTGACCTCGGGGCACGACTGAGCCAGATAAGGGTACTCGTCAATTACAACGACCAAACGGCTGCCGTGCGACATGGCGGCAAGCGCATCGAACGCCTCGTCAAAACTTCGAAACGATACATTTACCGCACCCGTCTGACCGGCAAGCATCGCTTGGCTGAAGTACTGCAGATTCGCCTCCGCATTAGTACGACGCGCTTGAAAGTAAATAGCGCGTTTGCCCTGAATGAACTCCGTGATGAGGCGTGTCTTGCCCACGCGGCGGCGGCCGTAGATTACGGGCATTTCGAATGAATCCGAACTGTAGAGCCGATTGAGCTCGGCCATTTCCGTTGTTCTGCCGATAAACATGAACGCACCTTCTATTTTCTACGTTATAGCTAGCTATATTATAGCTGCTTATAATATAGCTAGCTATAACGTAATTGGCATCGCGCCACAAACAACCGCCTCCGGAAAGCAAGTCCCAGATTGAGTGCTCGAAACGGAACGCGCTTTCCGGATGGCATGCCTAGCGGAAACCAGGGACCAGAATCGAGGCCCAGAACGGGACAGACTTTCCGGATGAGACCTCTTGCGGAAACTGTTTCCCACTCTGAAGCGAAATTCCGGGACATACTTTCTGCTACAGGCTCAAAAGGAAAGTGCATCCCATTCCGAGCCTCGATTCTGGGATGCAGTTTCCGCTTGAAGGCTGTTCCGGAAAGCGCATCCCACTCCGGGGCCGGATTCTGAGACGCAGTTTCCGCTCCAAACAAAAGGCCCCGGCTCGCGATGGAGCTGGGGCCAAAGGCGCAGCGTATGTAGTTGATGCTCAGCGCGAACAGCTCATCAGCAATGCCGTCCGCGCTCTACCCTACCCGCGGTGACGGGCGCGGCTGTACGGCGTATCCACCAAGGGCAGATCGGGACGCAGCTTGCCGTCAAATGCACGATATGCGTTCTGCACGGCGGGCGCCGTGGGGATCGTTGCGATCTCGCCGATGCCCTTGCCGCCATATGCCACAGGCAGTAGCTCGTCCTTCTCCACGTAGATGGCGTGGATATCCGGAATCTCGGGCGCACGGAACAACCCGAGCGTACCGTACCTTGCCTGAGGTACGCAGTCCTTGAGCGGCCAGTCCTCGGTAAGCGCATAGCCCATACCCATGAGCACGCCGCCTTCGATCTGACCCTGGATGGAGATGGGGTTGACCACCTTGCCGGAATCGTGCGCGGCATAGACCTCGCTCACGCGGCCGTCGTCGTCCAAAATGACCACATGCGTGGCAAAGCCGTAGCAGATGTGGCTCTTGGGATTGGGAACGTCGGCACCCAGTTTGTCGGTCGGCTCCAGGTACACGTAGCCAAACTCGCATCCCTCGAGCGCCTTAATGGCGGCGGCGGGGTCCTGAGGATGCATGCCCTGGCCGGCGACGAGCTCCTGCGTGCGCAGCTGATAGGCGCGACCGTCGTCGTACTCGATCTTGACGCCGTCGCCATGCGCACTCACGGGAGCATCGGGCGCAGACTTGCCGGCCTCGATGCCAACCATGGCGTCGCGCAGCAGGAAAGCGGCACCGCGCACGGCCTCGCCGGTCACGACCGTCTGACGCGAGCCAGACGTGGTGCCGGAGTCGGGAGCGTTCTCGGTGGAGCACTCGCCGTTGGCAATGCAGCTCAGCGGCAGACCGCACGCCTCGGCAACGTCCTGCAAAAAGACGGTGTTGCAGCCCTGGCCGATGTCGGACGTGGCGGCGTAGACCACAGCCACGCCGTCCTCGACGCGAATCTTGCAGCGGCCGGCATCGGGCAGGCCCACGCCCACGCCGGCGTTCTTCATGGCGCAGGCGATACCGGCGTGTCCGGGATGCGCGTAGTAGGCATCCTTGACCTCGAGCAGCGTCTCCTTAAGCGCCGTGGAGCAATCGGCAATCTGGCCGTTGGGCAAAACCTCGCCCGGCTCGATGGCGTTTCGGTAGCGAATCTCCCACGGATCCAGGCCGACCTTCTCGGCCAGCAGGTCGATCAGGCTCTCGAGTGCAAACTCGGACTGGCACACGCCAAAGCCGCGGTACGCGCCGGCGGGCGGGTTGTTGGTGTAGTAGCCAAAGCCGCGAATGTCGGTGTTCTGGTACTTGTAGGGGCCCACGGCATGCGTGCATGCGCGCTCGAGCACCGGGCCGCACAGCGACGCGTAGGCGCCGGTATCAAAGTTGATCTCGCAGTCCAGGCCGGTAAAGTTGCCCTCTGCGTCGCAACCCAGCGTAAAGGTGCCGTCCATGGCATGACGCTTGGGATGGAACGCGAGCGACTCGGCACGCGTGAGCTTGCACTTCACAGGACGCTGGAACTTATATGCGGCGAGCGCGGCCAGGTGCTGGATGGACACGTCCTCCTTGCCGCCAAAGCCGCCACCCACGAGCATGGTCTCGACGACCACGCGCTCGGGCTCGTTGTCCCAGCCAAACATATGGGCGCACTCTTTGCGCGTATCGTAAGCGCCCTGGTCGGTCGACTGCACCTTGACGCCGTTCTTGTACGGGAAGGCCACGGCGCACTCGGGCTCCAAGAAGGCATGCTCGGTAAAGGGCGTGGTAAAGCGCTGCGTCACGGTAAACGCGCTCTCGGCCAGCGCCTTGGCGGCGTCGCCGCGCGTCACATGGCGGCTCTGGCACACGTTGTCCTTGAGCTCCACCGTGTTGCCAAAGGCAAAGAAGCTGTCGTGCAGGCGCGGGGCGTCGGCAGCCCTGGCCTCGACAATGTTGCGCACGGGCTCCAGCGGCTCGTAATCGATCTTTACGAGCTTCTTGGCCTTCTCGAGCGTCGCCTCGTCCTCGGCAACTACCAGCACGATGGCATCGCCCACGCAGCGGGTGATATCGCCCGCCGCGATCATGACATCCCAGTCCTGGATAAGGTGGCCGACCTGGTTGACCGGCACGTCCTCGGCGCGCAGGATCCCCACCACGCCGGGCAGGGCCTCGGCCTTGGAGGTATCGATGGAGAGCACGCGGGCGCGCGGATACTTGGAGCGCACGGCGCTGGCATAGGTCAGGCCCGGCTGATCGAGCTCGTCGATGTCGTCGGGATACTTGCCCTCGCCGAGCACCTTCTTGCGCACGTCGATACGGAAGGCGCGCTTGCCCACGCCGTAGTCGTCGCCGCGCTCCAGGCCCTCGTCAATCTGCTTTTCGCCGCGGAGCACCGCAGCAGCCAGCGAAATGCCCTCGATAATCTTTTTGTAGCCGGTGCAGCGGCAGACGTTGCCGCGGATGGCGTACTTGATCTGCTCCTCGGTGGGCTCGGGGTCCTCGGCGATGAGCGCTGCACCCGCCATGACCATGCCGGGGATGCAAAAACCGCACTGCACGGCGCCCACGGCACCAAAGGCGTACACAAAGGCCTCGCGCACGTCCTGAGGCAGGCCCTCGACGGTCACGATGTTGCGACCGGCGGCAAGAGCAGTGGTCAGTACGCACGCCTTGACGGCCGCGCCGTCCACATGGATGGTGCAGGTGCCGCAGGCGCCCTCGGAGCAGCCGTCCTTGGCGGAATGGATGTGCAGGTCGTCGCGCAGGTAGCGCAGCAGCGGCTTGTTCTGAGTCGTTGTGCGCTCCACGCCGTTAACGGTAAAAGTGAATTCCTGTGCCATGGTGATTCCCTTCTACACGCCGGCGGCGATGCCGGTGCGGTCGTGAATGGCGCCATGCGGGCAGACGACGGCGCACATGCCGCACGACAGGCAGTCCGTACCATCGATATGGGCGCAGTTGTCCTCGATGCGGATAGCGCCGGCGGGGCACTTTTTGGCGCACATGCCGCAACCGATGCAGCTCGTGTCGCAAATCTTGCGGGCGATGGCGCCCTTATCGGTGTTGTTGCAGCGCACCAGGATGTTCTGGTAGCCGGGAACGAAGGCAATCACGCGCTGCGGGCACGCCATGCCGCACAGGCCACAGCCCGTGCACTTGGAGCGATCCACGCGGGCGATGCCATCGACCAGCGCAATGGCGCCGTGGGGGCAGGCCGTGACGCAGGCGCCACAGCCAATGCAGCCTTCGCTGCAGCGGGCGTTGCCGCCTGCGGAGGCACAACCGCTTCCGCAGGCAACGTAGGCCACGTTATGTTGAATGGATTTGGCCATAAGAGACTCGCCTATTTCTTAAGAAGATACGGATAGCTGTCGCGCACAGCCCTGATGGTCAGGCGGACGGCCTCGGGAAGGCCGGTGTTGACGGCATCGACCGAGACGGTGCGGACCGTGCCGGCGACGCGGACCTTAAAGTGGTCCTCGTCCACGGCCAGGAAGCCCTCGTTCTCGGAGTTCTCCATGTCCTCCTCGCTCCAGAACAGGGTGAGCTTGTCCTTGTAGGGGCGACCCTCCTGGTAGGGGCAGAACACGGCGCAGTTGCCGCACTCGTTGCACATGCCGTCGACATGTACCACCTGATGCTTGTCCAGGCCCGGCACCTTAATGGCAACGTTGGCGCGGTTGGGGCACACGTCGCAACAGACCTCGCACACCGAGCCGCAGCCCAGGCAGCGGGTCTTGGTGCAGTTGCGCTTGTCGCGGCACAGCGACCCCTTGCGCTCGTAGCAGGTGTCCTCGCGACCGGCCTGAGCATTCTGGTCGGCGTACTTGTTAAAGTCCACACCGGCGATGGCACGGGCGACCTCGGCGGCATCGGCGATAGCCTCGACCACGGTGGCAGGACCGCGGCGACAGTCGCCCGCAGCCCAGACGCCCTCGACGCCGGTGGAGGTGGCGGCAAGGCGGCCGCGACGGTCGTGCTCGACGCCCGCGGCATCGTACAGGCTGGCGTCGATGCTCTCGCCCACGGCGCAGATCGCCGTGGTGGCGGGAAGCTCGACGGTCTCGCCCGTGGCGACAGGACTGCGACGGCCGCTTGCATCCGGCTCGCCAAGCTCCATAACATCGCAGGTCAGCACGGCGCCGTTGAGTGCCTTGGGCGCCAGCAGCTCGCAAAACTCAACGCCGTCGGCAAGAGCAAGATCGAGCTCTTCCTCGTCGGCGGGCATCTGCTTCTTGGTGCGGCGATACACCAGGCGCACGTTCTTCACACCAGCCAGGCGCTTGGCCACGCGGGCGGCGTCCATGGCGGTGTTGCCAGCGCCAATGACCACGACGTCCTCGCCCAGCTCGAGCTTCTCGCCCTTCTTGGCGGCCTCGAGGAACTCCAGCACGTCGAGCTCGGCACCCTCGCCCAAGCCCGCAGAGCCGGGCATCCAGGCACCGGTGGCCACGACCACGTCGGTAAAGCCCTGGGCCTTGAGCTCGTCAATGGACTCCACGCGGGCGTTAAGCTGCACCTTGGCGCCAAAGGCCAGGCAGAGCTCGGCATCGTGGGAGATATCGTCGCTCGAGATGCGGAACTCGGGGATCACGTGACGGACCACGCCGCCGAGCGAGTCGCGGGCCTCAAAGATGGTGACAGGCACGCCGGCACGCGTCAGGAAGAACGCCGTTGCCAGACCGGCCGGGCCGCCGCCGATAACGGCAACGTTGCGCTCGCCGTCGTTGGCGGTCGCTTGGGCGCGCAGCTTGGGCAGCACGGCAGTCATGGCCTCGCGGGCGGCCTTGAGCTTGCTGGCGCGAATCTGGGCGCCTTCGGGCTCGTAAAATGCACGCTCGCAGGCACGGCCGCAGGGATGCGGGCAGATGGTGCCGGTAATGAACGGCAGGGCGTTACGCTCGATGATGATGTTGAGTGCATCCTCGTAGCGGCCCTCGTCAACAGCCGCCAGGTAGGCGGGAATATCCTGCTGGATGGGGCAGCTCGTGCGGCACGGCGTGGTAAAGCAGTCGGAAAGCGGGCTCTTGCCGGCGACCTTGCGGTCGGGCAGCGGGCGCAGCGGCTTCTTGTAGAGCGGGTTGGTGAGCGAGTTGGTCTGAATCGCGGTCACGGCCTCGAGCGAAATACCCTCGAACGGCTTGCCGTCCAGGTCGGTGAACTCGCCGGCCATCTGGCTAAAGCGCTCGTAGCCGCCGGGCTTGAGCACGTCGGTCGCCAGGGTAACGGGCCAAATGCCGGCATCGTACAGGGCGCGGATGTTGTAGACCGTGGCACCGCCGGAGTAGCTGATGCGCAGCTTGCCATCGAACTGCTCGGTAATGCGACGGGCGGCCTCGATGGTCAGCGAGAACAGCGAACGGCCCGACATGTACATCTCGGTGGAGGGCAGCTCGTTCCTCGTCACGTCGACGGGGAACGTGTTGGTCAGCTTGACGCCAAACTCCAGGCCGCGCTCGGCGCACAGGGCAATCAGGCGCTCGAACATGGGCACGGCGGCGGTCCACTGCAGGTCCTCGCGGAAGTGCGTATCGTCGAAGACGATGTAGTCAAAGCCCAGCTCGTTCAGACGCTGACGGGCAAACTCATAGCCCAGCAGCGTGGGGTTGCACTTGATGTAGGTGTTGAGGCCCTTCTCGGTGATCAGATAGGTCGCGATGCGCTCGATCTCCGCCGGCGGGCAGCCATGCAGCGTGGACTCGGTGATGGAGTTGGAGACGCGCGCCGGGATGGACTCGACAAACGCGGCATCGACATGCTCAAACTTGTCCAGGTTAGCGAGCGCCCACGTGCGGCACTCGTTCCAAACCTCGGAGCCGCTGGCATCCTTCATGCCCTCGATGTAGGCGTCGACCTTGGGGCTCTTGATGCCCTCCAGGTCATAACCCACGGACATGTTGAAGACAAAGCCGTCCGGGCTGCCCAGGCCGTACTCGCGAGCGATCAGGTGGCAGGCAAACCATGCCTTCACGTACTCGGCAAAGGCCTGCGGAACCTCGAGCTCGGTCGACCACTCGCAGTTGTAGCACTCGTCCTGCGCCACAATGCAGGGTTTGTTCACACACTTGGAGAGCTCCTCGCCGTCCATAACCTGGACGGTCTTGAGCTCAAAGAAGCGGGAACCGGCAACGTAGGAGGCCACGATGTTCTGGGCAAGCTGCGTATTGGGACCGGCGGCCGGGCCAAACGGGGTCTCGATGCGCTCGTCAAAAATGGGAAGCGCGCCCTCCTGGTTGGTCGTGACCATCTTGCGCACGCCAAAGATGGCGTCCTGGGTCTTGTGCTCCTCGATGATCCAGTTCATCAGCTGCGAAAACGGGATCGGCCTCATAATGTCGCTCATAATGAGCTCCTCTCTGTAACGCCCGGCGAGACCGCGCGACGGGCGCAAATACGGTGTAGCGCTAGCACAGCGCCGGCGACCCCGCGGAGGCCGCCTATGCGCGCGCCGGATGCGGCGAAACATCCGACGCGCGCGAATCTCCAGTTGGATTAGTACACGCGATCGTTGAGCGTGCTCCAGAGCTTCTTGGACTCGGCCATGGTCCACGCGTTGATCTTGTCCTCATCGATACCGACAAACTCGCGATCCTTGTACAGGACACGACCGTTGATGATGGTGGTGCGGCAGTTTTTGCCCATCATGCCAAAGAGCATGTGGCCGTCGATGTTCTCCTCGCTCAGCGGCGTAAAGGGCTTGTAGTCCATAACGATGACGTCGGCGGCGGCGCCGGCCTCGAGCACGCCGAGTTTGCGATCGAAGTACTTGCTCGCCATCTTGGCGTTGTTCTCGAACAGCATCGTCATGGCCTCGCACCAGCCCACGTTGGGCATGGCGGCGTTGTGGCGCTGAATGATCAGGAAGACCTTGAGGCTCTCGAGCATATCGTGGGTGTAGGCGTCGGTGCCCATGCACACGGGGATACCGCGGCGGAAGAACTCGAGCACGGGGGCGCAGCCCACGGCGTTGCCCATATTGGATTCGGGGTTGTTGACGAGCCAGGTGCCGGACTCCTTGACGATATCCATCTCGGCAGGCGTCACGTGGATGCAGTGGCCGAGCATGGTGTCGGGACCCAGCAGGTTGTGCTGCAGTAGGCGCTCGACGGGGCTGATGCCGCCGCGGTTGAGGCGGGAGTCCCACACGTCGTTCATGCCCTCGCACACATGGATGTGGAAGCCGGTCAGGCCGTTGTTGGCCTCGGCCATCTTGTCCATGGTCTCGTCCGACAGCGTAAAGGTGGCGTGACCGCCAAACATGGCGGCGATCATGTGGTTATCGTTATCGCGACGCTCCTTGGCGGCCCACTGGGCAAACTCGGCGTTCTCGGCAATGGCCTGGTCGCATTTTTCCTGGCCGCGACGATCGGAGACCTCGTAGCACAGGCACGAACGCATGCCCAGCTCCTGCGCGGCATCCTTAATGGTAAAGAGGCTTCCCGGGATCTCGCAGAAGCTCGCATGGTGATCGAAGATCGTGGTGACGCCATCGCGGATGGAGTCAAGAATCGTGGCATAGGCGCTGGCCTTGGTGCCGTCGAGCGTCAGGTTGTCGTCGATCTTCCACCACTGCTGCTCAAGATTCTCCAGGAAGTTGGTGGGGTTGCAGCCCTTGATGGCAAGGCCGCGGGCCAGACCCGAGTAGATGTGGGTGTGGCAGTTGATGAGTCCGGGCATGATGAGGTTGCCCTGGGCGTCGACGTACTCGGCATCCGGGTACTTGGCCTTGAGCTCGCACTCGGGGCCCACTTCGACGATCGTATCTCCGTCAATGGCGACCGCACCGTTTGGAATGAACGGGGTCTGAGCGTTGCGGGTAAAGACGGAACCGTTAGCGACCAGAAGCATGGATGCTCCCTTCAACATCAGAGGCGGGGTTTGACACCTCTGACATGGCGGAGTGCGAAGCGCCGGCCTACACCGGAAACGGGCCCTCTCCCGTCAACGCTTCACCAAAGGGACAAACCCTTTGAAGTGCGGCTTGGCGCCGCATGACGTCGGCGGACGAGGCGATACGTCCGCCGACAAATAGCACCGAATTGGTTACTTCTTGCTCTCGGGCAAGACCAGATCCACGGCAGCGTCCTTGGCAGCATCGATGTGCTGAGCCACGACCGGCGTCTGCGGAAGGATCAGGTTAAGGACAATGGCCATGATGGCGGTGGGGGTTACAGCATTGGAGCCGATGACGGTGGGCACCCAGGTGGGCATACCCTCACCGGCAAGGCAACCGCTGGCCATCCAGATACCCAGGCCAAAGACGACGGAGGTACCAACGATGGTGGTAGTGCGCTGCGTGAGGCCCTCGCGGGTGAACATGCGCACGCCGTTCATGGTGATGGTGCCAAAGACGCCGACGGTCGCGCCGCCGATGACGGGCTGCGGGATAGCGGAAAGAACGGCAGAGAGCTGCGGGAACAGACCGGCGATGGCAAAGACGGCCGCGATGATCACAAAGACCCACTTGTTGACGACCTTGTTGGAGCAGATGATGCCCACGTTCTGGCCAAGGGCGCTGGTGGGAAGACCGCCCAGCAGGCCGCCGACCATAGAGGTGAGGCCCTGGGACACGATAGCGCCGGAGAGCTCGCGCTCGGTGGGCATACGGTCGATAGAGCCCAGGCAGGCGGCGGAGACGTCACCGATAACCTGGATGGCAACCATGGGGAACACGACGGCGAGGGTAATGCAGACCTCGGGATCAAACTCGAGCGCGTAGGGCATGAGCTTGGGAAGGGCGAAGACCTGAGCGGTAGCAACGCTGGAGAAGTCGATCATGCCAAAGGGGATGGAGACAATCATGCCAACGATCATGCCAAAGAACACGGATCCCAGCTTGAGCGTGCCCTTGCCAAAGTTGGCGAGCGCAAAGACCACGGCGAAGGTGATAAGAGCGACACACCAGGCCTGCGGGGTGCCCCACAGCGGCGTGCCCATGCCGCCAGCCATATACTTGACGGCCGTGGGATACAGCGAAACGCCGATGGAGAAGATAACCGTACCGGTCACGACGGGCGGGAACAGCCACTTAATCTTGCTGTAGGCCAAACCAAAGAGGACCGCGACGGCACCGCCGACAATCTCGCCGCCCAGCAGCGCACCAAAGCTAAAGCCCGAGGCGCCCATGGCCTGCAGGGCCGGCAGGAACGCGAACGAAACGCCCATGACGATGGGCAGGCCGCCGCCGATGCGACGGAAGGGAGCGAAGGCCTGAAGGGCCGTGTCGATTGCCGAAAGAATAAGCGCAACCTGAATGATGTCGGTGCTCTGCTGGCTATTAAAGCCGTAGACGCCGGCCATGATGACCGCCGGGGTAATAATGCCGGCAAACGATGCCAGTACGTGCTGAAGGGCACACGGGATCATTTCCTTAACGGGCGGCATGCCTTCGCGAGTGAACAGGGCTTCAGTGCCGTTCGTAACCGTCTCCTGGGCCATTTGACCACCAATCCTCGAAGTAGTTGTTTTCGCATCTAACGCTCTATTGTGACGCAGTGCGGGGGTGAGGTTGTGCCTTCGTTGCATATCGTATTAAAGATGATTCTCATTCTCAATAATAATTTTTTGTTATCAGACTATTCTTGAGCTGAGGCAATGCATTTCCGCAGGTCAAGAAAGTGTCTGGTCAAAATAACATCTAACTTTTATTTTGGTCGACCGTTTACCGCCAAATTCCTACCGCTCGTCCGTATTACGCAATGTACCTGCGAATATGCGAGTCAATAGACACCGTGTTACCATGAGAAAAAATTGTTATGAACATTTCCGATTTCACCCAAAGGAGTTGCCCGTGAACGAGACCGTACGTCGCTTTTTGCCGATGGTCGATTTCCTGGAGCAGATACTCGGCAAAAACAGCGAAATCGTGCTGCACGATTTCTCGGATCCCGACCACGCCATCGTCGATATTCGCAACGGCATCGTGAGCGGCCGTAAGGTCGGCGGTCCCGCCACCGATCTGGCACTCAAGATCATGCACGACGCCAAGTATCGCGACCTGCCGTTTATTACGGGCTACGAGGGGCGCGGTGCCGGCGGCAAGACGCTGGAGTCAGCGACGTACTTTATCCGCGAGGATAACGAGATCGTCGGTATGCTCTGCGTCAACACCGACCTTTCCACGGTACGCTCCATCAACGCCATGGCCCAGCAGCTCATGGCCTGCTTTGACGCTGTGCCAAGGCAGGCGGAGCCCGCGTCTATCGAGGTCGAAAGTCTTTCGGAGTCTACACAGGAGCTCATCGACCGCAGTATTTCCGAGTTGCTCGAAAGCCGCGGGCAGGATGTCGCCTCGCTTGGGCAGGCCGATCGCGTGGACGTTATTCGCCACCTTAACGGCAACGGCGTATTTATGCTCAAGGGCGCTGTTGCCTGCGCCGCCGCCGCGCTGGGCATCTCGGAGCCCAGCGTCTACCGCTACCTGCAAAAAGTCCGCAAGGAAGGCTAGCGAGCAAAAAGACTGCCCTTGGTAACTCCACAGGCGATCCGTCACTTGACAAAAGACCCTGCAGCTCGAACTGCAGGGTCTTTTTGCATGTCATGTTTAGTTGTTGCCAACGCCTTAGAGAGCGGCGACGACCTCGATCTCGACCAGACCGCCAGCCGGAAGAGCGGCAACCTGGAAAGCGCTGCGCGCGGGGAACGGAGCCTCGAACTTGGAGGCGTAGATCTCGTTCACGGCAGCGAAGTCGGCGATATCGGCCAGGTAGACCGTGGTCTTGACGACATCGGCAAAAGTGGCGCCGGCAGCGGTCAGCAGGGCCTCGACGTTAGCAAGGGACTGCTTAGCCTGGGCCTCGACGCCCTCGGGCATCTTGCCGGTTGCGGGGTCGATGCCCAGCTGGCCGGACAGGAACACCATGTTGCCGGTCTGGATGCCGGGGGAATACGGGCCGATGGCTGCGGGTGCGTTATCGGAAGACACGACGGTCTTGCTCATGTTTTTCTCCTTACAATCAGTTGAGAGAGCGTGAGCGCGGCGTTCACACCGGGAGGCACAGTTCGGTCTGAACGCCGCGCTTGATTGGGATAGTACTCAAGGTTCCCGCGCAGTGCAAGATTATTATCACATTGCGAGAATATTTTATCGCCCAACGGCGCGTACGGGCCGATGAGCGGCGTGACTGGCGACCCACCTGAAAACTTTGTCCTGCTTAGACTGCGGGCATCGTCCATCGCGACGGCACCACTATACTTTTGAGTATCTGAGCATTTTGAAAGGCAGGATATGACCGCAACCGCCAGTCGAACCACCAACCGCAGACCCGAGCTTTTAGCCCCCGCCGGAGGCCCGGAGCCCTTTGCCGCCGCGCTCGCTGCCGGGGCAGACGCCATCTACTGCGGCATGGGCAGCTTCAACGCCCGCCGCAAGGCCACCAACTTTACCGACGAGGCCTTTGAGCAAGCCTGCCGCGCCGCACATCTAGCCGGGTCGCGCGTCTACGTCACGGTCAACATCGTCATCAAGCAGTCTGAGATGGGCGATGCGTTGCAACTCATCCATTGCTGCTCCACGTTGGGCGCCGACGCCTTCATCATCCAGGACTGGGGCCTGTTCTTTGAGGTCAAGCGCACGATGCCCGGCATCGAGACGCATATCTCGACCCAGGCGAACATCCATGATGGCCGCGGAACCCTTTGGTGCCGCGAGCAGGGCGCCGACCGCGTGACCCTCTCGCGCGAGCTTTCCATCGACGAGATTGCCGCCATTCACGATGCCGCGCCCGATGTGGACCTCGAGGTCTTTAGCCACGGCGCCATCTGCTTTTGCTACTCGGGCCTGTGCCTGCTTTCGAGCTTTGCCATGGCGGGACGATCGGCCAACCGTGGCATGTGCGCCCAGCCCTGCCGCCTGCCCTACGAGCTGATCGACGAGAACGGTCGCGCGCTCTCCCCCGCCGGCCGCGAGCGCGCGCTATGCCCGCGTGACACCAACACCTCACAGCTTGTTCGCCGTCTGTATGACGCCGGTGCCGCATCGCTCAAGCTCGAGGGCCGCATGAAGGCGCCCGATTACGTGTACTCTATCGTCGATGTGTATCGTCATCAGATCGATGATATGCTGGCCGGGGTCGCCGTAGATAAGGACGAGGAAGCCGCCCGCCAGCGCCAGCTCAAGCGCTGCTTTAACCGTGACTTTACGCACGCCTACCAAGACGGTACCTCGGGTGACGAGATGATGAGTTACGAGCGCTCCAACAACCGCGGCCAGATTGTGGGCACGGTGCTGGGCAGCCGCCTGGCCAACCGCGACGTACGCGGGCTCAAACCCGACGACCGTCGTCGCCGCGCTGCCATCGCCCGCATTGAGCTGTTTGAACCCGTGGGCAAGGGCGACTTGCTGGAACTTCGCCACGACGACGAGTTTGACCAATTCCTGACCACCATCGCCGCCGATGATGCCGCCGCCGGTGACATCATCGAGTGCCGCGTGCCCCGCAGCATGCCCGAGGGCTGCCGCGTGCGCGTCATCCGCAGCCAGCGCGCCATCGACGCCGCCGGCGCCGCGCTCAAGCGCGACGTGCTGCGCCGCCGTGCCGTTGATGTAACCGTTGTGGCGCGTTTGGGCGAACCGTTTGTCGTCACGCTCACCTGCTGCGACGCCCCATCGCTTACGGCCACGGCCACGGGCTTTACCGTCGAGGCCGCCAAGACCCGCGCGGTCGAGGCGTCCGATCTGGTAGAGCATGTGGGCCGCATGGGCTCCTCGCCCTTTGAGGCCGCGAGCTTTGATGTGGCACTCGATGAGGGCTGCGGCATGAGCTTCTCCGCTGTGCACAAGGTGCGCACCGCCGCCTGCAAGGCGCTGGAGGAGGCCATTCTGGCACCGTATGACGAGCGTGCGAAGACGCTCGAGTTGCCGGTGATTGTAACCAGTGATTCCCGTCCCGCGCCCGAGCATTACCGCGATGAGCCGCAGGTCTGCGTCACCGTCACCTCTCTCGAGGCCGCCGAGGCAGCCCGCGCGGAGGGCGCAACGCGCATCTACATGACCACCGACGTACTCGACGCGGCCGGGCTCTCCCCCACCGATGCATTTGAGCAGGACATCGTACCCATACTCGACGAGGTCTGCCGCGCCGTCGACCACGCGCGCATTGACCCGTGGGTTGTTGCCGGCGCCACGGTCGCTATTGGCAACATCTCAGAGCTTGCCCTTGCCGCCCAGGTTGGTGCCACGGCGGAGGTCCGCTCTTGCCTGCCCGTGCACAATACGCCCTGCATGGAGGCGCTCGCCGAGCGCGGTGCCGGCGCGTTTTGGCTCTCGCCCGAGATCACGCTCGACGAGATTATCTCGCTTGGCACCTCCGCGCCCGCAGCCCTGGGCATCACCGTGTTCGGCCGCCCGCGCGTCATGACAAGCGAGCATTGCATTCTGCAGGTTGCCAACGGCTGCATCCACGATTGTGCCAACTGCCGCCTGCGTGCCCGCAAGCTCTCGCTCAAGAATATCGACGGAAAGGTCATGCCCGTCCGCACCGACATCCACGGCCGCTCTCGCCTGTACGATGCCTACCCCATCGACCTCACGCCGCAGGTTCCGCAGTTGCTCGATGCCGGCGTGCGTCGTCTCATGGTGGACGGAACGTTGCTCGAGACGGATGAGGTGGGCCGTGCCGTCGCCCGCGTCCGTCGTGCCGTCGAAGCAGCGCAGGCCGGCCGCAAGCCCGCTGCCCGCCTGCGCGGCGCCACCTCGGGCTGCATGTTTGTGGGAATTAGCTAACCGAAAGGCTTACACGTGAACGAAGAACCTCAAGTCCTCTACTGCGACGCCTGGCTCATGGCCATCGACAAGCCCGCCGGCATGATCGTCCACGGCGACGGCACCGGTGAGCGCACGCTTACCGACTACGCCAGCGACTTGCTGCTGGCGATGGGCGACGGCTTTGCCGCGACTGACATGCAGCCGCTCAACCGCCTAGACCGCGACACCACCGGCGTGGTGCTGTTCTCGCTCGACAAGCAGACGCAGCCCGCCTTTGACCAGATGGTCATCGACCACGCTTTCGAAAAGCATTACCTGGCGCTCGCCGAGGGCAAGATCGACTGGAACGAAAAGCTCATCGACAAGCCCATCGCCCGCGACCGTCACGACAGCCGCAAGATGCGCGTCGGCGCCAGCGGCAAGCCGTCTCAAACGCGCGTGAAGGTGCTCAAGCGCCTTAAGAGCCGTCGTGGCCTGCCCACGCGCTCGTATATCGATGTCGAGCTGCTCACCGGCCGCAAGCACCAAATCCGTGTGCATCTGGCGAGCGAGCGTCATCCCCTGGTGGGCGACGACCTGTACGGCACGCCGCGTCCCTGTGGATTGATGCTCCACGCCCACAGCGTATCCTTCACGCATCCCGTAACCGGCGAGCACATCCACATCGAAGCCCCCTGCCCCTGGGAGCCCTAAACCACCACAAAGGTTCACGTCCCTTTGTGGTTGTTTTGCCGCAATGGCTCAGCCGCGGTCCCAAAACGTCTCGATCTGTAACAGTTAGAACCCATTTTTCCGGTCTATCTGTTACAGATCGAGACATTCGAATCCCCCTCAAGGGAAAATCTCAATCTGTAACAGTAACTCGGCAAAATCCGTCCCAGCTGTTACAAATTGAGACAAAGAGACGGCGCGGTTCGGAAGTATCTCAATCTGTAACACCTAGCCTACTTTTAACGGTCCAGTTGTTACAGACTTAGACAAGCCGGCAGACAACGAAAGCGGCAACGCCCGTGATGGACGTTGCCGCTTTTCTATTGGAAAAACTACTCGGTTTTCGTTACTAACCACCACAATGGGGACAGGCACCTTTGCGGTGGTTTTGGCCTTAACCTGCCTCTGCTTGCTAGACCGTGATGACGTTGTCCATTGCCCGGTACTTGGCGGGGACCTCGCCTGCGGTAATAACCGTTGCGTCGCGGAAGTCCGCGAACTTGGCGGGCGCCACCATGCCAAATTTACTGGCGTCCGAGATTACGAAGCGTTTGGCTGTATGGCGCATCGAGATGCGCTTGACCTGTGCCTCCTCGATATCGGGCGTCGTAAAACCCTGCTCGGCGGCAATGCCGTTGGAACCCCAAAAGCCACAGTTGAAGTTGTAGCGGTCCAGGGTTGCCAAGGCATCGGGACCGACCAGCGCCTCGGTCTCGGGCTTGAGCTCGCCGCCCAGAACAACGGTGCGCATGCCGCGCACAGCGAGGTGCTGAGCGTGAAGCACGGAATCAGTCACATAGGTGACACCTTCAAGGTGTGGAAGATGCTCAATGAGCCTGAGCGTCGTCGAGCCCGAGTCGATGTATACAAAGCTCTCAGGCTCCACAAGCGCCGCCGCACGGGCGCAGATACGCTCCTTGTCATCGTTATGGAGGTCGCTGCGCTCATTAAGCGTTAGGTCGCGCGTCACGTGCGCGCGCTCAAGGCTCGTCGCCCCACCGTGCACCTTGGCGATACGGTGTGCGCGGTCGAGCGTCTGCAGATCGCGCCGAATGGTAGACGCCGTCACGCCCAGGGCCTCAGCAAGCTCCGGTACGGTAACCGAGCCCGTCTGCTGCACCATCGACACGATTGCGTTGAGCCTATCTTCCGCAAGCATCGCTTACTCCTCCTCGGGGTACACGACTCCCCAGTCGGCGCGAAGCTTGGTCATAAGCTCCATAACATCAGAAGCATAATCCAGAAGCTCGCGCTTGGAGTCGTCGCCGGCAACGGCCTTCTCAAGATCGGCCATCTCATAGCAAAGGGCGTAAGCCTCGGTGCCCGCGTGGACCTCCTCGCGGTGGCCGTCCGCAGTCCACACGATGGTCGCGTGATCGGCACGCGGATACTCGTTGACCTCGATATAGCACTTGTCAAAGCTGATGACCAAGCGCTTGGGCTGCTTGGAGTGAAGCGTAAGGCTCACAACACCCAGCTGTTGCTCAGCATTACGGCAGACGATGCCGCCCGCAACGTCGACACCGGTCTCACAGGTGTTGCCCAGCGAAACGACCTCAGCGGGCTGGCTTGCCAAAAAGAGGCGCATAACGGAAAGCGCATAGACGCCAATGTCGAGCATAGCACCGCCAGCGAGGTTGCGGTTATAGAAGCGGTTAGTCAGATCGCCGTACTCCTTGTAGCTGCCAAAGTTGAGTTGGGCGAGGTTCATGCGGCCAAACTCACCGGCATCCATGCGGCGGCGCAGCTCCTGATACAGGGGCATGTGGAGCACCGTAGTGGCGTCCATGAGGACGACGTTATGCTCGTCGGCGATGGCGCGGGCCTCGTCGAGCTCGGCAGAGTTGAGGGTAATGGCCTTCTCGCAGAGCACGTGCTTGCCAGCTGTCAGAGCGGCGCGCAGGTAGGTGATGTGAGTGTTGTGCGGCGTGGTGATATAGACTGCGTCAATGTTCGGATCGGAGTAGAGGTCCTCGACCGTGTCATAGACCTTCTCAACGCCATACTGCTTGGCAAAAGCCTGAGCCTTGGACAGCGTGCGGTTGGCAACGCCCGCGAGTTTGCGGCCGGCAAGGGCGAGAGACTGAGCCATCTGGTTGGCGATAACACCGCACCCGATCACAGCCCAACGAAGCTCGGGGGCCGTAAAGATATCATCGGGGAACGGCTTGCCCTGGACCGAAGCGAACGCTGCCTTTGCGGCTGCCGCAGCATCAAGCGGAGCCTGTTTGGAATCTGCCATATGTGCCTCCTGCGTCGTGAAAAGTCTTTCATTTCTGACAGCTCTATATTCGCACAAATGCGCGTATCTGTGCGCGTTTTTGCGTATCTCACCGTCAAACGATCATTATTGCCCCATAAACGGCGCATATATACGCATTGATACGCAATTAAACGCAGCAAAATGCGCACAAGCACGTATGCTATCAATTTGTAAAGCACGATGCACGATCGATATCGACTCTTTCGGCGGATAAATAATCTAGGTCGAGACACCCACCTAGATTATCCGCGGTACGCCTTATGCCGCATGCACTCATTTAAGTCTGTCCCCACTCATTTAAGTCTGTCCCCAATGAGTGGGGATAGAAAAAGGCCCGGACGCGCTTGGTGTCCGGGCCTTTGGTTGCAACCTTATGTTGCAGGCAGCTTAGAACTTGTGGCCGCACTTCTTGCAGACGCGCAGCTTGTTCTTGCCGTCCTTCTCGTGACCGACGCGGGTAACCTTACCGCACTCGGGGCAAACGAGATTGACGTTGGAGGCGTCGATGGGAGCCTCCTGCGAAACGATGCCGCCCTGCTGGTTGGCAGCGTTGGGCTTGACGGCCTTCTTGACGACCGAAACGCCCTCGACAACGACCTTGTTCTCGGCGGGGAGAGCACGCAGGACAACGCCCTGCTTGCCGCGATCCTTACCAGAGAGAACCTGGACCTTATCGCCCTTCTTGATATACATATATCTCCCCTAACTACAGGGTCTCGGGAGCGAGCGAGACGATCTTCATGTACTTCTTGTCACGAAGCTCGCGAGCGACGGGCCCGAAGATACGGGTGCCGACGGGCGAACCATCGTTGTTGATGACAACGCAGGCGTTCTCATCAAAGCGAATGTAGGAGCCATCCTTGCGGCGGATCTCCTTAACGGTGCGAACGACGACGCAACGGACAACGTCCTTCTTCTTGACGTTGGCGCCAGGGGTAGCCTCCTGGACAGCACCGATGAACACATCGCCGATGCCTGCATAACGACGCTTGGAACCGCCAAGCACCTTGATGCAGCGAATCTTGCGAGCGCCGGAGTTGTCGGCGACGTTCAGCATGGTTTGCATCTGAATCATGGTAGATGTTCCTCCGAACTAAGAACCGAAGAGAGGTGCGCAGCCTTTATGCGGCCCGTGGTATGCAAGCCAGGCATACGCACATCTTCGGAAATGTACAAGTCGTAAGAGCGACAGCTTATTTAGCGCGCTCGACGACCTCGATGAGGCGCCAACGCTTCATCTTGGACATAGGACGGGTCTCCATAACGCGGACGGTGTCGCCCACGCCAGCCGTGCACTCCTCGTCGTGAGCGTGCAGCTTCTTGGAGCTGGTCATCATCTTGCCGTACTTGGGGTGACGCTTACGCTCGGTGATGGTGACAACAATGGTCTTGGCACCGGAGACGGAGGTAACGACACCCGTACGGACCTTACGCGAGTTACGCGAATCAGTCATGTTCTCTCCTTAGGTCCTACTCGGCGACAGCGGACTTCTCCGCTGCGATCTCGCGGGCGCGCTGCTCCGTGAGGACGCGAGCGATGTCCTTCTTCACGGTGTTGACGCGAGCGGTGTTGTCCAGCTGGCTGGTAGCCATCTGGAAACGAAGGTTAAAGAGCTCGGCGCGCATTTCCTTCAGCTTCTCAACGAGCTGAGCGTCCGAGAGCTCACGAATCTCTGCGGGCTTCATTAGTTCTCCTCCTTGGCGGCGGCGGCGTCCTCAGCAGCCCACTTGGCCTCGAGAGCGGCCTCCTCAGCCATCTCCTTCTCGATGCGCTGCTCAGCGTTCTTGGCAGCAACAATCTTGGTCTTGATGGGAAGCTTGTGCTGTGCAAGACGCAGAGCCTCGCGAGCGACCTCCTCGGGCACGCCCTTGACCTCAAACATGATGCGGCCAGGTTTGACGACGGCCACCCACTCCTCGGGGTTACCCTTACCAGAACCCATGCGAGTCTCGGCAGGCTTCTTGGTGATGGGCTTATCGGGGAAGATCGTGATGTACACACGACCGCCACGCTTCATGTAGCGGGTCATGGCAATACGAGCGGCCTCGATCTGACGGTTGGTGATCCAATGGGCCTCGAGAGCCTGGATACCAAACTCGCCGAAATGCAGCTCGGTATTACCCTTGGCCTGGCCCTTCATGGAGCCACGCTGCACCTTGCGGTGAAGAATACGCTTAGGGGCAAGCACTACTGACCCCTCCTCTCGGAGTTACGACGACGAGGACGGGAAGAGCCCTCGAGTGCAGGGTTGGGAACAGGCTGGCCCGGGAGCTTCTCACCCAGGTAAATCCAGACCTTCACGCCGCAAGCGCCCATGGTGGTGCTGGCGACAGCCGTGCCGTAGTCGATCTTGGCGCGGAGGGTGTGCAGAGGCACGCGACCCTCACGGTACCACTCACGACGGCCCATCTCGGCACCGCCGAGACGACCGGAGCACTGGATACGGATGCCCTTGGCGCCGGCCTTGCGGGCGGACTGGACAGCCTTGCGCATAGCGCGACGGAAGGCAACGCGACCCTCGAGCTGCTCAGCGATGGACTGAGCAACGAGGTTGGCGTCGAGCTCGGGGCGCTTGATCTCGACAACGTCGACGGAGAGCTGGCCCTTGGAGACGCCAGCAACCTTCTCGAGCTCGGTGCGGAGGGTATCGATCTCGGCACCCTTCTTACCGATGACAACGCCGGGGCGAGCGGTGAGGATGATGACCTTCACCTTGTCGCCAGCGCGCTCGATCTCGACGCGGGAGACAGCTGCGCGGGAAAGACGCTTCTCGAGGTACTTGCGGATCTCGAGATCGTTACCGAGGGTCTTAGCGTAATCCTTCTCTGCGAACCAGCGGGAGCGCCAGTTCTCGGTGATGCCAAGACGGAAGCCGGTGGGGTAGACTTTCTGACCCATACAGCTTTACGCCTCCTTTCGAGGAGCAACGACGACGGTGATGTGGGAAGTACGCTTCAGAATGCGAGAAGCGGAACCCTTGGCGCGGGGACGGATGCGCTTAAGCGTCGGACCCTCGTCAACATAGGCAGCGGCGACAACCAGGTTGTCGGCACGCAGACCGTTGTTGTTCTCGGCGTTCGCAACGGCGGAACGGAGAACCTTCTCGACATCCACGGCGACGGCGCGGTCGCAGAAGTGGAGGATGTCGAAGGCCTGAGCGACAGGCTTGCGGCGGATCAGATCGACCACCAGGCGGGCCTTGCTGGGGGAAACACGCACGTACTTAGCGACGGCGCGAACCTCGGTGGCCTCAGTTTCAATAGACTTAGTTGCCATTTACGGTTAACCCCCTATTTGGCCTTGTGGCCACGGAACGTACGAGTCGGCGCGAACTCGCCGAGCTTGTGACCAACCATGGACTCGGTAACATACACGGGCACATGCTTGCGGCCGTCGTGGACGGCGATGGTGTGACCAACCATCTCGGGGAAGATGGTGGACGCGCGGGACCAGGTCTTCACGACGTCCTTCTTGCCAGCCTCGTTCATCGCGGTGATACGCGAGAGAAGGCGAGTCTCCACGAACGGGCCCTTTTTGAGACTTCTGCTCATAAGTGCTTTCTCCTAAAACTCGGTATCCGAAATTACTTCTTACGGCGACGAATGATGTGCTGGTTCGAGACCTTCTTCTTCTTGCGCGTACGAAGGCCCTTCGTCGGCTTACCCCAGGGGGTAACAGAGGGACGACCAGAGGTGTGGTTCTTGCCCTCGCCACCGCCGTGCGGGTGGTCGACAGGGTTCATGACGGTACCGCGGACGGTCGGGCGCACGTTCAAGTGACGCTTACGGCCGGCCTTGCCGATGACGATGTTGGCGTGATCGGCGTTGCCGACCTCACCGACGGTGGCGCGGCAGGTAACGAGGATGCGGCGCATCTCGGAGGAAGGCATACGGACGATAGCGTACTTGCCCTCCTTACCCATCAGCTGGCAGGAGTTACCGGCGGAACGGGCGATAGCAGCGCCCTTGCCCGGCTGGAACTCGACGGCGTGGATGAGCGTACCGACGGGGATGTCGGCGAGGGGCAGAGCGTTGCCCGGCTTGATGTCGGCGTCAGAACCGGACATGATGGTCTGACCGACCTCGAGGCCCTTGGGAGCCAGGATGTAACGCTTCTCACCGTCAGCGTAGTGCAGCAGAGCGATGCGAGCGGAACGGTTCGGATCGTACTCGATCGTGGCAACCTTGGCGGGCACGCCGTCCTTGTTGCGCTTGAAGTCGATCACGCGGTAACGACGCTTCACGCCGCCGCCCTGGTGGCGGGTGGTGATGCGGCCGTTGTTGTTACGACCGGCCTTCTTGGGCAGGGGCTCGAGAAGAGACTTCTCGGGCTTGGTGCAGGTGATCTCGGAGAAATCGGAGATCGTCTGCCAACGCCTACCAGCGGAGGTCGGCTTAAGGTGCTTTACAGCCATTACAATCCCTTTCAATAGGAATCCGTTAGCCATCGCAGACAGGGATTCGAGGTTCTGCCTCGGGTGCGATGACACCGGACGTATACACGGTTCCGGGCGTGTCCATTTTATACGCCCGAAACCTTGAGCTCTCGCCTCCCCTATTTGGGAGGCATGAGCTCACTCAACAGCAGCGAGTCTTAGGCCTGGTTGCCAAAGACCTCGATGGTGTCGCCCTCGGCCAGCGTGACGATGGCCTTCTTCCAAGAACGGGTCTTGCCGGCGACATAGCGCACGCGCTTGGTCTTGGGCTTGACCGTCAGGGTGTTCACGCGAACGACCTTGACGCCGAAGATCTCCTCGACAGCGTCCTTGATCTGATACTTGTTAGCATCTTTGGCGACCTCGAACGTGTACTTGTTCTGCTCCATGCCGGAGAAGGAACGCTCGGACACGATCGGACGGATGATGATCTCGTGGGCGGTCATTTATGCAAGCACCTCCCCGAAGTGAGCGGCGATGTCGGCGGGCATCAGCACAGCGTTGTTGTTGACGAGATCGTAGGTGTTGGCCTCGTCGGCAGTGATGATGAACGTCTTGGGAATGTTGCGGAACGACAGGTAGGCGTTGACGTCCTCATCGCGAACGATGATGGTCAGGCGCTTGCCCTCAAGGCCGAGAGCCTTGAGCATGGCAACGGCAGCCTTGGTGGAAGGCTTCTCGAAGCCGTAGTCGTCGACGAGCACGAGCTCGCCATCGGCCAGCTTGGCGGACAGCGCGGAGCGCATAGCCAGCTTGACCTCCTTGTTGTTCATACGCTTAGCGTAGGAACGGGGCTTGGGGGCGAAGACAACGCCACCGTGACGCCACTGGGCAGCACGGATGGAACCCTGGCGGGCACGGCCGGTGCCCTTCTGACGCCAAGGCTTCTTGCCGCCACCGGAAACCTCAGAGCGGCCCTTAGCGGACTGGGTGCCCTGACGCCAAGAGGCCATCTGGCACTTGACGATGTGGTGCATAACGTGGATGTTCGGCTCGATGCCGTACACCTCAGCGGCGAGCTCGGCCTCGGCGACCTTCTTGCCCTCGCTGTTCTTTACTTCAAACTTTGCCATTTAAGTGTTCTCCTTGGTATGACGCTGGGCTAAATGGGCTGGGCCCTTAGGCCATACGGATGGCGACGAGACCATTCTTGGCACCCGGGACAGCGCCCTTGACCAAGATGAGGTTCTGCTCGGCATCGATGCGGACAACGGAAAGGTTCTTGACGGTAACGCGCTCGTTACCCATGTGACCGGCCATCTTGACGCCCTTGAGGACGCGCGCAGGATAGGCGCACTGACCGATAGAACCGGGGTGACGCTGGAAGTGAGAACCATGCGTCATAGGACCGCGGCGCTGACCCCAGCGCTTGATGCGACCCTGGAAGCCCTTACCCTTGGAGGTACCGATGACGTCGACCTTCTCGACATCAGCGAAATCAGCGACGGTGACGACCTCGCCGACCTTGTGCTCCTCGCCGTTCTCGACGCGGACCTCACGAAGGAAGCGGACAGGCTCGACGCCGGCCTTGGCGAAGTGACCAGCCATGGGCTTGTTCACGTTCTTGGCCTTGATGTCGCCGAAACCGATCTGGACGGCGTCATAGCCGTCGGTTGCCTGAGTTTTAACCTGCGAGACAGCGCAGGGGCCAGCCTGGATGACCGTGACGGGAACGACGTTGTCGTCCTCGTCCCAAACCTGGGTCATGCCAATCTTGCGGCCGAGAATCATGCTGATCAAGATATGATCCCAACTCTCGCGTGGTCTTGGGACAATGCGTACACCACCGAGCGTGCGCCCCTAGAGGACCACTACTTACACGACGTGCTCCCCAACCTTGTATTGCGTCCGGACTACCTGACAACCCTATTAAGCAGGCATTTTGTCCAGCCAGAATACTCCCCTGGTTACACACAGCTGTTTAGTATACACGGCTGCGGGCGTATCCATCGAGATTCATATTTCACTCACATTGTTTACGCAGGTAAAGTGCGTGGCACGTTCCCAGTGTGCGGCGGAGGGGGCGGGCCTGAGACATATTAAGGTTGCTGCTCTACAGTCCTGCTCACGACGGAGAGCACATTAAGTGCTCTCCTGTTCGTGCGGAACTCGCGACAACCTTAATATGTCTCAGGCCCGCCCCCTCCGCCGCACACTGGGAACGCCACGTTAATGTCTGCTTAACTCTGCTCGCTCAGGCTAATGACTTTGTTGAGGGTCCACTATTTGCTGGAGGGTGAACTTGCATTGCATTGGCTCGCCTTCTGCTTGTGGCTTTGCTTCGTCAAAATCGAAGATCATGATGGCGCAGTTGGGGAGTTTTGCTGGAAGCTTGAAGCCCTCTGGGGCTGCGGCCCTAATGAATTGGCGGCTGGCGCTGCCGTGGCTTACTGCTAGGAGGGTTTCGGTGTCCTTAGCGCTCATAAGATTGGAGAGGGTGGCCACCATGCGCGCTTGTAGAGCCCGGCTTCCTTCTCCTCCGTAAGGGACCAAGTCCTCGCCTGGATCCCAGACGTCGGTGGGTAGAGCGTCGTGCGGGCCTTCTTCGAAGGTGCCGTAGCAGCGCTCGATGATGCCTTCGCAGGGCTCGACTGCTGCATCCGGACCCAGGAGTTCGCATGCGACGAGCTGAGCTGTGTCCATGGCTCGACCTAAGGGCGAAGAAACCACTTTGTCGGGGACGACGCTGTGGGCCTTGAGCCATGCGGCCGCCATTCCCGCTTGTTTGCGGCCCAGGTCGGTCAACGGTGAATCGCAGCGACCCTGGACGAGCTTTTTAACGTTGAATTCCGTCTGACCGTGACGGAGTAGATACAGCTTCTTCATGCTCTCCCCTTCTGCATCAATAGCTTGCGTGGCTCAATCCTATTCGTGGGTATGCCCTACGTAGTCTTCGTCGATCGTAATCTTGGCAATCGACTTGGGGTATTCCGATTCGACCCTCTGGGCCAGCGCGTGTTTGAGCTCATCGGCACTCATCTGCAGATCCGAGGGACGCACGCAGTCAAAGATCACGTTGGTGTGCGTGGGACCCGGCACGCAGCGCAGATCGTGAATCGAAAGGCGGCTATCAATCTCGTGGGCCATAGCGTTGATGCGCAGGCGCATGCTCGCCACATTTGAATCGTCGGTCACGATGGGATCGTAATGGAGCGTGACGATCATGCCGTCCTCGTCCCTAAACGACTGCTCGATGTTATCGAGCGTGTCGTGACTTTCCAGCGGGCTGGCCTCGGCCGCCATCTCGGCGTGAGCGCTTGCGAACTTCCTGCCCGGGCCATAGTCGTGGACCATCAAATCGTGAACGCCCAAAACGCCGGGATAACTCATGATCTTGTCTCGAATGTGCTTGACCAGCTTAGGATCGGGCGCCTGGCCCAAAAGCGGGCTCACCGTATCCTGGATGAGCTCAAAGCCGCTCCAGCCAATATAGGCGCCAACGGCAAGTCCAACCCAGGCATCAAGATTGATATGCGTCACCTGGGAAACAATCGCGCACGCCAGCACGGCACCCGTGGCCAGGACATCGTTCTTTGAGTCTTGAGCCGTCGCATGCAGCGTATCGGACTCAATACGGTCACCGAGCTTTTGGTTGAGGGCCGCCATCCACAGCTTTACAACCATCGAAAGCGCCAGGACTGCCACCAGGGCAAGCGAGAACTCGACAGGTTCGGGGTGGATGATACGCTCAAACGAAGACTTAACCAGTTCGAGTCCGATCAGCAGCACGAGCGCCGCCACGACCAGACCCGAGAGATACTCGTAGCGGCCATGGCCGTAAGGATGTTCGGGGTCTGCCGGCTTGCTCGCCAGTTTAAAGCCCAGCACGCTCACGATGTTTGAGCTTGCGTCGGATAAGTTGTTCATAGCATCCGCCACAATCGAAACCGATCCCGACAGCACGCCAATTGCACCCTTCGCAGCGCAAAGTGCCACATTGGCGAGAATGCACACCACGCCCGTCAACGTGCCCACGCGCGCACGGTCGCCCTGCGCACGACGAACGATCCACTCGACCATCTATATCTGCCCCCAACAGTTTTACTCATACACCCGTTTGTCGAATAGCTCAGTAGTGTAGACCCTTTATCCCATCGGCACAAAAAAGGCCGCAACCCTTAGGGCTGCGGCCTTGCAAATCGCACTATCGAGCAAAAAGCTTAGAGCTTGATGTCGATGTCGACGCCAGCGGGGAGGTCGAGACGCATAAGCGAATCAACGGTGCCCGAGGTGGGGTCGAGGATGTCGATGAGACGCTTGTGGGTGCGCATCTCGAACTGCTCACGGGAGTCCTTGTTCACGTGCGGCGAGCGGATAACCGTGTACAGGTTGCGCTCGGTGGGCAGGGGGACAGGACCGGAAACGCGAGCGCCGGTCTTCTGAGCGGTCTCAACGATGAGCTTCGCGGACTGATCGACGACCTCGTGATCATAGCCCTTGAGGCGAATGCGGATCTTCTGGGTAGCCAACTTAAACCTCCAAAGAGTGCGAGAAGTGTTCTCGCAGGATTACGTAACAGGGAGCTCGAACTTAGGCGTTCTTGCTCATGACCTCGTCCACGATGGACTTGGGCGCGGGCTCATAAGAGTCGAACTGCATCGTGTAGGATGCACGGCCCTGGGTCTGGGAGCGAAGGTCGGTAGCGTAACCGAACATCTCGCCCAGCGGCACCTTGGCACGGATGAGCTTGCTGTTCTTGCGATCCTCCATGCCCTCGATCTTGCCGCGGCGACCGGAGAGGTTGCCCATAACGTCGCCCATGTACTGCTCGGGGGTCTCGACCTCGACAGCCATGATCGGCTCGAGCAGCTGCGGATCGGACTTCCTGAGGGCGTCCTTGATAGCCATGGAACCGGCGATCTTGAAGGCGGCCTCGGAGGAGTCGACCTCGTGGTAAGAACCGTCGAACAGGGTGACCTTAACGTCGAGGACCGGGAAGCCGGCGATAACACCGGTGTTCAGGGCCTCCTGAATGCCCTTGTCGATGGACGGGATGTACTCCTTGGGCACGACGCCGCCGACGATAGCGTTGACGAACTCGTAGCCGAAGCCCTCCTCCATCTTCTCGAGCTTGATGACGGCGTGGCCGTACTGACCGCGACCGCCGGACTGACGGACGAACTTGCCCTCAGCCTTCTCGACGTCGTGACCAGCGGTCTCGCGGTAGGCAACCTGGGGCTTACCAACGTTAGCGTCAACCTTGAACTCGCGGAGCAGACGGTCGACGATGATCTCGAGGTGCAGCTCGCCCATGCCGGCGATGATGGTCTGGCCGGTCTCGTGGTTGGTGGACACCTGGAAGGTCGGGTCCTCCTCGGCGAGCTTGGTCAGAGCCAGGGACATCTTGTCCTGCTCGGCCTTGGTCTTGGGCTCGATGGCAACGTCGATAACGGGCTTAGCGAACTCGATCTTCTCGAGGACGATCTCCTTGCCCTCGGCGCACAGGGTGTCACCGGTGGTGGAGTTCTTGAAGCCGACGCAAGCGACGATGTCGCCGGCGGCAGCGTCGTCACGGTCGATACGCTCGGCGGCGTTCATCTCGAGGATGCGGCCGAGACGCTCGCGCTGACCGTTGGAAGCGTTGACCACGTAGGAGCCGGACTCGGCGCGGCCGGAGTAAACGCGGACATAGGTGAGCTTACCGACGAACGGGTCGGTCATGATCTTGAAGACCAGGCCGGAGAAGGGCTCGTCGAAGGAAGGATGACGCTGAATCTCCTCGCCGGTGTCCGGATCGGTACCGGTGACGGCCTCGACGTCAAGCGGGCTGGGCAGGTAGTCGACGACAGCGTCGAGCAGCTCCTGAACGCCCTTGTTCTTGTAGGCGGAGCCCACGAAGACGAGGTTGAGCTCGTTGGCCAGAACGCCCTTGCGCAGAGCAGCCTTGAGCTCCTCGACGGTGAAGTCCTCCTCCATGAGGATCTTCTCCATGAGCTCGTCGTCAAAGCTGGCAGCAGCGTCGAGGAGCTCCTCGCGCTTGGTGGCAGCGATGTCGGCGAACTCAGCCGGGATCTCGTCCATCGGCTCGGGGTAGGTCATGCCCTTGTCGTCGGCCTTGAAGTCCCAAGCAGTCATGGTGACCAGGTCGATGACGCCCCAGAAGTTGTCCTCGGCGCCCATCGGGACCTGAGCGGCCACGGCGTTGGCGTCGAGACGATCCTTCATGGTCTCGATAGCGTTGAAGAAATCAGCGCCCACGCGGTCATACTTGTTGATGAAGGCGATGCGGGGGACGTTGAAGGTAGAAGCCTGACGCCAAACGGTCTCAGACTGGGGCTGAACGCCAGCAACGGCGTCGAAGACGGCGACAGCGCCATCGAGGACGCGCAGGCAGCGCTCGACCTCGGCGGTGAAGTCAACGTGGCCCGGGGTGTCGATGATCTGGATGCGGTAGTCGGTACCGTCCTTCTTCCAGAAGCACGTGGTAGCAGCGGAGGTAATGGTTACGCCGCGCTCCTGCTCCTGAACCATCCAGTCCATGGTGGCAGCGCCCTCATGGACCTCACCGATCTTGTGGGTCTTACCGGTGTAGTAAAGAATACGCTCGGTCGTGGTGGTCTTACCGGCATCGATGTGAGCCATGATGCCGATGTTACGGGTATCGGAAAGCTTGTACTTAGGCTTAGCCATGTTAGTTCCTTACCTTAACTTACCAACGATAGTGAGAGAACGCGCGGTTGGCCTCGGCCATCTTGAAGACGTCCTCACGCTTCTTGACGGAAGCGCCCAGGCCGTTGGAAGCGTCGAGGATCTCGTTGGCGAGACGCTCGGCCATGGTCTTCTCCTTGCGAGCGCGGGAGAAGTTGACAATCCAGCGGATGCCCAGAGCGGTGGAACGACGGGAGTTGACCTCCATCGGGACCTGATAGGTAGCGCCACCGACACGCTTGGGCTTAACCTCGAGCGTGGGCTTGACGTTGTCCATAGCCTTCTTGAAGGTAGCGAGAGCGTCGCCACCCTCGGACTTCTCGGCAACAATCTCGAAAGCGGTGTAAACGATGCGCTCAGCGGTGGCCTTCTTGCCGTCAAGAAGGACCTTGTTGATGAGCTGAGTCACCAGACGGTTGTTGTAAACGGCGTCAGGCTGAACCTCACGACGATTAGCTGCTGCACGACGCGGCATGTGAAATCTCCTTAAGTGTCTACCGTGCGGCGCTTAGGCGGCACACGGCGAAAGTATCAAAACGTTATCTGGCTTATTTGGCCTTGGGGCGCTTAGCACCGTACTTGGAACGGGCCTGCATACGGTTCTGGACCGGAGCAGCGTCGTAGGCGCCACGGATGACGTGATAACGGACACCAGGGAGGTCACGGACACGACCGCCGCGGACGAGCACGATGGAGTGCTCCTGCAGGTTGTGGCCCTCACCCGGGATGTAAGCAGTAACTTCGATGCCGTTGACGAGGCGAACACGGGCAACCTTACGAAGAGCCGAGTTCGGCTTCTTGGGGCTCGTGGTGAAGACGCGGGTGCACACGCCGCGCTTCTGGGAGTTGTGCTGCAGAGCAGCGTTCTTGGACTTCTTGGGCACGGAACGACGGCCCTGGCGAACCAGCTGGTTAATAGTAGGCAAAGCGTACTCCTTCTCGAATGATTCCAGCTTTCTGTAAAGTGCAACGGCTTGAATCGAGGGGTCAGCATCCCCCTACGAAACACGCAGTTCGATAGGATACGTGCCGTTAGCTGTGCCGTCAACAGACCACGCCGCCGGGCGTATCCTTAAATAGCCACATTTCCGCAAAGCCTACACAAAAGGAATCCCCTCCTGTGCGCGGGGGTGGATTCCCGGGCCGGGCGGCACAGGGGTTAAGTTTGCTGCTCTACAGTCCTGGCTCGCACGGAGGCCACATTAAGTGGCCTCCGGCTCGTGCGGAACTCGCGACAAACTTAACCCCTGTGCCGCCCGGCCCGGGAATCCGACGTGCTCGTTGGGGCAACGTTCCTCATCAAAAAAGGCCCGCTCCCCTGTTGGGAAGCGAGCCTTTATAAGAACGGTTAACGTACTAGGAAATTACTCCTCGTCGTTGTCCTTGGCCTCTTCGGCGTCGTCAGTGTCCACGAGCTGGTTGAGCAGCTCGTCGAGGGAAGCCATGTCCTCGTTGATCGCGCCGTTGGCGGGAGCCTTCTTGTCGTCGATCGGGGCGCCCAGGAGCTCCTCGTCGGCGTCGGCGTGATGCGTCGGAGCGGAGGTACCCAGCAGGATATCGTCCGGACCGTCGGGGCTAAAGACCATCTGCAGCAGCTGCGAGAGGTCTTCCTCGTCGGCAACGTCGTCGTTGTTCTCGAGGATGTAGAGCAGGTCGTGGGCCTCCAGGCCGTCACGGAGCTCCTCGATCGCCTTGGCACCGATACCATCGATGCGCAGCAGATCCTCCTCGGACTTGCCGACCAGGTCGCCGACCGTCTCGATGCCGACCTCGCTGAACTTGTTGGTCCAGCGCTGCGACACGCCCAGGTCGTCGAACAGGTACAGGCGAGCCTTCTCGGCGGAGATGGTGTGGCCGTTGCGGGTGAACGAACCGTCAGCACCACCGAACTCGTCGTACCCGGCCCAGTCGAGCTGCTGCGGGAGCTGCTCGTCCAGGTCCTTGAGCTCCACAGGAGCCCACTCGGGCAGCGACTTGGCGTTGGGCGAAGCCGGGCCGTCGATGTCCACGTAGCCGTCGGCCGTACGATACGTCAGCTTGGCGTTGGCGTACGGCTTGAGGCCGGTACCGGCCGGGATCTTCTTACCGACGATGACGTTGGACTTAAGGTCGAGCAGGTGGTCGACCTTGCCCTCGATGGCAGCCTCGGTAAGGACGCCGGCGGTACGGATGAACGAAGCGCTCGACAGCCAGGAGTCGATGTTGGACGCGACCTTGAGCGTACCCAGGATGACGGGCTCGGCCACAGGAGCCTGACCGCCCAGACGGGCAACGCGCTCGACCTCGTCAGCAAACTCGTAGCGGTCGACGTACTGACCAAGCAGGTACTTGGAGTCACCGGGGTTGGTGATCTGAACGCGACGCAGCATCTGACGTGCGAGCACCTCGATGTGCTTGTCGTTCAGGTCGACGCCCTGGCTGGTGTAGACGTCCTTGACGCTCTCGACGAAGGTGTGCATCGTCGACTCGATGTCGGTCAGCTTGCGCAGGTTGCGGAAGTTGACGAAGCCCTTGGTGATCTGGTCGCCGGCGCGAACCTCGCAGCCGTCCTCGATCTCGGGCATAAAGCGCACCGAAGCGGGGACGCGACGCTCGTCGAGAACACGGGTGTGGTCCTCGGAGTCGGTGAGCGTCAGCACGTACTCGGACTTCTCGGGCTTAATCGAGAGGTGACCGGAGTACGGAGCCAGCTCGGCCTCGCGACCCAGGATCTTCTCGTTGACGTTGCCGACGATATCGAACATACGGCTGACCGTAGGCAGGCCCTGCGTAATATCGTCGACGCCAGCGACGCCGCCGGAGTGAATGGTACGCATCGTAAGCTGCGTACCGGGCTCACCGATGGACTGGGCGGCAATAATGCCGACCGCGGTACCGATGGCGACCGGACGACGGGTGGAAAGATCCCAGCCGTAGCACTTCTGGCACACGCCGTACTTGGAG
This sequence comes from Collinsella sp. AM34-10, assembly GCF_003469185.1. GTDB lineage: Bacteria > Actinomycetota > Coriobacteriia > Coriobacteriales > Coriobacteriaceae > Collinsella. The sequence goes on along the minus strand of NZ_QSIL01000001.1, from coordinate 50,076 downwards.
CGGCAGGTGAGCAGCGCTCGAAGCTTGACCTTCTTGAGGCCCGCATCGACCATCTTCTGGATGTCGGCGACCTTCTCGATGTAGCCGTCCTGCTCAAAGAGCACGGTGCCATCGGGAGCCACGACGTCCTCAATGAAGCAACGGCCGACGAGGTCGGTGTTGAGGTCGGTGGTGCCGGGGATGATGAGGTTGTAGGTGACGCCCTCGTGCGTACCGCAGTCCTCCTCGCGGACGATGACGTCCTGGGCCACGTCGACCAGACGACGGGTCAGGTAACCAGAGTCCGAGGTGTGGGATGCGGTATCGACCAGGCCCTTACGGGCGCCGTAGGTCGAAATGAAGTACTCGAGCGGCAGCAGGCCCTCGCGGAAGTTCGCCTTAATGGGAAGGTCGATCGTCTCGCCGGACATGTCTGCCATCAGGCCACGCATGCCGCCGAGCTGACGCAGCTGGGTCTTAGAACCACGGGCGCCGGAGTCGGCCATCATATAGAGCGGGTTCTCCTCGTCGAACAAGTCGAGCATGAGCGCTGCAACCTTGTCGGTACAAGCGGTCCACTCGTTAACGACTTCGATGTGGCGCTCCGTCTCGTTGATGAAGCCCTCCTCGAAGTACTCGTTGATCTGGTCGACGTTGGCCTGGGCGCGATCGAGCAGCTCCTGCTTCTCGGCAGGGATGAGAGCGTCCCACACCGAGATGGTGAGGCCGGCGCGGGTAGCGTAGTGGAAGCCGGAGTACTTGATGGCGTCGAGGATCGGGCCGACCTTGGCCTCGGGGTAACGATCGCAGCAGTCGGCAACCAGCTTGGCCACATCGCCCTTGACCATCTTGTAGTTCATGAACTCATAGTCTTCGGGCAGGCACTGGCGGTTGAAGATGATGCGGCCGATAGAGGTCTCGAAGCGCGCGGTCTTGTTGCCGGTAACGTCGTAGTCGACGAACTCGTTCTTGCCGTTCTTGACGCGGAAGATACGGGTGCCGTCCTCGTTGATGACGTTGGCATCGGCAGCGGACACGCGAACCTGGATCTTGGCCTGCATGTCGACCTCGGAACGGCAGTCATAGGCGTGCAGCGCGTCGTCGAAGCTGGCGAACACGTGGTTCTCGCCCGGCAGACCCTCGCGGACCTGGGTGAGGTAGTACACACCAATGATCATGTCCTGCGAAGGGATGTTAACCGGCTTGCCGGATGCCGGCGAGCGCAGGTTGTTCGCAGAGAGCATGAGCACGCGAGCCTCGGCCTGAGCCTGGCTGGACAGCGGCACGTGGACAGACATCTGGTCGCCGTCGAAGTCGGCGTTGAAGGGCGAGCAGACCAGCGGGTGCAGGTGGATAGCCTTGCCCTCGACCAGCACCGGCTCAAAGGCCTGGATGGACAGACGGTGCAGGGTCGGTGCACGGTTGAGCAGCACGACGCGACCGTCGATGACCTCTTCGAGGATATCCCACACAAAGGTGGCACCGCGGTCGATAGCGCGCTTGGCGCCCTTGATGTTCTCGACCTTGCCGAGCTCGACCAGGCGCTTCATGACGAAGGGCTTGAAGAGCTCCAGCGCCATGGTCTTGGGCAGACCGCACTGGTGCAGCAGCAGCTTAGGGTCGGTAACGATTACCGAACGGCCGGAGTAGTCGACACGCTTGCCCAGCAGGTTCTGACGGAAACGACCCTGCTTGCCCTTGAGGGCCTCGGCGAGCGACTTGAGCGGGCGACCGCCACGGCCAGAGACCGGGCGACCACGACGGCCGTTGTCGAACAGGGCATCCACGGACTCCTGGAGCATGCGCTTCTCGTTGTTCACGATGATCGCAGGGGCGTCCAGGTCGAGCAGGCGCTTGAGTCGGTTGTTACGGTTGATCACGCGACGATACAGGTCGTTGAGGTCGGACGCGGCGAAGCGGCCGCCGTCGAGCTGGACCATCGGGCGCAGATCGGGCGGAATGACCGGAATGACATCCAGGATCATGTTCGCGGGGCTGTTGCCGCCCTTCAGGAAGGCGTCAACGACCTCGAGGCGCTTAACGGCCTTCTCGCGCTTCTGCTTCTGGGAATCCTCGTCGGCGATGATGGCCTTGAGCTTCTCGGCCTCGGAGGGGAGGTCGATGGCAGCGAGCAGGTCGCGGACGGCCTCGGCACCCATACCACCCTTGAAGTACATGGAGTAGTAACGGGTCATCTCGCGGAACAGCGGCTCATCGGAGATGAGGTCGCGCTCGGTAAGCTTCATGAAGGCGTTGAAGGCGTCCGTGCGGAGCTGCTTCTCGTCCTTGCACTCTTCCTCGATGTCGACGATGCCAGAGGCGATCTCCTCGGGGGTCAGCGGCTCCTCGTCGGAGAACTCGTCAAAGTTCTCGGGGTTGCCCTGCTCCTTGAGGGACTCGATCTGGCGGGCGCACTCGGCATCGATCTCTTCCAGATCGGCGGCGAGCTCCTCGCGCAGGTCGTCAGCGTCGGCCTCGCGAGCCTCGTAGTCGACCTCGGTGATGATGTAGCTGGCAAAGTACAGAACCTTCTCGAGGTCCTTGGACTTGATGTCGAGCATACGGCTCATCGGGAAGCTCGTGGGGCTCTTGAAGTACCAGATGTGGGACACGGGAGCGGCGAGCTCGATGTGGCCCATGCGGTCGCGACGCACCTTGGCCGAGGTGACCTCGACGCCGCAGCGCTCGCAGACGATGCCCTTAAAGCGGATGCCCTTGTACTTGCCGCAGGAGCACTCCCAGTCCTTGGCGGGACCGAAGATCTTCTCGCAGAACAGGCCGTCCTTCTCGGGCTTGAGGGTACGGTAATTGATGGTCTCCGGCTTCTTGACCTCACCGTGCGACCAGGAACGGATCTGGTCGGCGGAGGCAAGGGAGATCTTTACCGAGTCAAAATCAGTAGCTTCGAAATCTGCCACAGTCAACTACTCCTTATCAGTGGTCGTGGCGGCGACAGCCTCGGGTGCCTCGGCGGTCTCGGCATCCTGGGCCTCAACGTCGGTGTCAACGCCGGCGAGCGCAGCCAGGTCGTCGAGAGCAGAGGTCTCCTCGGCGGTCACAGGGGCGGAGGCGTCCTCGTCGGCATCGTGCATGGGCTCGATGTCCAGTGCGAGGGAACGGATCTCCTTGACGAGAACCTTGAAGGACTCGGGGATACCCGGAACCGGGACGTTCTCGCCCTTGACGATGGACTCGTAGGTCTTGACGCGGCCCACGGTATCGTCGGACTTGACGGTCAGGATCTCCTGCAGGACGTTGGCAGCACCGTATGCGTACAGTGCCCAAACTTCCATCTCGCCGAAGCGCTGGCCGCCGAACTGAGCCTTGCCGCCCAGCGGTTGCTGGGTAACCAGGCTGTAAGGGCCGGTCGAACGGGCGTGGATCTTGTCGTCGACCATGTGGCCGAGCTTGAGGATGTAGGACGTACCCACGGTAATGGGCTCGCGGAACTCCTCGCCGGTGCGGCCGTCGAACAGGCGGGTCTTGCCGCGCTCGTCAAGCTGGGTGACAAACTCGGGGCGCATGTGATCGCCAAAGGCAGCGGTGGCTTTGTTGAGCATGTTCTTGTTGGCGCGACAGATGACCTCGGCGATCTCGTCCTCCTTGGCGCCGTCGAAGACGGGCGTCGAGACGAAGAACGGACCGGGGACATACTTGTCGGAGTCGGCATCCTCGGTATCCCAACCGCAGGCAGCAGCCCAGCCAAGGTGGCACTCGAGCAGCTGACCGACGTTCATACGCGAAGGAACGCCCAGCGGGTTGAGGATAACGTCGATCGGGGTACCGTCAGCCATGTAGGGCATGTCCTCGACCGGCAGAACGTTACAGATAACGCCCTTGTTGCCGTGGCGACCGGCGATCTTATCGCCCTGCTGGATCTTACGACGCTGGGCGACGTAGACGCGCACCTGCTCGTTGACGCCGGGGGCCAGGTCGTCGCCGTTCTCGCGGCTAAAGCGGACGACGTCGATGACGCGGCCATAAGCGCCGTGAGGCATCTTAAGGGAGGTGTCGCGAACATCGTGAGCCTTGGCACCGAAGATGGCGCGCAGCAGGCGCTCCTCGGCGGTCAGAGCGCTCTCGCCCTTAGGCGTGACCTTGCCGACCAGGATGTCGCCAGGGCCGACCTCGGCGCCGATGCGGATGATGCCGTCCTCGTCGAGGTTGGCAAGCATGTCCTCGGAGAGGTTCGGGATCTCGCGAGTGATCTCCTCGGGGCCGAGCTTGGTGTCGCGGGCGTCGATCTCGTGACGGGTGATATTGATGGTCGTCAGCAGGTCCTCGGCCACCAGGCGCTCGGACACGACGATACCGTCCTCGTAGTTGAAGCCTTCCCACGGCATGTATGCCACGGTGAGGTTCTGGCCCAGTGCGAGCTCGCCATGATCGGTCGAAGGACCGTCGGCCAGAGGCTCGCCCTGCTCAACGGTGTCACCGACGCGCACGAGCGGACGGTGGTTGATGCAGGTGGACTGGTTGGAGCGCTGGTACTTGGCCAGGTGATACTCGTCCATGCCGCCGGCGTGCTTGACGATAATCTTGGAGGCGTCGGCATAGATGACTTCGCCGGCGTTCTTGGCCAGGGTAACCTCGCCAGAGTCCAGGGCGGCGCGACGCTCCATGCCAGTACCGACATAGGGAGCGGCGGGGTGAACCAGCGGCACGGCCTGACGCTGCATGTTGGCGCCCATGAGCGTACGCTTGGCGTCGTCGTGCTCGAGGAACGGAATCAGCGTGGCTGCGACGGAGAGCATCTGACGCGGCGAGACGTCCATGTAGTCGACGTCCTCGACAGGCACGTCGGCGGGAGCGCCGAAGGAGCCGTCGAAGTCGCGGGTACGGGCGATCACGGTATGCGGACGGACGATCTTGCCCTCGGCATCGGTCGTGATGAACTCGTTGGTCTTGGGATCGAGCGGCGTGTTGGCCGGCGCGATGACGTGCTTCTCTTCCTCGTCAGCGGTCATCCAGTCGATCTGGTCGGTGGCAACGCCGTTCTCGACACGACGGAACGGGGCCTCGATGAAGCCATACTCGTTGACGCGGGCGTAGAGGGCGAGCGAGCCGATCAGGCCGATGTTGGGGCCTTCGGGGGTCTCGATCGGGCACATGCGGCTGTAGTGCGAGTTGTGAACGTCGCGGACGGCCGTCGGCACGTTGGTGCGGCGGCTGGAGCCCGACTTGTGGCCGGCAAGGCCGCCAGGGCCGAGTGCGGACAGACGGCGCTTGTGAGTCAGACCGGTCAGGGGGTTCGCCTGGTCCATGAACTGCGAGAGCTGCGAGGAACCGAAGAACTCCTTGATAGAGGCCACGATCGGACGGATGTTGATGAGCGACTGCGGGGTGATCTCGTCGATGTCCTGGGAGCTCATGCGCTCACGGACGACGCGCTCCATACGGCTCATGCCGATACGGAACTGGTTGGCGACGAGCTCGCCGACGGTGCGAATGCGGCGGTTGCCAAAGTGGTCGATGTCGTCGACCTTGAAGCCCTGCTCGCCGGCAGCGAGGGACAGCAGGTAGCGAAGCGTAGCGACGATGTCCTCGTCGGTGAGCACCGTGACCTCTTCCTCGGTGGTGAGGTTGAGCTTCTTGTTGACCTTGTAGCGACCGACGCGGGCCAGATCGTAGCGCTGCGGGTTGAAGAGCAGGCCCTCGAGCAGGCTGCGGGAAGCATCCACGGTGGGAGGCTCGCCCGGGCGCAGGCGACGGTAGATCTCGATAAGAGCATCCTCGCGGGTAAGGGCGGTATCGCGCTCGAGGGTGCGCTTGATCACATCGGAGTTGCCGAGCAGCTCGATGATATCGTCGTTGGTGACGGCGATGCCAAGGGCGCGCAGGAACATCGTGGCGCTCTGCTTGCGCTTACGGTCGATGGAGACCATGAGCTGGTCGCGCTTGTCGACCTCGAACTCAAGCCAGGCACCGCGGGACGGGATGATCTGGGCCTTGTAGATCTGCTTGCCCGAATCCATCTCGGAGCTGTAGTACACGCCCGGGGAGCGGACGAGCTGCGAGACGACGATACGCTCGGTACCGTTGATGATGAAGGTGCCCTGATCGGTCATCATGGGGAAGTCGCCCATGAAGACGAGCTGCTCCTTGATCTCGCCGGTCTCCTTGTTGGTGAGACGGACGTCGGTCAGAAGCGGAGCCTGATAGGTCATATCCTTCTCGCGGCACTCCTCGACGGTGTGCGCGGGGTCGCCGAACTGATGCTCGCCGAAGGTAACCTCGAGAACATGGTTCTGGCTCTGGATGGGGCTGGATTCCTTGAACGCCTCACGAAGGCCCTCGTCCTTAAAACGCTCAAAGGATTCCCTTTGAACAGAGATAAGGTTGGGGAGCTCCATGGCCTCCGGGATTTTCCCGAAGCTGACGCGCTTGCGCTCAGTGGCAGTGTATGCGTAGGTCACCAGGTTTTTCCTCCTTCACGGAAATGCTCGGTGGGTTGGCGAGGCATAGCTTCGCCAGTTATCGCAACCTAATAGTTTATCAGGTACCGACCGTTGGGCAAGAAAAGCCTTGACGCGATTGAGTTTTTGGAGTAGCAAAGTTTTTCGACGGAAAACACGCAGGTAGATGTATGTGTATCGAACATCTGTTCATATATTTTCTGTGAACAGGGAGCCAGCAATCGCAGCTCTTATAAAAAACGGGCGCGAACCGAAGTCCGCGCCCGTAAATGTCGATGCCCGAAGGCTTACTTACGCATCAATCCGCCGCGCTCGTCGATGGCGTCCCAGAAGGCGCTGGCAAAGCGGGGGTCGCTTGCAGCCATGAGGGCGTTGGTGGCCATCCAGCCAGAGGGAGTGCCGGTGTCGTAGCCCGACAGCGGGTCGATGACGACTGCATACATGGCCTCGCGGTCGAGCGAACGTGCCATGGCGTCGGTCAGCTGGATCTCGCCGCCCTTACCGGCCTGCTGATCGGCCAGCAGGTCCATGACCAGCGGGCTCAGCAGGTAGCGACCAACGATGTACAGGTTGGACGGAGCCGCCTCGGGAGCGGGCTTCTCGACCAGGCCGCCGATGCGCCAAACGGCACCGGGCTCGTCGTCGGCGGCATTCTCGAAGCCCTCGAGAGAGCCCACGCGATCGCCGGCGATAACGCCGTAGCGGCTGACCTCCTCGGGAGCGCACGCGGCAACGGCGATAACCGAAGCGCCACCGTGCTCCTTGGAAACGGCGAGCATCTTATCGCAGATGTCGCGGTTGGGCACAACGTAGTCGCCCAGAAGAACCAGGAAGTTCTCCCCCGCCACAGCGTCAGCGGCAGAGCGAATGGCGTGACCGAGGCCCTTGGGCTCGTACTGATAACGGAAGTCGACCGGCATACCGCCCGCATGGGCGACGGCGTCGGCATAAGCATCCTTGCCGCGCTCGCGCAGCAGGTTCTCGAGCGAACGATCGGGCTGGAAGTAGCTCAGCAACTCGGGCTTGCCGGGAGAGGTGACGATAATGGCATCATCGACCTCCTCGGGGTCGAGCGCCTCCTCAACGACGTACTGGATGACCGGCTTGTCGAGCACCGGCAGCATCTCTTTGGGCGTGCACTTGGTGCCAGGCAGAAAACGCGTGCCAAGACCGGCGGCGGGGATGATTGCCTTCATGTTATTCAAGGATCCTTTCGCAGGCGCAGGATGCGCCCTGTGCGTGCGGCACGGCGGCCGCAGACCAAATTGCGATACCGAAGTATCTTACCGCCGGAGACATACGTCACCGTAAGGCAAACGCAATTCTTCAGCAGGTCAACGCAAATTATTGCTCGAATGGTGCAATTTTACGCCCCAGCGGTAACGGGATTGGCACGGCGAAGACAACGGTGTTCTGCGTGCCGAGCAATGGGAATGAGAGGCCAAAACAAAAAAGACGGGGCTCGCAATGCGAACCCCGTCTGCAAAGAAATCTGGCGAGAAAGCCTGATTACTTGAGGGTGACAGCAGCGCCAGCAGCCTCGAGCTTCTCCTTGGCAGCCTCGGCGTCCTCCTTCTTGGCACCCTCGAGAACAGCCTTGGGAGCGCCCTCGACGACCTCCTTGGCCTCCTTCAGGCCAAGGTTGGTGAGCTCACGGACGGCCTTGATGACCTGGATCTTGTTGTCGCCGAAGCCCTCGAGCACGACGTCAAACTCGGTCTTCTCCTCGGCCTCAGCAGCGCCAGCAGCGGGAGCGGCGACAACAGCGGCAGGAGCAGCGGCGGAAACGCCGAAGGTGTCCTCGATAGCCTTAACGAGCTCGGAAGCCTCGAGAAGGGTCATTTCCTTAAGAGCATCGATGATCTCATCGGTGGTAAGCTTAGCCATTTCTAAGTCCTTTCGGTTTCCGTGTCTGTGCACGGAGATCAGTTAAAACACGGCGCGAATGCGCCAGGGGTGCGACGTTGCCGCCGCGGGTGAAAGCAGCGACTAGGCTGCCTTCTGCTCGGAGACCTGCTGGATCGAACGAGCGAGACCAGAGGAAACGCCGTTGACGCAGACAGCGATGTCGCGAGCGAAACCGGAGATGAGACCGGCGATCTGGCCGAGAAGCTGATCCTTGGTGGGCAGCTCGGCGATAGCCTTAACATCATCAGCGGAAACGGCCTTGCCGTCGGAGATACCGCCCTTGATCTCAAGGACGCCCTTGGACTTAGCAGAGAAGTCCTTAAGGGCCTTAGCGGCCTCGACCGGCTCGGACTCGTAGAACACATAAGCGACGGGGCCGGCGAGGATCTCGTCGAGCTCGGGCTGCTCCTGGTTCTTGAGAGCGATCTTGACCAGGTTGTTCTTGTAGACCTTCATCTCGGCGCCGCACTCGCGAAGCTGATGACGCAGCTCCTGAGCCTGCTTAACCGTCAGACCGTTGTAGTTGACGACGAACAGACCGGCGTTCTCGGCGATACGGGACTCGATCTCTGCAACCTTGTCGATTTTGTACTGCTGGGGCATGAATTACACCTCCTCGAATTCTTTCCGGGCACGGTCCGCCACAAGGACGTGACGGGGGCATGTCCAAAAAGAAAGCCCCCGCGCTGCATGAGCGACGGGGGCGAGAAGACATATCTACTCGACCACCTCGGCTGGCGGGATATCCCATTAAGCTCGCGGGCGATGCCCGTTTGCACCGGCTGTCTCTGGCAGCGGATTCGTGCGTGAACCGAAAGTATTATGGCGGGGACCCCGGCGTCGGTCAACGGCAACCCTGGCTGCACACAATTCCACCATCTCGGTCGCGCCGCCGAAGGCCAGGCGCAAGCTTTTCGCTCGGTCAGGTCCTGGGCTCGCACGAAGAGCACATTAAGTGCTCTTCGGCTCGTGCGGAATCTACGAAAAGCTTGCGCCTGGCCTTCGGCGGCGCGACCTGCGTCAACTATGGGGCAGCCCGGTTTTCCGTTGGCCGGCGCGCCCCACTCATAATGCTTGGGTCGGTGGGCTGATGTGTTGCGTCCCTGATGGCTACAGGGTTGAAATGAAGGTGGACAGGCGATTTAGGCCTTCGTCCAGATCTTTGTCGGAGACGCAGTAGCTGAGGCGGATGTGGCCTTCGGTGCCGAAACAGTCGCCTGGGACTAGGGCTACGTTTGCTTCTTTGATGGCTTTGATACAGAAGTCTTTGCTGGTTAGGCCATACTGTTTGATGCTCGGGAAAGTGTAGAAGGCTCCTGCGGGCTCTACTACGTCGAGGCCCATGGCGTCTAAGGCTGCGAGTACGCGTTCGCGGCGGGCTCGGTAGACTTTGAGCATGGGGGCTGGGTCGACGGTCAGGGCTCGGGCTGCGGCGTCCATCTCGAAGGAGACGGCGCTCGATACTAGGTATTGGTGAGCTTTTGCGATCTCGGCGATGACGGGGGCTGCGGCTGCGAGCCAACCTAAGCGCCAGCCGGTCATGGCCCAGGGCTTGGAGAAGCTCTCGATAACTACCGTCTGATCGCGAAGCTCCGGGTGACGCTGGGCAAATCGCTCGTAGCCGTCCACGTAGACCAGGCGGTTATATACGTCGTCGCAGATTACGTAGATGCCCGTCTGGTCTGTCACGCGCGCCACGGCGTCGAGCGACGCCGCGTCGAGGATGCAACCCGTGGGATTGTTGGGCGAGCAGATGACGATGGCCTTAGTCGCCGGTGTCACGCAATCACGAAGTGCGTCTTCGTCAATCTGGAATTGTGCAGGCTCTGTATCCAAAAAGACCGCTTTGGCATGATTGGCCACGACGATGCTCTCGTACAGGCCAAAGGCCGGCGTTGGGATAATGACCTCGTCGCCGGGGTTGAGCATAGCCATAAATGTTGCCGACAGGGCCTCGGTCGCTCCGTCGGTCAGGATGACCTCGTCGGCCGAAAACGTAAGGCCCGCGTCCCCCATGTAGGCAGACAGCGCCTCGCGCAGGGCGGGGCGACCGTTGTTGGGCGGATAGTGCGTGTCGCCGCGGCCCAGCGCGGCGGTCACCTCGGCGCTAATCACATCGGGCGTGGGAAAATCAGGCTCGCCAAGCGCAAGCGCGATGCACCCCGGATGCTGGGCGGCGAGCGCATTGATCCGACGGATGCCGGAGGGCTTGAGCGTGGCAAGCGAGGTATTCATGGGCAGACGCATGGCGTTCCTTTCGTAAGGGTTGCACTAGGATAGCGCGGCGAGACGCCGCCAGACGGTGTAACCTAAACGGAAACCAACCGGAAAGGAGGCGGCATGGAGACGACCGCACACGGCGATATACCAAAAACGCTGTATAACATCGCGTTTGTCAGTATTCCCGAGAGCGCCGATCTTGAGTTTTTGCTCTGGGACCTCCAGGATGCCATCGCCGCCTATGCCCAGCTTTCTGGCACCGTACTCCCCCGCCCAGTCAACTTGAAGGCAAATGATGCCGGTGCAGTCGATGGCATGGTGCTCGCTGTTGACGATGCATTTGATGATGAGGCTATGATTGCTGTCGAGCAGATACTCGATCGCCTTGGGAATACAGAGACACGCATCTATGTCGTCGTCCAGGCCCTGTCAAAAAACAACAAGCAGGCGGACGAAGTCCTCGACCGCTTGCACCGGGCATGCATTCTACGTGACCTGCCATGGTGCGACGGCGTTGTCATCTGTGCCGGCAGCGGCATCGCAGCGCTTCACCATTCCCCACGCATGGGCGTCTTGCGCCGACCATTTTCGGAAGCGATGGATAAGCTTGTAGGCGCTGTGCGCATGGGCTGCTCCATCGAGCATGCGCAGCTGCTTGGCGGTGGCAATGCCGGTAGTGTCGATGCCGACGGCATGGTGCGTGCCAGGCCCGCCGTGCCCGCACCAATCTGGCGCGTCATCATCAAACGCCTCGGCACCCGCGCCCAATCAGATATCTAAATTACAGAGCGCCCCAATCAACGGCATCGCGCCAGCGCTCGACAAGGCGTTCCAGGCGCCATGCCGCATTGGCGGGACTTGTCGACGGCAGAACGATGGCGGGCAGCCCGGTGCGTTCTTGTAGATAGCGCCTGTAGAGCCGACCAGCTGTGCCACCGTTGCATATCACCTGCTCAATGGGGGCTGCGCCGGTAATGCACTCGATATGTGCCGGCACAACGTTGCGAATGCTCGCGTCACTCGAGCCCTTAATGTCGCAGCTCTCAATCACATCCCATAGGGCTACGCCGCCGTAAAGCAGCATAGATCGCTTGACGGCAATGGAGGCATCGAGCGCCGCGTGCTCACCGCTTGCCAAAGGATCGCCCTCGTTGGGCGGCACAGGCACACCGAGGCACGCGGCCATCACGCGCCAAAAGCGATTCTGCGGATTGCCATAGTAGAAGGCATTGGCGCGCGAAAGCACCGAGGGAAACGACCCGAGCACCAAAACGCGCGAGTGCTGGTCGAACACGGGCTCAAACCCATGCTCAATATGTTGATAGCCCTCGTCGGACGCCGCCATGATCTAGGCCCTCAACAGATAGCGCACCTCGTAGGGCGCAAGCTCGAGGGTGCCCGTCAGCTCGACCGCGAGCGCGTCGTCGGCAAGCAGATCGACAAAGGAGCCGTTGAGCTCGCCGGCGCCAAAGGTGTAAGGCTCGCCCACGGCGTTCACCGCCACGAGCACCGTCGCGCCGTCACAGGCGCGCTCGAACAGCAGCTGCTTGTTCTGGATCACCACGTTGCGATAGGCACCGTAGTTGAGGGCGCGGGCCGCCGCGCTGTCTGTCGAGCGCAGGTGCGTGAGCTGCTTGATGAAGGCCGTCAGCTCGTTGGGCGCAGGCTCATCGAGCGCAGGTCGCAGCGCCCAGTCGCCATCGGGGCCGCCCTTTTCGCCAGGAATTCCCCACTCGCTACCATAGTAGACGCACGGGATGCCCGGCATGCCAAAGAGCATGCCATAAGCGGGGCGCAGGCAGGACTTGTCCGTCAGGATGCTTGCCAGGCGCGGCACATCGTGGTTGTCGACAAAAGACAGCAGGTGTTTGCCGCGGTAGATGCACCACGGGTCGCCGCCAAACTGACGGTGCAACGAGTGGGCGATCTCGAACATGTTGACCGAGTTAAAGCTGGAGTACAGGCCCTTGTAGCACTCGTAGTTGGTGCAGGAGTCGAGCATCTCGTCGTTGACGATCTGGTTGTAGTCGCCGTGGAGCGTCTCACCAATCAGCACAAAGTCGGACTTGAGCTCACGGGTAAAGGCGTGCAGGCAGCGCATGAAGTCGCGGTCGAGCATATAGGCGACGTCCAGGCGCAGGCCGTCGATGCCAAAGACCTCGGCCCAGTGACGCACGGACTCAAGCAGGTAATCAACCACAGCGGGGTTTTGCAGGTTGAGCTTCACAAGCTCAAAATGGCCCTCCCAGCCCTCGTACCAAAAGCCGTCGCCGTAGCACGAGTCACCGTCGAAGCTGATGTGGAACCAGTCCTTGTACGGCGAATCCCACTTGCGCTCCTGCACATCACGGAAGGCCCAAAAGCCGCGACCGACGTGGTTGAAGACGGCATCGAGCACCACACGGATGCCGTGGGCATGCAGCGTCTCACACACGGCGGCAAAGTCGGCATCCCTACCCAGGCGGCGGTCAATATGGCGCAGGCTGCGCGTGTCGTAGCCGTGGCTATCGGACTCGAGCGGCGGGTTGATGAGCACGGCGCCAACGCCGAGTTCCTGCAGGTAGTCGGCCCATTGGGCGATCTTCATGATGGGAGCGTCGGGATTGGGCGCGGCGTTGGCAACCTGGGCGAGCTCGTCCTCGGCAACGGGCGCGGCATTCTCGTGCGGAGCTCCGCAAAAGCCCAGCGGATAGATCTGATAGAACGTCGTCTCGTATGCCCACATAACAGCCTCCCAGAAATCCTTCACGCAACGCCACCCATTGTATGCCCAGCTTGTATCCTCTTCCCCAAAATAAGTTGCGGTAGAATAGTTCCTGCTTGGGTCTTCAGAGGCCTTAAACAAGAACTATTCCACCGCAACTGATGAGGGGACGTGATTAGGCGACGGGCTTGGCGCGGCGTATGGCCGGGAACAGCACCGTAATGGCGAGGATGACGCCCACGACGGCGATCGCCCCGCCCGCAAAGCCGATCCAAGCGATACCGGGACCCGAAACCACGGCGCCGCCGATCGCGGTGCCCGTGCCAATACCGAGATTGAACAGGCCCGAGAAGATCGACATGGCGACAGCCGACGAATCCGCGGGCGTGTACTTGATGAGCTCGGCTTGAAACGCCACATTAAAGGCCGTGGCGCAGCAGCCCCACAGCGCGCAGACGGCAAGCACTGCCGCGAGCGACGATGCGGCCGGACCCATGAGCAGCAGGGCCGCCGGCACGCCGGAGAGCGTAATTGCAAGGAACGGGAAGCGATGCCCATCGAACAGGCGGCCAAACAGCCAGCTTCCGAGCAGACCAGAGCAGCCGAACGCCGTCAGCGTCATAGTGATGGCGCTTGCGTCGACATGCGCGACCTGAGCCAGGAAAGGCTCGATATAGCTATAGCCCGCGTAATAGCCGGTCGCCATGAACACCGTGACCACATAGAGTGCGATGAGGAACGGGTTCTTGAGCAGCTCGGGCAGCTGCTTGAGCGTAAAACGCTCGCCCGCTGGCATGACAGGAAACACCGTGGCCTGGTAGACGACCGCGACAGCAGACAGCGCTCCGACCACGGCAAACGTCATGCGCCAGCCCACGGCCAAGCCAATGGCGCGACCGAGAGGCAGGCCAAAGATCTGCGCGATGGACGAGCCCGTAGCGATCATGCTGATGGCGAGCGCGCCGTGGCGCGTGTCAACCAGACGCGAGGCCATAATCGAGGCGACCGACCAGAACACGGCATGTGCGCAAGCGACCACCAGGCGCGCGCAGACCAGGATGGGATAGGTCGGCGCCACAGCGGACAGGAACTGACCGAGCGAGAACACGGCCAGCACGCCCAGCAGCATCCGCTTGAACTCAAAGCGCGAGGCGAACACCATGAGCGGCAGCGACAGCAGCATGACGCCCCAGGCATAGACCGAGATCATGATGCCCGCCTGGGCCTCGGTGAGCGAGAACGACGCGGCGATATCAGTCAAAAGGCCGATGGGCATAAACTCCGACGTGTTGAACACGAACGCACAGCAGGTGAGCCCGACGAGCGGGAGCCACTGCCTGAGCGTGATACCGTCTTGCCTTGCCTGACTCATATATAACGTCTCCAATCATTTTGAGCGGAGGCGATTATATAGCAACGGCCCCGCATCCGTCAGCAACAGATGCGGGGCCGAAAACAATTCGATACATAGAGGTTGCGCCGTCAATGCAAAACTAAGCCAACCCCAGCAATAAGCCCGCCGAATGCACGACAAACGCCACGATCCAGGCGACCGTCACCTGAAACGCGAACACGGCCACGGCATAGCGCGCGCCCAACTCGCTCTTGACGGCGCCGATGGACGCCACGCACGGCGGGTACAGCAGCGTAAAGACCAGGAACACGTAGGCGGTAAACGGCGAAAACATGGTCGACAGCACCGCGGGCGACGTTGCGCCTAAAAGCACCGTGAGTGTCGAGATGACACTCTCCTTGGCGATAAGTCCGGTGACGAGCGCCGTGGATGCACGCCAATCGCCAAAGCCGAGCGGTGCCAGCAGCGGCGCGATAATGCTACCCAGACCGGCAAGCAGACTCTGCGACTGGTCGGCGACCACGTTAAAGCGAATGTCGAACGTCTGAAGGAACCAGATGACCACGGTAGCGGCAAAGATAATGGTAAAAGCCTTGGTAATAAAGTCCTTGGCCTTATCCCACGCCAGCATCACCGTCGTCTTGACGCTCGGCAGGCGGTAATTGGGAAGCTCCATAATAAACGGCACCGGGTCGCCCTTAAATGCCGTGCGGTTGAGCACCAAAGCCGCGATGCAACCGACCGCAATGCCAATCAAATAGAGCGAGACCATGGCGGGAACCGTCGCCTGCGGGAAAAACGCCCCGCACAGCAGGCCGTAGACCGGCAACTTGGCCGAACAGCTCATGAACGGCGTGAGCATGACCGTCATCTTGCGGTCATGCTCGGATGGGAGCGTACGGGTCGACATAATAGCCGGCACGGTACAGCCAAAACCGACGAGCATAGGCACAAAGCTGCGGCCCGACAGGCCAAAGCGACGCAGCACCTTATCCATGACAAAGGCCACGCGCGCCATGTATCCGGAGTCTTCCAAAATGGAGAGGAACAAGAAGAGCACGACGATAATCGGTAGGAAGGTCAGCACGCTGCCCACGCCCGTAAGCACGCCGTCGACAGCCAGCGAACGCACCACGTCGTTGGTGCCGAACGCCTTGAGGCCCGCATCGGCCGAGGCGATGATGGCAGCGATGCCGTCCTCCATAAGTCCCTGCAACGCTGCGCCGATCACGCCAAACGTCAGCCAAAAGACGAGACCCATGATCACCAGAAACGCCGGGATGGCCGTGTAGCGACCCGTCAGGATGCGGTCAATCTTGACGGAGCGTACGTGCTCGCGGCTCTCGTGCGGCTTGACGACGCAACGCCCGCACACGTCGCCGATAAAGCCGAAGCGCATGTCAGCCAGCGCAGATAGACGGTCGGTGCCGGCCTCGCCCTCCATTTGGCTAATGATGTGCTCGATGGCGTCGAGCTCGTTGCGGTCCAGGTGAAGCGCCTCGGTCACCAGCTCGTCGCCCTCAACCAGCTTGGTCGCCGCAAAACGCACGGGAATGTGCGCCGTCGCGGCATGGTCCTCGATAAGGTTGGCGATGCCGTGAATGCAGCGATGCAGCGCACCGCCGTCCGGACCATCGGGCGCGCAGAAGTCCAGGCGACCGGGACGCTCGCGGAACCGCGCCACGTGCAAGGCATGATCCACCAACTCGCCAATACCCTCGTTGCGGGCAGCACTAATGGGAACAACAGGCACGCCCAGCAGGCTCTCGAGCAGGTTGACGTCCACGGCGCCGCCGTTGGCCGTCACCTCGTCCATCATGTTGAGCGCGATGACCATGGGTCGATCGAGCTCCATAAGCTGCAGCGTCAGGTACAGGTTACGCTCGATGTTGGTGGCGTCGATGATATCGATGATGGCGTCGGGGTGCTCATCCAGGATAAACTGGCGGCTTACGATCTCCTCGCCCGTGTACGGCGACAGAGAGTAAATGCCGGGCAGATCAGTGACGCTCGCCTCGGGGTGGTTGCGGATGGCGCCATCTTTGCGGTCGACCGTCACGCCAGGAAAGTTACCGACATGCTGGTTGGAGCCCGTCAGCTGGTTGAACAGCGTGGTCTTGCCGCAGTTTTGATTGCCGGCGAGGGCAAAATGCAGCGGTGCGCCCTCGGGCACGGCCGTCTTTGCCGCGCGGGGCGAATACGTCCCCTCGCCCAGGGCCGGATGCTCCGTCGTGCCGATTGCGGCGTTAGCGCGCGGACCCGTATCGGTGTCGTGAATGCCCGCGAGCTCGATGCGAGCGGCATCGTCCTTGCGCAGCGTCAACTCATAGCCACGCAGGCGAATCTCGAGCGGGTCGCCCATGGGGGCGTACTTCATCATGGTGACTTCGGTGCCCGGCGTTAGGCCCATGTCCAAAATATGCTGTCGGAGTGCCTGGTCGTCCGATGCCACCGATGCGACAACGGCGTCCTTTCCAATCTCGAGTGTATCGAGTCTCACGTCCGCGTTCCTCCCCCGGCGCCCACAGGGCGTTGCATTTTGTTTATCTTGGCTAACCGTTTGCCATGGCTAACCATTTAACCACGCATGATAGCGCGAACACACACCGATGTTCAATCGACAGATTGGTGCAAGGGGGATTCCGGGCCGTGGTTTCCCCGAGGACCGAAAGCCGCCCGCCCCCTCGACAAAATGATCCATTCCCTTCGTCGCATGCAAAACAACCAAGGAGTGTCCCAAGGCGCCGGCACAACAGGAACGTCCCCAGCTGCCGGCAGCATTTCGCCGCAACAGCAAAGGCCCGCGCTGGCAACAAATGTCACCTGCGCGGGCTTGGTGGGCGCTCACATAGGCACGTTATAGAGACCCACATCAGCTATGGAATGCCAAGTAGCACCGATACGCGATGCCCGCCGGCTTACCTAGCAATGAAACTCGCCATAGCCTTAGACAATCGGCGCAATGCCGGCAAAGTGCAGATACAGCGAAATGATTGCCACGACAATGACCACCGCTGCGATCAGCTTGTCGTGCAGATGCGGAAGTACCGGCTTACCGCGGCCTCGCTCGCCCAGCATATAAACGGGAATGGCCGGAGCAAAAAGAATCGTCGTGATCATAACGCCCTGAAGACCCGTCGACCACACCAGGAACAATGTGTAGATGAAGCCGAGCGTACCGAAGAAGCGCGCCTTGCCGACGCTTGGCGCATGCGGCCCGTCCAGATGCTCGTTCTTCCAGCCAATCACCATGTAATAAGCTGCCGAGCACACGTACGGAACTAGGATCGTATTAACTGCGCAGCTGTAGAAGAACTGGTACGTGCTCGCCGCCACATACGACACGATCAAGAAGAGTTGCGTAATGCCGGAGCTCACGAGAACCGTTACCACCGGGGCGTCGTGCTTGTTCGTCTTGGCAAACGCCAGAGGGAAGGATCCCTGGCGTGCTGCCTCGAACGGCGTCTCGGACGCAATGATGACATAGCCCAGCATCGCGCCGACCAGCGAGAGAATAACGCCAAGGTTTACGATGGCAGCGCCAACAGGACCGATTGCGCACTCGAGAATTCCCGCCATGGAGGGCGTTGCGAGCTGTGCCATCTCCTCGCGCGGCATAATGCCGAGTGACAGCATCGAGATGATCAGATACAGCGTGAACACAGCCGCGAATCCAAGTGCCGTCGAGCGGCCGACGTCACGCACGTACTTTGCACGGCCCGAGATAACGACAGCGCCCTCGATGCCCGTGAAGACCCAGACAAGGGCGATCATGGTCGAGACAACCTGCTCGCCAAAGCCAGGACCAGCCGGCTCTCCCCAGAAGTTGTCCATAAAGATATCGACGTTGAACTTGCCCAGGAGCACGATGCTCAGCACAAAGAGTCCCAGCGGCACCAGCTTCGCCAACGTAACGATCGTGTTAATGCCCGCAGCCTCCTTAACGCCACGAAGCACAAGGGCGGTAAGGAACCACAAAAACACACTGGCGCAGACGATGGAAAGCAAGTTGTTGCCCGCGCCAAACGCAGGGAAGAAATAGCCCAGCGCGCTAAACAGCAAGAGCGCAAAGCTCACGTTGGAAAGACATGCGCTGATCCAGTAGCCCCAGGCGGAGTTGAATCCAATGTAATCGCCAAAACCGGCCGCAGCGTATGCATAGATGCCGCCGGTCAGGTCGGGACGGGCCTGAGACAAACCGTTGAACACCATCATCAGCGCAAAGACGCCAATAAAGCAAATTCCCCACGAGACGATAACTGCACCGGTATTTGCCCCGCCCGCTGCCATATCGCCGGCAAGCGAGAAGATGCCGCCACAAATACTGGCGGTAATGACCATCATGGTCAGACGAAAGAGATCGAGGCCATTAGGGTCGATAATCTCGTCGTTTTGAGCTTTAGAGGCCATTGTATGTGCACCCCCTTCATCATGTGATCGAACGAAAGATGACCCGGACGTCCCGAATCGGGTGCCGGGCCATCGGTCAAGCGATCATCAGACTGTTACAGCTATCGCGTTAGAAGCGCAGCGACAGGCAAGAAAGGCCGCCGTCGACCTTGCGATACTCGGAGGTATCGACGACGAGCGTCTTGTAGCCCAGATCCTGCACGGCCTTGAGCACGGTCGGATAGCCCTCGGCGACGATGACCGTACCGTTGACCCAGATGCAGTTGGCGCCGTAAGCCTCGTCCTCGGGCACGACGATCTTGTTGTACTGGGCAAAGTCGGGTTTATCGATAAACTCACCGGAGACGAGCATGTTGTTGTCCTCGATGTAGTTGACGCCCGTCTTGAGGTGCAGGACCTCCTCCAGCGGAACCTCGGAACCCTCGAGGCCCCAGCCCTCGAGAATCTCGCAGAACTGGCGGATGCCCTCTTCGTTGGTGCGAGCGGAGCGACCGACGTAGAAATGGTCGCCGACCATCATGACGTCGCCGCCGTCGAGCGTGCCCGGAGAAACGATGTGCTTGACATGCTCGTCGTCAAAGAAGCGACGGACGGCCGGCTCGATCTCGTCCTTCTCGCCGTTGCGGCTATCGGCGCCGGGGTTGGTAATGATGGCGCCGCAGCGAGTGATAACGGCCGGATCTTCGACGAAGCAGCTGTCAGGATACTGCTCGAGTGCCGGCAGCACCGAGACATCCACGCCGCACTGCTCGAGCGCATGCTCGTAATCGTAGTGCTCCTCGATGGCGCGCTCGTAGATGGGCTGGCCAAGCTCGGGGGCACTCGTGATGCCATTGCTCAGGGACTTGCCGGGGCGGCGGATGATGACGTGGCTGAACTTGGTCATGATGATCCTCCTTGGATCTCTTAGCAGAGAGCGGGACTTCTTCGCGCCCGCCTTCCTTTCGATGGCTTTATCTTAGTGCGGTTTTCCTGTTTTGTATATTGTATACAATACTGAACGGTAGATATTCATCGGTAAGCGTATTCTTACGTATCGGCGCAAAGTAGCACGATTTAGCTGGTCGTTCTATAATTCAATTGAGCTATTCAAGCGAAACGTATTTATTTTTAGAAATATACAGTTAAGGAACATAAGCTCATGGAAACGCTCAGAAGGCCCCTGAAGGACCACGTATACGACTATATTTCGAGCCGTATTGACGCCGGCGAGTTGTCCGCCGGCGACCGGCTGAGCGAGCAGGCGATCTGCGATGCCATGGGCGTGTCGCGCACGCCGGTCCGCGAAGCGCTCATCCAGCTGGCAAGCGATGGCTACCTGGACAATCTCCCCCGCCGCGGATTCCGCGTCCGTGGGTTCGATCAGCAAAACGCCGTTGAAGTCTTTGAGATTATGGGACCGCTCGACGGGCAGGCCGCATATCTCTCCTGTCCGAACCTAACCGACGATGACATTACGCAGCTGAAATTTCTCGTCGGCTCTATGGACCTCGCGATCCAAGGCGGTCTCATCCGAAAGTACGACGACATTCAGCGAGACTTTCATCTGACGTACTTCAACCGCTGCGGCAACGACCGTCTGCGCGATATGATCTCGCAGCTCGAGCGCTGCTTTATCAAGCGCGATTACGAGACTGTCGACCAGGAGACGGCGTGCAAACTGCTCAATAAAGCCAACAACGAACATGCCCATATTCTTGAGTTGTTCGAAGCACGAGATGCGACGGGCGTGCGCGACTACGTTCGCGATGTCCATTGGAACACAGAAAACGCCCAGTTCACCGTCTGGTAGGGAAGCAACAAGGGACAACGTCGGTCTTAAACCTTGGCGCCAGCACCGCCCAAACTGATCCGTTTTCCTCCGTCCCCAAGGGATCATTCTTTTGGCAACGACAGCGAAAGCCCGTCAGAGCGAGCAAGGTGCCTTGAAACGAGGCGGCATTGACCTTCTGGTCATGCCGCCGAAGTTGAAAGGCAGATTGCCGCCCTGGCGGGCTCGCAGCGTCAAGTGGTTGCGGCGTGTGGTAAAACGCCGCAACTAAAACCCGTGGCGCTCCAGGAAGCGGAAGGCTAAGCGGATCCAGGGACGGACTGCCACCTGCTTGTCCTCGTTGTCGACCGCGGTGTTGGCGTTGCCGAGCGAAAGGCCATGACCGCCCTGGTCAAAGACGTGCATCTCGCAAGCGACGCCCTCCTCCGCCATGCGTTGGGCAAACGGATAGACCTGCGCGATCGGCGCCGTCTTGTCATCGGACACGCCCCACACAAAGGTCGGCGGCATCTGGCGCGAAACATGTGTGGTGGGGCAGATATCGGCCAGGTGCTCGTCAGTTGCCTCGCCACCCGTCACCATCGATAGGTAGTCGTTGAGCAGGTCGCGCCCCGTCTTGCCGCCCGTCTTGGGCACGCGCAAGTCAATGCGCGGATCGCGCGTCTGTATGTCGCGCACATAGGCAAGGTCGAGCAGCGGATAGCCCAGCACCACGGCATCGGGACGAATATCGTCCGGACGCGCCCCTGCCAGGCCCGCGAAGGGACCAGTCTTCCATTGCGTTGCCAGCGAAGCGCTGATCATGCCGCCCGCCGAGAAGCCCACGACGCACACGCGCTTGGGATCGACATGCCACTCGTCGGCGTTGGCGCGCACCGTGGCGACCATCTTGGCAAGGTCTGCCTGCGGGTGCGGAAAGCTCACATCGCCCGTGCCGCTCGTCACATAGTTGAGCACAAAGGCCTGGTAGCCGCGGTCCAAAAATGCAAACGCCACCGGGTCCTGCTCGTGCGGAGCGATATGTGTAAACCCGCCCCCGCCACAAATGATCACCGCGGGGCGGCGGCCATTGGGCTTGTCGGGGAGCGGCTCGGCGCCCAGATACGTAAACGTCGCCGGATATTCCTCGGTCGGCTCCTCGCCCCACAGCGCATGGTTCTCGACAATCATATGTGCTCCCTTCGCGCAAATTAAGCGCCCTTGTTTTTCGCCTTCAAGCGTACCCCACTTGAACTCATGGCGCAGAAACACGCCAGCAATAAGTTTCCCTTCAACTGATATATCACATAATCCCAGCTCAGAGGTATCGCTGAGCAGCGTAGAATAGGGGACGTTGACCAAGCCGCGAAACACATATGAAACGTTTCCGGCAAACCAAACGCGCGATATGCGCCTATTTAAGTTGGAGGCAACTATGGGTCTGCTCGATTCGCTTAAGTCCACCTTCACCTCGACGGGCGAGGCGTCCGTTCCGCCCGCAGCAAGCTTCGCCACCCGCGAAGGCGTCATCTATGCCCCCGTCAACGGCGTGCTCGTCAACCTGAACGAGGTCCCCGACGAGACGATCGCCTCGGGCATGCTTGGCCAGGGCTATGGCATCGAGCCCATTACCGGCACCATCTATGCGCCCGCCAACGGCCGCATCGGCGCTACCACCGTCACCAACCACTCCATTGGCATGATCACCGAGGACGGTCTTCGCGTGTTCATCCATGTTGGCCTGGGCACCGTGGAAATGAACGGCAAGGGTTTTGCCCGCTTTGTCGAGATGGGCGATGTGGTCAAGGCAGGCCAGCCGCTCATCAGCTTCGACCGCGAGGCCATTAAGGCCGCTGGCCACGAGGACATCGTGACCGTCATCGTCTCCGAGCTCGATCGTCTTAAGAGCATCGACCATGTCGGCGAGTCTGGAACGCTTATCGGCGGCAACCCGCTCGTCAAGCTTGGCGACCCGCTGCTGGTTGCCAAGACCAAGTAGTCAGGCCCCGCGCCACACAGCCAAAAGGCACCTCGTCAAGCGCCCGCGACCATTTGGCCGCGGGCGCTTTTCGTTTGAAAAACCATCCCGCCAATGCCTTATCTGTATAGCCCAAATGAGCCGAGCTGCTAGAATATCGAACTGTATGGATAACTATCATTCAACCGTTATGGGAGGATACGTGAACCGCACCAAAATCGCGCAGCTCTACGCCGACGCCGAGTCGCTCGGCGGCCAGACCGTCACCGTCGCCGGCTGGGTCAAGTCCGTCCGCGACATGAAGAACTTTGGCTTTGTAACGCTCAACGACGGCAGCTGCTTCCGCGATCTGCAGGTCGTCATGAACCGCGATGCACTCGACAATTACGACGAGATCGCCCATCAAAACGTCTCGGCCGCCCTCATTTGCACCGGCATCGTCAAGCTGACCCCCGATGCGCCCCAGCCTTTCGAGCTTTCTGCCACCTCCATCGAGGTCGAGGGCGTCAGCGCCCCGGATTACCCGCTGCAGAAGAAGCGCGCAACCGTCGAGTTCCTGCGCACCCAGCAGCACCTGCGCCCGCGCACCAACCTGTTCCGCGCCGTGTTCCGCATCCGCTCTGTCGCAGCTGCCGCCACCCACCGCTTCTTCCAGGAGCAGGGCTTTGTCTACGTCAACACCCCTATCATCACCACGAGTGACTGCGAGGGCGCCGGCGAGATGTTCCGCGTGACCACGCTCGACCCCAAAAATCCGCCCCTCACCGAGTCCGGCGAGGTCGACTGGAGCCAGGACTTCTTTGGCAAGCATGCGAGCCTGACCGTGTCCGGCCAGCTCAATGCCGAGAACTTTGCCATGGCCTTTGGCGACGTGTACACCTTTGGTCCCACCTTCCGCGCCGAAAACTCCAACACCACGCGCCACGCCGCCGAGTTTTGGATGATCGAGCCCGAGATGGCCTTTGCCGATCTGAACGACTACATGGATAACGCCGAGGCCATGCTCAAGTACGTCCTTAAGGACGTTATGGCCACCTGCCCCGACGAGCTCAATATGCTCAACAAGTTTGTGGACAAGGGCCTGATCGAGCGCCTGGACCACGTGGCAAACTCCGACTTTGCCCGCGTCACCTACACCGAGGCCGTCGAGATCCTGGAGCAGGCAGTCGCTGCTGGTCACCAGTTTGATTACCCCGTCAGCTGGGGCATCGACCTGCAGACCGAGCACGAGCGCTTCCTGACCGAGGAGCACTTTAAGCGCCCGACCTTTGTAACCGACTACCCGGCAGAGATCAAGGCCTTCTATATGCGCATGAACGACGACGGCAAGACCGTCGCCGCCGCCGATTGCCTGGTGCCGGGCATCGGCGAGATCATCGGTGGCTCCCAGCGCGAGGAGCGCCTGGATCTGCTCGAGGCCCGTATCAAGGACCTGGGTATGAATCCCGAGCAGTACAAGTACTATCTGGACCTGCGCCGCTACGGTTCCTGCAAGCACGCCGGCTACGGTCTGGGCTTCGAGCGCTTGGTGATGTACCTCACCGGCGTGGGCAACATCCGCGACGTCCTGCCGCACCCGCGCACCGTGGGCAACGCCGACTTCTAATCGTCGGACGTTAGCTCGCGTCGCCACACGACAACGCTCATCGCACAAGCGTCTCTCGACATCGGTCGAGAGACGCTTTTTTCAACAGCATCCGTCAAGCTTTTGGCAAGTTTTTGGTCAGTTGAACAGGGCTGTTGAAAACTCGAACCGCCGTTTGCCGACGACTACCGACCGCCCAGAGCGCCCTGCGCCCCTGGGAAAACCCCGCGTCCTAGGCTCCATACCGTCGCCACCCAAAACAGAAAGGACGTGGGCACCATGACCGAAGCCGCTGTTGAAACCTACGACACCACAACGAGAGGCGCCGCCTCGATGGCAGCCTATCGCGCCGTTCGCATCCTGCAACTATTAAGCGAGAACACCGGCGAGGACAGGGCCATGTTTTCCGATGAGTTGATCCGGCACCTCGCCCATCCCGACGACCCCGCCCGCATGCCCATCTCGGCGGCGCGGCGCAGCATCTACACCGCCATCTCCGCACTTCGCCATGCCGGATACGAAATTGAGTACAAACGCGGCGTGGGGTATCGGCTCTTGACCCGTCCGCTCACCGACGAAGAGATCATCCGGCTCCACGGCATGGTCATGCGTAACCGCTCTACGCCCATCGCCATTCGAAAAAGCATGGCGCAGCACTTGGTCGCCATGGCGAGTGCCGACGTTCGCGGCTACCTCGATGCGCCCGAGCCCGCTCCAAGCGCCGGTGGCAAATCCACCAAGGCCACGCGCACGCCCGTCAAGCGCATCGACACCTGCGAGCTCATCGAGCAAGCCATCGACCACGGAACCACGGTGAGTTTTGATATTTCGAGCGTCACGACACGTGGCGAAACCGAAGTAGCACGGATGACACTCCGCCCCTTTGCCATCAAGCAACGAGACGGCATCTCGTATTTGCTGGGAACGGTCTATGACGCCCGAGGCGCCGATGACACGCTGCGTACCGTAGAGATCGGGCGCATGAGAAACGTCACCACGCGTCTCCTCGACGGCAAGAAGCTCTTCGCCGCCCTGGAGGGGGACGACGCCTCCGCCGCATAAGAACCTCCGCCGTCCATTCGACTACCCGTACCGCCCATCCGGTTCTGTATTAAAAAACCCGCCAGGTTATTGTAAAAATGGACATCCGCGCTACTATAGTTCCACTTGCACTTTGTTTGAGTGCAGTGTTTCCAGCCATTTCTATACTGGGGGTAACGATATGAAGGACATCACCATCAGCCGCAGGAGCCTTCTGGTCTCTGCCGGCCTGCTCGTGCTCGCTCCGCTCGCCGGATGCGGCGGCAACTCTGGTTCCGGCTCTGCTGCCGCCGGTTCCGACTACACCGTCGGCATTCTGCAGCTCACCGAGCACTCCGCACTCGACGCCGCCAACGACGGCTTCGTCAAGGCCATCAAGAAGAGCGGCCTTAAGGTCAAAATCGACCAGAAGAACGCCCAGAATGACCAGTCCACGTGTAAGTCCATCGCCGACAAGTTCGTGGGCGATGGCGTCGACCTGATCTACGCCATCGCTACGCCCGCCGCGCAGGCCGCCGCCGGCGCCACCGCCGATATCCCCATCGTGGGTTGCGCCATCACCGACTACGCCGCCTCGGGCCTGGTCCAGGACAACGAAAAGCCCGGCACCAACGTCACTGGCGCCTCCGACCTCACCCCGGTCGCCGAGCAGCTCGAGATGATGCAGAAGGTCCTGCCCGACGTAAAGAAGGTCGGTCTGCTCTACTGCACCGCCGAGTCCAACTCCGACGTCCAGATCAAGGCCGCCAAGAAGGAGCTCGACAAGCTGGGCCTGGACTACACCGACTTCACCGTCTCGAGCTCCAACGAGATCCAGTCCGTCGTCGAATCTGCCGTGGGCAAGGTCGACGCGCTGTACTCCCCCACCGATAACACCATCGCCGCGGGCGCTTCGCAGGTCGGCCAGATCTGCAAGGAGAATAAGCTCCCCTTCGTAACCGGCGAGGAGGGCATGTGCATGGCCGGCGGCCTGTTCACCCTCTCCATCAACTATGAGGACCTGGGCTACGCCGCGGGCGAGATGGCCGTTAAGATCCTGAAGGGCGAGGCCAAGCCCGAGGATATGCCGATCAAGCACCTCTCGAGCAAGGACCTGGTCGTCGTCAAGAACGACGAGATGGCCGAGGCGCTGGGCATCGACCTTTCCGCTCTGGACGAGTAGCGCCATGCGCGGTAACGCGTCTAGGACCCGCACTCGCGCCGTTGACGTGTTATTCAATATCTGAGCCACAGGGGCGAACGCCAAAGACCGGCGTTCGCCCTGCTTGTTTCGGATGAGTCAAAACATCCGGCCGCAGCTCTTTTATACATTGTTACCGCTATCATGGTGACTCACGTGTCCACCCTATCCTAGGAGGTATGAAGCATGCTTATTGCATTGCAGGGCGCCGTTTCTCAGGGCGTCCTCTGGGGCATTATGGTGCTTGGCGTGTTTATCACGTTCCGCCTGCTCGACATCCCCGATATGACCTGCGACGGCAGCTTTGCCCTCGGCGGCTGCGTCTGCGCCGTACTCATCGTCAATGACAACGTCGACCCGCTGCTCGCCGTTTTGGCCGGCATGTGTGCCGGTGCCATCGCGGGCGCCGTCACGGGCATTTTGACCACCGTCTTTGAGATTCCCGCGATCCTCGCCGGAATCCTCACCCAGATCAGCCTGTGGTCCATCAACCTGCGCATCATGGGCAAATCCAATACGCCCATCCTTGCCAAGGGCACCGTGTTCTCGGCCGTCAGCAACATGACGGGTCTGCCGCAGTCCACCGTCGCCATCATCCTGGGCATTGTGCTGGCCGTGGCCATCGTCGCCATCCTGTACTGGTTCTTTGGCACCGAGATCGGCTCCGCACTGCGCGCCACCGGCAACAACGAGTACATGATCCGCGCATTGGGCGTCAACACCAACTCCACCAAGATGATCGCCCTCGTGCTCTCCAACGCCCTCATCGGCCTCTCTGGCGCGCTTATCTGCCAGAGCCAAAAGTATGCCGACATTGGTATGGGCACCGGCGCCATCGTTATCGGTCTTGCCGCCATCGTCATCGGCGAGGTGCTCGGCCGCCTGCTGCCCGGCGGACTCACGCAGTTCTCCGTCCGTCTGGCCTCTGCCGTCTTTGGCTCCGTGGTCTACTTCCTCATCCGTGCCATCGTGCTGCAGCTGGGCATGGACGCCAACGACATGAAGCTGCTCTCCGCCGTGATCGTCGCCGTTGCCCTGTGCGTGCCTGTGGTTTGGGAGCGCTATAAGCTCCGCAGCTCCTATACGAAGGGGGATGAGGCAGATGCTTAAGCTCTCGCACGTCAAGAAGACCTTTAACAAGGGCACCGTCACCGAGAAGCGCGCTCTCACCGGCGTCGACCTTACCCTCAACGATGGCGACTTTGTGACCGTGATCGGCGGCAACGGCGCCGGCAAATCCACGCTGCTCAACATGATCGCCGGCGTATATCCGCTCGATTCGGGCGTTATCGAGCTCGACGGCACCGACATCTCGCGTCTGAGCGAGTCGCAGCGCGCCAAGTACCTGGGCCGCGTGTTCCAGGACCCCATGCGCGGCACCGCAGCCGACATGCAGATCGCCGAGAACCTGGCCCTCGCCAAGCGCCGCGGCCAGCGTCGCGGTCTTTCGTGGGGCGTCACCAAGGCCGAGAAGGACGAGTACGTTGAACTGCTCAAGCGCCTGGACCTTGGTCTGGACACGCGCCTCAACGCCAAGGTCGGCCTGCTCTCGGGCGGCCAGCGCCAGGCACTCACCCTGCTCATGGCCACGCTCACCAAGCCACGCCTGCTGCTGCTCGACGAGCACACCGCGGCGCTCGACCCCAAGACGGCCTCTAAGGTGCTCAATCTGACCGAGGAAATCGTCGACGAGCATCACCTGACCACGCTCATGGTCACGCATAACATGAACGACGCCATCCGTCTGGGCAATCGTCTGATCATGATGCACGAGGGTCACGTGATCTACGACGTGGCAGGCGACGAAAAAAAGTCGCTCACCGTTGCCGACCTGCTGCAGAAGTTCGAGGAGGTCTCGGGCGGCGAGCTCGCCAACGACCGCATGCTGCTGAGCTAACGACCTAGAAAACCACCACAAAGGGGACAGGCACCTTTGTGGTGGTTTTTATTAAAGAGTAAGGAGACAGCCATGAAAAGACTCCCCCGCCTTGCGTTAGCTGCCGCGTTGTTTGCCGGCGCGCTCACAGGCATCCCAAGCCTCGCTTTCGCGGGGAACCTGCCCGCCGCTATTGACGGCGCCGTAACCGTCATGCACACCAACGACATCCACGGCAGCTACAAGTACAGCTACAACGCAAGCAAGGGCACGGGCACCATTGGCTTTGACGGGCTGGCGGTTCTCTATAGCGCTCAAAGCAACGCCCCCGACTTTCTGCTCGATGCAGGCGACACCTTCCACGGGCAGTCCTTTGCCACCATGAGCGAGGGCAAGAGCATCGCCGAACTCATGAACACCTTCTACGCAAACGGCTACGACGCGACCACACCGGGCAACCATGACTGGAGCTACGGCGCGGACAAGCTTCGCACGATGGCCGGCAATGGTGCCACCAGTACACCTTTCGCCATGCTCTGCGCGAATGCAACGTCCTCGAACGGCGTATGGAGCTCGAGCATCACCAAGACGCTCAATCGCACTTGGAAGGACGGCGAGGGCAGCCCCACGTTTAACTACAAGATTAAGGTCGGCGTCGTCGGAGCCATGGATGAGTCGCTGGGCTCCTCGCTACGCGCGGACCTGGTCGCGGGCACGTCGTTCTCGGGTGCGGCGGACGCCATCAATGCCGAGGCCAAGCGACTGCGCGAGGATGAGGGCTGCAACGTTATCGTCTGCATCGCGCACACGCTCAACGCCAAGACCTTTGCCGCAAAGCTCGTTGGGGTCGATACACTGGTCGCGGGCCACGAGCACATCAACTTAGACGAAAACGTGACGGGGGCCGACGGCAAGCCGGTCCGCGTCGTCGAGGCAGGCAGCGCCTTTGCCGAGGTTGGTCTGCTTTCCATTCCCTATGAGTACGACACCAGGGGTACCGAAACCACCAACGACGACATGGTGACGGTCTCCGCAGGCGACAGCGACGAGAAGCTCTACACCGCCAAGGACGTCGACGACCTTTTGGCAGACTCTAACAACCAGAACATCCTTGACGAGGTTCGCAACAACAAAATCAAGCCACTCGACGATGCCTTTGAAAGCGAATCGAACAAGGTGCTCGGCACATCCTCCACCAACTATTTCTACGGCGAGGACGCCGCGGGTACGCATGGCTGGGAGATGGTGCGCACCACCGATCTGCGCCCCAGCAAGGAAGGCGATACCACCAAGGCCCAGACCATCGGCCACGTGATTTGCGGCTCCTATCTTTCCCTGACGGGCGCGGACCCTGGCCTGACGAGCGCGGACCTTGCTATTGAGAACGCTGGCGGCATCCGCGGCGGCATCGCGGCGGGAAACGTGACCGCCGGCGACGTCATCGCCATCTCGCCCTACGGCAACACCTTGGAGACCTGGACCATGACCGGCGCGGACTTCCTCGCAGCGCTTGAGCACTCGTTGGAAATTAGCGACAAATGCAATGACAGCTACGAACTTCAACAAGCCTACGTCGCAGCCGGCCACACCGAGCAGGAAGCCCAAGACATGTACAAGTGGCCCGACGACTCCGGCAGCGTTCTTTCCTTTGGCGGCATCAACGTAACAATCGACTGGACGCAGTCTGAAGGCAAGCGCATCGTGAGTGCCACGCTCACCAAAGACGGCAGCACGCTCGACCCCGCCAAGACCTATACCGTCGCCACCAACAACTACATCATCACCAACACGACCGACTTCCCCACCTTCGCAAACGCCAAGAAGCTCACCGAGTGGGGTACGTGCGAGGCAGCGCTGAGGGCATTGATCGGGCAGGACGACTGGGAGCACAAGGTGGCCTCGCTCGCGGGCACCATCAGCTTTAGCTCCGCTGAGAGCCCCGCACCCCATCCGACCCCAACGCCTGAGCCCTCACCCAAACCCGGCACGACGACCACGCAGATCACCACCAAGAAGACGGCCGGTAAGCTTGCCGCAACGGGAGACCGTACGCCGACCGTGGTCGGCGCATGCCTTATCGGCGGCATCGTCATCATCGTTCTCGGCATTATCTGGAAGCGCCGCCGCTAAGCTACACCGCCGGGCCTTGCAGCCCCGCCGTACAAACCTTATATCGAGCGCAAAAGCCCGTCCGAATGTGATCGGACGGGCTTTTGGTGGGTATCATGGTTGGACGATCATGAGGAGGTTTTCCCAACATGGAATTGTTTGAACCGATTCTTCATTTCTTTGAACAACGGTGGGTCCACAACATCATCTGGGCCGGCATCTTGGTAATAGGCACCGCCATCGCCACCAAGGTCGTATCCAAGACCCTGCGCCACCTGCTCAACCGCGACGACAACCCGCTTCCGGCATCGAGTATCTTCATCAACATTGCGCGCGCCGTCATCTGGATGATCGGCGGCAGCTTTATCCTCGACAACTGCTTTGGCATTAACGCAAACGCCCTCGTCGCCGCTCTTGGCGTCGGCGGCATCGCCATCTCGCTCGGCTTTCAGGACACGCTCTCAAACCTTATCGGCGGCATGCAGGTAACCTTTATGGGCATCATCAAGCCCGGCGACAATATCGAAGTCGGTGGCGTGTCGGGCGTGGTCCAGGACATCACCTGGCGTCATACGACCATCGAGGACGCCTGCGGGCAGACCATCATCGTCCCCAACTCAAATATCTCCAAGAACACGCTCGTGCATCTCATGCCCTTTGGGCGTGTGGCTGTGCCCGTTGCCGTAAAGGACACATCCAAGTGGGCCTCGCTCGACGCGCTGGCAGACGAGCTGACCAGCGCCACCAAGGCCGCCGTGCTTCCCATCTCGAGCTTTGACAAGGAGCCCTACGTGCTCTTTAGCGAGATCGGCGACTTTGGCATTAAGGGCAAGATCATCTTTATCGTCAGCGACGACAGCACCACTTTCACGGCGGCCGACGCCTGCATTCGCGCCATCGCCCCCATCATCGCCTAAACCACCACAAAGGGGACAGGCACCTTTGTGGTGGTTTTCATTCGTGGTACCATGGTTCATATAGTTGTTTAAACGACTAAGGGAGCAAAACTATGGAAGAGGCCTATCGTCAAGCACGCAAGCGCGGCGAGCAAGGACGTCGACGCGCCATTAGTCAAAGCGAGCATCCGTACCTTACGGACCTCGATAGCTTGGTTGCCCAGCTCCCCTTGGGCCAGCGAGAGAATGTCGGCCTGAGAGACATTCCGCTCGAAATGGTCGTCGGCACGGTTACCAAGGGCCGTCAGTCGGCCTTTTCATGCAACTTTATGCCCTTGCTGCCGTTTAGCACGGAGTTCGCCCGCAAGTGGTCCAACCTCTACGACATCCAGGTGACCGAGGGCTATCGCGATCCCGTCATCGTCACCGAGTTCATGCATCGGTTTTACGTCCAAGAGGGCAACAAGCGCGTCAGTGTCCTCAAATTCCTGGACGCCCCGACGGTTTCGGCCAAGGTCACCCGTCTCTACCCCGGCACGTGGGATTCCGTCGAAAGCCGCCTGTACGGTGAGTTCTGCGCGTTTTGGCGCGTCTGCCCCCTATACGAGATCGAGTTCTCGCGCGAGGGAAGCTACGAGACGCTCGCCAAGATGCTCGGTCAGGACCTTATCGAAAAATGGCCGCAGAAAAAGGTCGACTACCTGCGCCACACCTTCCTACTCTTTAAGCGCGCCTACTTTCGCGCGGGCGGCGACCACCTGGACATTACGCCCGCAGACGCCATGCTCGTCTACCTCAATGTGTACAACCAGGACCGCCTGCTGGATACGCCGACGGATATCGTCGTAAACCGCCTGTGTAAGATTTGGCGTGAGCTGGTCATTGCCGGCAAGAATAACGAGGACAAGGTCGATCTTGTCGAAGCACCGAGCGTCGATGAGGAAGAGTCGCCCGCCAAGTCCACCTCCGGCGTGCTCAACTTCTTTATGGGCAAGACCGTCTATTCGGCGGCCAATCCCCTGCGCATCGCCTTTATCCATGAGTTCCCCTGTGCGACGTCGAGCTGGGACAGCCTGCACGACCAAGGGCGTCAGTATCTCGATGAGCACTTTGGCGGTATCGTGCGCACCGAGGCGTTCGAGGACTGCCACGATCCGGACGTGTTCTACGCCGCCGTGGAAACGGCTGTCAAACATGGAGACAGCGTCATCTTCTCGACCTCGCACCGCCTGATGGAATACACGCTCAGGGCTGCCGTTGAGTATCCCCAGGTTCGGTTCCTCAACTGCTCTATCGGCCTTCCCCACCAAAGCGTCCGTTCGTACTTTGGCAAGATGTACGAGGCCAAGTTCCTCCTGGGCGCCCTTGCCGCCAGCATGGCGGACAACCACCGCATCGGTTACCACGCGTCGGTCTTCGCCTCGGGCGCACTCAGCGAGATCAACGCCTTTGCGATTGGAGCCTCGCTACTCGATCCCCGTGCGCAAATTATCCTGACCTGGGGCGATGTGCCCGCCGGTGGCCTTGCCGAGGCCATGTGCCGCGAAGGCGTAAGCGTCATGTCCGGCGCCGACATGTCAAAGCCGCTCGAAGACCCCACGGCCTACGGACTCCACCGCTTGGTCGATGGCAAGGTTGCCGGCATTGCCATGCCGGTATGGAACTGGGGCCGTTACTACGAGCTTATCGTGCGAAGCCTGCTGCATGGCACCTGGGATGAGACCAGTGACGACAGCCAGGTTCGCGCCGTCAACTACTGGTATGGCATGAGTTCGGGCGTTATCGATATTCGCTACGCTCCAGGCCTGCCCTATCAGACGCGCAAGCTCGTTCAGCTACTGCGCAATGGCATTGTCGAGGGCTCCATCAATCCATTTGGCGGCGAGCTCCATAGCCAAGACGGCGTGGTGCAGATCGAGGGCTTTCCCCCACTGCCGAGCACTCAAATCGTCGAGATGGACTGGTTGGCCGACAACGTGGTGGGCACCATTCCGCAGCCCAACGATGAGCCGAAGGTCCACGCCCTATGAAAATCCTTGCCATAGCCGATACCGAAGAACGATGCCTATGGGAGTGCTTTCGCAAGGAACGCTTTGAGGGTGTCGACCTGATTTTGTCCGCTGGCGATCTGGACCCGGATTATCTTGAGTTCTTGGTCACCGTCATCAACAAACCGCTCATCTACGTTCGCGGCAATCACGATGACCGCTACGCGCGTCATGCACCAGGCGGCTGTATCTGTGTCGAAGACTCCGTTTACGTGTATCGCGGCGTCCGCATTGCGGGGCTTGGCGGCTCCATGCGCTACCGAGATGGCGCCAACATGTACACCGAGCGCGAGATGGCCAAGCGCGTGCGCAAGCTGTCACGCAAAGTGAGGATGGTCGGCGGCTGCGACATCCTGCTGACCCATGCGCCCGCCGCCGGCATGGGCGATCTGGATGATCTGCCACATCGAGGATTTGAATGCTTT
The DNA here is from genome assembly GCF_003469185.1 of Collinsella sp. AM34-10. Taxonomy (GTDB): domain Bacteria; phylum Actinomycetota; class Coriobacteriia; order Coriobacteriales; family Coriobacteriaceae; genus Collinsella. The sequence continues at coordinate 16,197 of NZ_QSIL01000001.1, read as the reverse complement.
AACACAGCGCTCGAATCCTGGAATCCCGACTACATGGTGCACGGGCATGTGCACCAATGCTATGGTCGCGACTTTCAGCGTGAGCGTCAACATGCATGCGGGGCAATGATCATCAACGCCAGCGGATATACGCAGTTTGAGCTCGACCAGACGCGCTACCCCATCCGTGGCTGGCAGGCAGCCTGGCTCAACTCACAAACCATGCGCCGCGAGCTCAAGCGCCACGAGGCCATCGAGTCCTCAACCGCCAGAACACCCTGGTAACTACCTCAAAGGGGTCACTGCCCCCTTTGAGGCAGTTTTGACGCGATAGCAAGAAACCCGGTCCTGCACGAGACAGAACCGGGTTTCTTTAGCAATGCTTGCTTTGCTCAGGCAGTAACTAAAAGTTACTCAGCCAGGAAGTCACGCTGGATAGCGGGATCGACCTTGACGCCAGGGCCCATGGTGGAAGACACGGAGATAGACTTGACGTACTTGCCCTTAGCAGAAGAGGGCTTGACGCGCAGGATCTCGGTGTACAGGGCGGCGTAGTTCTCGACGAGCTGCTGCTCGGAGAAGGACTTCTTGCCCAGGGGCACGTGGCAGATGCCGTAGCGGTCGGCGCGATACTCAACGCGGCCGGCCTTGAGCTCGGAGACCATCTTGGCGACGTCCATGGTCACGGTGCCGAGCTTGGGGTTCGGCATGAGGCCACGGGGACCAAGGATCTTACCGATGCGGCCAACCTTGGCCATCATGTTCGGCGTAGCGATAGCGGCGTCGAAGTTGATCTCGCCCTTCTGAATCTGGGCGACGAGCTCGTCGGAACCGATGATGTCGGCGCCGGCAGCCTCGGCCTCGCGAGCCTTCTCGCCCTCGGCGAAGACGGCAACACGAATGGTCTTGCCGGTGCCGTGGGGCAGGGAGATGGAACCACGAATGTTCTGGTCAGCCTTACGAGTATCGACGCCCAGACGGAAGTGGGCCTCGACGGTCTCGTCGAACTTGGCGGTGTCGAGCTCCTTGATGAGCTTGGCAGCCTGAAGGGGGGTGTAGAGCGTGGCGCGGTCGATCTTCTCGGCAGCGGCGTTATAGCTCTTACCATGCTTAGCCATGTGCATTACCTCCTGTGGTTAAACGGGCGTGAGCCCTCCCACATCGTATCGTGTGCCCTATTGCACACATTTAACGGGCGCCCCGGTTGGAGCACCCGTCATTACCTAAAGAAATCGCTACTCAGCGATGGTGACGCCCATGGAACGGGCGGTACCGGCGATGATCTTCTTGGCGGCGTCAATGTCGTTGGCATTGAGGTCCGGCATCTTGATCTCGGCGATCTTGGTGAGCTGCTCCTGGGAGAGCTGGCCAACCTTGTCGGCCTGGGGCTTAGCGGAACCAGACTTGAGGTTCAGCTCCTTCTTGATGAGGTGAGCCGCCGGCGGGGTCTTGGTGATGAAGGAGAAGGACTTATCCTCGTAGACAGAAATCTCAACGGGGATGATGTCGCCCTTCTTGTCCTGCGTCTCGGCGTTAAAGGCCTGGCAGAACTGCATGATGTTCACGCCAGCAGCGCCCAGGGCGGGGCCGACGGGAGGAGCGGGGTTAGCTGCACCAGCAGGAATCTGGAGCTTAATGACGTTGGCAACCTTCTTCTCAGCCATGGTCATTCCTTTCAAATCACGAGTGTGAAGTAGTACTTGCTATATCGTAAGCACGCACGTGTTAGAAGCACTCCTGAGATGAGCAGTCACAGAAGAAGCACGCTCGCGCGAACGGACAAAACTTAAGCGATGACAGCGACCTGGTTAAAGTCGAGCTCGACCGGCGTCTCGCGGCCAAAGATCATCAGCGTGACCTTGAGCTTGCCTGCCTCGGTGTTAACCTCGGAGACCTTGCCATCAAAGTCGGTAAGCGGGCCATCGGTAACGCGGACGGACGTGCCGACCTCAATATCAACCGACGTACGCTTGGGCGAATCGCCCTTACCGGGACGACGAGTCATCTTATTGTACTCGTCGCGGGAAAGCGGAGCGGGCTTGCCGTTGCCGCCCAGGAAACCGGTGACACCGGGCGTGTTACGAACACACGTCCAGGCATCGTCATCCATCTCCATGCGAACCAGGACATAACCCGGGAAGATCTTAGAATCCTTGGTCTCGCGCTTGCCACCCTCTTTGATCTCGGTGACGCGCTCCATAGGAATCTCGATATCAAAGATACGGTCCTGCATGCCCATGGTCTCGATGCGATGCTCGAGATCGGACTTAACACGGTTCTCGTATCCAGAGTAAGTGTGAACGACGTACCAACGCTTAGACATGGTTTAGCCCCTCAATCCGGAGAACAGAGCAAGAGCCTCGCCAAAGCCAGCATCGAGCAGAGCGATGACGACGCCGACAACGACCAGAGAAGCGCAAACGACGACCGAGTAGTTCACGAGCTCCTTCTTGTCGGGCCACGTGACACGCTTCATCTCGGACTTCACCGAAGCGAAATACTTCTTGGTACGGGCGAAGAAACCAGGCTTCTCGTTCTTCTTAGACTTCGCAGCCTTCTCGCTCTTCTTGGCAACGGCCTTCTTGGCCTCAACCTTGGAGTTGGCGGCAGCTTTGTTGGCAGGCGCCTGCTGCTGTGCCTTCTTCTTGTTCTTCTTGTTGGCCATTTGGGTTACCTCCGCGCAATGCGCTTTTACATGAGTAAACCGTAAGCCCCCAAATGGGAGCTTACGGAATAATGACTGGCACGCCAGGAAGGACTCGAACCCTCAACACTCGGTTTTGGAGACCGATGCTCTACCAATTGAACTACTGGCGTATGTAACTAGAGACTAGCGAGTCTCTTTGTGCAGCGTGTGGTGACGGCACCAGGGGCAATACTTCTTGATCTCCATACGATCAGGCATGTTCGCCTTGTTCTTGGTGGTCGTATAGTTGCGGCGCTTGCACTCAGTGCACGCAAGAGTAACTAGAGTACGCATGTATCCTGAACCTTTCATATCCGCCCCGTACGGGCACGAGATGGTACTTTATCAGCTCTGTGTAAGTGCTGTCAATGAAAACCTCGAATCAATTGGTTCTCGCTGGATCCATTCATATTTGGAACACATCAATGAAGCCAGCGAGATCTAATCGATCCCTCACGCTCGGCTTAAGGGCGAGCGAAGCGTAATCGGCGGGGAATAAGTCCCGCGTAGAAAAGAACCCGGCACCCTATAAGTGCCGGGTTCTCTCTAAGTCAGCTATATCAAAGAGCTAATTTACTCAATGATCGTGGAGACGATGCCCGAACCGACGGTGTGGCCACCCTCGCGGATAGCGAAGCGCAGGCCCTCCTCCATGGCGATCGGGTGAATGAGGTCGCCCTCGATGGTGATGTGGTCACCAGGCATAGCCATCTCGGTGCCCTCGGGGAGCTTGACCGTACCGGTAACGTCGGTGGTACGGAAGTAGAACTGAGGACGATAACCATCGAAGAACGGGGTGTGACGGCCGCCCTCCTCCTTGGTCAGAACGTAGATCTCGCCGGTGAACTTGGTGTGCGGGGTAACCGAACCGGGCTTGCAGAGAACCTGGCCGCGCTCGATGTCCTCGCGCTTGATGCCGCGGAGCAGCAGACCGACGTTGTCGCCAGCCTCGCAGAAGTCCATGGACTTACGGAACATCTCGATACCGGTAACGACAGTGTTCTGGGTATCCTTGATGCCGACAATCTCGACGGGCTCGTTGAGCTTGAGCTCACCGCGCTCGACACGGCCGGTAGCAACGGTACCACGGCCGGAGATGGTCATAACGTCCTCAACGGCCATCAGGAACGGGAGGTCGTTGTTACGAGCAGGCGTCGGGATGTACTCGTCGACGGCCTTCATGAGCTCGCGAATGGCGTCCATCCACTTGGCGTCGCCCTCGAGAGCGCCCAGAGCGGAACCACGGATGACGGGGATGTCGTCGCCGGGGAAATCGTACTCGGAGAGGAGCTCACGGGTCTCCATCTCGACGAGGTCGATGAGCTCGTCATCGTCGACCATGTCGCACTTGTTCAGGAAGACGACGATGTAGGGAACGCCGACCTGACGGGCGAGCAGGATGTGCTCGCGGGTCTGAGCCATGGGGCCGTCGGTAGCAGCGATGACCAGAATAGCGCCGTCCATCTGAGCAGCACCGGAGATCATGTTCTTGACGTAGTCAGCGTGGCCCGGGCAGTCAACGTGAGCGTAGTGACGGGCAGCAGTCTCGTACTCAACGTGGGAGACGGAGATCGTGATGCCGCGCTCGCGCTCCTCGGGAGCCTTGTCGATGTTCTCGAACGCAGTGAAGTCAGCCTTGCAGCCCTCGGTCTCGGAGAGAACCTTGGTGATGGCGGCGGTCAGCGTGGTCTTGCCGTGGTCGACGTGACCAATGGTGCCGATGTTAACATGCGGCTTAGTGCGCTCAAACTTCTCTTTGGCCATAAAGCCCTCCTCTTAACAGGTCGTCCCCGGACGGGACTTTGCCTTTATACCATAGTGGCCTCTCAACATACTATTGAGAAGCCACCGTGTTACCTATGGTAGCGGTGACTGGATTCGAACCAGTGACGCCACGGGTATGAACCGTGTGCTCTAACCAACTGAGCTACACCGCCGGATGGAGCCTGCAACCAGACTTGAACTGGTGACCTCTTCGTTACCAACGAAGTGCTCTACCGACTGAGCTATACAGGCACTTGACGGGTGGGAGCTATAGGATTCGAACCTATGTAGGCAGAGCCAACGGGTTTACAGCCCGTCCCCATTAACCACTCGGGCAAACTCCCAATCGTTCAAGTATCCGCAGGTTCTTTGGTCTTTTGGACCGCCGCCCCCGCGAACGAAAAAGATAATACGATGCAACCTTGGGGGCTGTCAACGAAAACCTCTAGATACACGGTGCCGGGCGTATCTATATACCTTTGACCTGCGTTTTTGCTGAGTTTGGATATGAAGGACGGTGGATTTGGCTGCGCTGGTGACATTTCCCGAGGGAACACTTTGGCATAGTGGAGTACGCCTACAGCATCGACCTTCGATAACGACCCTCTTGCACTGTTACATAGGTCACGATCGGGCTTCCACGACACGATCGAGCGTGGATAATCTCCCACTTTTAGCGCGGCCCTAAGGCCAAAGCGGCAGATTATCCACGCTCATTCTCCAGGCGGGAGAACTAAAGAGCCGCAACTACTCGGGCCAGGCCAAAGTAGACCCATAGAGCGGCTCCCCCTTGGTGCAGGGGTAGCGACTCAAGTAACACGACGATAGCAAGTCGAATAAATAAGTTATGGCGTATTTCGAATAAACGCCGAGTCGGTCAATTCCGTTTCCCGCATTACCAAGACGATATACACGGTCAAAAGACCTCGATTTGTCATCGTTGCTAAACGCAGTAATTAGAATCTTCCTGCCCGAACGGCAATCAAGATACTCACGCGCCTGTGACGCAAATAGCCCGGAGACCGATACGAGAATTATCAATGACTGCGAAGCGTCTCCCATGTTTTTCAATTCCGCGACGTTAGCCCCAGCAACTATGCGAACTATCTTGCCCGCATAAAACATTTCCTGCTGAAATCGTACGAGATTGGCGCTCACATTATTGGTGCACCAGATTTCAACGTTTTTATGGCCATCAATTTCGTCGGCAAGGTGCTTAATAGCGATATCGGACACGCCGCTTTCAACCTCAGCGAACATCTCGATCATGCGAACGTCGAGCTCTGCCCTGTACTCCTCGTAGCCATATTCCTCCTCTCGATGGCTTAAGTCGCTTGGAAAAACTGATTGAGTAAATGATTCTTTCAAATCGCTAAGAGACTGGTAGCCCAATCGATTGCAGAAACGACGAACAGCGGAACGGGTCACGAATGCATCGCGGGTTATTGCGGCAACATTGATTTCGCTCGAACGCCTAATGTGAGCGATGAGATATCGAGCGATGGCGGCATCGTTTGACCCAAACTCGCTGTTGATGATGGAGCTAATGCGATTGAGCACATCGAAGTCATTGATATTCACGTGATCCCTCTTTCCGCCCTCCTCGATATTATGGTTCATTTATTGAATCAAACAGCTTTGGTCGTTCTCCTATGATTCAAATCAGTTGACGTCATCTTAATCGTAATTCCGTCACACGTATCCACCGTGTTGAATGATGGAAAGGGGATTCATGGGCAACGTGAACAACATGCCGTTTCTCTGGGGTTCCGCCACGGCGTCTTATCAGTGCGAGGGTGCCTGGAACGAAGACGGCAAAGGCCTCGGCGAGTGGGATTTCTTTAACCACACAAGCAATAAGAACATCAACCATGTTGACGGTGATGTATCTTGCGACTTCTACCATCGCTATGAAGAAGATATCCGCATGATGAAAGAAGGCGGACAAAACACCTATCGCTTCTCTCTTTCATGGAGTCGAATCATCCCCACGGGTATCGGCGAAGTGAATGAAGAGGGTATCGATTTTTATAATCGAGTCATTGATTGCTGCCTCGAAAATGGCATAGAGCCCAACGTTACGCTGTTCCATTACGATCTGCCATTCACGCTTGCTTGCAAAGGCGGATGGCTGAACAACGACATGGCAGAGTGGTTCTGCAAATACGCCGAGATTTGCTTTGAGCGCTTTGGAGACCGCGTCAAAATCTGGGCTACCGTTAACGAGCCGCATTTCTACAGCTACTGCGTAAACATGTTGGGCAACTATCCCCCCAATCGATCGCTCGACGTTCAGTCGTACATGCAGTTTCAATACAACCTGATGCGCGCAAGCGCGCTCGCAGTCCGAGCATATCGTCAAATGGGCTACGACGGCATCATCGGCGCCGTCCACGATGGCGGCGTTGTCGAACTCGACCCGGCAACCGAGCACCCCGATGACGTATTTCGATACGCAGACTTTTTCGCCAATCGCATGATTCTGGCACCAGCGCTTCAGGGTCAACTGCCGCCAGAAATGGACGAAATCCTTGAAAAACTTGGCGTCTCGCTCTATCGATCCCCAAATGACGTAGAAGAATTCAGAGACGGTAAAGTCGATTTTATTGGACTCAACGTGTATTGCCGAGAGTATGTAACCGACTGGCACGGTGGAGAGCTTGCCGTTTCGGCGAACAATAAGGGCGGTTCGAGCAAAAAGGTCGAAGGAAAATGTATTGCGCCCTTGTTTGAAAGCGCCCGCGACAGCAATGTTCCCCGCAATAAATGGGGCCGCGAAATACTCCCAAGTTGCATGTATTCAACCATCATGGATGTCCACGAGCGCTATGACGCGCCCCGCATCTTTATTACGGAAAACGGACATGGCGCCTATGAGCAACCAGACGCAGACGGAATGATCCACGATGATGACCGCATCGAGCTTCTGGGCCAGTTCATCGAGCACATGATGAGGGCTAAGCGCGACGGCGCGCGCGTTGAGGGCTACTACCTCTGGTCGACGATGGATCTGTATAGCTGGATCAACGGCTACGAAAAACGATACGGACTTGTCCATATCGACTTCGAGAACAATCTGGAGCGCACCCCCAAAAAGAGCTGGTATTGGTACCGAGACCTTATCTCGAAGTATCAGGAGCAGGAAGGTTAGGAGAAAGAGATGAAATATCAGGCAATGTCCGAAACAGTCCTAAAGGCTGTTGGCGGCAAAGAAAACATTACATCGGTAACTCATTGTGCGACGCGCCTTCGCATCGACGCACGAGACACCTCGATCATCGATCTCCAGCTCGCCAAATCGGCCGACCAGGCGCTCGGGGCAGTAGTCAGCGGTGGCCAGCTTCAGGTGATCATCGGCCCCAACGTCACCGAGGCTTACAACGACTTCCTCGACTTCGCGGGAATCGAAGTCGGCGGTGGCACGGTTGCCGACGATGCCCAAACCGCCAAAGACCTTGCAGAAGGCATTAAAAGCGGTAACACCGCCATGGGCTTGATTGAGAAATTCGGGAACGTCTCTGCACAGGTATTCATGCCCATCGTCCCGGCGCTCATCGTTGGCGGACTCATTCTTTCGATCAAGAATCTCCTGGTCAATTATTGCGGATTGAGCACCGATAGCGGAACCGCCCAGGTCCTGTTGGCGATCTTTAGCGCTTCGTTTAGCTTCTTACCCGTTTATCTTGGTTATCAGCTCGCGGCCGTCATGAAGATGCAGCCCATCATGGGCGCATTGCTGGGCGCGATCATGATCAGCTCGTCCATTAGCGGTGCCGAGGGTCTCGACTTTCTTGGTATTCCCATCCCGACGAACGACTATTCGAGTACGGTAGTGCCCATCGTACTGGGCGTTGTATTCATGTACTTTGTCGACCGCGGCCTTCAGAAGATCATTCCCGACGTTACCAAACTGTTCTTGAAGCCGCTGCTCACCATGATCATCGTCGTGCCCGTCGAGCTTATTATCCTTGGCCCCGCCGGCAGCATGATGGGCTACGCGCTGAGCGATGCCGTCACGTGGCTTATGGACAACGTGGCATTTATCGCTACTCCGATCCTGGCAGCCCTTAACCCCTATTTCGTCATGCTCGGTCTCGATAAGGCTTACATCGCAATCGAAGTTACGAGCCTGGCGCAGCTCGGTTGGGCACCCATTATCTTTGGATTCATCTCGAACCTCTGCATTGGCGGCACGAGCCTCGCCCTGGCAACTGCCATGAAGGGAAACAAAGAGAAGAGGGGTATGGTCACCACGGTTGCCGTCACCGCACTCTGTGGCGTAACCGAGCCCGCGTTCTACGGTTGCCTCATCGAGCGTCCCCGCCTGCTTGTCGGCACGGCAATCGGCGCGCTCTGCGCTGGACTCCCTGCAGGCATCTTTGTTCTGAAAGAGTATGTTGCGGGAGCATGCCCCGGCCTTCTTTCGGCACTCATCTTTATCGCTCCCGATGGGTCCATGGGTAACTTCGTGCTGGCATGCGTTGTCGCCATCATCGCCATCGTCGTCTCCTTCATCGCTGCACGCGTGATCATCAAGAAGAACCCCAGCTATATTGAGTAGATGCCCGCTGTTTGCATTGGGGACATCCTCGGCAGACCATTAGCAAGAACCCAAGAAGTTCCTTAGGAGCTCGATTAATCCATTCGGATTCCTGAGGCACAAACGACCCCGATTCCACAATGAAATCGGGGTCGTTGTTTCTAAAGCCGTCGATAGACAATCGTTGTTTACCTTAGCTCCCTATCCAAGTTAATTATCCACGCTCGTTCTCCGGTCGGGAGATTTTCTTCGCTCGCGTATCCAGAAATCCACGCTCGAGCAGGACATCCAGATCCGCGCCCGCCCTTGTCTCGATCTGTAACAGCAAGAGGCCTATTCCGCTTCTACATGTTACAGATCAAGATATTCCTAAAACACCCTAAGTTTCATCTCAATCTGTAACAGTTAGATGCCGAATATCGGTCTTGGTGTTACAGATTTAGACAAACTGGAGGACGAGACAAACCAAAAACGGGATGGACGCTAACCCGATGGCGCACCACCTAAATAGAAACGGGCCCTGTCCCATATAGAGACAGAGCCCGAAACTCTCATGGAGCCAGTGACAGGAATCGAACCCGCAACCCACTGATTACATCGGTTTCCTTATCGTTTATTAACGTTCATCTGCGACTATGCCGACCGTGACCTCGAGCTTTTCTTTCATCTTCCGCCTATAGTCTCACTTGAGACGTCTCCGAAACAGTCAAATTGCACAGTCATTGCACACGTGATTGCACACGGAGGAACAATGGAAGAGAAATACGCTACTTCATCTATATATAAGTACATGGACGATCGCTGGCGCGCGCAGTTCCCCTACTTCGAGGACGGCGCCTGGCATAAGAAAACTCGGCTTCTTGAACATCGAGGCCGCGATAAAGGTCGTAGCCATAAGCATCGAGACGCGGCCATGGTGGAAGCTGAGGTCGTTCGCGCCCGCCTAGATGCAGAAGCGGAAGCCGAAGCGAGTAGGCCGGCAGAATCGATTTCAGTTGCCGAACTAGTGTCTACCTATATAACAATGGAGTGCGCCGACATCGCGCGCTCCACCGCGACCGGCTATTCAGGCATGCTCCGCCGAAACATCGAACCATATATCGGCAGCATTCCCCTGGAGGACCTAACTGAAGAAGACGTCCAGGAATGGGTCAACGCAATGGCGAAGAAGCACGCAAGGTCAACTGCGTGCAATTCCCTAAGGCTGCTGCGGGGCTCATTGAAATACGGACTGAGGAAAAAGCTGGTTTCAGAAAATGTAGCCGCATGGGCAAAGGTCCCTAAGAACGAGGATGCCGATTACGGACGGCCGAATTCACTTACCGACAAGGAAAGGGCCCGCGTCCTAAACACCCTCAACGCATCCATTGATGTCCCAACAATACTGGCGGCCAAGATCTCCCTGTATACAGGACTCCGTCGAGGCGAACTTTGCGCCCTGAAGTGGAAATGCGTCGACTTTTCCCAATCCTCAATTCGTGTGGAAGCCGCAATCGGGCATACCGACACCGAGTTCTACATCAAAGGACCCAAAAGTGTCAGTAGTAGACGGGCGATTCCAAATTGTCCAGAGGATCTCATGCGCGACCTAGCCGCGCGCAAGCGAGACATGAAAGAAGAATGCATCAGACTCGGGATTGAGTTCAGCGAGGAAATGTTCGTACTGGGATTTCCCGACGGCTCGTTCCTTAAGCCTCCCAGGATTAACGGTGCCTGGCGTGCGCTCTCTAAGGCGCTGAACCTTCATGGAGTATTAAACAGGAACACGGTAACCTTCCATGACCTAAGGCACAGCTTCGCAACATATGCCGTCGCCAACGGCGTAGACCCGAAAACACTCGCAAGTTTGATGGGCCACTCCAAAGCCTCCATGACCCTAGACAGATACGCAAGCGCCGACCCGAAAGCAACCGCATCGGCAATGGACGCTCTCGGACGCCTTTACAAGAGCGCCTCATAGCTTACGAAAACTGAATTGGACCTAACCGAAGGCCGCGATACCACATCGCGGCCTTTTCCATGCCTTTCCAGAGCAAGTCATTTCAGTCTATCGGGTCCATATCGTCCGCCGCGACCGTAGTTTTGAGACCGCCTTCCAAGACAGTTCAGACTTGAACTCAAAGAGACGACAGCAAACAGAAGGAGGTCGAAATGGAAGTTGAGAACAAGCGCATCACTCTTGATGCCTTTCGTACGATGCCGGATATCGTTGACCCGATGCCGGTCGCACGCCTGCTCGGCATCAGCGATCGCTCCGTCTACAGGCTCTGCCAGAACGGAACATTCAAAGCCGTGAAGTGCGGGAAGCTGTGGCGCATCAATCGCGACAGCGTTCTTAGCTACATCGGCGTCAACTGAATGTAGTGAACGCCGGCTAAGACCAACTGAGCCCGGAGCAAACATGGGTATTAACAAATTCAACGCCGGACCCATTGAAATAATTGCAGAGTTGATTGATTTCGATGCCGTCCAAATCAAAAACGAGCACATCGCATATACGCCCTTGCCGGCGGCCAAAGCGCCAAAAGGCTATCCGATTACATACACGGAAGACGAATAGACGCCACAGGGGGCCAAACGGCCCCCTGTTTTATGAGGAGACCCTATGGCCGAAACCAAAACCATCAGCGTAAAAATCGACCACAAGCTCTACACCGCCCTCAAGACGCGGGCGGAGCTCGACGAGTCCAACGTCAGCGACGAGATCCGCTCGCTCCTGCGCTCGGCGCTCGCCGCGGAGGGGCTCGACCTCTACGGCAACGAGGTCGCAGATTTCATCCGCGGCGTCGTCGACGCGCGGATGGACGTCGCCGCACTCGACATCGAGCGCAAGCTCGACGCCGCCGAGGACCGCATCGCCGCGGTCCTCTCGCGGCCCATGACCGCCGCCATCATGGCCGGCCTCATGTCGGCCGACGTCCTCAAGGCCTCCTACGCCTCGCTCGACGACGTCCCCGTCGCGGACATCTGGAAGAACTACCTCGCGCAGGCCGGCGAGCTCAGCCGCGCCGGACTCGGCCGAATCGACGAGGTGAAGCTCCACGCGCGCGAGCGCGCCGATGGCTAGCCCGCCCGTCATCGTCAACCACTCCGTCGTCCGCGCGGGGGCGTCCACGAGGGCGTCCGCCGCGGGCCTGGCGGCATACGCCGGCACCCGCCGCGGCGTCGTCATCGAGGTCAGCGAGGCCGACGGCAGGAGACTCGGCGTGGACGGCCTGGCCGCCTACGCCGCGAACAGGACCGGCTCGACGGGCGGCCTCTGGGGCGCGGACGGCCCGGTCCCCGTGGCGGAGGCCAGGCGCGCCATCGCCCAAAACGGCGGCGCGGTGCTCACCACCGTCGTCACGGTCCCGAACGAAATCGCCCCAGGCGCCGGCCTCGACCGCCTGGACGCCTGGCAGGCCCTGGTGCGCTCCGAGTGGCCGAGGCTCTTCTCCGAGATGACCGGCGTGCCCGAGAGCCGCGTGGAGTTCTACGCGGCCATGCACGTCAACGGCACGAGCCACCACGTCCACATCCTCACGGTCGACCGCAAGGGCGGCTGGGACTCCCTGCTGCCCAGGGGGAAGATGGAGGCGGCCAGGCTCGAGATCTCCTCGAAGGCCATGGCGCCGCTGCTGCGGGAAGCGTACATCGAGCGCGACCTCGCGAGGAAGGCGGCCCTGGAAGCAGTTGCGCGAATCGACCGCGGAAAGCTCGACATCGGCCTGCCGCCGAACGGAAGAATCGAGGCCGCCCACCTCAGGCGTTTCCACCCGGAGGCCTCCGCCGCGTTGAGGGAGGCCCTCGACCGGGCGGCGTCCGACTCCCCCGCACTCGCCGGCGCACTGGAGCGCCACAGGAAGGCGGTCGAGAGGTGCGCCGACCTCAAGTGCCTGACCGGTGAGGCGCGGGATGTCTACGTCCGCAAGGCAGCTGCCGACCTCGGCCTCCGGTGCGAGAACGCGGCGCTTCGGGTCATAGTCCCAGACAGAACGCCGGCTCGCGAGGAGGTGCCGACACGACGCGCCGCGCCCCAAACCGGCCCCGCGACGGAGAGGCGGCGGGAAGCCGGACTCACCACCGAGGCCCGGGCCTGCATCCCGAAGACGCGCCTCGAAAGGCTCGCGCGAAAGGCCGCTCGCGGCCGGACCCTCGAGCCGGCAGACCTCAGGGGGTGTCCCACGGCGGACCGGGCATTCAGGCGCGCCCCGTCGGCAGGCACCGCCCTAGGGCGCGCCGCCGCGATGGCGACCCTGGTCGCCAGGGAGGCCACACGGGACGCCAGAGGACGCGACATGGGAGACGAGGCCGGCGAGAGGGCGCTGAGACTCATCGCCGCGACCCTGAGGGCACTCGCCTCCGGCGGCACCGGGCCGTCGAGCGCCCCCGCGCTGAAGATAGCGAACAGGATAGAGAGGACGATCACGAGATGAAACCGAAATCCTTCAACCGCGACATGAAAAGGGAGCTCGCCGGCACGCTCGCGGCCCACGGCGTCGCCGCCGTCATAGCTTGCGCCGCGGCCGCCAGCGCCTGGGACTACGCCAGGTGGTGGACCCTATCCCTCATCTCGGGCCTCTCCGTCCTGCTGCGGCTGCCCACGGCCGACCCGGGCCCCGAGCCCGCCTACGTCTTCCGCGGCCCCCTCGAGGCGGCCGCCGACGCGGCGGCGTCGGGCCAGGCGGGCGAGCTGCTCGCGGCGCTCGCCCTCGTCGCGGCCTCCGTCCTCGCGCTCGGATTCGTTTCTTGGGGCCGTTCATGGGCGAGGCTCCACGACGGGACGTTCGCCGGCGATCGCGCGCCCACGCGCACGCACGGGGACGCTTGGCTCGAGTCGAGGCCCTCCAGGGTCGCGAGGCGCTGCCCTCCCTGGGACGGGAAGGCCGCCGCGGAGGGGCTCGTGGCGGCCGGCTGCATCGGCGGTGGGATCGCGATGGTCCCCGCCGTCCACTGCCTCATAAGGGCGGGCAGCGGCGCGGGCAAGACGAGGAGGTCCCTCGCGATCAGCGTGGCCGCGGCAATCGACCGCAACGCCCACGGGATCCCGACGTCCGTCATCGTCCACGACCCGAAATCCGAGATTCGCGCATGGACCGAGCCGCTCGCCAGGAGGGCCGGGATGGAGGTCGTCGCCATCCGGCTCGACGAGCCCGTCAAGTCGGCGAGGTTCAACCCCCTCGACCGCGCCATCGCGGCACTCGGGATCGAGGGCGTCGCAGGTGCCGTGGCCGAGCTCCGCGAGCTGTCGGCGGCCATCGTGCCCGACGCCTTCTCCTCCGGCCAGAGGTTCTTCACGGACGCCAGCCGCAACCTCATCACCGGCCTCTGCCTCCTCGCGATCACGGACGGGCGGATCCCCATCGAGGCGCGAAACCTCTCGACCGTTCTCGCGCTCCTCGAGCCCAGGGGCGGCAAGAGCGCCGTCAAGTCGCTCGAGGAGCTCGCCGCGGACCTGCCGGCGGGAAACCCGGCGCGCCAGTTCCTCCTCGTCGCCTCGTCGAACGGCGGCGGGGGCGAGGCCCTCGTCTCCACCGCGCGCAACTACCTCATGTCCTTCTGCGACGACGACGTCAGCCGCATGCTCCGGGACGGCGAGGTCGACCTCGCATCGGTCGGGCGCAGGCCCACCATCCTCTACATCGCCAGCGCGACGGACCGCGGCGACCGCGGCGCGCTCGTCTCGTGCATATTCTCGCAGGCGCTGTCGGCGCTGCGCGAGACCGCGCGCCTGTCAGGCGGCAGGCTGCCGGCGGAGACCCTGCTCGCCATCGACGAGGGGTCCGGGATCCCCAAGATCCCCCGCCTCCTCGGCGACCTCGCAGAGGTCCGCAGCATCGGGCTGCACGTCGTCTTCGTGCTCCAGAACACCCATCTGCTCGAGGCGCGGTGCGGCTACTCCAGGGCGGAGTCGGACGCGCTGCTGGCGCTGCTCGGCACCCAGGTCGTCCTCTCGGTGGAGTCCGTCGGCGAGGCGGAGGAGATCAGCAAGCGCCTCGGCGACTACAGCGTGAGGACGACCGGGCAGAGCTCGACCAAGGGGACGCAGAGCTCCTCGTCCGGCAAGTCGTTCTCCGTGGCGCGCCGCCCGCTGATCACCCCGTCGGAGCTCATGGCCTGGAGCGCGCGCGAGAACGGCGCGCTCGTGATCGACGCGGAGGGCCCGATGGCGCTCGCCAGCCGCGACATCACCGAGACGTTCCTGGGGCCGCTGCTGGGCATGACGTCGCCGGAGGCCGAGGGCGCGCTGCTCGCGCGGGCGCTCGAGGGGGAGGTCCGGAACACCTCCCCGGCACCGGTGTGGCGCATCCCGGATAAGCCGAAAAAGCCCAAGGGGTCGCCGTCCGGCGGCAGGAAGCGCAAGGTATCCGCCGCGCCCGACGGGTTCTGATGCGTCATACGGCCCTGCCTGCGAAAACGGCCCGCCGTCATACGGTGCGCGAGGCGCGTATGACGGCGGGCCGTGGCGGTCTTTCGGTTTATCTTTCCACGCTACCAGCGGAAACGAACTCGGCACGCCGAGTTGCGCCGCAAAATCCCGGGCGCCCGTAGTGCGCCCTTATCCTGCTCATAAGGACCGGCTATCCCTTACCTGTGACACAATCTCAAACGCACAGAACAGAATCATCAGTCCAATCATCGCATAAGAGGCAGCCGAACCTTCAAGCACTATTCCACAAAGAACAATCTCCGCGCCGCCAATAAGAACTGTTATCAGGCGCTCTGCCTTTTTGCTCTCGCCGCTCGCATAAAAAGGCGGCAAAGCGCACAAGATCACATATAGCCCGGGAAGGGAATACAGGATCGATAGTCCAAGCCCCCCATCAACCGCAGTGTTTTGCGTAAGAATCAACTGAACCCAAACGGCAATTATCACTGAGCAGGTTGTCGATAAAAGAAGACTAGAAATATAGCACGCAACAAAGTCCCGTCGCATTCGAACAGAGAAATCCGCGAACTCTCTTCGCCGCGTGGAAACAATAAGGTACACAGAAATTGCAATAGAACCAATCAGAGAAAACAGCGGAACAACCAGCAATTCAAGCTTATTACCCCATCGATCAACCACACCCCCACTCCAATGAGCGGGAATTGTATCAGGGAGGACTGACCAAGCCGCCCATAGAATCAGAAATGGAAGAATAGAGAGGATGAAAGATGATAACACTGCAGTAATTTTTTTTGAGGCTCTCATCGATTCCGCATCTCCTTGCGCGCCCACATTCCACTCCGCCTTAAATCAAGTATA